>NZ_VOBR01000016.1 GCF_007845675.1 Lentzea tibetensis | reverse complement strand
GTTTGATCGCTCCAGACGGAATATGTCTGGCATCAATCTAAATTACTCAAAGGAACCTCTTGACGAGGTTCATATTACTGGCTGTGTTTCGGCACGCTGTTGAGTTCTCAAAGAACACGCGCTCACCATCTTGTCCCGCGTCTTACCGCGGTTCATTCCGGGGCTTGTGTTGAAAGCTTAGCTAGTTCGTTTTCGCTTTGTCAAATCGGCCGTTTCGGCGATTCAGGCTCGGCGCAAACTCGCTTCGCATTCAGTTTTTCTCGTGTTTCCAGAGGCTATCTGAGTGGCATTTTCGGTGTCAAATCGGGGTCTTTGTCGGACTCCGGACAGCACGGTATGCCGTTCATTCACTTCTGGGAGCTTGGCGCCGCAGAATGTTACCCGGCCCGATTCGCGGTGTCAACCGCTCGTTCCGGGGTCTCGCTTGCGACTTGGAGAAGGTTACTCACGGTCTTGACCAAAGTCAAATCGGCTGGTCAGCGGCCTGCCGGACCGGTACGGCCGGCTGCGCGACGGCCGGCTTGGGGCCGGGAGTCCGCGGACGGAGCCACAACGTGATCGACCGAAGACCTTCCATGGCCTTCACGATCTGCTCCGGCGACGCGGCCTGACGCGTGGCGACCGGCACCAGGTCGTAGCCCCAGATGCCGAACTCCTTGAGCACCGTCACCGGGTCGTCGCCCAGCTCGGTCGTCCCCGTCGCGGAGAACTCGAGCAGGACGTGCGGCTTGTCCCTGCGCAGCAGTCGCACGAGTCCGGCGAGTGCGCGGTGTCCACGACCAGGCGTGTCGACGCGCACGACGGACAGCTTCATCCCCTGAACGGCCGCGAGCTCTTCGAGTTCCTTGTCCAGCCGGACCGCCCGCACCTTCGCGGCGTCCTCCGGCGCGTCCTCGGGAAGAGGCGACACCGAGAGACCTCCGGTGAGCGTCGGCGAACACGCCAGCTCACCCTGGCTCTCCCACGCGGCACCCTCGATCACCGACAACCGCGCGGCGACGGGCGCGGGCACGTTGACCTCGACGTTGTGCCGCAGCAACGCGGCGGCGGCCGCACTCGGCTCGACCGCGACCACGGCACCGGAAACGCCGAGCCGCGACAACACCCTGATCGAGTGATAGCCGACGTAGGCACCGACGTCGAGGAACACCCCGTCCGGTTCGACCAGCGAGTCGATGAGCTCGGACAGCTCCGACTCCCACACCCCGTTGCTCGAGAGCAGCGGCAGCATGAACATGTCGTCCGCGGGCAGCCGCACCATGCCCGCATCGCACAGCACCAGCGACGACCGCACGTCCGGCACCGACTCGGCTGCCGCCCGTTCGTGTGAGCGCACGACGACCCGACGCAACGCGTCCGCGGTCTGCTGCGCCTGGTTGGCGGCGCGCACCGCGGCGTCGAGCCGGGTGTCGCGCTCCTTGAAGACCTCGACGACCTTCGACTCGAGCGTGTCGATCCGGTCCAGCGTGCGGTTGAGCGCGACGGTCAGCTTGTCGATGCGCGCGGCCAGCCCCTCGGACTGCTTCGCGCGCTTGGCCGCCTCGGCGACGACCGCGTCCTCGATCTCGCGCAGCCGCCGTCCCTGACCGGCCATGTCCGCGCGGACGCGCACCACGCCGTCGTCGACGCCGACGATCTGGTCGCCGAAGTGGTCCTGCCGCTCCGCGACCTGCTCCAGCTCGGCCCGCAGCAGTTCCAGCTCACCGGTGCCGACGCCGCTGCGCAGCGCGTCCTGCCGGTCGACCAGCTCGCTGACCGTGCGCTCCACCCCGTCGACCAGGGTGTGCAGCACTTCGCGCATGTGGTTGTCGTAGTGGTCGAGCGCGCGCAGCACGACCTTGCGCAACGCTGGCGCCATCGGTGTTCGATGCGCCGAGCCCACGTCCGGCTGCCGGAGCAACGCGTGCTTGGCCGACTGCAACGCCTTCATCGGGTCGACCTCGGGCGCGGGCTTCGGCCTGCGCGCCCGCCACCCGCGGTAGGCGTGCTCGACGCGTTCGCGCAGCAGTTCACCCACGCGGGAGACCGACCGCGTGTGCAGCACGTGATCGCGCGCGGCGTGGCCCAGCGCGGCGGCGGTCGGCAGGTCGTCCGCGAGCGAGTGCAGCAACCGGGCCGCGGCCTGCACGTCCGGCTCGGCTCCGCCCTGGTGGCACGGCACGAGCACGGCGGTCTTGCCGAACAGCTCGGCGACCGCGCCGCTGTCGGACGCGAGCACCGGGATCCCGCGCACGGCCAGCTCGGCCAGGCGGTGGGCGATCCGGTCGCCTGCCCCGCCGCGGTGCAGCGACACGACGCAGTCCGCGTCGGAGACGACGTCGCCGTCCTCGACGAGCTCGATCCTGGGGTCGGCTGCCGTCGCGAGACGCAACCGCTCGGCGGCCTCGGGATGGTCGTCCGCACCGGTCACCGCGATGCGCAACCGCACGTCCGCGCGGTCGGGGAAGGCGCTGAGGAACGCGGACACCACGCCCAGCACGTTGCCCGCGCGGTCGATCGCGTGATCAGCGAGTGCGGCGAACACGATCTCGGGCCCGGTCTCGTGCGTGCGCTCACCGATGTCGTGCACCGGGAGCGGCACCACCCGCACGATCGGGCCGCCGATGCGTTCGGCGGTGGCGCGGGTGGCCTCGGAGGACACCCACAGCTCGTTGACACCCGTGCGCGGATCACGCGGCGACGCATCCAGCGCGACGTCCACCACGAACCGGCCGTCGGGGATCTCATCGTCGCCGGCGCGCACGACGACCGGGTAGTTCGCGGTCGTCGACGTGGGCAGACCGGACGCGCGCGCGGCGGCCAGCACCAGGTCGACGAGCGGGCCGGAGCCGATGACCGACACACCGAGCTGGTCCAGCAGCGCCGGTCCCTCGGCACGCGGGCCTGGCACGGCGGGCACGGGCAGCCTGCCCGAGGTGACACCCACACCGGCGCACCACTCGCGGAACGCCTCCGCGTCGGCGCCGAACGGGGCGGGGAACTGGGCCCGCAGCAGCTCGTCCGTCCGCCACACGGCCTCTGACCAGCGGGTTCCGCCGTTCGGCGTCTGCTCGCACGCCCACAGCAGGAAGCCGGCACCGCCATCGTCGCCGAACGCGGGCGGCGGGGTCGGTGACGCGGCGCGGTAGTCCGCGCGCAGTTCGTCCGGCAGGTCCGTGCCGTCGATGAGCTGGCCGAACCGGTACGGCACCTGCTGCATGGTGTGGCCGCATCGCACGAGCTCACCGCGGTAGCCGGTCACCAGCTCGGCGACCAGCGGGTGCTCTGACAGCAGCACGCGCGGGCGTTCGGAGAACTCGGCGGACAGCAGCCACGGGCGGCGCGGGTCGAAGCCCGCGAAGTGCACGGTCAGCAGCTCGGAACCGAGGACCGTCAGCACGCCTTCGTCGTCGCGGTGCAACGGCCGGTCCGCGACGTTCCACACCGAGAGCCCGAGCCGCGCGTCGCGCAGCACCTGGTGCGGCACGAGCGCGGGCATGTCGAGCGAGCCGAGGTACGGCTCCGCGCCG
Source organism: Lentzea tibetensis (assembly GCF_007845675.1). Lineage (GTDB taxonomy): Bacteria > Actinomycetota > Actinomycetes > Mycobacteriales > Pseudonocardiaceae > Lentzea > Lentzea tibetensis. The sequence continues at coordinate 202,850 of NZ_VOBR01000016.1, read as the reverse complement.
GGGCCGACGGCGATGAAGCCGGGGTCGAACGCGCCGAAGTCGTGCAGCTCGGTGGGGCCGGGCTGCAGCCCGTCGTCCGGCAGCGGCCGCAGCGTGCGCGGCAGCAGTGCGACCGGCGCCTTCTTCAACGCCTCCAGCACGAGCTTCGTGACCGAGCCGAACACCTGCACCCACGGGTCCAGGTACAGCACCGGCAGCCCCTGTGCCAGCAGCTGCTCCAGCAGCCGGGGCACCAGCGCCGACCGCAGCTCCTCCGAGGAGAGCGACGTGGCGAGCACGTGCAGCTCGTCGGCTCCGACGCCCAGGTCGGCCGGTGTGACCAGGCCCGGCCCCGACGCCTCCGGCTGCGCGTCGACGATCAGCGCGAGGAACCGTCCCTCGGGGTGTTCGGCGAGGAACGAGCTGGACAGGACCTTCACCGCGGGCAGCTCGGCCGCCGTCGCGACCGTGCACGCGCAGATGACGGGCTGGAAACCGGGAACTTCAGTGGCGCTCAGCAAGCTATCGGCCTCACAGCACGGGGAGGAGTGTGCGCAACTCGTACGGGGTGACGCTGCGGCGGTAAGCGTCCCACTCCGTGCGCTTGTTGCGAAGGAAGAAGTCGTAGACGTGTTCGCCGAGCGCCTCGGGCAGCAGCTCCGAGTTCTCCATCTCGGTCAGCGCCTCGCCGAGGTTCTGCGGCAGGTTGGCGTAGCCGGCTGCGCGGCGTTCGCGGTCGGTGAGCGACCACACGTCGTCCTCGGCGGGCGGCGGCAGCTCGTAGCCCTTCTCGATGCCCTTCAGGCCCGCGGCCAGGATCACCGAGTACGCGAGGTACGGGTTGCACGCGGAGTCGAGCGACCTGATCTCCACCCGGCGCGACGACGACTTGCCCGGCGAGTACATCGGCACGCGCACGAGTGCCGAACGGTTCGCGTGGCCCCAGCAGACGGCGGTCGGTGCCTCGCCGCCGACGATGAGGCGCTTGTACGAGTTCACCCACTGGTTGGTCACCCCGGAGATCTCACGGGCGTGCTTCAACAGTCCGGCGACGAACGCCTTGCCGACGTCCGACAGCTGGTAGGGGTCCTCGGAGTCGTAGAACGCGTTGCGGTCGCCCTCGAAGAGCGACAGGTGCGTGTGCATGCCCGAACCCGGCTGGTCCGAGAACGGCTTGGGCATGAACGAGGCGCGCACGCCCTGCGTGATCGCGACCTCCTTCACCACGTACCGGAAGGTCATGACGTTGTCCGCCATGGTCAGCGCGTCGGCGTAGCGCAGATCGATCTCCTGCTGGCCGGGCGCGCCCTCGTGGTGGCTGAACTCGACCGAGATGCCCATCGCCTCGAGCGCCTCGATGGCGTGGCGGCGGAAGTGCGTCGCGGTCTCGTGCGAGGTCTGGTCGAAGAAGCCGCCGTTGTCCGCGGGCACGGGCTCGCTGCCGTCGGCCGGGAGGTTCTTCAGCAGGAAGAACTCCATCTCCGGGTGGACGTAGCAGGTGAAGCCGGCCTCGCTGGCCTTCGACAACGTCCTGCGCAGCACGTGCCGCGGGTCCGCCCAGGACGGCGAGCCGTCCGGCATCGTGATGTCGCAGAACATGCGCGCCGAGTAGTTGTTGCCGTCCGGCGTCTGCCACGGCAGCACCTGGAACGTCCCAGGGTCGGGCTTGGCGACCATGTCCGACTCGTAGACGCGGGCGAAGCCCTCGATCGCGGAGCCGTCGAACCCGATGCCCTCGCTGAAGGCGCCCTCGAGCTCGGCGGGTGCCACCGCCACGGACTTCAGAAAACCCAGAACGTCGGTGAACCACAGCCGGACGAACCGGATGTCGCGTTCCTCGAGCGTTCGCAGCACGAACTCCTGCTGGCGGTCCATGAGGCGCAGCCTAAAGCACTTAGGATCACGCCATGGCCGCCCGCTTCCTGGTTCTCACTCTGCTGGCAGTACTCACCGGGTGCACGTCGTCCGGTGACCTGCCCGACGGCGCAACCGTGCTGTCCAAGTCATCCGAGGCCATGCGCTCGGTGACCAGCACGCACTTCACCATCCGGGTGGACGGCGAGCTGCCCGACGTGAACGTCAAGGACGCTGTCGGCGATCTCACCAACTCGGGTGACTCGAAGGGCAACGCCAAGGTCACGTTCGGCGGGCAGCTGCTGCAGATCGAGTACGTGCTCGTCAACAAGAACCTGTACTTCAAGGGCCCGACCGGCGGCTTCACCACGCTGCCAGCCGCGTTCGCGGGCCAGGTGTACGACCCGACCGCGATCCTGAACCCGGACAAGGGCGTCGCGAACGTCCTCAAGAACGCCAAGGACGCGAAGACCGAGTCGGCCGATGACCGGACGCTCGTCAACGCGACCGTGCCGAAGGACGTGGTGGCCGGTCTGGTGCCCGGCATCAGCGGCGACGTGAAGGCGAAGTTCTCGGTGGACAAGGAGAACCGCCTGGTGGGCGCGCTGTTCGAGCTGACCGGCGGGCAGAAGGTCGAGATCGGACTGTCCGAGTTCAACAAGTCCCTGTCGATCCAGCCTCCCGCATGAGGCGTCTCGCCCTGATCGCGGCCGGCGCGGCCGTCCTGCTCGGCGCGCTGGACGCGTACGTCGTCGTAGGCGTGCTCACCGACATGGTGCGCGACCTGCGCATCCCGGTGAACGAGCTGCAGCAGGCGACGCCGATCGTCACGGGTTACCTGCTCGGGTACGTGGCGGGCATGCCGCTGCTGGGGCAGCTGTCCGACCGGTTCGGACGGCGGTTCGTGCTGCACGTGTCGCTCGCCGGGTTCGCCGTCGGGTCCGTGATCACCGCGCTGGCCGACGAGATGCCGCTGCTGGTGGCCGGGCGCGTGGTGCAGGGCCTCGCGGGCGGCGCGCTGCTGCCGGTGACGATGGCGCTGGTCGCCGACCTGTGGGAGGAGCACCGCAGGTCGGCCGCGCTGGGTGCGGTGGGTGCCGCGCAGGAGCTGGGTTCCGTGCTCGGCACGCTGTACGGCGTGGCGCTGGCGTCGCTGTTCAACGCGTGGCCGCTGTTCGAGGGCTGGGAACCGCAGTCGTGGCGGTGGGTGTTCTGGGTCAACATCCCGCTCGCGGTCGCCGCGATGGTGATCGTGCAGCTCACCGTGCCGTCGACGAAGCGGCCGGTGCGGATCGACGTCGTCGGTGGTGCTCTTCTCGCACTGGCGCTGGCTTTGCTGGTGGTGGGGCTCTACAACCCGGATCCGTCCACTTCGGTGCTGCCGTCCTGGGGCTGGCCGGTGCTGGGCGCCTCGCTGGCCGTCCTCGTCGGGTTCGTCCTGTGGGAACGGCGTTCGCCGGTGCGGTTGCTGTCACCCGAAGGTGTGCGCTGGACGCCGTTCTTCGGGGTGCTCGGGGTGTCGCTGGCCGCCGGTGCCGCGTTGATGGTGACGCTCGTGGACGTCGAGCTGTTCGCGCAGACCGTGCAGCTCAAGGACTCCGCGGCCGCGGCACGGCTGCTGACGAGGTTCCTGATCGCGCTGCCGGTCGGCGCTCTGCTGGGCGGGTTCCTGGCGGCGCGGCTGGGTGACCGGTGGGTGTCGTTCACCGGTCTGAGCATCGCGGCCGTCGCCTACGTGCTGATCTCGCGCTGGCCCGCGGACGTGTCCGCGTTCGTGCTGGACCGCGACCTGGCCGTCGCCGGGTTCGGGCTCGGGCTGGTCATCGCGCCGTTGTCGGCCGCGGTGCTGCGCGTCGTTCCCTCGGTGTCGCACGGTGTCGCGTCGGCGTTCGTCGTCGTGGCGCGCATGACGGGCATGCTCGTGGGTGTCGCGGCGCTGTCCGCGTGGGGACTGCACCGGTTCGAGGAGCTGACGTCCGGGCTGAACACGCCGCTGCCGTTCGGCGTGCCGCCCGCCGAGTACCAGGCCCAGCTGGCCGAGTACCGGCGGCGGCTCACCGAGGCGCTGCTCACCGAGTACCACGAGATCTTCCTGATCACCGCGGCGATCTGCGTGGCAGGCGCGCTCGGATCCCTTCTGCTGCCGGGACGGCAGCGTCAGCAGGTCGAGTCCGCCTCCGGCAGCCTCAACTCCACCAGGTAGTTCGTGCCGATGCCGTCCACGCACTGGATGTTGTGCAGGAACGCCGTGTGCTGGTTGCCCTTGTAGGTCAGCAACCTGGCGCGCAACGCGGCAGCGAGGTCCACACCGGACTGGTACGGCGTCGCGGGGTCACCGGTCGTGGAGACGACCAGCACCTGCGGCAGTCCCTGTCCCTGGAGCTCCGGCTGGTGCGGCTCGCTGCTGTGCGGTGCCGGCCAGAACGCGCACGGTCCGAGCGCGCGTTCGTCGGTCTGCACGGCGTCCTCGTTGCCGAGGATCTCCAGCACCCGCCTGCGGTTGGCCTCCAGCTCGGCGCGGTCCTTCACCGGTGGCTCGTCCATGCAGCGGATCGCGATGAAGGCGTCCTGGATGCGCGAGTACGAGCCGTCGTTGGTCCGGCCGAGGTACTGGTCCGCGAGCTGCAGCAACGTGTCGCCGCGGCTCTGCTTCAGTTCCTGCAGACCGCGCAGCAGCGTCTCCCACAGGCGGTCGCTGTACATCGCCTGCAGCGTCGCGGTGCGGGCGTCGGAGTGCGACAGCTTGCGGTCCCTGACCGCCATCGGCTTGTCCTTCAGCCCGCCGGTCAGGATGTCCAGCCGGTTCTGCGCCAGCGCCGGGTCCGTCCCGATAGGACAGTCGCGCTGGGCGCACCACGCGGCGAAGCGGCCGAAGGCGTCCTGGAACGCCTGTGCCTGGCGGGCCGCGTCGGCGACCTTGTCCTGCTTCACGGCCACCGCGCCGTCCAGCACCATCGCGCGGACGTTCTTGGGGAACGTCTCCGCGTACAGCGTGCCGATGCGCGTTCCGTAGGAGTAGCCGAGGTAGCTGAGCTTCTGGTCGCCCAGCGCGGCGCGCAGCACGTCGACGTCGCGCACCACGTCACGCGTGCCGACGTTCGCGAGCACGTCGACGCCGGTGCGCTCGGTGCACTTCTTGACGTAGTCCTTGTTCTGCGCCTCGGTCTCGTCGGCGCCGACGTCCTTGGGACGCAGGCGCTGCTCGTCGCGTTCGGCGTCGGTGAGGCACTGGACGCGCGGCTCGCTGGCGCCGACGCCGCGCGGGTCGAAGCCGACCAGGTCGAAGCGCTTGCCGATGGCCGAGTTCTTCTGCTGGTCGATCATGCCGGCGACGTAGGTCATGCCGGATCCGCCGGGACCGCCGGGGTTCACGACGAGCGAACCGATGCGGCGCTGCGGTTCGGACGCGACGCGGCGCAGCACGCCGACGGAGACCGCGCGGTCCTCCGGCTTCTCGTAGTCGAGCGGCACCTCCAGCCGTGCGCACTGGACGTCGCCGCGCTTGAACGCGGAGCGGCTGCGCTCGTCCACGGCGAACGGCTGGCACGGGCCCCACGACAGGACCTGCTTGTAGAACCGGTCCATGCCGCGTTGCCCGACGGCGACGGCCTTGCCGTCCTCGTAGGCGTACGACGTGGACGTGCTCAGGAGGACTACCAGTGCGAAGAAAGCAGCGGTGATTCGGGAACGCCGTTTTGTCATCAGGCGCACCGTGTTCCGTCAGCCGGCAGCTGGAGGTCGATCAGGTACTTCACGCCAGCCTGGTCGACGCACTGCTGTCCCTGCAGGAACACGGTGTGCTGGTTGCCTTCGAAGGTGAGCAACCGGGAGTTCAACGCCTTCGCGAGGTTGACGCCCGCCTCGTACGGAGTGGCGGGGTCGCCGGTCGTGGAGATGACCAGCAGCGGCGGTATCCCTTCCGCCTTGGGTGGTTTCGTCTCGCCGGTGACGGGTGCGGGCCAGAACGCGCAGGAGTCCAGCGCGGCGCCGGCGGGCCTGCCGTCGTCGAGGAACGGCGCGGCCTCCTTGTAGCGCCTGGCCGCGTCGGTGAGCGCGGCCTTGTCGGTGAGGCGCTGGTCGTCGACGCAGTGCACGGCGCTGAACGCGTCGGTGATCGTGGAGTAGTTGCCGTCGCCGTCGCGGTCGTAGTAGGCGTCGGCGAGCGTCATGAGCGTGTTGCCCCGGCCCTGCCTGAGCTCGTTCAGGCCGTTGAGCAGCAACGGCCAGAGCTGCTCCGAGTACAGGGCCTGGATGGCCGCGGTGATGGCGTCGGTGTAGGACAGCTGGCGGTCACCAGCTGGTGCGGGCTTGTCGATCAGAGGCGTGGTGAGCTCGCGGAAACTCTTGTTGGCGTCACCGTCGAGGGGGCAGGCACCCTTGCCCTTGCACCACTCGACGAACGAGTTGAACGCCTTCTGGAACCCGGCGCCCTGCGCGACCAGCGACGTCAGCTGGTCCTGCGTGGGGTCGACGGCCCCGTCGAGTATCAGCGCTCGGACGTTCTGGGGGAACGTCTCCGCGTACTCGGTGCCGATGCGGGTGCCGTACGAGTAACCGACGTAGCTCAGTTTCGCGTCGCCGAGCGCGGAACGAAGGACATCCATGTCCTTAACTACGTCCCGCGTGCCCATGTTGGCGAGCATTGACGCCCCGAATTTTGTACCGGACGCACACTTCTCGGCATATGCCTTGTTCTCTTCCTCCGTCTGGGCTAGTCCAGCATCGGAGGTGTCCACGTCAAGGTCCAATCGCTCCTTGTCTCGCTCTTGATTGGAGAGACACTTCACGGTCGGTTCGCTCGCGCCGATGCCGCGCGGGTCGAAGCCGACGAGATCGAACCTCTTGCCGAGATCGGTCTTGCGGAAGTCCGGACTGATGCTCGCGGCGGCGGCCATGCCGGACGCTCCGGGGCCGCCGGGGTTGACCACGAGTGAGCCGATGCGCTCGCCGGTGGCCTTCACCCGCAGCAGCGCGATGGCGATGGTGTCGCCGTCCGGTTTGGAGTAGTCGAGAGGGACGGTCATCCGCGTGCACTCGACGTTCGCGCGGCTGCCGTACGCCTGTCTGCTGGAGCCGGTGGTGGCGTAGGGCGCGCAGTCCGACCAGGCCAGTTGCTGGCCGTAGAACTTGTCGAGACCCGAGGGGACGGTGCCTGCCGGTCCGCGTTTCTCGAAGGACACGCCGGGCGTGGCTGTCCCCTCGACGAGCGCGGTGCAAGAGGCGACCAATGGAATGACGAGCAACACGCTCAAGACACGGACCACGAGCCGATCGTATGGGAGAAGATAGGTGCATGCCGCAGATCCGCATCGCGCTCGCCCAGGTCAACGCCACCGTCGGCGGCCTCGACGGCAATGCGTCGCTGGTCGTCGAGTGGACCCGCAAGGCCGCTGAGTCCGGGGCGCACCTGGTGGTGTTCCCGGAGATGGTGCTGACCGGGTACCCGGTCGAGGACCTGGCGATTCGCTCCTCGTTCGCGCGCGCCTCCCGTGCCGCGCTGGAGGATCTCGCGGTGGCTTTGGACTCCGCGGGGCTGGGTGGTGTCGCGGCGTTCGTCGGCTACCTCGACCACGACACCGCGGGCCCGCGCAACGCGGCTTCGGTGCTGCACGGCGGGCGTGTCGTGGCGACCCAGTACAAGCACCACCTGCCGAACTACGGCGTGTTCGACGAGCGGCGCTACTTCAAGCCCGGCGACGAGCTCGACGTCGTGCGGATCAACGGCCTCGAGGTCGGCCTGGTGATCTGCGAGGACCTGTGGCAGGACGGCGGTCCGATCGCGGCGCTCGGTGCGGCCGGTGTGGACCTCGTCATCTCGCCGAACGCCTCGCCGTACGAGCGCAAGAAGGACGACGTGCGCCTGCCGCTCGTCGCGTCGCGCGCCGCCGAGGCCGGTGCGCCGCTGGCGTACTGCAACCTCGTCGGCGGTCAGGACGAGCTGGTCTTCGACGGCGACTCGATGGTCGTCGGCGCGGACGGCGTGCTGCTGGCCCGTGCTCCGCAGTTCGTGGAGCACCTGCTGGTGATGGACTTCTCGCTGCCCGGCGGTGGCTCCTATTCGTCCGGTGCGGTCGGTGAGTTCACCGTCGAGCGGATCGCGCTGTCCGAGGCGGTGCCCGCTTACGCGCCGCTCCCCGCGCCGCGGATCTTCGAGCCGCTGTCCGACGAGGCCGAGGTGTGGCACGCGCTGGTCACCGGCCTGCGGGACTACGTGCGCAAGAACGGGTTCAGCTCCGTCGTGCTCGGACTGTCCGGCGGCATCGACTCGGCGGTCGTGGCGGCTCTCGCCATCGACGCACTCGGTGCGTCCGCGGTGCACGGCGTCTCGATGCCGTCGATCTACTCGTCGGACCACTCGCGTTCCGACGCGTACGAGATGGCGCAGCGCACCGGCCTGCACTACTCGGTGGAGCCGATCGCGGACATGGTGTCGGTGTTCGTGTCGCAGCTGTCGCTGACCGGGCTCGCCGAGGAGAACATCCAGGCGCGGTGCCGCGGCATGACCCTGATGGCACTGTCCAACCAGCACGGACACCTCGTGCTGGCGACCGGCAACAAGACCGAGCTGGCCGTCGGCTACTCCACCATCTACGGCGACGCCGTCGGCGGGTTCGCGCCCATCAAGGACGTGCTGAAGACCCTCGTGTGGGACCTCGCCCGGTGGCGCAACGACGAGGCCTTCAAGCGCGGCGAGCAGCCGCCCATCCCGGAGAACTCGATCGTCAAGCCGCCTTCGGCCGAGCTGCGGCCTGGGCAGGTCGACACCGACTCGCTGCCCGACTACGCGGTGCTCGACGACGTGCTGGACGACTACGTCGAGGGCGATCGCGGGTACGACGACCTGATCGCGGCCGGGTTCTCGCCCGAGCTGATCGACCGGGTGGTGGGCATGGTGGACCGGGCCGAGTACAAGCGGCGGCAGTACCCGCCGGGTACCAAGATCTCGGCCAAGGCCTTCGGGCGGGACCGGCGGTTGCCGATCACCAACGCGTGGCGCGAAGGCTGATCGCGCCTCACTGGGGACGGACGAACGGGAAGAGCACGGTCTGCCGGATCGACGTGCCGGTGAGCATCATCAGCACCCGGTCCACGCCCATCCCGAGCCCGCCGGTGGGCGGCATGCCGTGCTCCAGCGCACGCAGGAAGTCCTCGTCCAGCTCCATCGCCTCGACGTCACCGCTGGCCGCCTTCAGCGACTGCGACTCCAGGCGCCGTCGCTGCTCCAGCGGGTCGGTCAGCTCGGAGTACGCGGTGCCGATCTCGGCGCCGAACGCCACCAGGTCCCAGCGTTCGGCCAGCCGCGAGTCGACGCGGTGCTGCCGGGTCAGCGGTGACACCGAAGTCGGGAAGTCGGTGTAGAACGTCGGGCCGGCGGTGTGCGGCTCGACCAGCTCGTCGTAGGCCTCCTGCACGAGCTTGCCGTGGTCCCAGTCCTCGTTGACCGTCACATCGGCCTCCCGGAGCAACGACCGCAGCTCGTCGACGGACGTCCCCGGCGTGACCGGCGTGCCCAGTGCGGTGGACACCGCCGTGTACACGGGGACGATCGGCCAGTCGCCGGAGATGTCGAACTCGCCCTCCGGCCGGACCGCGATCTCGTGCCCGTGCGCGGCGACGGCCGCGTGCTGCACGAGCCTGCGCATCAGGTCGAGCATCGTGCGGTAGTCCGCGTAGGACTGGTAGGCCTCGAGCATCGTGAACTCGGGGTTGTGGGTGGCGTCCGCGCCCTCGTTGCGGAAGTTGCGGTTCAGCTCGAACACGCGGTCCACGCCCGCCACGCACAGCCGCTTCAGGTACAGCTCCGGCGCGATCCGCAGGTACATGCGCATGTCGTAGGCGTTGATGTGGGTGACGAACGGGCGCGCGTTCGCGCCGCCGTGCACCGCCTGCAGCATCGGCGTCTCGACCTCCAGGTAGTCCCGCTGGTGCAGGAACTCCCTGATGCCGCGCACGACGTCGCTGCGCACCTTCAGCAGGTGCGCCGAGTCCGGGTTCACGACCAGGTCGAGGTAGCGCTGCCGCACCCGCGCCTCCGGGTCCGCGAGGCCCTTCCGCTTGTCCGGCAACGGGTGCAGGCACTTCGCGGTCATCGTCCACTCGTCGACGAGCACGGAGACCTCGCCGTGGTCGGACTTGCCGATCTTGCCCCGCACCCCGACGTGGTCACCGAGGTCCACGAGCGACTTCCACGCCGTGAGGCCGTCCTCGCCGAGCTGGTCGACGGCCAGCATCAGCTGCAGTTCGCCGCTGAAGTCGCGCAGCCGCGCGAAGCACAGCCGGCCCATCTCGCGCAGCGCGACGACGCGGCCGGTCACGGACACCTCGTCGCCGAAGCGTTCGCGCGCCTCGACGAGCAGTGCCGACCGGGAGAAACCGACCGGGTACGGGTCCATGCCGGACGACCGCAGCCGGTCCAGCTTCGCGATCCGCACGCGCACCTGGTCCGGGCGCCGGACCTGCTTGGGCTCCACCTTCAGCGCGTCGATCTCGGCGACCCGCGCGGCGAAGTCCGAACCGATGTCCGAGCCCTGCAGCTCGCGGTCCTTGCCGCGCTGCAACAACGACCGCAGCGACGGCACGAACCCCTCGGCGATACCGGCCGAGATGCTCACCCGAGGCAGCGCGCGAGTGCTGGCGTAGCAGAGGAACCGCGGCTCCCAGGACGGGTCGTACTTGGCGTTCGACCGGTACAGCGACTCCAGCTGGAAGAACCGCGACGCGAGCGACAGCACCTGCCGCCACGCCCTCAGCACCGGACCGGCGCCGATCTTCTCGCCCTCCTCGAACACCGCGCGGAACATCGCGAAGTTCAACGAGATCCGTTGCACGCCGAGGTGTCCGGCCGCCGCGGCCAGCTGCGCGACCATGTACTCGTTGAGGCCGTTCTCCGCCGCCCGGTCGCGGCGCATCAGGTCGAGCGAGACGCCGCGGCGGCCCCACGGCACGAACGACAGCAGCCCACGCAGGTCACCGGCGGCGTCGTAGGCCTCGACCATCACGCACCGGCCGTCGGTCGGGTCGCCCAGCCGTCCCAGCGCCATCGAGAAACCGCGCTCGGTCTCCGCGCCGCGCCAGCGTTGTGCCAGATCCAGAATGGACGCCATCTCGTCGTCGGCGATCTCGCTGTGCCTGCGCACGCGCGTCGTGTAGCCGGCGCGTTCGACCCGGCTCACCGCCTGGCGCAGGCTGCGGCGCTCCGGGCCGGCCAGGTTGAACTCGCGCACGTCGAGGATCGCCTCGTCGCCGATCTCCAACGCTTTCAGCCCGCCGTCGGTGTAGACCTGCGCACCGCGTTCGGACGCGCCGAGCACACCCGCGACCCAGCCGTACGTGCGCGCCTCGGCGAGCCACCGCTCCACCGCCTGCGGCCACGCCTCCTCGTCGCCGATCGGGTCACCGCTGGCCAGCGACACGCCACCGAGCACCCGGTAGGTGAGCGCGGCCCGCCCGGACTCGGCGAACACGACGCTCTTGTCGCGGCGCGTGGCGAAGTAGCCGAGCGAGTCGGGTTCGCCGTCGGACGCCAGCAGCTTGCGCACGGCCAGCTCGTCACCGCCGCCGAGCAGCTGCTGCGTGCGCACACCGCGGAAGAACACGTACAGCGCGCGGATCGCGACCAGCGTGCCGCCCAGTCCCAGCAGGATGCTGAGCCACTGCGGACCTTCGGGGATGTCGAGCCTGCCGAGCCGAATCACCTCACCGGTGACCTGGTTCGCGGCCCACACGAGCTTGTCCGTCGTCTGTTCGAGTGCTCCCGGGAAGACCTCGGTGAGTCCCCAGCCGACCGCGACCAGCACCGGAATGCCGACGGCGAACGTCAGCAGCGCCTGGCGCCACGCGCCGCGGGCGAGTCGCGCCGGGAACGCGTCTCGGACGACCCACAAGAGCGTGACCAGCACCAACGAGGACGCGAGGCCGCCGATGATGAACGGCCAGTCGGTTTGCTCGCCCGCCTCCAGGACTTCTTCAGGCGCGAGCACGAAGATGGCCAGGATGATCAACGCCAGTGCGAGGCCGAGCACCTCGAAGAGCAGCAGCGTCCACAACGCGGCACGCTTGTGCCGGTGCAGCGCGGCGCCGAGCACGGCGAAGATGAGGGCGATGAACAGGTTGCCGTCGATCGGCAGGCCCAGCCAGTACCCCACCGTGTCCGTGAAGCCGGTGAACCAGCTGTCCTCCGGCAGGATCAGTCTGAGCAGCGACGCGACCGCGGCGAGTTGCACGACGGTCGCGATCCAGCTCGCCGTCTTCCACTTCCACCGCGCGACCAGTGCCACATCAGCTCCAGGACTCGATTGATGAGCAGCATGATCCCCTCTTCCGCCGGACGCGTGCACGTGGCGTCATCCGGGCGGGTCACCGACCCGGTCGTCGTGCTCAGCTCGGGTCTCGGCGGCGCCTGGTTCGACTGGGCGCGGGTGCTGGAGCTGCTGGAACCGCACGCGCGCGTGATCGTGTTCGACCGGCCGGGACTCGGCATGAGCGGGCCCGCGCGACGCGACCCGAGCCTCGCGCGGGAGGTCGCCGTGCTGGACGCGGTGCTGCGCGGCATCCCGTCCGCGCTGCTGGTCGGGCACTCGATGGCGACGATGCACGTCGAGGCCTACGCGCGGCTGCGTCCCGGCAAGGTGCTCGGCGCGGTGCTGCTCGACCCGGACACCGAGGTGCCCGGCGCGGGTGCCCCGTTCGACGCGTCCGCGCTCGTCGCCCAGGCGCTGCGCGCGTTCGGCAGCCCGTACGTCGGCGCGCGCATCACGCGGGCGTTCGGGCACCGGTTCCGCAACTGGGTGACCGAGGCGTGCACGCTCGGGCACACCGACCCCGCCCCCGCCGACCTGGTCGAGCTCGTCTACCGGCGGCCCGGTGTGGGCCGCGCGATCCTGGCCGAGCTCGCGTCGTACCCCGGCCAGGTGGCGACTTTGGAACGGCTGCGCACGCGGCGCCCGCTGCCGCGCGTGCCGTGGCAGGTGCTGACCGCGGGCCGCAGGCTGTGGCCGGAGCACGAGTCGCTGGCCGGGCTGGTGCCGTGGGGGCGCAACGTGCTCGTGCCGGGCAGCAGGCACCTGATCCAGATGGACCGCCCGGACGCGGTGTTCCTCGCGGTGCGGGACGCGCTCAGGGAGCTACCAGGGGCCTGAGCAGGCAGAACTCAGTGGCCTGCTGGTCGGTGAGCAGGCCGCGTTGTGAGGCTACTCGCACCGGGTGTCGCTTCGTCCCGACTGCTGTCACGCTTGTATCGGCAACCGTGCAACAGCGCCCGGGGACCCGCGTAGCGGGCCTCGAGGAAAGGAACGGTCGACGATGACCACTGCCGAAGTCTCCGCGCCGTACGGCAACGGCGCGTCTGGTAAGTCTCCTGCTGCCCCCGCCAAGCGAGTACGCATCCACCACCTGCGTGAGATGAAGGAACGCGGCGAGGCGTGGCCCATGCTCACCGCCTACGACATGTACACGGCGGAGCTCTTCGACGAGGCCGGCATCCCCGTGCTCCTGGTGGGTGACTCGGCGTCCAACAACGTCTACGGCAACGAGACGTCCCTGCCGGTGACCGTGGACGAGCTGATTCCGCTCGTGCGCGCGGTCAGCCGCTCGGTCAAGCACTCCCTCGTGATCGCCGACCTGCCCTTCGGCTCCTACCAGGTGTCCGTGGAACAGGCCGTCGCCACCGCGGTGCGGTTCATGAAGGAAGGCCAGGCGCACGCGGTCAAGCTGGAGGGCGGCGCCTACTTCGCGCCGCACATCAGGGCGATCGTCGCCGCGGGCATCCCGGTCATGGCGCACATCGGTTTCACGCCGCAGTCCGAGCACCAGCTCGGCGGCTACCGCGTGCAGGGCCGCAACGGCGCGTTCGACGCCGTCGTCGCCGACGCGCACGCCGTCCAGGAGGCCGGTGCGTTCGCGGTCGTGCTGGAGATGGTGACGTCCGAGGTCGCGAAGCAGATCACGCACGACCTCAAGATCCCGACCGTCGGCATCGGCGCCGGTCCGGACACCGACGCCCAGGTGCTCGTGTGGCAGGACATGATGGGCCTGCGCCGGGGCAAGGGCCCGCGCTTCGTCAAGCGCTACGCCAACATCGCGGACGTGATGCTGGGTGCGGCCAAGACGTTCGCCGACGAGGTCCGCGGCCACCAGTTCCCCGGCCCGGAGCACACCTTCCACTGATCGTCCGGCACGATCCGGACCATGTATCCGGAGATCGAACCGTACGAGTCGGGCTTGCTGGACGTGGGCGACGGTCACCAGGTCTACTGGGAGACCAGCGGTAACCCGTCCGGCAAGCCCGTGGTGTTCCTGCACGGCGGGCCGGGCGGCGGTAGCTCGCCCGGCCATCGCCGGCTCTTCGACCCGGCCGCGTACCGGATCGTCCTCTTCGACCAGCGCGGTTGTGGACGGTCGACGCCGCACGCCTCCTCGTCGTTGTCGTTGCACGCCAACACGACGTGGCACCTCGTGTCCGACATGGAGCTGCTGCGCGCGCACCTGGGCATCGAGCGGTGGCAGGTGTTCGGCGGGTCGTGGGGCAGCTCGCTCGCGCTGGCCTACGCGGAGACGCACGTCTCGCGGGTCACCGAGCTGATCGTGCGCGGTGTGTTCACGATCCGGCAGAGCGAGCTGGACTGGTACTACCGCGGCGGGGCGGCCAACCTGTTCCCCGAGTGGTGGGACAAGTTCCTCGAGCCCATTCCGCTCGACCGGCGCGCCGAGGACCCGATCGAGGTCTACGCCGAGCTGCTCGCCGACCCCGATCCGGCCGTGCACGGGCCTGCCGCGGTGGCGTGGAGCAGCTGGGAAGGCGCGACGGTCACGCTGATCGAGAACCCCGCGCTCGTCGCCGAGTTCGCCGAGGCGACGTACGCGCTGGCGTTCGCCCGGATCGAGAACCACTACTTCCGCAACGCCGCCTGGTTGTCGGAGGGGCAGCTGATCCGCGACGCGCACCGGTTGGCGGACATCCCCGGCGTGATCGTGCAGGGGCGCTATGACGGGGCCACTCCCCCGATCACCGCGTGGGACCTGCACAAGGCGTGGCCGTCTGCGGAGCTGGTGATGGTCCCGGATGCCGGGCACGCGTACAGCGAGCCCGGCATCCTCGCGGCACTGCTGGCCGCGACGGACAAGTTCCGCCAGTAGAACCGCTAGTAGAACGCGCTCCAGCGCTGGGTCTGCGGGGTGCACGGCTGGACCGTCACCCCGCGGGTGCCCACCAGGCACTTGTTCGTGCCGAGGTTGTGGAACCGGAACTCGTTCTCGCGCGGCTCACGGCGCCAGCGCTGGAAGCCCGACGCGTCGCACGCGACGGTCAGGACCTGACCTGTCGGACGGGCCGTCAGGCACCTGCCTGTCGCCATGTTGCGCGGCCGGTCCGAGAGGTCGCCGCCGACCGGCAGTAACCATCTCTGCCGGTCGGACCTGTTGCACGGCAACACGCTGACCTGCGTGCCGTTGTCGTCGAGGCAGAGGTTCGTGCCCGCGGCCCGGTAGTGCACGACCGGGTCGGCGTGGGCCGGTGCCACGAACAGGGCCGTGGCGAAGGCGGTGGCCGCGGCCACCGTGATGAGTTTGCGCATGGTGTGGATCCCCTTTCCGGGGACCACCTTGGCAGCTCACGGGGCACTGGTCGTCAACTATTAACGTAATTCAGCGCATTCGTGAGACTTTCCCTCGCCTCGACCAGCGACGGGCCGTACCAGGTCAGGTGACGGCCGTTCACGAGCACGTAGGGCAGACCGGGGAACGACTCCGGGCCGTCCTCGTGGGTGAACAGGTACGGCTCGTCCGGGAGGACGACCAGATCGGGCTCGGTCGCGTTGATCTCGGCCAGGGTCGGCCGCGGGTAGCGCTCCTCGCTTTGTGCGTACACGTTTTCGACGCCGAGGCGGTGCAGGACGTCACCCGCGAAGGTGTCGCGGCCGATCACGACCCACGGCCTGCGCCACACCGGGATGACGGCTTTTCGCTTGGTGGGCGTGGTTTCGCGCCACAGGTCCTCGGCCTTGATCAGCCAGTCCGGTTCCGCGTCCCAGGCGGTGCCGAAGAAGCGGCGCAGGCTCGCCAGTGCGGTGGGGACGGTGGCCGGGGCTTCCGTCACCCACACCGGGATGCCGTTCGCGCGCAGCCGGTCGACGTCCTCCGGGCGGTTCTCCTCGGAGTTCGCGATCACCAGGTCCGGGTTCAGCGCCAGTACCTTCGCGATGTCGGGGTACTTCGAGCCGCCCACCCGGTCGACGTCCAGGTCTGCCGGGTGCGTGCAGTAGTCCGTGGCGCCTATGAGGACGGTCGGGACCGTGGCGGCGACGGCCTCGGTGATGGACGGGACCAGGCTCACCACTCGTCGTGGCGAGTCCAGCGGTACCGGTTCACCGAGGTCGTCGACCGGGAGCACCTAGACGCCCGTGATCTTCAGGCCGGCGTGGGTCTTGTAGCGGCGGTTGATCGCGATCAGGTTCGCCGTGAACGCCTCGACCTGGTGGGCGTTGCGCAGGCGGCCGCCGTAGACGCCGCGGAAGCCCGGCACCAGTTCGGCCAGCTCGCGGACGGTGTCCGTCGCCTCTCGGTCGTCGCCCAGCACCAGTACGTCCATGTCGACCTGGGGGATGGACAGGTCTGCCAGCAGTACGGCCGACACGTGGTGGAAGGCTGCCGTCACCTTGGACTCAGGGAGGAGGGCCTCCGCCTGCTGGGCTGCCGAGCCTTCTGGCACCGGGAGGGCGAACGGGCCCTGCTTGTCGAAGCCCAGCGGGTTCACGCAGTCGATCACGATCTTGCCGGCCAGCTGGTCGCGCAGGCTTGCCAGGAGGTCGCTGTGGCCGTCCCACGGGACCGCTACCAGGACGATGTCCGAGCTCGCCGCGCACTCCACGTTGTCCGTGCCGGTGACCTCGCCGCCCGCTGTCTCGGTGATCTCCTTCGCCGCGAGCTGGGCTCGTTCAGCGCTGCGGGAGCCGATGACCACCTTGACGCCGGCCTTGGCCCAGCGGATGGCCAGGCCCTTGCCCTGTGCACCCGTGCCGCCCAGGACGCCGACGGTGAGCTCTCGAATCTCAGTCACCCTCGCATCTTCACACGGGGCTGTCTTGTGGCGTCCGGCGGCTTGCGGACTTCGCCTCCGGCGGAGGCCTCGGGCTGGTTTCCGTAGATGGTTGCTTTGGTGGTGGGGTCTCCGTACGACGCACCAGAGGCAGCCACATTTCGAGGGTGGGGTCAAGACAAAAAGACGTCTTGACCCCACCCTCGAAATGCGGCAGGGCTTCGCCTGCGCCGTACGGAGACCCCACCACCCACTGGTTTCATTGGTCGGCTCGCCTCCGGCTTCGCGGGCTTGGGGTGCTCGCCTTCGGCTTCGTGGCCTTCGGCACTACAAGCTTGGGACGGCTCGCCTTCGGCTTCGTGCCTTCGGCAATCGCCGGCTTGGCTTACGGGATGCGTTTGAAGGCGACTCGGCGGTTTTCCGGGTCTGCCTCCACCAGGCGTGCCCTGATGCGTTCGCCTTCGGGGAGCTCGGAACCCTGGCACTTGCCCATAACCGGGGGCTCCGCCACGAACACGTCCGCTTCGGACTCACCGGCCCGCAGCACCACCGCGTCGAAGTCCTCGCCCACGCGGTCCACCAGCACCCAGGCCTCGACCTGGTCCAGGCAGGCGCGCTCCACCTTGGACGCGAGCGTGTCCGAGGTGCCCATCAGCGACGGGAGGAGCGGCAAGGCGGTGCGCAGCCACTCGGGGACCTCTTCGCCTGCGGTCACCGCGAGGCAGACCTCGGTGGCGAAGCGGTCGACCAGGCGGCGGAGTGGTGCGGTGACGTGCGTGTACGGCGCGGCGAGACCCGCGTGGGTGGTTACCTCGGGCAGCGAGCCCGCGAAAGCGGTGTAGCCCGCGCCGCGCAGGAGTCTGGTCGCGTCGACGAACAGGGCCAGTGACTCGGGGCGGGAGGGGTCCAGGCCCGCGAGCATGCGGCCCGGCGAGGCACCGTTCGGCCACTGCACGCCCAGTGAGTGAGCGGAGCGGCGCAGGGCGTCCACTGCCTCTGCATCGGCGTCCGGGAGGGTGCGCAGGATGCCGACTCGTGCGTCGAGCATGATCTTGGCCGCCGACATGCCCGTCAGCAGGGAGATCTCGGCGTTCCACTGGTCCACCTGCACGCGCGGGCGGATCAGGAGTTTCCACTGGCCGTTGCCGTTGGGGGCGATCTCCTGCTCGGGGAGTTGCAGCTCCACCGCGCCGCGTTCCTGGGCGCGCTCCCGGCGCAGCTGGCCGAACTCGGCTAGTGCCTCGACTGACGGGTGCGGGGTGCCGGCGTCGAACGAGGCTTGCACGGACTCGTAGTCGAACTGGGCCTGTGAGCGGACCAGGGCGCGGCGCACGCGGACTGAGGTCGGCTCACTGTCCGGGGCGCACTCGAAGGTCCACAGGACCGCCGGGCGCACCACCGTCGGCAGGAGTGACGCGGCGCCCTCGGACAGGACGGTCGGGTGCAGTGGGACGTTGCCGTCCGGGAGGTAGAGGGTCTGGCCTCTGCGGCGCACCTCGGTGTCGATGGGGCCGCCAGGAGAGACGAACACGCCCAGGTCCGCGATCGCGTAGTGCACGCGGAAGCCGGTGGGTGTGCGCAGCACGCAGAGCGCCTGATCCAGGTCTTTCGCTCCCGGCGGGTCGATCGTGACCAGGGGGATGTCGGTCGCGTCTTCGCGGTCGCCCGGTGTGCGGGAGACCGCTCGTTCTGCCTCGGCCAGCGCGGCAGCGGGAAACTCCTGTGGCAGTCCGAACTCCGTGCGGATGCCCTGGAAGTCCAGCTCGGCGCGGCCCGTACGGATCACCAAGGAGGCCACGCCGCCACCTTAGTCGTCGTTGTCGTCACGCCACTTGTGATCGGCCTCGTCGGCCGCGCGAGTCTTCTCGCGGGCGATCTCCAGAGCGCGCTCTGCGGTGGCTTTGTCCGGATACGGACCCATCCGGTCGGCTCCCCGGCAGCGCCGGGTGTTCTCGACCGCGCCGTGCGTCAGGCAGTACCACCAGCCGTCGTCACCCATGCGCACAAGGCTATAGGCGAAGACGTCGGTATCAATGGCCGCGCCTCCGGCGCGGCGGCGAGATCGCCTGAAGGTCGATGTCTTCCCTCGTGATTTCGCGTGGTTCGGCGCCCAAGGGGGGCGCCGAACCACGCGAAATGACTCAGTCCAGACACCGACGCGATCTCGCGCAGCACCTGATCATGCGTTGAGCTTCGGCTGCGGGAAACCCCGCGGCGGGGTCGAGTCGTTGGCGTTCGCGTAGGACGACGGGATCGGGTCCAGGCAGGACACGAGCACCGTGCGGTCCTCGGCGTTCTCGATCGGCCTGCCGGTGCGCTCGCGGTACACGAGATCACCGTCGGAGTCGATCTCCATGATCACGCCGACCTCGGCCAGCTGGTCCTCGTCCAGGTCGACGAGGCGTTCGTGGCGGGACGGGATCACGCGGTACGCGGGCCACGTCAGGTGGCCGTACGTCCGGTGGAACTCCGCCATCAGGTGCACCATCTGCTGCTGCCACGGCAGTGGCATGGTCTCGGCCAGCG
The DNA here is from genome assembly GCF_007845675.1 of Lentzea tibetensis. Taxonomy (GTDB): domain Bacteria; phylum Actinomycetota; class Actinomycetes; order Mycobacteriales; family Pseudonocardiaceae; genus Lentzea; species Lentzea tibetensis. Next base: position 183,460 of record NZ_VOBR01000016.1, on the reverse strand, counting down.
AGCGCGGGATGACCGCGTAGGTCTGGTCCACGCCCGGCCGCCCGCCCGCGAGGTAGTCGCGGAGGGGTGTGCTGGACGCGGGTGGACCGGAGGGCCTGGGGATGGGGTCGGGTGTGAACATGAGCGCCTCCCACGCGAACTACACGCCCGGCCGGACGGCCTGTGGCATCAACTCTGCATAGTCCCAATTGATCTTGCTGATCTTCACCACATCACCCGTCTGCGGTGCGTGGATGTACTCGTTGTTGCCGAGGTACATGCCCACGTGGTGCACCGTTTCCGGGTTGCTCCGGTCGTACGCCCAGAACAGCAGGTCGCCCGGCTGCGCGTCGCGCACCGGCAGGAACGCGCCGCCCTTGCGGTACTGGTCGTTCGCGACGCGCGGGATCTTGATGCCCGCCGCGGCGAAGGCCTTCACGAGGATGCCCGAGCAGTCCCACGCGTCCGGGCCGTTGCCGCCCCACAGGTACGGCTCGCCCAGCTGCTGCTTCGTGAAGTCGATCGCCGTCGAGGCCGCCGCCGACGCCACGAGGAACTGGCCCGCGCCCGAGCCGCAGCCCGCCGGGTCCTGGACGTTGCCCAGCTCGCCCAGCAGGAACGCCGCCATGGCCTCCCAGTTGTGGTACCGGTCCGGGAACGCCGACCGCTCCACGTTCTGCGCCGTGTCACCGGGACGGCGGGTCTCCCAGTCCGGCAGCTTCAGCATCACGTCGTAGAACTTGTTGATCGCGTAGGTCGGGTCCGTCACCTGTGCCGGGGTGCCCCAGCCCATCGACGGGCGCATCTGGAAGATGCCGAGCGAGTCGCGGTCGCCGTAGTTCAGCGGGCGCAGCCCGGACTCGGTCATGCCCGCCTGGATCGCGACCTGCCACGCGAGCGGCGGCAGCTTGCGCTCCTGCCCGATCGAGATGATCCGCGCGACGATGTTGCGCTGCTCGTCGTTGAGCCGCGACGCGTCCTGGCGGCCCTTGTCCGCGCCGCCGCTGTCCCACGGCCCGATGGACGCGGTGCAGCCGACGCGCGCGATGGCGAGGTGCGCCTGCTCGTTGGTGCTGTTGTTGACGACCGTGGCGACACCGGACGTCACGACGATCGCGATCACCGCGACCACCGCGCTGATCAGCAGGAAAAGGCGCATGGTCAGTCCGCCTTCGTGTAGCTGTTGACGCGCCACTTCCCGTCAGGCTGGACCTTGATCAGCGTGATCCGGACCTTGCCGACGTCCGTGCCGACCTCGAAGTCGATCGAGCTGGTCGTCGACTTCACGGCCTTGACCTTCTCGGTGATCTTGTCCGGCACGTTCTGCGGGTCGATGGTCGCCATGTGCGCCAGGAACTCGTCCGTCGTGTACGGCTTGAGCTCCTCGAGCCACTTGTTGACGTCGTTGTTCGGCGGCGGCTTGATCCACGTCTCGGCCCACAGCTCGGCGACGAGCTGCGCGTCGCTCTGCGGCGGAGCGGCGGACGCGGAGTTCACCGGGCTGGGCAGCTTCGTCGGCAGGTTCGACTGACCGCTCGACGGCAGCACGCCCACCTGGTTCGGCTGCGTGCTGGACGACACAGCGGTGGCTCCGCTTTGCGACGCCGGCTTGTTGTCGAGCACGCGGGGGACGATCACGCCGAGCGCGATGACGAGCACGCCGAACCCGATGATCGCGATGACCAGGTGCGTGGGTGAACGCAAGGGCCAGCCCCACAGCGTGCGGTAGACCGCGGCCCGGCCGCGGTTGGTCCGGATCGGCATCTGCGTCCCCCTCTCAGTTGTCCCGGACTTCGAGTCCGCGCGACGGTCGGTAGATCACGTGAACTTGGCGTCCCGCAACGGTTTCCGTCTCCGCCCTTCGCGGTTCCGACGGGGGTAGCACGTAGCCGTTCGTGCGGGACGGCACCAGCACCGCGTCGTCGACCCGGTCCCACCTCTGGTCCGCGACCGGCACCGTGTCGACCGCCCGCGACCGGCCGGACGGGAGCGCCGGAGCGTTCGGGCCCCGGCCAGCCAGCGCGTGGTAGCCGTCCCCAGCGGCCGCGACCCGCGGGTAGTTCGGGTCGCCCCGGTCCAGCCGCTCCGCGGTCGCCATGACCGGGTTCGCGGCCTCCGGCCGGACGCGGCGGCGGCGCTGCGGCTCGTCGCCTTCCTGGTCGGAATCCCTGACGTGGTCCCAGAACTCGTCCTGCGGCGACGGGCCCTGCTGGCCCTTCCTGCCGCGGAACCGCGACCACATGCCACCGCTCATGGGCAGCATGTTGCTCGCCGAGCCGACGGACACCTCGACCATCTGCCACATGCGGCGCAACGGTTTGCCGATCGCGAAGCACACCAGGGTGAGCATCAGCGCCAGCAACGTCCTCGCGAGCAAGGACAATCCCGTGGCGTTGAAGATCGCCTGCAGCAGCAGCGCGTGCACACCGGCCAGCACGGCCAGGATCAGCACGTTGAACACCGTCACGGCGACCGCGCGGCCGACCTTGCGCAACAGGTCGTGGTGGAGCAGCGCGACGAGACCGATGAGCGGTCCGGCGAGCGTCAGCACCCGCAGCAGCAGCTGTGCCAGCAGGACAGCGGCCTTGGCGAACAACTGGAACAGCGAGAACGCCACGGCCTGGAGCAGGGCGAGGAAGCCGGAGCCCGTGCGGCTGCCGTCCGCGCCGATGAAGATGCCGCGCGTGGGACCGAGCTGGCCGCCGTCGACGATGGCCTTCCACTCGTTCTTCTTCGCGTCGAGCGCGGCCTGGTCGCCGTCCTTGTGCTGGGCCAGTTCCTCACGGGTCCACGCCTGCGTCTTGAGGATCTTGGGCCCGAACTCGGCGGCCTGCGGTGCGTCCGGTGCGCCGAACGCGCCGCGCAGCCAGCTCTGGTAGACGACCGCGTCGTGCAGCTTGCTCGGCAGGACGTGCAGCGTGCCCTGGTCCTCAGGTGACTCGATGAACCCCGCCTGGATCTCCGAAGTCTTGGAGACCAGCGTGTTGTCGAGGAGGTTGTAGAACTGCGGCAGCGCCAGCGTCGACGTGGCGAGCCACATCGCGGCCAGTGCCCAGAGCCCGCGTTTGCTGATCGCGGCGAGGTCGCCGCTCCAGATCTGGCGGAACATCAGCACCGCGAGCACCAGCGCGACGAGCCCGAACCAGCGCAGGTAGACGTTGTCGTACACCTTCTGCACGCCGGACTTGACCGCGTCGTCGAGCGGAACCAGCAGGCCCTTGCCCATCACGGTGTAGTGCAGCGCGTTCGTGGCGCCGACGATGTTCTTGCCGACGTTGAAGAGCTCGTTGCCCGCCCACGTGTCGATGACCGCGTTCGCGTCCGGGAGCTTCAGGCACTCCTTCTGATAGGTGTGCCAGACCATGCCGGCGTACCCGAAGTCCAGGTACGGCGTGCCGGGGAGGCCGTTGCCGATCGGCGGGTCGAGTGCGCCGACCATGCCGGATCCGGGGCGCTCGGGGTTCGGCGCCTCGCCGCACTCGGCCGCATGAGCGGCGGGCGCGCCGATGACGACCTGGAGGCCCAGCACCGCGATGACCGCCAGCAGCGCACGGGTGCGCGGAGACGGCCGTCGTTTGAACCGCCGCCGCGCGTGAAGCGCGGCGGCGAGGGCCAGGACGACCAGGAGGATCGTCATGCGATGCCTTCCCTGCCGTGCCTGCCGTTCCCGGTGTCACCGTGCCCGACCAGCTGCTCGTCTCCCATCCCGAGCTCGAGGTCGGCGGCGAGCTCGTCGTCCAGCTCGTCCGACGCGTAGTGGGCGGCCGGCAGCTGCGGAGACGAGATCTGCTCGTCGGGGACCTCGGTGCCGCGGTCGCGCAGCGCGTCCGGGGTCGTGTCGAGCGAGTTGCGCAGGTGCTCCAGGTGCGGGCCGCTGAAGTCGATGCGGATGCGCTCCACGCCACCCGCGCCGTCGCCGAAGATGAACTGCCTCGGCGCGCGGTCGCGTTCGGACTGGTTGCGCTCCCCACCGGGACGACGGCCCAGCGACGCGACGACCTGCTCGTACCCGGCACCGATCGGCACCTTGAGCAGCCGCAACGCGTCCGCCTGCGCCTGGTCGTCGTCGAGCCTGCCGACGAAGACCGAGTCGAGCAGCGTCACGAAGCCCTGGATCTTCAGGAAGTCCGCGGGGATCTGCGACGACAGCAGCACGCGGACGTTCCACTTGCGCGAGTCACGCGCGAAGCGGTTCATCAGCACGCGGCCGGTCGGCACCTCGGACAGGAAGAACGCCTCGTCGATCCAGACGCCCTTGCGCTGGTCCTTCGGCTTCTCGTAGATCGAGCGCTGGGTGAGCCACGCGGCCAGGTTCAGCATCTCGACGCCGAGCGACTCCGCGTCCGTCCAGTGCTCGCGGCCGACGCCGTCCTTCGGCAGGTTGAGGCCCGCCATGGTGAGGACGGTGAGCCGGTCGTCGCGCACCTCGTCGTACGGGTCGAGGTTCTCCTCGGGGATGAGCAACGACATGCGCTCGCGCATCTCGTCGAGGAAGTCCGCGACGACGACGGCGTGCTCGTGGTGCTCCGACGCGTCCCGCCGCAGCGCCTCGAACACCAGGCCGGGGTGCGCGTCGAAGCGGCCACCGACGGTGCGGACGGCGCGCAGCAGCACGATGCGCGTCTGCGGGAGCCGAGCCACCTCGAACGGCAGCAGGCCGGTGAGCACGTCGAGCACGAGACGACGACGCGTCGCCGCGGCCAGCGCCTTCTCGCGGCGCCACGCGCGCTCGGGGTCTTCCTCGTCCATGAAGTGCTCGAGCATCGGCTCGGCCACCACGCGGTACGGGTTGAGGATGCCGGGCTGGGCGTTGAGCAGGTTGATCGGCCGCGCGTACGGGCGCAGCTCCGGCAGGTCGCACAACGCGGCGAGCGGGCCGGACGGGTCGAGCAACGTCCAGTGCGCGCCGGAGCGCAACGTCTTGTAGACGATGCCGCCGCCGAGGAACGACTTACCGGCACCCAGGCCCGCGACCATCGCCGTCAGGCCGGACGCGTCGCGCAGCTCCTGCGCCATCCACGGGTCCCACGCCACCGGGCGCCGGGTCGCGGTGCACGTCTCGCCGAGCAGGATGCCTCGCCGGTCGCCGACCTCGGCGGTCGCGGTGGGCACGGCCGAAGCCGCCCACAGCACCGACCCGCGGCGCAGGTACGCACCGGAGGACAGCGGCTCGCCGGGGATGAACTCGCGGGCGATCGCGTACTGCGCCTCGGGGTGCTCGATCGCGACCTTCGGCTTGTACAGGTCGAGCAACGACTGCGCGAGGCGCAGCGCGTCCCGCTCGGTCGGCCCGGACACGGCCATGCGCCACCACGAGCGCACGCGGGTGCCCATCGCGGTGAAGCCCGACGTCATCTCGTCGTCGATCTCCAGCACGCGGCCAGCCTGGCGGGCGAGCGACTGCGGCGGTTCGAGCTCGTGCTCGTCGGTGTAGTGGCGGACCTGCGAGCGGACCTTGTTCATCTGCCGCTGCAGCTCGCCGCCCACCTCCTCGGGCCTGCGCACGTAGATGCGCGCCGACCACTCGACGGAGGCGGGGAGCCGGTCCGCGCGCTGCACCCACGGGTCGTCGGACTCGGGGATCTGCAGGCCGTGCATCAGCCCGACGGTGAGCACCGCGACATGCCGCTTGATGCCCGCGTTCGAGCCGGTGCGGCCACGCACGGTGACCGTCGGAGAGTAGGGCTCCTGGTGGAAATCAGCCGCGTCGGTGAACGACGCCAGGTCCTCCGGCTCCCACGCCGCACCCGGCACGGCGGGCAGGTTGCGCGGCGCGGGCAGGCCGAGCGAGCACGACCGGTGCATCAGCCAGGACATCTCCTCGGCCGTCGCCGGGCGTCCGTCCAGACCGGCCGACCCGATGACCTGGTCGAGGTGCTCGACCTCGCTGTCCAGTGCGACGAGCTCGGCGTCGACGGCGTCCGGGAAGACCTTGCGCAGCACGGGCGCGGCGCGTTCGACGGCGCGGTCCATCATGTTGCGGGTCTGCACCTGGACGCCCAGGTAGACCTCTTTCTCCGCCATGGAGCGGCCCATCAGCTGCTGCTGCTCGCCGACCATGTAGTCGTCGAACGTGAGCGTGCCGGGGGTGTCCGGGAGCCGCTTCACCGCGTTGTGCACGTGCGCCTCGGCCCACATGCGGATCGGGTACGGGCGGGTGGTGACCCGCAGGTGCATCCAGCGGCCCTGCAGCTCGGCGTACTGGCCCGCGATCGCGGCGATCAGGTCCTGGCGCTGCGAGTCCGAGCGGAACGACCAGCGCTGCGGTGCCAGCTTGTACCAGGCGTAGACCTCCTGGCCGGTGCGCAGCAGGTGCCCGTCGATGCTCCGCGCGGAGATCGACGGCGTGTAGCTCGGCACCGACTGCTCGCCGGGGAGCCTGCGGCCGCGCTTGCTGTAGGTGGCAGACCTCTGGTTCCGCGGGTCCGCGGCAGCCGCGTGCTGGGCGATGTGCTGCGCGGATCGACGATCACGGTCTCGTCGGCGTCCGAACACCGCGAACCTCCTTCGACTTACGGCTGACTGACGTCCGGCGGTGCTGGGCCTCGACCCGCTTGCGTGCCTGCGTTCTCGCCCGTTTCGTGTCCCGTGGGCGAGGCCGCTGGGGGTTGACCCTGATGCGGGCGGCGCTGGCCGCTCCGCCGGTGCTTGCCGTGCGTTCCCGAGGTGCGGTGAGCTCGCGGACCCACATCGTGACCACGGCGCTCAGTGGCCGCTCGTGGCTGATCCGCGCGGTGATGAAACGGGTGATGATGATCGTGATCACGAACGCCCAGGCGGTCGTGAAGAAGCCGAACGAGAACCCCATGCGGCGCTCGACCGTGAGCACGACGAGGAAGACGAGGATGCCGACGCCCCACGCGACGTACCGCGCGCGCCAGGGAAAAGTTGCCTTGGGCGGGCCGAGCCAGACGGCGTCGACCCGGTAGACCTCGTCGTCAGTGCGAACCCGCACGTGTCACCCGCCGACGAACAAGCCGGCGAGCCACTGCCCGATGGTCTTGCCGGCGTCGGTGGTCACGGCCAGACCGATGATGGCCAGCGCGACGATGACGCCGCCCAGGCGACGCATGACACCGGCGTTGTCGCCCTTGCCGCCGCCGAGCCACAGCAGGAGCAGCGCGACCGTGAGCAGGAGCAGCGGGACGATGTTGCCCAGGATCCACTCACGAAGGTTGCCTGTGCCCGGCGCCTGCTGCTGTTGCTGCGCGAGTGATACCAGGTCGATGGCCATCATTTCGTACTCCAGGGGGCGCGGTCCCGTCCGGGGGTTTGCGCTATCGAGTAGAACACGAGTTCGTCACGAGCGGTGAAGGTCGTTGAGCGGGCTGTAGATCAAAAGGACGTTCCCTCCGGGCCGAATTACGTCTAATCTGGCTCGCACATCATCACTGAGGAGACGCCGGTGGGGAACATCCGGAACAAGATTCTCTCCGTCGCTGGCATAGTTCACCCGACTGCGAACACCCTGGTCACCCACCGTGTACGCGGCGCAAAACCGCAGGATCGTCCGACTAGCTGAGTGCCCTGTTCGGCCGGTTCGCGGACCCGTCGGGACTGCGGCCCGGAGTCACGACTCCGAGGAGATTCGCCGATGCTCGAGCCAGACCCCGTGCCGGACGGAAGTGTGGACGGAATCACAACCTCCCCTAGCGCTCCAGGCACGCCCAAGGGTACCGGGGAGGACCGGCAATCCCGGCGCCGGGTGCAGCGGACGATCAACTTCGACAGCTCCGTGCTGGAGCGCGCACGTGCGGCCGCGACCTACCTCGCCGAGGCGGAACCGGGGGTCGGCATCCGCAGCCTCGTCGACATCGTCAACCCGGCCGTCGACGCCTACGTGGCCGAGCTGGAGCGCAAGTACAACGACGGCAAACCGTTCCCGACGGTTCTGCGCATGCCCTCCGGCCGCCCTTCGCGCCGAGGCTGAACGCGCCGGTGGGGCACCCTCGTCGAGGATGCCCCACCGGCTTTCTGGGGGTTCCGCCAGTTGGTCTGTTACGAGGCGCCCGAGATCCGCCAGTAGACGCCGGAGGAGATGACGTCAGCCGAGACAGCGCCCTTGCCGTGGAAGTAGTCGTTGAAGTTCGCCAGGTTGCCGTTCGAGACGGGGCCCATGGTCGCCCAGATGACGGCGGCGGGCTGCGTGTCGATCGACGCCTGCGCCCACGCGTCGCGGACCTTCATCGGGTTGTTCCACCAGAGGAACGGGCTGCGCAGCATGTAGTGCGCGTACTTCCCGCCGTGGTTGGAGCTGTTGTACGAGACGGTCGTGAAGCTGTTGATCTGGTGCAGGCCGCGGAACGCCTGCGCCCACCGCTGCGCCCAGGTCAGGCCGCCGCTGGTGTCCTGCAGGATCTGGCAGGTGAACAGCGACATCCACTCGACGTCCAGGTTGCCCCACCGCGCGTCGGTGTTGGCGAGCTTGGTGTCGTTGTGGTTGGAGCAGCCGGTGAAGTAGAAGCCGGTCGGCGAGCCGTGGCCCTGCCAGTAGGTCAGGTCGACGTCGTCGGCGTAGTGGCTGTCGTCACCGCCGGGGAACACCGGGTCCTTGAAGTCGCTCTCCCACGCGTTGGCGTCCTTCCAGCTGAACTGGACGGGCACGCCGTGGCCGGTGGCCTCGTTGTTGAACGAGTCGATGTTGGCCGAGGTGTTCGGCAGGCCGGAGCAGTTGCCGGTGCCCTCGCTGCCGACCTCACCGGACTCGACGAGCGGCGAGATCTTCGCGCTGGTGTCGCGCGGCGGCTGGCCGGGGTCGGGTGCGGGCAGGGTCGACCCGACCGCGGCCGGCACCGTGATCGCCTGGGCCTGCGACCCGTCGGCGGTCACGCCCTCGCACCGGAAGCTCGGCAGGAGGCGGTCGACCTTCTCCTCCAGCGGCGGCGCGACGTAGACGTAGGAGACCTTGCCGGGCCGCACGCCGTCGCCGAACACCTTCGCGCAGCGCTCGCGGCCGCGGTCGAGGTCGTAGACGGGCACGCTGCCGGTCTTGGACAGCTCACGCGTGCTGTGCGACAGCCCGGTGACCTGGCCCTGGCCGTCGTAGGCGACGCGCAGCTTGGCGCCTGCGCCCTCCAGCGGGATGCCGTCGAGGCTGAACGAGTAGCTGACGGCCGTGTCGAGCGGCGCGGACAGCGAGGCGCGGCCGTTCGCGTCGACGAGCTCGAACGTGGTGTTGCGGGCGGTCGGCGTGGCGTTGGACGGCAGGAGTCCGGCGCCGCGCAGTGCTTCCTGGACGCGCTTGGTGGCTTCCTCCGCGGGGATCGCCTTCAACCTGCGCAGACCGTCGACGTCGATGGCGGTCTGGACGGTCGGGCCGTCCTCGCCGGGCTTGCCCTCTCCCCTGTCGACGCTCGGGACGTGCAAGTAGCGGTCCTCGTCGGCGAAGGCCACCGCGCCGTACTCGGATCTGTCGACGTCCTTGAGTGCGAACGCTCTTTGCAGGGCTGCGGTCTGCCGGTCGTCGAGACCGGCGCTCTTCACTCCGTACACGGGCAGCTCGGTCTCGGCCGCTGAGGCCTCGACACCGGCCGCACCCGCGGTGATCAGGCCGGACAGGGCCAGCACCGCGGTCAACTTCCTGGACATGCTTCCTCCCTTGGCGACGGCGGGTGCAGGGCCCGCCGTCTTGCCAGGAGGAGCTGTTCCCGGTGACCCGTGATACCGAGCGTGGCGTGCTGGGCCGTCCGGACCACTCGAACAGCCCAATTTCTGTAACGCGGATGCCAGCCCCAGCCACTTACAGGCGGATACCTGGGTACTTGATGCCGGCGCCCGTGTTGAGGACGACGACCTCCTCGCCGTCGGCGATCCAGCCGTCCTTGCGCAGCGTGCGCACCGCGCTGATGGTGGCCGCGCCCTCGGGGCACAGGAACACGCCTTCGAGCCGGGCGGTCTCGGCCTGGTCGGCGAGGATCTGCTCGTCGTCGACCGCCACCGCCGTGCCGCCGGTCTCGCGCAGCGCGTCGAGGATCAGGAAGTCGCCGATCGGCTTGGGCACGGTGATGCCGAACGCGATGGTCCGCGCGTCCTCCCAGAACTCGGCCGTCTCCGCACCCGACTCGAACGCCTTCACGATCGGCGCGCAGCCCGACGACTGCACGGCGACGAGCCGGGGCAGCTCGCCGGTGACCCAGCCCAGCTCCCGCATCTCCAGCAACGCCTTGTGGATGCCGATCAGGCCGACGCCGCCGCCGGTCGGGTAGACGATCACGTCCGGGCTGCGCCAGCCGAGCTGCTCGGCGATCTCGTAGCCCATCGTCTTCTTGCCCTCGATGCGGTACGGCTCCTTCAGCGTGGAGGCGTCGAAGAGGTCCTCGGTCTTCAGCCGTTCCGCGATCACCTTGCCCGCGTCGCTGATCACCCCGTCGACGAGGACGAGCTCGCCGCCGCTGATCTCCACCTCCTCGCGGGTGATCAACGGTGCGTCGCGCGGCATCGCGATCACCGAGCGCATGCCCGCCCGCGCGGCGTACAACGCCCACGCGGCGCCGGCGTTCCCGTTGGTGGGCATGGCGATGCCGCGCACGCCGAGCTCCAGTGCGCGGGCGACGCCGACGGCCGCTCCGCGTGCCTTGAAGGAACCGGTCGGCACGAGGCCCTCGTCCTTCATCAGCAGGGTGATGCCCAGCGACTGCCCGGTGCGGTGGAGGTTCACCAGCGGGGTCATGCCCTCGCCCATGGACACGGCGGCGACGGTGTCCGGATCACGGACCGGCAGCACCTGGTGGTAGCGCCAGAGCGAGTTCGGCCCGTCCGGCTTCTCGACGCCGGCGAGGTCGTAGCGGGCCAGCAACGGCGAGCCGCACGAACAGAGGTTCAGCAGCGTGTCCGCGTCGTGCGTCAGACCGCATCGTGGGCATTCCACATGGGACAGATGACTGAAGGCCATGGCCCCATGCATACAGGCGGATGAGCCGGCATGTAAGCCGGATCCTGTTCATGGGAACGAATTCCCAGTCGGCGGCCATCCATCTCGGCCTGCCGTTGCCGACAGGCTCTAGCGGCCTACCCGCAGGCATCGGGCGGGCAGCCCTCGAACGCCTGCGCAGACACCGAGGTGTCCTCTTGGCCTTGCTCCGGGTGGGGTTTACCTAGCCACCCCTGTCACCAGGGGTGCTGGTGGTCTCTTACACCACCGTTTCACCCTTACCTGGGCGAACCCAGGCGGTCTGTTCTCTGTGGCACTGTCCCGAGGCTCGCGCCTGGTTGCCGTTAACAACCACCCTGCCCTGTGGAGTCCGGACTTTCCTCGACGAGCCCGTGCCCGAAAGCACTGCCTCGCCGCGGCCGCCCTGCCGACTCATCCGCGTCGGACAGGATATCCCAGGCTGTGGACGCCCTTGTCGGTGACCGACCACCGTTGGTTGACTCGACCTCGTGGCCGACGTCCTGATCATCTCCGGTGCGCCTTCGCCGACCGCGGCGACGGGCGTGCTGGTCAGCTGCACGCAGCAGCTGCTGCGCGAGGCCGGTCACGCCGTGCACACGTTGCACGTGCGGGAGCTGCCGACGATCTCCCTGCTCACCGAGGACCTGCGCGACCCGGCGATCGGCAACGCGGTGGGCGGCGTGCTGAAGGCGGACGGGATCGTCGTGGCGAGCCCGGTGTACCGCGCGGCGTACAGCGGACTCGTGAAGTCACTGCTGGACCTGCTGCCGAAGAAGGCGTTGCGCGGGCGCGCGGTGCTGCCGCTGGCGACAGGTGGCAACCAGGGTTTCCTCGTGGCGATGGACTACGCGCTGCACCCGTTGCTGGCGTCGAAGGGCGCGGACCAGGTGGTGCGCGGCGAGTTCGTGCTCGACCGGCACGTCGAGCACGGGGTGCTGTCAGCCGAGGCCACGGCCGCCGTGCGCGGCGCGGCCGAACGGTTCGCGGGCGCCCTGACGACCGTCCGGCTGCGCAAGGCCGGCTAGCGCGGTGCCAAATGATCCAGGAGAGTGCCTGCCCAGGAACGCCACGGTGTCGTCCAGCCAGGCGGCCAGGTAGCGGGACTGGTCGTAGCGCGGCAGGTCGGTGAGGTACCGGGTGCTCCACAGCCGCACGTACCGGTCGAACACGCCGACCTCGACGCCACCGGCCGCCAGATCGCGCCGCCAGTCCTTCAACCGCGCGGACCGGACTTCCTCGTAGTACTCGTCGGACAGCGCGATCCCCGCGCCCACCGCGGGCACGCCGCGCCGTTTCGCCGACCAGTCGTCCCGGTCGGCGACGCACAGCTCGATCCAGCCGTCCAGCGGCTGGGCCCAGGTGCCGTCGTTGGCGAAGAGGACCCAGTAGATGCCGTGGTCCTCGGGGTTCCAGCGGACGTCGGTCTCCGGTCGCAACGACGACAACCGCGCGGTCTCGGACAGCAGCGCGAGCACCTCGCGGTGCGTGTCCCGCGCCGCTCCCAGTGCCGCGATGTGCTTGCCGTCCACCTACAGCTCCCAGTCCCACATGATCTTCTCGCGCATCGGGTCCGTGACCGACCGGCCGATCTCGCTGATCACCGCCAGCGTCGCCGGGTCGAGCCCGATCCGGCCTGCCTCGGCGTTCTGCCTCGCCTGCTCGGCGGTGCGGGCACCGACGACCGCGCACACGCGGGGCCGGTGGAGCAGCCACGCGAGCGCGAGCTGCCCGACCGTGACGCGGTGCTCGGCGGCGATCTCCCGCAGCTGGACGAGTGCGGCCTGGGCTCGCGCGAAGTTCTCGCCGCGGAACAACCGGTTGCCCGCGCGGTTGTCGCCCGGCTCGAACGGCCCCGTCCGGCCGGCCAGCAGGCCCTGCGCGAGCGGCGAGTACGCCATCAGGCACAGGTCTTCAGCCTCGTAGGTGCGCCAGAACAGGGAGAACGGGTTCTGCACGGCGTCGATCCGCGTGACGCCCCGCGCCTGCGCGAGCTGTTCCCGCGAGAAGTTGGACACCCCGATCGCGCGGATCTTGCCCTGGTCCCTGAGCGCCTCCAGTGCCCCGAGCGTCTCCTCGAGCGGCACCACCGGACTGCCGAAAGTGCCCGCGGGCCAATGGATCTGGTAGAGGTCGATGCGGTCCGTGCCGAGGTTGCGCAACGACCGCTCGCACGCCTCGGCGACCTTGGCCGCCGTCAGGTTGCGCCAGGACACCTTGGTCGCGATGACGACGTCGTCCCGCACACCACCCAGCGCCTGGCCCAACAGCCGTTCACTGTGGCCCGCGCCGTACTCCTCGGCCGTGTCGAACGTCGTGACGCCCGCGTCGAACGACGCCCGGTACGCCGCGACCGAGTCCGCGTCGTCGATGCCTGCCCAGTCCTCGCGGCCCGCCTGCCACCCGCCCGCGACGATCGCGCTGGCGGTGAACCCGGCGAGCCGCACCTCACGCATTGAGGTGCGAGGTGTCGTTCACCAGGCGCACCGAGGCGTGCCCGTCCGGGTAGAACTCGGCGGTCGACAGCGACGCCAGGTCGAGGTGCAGCCGGAACAGCAGCGACGGGCCGACGTCGAGCGCCATGCGCAGCAAGGTCTTGATCGGCGTCACGTGGCTGACCACGACGACCGTCGCGCCGCCGTAGCGGGCGATGATCTCGTCGCGCGCCCTGCGGACGCGCCGGTGCACGACGTCGAAGCTCTCGCCGTCCGGCGGGGCGACCGACGTGTCGCCGAGCCACCGGCGGTGGATCTCCGGGTCGCGCTCGCCAGCCTCGGCGAACGTCAGGCCCTCCCACCCGCCGAAGTCCGTCTCGATGAGCCCGTCGTGCGTCACCAGCTCCACGCCGGTGGCGGTCGCCACGGCCTGCGCGGTCTGCTTCGCCCGTGCGAGCGGGGACGACACGATCGCCGCGATGCCCTCCACTTTGGACAGACGCGCGGCCGCCTGCTCGGCCATCCGCTGCCCGGCCTCGGTCAGCGGGTGGTCGCCGCGGCCCGAGTACCGGCGCTCGACGCTCAGCCGGGTCTGCCCGTGCCGCAGGATGAGCAACCGGGTGGGGTCGCCGCTCGCGCCGGTCCACGACTTGGGGCCGGGCTGAGTTTTCGGCTCAGCCGTCTTCGGTTCTGCGCTCTTCGGTTCCGCGGTCTTGGTCTCGCCGTCCATCGCCTCGTTGGCGAGCCGGTCGGCGTGCCGGTTGCGTTCGCGCGGGATCCACTCGTAGTTGACGGACTCGAACCGCTGCGCGACGGTCCGCGCCTCCTGCGCGAGCGGCTGCATCGACGGGTGCTTGATCTTCCAGCGGCCGGACATCTGCTCGACGACGAGCTTGGAGTCCATCCGCACGTCGACAGTGCCTGCACCGAGCTCGGCGGCGGCCCGCAGCCCGGCGATGAGGCCCTGGTACTCGGCGACGTTGTTGGTCGCGACGCCGATGAACCCCTTGCGCTCGGCGAGCGGCTCGCCGGTGCGCGCGTCCTTGACGACGGCGCCGTACCCGGCGGGACCGGGGTTTCCCCGCGACCCGCCGTCAGCCTCGACGACGACCCTCACAGGCCGCTTTCCCCGGTGCGGACCATGATCGCGCCGCACTCCTCGCAGCGGATGACCTCGTCCGCGGCCGCGTCCTTGAGCTTCGAGACGGCGTTGCGGTCCATCTCGATGCGGCACGCGCCGCAGCGGCGGGACCGGATCAGCGCCGCGCCGATGCCGCGCTGGCGCAGCTTGTCGTAGAGCGACAGCAGGTCGTCGGGGAACTGCTTGGCCATCAGCTGCCGGTCGGCGGTGCGCTTCGCCTCGGTGGAGTCGAGGTCGAGGAACGCCTCGTCGCGCCGCTTGGACGCATCCGTCAGGCCCTGCTGCGCCTTGTCCAGCTCGACGCGCGCGTGCTGCACGTCCGCCTCGACGGCCTCGCGGCGTTCCATCAGCTCCAGCAGGTCGTCCTCCAGGACGCCCTGCCTGCGCTCCAGCGTGGCCAGCTCGTGCTCGAGGTCGGTCAGCTGCTTGGCGCCGACGCTGCCGGACTGCATGAGCTTGCGGTCGCGGTCCTCGCGGGCGCGGACCTGCTCGATCTCGGTCTCCTGCCGCTTGTAGTCGCGGTCGAGGTCGCCGAGCGTGGTCTCGATCTGCACGAGCGCGTCCTGCTTCGCTCGCACGAGCTGCTCCGCGTCGGCGATCTCCGCGATCTCGGGCAGCGTCCGGCGGCGGTGGGTCACACGCGCCAGTTCGGCGTCGACCTCGGCGAGGTCGAGCAGCCTGCGCTGGAGTGCGGGATCGGCTTTCACGCATTTCCTCCTGTTCGGCTCGTCGCACCGACGGTCCACGGATCGGTCCGGCGCGTGGAGACGAGTACCTGGACCGTACCGCCGAAGGCCTCGCGCACCACGTCCGCCGCCTGTTCGCACCACGGCCACTCGCTGGCCCAGTGCGCCACGTCGACCAGCGCGGGCCCGCCCGCGGCCAAATGCTCGCTCGCCGGGTGGTGCCGCAGGTCGGCCGTCACGTAGGCGTCGACGCCGGCACGGGTGACGGTCTTGAGGTAGCTGTCGCCCGCGCCGCCGCACACCGCGACCCGCTTGACCGGGCGCTCGGGGTCGCCGGCGGCGCGCACGCCCCACGCGGTTTCGGGCAGCGCGTCCGCGACACGCTGGGTGAAGACGTGCAGCGGCTCGGCCTCGGCCAGCTCGCCGATGCGGCCGATGCCGCGGTTCGACGGGACCTCGACGAACTCGTGCAGCGTGTACCCGGCCTGCTCGTACGGGTGGGCGGCCAGCAGCGCCTCGACGACGGCGGTGCGCTTGGCGCGCGCCAGCACGACCTCGACCCGCGTCACGTCGTGCCTGGTCAGCTCGCCCAGCTCACCGATCACCGGCTGGGCTCCCCCGGTCGGCCGGAACTGCTCGCGCGTCTCGTCGACCCACGCCACGTCGCGGTACTCGCCGACGTCGCCCGCGCCCGCCGCGAACAGCGCGTCGAGCACCTTCTCCGCGGACTCGTGCGGGACCCACGTGGTGAGCGCCAGCAGCGGTTCCTCGGGTGCCGCGGTGAGCGGGCCGGTGATCGTCAGCCCGATGGCCAGCGCGAGCGCGTCCGAGACACCGGGCAGCGCGCTGTCCGCGTTGGTGTGCGCGCAGAACAGGGCCGCGTTGTTGCGGATCAGCTTGTGAACCAGCGCGCCCTTGGGGTCGTTCGCCGGGACACCGTTGACACCCTTGAGGAGCAACGGGTGGTGCGCGATCAGCAGCTGTGCGCCGGTCGTCACCGCTTCGTCCACTGTGGACTCGGTCGGGTCGACGCAGACGAGCACCTTGGTCACCGGTTCTTCGGGGTCACCGCAGACGAGCCCGACCGCGTCCCAGCTCTCGGCCGTCCCCGGCGGGTAGACGGCCTCGAGCGCCGCGATCACGTCGGCCAGCTTGGGGCTCACCGCAGTTCCTCCATCACTACCCGCAGCGCGTCCACGAACACCGCGAACTCCTCAGGAGGCCGGATCGCGACGCGCAGGTGGTTGTCGTCCAGTCCGGGGAAGGTGTCGCAGCGCCGGGCCGCGATGCCCTTGTCCCGCAACGCTTCCCTCGTCCCCTTGGGCACTCTGATCAGCACGAACGGCGCCCGCGGTGGCACGACCACCAGGTCGCCGAGCTGTTCTGCGGCTTGTTCGGCGTGCTCTTGGGCTTCTCGTGCGAGCCGCTCGGTCTCCTCGAGGGCTTCAGGTTCGCAGCACGCGCGGACCGCCGCCAGGGCCAGGCTGTTGACCGGCCACTGTGGACGGTTGTGGCTCAGCTTCGCGAGCGTGTCCTGGTCGCCGAGGAAGTACCCGGCGCGCAGCCCGGCCAGGCCCCAGGTCTTGGTGAGGCTGCGCAGCACGAGGACGTTCTCGTCTCCGGCGAGCGATTCGGGCTCACCGGGGATCGCGTCCATGAAGGCCTCGTCGACGACGAGGTTCTTGATTCGCTTCAGGGTCTGCCTGCTGTGCAGCACGGAAGTGGGGTTCGTCGGGTTGCCGACGACCACGAGGTCGGCTTCCGGCACGTCGCCGAGCCGGTAGTCGCCGCTCAGCAGGTGCCGATGGACCGGGATGCCCGCGTCGCGCAGCGCGGCCTCGGGTTCGGTGAAGGACGGGTGCACCACGACGGCTTTCTTCGGCCGGAGCTTCGGCAGCATCGCGAAGCCCTCGGCGGCGCCGTTGAGGATCAGCACCTCGTCGCGCCCGCGCCCGTGCCGGGCCGCGACGGCCTCTCGCGCGGCGAGGTCGGCGTCCTTGGTGGGGTAGCGCCCCAGGTCGTCGAGCGCGTCGGCCAGCCGGTCGCGCAGCCATTTCGGCGGCCGCGGCACCCGCACGTTCACCGCGAAGTCGGCGAGGCCGGGCGCGGCGTCGGCGTCCCCGTGGTGGCGGAGCGGGTCCTGGCTGGTCACCGGCCGGATTCTAGGCGATCAGCGCGCTCATCAAGTGCAGGTAGGCGGTGGGCAGCTCGCGCAAGATGGCGGCGGCGTCGTTGTCCCGGTCGGGAACGGCTCGCGCGGCCTCGCCCGCCAGCTCCCAGCACCGCTCGACGACCGGTGTCTCGTCGGCGAGCTCGAACATCCGTCCGAACGCCGTGCCGTACGCGGCCATCCGTTCTTCCTCGTCGGCGGCCGCGCAGTGGTTCGCGAGCACGCAGCCGAGCCGGAACAGCTCGGCGACGTCGTGGCGCGGGTGCAGCACCTCGATGAGCGCGGCACTGTTGATCGTCTTGTCGTCGAGTCCTCCGCCCAGCGCGAGCGTGCCGGTGAGGACGATGATGGATCGCAAGCGCTTGCCGCGCCTGCTGACCTCCGGCAGGGCCGACGAGGCGACCAGAGTCCTGATCTCCTCGTCGACCCGCGGCAAGGCCTCAGCTATGGCCGGGAGAGTGAGAACCACGGTGGCGGACACGCGGTCAATCCTCACCTTCCCCCGCTGAGAGGGTGCTGAGATGGGCCCGCTCTCACTGCATGTAGCGGCGCAGCTCCGTGAGGTGGTTGATGAGGTCTTCGAGCTGGAACGAGTCGAGCTGCGCCGACTCACCCGGAGGCGTGCGGAAACACACGCGCCCACGGTCGTTCAGGTAGACCTCGAACGCGCGGCGACGACCGAGGGCGTCGGTGCACCCGATGATCTCGCGCTGCGCGGGCGCGTCGGTACCGGTCTGCATGGCGGCCTCCAGTTCGGTTTGTTCCTACATCTGGGTGAGCGGCCTTCGCGTTACCGTTGGCAGGACAGTGAGCGGGGCCACACCAGCATCCCCCAGCTTTCCGGTGATCGGTGAAGGTCTTCCCGGCCAAGGTGATTCCTTCAGGAGATCGAGACCTTCGGCTGCGCCGTTAGAGTGTCGGCGTGCACGTCTCGTTCATCTGCACCGGCAACATCTGCCGGTCTCCCATGGCGGCGTTGGTGTTCGGAGAACATCTGCGGCGAAACGGGTTGGATTCCGCGGTTCTCGTCACCAGTGCCGGAACCGGCGGCTGGCACGTCGGTGACCAGGCGGATTCCCGTGCCCGCAAGACATTGGCGGACCACGGTTATCCGACGTCGCACGCGGCGGCGCAGATCGGTGACGAGCACCTCGACGCGGATCTGTTCGTGGCTTTGGATTCCGGGCACGCGCGTGCGTTGCGGCGCATGGTTCCCGCCGATCGCGTCCGGTTGTTGCGGTCTTTCGACCCCGATGCTTCGGGAGTTGACGTACCTGATCCGTACTACGGCGATCGGGACGGTTTCGAGGAAGTGCTCGAGATGGTCGAGTCCGCGATGCCGGGAATGCTGGCGTGGGTGCGCGAACGCCTCTGAGGCCGAAGTGGCATTCGGACCATTCCGCGGCCGTCGCCGAGGCGGCGGGACTGCGCTGGCTCACCGTTCCCGGCGGACCGGCCGTTCCGGTGGTGCACGCCCAGGTCGGCGGCTGGGTGGTGATGGACGAGATCGCGCACGGCTCACCGTCCACAGCCGCCGCCGAGGACTTCGGCCGCAGGCTCGCGGCACTGCACCTGACCGGCGCGCCCGCGTTCGGCGCAGCGCCACCCGGCGGTCCGCCGGTCGCCACGATCGGCATGGCCCCGATGGTCAACTCGCCCGCTCCGTCGTGGCCGGAGTGGTTCGCTTCGCAGCGGATCGAGCCCTACCTCCGTGCCGACTTCCCGCAGCCCGGCGTGATCTCGCAGGTCTGCTCGCGGATCACCGAGCTCGCCGGCCCGCCCGAGCCCCCGGCCCGGCTGCACGGCGACCTGTGGAACGGCAACGTCCTGTGGGGCACCGGCGGACGCGTCTGGCTGATCGACCCGGCCGCGCACGGCGGTCACCGCGAGAGCGATCTCGCGATGCTGCGCCTGTTCGGCTGCCCGCACCTGGACCGGATCATCGCCGCCTACCAGGAGATCGCCCCGCTGGCCGACGGCTGGCGCGCCCGCGTCCCGCTGCACCAACTGTTCCCGCTGCTCGTGCACTGCGTGCTGTTCGGCGGCGGCTACTTCGCCGAAACGCTCACCGCCGCGCGCGCGGCGCTGCGAGCATGAGCCCATGGCCTTCACCGAGTGGTTCAACGAGCCCGCCAAGTGGTCGTCCGGCGACGCCCTGACCGTGCACGTCGAGGAGAGCACCGACTTCTGGCACACCACCGGCAACGGCGTGTTCCGGGACAACGGCCACATCTACGGCGATGTCGTGCCCGGCGACTGCACGGTGACGGCGACGTTCAGCGCCACGCTGACCGGCCGGTTCGACCAGGTCGGCGTCGCGCTGCGCATCGACTCGGACAACTGGATCAAGACCGGCGTCGAGCTGGTGGAGGCCGGGCCGCAGGCCAGCGCCGTGGTGACGCGCGGCTTCTCCGACTGGTCCGTGACACCGATCCCGGCGTTCGACCGGATGACGATCAAGGCCGAGCGGCGCGGTGACGCCGTGCACGTCCACTACGGGCTCGACGGCGACGAGCCCACCATCTTCCTGCGCAAGGCCTACTTCCCGCCGGGCGTGCCCGCGCTGGTCGGGATCATGGGTGCCGCGCCGGAGGGGCCGGGGTTCACGGCGACGTTCCACGCCGCCACGCTCGTCACCCCGTAGCACTGTTGCGTTTGCTTCGATTACTGCGGATAATGCGTTTGTCGGGAGGGGATACCGATGAGCACAGCCGCGCTGCAACCGGTACAGCCGGACCACGAGGACGTGGTCGCCGCTGACGCTGCCCTGAGCCGGGTCAAGGCCTACCTCAACAGCCATCCGGAGGGAACCGAAGCTGTCCGGGTCCGGGTCGAGGAGAGCGATGACGAACTGCTGCTGCCGCGTGCCGCGGTGGAGCTGTTCGCGCAGATCCTGGCCTACATGGCCGCTGGTCACGGCGTCTCCGTCGTCCCTGCGGACGCCGAGCTGACGACACAACAGGCAGCGGACCTGTTGAACGTCTCGCGGCCGTACCTGATCGGACTGCTGGAAGCGGACGAGATCGAGTACCGCAAGGTCGGCAAGCATCGCCGGATCAAGGCCGCATCGTTGATCGAGTACATGCGCAACGACGATCAGCGGCGGCGGCAGGCGGCCGACGAACTGTCGGCGCTCACGCAAGAGATGGGCATGGCCTGAGTGAGCTTTGTCGTCATCTACGACGCGAACGTCCTCTACCCGAACACTCTTCGCGACCTGCTGGTGCGGATCGGCGCGCCCGATGCTGACAGCCGTTCGAGACTGCCTGGTCACCGGGTACGAACCGTTGATCCCGGCGTTGGATCTCCCCGATCCTGACGATCGTCACGTCCTGGCAGCCGCGATCAAGGCTCGTGCTCAGGTGATCGTGACGAACAACCGCAAGGACTTCCCCGCGGACTCGCTGCACCGGTGGGACATCGACCCCAAGGACGGCGACGAGTTCGTGCTCGACCAGATCGGCCTCAACGCGAAAGTCGTCTGGAGTTGCGTCCAGCAGATCGCGAACTCCTGGCGTAGGCCACCAGCAACGATCGGCGATGTGCTGACATCACTGGAACGCTGCGGGCTCGTTCAGTCGGTCGCCGAGCTCCGGGCGATGTGAGTCGGCCGGACCTGACGACCCGCTGAGGTGTGACGCACGACCAGCGCATACCGTGAAGAGGTGCGGTTCCGGTTCCTCCTGCAGCCAGGCTGGATCGCGTTGACCCTCGTCGTCTGGGTCTTCGCGACGGCCTGCTTCACCCTCCTCGCCCCGTGGCAGTTCAGCCGCGACGTGGAGCGCGAGACGCAGAACAACGCGATCACGCGGTCGATCCGGAGCGAACCGGTCGCACTCACCGCCGGGCACGGCGAGTGGCAGAAGGTCCGGCTGACCGGCACCTACGCACCGCAGGACGAAGCGCTCGCCCGGCTGCGCACGGTGCAGGGCGAGGCGGCGTTCGAGGTGCTCACGCCGTTCCGCACGACCGACGGCACCACGGTCCTGGTCGACCGCGGCTACGTCCGGCCGGTCAACGGCATCAAGCCGCCGGACTTCCCCGCGCCGCCCAGCGGCGAGGTCACGGTGATCGGCATGGCCCGGCCGAACGAGTCGGACGCGCGGCCCGCGTTCGAGCAGGACGGGCGCCGGCAGGTGTACTCGATCAACACCGAGGCGGTCGGCAAGGGCATCAAGCCCGGCTACTTCCAGATCGTGGAGGACCAGCCGGGCGCGATCAACGCGCTGCCGCTGCCGAAGCTCGACGCGGGACCGTTCTTCTCCTACGCACTCCAGTGGATCGCGTTCGGCGTGATGGCGCTCGGCGGGTGGGCCTACTTCAGCTGGCGCGAGATCCAGCCGGGCGGGGCGCTCACGCAGGAGCGCACGCGCCGCAAGTCGGTCGCCGAGATGCTGGCCGAAGAGGAAGACGCCTACCAGGAGACCAGGCAGAACGGCTGACCCACCGGGTTCAGCGGCGGAAGATCGCCACCAGCGCGGACAGCAGCGCCGCACCGAACCCGACCACGCGCGAGAGCTCCACCGCACGCGTCACGTGACCGGCGTCGGGGTTGCGCCCGTGCCCGAGCACCGGCCGTTCCTCCGCGCCGTGCGAGTACACGGTCCGCCCGCCGAGCCTGATCTCCAGAGCACCGGCGAACGCGGCCTCCACCTGGCCGGCGTTGGGCGACGGGTGCGCGGACGCGTCACGCCGCCACGTCTCCAAGGCCTGCGAAGCCGAGCCTCCGACGACCGGCGCGCCGGCGATGGTCAGCAGAGCGGCGGCACGCGAGGGCAGCAGGTTCGCGACGTCGTCCAGCCGCGCCGACGCCCAGCCGAACCGTCGGTAGCGGGGCGAGCGGTGCCCGACCATCGCGTCCAGGGTGTTCGCGGCGCGGTAGCCCACGAGTCCGGGGACGCCGAACGCGGCGCCCCACAGCAGCGGCGCCACGACCGCGTCCGAGGTGTTCTCCGCCACGGACTCGACGGTCGCCCGCGCCAGTCCGAACGAGTCGAGCCGGGAGGGTTCGCGGCCGCAGAGATGAGGCAGCCGGGCCCGCGCGGCGTCCAGATCGCCCGCGTCCAGCTCACGGCCCATCGCGGTGCCCTCGGCGGCCAGCGACCGCCCGCCGAGCACCGCCCAGGTGGCCAGACCGGTCGTCAGCGCCTGCAGCACCCAGTGCCGCCGCCCCACCCGTTCGAGTGCGACACCAGCGGCAACGGTCCCGCCGACCAGCGCGGCGGAGTACGCGACACCCGCCGCGTGGTGATCGCGGTAGAGACGGCGTTCCAGCGCGGCGGCTGTCCGCCCGAATGCCGCTACCGGGTGAAATCGTTTCGGATCACCCAGCACCGCATCCGCTGCCACGCCCAGCAACAACCCGACCGCGCGCCCCGCGCCCACGCCTGCCTCCCCAGAGTCCGAAGAGACCGTAGCGCCGCGACCGCCGGTCGCCCGCATTAGGGTGGCCGGTCGTGGAGCACAAGAGGCTGAAGCTGTACGCCTATCTGGACGCGCGCGACCACCAGCGCACGTACCTGGCGATCATGCGTCTGTTCACCTCCACGCTCCTGGCCGACCTGTCCGCGGGCGAGGTGGCGGGAGCGCTCGCGGGTGCTGAACGCGAGGGACGGGTGGAGCAGGGCGAGTCCCGCATCGAGAACGTCATCACCCGGCTCAAGCAGCTGGTCGAGTGGGGCAACCTCGTGCAGGGCCGCCGCGAGGTGGTCGCCGCGAGCATCGCCGAGTTCCAGCACGGCAGCGTCCGCTACCAGGTCAGCAAGCTCGCCGTCCGCGTCCAGCGCGACGTCGACGAGCTGCTGCGCGCGCCCGAAGGCGCCCGCGAGGTGGCCCGCGAGCTGCTGCCCGCGATCGAACGCGGCCTCAGCGAACTCGGCGGCAGCCTGTCAGTAGCGCTGCTCAACGAGGGCGAGCGCACCAGGGAGCTGCTGGCCGAACGCGTCACCACGCTGTTCCTCCAGCACGCCGAGCTGGCCGCGACGGTCCGCGACTTCTACGCCTACCTCGGCCAGGTCGTCACGCGGAACCACCTGGCGCCGGACGAGATCGCCGGGTTCCGCAACCTGCTCGTCGAGTACATCCAGCGGGTCGTCGAGGACGTGCTGAAGTACACGCCCGCGATCGCGGAGACGCTGGCCGCGCTGACCAGGGCCCGTCCCGAACTGCTGCGGCTGCTCGGCACCGAGCTGGCGGGCGACGTCGAACGGGCCCGCGGGCGCAGCGAGCACGACTGGCAGGACCTCACCGACTGGTTCGTCGACCGGCCGGGCCGCCCGAGCCAGGTCACCGCGCTGCGCGAAGCCACCGCCCGCGCCATCGGCAGCCTCCTGGCCAGCGTCAAGCGCGCGACGTCCGGCGGCGGCCTGCTCCCGGGACGGCGGGCCGAGCTGCTGAAGCTCGCGAAGTGGTTCGACAGCGGCACCCGCGAGGAGGCGCACGAGCTGTACGCGGCGGCGTTCGGCCTCTACTCGGCGCGCCACCTGTCCCCCGCGCCGGACCACGACAGCGACAACGAGCGCACCGCGTGGCGCGACGGCCCGGTGCACGACGTGACGGTCAGCGTCCGCAGCCGCGGCGACCGCGGCGCGCGCGGCCGGACGTCGCGGATCCTGGACGACCCGATGACCGAGCAGTCGCTGCTGGCCGAAGCCCGCGAGGCGGACGAACGCAGGGCCGCGCACGTCACCGAGCTGACCAGGGCGGCGAAGGACCTGCACGGCACGACGCTGAGCCACGGCGCGCTCGAAGTACTCTGCGAGCTGCTCACGCTCGCGATGGCCCAGCGCGACACCCCGCAGGACTCGGGCGAGGCGAGCGATCCGGTCCGCGGCCTCAAGGTCACGGTCAGCCACGGCACCACGACGAAGATCCAGTCCGCGGCCGGCACCCTCACCCTGCACGACGCGACATTGGCACTGAGCGAATGAACCAACTCGACGAGCTCTCGGACATCGACGCCGCGAACGTGGTGCGCTGCGCGCGCACGTTGCTGCGCAGGCCGTTGCTGCGCACGGACGGCCCGGACGGCGAGCTGCTCACGCTCGTCTACCGGCACCGCGCGGTGCTCCAGGACCTCTTCGCCGGCCTGCTGGGCTACCGGCTGGTCGTCGAACGCCGCTTCGCGCGCCTGTACAAGTCCGGCCCCGGCAACGACGACACCCGTGGCGTGCTGGGTCTGTCGCCGCGCGCGTATGCCTACCTGGCGCTGACGCTGGCCGTGCTGACCGGCACCGGCCGCCAGACGCTGCTGTCACGGCTGGTGGCCGACATCCGCGCCGCCGCGACGGAAGCGGGCATCGACGCGCCGGACGACATCACCGAACGCCGTGCGCTCACCGCCGCGCTGCGCCACCTGGTGTCGCTGGGCGTGGTGCACGAGACCGAGGGCACGGTCGTGCAGGACACCGTGCCGCAGGAAGCGCTGATCACCATCGACACGGACCTGCTCGGCCAGCTCGTCACGGGCCCGGTCGGCGAGGCCGAGTCGCCGGAGCACCTGGTGCGGCTCGCCGCGCGTCCCGGCCCGCGCGGCGTCGAGCACGCGGTGCGCCGCAAGCTCGTCGAGACGCCGCTGGTGCTGTACGCGGACCTGCCGGACGACCAGTCCGAGTGGCTGCGCCGCAACCAGCGCAAGGAAACCGCGTTGCTGGAGCAGTGCTTCGGCCTCTACACCGAGTGCCGGGTCGAGGGCGTGCTGACGTCCGATCCCGAGGACGTCCTCACCGACCTCTACTTCCCCGGCACCTCGACGGTCGCGCGCATCGCGTTGCTCGCACTGCCCGAGCTGGTGGAGCACGAGCACGAAGACGCGCCCGCACGGCATGTCGTTGCCCGGCAACGGATTCGTGAGGCGTGCGCCGTGCTCGTCGAGGACTACCCGGCGGCGTGGTCGAAGCAGTTCACCGACGACCTCGACCGGTTGACCGACGAGGTGACGGAGTTGTTGCGGCGCATGGGACTCGCTGTCCCGTGCGACGACGGCTGGTCGATCAGCGCGGCGGCGCACCGGTGGATCCCGGTGCCGGACGGCGATCCGGAACGGGAAGCCGTGCCGGAACCCGTGGCCGAGGTAGTGCCCAGCTGGTCCCTGTTCGATGAGGAGAACGCGTCATGAGCAGGTGGCGGCTGCACCGCGGCGGCATCGTCAACATCTGGCAGTACACCGAGCAGACGTTCGACTTCTCCGGTGGGCGCGCGATCTTCCAGGGCACCAACGGCTCCGGCAAGTCGCGCACGCTCGAGCTGCTGCTGCCGCTGTGCCTCGACGGCGACCTGCGTCAGCTCGGTTCGAAGGGCTTCGACACGGTCAGCATCCGGCGGCTCATGCTGGACGACTACGACGGCGGCCCGAACCGCATCGGGTACGCGTGGGTGGAGCTCAAGCGCGACGAGGAGTTCCTGACCTGCGGACTCGGCGTGAAGGCGTCCAAGACGTCGCAGGCGATCACGGACTCGTGGCGGTTCGTCACCGGCATGCGGGTCGGCCACGACCTGCAGCTCGCCGGGCCGGACCGGGTGCCGCTGGGGCCCGCGAACCTGCGTGACGTGATCGGCGCGGACTGCGTGTTCGAGGACGCGGCGTTCCGCGCCAAGATCGCGGAGACCGTCTACGGCGTGCCTGCCGCGCGCTACCCGGACCTGCTGCACCTGCAGCGCACGCTGCGCAACCCGGACGTCGGACTGAAGGTGCTGGAAGGCCAGCTGGAGCAGATCCTGTCGGACGCGCTGCCGCCGCTGGACCAGGTCATGATCGAGCAGCTGGCGACGTCGTTCGACGACCTCGAGTCGATCCGCGAGAACATCACGCGACTGTCCTCCGCGGACAGTGCGCTGGGCACGTTCCTCAAGACGTACTCGGACTACGCGTTCGGCGGGCTGCGCTCGTCGGCGGAGAAGCTGGACGCGGCCGAGAAGTCCGTCGCGCGGCTGCGGCGCGAGCAGGCGAAGCTGTCCGGCCAGCTGGACCAGACGCGGTCGGAGCGGGTGTCGTCGGAGCAGTCGCTCGGCGAGCTCGAGACCGGTGAGCAGCAGGCCGAGGAGACCATCGCGGCGCTGAAGGAACTGCCCGCGTTCCGCGATCTGCAGGACCTGAAGACGCGCGAGAACCTGGTGGCGGAGAAGCGTTCCTCCGCGATCGCGGCGCTGGAGATGGCCGCGAAGCAACGGGCGCAGGAGGACGCGGCCGTCGAGGGTGTGCTGCGCCTGTTGCGCCGCCTCGCCGAGGACCTGGGTTCGGCCGCCGAGCTGAGCGAGCCGCTGCGCCAGCACCTGCGTGCCGCGGGCATGGACGACTCGCTCGCGCCCGTCGTGCCGCAGGTGCCGGACGCGTCGGCTTCCGTTGTCACGGCATCGGTGCGCGCCAAGCCGGACCCCGAGTCCGAGCCCCTGCCGATCGAACGGCGCGTACCGCCCGCCGCCGCGACCGAGGACGTCGTCACCGCGTTGGGCAAGGCATCCGACGCCACGACCTCCATCGCCTCCCTTGCGCGGCAACGGGGTGCGTTGGCCTTGGCGTTGCACCAGCAGGCGCTGGAGCTGGACGCGCAGCAGCTGTCCGTGGACTCGTTGCGGCAGAAGGCACGCGACTCGCAGCTCGCCGCGACCGAGTCGACCGCGCTGCGCAACCAGGAGGTGCAGGAGCTCGCGTCACTGACCTCCGCGTGGCTCTCGAGCGTCGAGACGTGGTGCGGTGCGGGCCCGCTGGCCGGTGAACGGCCGGAGCAGGAGTTCGCACTGCCGTCGGTGATCGACCCGGCAGGCGCGCGGGCGTTGACCGGCATGGCCCGCGAGTGGACGGGCCCGCTGGTGCAGGCCGCCCGCGACGCCGCGCACGCGTTCTCCCAGCAGCGCACCGAGCTCCGCACGCGCATCGACGAGCTGGACGCCGAGCTGGCCGGCCTGCGCTCCGGTGACGAGCGCGTCCCCGAGCCGGGCAAGTACGTTGCGGCACAACGGGATTCTGCCAGCGGCGCACCCTTCTACCGGTTGGTGGACTTCACTTCATCGCTGAGCGACTCCGAACGAGCCGGGCTGGAGGCGGCGTTGCAGGCGAGCGGCCTGCTCGACGCGTGGGTCACCGAGGGCTCGTGCGACGGCTACGTCGTCGCGACCTCGCGGCCCGCAGTCGCCGGTCGTTCGCTGGCCGACGTGCTCGTGCCGGCGGTGGAGGGGTCGCCGGTGGCCGAGGAGCTGGTGGCAGAGCTGCTGGCCGCGGTGGCGCTCGACGACGACAACGCGCTGGTGCTGTCGGTTGACGGCGGCTGGCGTGCGGGTGTGCTCACCGGGCGGTGGAGCAAGCCGGAAGCCGAGTTCATCGGCGCCGGTGCGCGCGAGGCGGCACGGCAGCGCCGGATCTCGGACCTCGAGGACCAGCTGGCGTCGTTGCGCGCCGAACTCGGTGTGGCTGAAGAGGAACTGGCCGGCGCGCACGAGCAGGTCGCTGCCTGGGAGTCGCACCTGGCGGAGTTCCCCGCCGATGGCGAGCTGATCGCGAAGCACAGCCGCGTGCAGTCGGCGGAGGAGTCGGCCGAACGCGCGCAACAGCGCACCCAGGAGCTCCGCGCCGAGCTGGACACGGCCGCGACGCGCGTGGAAGCCGCGCGCGGCGAGCTGGTGAAGCAGGCCGGTGACGCGGGCCTGCCCGCCGACTCGGACGGCCTGCGGCACGCCCAGTCGGCGGCCGCCGAGGCGCAGCGCATCGCGGACCGGCTCGGTGACGCGATGCGGAAGCGTTGCCAGGGCACGATCTCCGACCTGACCGACGCCGCGCACCGCTACCACGAGTCCGTGCAGGACCGCGAGACCGCCGAGTCGGACGCGGACGCGCGGTGCGTCGACTACGCGGCCCAGGCGAGCACGCTGGCGGAGCTGACCGACGCGATCGGCGGCGAGGCGCGCGAGATCGCCGGACAGCTGACGTCGCTGGAGTCGCAGCGCAAGCAGATGCGCACGGACCTGAAGACCGTGCGCGAGCAGGTCACCGCGGCCCGCGAACAGGCCGCGAAGCTGGAAGCGTTGCTGGAGACCAACTCCGAGCAGGTCACCGAGGCCGAGGACGCCGAGGTCCGTGCGGTGTCGCAGTTCGACGCGACCGTGCGCGCACCGGGCCTGCTCGTCGCCGCACTGCCCGAGGTGGACGGTGACCACGCCGCGGTGCGCGCCGCGATCACGGAGGCGGGCGACCGGCGCGGTGCGGGTGAGGCGACGGTGATCAGCAAGCTGCAGGCGTTGCAGACGTCGTTGTCCGGCAGCCACGACATCGCCGCCGAGCAGCACGCGGGCCTGCTGACCGTGACGGTGACCGGCGAGGAGGGCGCGCGCCCGGTCGCGGTCGCCGCCCGCCAGGTGACGACGAAACTGGCCGAGCAGCGCGGTTTCCTCGACGAGCAGTACCAGAGCATCTTCGCCGACTACCTGATCCGCGACCTGGCCGAGTGGCTGCGCGGCCAGATCTCGGTGGCCGAGGACCTGACGAAGCGGATGAACGAGGTGCTGTCCCAGGCGCGGTCGAGCCAGGGCGTGCACGTGAAGCTGTCCTGGAAGTCGAGCTCGGCGCTGGACGACGAGACGCGCCAGGCGCTCGCACTGGTGCGCCTGCCGTTCGGTGAACGCACGCCCGAGCAGGACGCGACCTTGCGCCGCGTGTTCACCGAACGCATCGAGGCCGAGCGCGACACGCACACCGGCGGCTACGCCGAGATCCTCTCTCGCGCGCTGGACTACCGCACGTGGCACCAGTTCACGGTGACCGTCGCCGACACCGGCCCGGACGGCAACCCGCGCGAACGGCGCCTGCGCCAGCTGTCGTCCGGCGAGACCCGCCTGATCTCGTACGTGACCCTGTTCGCCGCGGCGGCCAGCTTCTACGACGCGGTGTCCGGCGAGTTCGACCCGCTGCGCCTGGTGCTGCTGGACGAGGCGTTCGAACGCCTCGACGACCCGACGATCGCCCGCATGCTCGGCCTGCTCGTCGACCTGGACATGGACTGGGTGATCACCTGGCCGTCCGGGTGGGGCGTGTCGGACAAGATTCCGCGCATGCACATCTACGACGTGCTGCGGCCCAAGAACGGGCGCGGGGTGGCGTGCACGCAGACCACGTGGGACGGGGCGGCGCTGGACCGGGTCGATCCGTGATCAGCAGGGGTCGAGCACGTACGGGTCCGGCTTGTACCCGGCCGGGCTGAGCTCGCCGAAGTTCGTGCGGAAGAACTCCTCCCACGCCCCGCTCGTCATGAACGTGCGGAGCTTCTCGCTGAGCTGCCTGCACAACGCGACGTCACCCTTGGGCAGCCCGATGCCGTAGCGCTCCTTGGCGCCGAAGACGAGGTTCGGCACCACGGCGACCCGCGCCGCGTCCTTCCTGGCGAACCCGTAGAGCATCAGCTGGTCGGTGGAGAAGGCGTCCACCTGACCGGCGACCAGCTTGTCGACGCACTCCTGCGAGCCGGTGACCTCGACGATCGTGATCCGGCCCTGCTGCGCCTGGGACAGCTGCGCCAGCGACGTGCTGCCCCGCGGCGCGCACACCGTCTTGCCGCTGAGGTCGTTGACGACGGCGATCCGCTTGTCGTCGGCGCGGATCAGCACGCCCTGCTGGGTCTCCAGGTAGGGGCCCGCGAACGAGATCGACTTGCGGCGCTCGTCGGTGATGGAGAAACCGGCCACCACGATGCCGACCTTCTTGTCCACCAACGCGTTCACCCGGTCCTTGATCGGCAGGTCGACCTCGACCGGGGTGAACTCGGGGCTCTCGTTGGCCAGCCAGCGGTACAGGTCGACGTCGAACCCGGACCGCACGTGCGCGCTCGCGTCGAAGCTGCCGACACCGGGGAGGTCCGTGGACACGCCGACGTTGAGCGGCGGCGCGGCGGCTGCTTCGCGCGTGGTCGGCGCCGACGCGGCGGTGGTCGGTGTTCTGCCCTGGGAGCCGCACGCGGCGAGCAGCGCCGCGGCCAGCAGGACAGCGAGAAGGCGAAGCATGGCGACAGCTCTTCCTAGTTGTAGAGAACGGCTTCGGTGAGGCTCAGGTCGACCTCGCAGGCCGGGTCCTGCATGTCGAGCACGACCAGCACCTTCGCTTCGCGAGCGACGCCGTCGAGGTCCATCGTGATCTCCTGCTGCGGCAGCACACCCGTCTGCTGCTGGGTCCGCCTGCCGTCGATCGTCAACGCGATCTTCAGCCGCGCGGAGCCGACGCAGTCCCCGACCGCCGTCGGGTTGGTCAGTGCGGGCACGAACGCGAAGTACCTGCGATCCGGCGGGTCGCCGGGGATGTGGATCGCCGCCTCGACACCGACCTTCATCCGGGCGCCGTCGGTGATCTGCGCACGGTCGGTCACCGGGATGTCCGACTTGACGAAGATCCAGAAGTAGCCGGCGACACCGGCGAGCGCGGTCGTGAGCAGTGCCGCCGAGACCCACATCCAGCGGGGCCGGTGGACCTTCGCGTGCCGCTCGGGCCGCCTGCGCTCCCTGACGTTGAACGAGAAGCTGAGCGCGGTGACGAGCAACGACAGCGCACCCAGTGAGGTGGACAGGATGTCGGCGAGCTCACCGCCCTTGGACCCCATGGTGATCAGCCACGCGGTGAGGAACGAGACTCCGGCGATGCAAGCGAGAACGATGGTGGCGACGAGTCCGGACCGCAAGATCACTCCCCCTGGCCTTGCTTCAAGATCGATTGCGTGACCCCCGTCACACGCGATTGTAGACAAGCCCGTTCGCGGCCGAACGAGAATCCATAACCTATTTTGATGGCGTGACAAATCCGTACCACCGCCCTGAACTGGCCAAATTGTGGCAACTCGCGCGCGAGACGCTCGAGGGCGGCGGGCGCTCGGCGTTCAGCATCCGCGTCGAGGACGCGGCGACCGCCGAGGCGCTGGGCGAGGTGCTGCGCAAGCCCGTCGCGCACCCGGCGCGCAGGCAGATCTCGTTGGCGCGCCTGGACGAACACCTGCGCGCCGCCGGGACCACGCTGGTCGGCGTGCTGGAGTCCGTGCACGGCAGGCCGGTCGGCATGACGGCCGAGCAGGAGGCGCCGACGGCGGACGCGGTGCTGCGGTTCGCGTTGCGCGAGCACAGGCTGGACGCGCGGCCGTGGGCGGCGGCGTGGATCGAGCAGGTGCGCCGCTACGGCAAGATCCCCCAGCCGGCGCTGCCGATGCTCGCGACGCGCGCCGCCGAGGTGCTCAGCCGCATGGCGCTCGACGCACCACCGCGCGCGTGGGTGTCACGGCACTCGTTGGCGGGCAACGACCTCGACGACGGACGACCGCTGGCGCGGATCGTCCTGCGCGCGGCCGCGCTCGCGCACGGCGTGGACGTACCGCGTGATCCGCGCACCCTGTGGGAGCGCTGCGGCGTGCTGCGGGACGGACTCGCCGACCCGGTGCTGACGACCAACGGCCACCTCACGCTGGACAGCGCACCCGAGTTCGCCGAGATCACCGTGTGCCGCAGCCCGCGCCTGCTGGAGTCCGGTTTCCCCGGCCCGCTGCTGGTGCTCGACCACGGGCTCACTGCACAGGCGCGGCACCACCTCGCGCGCCTGGCCGACCGGGGCACGCGCATCCGCTGCCACGGCGACTTCACCGCGGACGGCATCAGGCTGGTCGACGACGTGCTGGCGTGGACCGGCGGCACGGCATGGCGAATGTCCGCGACCGACTACCGCGACGCGGTCGCCGCGCTGCTCACGCAGGGCGTCGAGCTGCCGACGCTGACCACGCCGCCGCCCGCCGCGTCGTGGGACGCCCAGCTCGCCGGGACCATGGCGGCGACCGGGCTCCAGGTCACCGAGGAGCACGTCCTCACGACGCTCACCTGAGCGCGTTCACCAACGCCGACCGCGCCCGGCTCAGGCCCACAGCAGCCGGGTGAGCCGCCGCACACCGGGGTGGTCCATGACGGTGGGGCTGCCGGGATACGCGCTGGGCGGCACGCCGTACAGCGCGGAGAACCGGTGCGAGAAGTGGCTGACGTCGGCGAACCCGCACTGCCGCGCCACCGCGTCGACGGTCATGTCCGTGCGGGTCAGCAGGGTCTCCGCCCGCGAGCACCGCACCTGCTCCAGCGCGGCCGCCACGCTCACCCCGAACTCCTGCCTGCACAGCCGGTTCAGGTAGCCGCGGGTCACCGCCGCCGCAGCGGCCAGCTCCCGCACGTCGACCCGGCGCAGCGGCAACTCGGCCCACGTGCGGCGCAGGTGCTCGACGGCGTGGACGAGCGGCCCGGTGACCGGCGGCTCCGGCGGGTCCGCCAGCACGACCGACACCAGGTAGCGCAGGGTCTCGTCGACCTGGAGGCCGGTGAGCAGGTACGCGCACAGCCCGCCGATCGGGTTGTCACCCGTCATCCGCGCGAACACCGGTGCCGCAACGGTTCCGTCCACGTACGAAGGTCCGAAGTGGACGTAACCGTGCCTGCTCGGGCGGGCGGGGTCCCAGTCGAAGCCGTGCTCGAAGCCGGGCGGGATCAGCAGCAGCACACCGGGAACGAGCGGCGTCGTGCCGTCCGGCGTGACGAACGTCGCGCGGCCGCGCAGCATCCAGACGAGCTCGTAGTCGTCGATCACCCGCGTCGGCATCCGGGCGCCCGCCGGGTAGTCGGCGACCGCTGGTGTACATCCGGACAACGGTCAGCACCTCCTGAGCATGGCCAGCACCGATCATCACAACTGAGCATGCACATGTGAGCAACTACGCGCATGACGGCTACCTCGTCGTCGACAACGTCCTGACCTCCGAGCAGCTCGCCGAGGTGCGGGCCGAGGCCACCGCGATCTGCCGCGGGGAACGCGGAGAGATCGACGGCGTCGTCCCCGCGGCACCCGGCGAGCCGGACGACGACGTGCTGCGCAGGTACCTGTGCGTCCACTTCCCGCACAAGATCTCGAAGGTGCTGCACGACGTCGCGGTGCTGCCGAAGATCGCGGACGCGCTCACCGGCGTCATCGGGCCGGACGTGAAGATGATGCAGTCGATGCTGTTCATCAAGGCCGAGGGCAAGCCGGGCCAGGCGTGGCACCAGGACGAGACGCACATCCCGACGCGCGACCGTTCGCTCACGGCGGTGTGGATCGCGCTGGACGACGCGACCGTCGAGAACGGCTGCCTGTGGGTGCTGCCCGGTTCGCACCGGCGCGGCTACCTGTACCCGGACCGCGAGCAGCACGACGTGCGCTTCGACTGCACGAAGGAGGCGCACGGGTTCACCGACGACAACGCGATCCCGGTCGAGCTGCCCGCGGGGAGCGCGCTGGTGTTCGACGGGCACCTGCTGCACCGGTCGTTGCCCAACACCGGCAGGCACGGCATGCGGCGCGCGTACGTCACGCACTACATGAACGCGGGCTCGCTGCTGCCGTGGTTCCCGCCGGGCGCGGACGACAGCATGGGCACCGTGGACCACCGCGACGTCGTGCTGGTCGCGGGTGAGGACCCGTACGCGTTCAAGGGGATCACCGACGTGATGCGGCCGCACGTGCGGCCCGCCGGTGAGGGTGGCTGCGTGCGCTAGTCGCCTTCGGCGGCCCAGGACTGCAGCATCCGGTAGGCGATCGACGCGCCACCGGCCATGTACAGGTCCGGGACGGTGCCGGGTGCCTTCAACGCTTCGCGGAGCAGGGATCGCGGGACCCACTTGGCTTCCGCGATCTCACCTTCGGCGGGGCGCAGCGGCTCGGTGGGGTCGGCGATCGCCTCGAAGCCGATCATCAGCGAGCGCGGGAACGGCCACGGCTGGCTGCCGAGGTAGCGCACCGAGTGCACGGTGACACCGACCTCTTCGAGTATCTCGCGCGCGACGCACGCTTCCAGCGACTCGCCTGCCTCGACGAACCCGGCGAGCACGGAGAACCGGCCCTCCGGCCATTCGACGCCGCGCGCGACGAGCACCTGGTCCGCGCCGTCGTGGACGAGGCAGATCACGGCGGCGTCGGTGCGCGGGTACTCCTCGCGGCCGCAGCCGGAGCAGATCCGCACCCAGCCGGACTTCTCGACGGTGGTGGGCGCACCGCACTTGGCGCAGAACTTCGCGATGCGGTGCCACTGGAACAGCGCGGCCGCGGTCGTGAACAGACCGGCGGACGTGTCGTCCAAAGTGGCCCCGGACTGGCGGAGGTCGAGCCACTGCGGCTCGTCCGTCAGCTCGGGGTAACTCCACGCGCGCCCGGCGGGCGCCTCCTCGGTCTCTTCGGCGGGGAGCGGGACGGCCCAGTGCGCCACGCCGTCCTGCTCGCCGAGCAGGACGGCGGTGTGCGGCGGCTGGTCGCCGAACTCCGTCGCCGGCCGGTCGACCACCCGCGTGCCGCGGTCGGACACGAGCGTCCGTCCGCGCACGTCCACCACGATCACCCGCGACTTCGGCCACAGCTGCTGCAGCCGCTCGTCGTCACCGCGCAGCGGCTCCTGACGGTCGATCGTGAACCGCGACAACGCGGGAAGGCCAACCAGGTCGAATGTCACGGAACGATGATCCCACCGAGAGCACGCATCTTCGGAGCGAGTTTCGCCGCGTCACCGATGACGACACCGGTGAAGTTGCCGGGGGCGAAGAACTCCAGCGCCGCCTCGGCCACCTGCTCGGCCGTCACGTTCGCCAGCCGCTCGGGGTGCGCGACGAGCCACTCGATGCCGAGCCCGAGCCCCGCGAGGTTCACCAGGAACGACGCGAGCCCCGCCTGCGACGAGGTCGTGGTGAGCAGCGAGCCGATCGCGTACCGGCGCGCGGTGTCCACTTCGGACTCCGTGGGCGGCACGAGACCCAGGCGCGCCAGCTCGTAGCGCGTCTCCAGCAGCGCGGCCGCGGTGACGTCGCTCGCCGTGTCCGCGTCCACGAGCAGCGTGGCGCTGTGCGAGGTGAACTCGGGGTGCGAACGCGCGCTGTAGGTGTAGCCCTTGTCCTCGCGGATGTTCTCCACGAGGCGGCTGCTGAAGAACCCGCCGTACACCAGGTTCGCCACCTGCAGCGCCGGGTAGCGCGGGTCGGTGCGGGTGATGGCCTGCGCGGACAACCGGATCTGCGACTGCACCGCACCCGGCCGGTTCACCAGCACCAGGTCGCCGCCCTCGACCATCGGCAGCGGCGCCATCTCGTGCGCCTCGCCGTCGGACTGCCAGGCCTTCAGCGCTTCCTCGACGGCGCTGACGGCCTGCGCGGGCTCGATGTCGCCGACGACCGCCAGCACGCTGCCGCGCGGCAGCAAAGCCTTGGCGTGCAACGCCTGCACCTCGTCGCGGGAGACGCGTGCGACCTCGTCGGCCTCGGGCATCTCCTTGGCGAACGGGTGCGTGCCGTACAGGTGCTTCTGCAGCGCCTCGCGTGCGATGACGTTCGGCTGCGACCGGGCGAGCGCGATGCGCTCCACCAGCCGCGCCCGCTCGCGCTCGACCTCGTCGGCCGGGTAGACCGCGCCGGTGAGCGCGTCGCGCAGGACGTCGAGCAGCGTGTCGAGCCCGGTGACGAGCGAGCTGCCGGAGATGCTCAGCCGCTCGGGGTCGACCACCGCGTCCAGCTCGCCGCCGACGAGCGCGAGTTCGGTGTCGATCTGCACGCGGTCACGGGTGGCCGTGCCGGTCAGCAGCGTGTTCGCCAGGATCTCGGCCTGCGCCGAGTGCTGGCTGCCCTCGCTCGACTCGGCCGGGTCCGCGAACGGGACGCGCACCCGCAGCTCGACCAGCGGCACGGTCGAACGGCGGACCGCGATGACCCGCAGGCCGTTCGGCAGGACGGTGTCCACGTGGGACATGTCCGCGGCGGCCTTCTGCTCGCCGAGCGGCGGGAGCGGGCGCGGGCCGAGCGGCGTGCGGCCGATCTCCTCGGCGGAGCGGTGGGTTGCCGGGGCGCTCACAGCTGTCCTCCGTTGGTCGCGGGCTGGTTGTCCACAGGCTGGCTGGTCAGTGCCCGAAACTGTCGGTGCCGCATGGGAAAATGAAAGCAGGGGACCCCCTGGCGGGGACCTCTGCGCAAGCGCGGAACGCAGCACTCCGCGGAAACCACGCTCGGTCGCGTCGGTCGTCCGGACGCCCGGTCTCGCCGAATCGGCGAAGCCCGTTCGGCGAGAGCGAGTGGCCGGACGATCGACTTCCCGGCGACCGAGCCGCCGTCTGCGGAGCAGCGGCCATCAAACACTGTCGGCCCCGTTGGCGGGCTGGACGATCAACACGGCGCGCGAGTCGGGCCGCAGCGCCTTCGCGGCGGCGGACACCTCGTCGACGGTGACCGCGGCGATGCGCTCGGGCAGCTCGTAGATCAGCTCGGCCCGCCCGAACAGCAGCTCGGCCGAGCCGAGGCCGAGCGTCCGGTTGGTGAGCCGGTCGTGCTCCCGGTGCATGGTGGACGCCCACCGCGCGGTGACCTTCGCCAGCTCCTCCACCGACGGCGGCTCCTGCGCCAGCCGGGAGAGCTCCTCGTCGATCGCCGCGATCACCCGGTCGGTGGGCACGTCGGCCGGGTGGATGGCGCTGATGCTGAACGTGTCCGGGTCGCGTGCCTCGAGCGGTCCGAAGAGGCCGCAGCCGGCGGACAGGTCCGTGACCAGCTGCTCGGTGTGCACCAGGCGCTGCTGCAGCCGGGACCCGTCGCCGTCGGTCAGCACCCCGGCCAGCACGAGGTAGGCCAGGTAGTTGTCGATGTCGCTCACCGGGTCCGGCACGCGGTAGCCGATCGCCAGCGCGGGCATCGGGGCGTGCGCGTCGACGTGCGTGGAGCGCACCTCGCCCGAGGGCGGCGGCTCGGCGAACGACGGGCGCTCGGGCGCCGGGCGGGGCGGGACGTCGGCGAAGTGCTTCTCCACCAACGCGGTGGCCGCGGCCACGTCGACGTCACCGGCGACGGTCAGCACGGCGTTGGCGGGCGAGTAGTAGGTGTCGAAGAACGCGGCGCAGTCGTCGACCGTGGCGTTCTCCAGGTCGACGAAGTCGCCGTACCCGTTGTGCGCGTTGGGGAACGTCTGGAACAGCACCGGCGGGAGCAGGATCCACGGGAAGCCGCCGTACGGGCGGTTCAG
This sequence comes from Lentzea tibetensis, assembly GCF_007845675.1. Classification (GTDB taxonomy): domain Bacteria; phylum Actinomycetota; class Actinomycetes; order Mycobacteriales; family Pseudonocardiaceae; genus Lentzea; species Lentzea tibetensis. The sequence goes on along the minus strand of NZ_VOBR01000016.1, from coordinate 146,147 downwards.
CACGTTGAGCCTGATCTCCTCCTTCACCACGTCGATCTGGTTGCGGAGGTTCTCCTCGGTGATCTTCGGCGCGCGCATCCGGTCGGCCTCGAGGAACAGCGCGCGCTCCAGCGCCGCGGACGGCAGGACCTGGTAGTAGTCCGTGTAGTCCGGGTGCGTCGACCCGTTGAACGTCCCACCCGACGACTGGACGTGGCGGAAGTGCGCCAGTTTCTCCAGGCTCTCGCTGCCCTGGAACATGAGGTGCTCGAAGAGGTGCGCGAAACCTGTGCGCCCCTCGGGTTCCGATCGGAAGCCGACGTCGTAGTGCACGCTCACCCCGACGACCGGTGCGCTGGCGTCGGGCGCGAGCACCACCCGCAGGCCGTTGGGAAGCGTGAACCTGTGGAGTTGGGGTGAGGCCATGCACGCAGCCTACGGGTTCGCGGCTCGCAAGGAACGGAGATGTCCGGCCTGGGCGAGCACACCGTCGAGTGCACCGAGGAACGCCGGGAAGCTGCGCCTGAAGTCGGCCGACTCGCCGTACCAGTAGAGGCCGGAGGACTGCGCGGCGAACGTGCTGAGCCAGCGCTCGGTCTCCCCCAGCACCACCGCGTACGGCAGCGAACGGGAGAAGACCAGCTCGCGGTCGCTCTCCGGGATGTCGTCCGGCGCGACACCGTGCAGGTACCCGCGCAGGCCGCGGACGTGCTCGAGCAGTGCGCTGCCGCGCTTGGTGCGCGCGGGCATCGAGCGGGCGCCGAACGCCAGCGCGCCACCGCCGACGGCGACCGCGAGTCCGAAGAGGGCGTTGCCGACGGTCAGCGCCAGCACGACGGTCGCGGCCAGGCCCAGCACCGCGATCACGATGCCCACCCACCAGAACAGGCTGCGCTCGGCGTCCGGGCGGCGCACGAACCAGCGCTTCTCCACGACGTCGGCGTACAGCTCGTCGCGCACCTCGGCGAGGTCGATCCGGCGGGACCTCAGGTCGGACAGCGTCACCGCGTCCACGCCGTCGGGCAGCAGCGCGCGGTACACGGCGCGCTCGTAGCCGGACAGGGCGTCGTCGGCCGGGTTGCGCCGGACGATGCGCCAGTCATGACCATCGACCTCGGCGATCCACAGGTAGTTGCGCACGGCGAGGTCGATCACCGTGGCGGTCACGTCCACGACGTCCACGTGCTCGTCGACGACCGTGCCGACCTGGCCGGGCAGCACTCCGTCCGGCGAGGCGAACGCGACGCGCCCGCCCTGGTCGCGCACCAGCACGTTCACCGGGCCGACCTCGGCCGCGAGCGCGGCGGAGTCCCGGCCGCGCAGGTACCAGAGCAGCGCGACGCCACCCAGCAGGAGCAGCAGCAGGCCACCGAGCGCGGCACCGGACAGCGGGGTCAGCGCGAACGCGGCGGCCAGCGACGAGTTCTCGATCACGACGGCGTTCGCGGGCACGACACCCGCCGACAGCCCGACCGCGATGTCGACCCGCTCACCGGCGGCGAGCTTGATCTCCTGGGCGCGCACGCCGCGGCCGTCCGCGAGGTCCGCGCTCGTGCACGGCTGCGACGAGCCGACCGGGCCCGCGAGGCAGTTGACCGACGTGGGCGAGTCCGGAGCGGACACGGTCACCGACACGCGGTCGATCTCGGTGTCCCAGCCACCCGCGGCCTGCCAGCGCAGCTCCAGCGAGTCGCCGACCTTCGCGACCGCGCCCTCGACGGTGTAGCTGATCGTGGACTGGCCGCCGTCGAGCGAGACCTCGAAGCGGTCGTCGCCGACCGACGCGGTGCCCTTGCCGTCGACCTTCGGCTCGGTGATCTTGAAGAGGCGGTCGAGGTCGTTGCCGACCGCGAGTCGCAAGGGGACGGACCGCTTCACGGTCTTGCCGTCCGGGACGTTCACGGTCTCGGTGACGGTGAGCCTGGAGTCGCGCTCCAGCTTCATCCGCACCTCGGTGCTGACGGTTCCGGGCAGCGGCTGCGCGGACGCAGTCGTCGCGCACGCGGACATCACCACGACGAAGCAGGAGATCGCCGCTCCCCAGTTTCTCAACACGGCCGCGGAGAATAGCCGACTCCCCCTATGCTCTGGTGCGCTTTCCGGTAGACGCCATATGGGGGAATCTCAGCGATGACGCAACCACCGCCACCCGGCGGTTGGCCGCCACACCGTCCGGTCGGTCCGCCACCGGTGCCGTCGGCACCGCCGCACGGCAGGCCGATGCCCCCGCGTCCGCCCCAGCAGTGGCCCCGGCACGTGCCGCCGCCTGCGCCGATGGGCCGTCCGCTGCCCCCGCCGAGGCCGATGGCGCTGCCGTTGATGCCGCAGTTGATGCCGCCGCCGCGCCCGGTCATGCCGCCACCGCAGCCGGCGTGGGGACCTCCGCCGCCCGGATTCCCGCCGCCGCCCGGCTACCGGCCGTACCCGCTGATGCCGCCGCCGAGGCGCAAGAACAACGGCCCGATCGTGGCGCTCGTGTTGTTCGGCACGGTCCTGCTCGGCGTCGGCACGATCGGGATCATCGCGGCCACCAGGTCGGACCGCGTCTCGGACGCCGGGTACGCGGGCTACTCGTCCGCCAGCCCGACGTACACCTACAGCGCGACGACGACCACGACGACGGACACCACGGCGCCCTCTGCCACGACCGCGTCGAAGTCCACCTCGACCACGCCGTCGAAGCCGCCCGGCCCGCAGGCGGTGTACAAGCTCGGCGACCACCCGCTGTTCCGCGGCGATCTGGGCACGTTCGACGTCAACGGCTGCGCGCTGCCGAAGATGGACTACTCCCCGGCAGGCGAGGACCGGTTCCTCCAGGCGGCGCTGCCGTGCATCGAGGCGATGTGGAAGCCGGTGTTCCAGCGGACGGAACTGCCGTACCAGCCGGTGGAGCTCCAGGTGTTCACCGGCACGACGCAGACGCCGTGCGGCTCGCGGCAGAACAACGCGACCGCGATGTACTGCCGCGGCGTCATCTACTGGCCGGGCGGCTTCTACGCGAACGAGGCGGGCATGCCGCCGCACCCCGGCAAGTACCTCGGCCAGCTCGGCCACGAGTACGGCCACCACATCCAGTGGCTGTCCGGGATGCTGAAGGCCGCGGACAACGCCCAGTACGACGCGGGCGGCTGGGACACCCGCACCGGTCTCGAGCTGAACCGGCGCAAGGAGCTGCAGGCCACCTGCTTCGGCGGCATGACGCTCGCGCCGCTCTCGCACGGGGCGATCCCGTTGGACGTGGTGAACGAAGGTCTCTCCGACGCGTCCAACAGAGGGGACGGCAGCCGGACGCCGGACCACGGCAGCACGGAGAACAACGGCCGCTGGGTGATGCACGGCCACAAGACGAACCGGACCAACGCCTGCAACACCTGGATGGCGAATGCGGCGGACGTGGCATGACCTTCGCACCTATGCTCGTACGTGAACCTGGGCTGACGGGGAGGAACCTCAGGCGATGACGCAACCACCGCCGCCGGGAGGCTGGCCGCCGCCGCGCCCGGTGGGTCCACCACCCATGCCGGCGCCGATGGGCCGACCGCCCTACGGCCCGCCGCCGCCCCCGCAGGGACCACCCCCGCCGCAGGGACCGCCGCCACCTCAGTGGCAGCAGGGCCCGGCAGGCCCGATGCCGCCGCCGCGGCCGGTGATGCCACCGCCGCAGCCGTCGTGGGGACCGCCGCCGACCGGATACCAGGCACCGTCGGGGTACCAGCCGTACCCGATGATGCCGCGCAAGAAGAACAACGGGCCGATCGTGGCGCTCGTGCTGTTCGGCGTGGTCCTGCTCGGCGTCGGCGCGGTCGGCCTGATCGCGGCGAACAGCTCGGACCGCACCACGGACTCGGGCTACGGCGGCTACTCGTCGTTCAGCCCGACGTACACCTACAGCGAGACGACGACCACGACCACCACGACGACGACCACGACCCGGACGTCCGCGTCGACCAGGTCGACGCCGACGTCGACGCAGCCGGTGGGCCCGAAGGCCGTGGTGGCGCTCGCCGACCACCCGATCCACCGCAACGACGTCGGCGCGATGGACATCAGCGGATGCGCGCTGCCGGGGATGGACTACTCGCCCGCGGGCCAGGACAGGTTCCTGCGCGCGGCGCTGGTGTGCATCGAGGCGATGTGGAAGCCGGCGATGGCGCGGGCGAACCTGCCCTACCAGGCGGTGGAGCTGCAGGTCGTCACGCAGGACATGCAGTACCCGTGCGGCACGGTGAAAGCCGACCAGACGGCCCGCTACTGCCAGGGCGCCATCTACTGGACCGCGCCCAACTACGCGAACGACAACTCGCCGAACCATCCGGGCAAATATCTAGGCCAATTGGCGCATGAGTACGGTCATCACGTCCAATGGTTGTCAGGCCTCCTCAAAGCTTCAGGTAACGCTCAGTACGACGCGGGAGGCTGGGACACGCCGAAGGGGCTCGACCTGAACCGCCGCATGGAACTCCAGGCGACCTGCTTCGGTGGGATGTCACTCGCGCCGTTGTCCCACGGTGCGATCCCGATGGACGTGATCAACCACGCCCTGCAGGACGCGGGTATCCGCGGTGACTACCCGCAGTACCCGTACCGCGACCACGGAACGCCCGAGCGCAACTCCGCCTGGGTGAACCACGGCTACAAGAACAACTCGGCGGCCGCGTGCAACACGTGGGCGGCCGGCGACGCGGACGTCGCCTGAGAGGGGAACCACGTGACTGATCGACTGGCCAAGAACAACCCGCTCCTTCTCGCCGGGGTGTTCGCGCTGGTCGTGGCGTCCGTGCTGGGTCTCACCCAGTTGGGCAAACCCCGTCTCGTGCAGGGCAGAGCACTGGCCGGTGAGACGAAGCCGGCCACGGCCGAGCCGAGCGTGCCGCCGCGCCCGCGCGCGGTGTACCGGCTCGCCGACCACCCGCTGCTGGTGGCGCCGGCGACGTTGCCGCAGGTCACGTGCCAGCTGCCGCGGTTCGGCGTGCGGGACGACCAGCTCGCCGCGTACTACACGGCCGGCGTGCAGTGCCTGGACCAGGCGTGGGCGCCGCTGCTCGAGAAGGCGAACCTGCCGTTCGAGGCGCCGAAGCTGGACGCCTCCCCCGACCTGAAGGACGGGCCGTGCGGCGAGGCGCCGACGTCCGAGCAGGCCGTCGCCTACTACTGCGGCCGCAACCGCACGATCTACATGCCGACGACGCGGCTGCGCGACAACGGCGGCGGCGACGCGCCCGCGACGCACCTGGCCACGTTGTCGCACGAGTACGGCCACCACGTGCAGGCGCTGACCGGCATCCTGCGGGCGGCCGACGTGAAGATCACCGACGCGGGTGAGAAGACGCCCGCCGGGCTGGAGATGTCGCGCCGGCTGGAGCTGCAGGCGAACTGCTTCGCGGGCATGTTCTTGATGAGCGCGTCCGGCCGGGGCTCGGTGACGCCGCAGCTCGCGTCCGAGGCCGAGCAGGACTTCCAGTACGCGCTGGAGGAGTCACCCGAGCACAACGCGCACGGCACGGCCGCGAACCAGGCCGAGTGGGCGTCGCTGGGGTTCAAGAACAACGCGACGACCGCCTGCAACACCTTCGCCGCTCCCGCGGGCAAGGTCGCTTAGGGCTTCGGGTCGGAGATCAGCGCGGGCAGGTTGAAGGGGCCGTACCGGAACAGGTAGGCGTAGAAACCGCCCGCGAACCCGCTCAGGCACAGCAGGAGCGAGGCCAGCCGGTTGGCCAGCGGCCTGCCGGTCGGCGTCGAACTGGCGGTCTGGACGACCAGGTCACCGTCCGCGCTCTCGGGAACGACGATGTCGACCTGCTCGCCCTCGTGGTGCCCGCACGCGTCGAGCTTCGCCTGCTTCACGCTGCCGCCGAGCTCGACCTCGACGACGTCCATGCCCTGGTTGCAGGCACCGGTCTTCACGACCTTGGCGGAGACGTGCCGGGGCGGTTCCGCGGCTCCCATGAGCGAGAGCGGGAACCAGATCGCGACCGCGACGCCCACCCCGACCAGTCCGATGACCAGCAGGATGAGCACCCATCTATGGGGGATACGCGGAACCGCCACCTAGCGATCGTCGCAGACTCGGGCGCTACTTCGGCAACTGCCTGACCTTCTCGACCTTGATGGTCTTGCCGTCGGACACGGTGCCCGTGACGACGACCAGGTCACCGGACTTCGGCTTCTCGGAGACACCCGACAGGTCGAGGTTCACCTGGAGGCCGTCCGTCTTGATCAGCACCGCCTTGTCGCCGTCGACGCTGGTGACCGTGCCACTCGCGTGGCTCTTCGGCACCGCGACGCCGAGCGCCTTGCCGTCCTTGACCCGCACCGCGACCCGCTGCCCCTGCTTGAGGCCGGACAGCTCGCCGCCGCGGAACCTGGTGGACCCGTCGGTGGTGATCGTGGCTTCGCCGCCGCCGTCCTTGGTGACGACCAGCTTGCCGTTCTCCACCGACTTCACCGTGCCGACGACGAGCGTGACGCCCTCGGCGAACTTGCCTGGATGGCCCTTGCCGGGGCCGCGCGGGCCCGGCCGGTGCTCAGCCGCCCTGGCCGAACCGGGGCTGTCCGCCGACGCCGCCTGTTCGGCGATGGCGAGTCCGCCCGCGCCGAGCCCGACGGCGGCGAGGAGCACACCCGCCAGCACTGTTCTCTTCGACATGCCACAAGCGTCCGTCGTTCGACTGAACGGAGGCTGAAAACTGTGCTGAACGGATCCTGAAGGTCTACGACTGCGTGTGGGGGCAGACCACCCCCTGCGACTCGCCGGTTGCGACCGACTGGTTGTATCGCCTGAACGTGAGCTGAAGCCCGTTAGCCCGGAGGTCGACTGGTGCGCAGAATGGTCTCCGTGTCGACTGCCAGGGTGTTGGTGATCGAGGACGCCGAGGCGATCGGCGCCGCGGTGTGCTCCGCGCTGCGTGCCGTCGGGTACGAGGTGCAGCACCGGCTGGACGGTCGCCAACTGGAGACGGACCTCACCAAGTTCCGCCCCGACCTGGTGGTTCTCGACGTGATGCTGCCCGGCCGCGACGGGTTCCGGCTGCTCGAGGTGATCCGCAAGTCGAGCGGCGCGGGCATCGTGATGCTGACCGCGCGCGACGGGGTGACCGACCGGCTGCGCGGGCTGGAGAGCGGCGCGGACGACTACGTCGGCAAACCGTTCGTGCTGGCCGAGCTGGTCGCACGCGTGACGGCCGTGCTGCGCAGGCTGGGCCGCACGCCGTCCACGGTGCAGATCGACGACCTGGTGGTCGACGCGGACTCGGGCGTGGTGCTGCGCGGGTCGTCGTCGATCGAGCTGACCGCGACCGAGCTGCGGCTGCTGTGCTACCTGGCCGCGCAGCGCGGGCGGGTCGTGTCGAAGACGCAGATACTCACCGCCGTGTGGGGTTATGAGGACTACGACCCGAACCTGGTCGAGGTCCACGTGAGCGCGGTGCGCCGCAAGCTGGAGGAGCACGGCCCTCGCCTGCTGCACACCGTCCGCGGACTCGGCTACGTGCTGCGAGCCGAGGAATGACGCTCAAGACAGTCTCACTGCGCCGCAGGGTGGCGGCGGGCGTGCTGCTGGTGCTGGTCGTCGTGCTGGTCACGCTCGTGGTGCTGGTCGACGTCCTGTTCGCCGCGCAGACGAGCCGCGACACGGACATCGCGCTGCGGCAGCGCGCCGTGCAGGCGGGCCAGGTCATCCAGCGCCGAGGCCCCGGTCCCGCGGTCGCGCGGTCGCTGGAACGCGGCGGCGTGCGCGTCGACCTGGTGACGCCGGACGGTCGCACGTTCGGCAGCGGCCCGGACAGCGAGACGTCGAAGCAGCTCACCTGGTCCTACCCGGACGGCACGAAGATCACGTTCTACGCCGAGGTCGAGGTGATGTCGCAGCAGCAGCAACGACTGCGCAGGCTGCTGTTCCTCGTGGGCCTGGGCGCGATCACGGTGACCGGCGTGGTGCTCATCTGGGTGGTGCGCAGGGCACTCGCCCCGCTCGACGCGATGACGTCGCTCGCCCAGGCCATTGCGGGCGGCCACCGCGGCGGCAGGCTGAACCCGTCGTCACCGAAGACCGAGCTGGGCAGGGTCGCGGTCGCGTTCGACGGCATGCTCGACTCACTCGAGGGCTCCGAACAACGCACCCGCCGCTTCGTCGCCGACGCGGCCCACGAGCTCCGCACCCCGATCACCGGCGTGCAGGCCGTAGCGGAAGCACTGGTGCAGGCCTCACCGGACGCACCCGACCGCGACCAGATGAGCCTGCTGCTGGTCCGCGAGGCTCGCCGCGCGGGCAGGCTCGTAGACGACCTGCTAGCACTCGCCCAACTCGACGCCGGCCTCGAGATGCAACGCGAACAGGTCGACCTGCTGGCACTGGCCGAGTCCGAGGTGACGCGCACCCGCCTGCTGGCACCGGACTTCGACATCGAGGCCTCCGGCACACCGCTCGTGATCACCGGCGACGGCCAGCGGCTGGCCCAGGTGATGGCCAACCTGGCCGACAACGCCCGGCAGGCCACCGGGCCTGGCGGGAGAGTGCGGATCCTCGTCGACTGGGCCGGGTTCACGGTGTCCGACAACGGGCCCGGCGTGCCGGACTCCGAGCGGGAGCGGATCTTCGACCGGCTGGTGCGGCTGGACGACTCGCGGGACCGGCGCTCTGGTGGGTCCGGGTTGGGGCTAGCCATCGCGCGCGGGGTGGTGCGGGCGCACGGCGGGAACCTCAGCTGCGAACCCTCTCCCTCTGGCGCGGTGTTCCGCGCGGTGTTCCGGCCGCACGACGAGCCCACCCGGCCGATCCGGCTCAACCGGGCGGACATCCCGCCGGACCGGACTGGCTGAACCGGCCAGCCCACCAGTCAGGCAGACCGATCAGCCGACCCGCTGACCCGGTTGATCGCGAGTTGTCCACGGTGCCGCAGTTGTCCGCAGCGAAACCGGCAGATACCAAGAGAGCGCCGCCCCAACCGGCAGGTACCAAGGGAGCACCGGCCAAACCGGCAGGTGCCAAAAGAAAAGAGCGCCCGCCGCATTCCCAACCCCCGCACTGCCAACCGGGCGCGGCCCCCGAGCCAAAACCGGCGGCCGAATGATCATAAAACACTTTCCTGGTGGTCTGGGGTGGGGTGGGGCTCGCTGATCAGGCGAAGCCTTGCCTCTGGTGATCAGCGAGACCCTCCCCACCCCACCACCAAAGCCCAAAGCTGCTCCCCAGCTGAACTACGGCCTCACGCCACCAGGTGCGCGGCTGAAGCAAGAACAGCGTCAGGATCACCCGCCGTCAGCAGGCGGCCATCGCGCTTCACCACCCGCCCACCCACCATGACGAGCTCCACGTTCCCCGGATGCGCAGCCGTCACCACGGCGTTGACCGGGTCGTGCGCCACCCCACCGACGAGGTTGACGTCATTGGCCCGCAACACCACCAGATCAGCCTGCTTCCCCACCCGCAACGACCCGATCCGGTCGTCCATGCCGATCGCGGCCGCCCCCTCGACGGTCGCCATCCGCAAAACGTCCGCAGGCGTCACGTGCACGTCCCCAAATGAAGCCGACATCAACGTGGCCCGCATCAACGAGAACATGTCACCGGCGACAGCGGACACGACATCAACCCCGAGCCCGGTGGTCACACCCAACCGCCGCAACCGCCCGACCACCGGCCCACCGTGCCCCATCCGCGCCTCGACAGCGGGCGCGATGGACACCCCAGCACCGGCCGACGCGATCAACGACAACTCCGCGTCCTCCAACGAGTTGCCGTGCACGAACGTGATCGCCGACGAGAGCAGCCCGGCCGCCTTCAAGGCCGAGATGGGCGCACCCGCGGTCGGCCCGTTGCCGACGTGCACGACGACCCGCATCCCCAGCCCCCGAGCCAGCTCCCACGTCCGGACGACCTCGTCCATCTCCGCGAACGAGGGCCCCATCGGCGCCAAGGCCGTGGACACCAACGAGTCGGCCAGCTCGGCGGCCCGCGCCACGTCCGACGCAGCCGAAGCGGGACCGAACACGGGCTGCCCGTACCCGAACAGAGCCCGGATCCCCGAGGCCTGCAGAGCGGACACCGACGCGGACGCGTGCGCGAAGGTCGGCGAGTACGCGTAGTCCTGCACGGTCGTGATCCCGGAGTCCAGGCACTCCAACGCCCCCGCGAACGTCCCGGCGTGCACGTCCTCCGGCCGCACCCGAGGCCCGGCGGACCGCAGCACCACGTCGATGTACTGCCCCAGCGACACGTCGGAGGCGACGGACCGCAGCACGGTCTGCCACAGGTGCCGATGCGTGTCGACGAAACCGGGCAGCACGATCCGCCCGGTGCAGTCGATCACCGTGGCCGACTCCGAGACCAGCCCCGGCCCCACGGCCGCGATCCGCCCGTCGGACACCAGCACGTCCACACCTGACATGGCGACGGGCGAGGGCTCGGTGTCGATGACCAGCCCACCGCGCAACAGAAGATCCACAGCCAGATTCCCCTCAGAAGAAAGCTTTCTCAAAAGCTATCACGTCGTGCAATAGCCTCTGACCTGTGACGGACCGAGTGGATCAGCTCCTCGACCAGTGGCGCACCGAACTACCGGAGGCGCTCGGACCGACCTCGGAGCTCGGCAAGAGGGTCATGATGATCGCGGGCGCGCTGGTCGTGGCGACCAACCGGACGCTGCCCGGATTCGAGCTCACCGGAGCCGAGTTCGACGTGCTGCTGGCGTTGCGGCGCAGCGGCGCGCCCTACCGGCTCAAGGCGAACGAGCTCAGCAACGAGCTGCTGTTGTCCACCGGCGGCACGAGCAACGTCGTGAACCGGCTCGAAGCGCGGCACCTCGTCGCCAGGGAGCCGGATCCGAGCGACGGGCGCAGCACGCTGGTGCGCCTCACCGACGAGGGCAAGGCGCTGGCCGAGAAAGCCGCCATCGCCAACGGAAAAGCGCACGACGAGGTGCTGAACAAGATCCCAGAGAAGGAGCTCGAAGCGGCCACGAAGGCGCTCAAAGCCGTGTTCGGCCACCTGTGACCTCACCGCGAGCGGGCGATGCCGATGCCGGGGTGCGCCAGCCGCAGGTCATCGATGCCGGTCAACGCGCGGCAGTCCGAGAACCTGACCTCACGCAGAGCGGGCCGCGGCGAGCCGAGGTCGACCCGCTCCAGTGCCTGAGCCTCGGCGATGCGCAGCGACTCCAGGTTCGGCAGCGTGCCGACCGCCGACAGGTCGGTCAGCCGGAGACAGCGGCCCAGGCGGAGCACGCGCACCGATGAGCCGGCGAGCCCGTCCAGGCCGACGAGGTCGGCCGAGAGGATCTCCAGGGTCTCCAGGCCGGGGATCCGGGCGATCGACTCCAGGTCGACAGGCAGGTCCTTGACCCGGCGGTGCTGGATGACCAACCGCTCCAGCGGCGTACCGGCCAGCGGCGCCAGGTCCGCGGTGACCGGGCCGCTGAGCCACAGCTCACCCAGGTCCGGCAGGCCGGCCAGCGGCTCGACGCCTGCGAGCTCGTCGCAGCCGTCCAGGTTCAGCTTCCGCAGCGCCGCGCAGCCGGCCAGCGGGCCCAGGTCCCGCAACACCACGCTGAAGAGGTCGAGCCGTTCCAGCACGGTCATCCCGGCGACGAACGACAGGTCCGGCAGTCCGTCCCGGGAGAACCCCAGCGAACGCAGCCCGGTCAGGCGCGCCAACGTCTCCACGTTCAGCCGGTCGAGATCGGTGCGAGCCCCGCTGCACAGCTCGAGGTGCGTCAACGACGGCTGGCGCAGGAGCGCGGAGACGTCCTCCAGGTCCGGGCAGGGGTCGATGGTGAGCCGCCGCAGGCGCGGCAGGACCGGCAGGAAGTCCAGGTCGTGGATGCCCCATCCGTTGAGCGTCAGGCGCTCCAGCGCGGGCAACCCGGACAGCTCCGCCCACTCGATCTCGGCGTACTCGGAGACCTTCAGTTCGACGATGCCGTGGCGTTCGTCGGCGGACGGAAGTGGCTCACCGTCCTCCAGGATCCAGCTGACCACGGTGCTCAGTCACCCGCCGGTGGCGTGACCTTCTTGACGTAGAGCAGCCGGTCGCCGTGCTCGATCGCATCCGCCTCGGGAGCGTCGACCCGGTACAGCTGACCGTCGCGCACGACGCCGAGCACGATGTCCGCCAGGTGGCGCGGCGAGCCGCCGATCTCGCCCGGCTCGACGTCGCGTTCGGCGATCGCCAGGCCGGCGTCCGGGGTGAGCAGGTCCTCGACCATGTCGACGACGGAGGGGGTCGCGGTCGCCATGCCGAGCAGGCGGCCCGCCGTCTCGGACGACACGACGACCGAGTCGGCGCCGGACTGGCGCAGCAGGTGCTCGTTCTCCCGCTCCCGCACGGACGCGACGATCTGCGCCTTGGGAGCGAGCTCGCGGGCGGTCAGCGTCACCAGCACCGCCGTGTCGTCGCGGTTCGGGGCGACGACGATCGCACGCGCCCGTGCCGCGCCCGCGACGCGCAGCACGTCGTTGCGGGTACCGGACCCGTGCACGGTGACCAGCCCGATCGCGGACGCGGCGTCCAGCGACTCCTGCACGGTGTCGACGACGACGATCGAGCCGGGCTCGACGCCGTCGCCCAGCAACGCGGCAACCGCCGAACGGCCCTTGGTGCCGTATCCGACGACGACGACGTGGTCACGCACGACTCTCCTCCACTTCTGAATGCGCATCGCCTGGCGGGAGCGCTCGGTGAGCACCTCGAGTGTCGTGCCGACCAGCACGATCAGGAACAGCACGCGCAACGGCGTGATCACCAGGACGTTCACCAGCCGCGCGGTCGAGCTGGCGGGCGTGATGTCGCCGTATCCGGTGGTCGAGAGCGACACCGTGGCGTAGTAGAACGAGTCGAGCAGCGAGACGCCGTCCCCGTTGACGTCCCGGTAGCCGTCGCGGTCGAGGTAGACGATGAACACCGCCAGCAGCAACGCGGCGAGTGCGCCGATGACGCGCTTCACGATGGCTCGGGTCGGGCTCTCGACCTTGTCCGGCATCTTGATCACGCCGACGAGCGAGTGCGTCGGCTGATCGGTCAACCTCATCGAACCAACCTCTCGGGCAGGATCCGCCACAACACGGCCGCCGCCTCGGCACCCTTCAGCAGCAGCGGCACGACCACGCGTTCGTTCGGCGCGTGGATGCGATCATCCGGCAACGTCGCACCGAGGTAGACCACCGGCACGCCGAGCCACGCGTGCAACAGCGCCGCGGGCCCGGATCCGCCGGTGCGGCTGAACCGCACGGGCTGGTCGAAGGCGGCCTCGAACGCCTCGCGCAGCGCGGTGTTCGCCGGGTGCGTCACGTCCGCCGCGTACGGCGGCACGCCCTCACCGCGCACCTCCACCTCGGCGTGCACACCGGCGGGCGTGTGCGCGAGCACGAACGACCGCAGCTGGTCGATCACGACCTCCGGCCGCTGACCGGGCACGAGGCGGAACGACAGCTTCACCGACGCGCGCGACGGCACGATCGTCTTCAGCCCTGGCCCGGTGTACCCGCCGACGATGCCGTTGACCTCGGCCGTCGGCCGCACCCACACGCGTTCCAGCGTCGACCAGCCCGCCTCGCCGGACGCCACCTGCGCGCCGCCGGCGTTGTGCGCGAGCCACGCGGTCTCGTCGAACGGCAGCGAAGCCCAGTCCGCCCGCTCCTGCTCGGACGGCTCGAGCACGCCGTCGTAGAAACCGGGCAGCTGGACCCGGCCGTTGTCGTCGTGCAACGCGCCGACCAGGCGGGCCAGCGCGGTCACCGGGTTCGGCACGCCGCCACCGGCACGCCCGGAGTGCACGTCGGAGCTGCCTCCGGTGAAGGTCACCTCGGCGCCGACGACACCCCGCTGACCGGTGCACACGGTCGGCGCGTCGCGTTCGTGGAGCGGCGTGTCGGTGAACACCACCAGGTCGCACGCGAGGTCGGTGCGGTGGTCGTCGAGCAGCCGGCGGATGTGCGGCGAGCCGGACTCCTCCTCGCCCTCGACGAAGAGCTTCAGGGTCACCGACGGCGCCGCCTGGCCGGTCGCCGCGAGGTGGGCGCGCACGGCCAGCAGGTGCATCGCGACCTGCCCCTTGTCGTCGCTGGCACCGCGCCCGAACAGCTCCTCACCGACGAGCACCGGCGAGAACGGCGGGTGCTGCCACAGCTCGAGCGGGTCGACCGGCTGCACGTCGTGGTGCCCGTAGACGAGCACGGTCGGCGCGTCCGGGTCCGCCGACGGCCAGCACGCGTACACCGCGGGCAGCGCGGGGCCGGCATCCCACACCTCCACCTGCGGCCAGCCGTCCGCGCGCAGCGCCGCTGCCAGCCAGGACGCGGATCTGCCCACGTCAGCGTGGTGCGCCGGATCGGTGCCGATGGACGGGATGGTCAGCCACTCGCGCAGCCCGGCGAGGAAGCCGTCCGCGAGCGCCGTCACAGCGGCGCGCTCGGGATGACGAGAATCACCTGCCACGGGCGAGCACAATAGGCCAGCCCTCTCTCGCCTACGCGGCGTAGGTATGACAGTGTCACCGCATGGAACCGAACCGTTCCCCTGCGCGGTCGGCGTTCGCGCTGGCCGCCCTGCTCGGTCTCGCCGGAGTCACCCACTTCACGCGGCCGAAGCAGTACGACAGGATCGTCCCGGCCTCGCTGCCGGGTAGCGCTCGCACCTGGACCTACGTGTCCGGGGCGGTCGAACTGGCTCTCGCCGCAGCCGTCGCCGCCCCGACGACCCGTCGCCTCGGCGGCTTGCTGACGGCCGGTTTCTTCGTCGCGGTATTTCCAGCAAACGTGAAAATGGCTCTGGATTTCCGCACCAAGTCACCCAAGGCCAAGGCCATCGCATACGCACGGCTACCACTGCAGATACCCCTGGTGGCGTGGGCGCTGAAAGTGCGTCGCTCCGGCTGAGAACCGGTCCGGAAAACGCTGTCTTTGGTCCTGTTAGGAAAATAGGATGCTCCCTGTGCAACCGCTCCTTCAGCGCGCCGCGGCGGCGCTCGACTGGCACGGCATCGTCGTTCCCGACGTGGCCGTGCTCGGTCAGCAGGTGTCCGCGGTTGTACGCGTTCAGTCCGACGTGCACGAATGGCGAACAGCGAACGGCTGGCCGCCTCGGGCGGATCCCTCGTGGTTCCGCTCGTGGTTCGAGCCGTCCGCGCACGACCGCCTGCCCGTGGCCGCCGTGGAACTGGTCGGCGTGCTCGTCGGTGAGTCCACCGTGGACCGCGCGCTGCAGTCGTGCGGCACGCTCATGACCCTCGCGCCGTGCGCCGTCGTGCTGCCGCGCACCGAGGAGTCGCAGGCGTGGCCGTTCATCGAGCTGGACTACTACGGCATCGGCGTGGTGACCGTCGACGAGGCGGGCGCGGACCTGATGGTGCCGCCCGAGGACCGCTCGTCGGAGTTCGGCCCGTCGCTCTTCGGCCGCTGGCTGCTCGAGGTCCTCTACGAACGGGTCCTCAAGGAAGCGCACGCCCCGGTCAAGAGCTGACACTCCGGATCAACGCCTTGATGCCGTCCTCGTCGAGCAGGTCCGAGGGCCGCAGCGTGTGGTCGTGCCGCACGTAGTGGAACGCCGCACGCACGCTCGGCAGCGGCGCGTCGACCAGCGCCGCCCAGGCCAGCCGGTACGCCGCGAGCTGCACGGACAACGCCGGTAGCTGCTCTTCCTCCGGCACCGCGCCGGTCTTCCAGTCGACGACGGTCCAGCCGCCGTCTTCGTCGCGGAACACCGCGTCCATCCGCCCGCGCACCGAGATGCCCTCGAACTCCGCCTCGAAGGGCACCTCGACGTCGTGCGGCGCGCGGTCCGCCCACGCGCTGCCGAGGAACGCCTCCTTCAGCCGCTCCAGGTCCGCGTCCGGCGACGCGTCCTCGTCGCCCGCGCCGGGCAGCTCGTCGATGTCGAGCAGCCGGGTCGCGCCGAACCGGTTCTCCAGCCACGTGTGGAACGCCGTTCCGCGTCTGGCCATCGGGTTCGGCGGGAACGGCAGCGGGCGGCGCAGCCTGCGGGCCAGCAGGTCCGGGTCCTTCGCGAGCTCGACGAGCTGGCTCACCGAGAGGTTCTCCGGGAGCAGCACCTCCTCGCGCCTGCTCGCCGCGGCCGCCCGTTCCGCGAGCAGCACCTCGACGTCCTGCGCCCAGCCCTCCGGGTCCGCTTCCTCGTCCTCCTCCACGTCCTCGAACTCCGGCTCAGGCGGCGGTTCCTCGTCGAAGAAGGGCTCGTCGTCGGGTGGCGGCTCGAAGTCGTCCGGCGGCGGCTCGAGCTCCTCGATCGGCAGCAGCAGCTCGATCTGGTCGGGCGCCCGCAGGCCGGGGGTCTGCGCCCGGACAGCCGCGTCGCGGATCGCGTTCAGCTCGGCGAGCACCATCTCCGCGCCCTCGACGACCGCGTCCCGCCTGCGCCCGAGCGGGTCGTTCGGCCACTGCGCGGCCTTCACCTCGGCGGCGAGCGGGTTGGGCTCCTCCTCGTCCGGCTGGTCCGCCCAGACGACCACGTCACCCGGCGAGTCGTCGCCGGTCATGACCTCGTGGATCTCGGTGAGGAACGGGGACGGCCCCTTCGGCCGCTCCCCCGCCTCGGCCCACCAGTGCCCGGACATCAGCAGGCTGTGCTCGGCGCGCGTGACGCCGACGTAGAGCAAGCGGCGCTCCTCGACCAGCCTGCGCTCGTCGAACTCCTCCTCGTGCCGGGTGAGCGCCTCGTCGATCTCCTTGCGGTTCATGCCCGCGAACGCCCGCAGCACCGGCAGGTCCTGGGTGTCACCGCGCAGCTCGGCGGGCAGCTCGGTGACGTTGCGCAGCCAGCTCGACGACTTCTTCCGGCCGGGGAACACGTCCTTGACCAGGTGCGGGAGCGCGACGATGTGCCACTCCAGCCCCTTCGCGGAGTGCACTGTCAGCACCTGCACCCGATCTTCGGCGACCTCGACCTCGCCCGGTTCGAGACCGTCCTCGGCGTGCTCGGCGGTGTAGAGGTAGTCCAGCAGCGACTGCAGCGTCGCACTCGGGCTGGACTGCGCGTAGTCCGCGACGACGTCCGCGAACGCGTCGAGGTGCGCCCGCCCCACGCTGCCCGGCCGCGCCATGGCCTCGATGTCCAGCAGCAACGTGCGTTCGACGTCCGCGACCAGCTCGGGCAGCGGCTGGACCAGCCGCTCGCGCAACCGGGACAGCTCGCCGCCGAGCCTGCGGATGCGCCGGTAGCCGTCCGGCGAGTACGCGTCCGGCGAGCCGGGGTTGTCCAGCGCGTCGGCCAGCCCGGCCTGCTCGGCGTGCTCACCGGGCAGCGCGTCCGCGATCACCAGCAGCGGATCGTCCACAACGGACTGACGGCTCGGCGAGATGGCCAGCTCGCGCGCCCGTTGCCACAGCGCGGCCAAGTCTCGCGCCGCCACCCGCCAGCGCGACCCGGTGAGCAACCGCGCGGCTGCCGTGCCCGCCAGCGGGTCGACGAGCACCCTGAGCGCGCTGGTCAAGTCGCGCACCTCGGGTTCGTCGAGCAACCCGCCGAGCCCGACGACCTCGACCGGCAGCCCGCGTTCCCGCAGCGCCGCCGCGATCGCCGCCATGTCGCTGCGGCGCCGCACCAGCACCGCGGCCGTGGGCGGCACGTTGTGCTCGTCGAGGTGCGCTTCCCACTGCGCCGCAACGGTGTCCGCCATCCAGTCCAGCTCGGCGCGGATGTCCGTGTGCAGCGCGAGCCGCACGTCGCCCGGCCCCGCGCCTTCTCTGGCTTTGAGCTCCTCGACGTCGAGTCCCATGTCCCGCAACGGTTTCGACACCGCGTTCGCGAGCGTCAGCACCTCCGGCGGGTTGCGGAAGCTGGTGAGCAGCCCGAACTTGTTGGTAGGCGGGAAGTCGTCCGCGAACCGCGGCAGGTTCGCCGCGCTCGCGCCGCGCCAGCCGTAGATGGCCTGCGCCGGGTCGCCGACGGCCGTGACCGGCATGTGCCCGCTCTTATGCGACTGCCCCTGCCCGAACAGGGATCGCAGCAGCACGCGCTGCGCGTGCCCGGTGTCCTGGTACTCGTCGAGCAGCACCGTGCCGTACCGGTCGCGCTCGCCCTGCACGACCTCGCGGTGGGAGTCCGCGAGCAGGGCCGCGAGGCTCATCTGGTCGGCGAAGTCCATCGCCGCCTCACGCCGTTTCCGCTGCTGGTAGGCCTCCAGCAACGGCAGCAGCGCGACCCGCATCCGCTGCGCGCCGATGACGACCTTCAGCTTCTCCGGCAGGGCATCACGCTGTCCTTTGGCTTTAGGGGCGTTCTCGATCAACGAGCACAGCTTCTCGGCGTTGTCCCGCAACGCTTCCGGCTCGACCAGGTGCTCCCCCAGCTCACCGGCCAGCGCCAGCAGGTACCCGGTGATCGTCGCGGGCACCTTGTCCGTGTCCAGGTCGCGCGACCACGTCGCGACCACGCGGTGCGCCAGCTGCCACGACGCGGTCTCGGTCAGCAGCCGCACACCGGGCTCGACCGGCAGCCGCAGCCCGTGCTCGCTCACCAGCCTGCCCGCGTAGGCGTGGTAGGTCAGCACCGTCGGCTCACCGGTCAGCACGGCCATCCGCCGCTCGCCACTCGGATCCAGCTCGTCGAGCAGCCCCGACCCGGCCAGCCTGCGCAGCCGCGCCCGCACCCGCTCCGCGAGCTGCCGCGCCGCCTTGCGCGTGAACGTCAGGCCCAGCACCCGGTCCGGCGTGACGATCCCGTTCGCCACCAGCCACACCACGCGCGCGGCCATGGTCTCCGTCTTGCCCGCCCCCGCACCGGCCACGACGAGCGCGGGCGACGTGGGCGCCGCGATCACCGCCGCCTGCTCGGGCGTCGGTTTGTTCAGCCCGAGCGCGTCGGCGACCTCGAACGGGCTGACAGTCACCTGGCGTCCTCGGTGTCGTCGTTGATGAGGGGAGCTTTCATCAACCTGAGCTCGATGAAAGCTCCCCTCATCCAACACACCAGCCGCACTACTCGCTCACCTGCCTGCCCGACGGGTGGATCGGGCAGCTGGTGCGCGCGGGGCAGCGGTCGCAGTCGGCGTTCTCCCGTGCCGTGTACTCGGGCCCGACGACGGACTCGGCGGCGTCCTGCACGACCTCCAGCCACGCGGTGACGCCCTGCTCGTCGAGCGGCGCCTGCGCGCGTTCGACGGCGCCGGTCTTCTTGTCCTCCCGCGCGACGTACAGCAGCCGCGCGCCACCGGGCTCGGTGCCGAGGCCGATGTGCGTGAACCCGCCCAGCGAGGTCGCCAGCTGGTAGACGGCGAGCTGCGGGTGCTCCTGGCCCTGGTCCTTGGACACCGGGTTCTTGCCGGTCTTGATGTCCACCACCACCGGCCGGCCGTCGGCGTCGGACTCGAGGCGGTCGACGCGGCCTCGGACCACGAGCCACGGTCCGCCGTCGCGCTTGGGCACCTCGACCGACATGTCCTCCTCGACCGCGATCTGGGTCAGCTGGCCGCGGCTGGACGTCAGCCAGGTCAGGAACGTGTCCAGCATGCGTTCGACGCGGATGCGCTCGCGCCGGGAGAACCAGGGGGCGCCCGCGTCGACTGCGGCCCACGCCTCGTCGAGCTTCTCCCGCAGCGCCACCGCGTCCGCGCCGGAGGCCGCGGCCTGGGCCAGCGCGTGCACCAGGGTGCCGGTGACCGACGCCAGCTCGGCCGGGTCCTGGCCGCCGTGCCGTTCGACGACCCAGCGCAGCGGGCACTTCGTGATCACCTCGATCGTCGACGGCGACACGCTGACCCGCTGTTCCTCCGTCCACAGCGGGTCGGCGGTCGTCACGTCCGCGAGGCCGTACCAGGAGTCCGGGTGCGCGCCCGGCACGCCGGCCTCGGCGAGCCGGGCCAGCTGGGTGGCCGCACGTCCCCGGCGATCAGCCGACTCGTCGTCGGAGCACACCACCCGGCGCAGCTCGCCCACCAGCTCGGCCAGCACCAGGCCGCGTTCGGGGCGGTGCAGCGGGCGTTCCTCCTCCTCTGTCGACGCGCCGTCCAGCTCGTCGAGGAACCGCGACGGCTGCTCGTCCTCACCGCGCACCGCGCTCACCAGCAACGTGCGGCGGGCACGCGATGCGGCCACGAGCAGCAGCCTGCGCTCCTCGGCCAGCAGCGGCGCCGTCGCCGAGACGAACGTGGCCGGATCCAGCCCGGCCAGCACGTCGACCATCCGCTCGACGCCGAGCAGCGTGCCGCGCAGCCGCAGGTCCGGCCAGCTGCCCTCCTGCACACCGGGCACCGCGACGACCGTCCACTCGCGACCGGCGGCCGCGTGCGCCGTCAGCACCGCGACGGCCTCGCCGACGGGTGCCGACGCGGCCAGGCTGTCGCCCACGAACTGCTGCGCCGCGAGGTAGTCCGCGAACCCGGCGACACCCGAGCCGGGCAGCCGGTCGACGTACTTCGCGGCCGATTCGAACAGCCCGACGATCGCGTCGAGGTCGCGGTCGGCCTGCATGCCGGTCGTGCCGCGCCGCCCCGACTGGTTCACCCAGCGGTCCTGCAGCCCGCTGGCCGTCCACAGCTCCCACAGCACCTGCTCGACCGTGCGGCCCTTGGCGATCGTCTCGCGCGCGACCTTCAGCAGCGCCGCGATCCGCCGCGCGGGCAACGACTCCACGTCCTCGAGAGCGGCCAGCCGGTCGCCCTCCTCGATCACGTCGACGATCAGCTGCCCACTCGACCGGTCACCGCCCGCGGCCATCTCCAGCCGCCGCAGCCCGCGCCGCAACCGCCGCAGCGCCAACGGGTCCGCGCCACCCAGCGCGGACGACAGCAGCATCGCCGCCGAGTCCTCGTCGAGGCTGCCCGGCACGGCCGCGGCGCGCAGCAACGCCAGCAGCGGACGCACCGCGGGCTGCTGCGCCAGCGGCAGCTCGTCCGACGGCACCGCGACCGGCACGCCGGCGGCGAGCAGAGCCCGTTGCAGCACGGGCAGTTCCCGCGACGTCGACCGCACGAGCACCGCCATCTGCGACCACGGCACCTCGTCCACGAGATGCGCGCGCCGCAGCTGGTCCGCCACCCAGCTCGCCTCCTGCGCGGCCGACGCGAGCAGCCGCACCTGCACCACACCGGTGCCGTCGCAGGGCACCACGTGCCGGGCGGGCGACGCACCGGGCAACCGCCCGGCGAGCCGCGCCACCGCGTCCCGCACCTCGGGCGGCATCCGGTACCCCTGCGACAGCACCACCGTCGTCGCCTCGAAGTCCTGCAGCAGCGAGGGATCCGCGCCGCGGAACGAGAACACCGCCTGGTCCGGGTCGCCGGTCACGACGAACCGCTCCGCCGCGCCACCCAGCCTGCGGATCAGCTGGAACTGCTGCGGGTCGAGGTGCTGCGCGTCGTCGACGTACAGGTGCCGCACCCGCACCTGCTCGTGCGCCAGCAGCTCGTCGTCGGTGTCGAACGCGAGCAGGGCGCTGCTGACGAGCTCGGCCGCGTCCAGCGACGGCGACAGGTCGTACCGGCCTGCCAGCAGGGTGATCTCCTCGTACTGCCTGCCGAACAGGCCGGCGGCGATCCACTCGTCCCTGCCGTGCCTGCGGCCCAGCGCGATCAGGTCCTCCGGCCCCAGCCCGCGTTCGGACGCGCGCAGCAGCAGGTCGCGCACCTCCGCCGCGAAGCCGGGCAGCTCCAGGGCGGGCCGCAGCCGCTCGGGCCAGTCCAGCGCGCCGTCCTCGACGTTGCCCGCCAGCAGGTCGCGGACCATCGCGTCCTGCTCGGGACCGGACAGCAGCCGCGGCGACGGCTCCTCGCGCAGCACGGCCTGGTTGCGCAGGACCGCGAACGCGTACGAGTGCACCGTGCGCACCAGCGGCTCGCGGATCGTGCGCATCTTGCCGGTGAGCAGCCGGGTGATGTGCGCTCGCATCTCGACCGACGCGCGCCGGTTCGCGGTCAGCACCAGCACGCTCTCCGGGTCCGCCCCGTGCTCGAGCACCTGGTGCGCGGCCAGCTCGGCGAGCAGCGTCGACTTGCCCGTCCCCGGCCCGCCCAGCACCCGCAACGGGCCGCCTGCGTGGTCGAACACCGCCCTGCCAGCGGCGTCCCACTCGGGCCGGGGCCGGGGTTCCGGCGTCCGGCGTACGAGGAGGGGGGCCTGGCGCATGCATGGATTCCACCACGCACCCCTGACATGTTCCGTGACGCCCGCCGCGCGCCACCACATGCGTCTTTCGACTACCTTCTTGACAGTTGGTAGTGGTCTAGTCCACTTTTAGTGGAGTGTGAGCCCTCTCACCGCCAGCGCCGCCGCCCTGGACGATTCGAGTCATGGAGGACTGATGAAGCCCGTGCGGCGGTTCCTCGTCGGTGTGGTCGCGGCGGCATGTGTCGCGACCGTCACGCCAGCACCCGCCCAAGCCGCGGTCAACCCCGTCCTGGCGGCCCCCTACCTGTACCAGTGGGGCAACAAGCCGAACGGCGTGACCGTGATGAACCAGACCGGGATCAAGGCCTTCACCCTCGCGTTCATCCTGTCCGACGGCGGCTGCAACCCGGCGTGGGACGGCAGCCGGTCGCTCACCGGCGCCGACGCGACCCTGATCAAGAACATCCGCGCGGCGGGCGGCGACATCGTGCCGTCGTTCGGCGGCTGGTCCGGCAAGAAGCTCGGCCAGTTCTGCTCGTCACCCGCGGCTCTCGCGGGCGCGTACCAGAAGGTGATCAACGCCTACCAGCTCAAGGCCATCGACATCGACATCGAGGCCCAGGAGTTCGAGAACGCGACGACGCAGGACCGCGTGCTCGGCGCCCTGAAGATCATCAAGACGAACAACCCCGGCGTGCGGACGGTCATCACCATGCCGACCGAGCGCACCGGCCCCAACACCTGGGGCAAGCGGCTCGTGACGCGCGCCAAGGAACTCGGCACGCCGATCGACGTGTGGGCGGTCATGCCGTTCGACTTCGGCAACGGCGGCGACATGTTCGCGTACACCAAGAGCGCGGTGGACGGCCTCAAGAACCACGTGAAGTCGACGTTCGGGCTGACCGACGACGCCGCGTACCGGCGCAGCGGCCTGTCCTCGATGAACGGCAAGACCGACACCAACGAGACGGTGACGCCGCAGAACTTCCGCGACATCGTCGGCTGGGCGAACACCAAGCACCTCGCCCGCGTGTCGTTCTGGGCCGTGAACCGGGACCGCGGCGGCTGCAGCGGTTCGGGCAGCGACTGCAGCGGCATCCCGCAGGCCTCTTACGAGTTCACCAAGGCCCTGACCAAGTTCACGGGCTGATCACAACTCCTCCGGTGGCCGGACGATGACCCCGACCCCGTCCGGTCACCGGGGTTCCAGCTTCTCCACGAACTCACCGGGCGTGCTCGCCGTGCCGTAGAAGTCACCGGTCGCGAAGTCCGCACCCGCGGCACGCCACCACTCGGCCTGCTCCGCGCTGTCGATCCCGTCGACCGCGATCGTCACGCCCGACTCCCGCACCAGCGGCATCAGCCCGGTGACGTACGGGGCCTGCGACTCCACCAGCCCGCGCGCCACGCGCACCGACTTCACCGGCAGGTCCGTGACCGCCCGCAGGTCCAGCGGGCCGAGCCCGAAGTCGTCGAGCACCGTGTAGACGCCCATGTCCGCGAGCACCGTCAGGTTGTCGGCCGCGTCGGCGATCGGCAGCACGCCGACCGGCATGCTGATCATCAGGTGCTCGGCCTTCAGCCCGGTCTCCTCCAGCACACCGACCACGCGTGACACCAGGTCCGCGTCGGTCGACTGGTGCTGGGTGAGCCGCAGGGCCAGCAGCCGGTCGAACTGCTCGCGCTGCCGCCACCACACCGCCTGGCCGCTCACGATGCGCAGCAGCCACTCACCGAGCGGCAGGATCAGGCCGGTCTCCTCGGCCAGCGCCGCGCACCGGTCGTGGTTCAGCGGCGCGATGCCGGGCCGGTCCCAGCGCAGCGACGCCTCGACGCCCGTCAGCGAGCCGGTCTCGATGTGCGCGATCGGCCGGTACCGCACGCCGATCTCGCCGTGCTCCCACGCTCCCGGCATGACGACGGCCAGCGCGTGGTCGCGCCGGTCCTCCGCGTCCTGGGCGTGGTGGAACTGCTCCCACTGGCCGCGCCTGGCCACCTTGGCGCGCCGCAACGTCAGGTCGGCCGCGCGCAACAGCTCCGCGGGCTCGAGTCCGGGACCCGGCCGATCCACGATGCCGGCGCTCACCGAGACCGCGAGGCCGTGACCGTCCACATAGGTCGGTTCGGCGAGGTCCTCGTTGATGTTCTTCATGATGGTCGCGATGCCCGGCGTGGTGGCCGAGTTCTCCAGCAGGATGCCGAACTCGTCGCCGTCGAACCGGGCGATCATGGCCTTCTCGTGCGACAGCACGGACTTCAGCCGCTGCGCGACGTGCTGGAGCAACCGCTCGCCGACCCGTCCGCCGAGGCTGTTGCACACCATGCCGAACGCGTCGATGTCGAGGTGGAACACCGTGACGCCGTGCTCGGGGTCGGCGCGCCGCACCGCGGTCTCCAGCTGGGTGCTGAAGAACTGCCGGTTCGGCAGCCCGGTGAGCACGTCGTGCAGCGCCTGCCGGTTGAGCTCGCCCTGCAACAGGGCCAGTTCCGTGCCGTCCTCCACGACCACGACGAAGTGGCCCGTCCCGTCGTCCTCACCGCGCAGCAGCGACGCGGTCAGCGTGAGCCGCGCGACGTCGCCGTCCTTGCGCAGCATCCGCTGCGACTGCCGGACCCGGTCCTTGCCGCCGTCGAGCAGCACGGCCATGGCGTCGCGCAGGAACTCGGCCGAGTCCGGTGCGGCGAGGTCGAGCAGCGCGATGCCGGCCAGCTCGTCGGCGCCGTACCCGAGTATGTCGCCAAGGGCGTCGTTCGCCCTGACCAGCCGCCCGTTGAGGTCGACGATCATGATGCCGCTGGTGGACGACGTCGCGACCTCGTCGAAGCGCGCCTCGCTCTGCTTGAGGCTCCAGTTCGCGTCGCGCACGGCCTTCAGCAGCGACATCTGCATGCTCTGCTGCTGCTCGAATATGGATCGGGAATTCGCGTCGGCGAAACCGCATGCCATCGCACCGATTCCGAGTACGATCCGCTCGGCGTACCGATCGGTCGGCTGGAATTCCGGTAATGCGAGCAATCCCTTGCCGAGCACCTCCGCGGTGCAGCGCAGACCGGCGTGCCCGACGTACCCGAGCGCGACCAGCCGTTCACCCACCTGCTCGAGCAGGCGCAGGTCGAACGGTTCGGCGTGGAGCGCGTCGCACAGCAGGTCGAGCTGGTCGCGCAGCTCGCGGTCGAGCTCTTCCCTGCTCAGCGGAACGACGACGACGCCGATGAGCAGGTAGGTCCACTTGCGCGCGAGCGCGACCCGCGCGCGGACGAGGTCTGGGCGCGGCGTGAATTCCGGTCTTCGGCTTGGGTTCGGCATTCCCGTTGCCCTGCTAGGGGATGTGGAGATTGTTCGGCAGTTTACCTACCCAGTGTCGATACCCGCTCGACCGAGAGTGTGAATCTGTCTCACCCGATCGAGATCCCTTATGGCTTTCTGCCTACACCCGCGTACGCGAGCATGTTCATGCCGTACTCGTCCGCGATGTCACCCGGTCCGTCAGGCCGCCACTCTCCGCATCCGACGAGGCCGGGCTCGACCAGCTCGTAGCCGTCGAACAGCGCGTGCACCTGGTCGTACGAGCGCATCGTCATCTGATCGGCGCTCCTGCTCTTCTTGATGACGTCGGTCGCAGCGCTGACCGCGTCGTCCTGGTGGTCGGCGCTGACGTGCGTCATCGCGAGGTAGCTCCCCGGCGCCAGCGCGTCGCGGTAGACCTTCATCAACGCCGGCGGGTCCGACTCGTCGGGAACCCAGTGCATCATCAGCAGCATCAGCAGCCCGACGGGCTCGTCGAGGTTCAGCAACCGCCGCACCTCCGGGCTGGCGAGGATCGCCTCCGGGTCGCGCATGTCGGCCTGCACGACCGCGGCGCGGTCGTTGCTCATCAGCATCAGCTCGCTGTGCGCCACCGCGACCGGGTCGCGGTCGACGTAGACGATGCGGCACGCCGGGTCGGCGTCCTGGGCCACCTCGTGCACGTTCGCCACCGTGGGGATGCCCGATCCGATGTCCAGGAACTGCCGGATGCCCTGGTCCATCATGAATCGCACCGCCCGGCCGAGGAACCGCCGGTTCACCCTGGCCGCGTTGCGGAGTCCGGGCATCAGGTGCTCGATCTGCCCGCCGACCTCGCGATCCACCGCGAAGTTGTGCGCACCACCCAGCATGTAGTCGTAGACACGCGCCATGCTCGGCACCGAGACGTCGACGCTGAGCGGAACCCAGTCCTGCGTTTGAGGCACGGTGAACACCTCTTCATCTCGTGGGATGGATGAGCTTAGCGACTGAGTGCCAACAGGTACTGGTCCATCGGTGTGACCCGACACCACCCGATCAGGCACTGTCGATTGACTCCGAACGGAGCCTAGGGTGGTCCGTCGCTCAGAGCCTCTGGAAGGAGTGCGGATGCCCGTCCCGGTGGCGCCCGGCCGCTGGCCTCTGATCGGGCACACACCGGCGATGCTGCGCAAGCGTGCCGAGTTCACGTCGACGTTGCGCGATCACGGCGAGGTCGTCGAAGTGGACCTCGGCCCGATGCGCACGTACTTCGTCACCAGCCCGCGCCTCGCGCACCAGGTGCTGGTCACCGACGGCTCGAAGTTCCGCAAGGGCGCGATGTTCGACAAGTTCCAGCCGTACCTCGGCACCGGGTTGCTGCTGTCGAACGGCGAGTTCCACCGGCGGCAGCGCCGGATGCTCCAGCCCGCGTTCCACCGCGACCGCATCGCGCGCTACGCGGAGACGATGGTGCGCGCGGCGTCGGCGCTGACGTCGGAGTGGCAACCGGGTGAGGTGCGCGTCGTCGAGAACGACATGCAGGCACTCGCCGTCACGATCGTCGGTGAAGCGCTGTTCTCCACGGAGATGGGCAAGCGCGCGATCGAGGAGGTGCGCCGTTCCATCTTCGTCGTGATCAAGCAGGGCATGGTCCGCGCGTTGTCGCCGTCCTTCGTCGAGCGGTTACCCATCCCCGGCAACCGCCAGTTCGACGAGGCGATCGAGCGCATGAAGGCCATCGTCCTCGAGGTGATCGCGAGCTGGCGGGCCGACGGCGTCGACCACGGTGACCTGCTGTCGATGTTGTTGCTGGCGCAGGACGAGGACAGCGGCGCGGGCATGACCGACCAGCAGACCTACGACGAGGTCCTGACGCTGCTCACCGCCGGGATCGAGACCACCGCGCTCGCGCTGGCGTGGATCTTCCACGAGATCGCGCGGAACCCTGATGTCGAACAGCGGCTGCACACCGAGATCGACGAGGTGCTGGGCGATCGCCCGGTCACCTTCGCGGACGTCTCCCGCCTCACCTACACGGGCCAGGTCGTCAACGAGGTCCTGCGGATGTACCCGGTGTGGTTCGTGATGCGCCGGACCCTGACCGAGGTGGACCTCGGCGGAGTGGTGCTCCCGGCAGGCGCCGAGGTGATCGTCAGCCCGCACGCCGTGCACTTCGATCCGCGCTCCTTCAACGACCCGGAGCGCTTCGACCCCGACCGCTGGTCTCCCGACCGCGCCGAGCAGCTGCCGAAGGGTGCGTTCATCCCGTTCGGCGCGGGCAACCGCCAGTGCCTCGGAAATCTCTTCGCACAGACCGAGATCGCCATGACCGTGGCGACCGTCGCCGCCCGCTGGCGGCTGGTTCCGGTGCAGCCGGTGCGCGTGAAGTTCACGTCCGCCGCGTACCCCAGCGGCCTGCTCATGAAGGCGGTTCCCCGCAACTAGTTGGAGGTAGTTCTCTCATGCGTTTCCGCCGGTTGTGCGCCGCGGTGTTGCTCGCCACCGGAATCAGCCTCGTACCCGCTCCCGCGCACGCGGCTGCCATCACCTGCGAGGACGTGACCGTTCCCGTCACGATCGCGTTCACCCCGCAGACCATGTACGGCAGGCTGTGCGCCCCGCAGGGAGCGTCCACCGTCCAGGTCCTGATCCCCGGTGGCACGTACGACAGCTCCTACTGGGACATCGGCTACGCCCCCGACAGCCGTTCGTTCCGGCTGGCGATGAACAAGGCGGGCTTCGCGACGCTGGCGGTCGACCGCCTCGGCACGGGCCGCAGCTCGAAGCCGTTCAGCGCACTCGT
This sequence comes from Lentzea tibetensis, assembly GCF_007845675.1. Lineage (GTDB taxonomy): Bacteria > Actinomycetota > Actinomycetes > Mycobacteriales > Pseudonocardiaceae > Lentzea > Lentzea tibetensis. The sequence goes on along the minus strand of NZ_VOBR01000016.1, from coordinate 118,047 downwards.
GACCGCGACGGCCCAGGCCATCGCGGTGCACCAGGTGATCCAGACGCTGCGCCCGAGGTTCTCCAAGGTGATCGTCGGCGGCCACTCGATCGGGTCCGCGATGGCCATGATCGAGGCCGGCATGTTCCGCGACGTCGACGGCGTGCTGGTCACCGGGTTCACGCACCGGATGAACCTCATCACCGTCCTGCCGGTGCTCGCGAACATGATCCCGGCTCCGCTGGCGGGCATCGGCCTCGATCCCGGCTACCTGACCACCAGCCCGAACACCAGGTACACCTCGTTCCACGCCCCCGGCCCGCTCGTGCAGGGCGCGATCTCGTTCGATGAGTCCACAAAGGACGTTTTCGCCGCAACCGAGGCCGTGGACACGATCCTGCTCAACAGCACGGTGATCCCGATCTCCCGGCAGATCAACGTCCCGGTGATCATCGTCGTCGGCAACGACAACCACTTCTGCGGCTCACCGCTGGGCAGCGACTGCTCGTCGGCCGCCGCGCTGCGGACGTCGGAGCTGCCGTTCTTCACCACATCACCGAGCCTGCAGACCTACATCCTGAGCGGCTACGGCCACTCGATCAACTACGCACCGAACGCACCCGACTACCACTCGGTGGTCGCCGGGTGGGCACGCACCATCCGCTGATTAAGCTGGCGGGATGGACGAAGCGATCCACGAGAAGGTCCGCGAGGTCATCAAGTCGATCCCGCGCGGCCGCGTCGCCACCTACGGCGACATCGCGGACCTGTCACGCGCGCCGTCGCCACGGCTGGTCGGCCGGATCCTCAACGAGGACGGGCACGACCTGCCGTGGCAACGCGTGATCAAGGCCGACGGCACCTGCGCCCCGCACCTGCGCGACGAGCAGCTGCAGATGTTGCGCGAGGAGGGCGTTCCCTCGTTGGACGGGAAGGTCAACCTGCGCGAGTACCGGTGGGAGGACGCCCGCAAGGACGCGGACGAACCTCCCAGCCTCTTCTGAGCCCTACTTGAGCCGGTAGGCGCGGATCACGGTGTGCTCCGCCGTGTTCCCCTTGCTGTCAGCGGCCTTCACCCGCAGCGACACGAACCCGGCCGTCTTCGGGTGCCGGACGAGCGCGCAGTTCGCGCTCACCGGAACAGCACGCCAGGTCCTGCCGTCGTCGAACGACACCTCGACCTTGACGCTGCGCACCCTGCCGTTGTCGGCACCGGCTTGCTGCTGCACCTCGATCGGCAGCCGCTGGACCCGGCCCGCCGGCAGCGAGTTGTCGTCGTCCAGCCGCACCGGGAACCGCACGGCCGTCAGCGGCAGCGGTGTCTGCCGCTCGTCGCGGCGCTGCGAGCGGAACGTCCACGCCGCCTTCACCTCGGTGCTGACCTCCGCCTCACGGGTCTGCTCGGTCTCGATGCGGTAGTTCGCCGCGGCCGCGGGGACCTTGAACTCGGCGGCGTAGCCGGTCGCTGCTTCACCGACCTTGACACCGTCGCGGAACAGCGCCGTGCGCCCGGACTTCTCCCTGATCTCCGCCCGGCCGCCGGTGTTGTCACCGAAGAGCGAAGGCTGGATGCCGATGGTGTCGCCGAACCGCGCCAGCTGCGGCAACTCGGCGACCCCGGACGCCGTGGGCGAGAAGACGCCGAAGCCCGCCCGCTCGGTGTAGGTACGCCCCGGCCGGTAGCGGCGGTCCGGCCCCATGAACACGAAGAGGTCGCTCTCGCCGTCCGGCCGCCGCACGTCCAATGTCGGGGACCAGGAGACGTCGGTCGTGAGGTACTCGGTGCTCCTGGCGTCCTCGGTGGAGAACAGGCCGGTGATGCCGGTGACGACGAGCTGTCCGCGGGAGAAGTTGCCCCTGAGGATCTCGCGGTCGGCGTTGCCCTTGCCGTATCTGGTTTCCACCCGCGCGAGCTCGTTCTTCTCGGGAGCTCGCGCGAAACCGGTCGGGTAGACGCCGGGGAGCTCCCACGCGAAGCGGTACATCGTGTTCGCCTTCTCGGCGACGGCCTGCTGGCCGACCTTCGCGGCGAACCGGGTGCCGGTCAACGCCGGGCCGACGTGCGCGGTCTGCATGATCCCGCTGAAGTCGCCGATCCCGAAGAACCCGCCGCCGGTGACGGCGTCGCCTTCCTCGCGCTCCCAGAAGATGTCGCTCTCCAGGTGCTCGCTGAGCCGCTCGGGAGCCTTGACGCTGATCGGCTTCGTCAGGCGGGCGTCCAGGGTGACCGCCACGTCCTCGGTCAGGTGCACACCGGGATGGACCATCTGGTCCATCTGACCGGGTACCTCGACGAGCCCGTCGACGACGTAGTGCCCCTTCGGCAGCCGCGCCGTGAACGTACCGCTCTCGTCGTACGGGCTGACCAGCTTGTCGTTCTCCACACCCAGCACGGTGGTGAGGTAGTTCGGCGCGGGCTTGCCCTGGCGGTCGATGTGGCTGACCGAGAGGGTGTAGCTCTCCACCTCGCGGTTGACGCTGAGCAGCGAGCGGACGGTCCGCGTGCCCGCGGTCGCCATCACCGCACCGGTGAAGGTCCCGTCGGTGGCGCCGACACGGGTGTCGGCGGTGATGGCGACTCGCGCCTCACCCCTGGCGGGCACGGTGATCTTCTCCGCACCGAGCTTGAACATGCCCGCCGGCGCGGCCGAGTCGATCTCCAGGTCGAACGTGACGCTCTCGGTCGAGGTGTTGCGATAGGTGAGCTGCCTGGTGACCAGCGGGTCGTCGTTGTGCGGCCACTGGGCGAGTCCCATGTGGAGGTTCGACGGCTCGGCCGTCACCTGCGCGGTGATCGCCTCGGCGAGGTCGATCCTCCCGGCGCCCTGCTCCATCGGCGAACGGCCTTCCAGTCGCTTCGCGCTGCTGGTCAACGCCGCCTTGAGCTGCGTGCCGTTCCAGTCCGGGTGCTGCTGCTTGAGCACCGCCGCCGCACCCGCCACGTGGGGCGTGGCCATGGACGTGCCGTCGAACGCGACCCGGCCGGTGCTGTTGGCCTTGGCCGCCGTGATCGCGACACCGGGGGCGGTCACGTCCGGCTTGATCGCACCGTCCCCGGCACGCGGCCCCCTGCTGGAGAAGGGCGCGAGCACGTCCTCCTTGTCGACGGCCCCGACGGTGAGCGCGGCGTCCGCACTGCCCGGCGAGCCGATGCTCTCCGCACGCCCCTCGTTGCCCGCGGCGATGACGAACAGCACGCCGTGCTGGGCGGACAACGTGTTCACGGCTTCCTCGAGCGGGTCGACACCCGCCTCGTCAGTCCCCCCGAGGCTGAGGTTGACGACGCTCGCGCCCTGTTCGACGGCCCAGCGCATCCCGTCGAGGATCGCCGACAACTGACACCCCTGCCGCTCGCACACCTTGCCGTCGAGGATCTGCGCGTCCGGCGCGACCCCGCGGAACCCGGCATCGTTGCTCGCGATCGTGGCCGCGACGTGCGTGCCGTGGCCGACGTGGTCGGTGTTGTCGGGTTCGCGGGTGAAGTTCTTTTCCGCGGCCTGGCGTCCCTTGAGGTCCGGATGGTTCTGGTCGACGCCGGAGTCCAGCACCGCGACCTTCACGCCCTTGCCCGTGTACCCCGCCCGCCACGCTTGTGGCGCGCCGACCTGCGGCACGCTGCGATCCAGGCTCAACTGGTACCTGGCGTCGAGCCAGATCTTCTCGGTGCTCTGGCTCAGCACCTCCCAGTTCGCGTGGACCTGCTTCCCGTTCACGAGCAGCGGCGTCTGCCGTTGGTAGCCCGACCGCAGCAGCTCCGCGACGTCGAACAGCCTCCGGTCGAGCTTGTCGTTCCGCACCAACCGTTCCGCGTCGAACGGGATGACGTAGGTGTGGTTCTTCTGCGTGTAGTGATGGAACAACACGTGCTTGCGGTTGGGTCCGGGGTGGACACCGCGCACCCGTCCCGCCTGGTCCACGAGCACCTCGTCGCCCGTGATCAGCGTGACTCCTCGTGGTGCGGGCGACGCCTCGGCCGCCGAAGCCGTGATGGACCCGATCAAGACAGCGAGCGCTATCGCCGCCGCTCTGCATTTCATCTGAACCCCCGACTGGTTCACGATCTTGCCGAACGGATGAATCTGTCGAGGGGACGTTAGTTTCGGTGCACCACAACGGACATCGGCCACATGACGTGGTCCGAAAGTGTTAGCGGCACCTGTTACGCGTTACGCTCGTAACGGCTTCTTGTTGGTGCACAAGGAAAACCGCCCTACAGCACCAGATCGATTCAGGACGAGTTCGAGCCGCAGAGTGAAATTTCCGCACCCATGGGGGCGGCGGCTTCTTCTAGGGATTTCCCGCACGTCGGCATGGTTCCATAGTGGTGGAAGATCAAGCGCCGCAACGGTTTTCCACCACCTCGCGGTAACCAGCACATCGACCACCAGAGGACGCGCGCCGAGCGATCGGAATGCGGCCCGTGGCATGCACAGGTGCCGGTGCCCGCGAAACGACCGCCGCACTGCGGCCCCGCGATCCGCCGAAGAAGTCGGACGCGCGGGGCCGTGACAACACGAGACCAACCGCCTCCCGCAACCGAGTGCGCACGGCCGCGACCTTCAGGGAAGTCGCGGCCGTGCGCCTCGGCAGGTCAAGCGGCGCGGCGGTGAGCCAGAGCGGCGTGATACCGGCGCAGCAGAGCTTCGACCACCAGCGGATGCGCGCCGATGGGCTCCGACACCACGTCCGCGCCGCACGAAGCGAGCGACCCGTGGAACGCGCCGGGCGCCAGCAGCCACGAAGCGACGGCCACGCGGCCGTGCAACCCGGAGACGACGTCGGGCACGCGGGGAGAAGCGGTCGCCACGTAGCCGACTCCGGACGCACGCAGCAACCGGGCGGCGGCCTGCACGTCAGCCAAAGCGCGCTGGTCCGAAGAGCCCGCGGCCGCGAGCACGACGGCGTCACCGCGGCGATGGCCCGCCTCCCGCAGGCGAGAGCACACGGCCGAGACCACCAGCGGGTCCGGGCCGAGCGCGGGCGCCAGCACGACGTCCGACCGGCCGGACAGGGCGATCTGCTGCGGGATGTCCACCCGCACGTGATAACCCGAAGCGAGGAACGCCGGCACCACGACCGCGGGCCCGTCCAGCACCGACGTCACGTCGGGCTGCGCGACATCCGCGTACGCGACCACCACCGGAACGTCCACACACGACCGCAGACCGGCAGCGATCTCTTCGATGACAACGGCTCCACCGGGATGACGCGTCCCGTGGGCGACGAGGACGAGCTTCACGCGGGCTCCATCGCGAGTCGGTATCCACGCTTCACGACCGTGCACACCATCCGCGGCTCCCCCAGCGCCGTGCGCAGTCGTCCGATCGCCGTCTCCACGGCGTGCTCCTCGCCGCCGGAAGGCAAGGCGGCCAACAGATCCTGCCGCGACACCACCCGGCCACGGGCGGCGACCAACGTGCGCAGCACGGCCATCGGTGCGGGGGCGACGGGCCGCAGCTCGCCGTCCACGAGAACGGCCTGGCCGCGCATCTCCATGTCCCGCGCGAAGATTCGCAACCTGGTGGCCCGAGCGGGCAGCTCCAGAGCGAGCTCCCGAGCCATCGACCCGATCCGCGCACGGGCGGGCTGCACGACCGGAATCCCGGCAGCGACGAGAGGTCCGGCGGTGATCGCACCGACACCGACCACGAGCACCTGGCGCCGCAGCACCTCCACCAGCGCGTCGTACTGACCGCGACCAGAGGCGGTGCGCAGCACGGAGGCGGCCGCTGGCGCGCTGGTGAACGTCAGCGCGTCCACCTGACCGGCCAGGACCGCGTCCAGCAGACGCTCGAGAGGCGCGATGTCGGCAGGCGGCATCCACCGGTACACCGGGATCTCCACCACCACGGCACCCGCCGCGCGCAGGGTGTTCACGAAGTCCGGCAGCGGTTCCCCGTGCAGCTGCACGGCGACGCGCTTCCCGGCCACCCCGGACCGCAGCAGGTACTGCAGCAGCTCGGCGTTGCTCTCCGACGACGGCGACCACGTGTCGACCAGCCCGGCGGCCCGCACCGCGCCGCGCGCCTTCGGGCCGCGCGCCAGCACGACGGCCGAACCGAGTGCCTGCAACAACCTGCTCGCGAGGCCCCAGCCGTCGGCGGCCTCGATCCAGCCTCGAAAGCCGATGCCGGTGGTGGCCACGACGACGTCCACCGGTGAGGCGACGAGCCCCTGCGTGGCGAGATGCAGCTCCGCGTCGTCGGGCAGCGGCACGATCCGCAACGCCGGACCGTGCACGACGGCGGCACCCTTGCGTTCCAGCAACGCGCCGAGTTCGTCGGCACGCCGCGCCGCCGTCACGCCGACGGTGAAGCCCGCGAGCTCGCCGGTCATGTCAGCTCCACCACGCCGTCGCGCACCCGCACGGGGTGCACGGCGACGGAATGCGAAGGGGAGTCCACGCAGACGCCGGTCCGCAGGTCGAACGCCTGCTTGTAGACCGGCGACACGACCACCGGCACGCCGCCGCGGTCGCCGACGATGCCGCGCGCCAGCACGGCCGCGCCGCTGAACGGATCGATGTTGTCCAGCGCGTGCACCGCACCCTCATGAGTCAGGAACACGGCCACCTGCGAGCCGTCCGGCAACAGCGCCGCCACGCCCTGTTCAGGACGAAGCGCGCTCAATGCGCACACGGGAGTCACACAGCGTGGAATCATCTGGCCACCTCCGGTATTCCAAGCTGGACAGGGACCTTCTGACCGCGTTCCTCGCGGAACGAGATGGTCGGGTCGGGAGTGCCGGGTGCGTTGACGAACGACTGGAAGCGAGCCAGCTTCTCGGGATCCTCGAGCACGCCGCGCCACTCGTCGGCGTACCCGCCCACGTGCGCGGCCATCGCTTCCTCCAGCTCGGCGCAGATGCCGAGGCTGTCGTTGATGATCACGTCACGCAGGTGGTCGAGCCCGCCGTCCATGCCCTCGACCCACGCGGACGTGCGCTGCAGCCGGTCGGCGGTGCGGATGTAGAACATCAGGAACCGGTCGATGTAGCGGATCAACGTCTCGGTGTCCACATCGGACGCGATCAGGTCGGCGTGCCGCGGCGTGAACCCGCCGTTGCCGCCGACGTAGAGGTTCCAGCCGTTCTCGGTCGCGATGACGCCGAAGTCCTTGCCGCGCGCCTCGGCGCACTCGCGCGCACACCCCGACACGGCGGACTTGAGCTTGTGCGGCGACCGCAGTCCCCGGTACCGCAGCTCCAGGTCGATGGCCAGCCCGACCGAGTCCTGCACGCCGTAGCGGCACCAGGTCGTGCCGACGCACGACTTGACCGTGCGCAGAGCCTTTCCGTACGCGTGCCCGGACTCGAAGCCCGCGTCCACCAGCCGGCGCCAGATCTGCGGCAGCTGGTCGACGGTCGCGCCGAACAGGTCGATCCGCTGACCGCCGGTGATCTTCGTGTACAGCCCGAAGTCGCGGGCCACCTCACCGATCACGATCAGCTTCTCCGGCGTGATCTCACCGCCGGGGATGCGCGGCACCACCGAGTACGTGCCGTTGCGCTGCATGTTCGCCAGGAACTTGTCGTTGGTGTCCTGCAACGAGGCCTGCTCGCCGCCGAGCACGTGCCCGTTGCCGAGCGACGCCAGGATCGACGCCACCGCGGGCTTGCAGATGTCGCAGCCGCGACCACGACCGTGCTTCTCGACCAGCGCGGAGAACGACGTTACCCGCGTGGCGCGCACGATCTCGAACAGCTCCGCGCGCGAGTGGTCGAAGTGCTCGCACAGCGCCTTCGACTGCTCGACACCGCATTCGGTGAGCAGCTGCTTGAGCAGCGGCACGCAGGAGCCACAACCGGTTCCGGCCTTCGTGCACGCCTTGATCGTCGGGACGTCCGTGCACACACCGGCGCAGATCGCGTCGGTGATCGTCTGCTTGGTGATCGCGTGGCAGGAGCAGACCTGCGCGTCCGCGGGCAGCGACAGTTCGGCGTTGCCACCGGGTTCGAGCAGTCCGGCGGGAACCTCCTTGCCCACCAGCGGGCGCAGCATCGCGTACTGCGCCGCGTCGCCGACGAGGATGCCGCCCAGCAACGTCTTCGCGTCGTCGGACACCACGAGCTTGCTGTACGTGCCCGCGACGGCGTTGTTGACCACGACCTCGAGCGCGCCCTCGGTCGTGGCGTGCGCGTCGCCGAACGACGCCACGTCGACGCCGAGCAGCTTGAGCTTCGTCGACAGGTCCGCACCGGGGAACTCGGCCGCACCGCCGAGCAGCCGGTCCGCGACGACCTCGGCCATCGAGTAGCCGGGCGCGACGAGACCGTAGACGGTGCCGCCGATCGCCGCGCACTCACCGATCGCGTACACGTCCGGGTCCGAGGTGCGGCACCCCTCGTCGACCGCGTAGCCGCCCCTCGGCCCGAGCTCGAGGCCCAGGTCCAGATCCGTGCGCGGCCTGATGCCCGCGGAGAACACGACCACGTCGAGGTCGAGCTCGACCCCGTTGGCCAGCTTGGCGATCAGCCGCGAGCCGTCGCGCTCGATCGACGACGCGGACGTGCCGGTGTGCACGGTGAGATCGAGCTTCTCGACCAGCCGCTTCAGCAGCCCGGCGCCGCCCTCGTCGACCTGGATGGGCATGAGGCGAGGAGCGAGCTCCACGACGTGCGGGGAGATCCCCATGCCGCGCAACGCGTTCGCCGCTTCGAGCCCGAGCAGGCCGCCGCCGAGCACCATGCCCGCACGCCGGCCGGAGCCGTGCGCGGACTTGACCGTCTCGCGGATCGCGTCGAGGTCGTCGATGGTGCGGTAGACGTGGCAGCCGGGCAGGTCGCGTCCGGGCACCGGCGGCACGAACGGCGTGGAGCCGGTCGCGAGCACCAGTGCGTCGTAGGACACCTCGACACCGCTGGCGGACGTGACGACCCGGCGTTCGCGGTCGACGCTGACCACGGTCTCGCCGAGCCGGATGTCCGCGCCTTCGAGAGGTGCGAGCTCCAGCGACTCGGAGCGCCAGGTGTCCACATAGGACGACAGCGCGACGCGGTCGTAGGCGGGACGCTTCTCCTCGCCGAAGACCACTATCCGCCAGGTTCCTGAAACGTCCTTGGCGCGGAGGGCTTCCACGAGCCGGTGGCCGACCATGCCATGGCCGATCACAACTAGCTGCATTGGATTGTTTGGCAGGGTCATCGGGCACACCTCCTTCCGCCCGCTATGCTCAGCGGACGGCATGTCATCCCAAGGTCGGCGATATTTCCGCCGTGTTAAAGGAAACTCTCTTCGCAGGTAGCTGAGTTGTGCGTCACACGCCGGCGTAGGCCAGGCTCGGCACCCGCGCGAACACCCTGCTGCGCAGGTAGAACCACCACGTGGTCACGACACAGGCCCCGTAGAAGAAGAGAATCGCGATCAGCGCGGGGGTGAGCGTCTTGCTGCCCTCGAGCGAGAACTTGAAGACGAGGTTCACCAGCACGCCACCGAGCGCGCCGATCGCACCGGCGATGCCGACGACCGCCGCGGCCTGCCGCTTCGCGGACTTGATGTCGTCGGTCTGCGCGGAGTAGATGGCCGGGATCATCCGGTAGGTCGAGCCGTTGCCGACACCCGCGAGCACGAACAGCGCGATGAACGAGCCGAAGAACAGCGGGAAGCTCTTCACGTCGACGCTCAGCATCACGCCGACCGTGCCCAGCCCGAGCCCGACGAACGTCACCAGCGTCACCTTGGCGCCACCGATGCGGTCGGACAGCCAGCCGCCGAGCGGACGCGCGACCGAGCCGATCAGCGCGCCGAGGAAGGCGAGCGCGACCCAGCCCTTGTAGTCGACGAAGCTGATCTTGATGAGCGACGGGAACGCGAACGAGTAGCCGATGAACGAGCCGAACGTCCCGATGTAGAGGAACGACATGACCCAGGTGTGCTTGTTGGACAGCGCCAGCTTGTAGGACTGGCCGTCCGGCTTGGCCTGGGTGAGGCTGTCCATGAAGAACCACGCGCAGGCGGTCGCGAGCACGATGAACGGCATCCAGATCACGGCGGCGTAGGCGAGGTTGATGCCGGTGCCGATGGTGATGACGATCGGCACGACCAGCTGGGTGATCGCGACGCCCAGGTTGCCGCCCGCGGCGTTGAGACCGAGCGCGAGGCCCTTCTTGCCCTCCGGGTAGAAGAACGAGATGTTCGCCATCGACGACGAGAAGTTGCCGCCGCCGAGTCCCATCGCGGCCGAGGTCAGCAGGAAGAACCAGTAGGGCGTGCCGGGCGTCGTGACCGCGTAGATCAGCAGGGCGCACGGGATGAGCAGCAGGCCCGCGCTGATCGTCGTCCACACGCGACCACCGAACTTCGGCACCGCGAACGTGTACGGCACGCGCAGCGTCGCGCCGACGAGGTTCGGCACGATCAGCAGCCAGAACTGCTGGCCGATGGTGAACTTGAAGCCGACGGAGCCGAGGCTCACGACGACGATGCTCATCAGCACCCAGACGCTGAAGCCCAGGTTCTCGGCGAGGATCGAGAAGATGAGGTTCTTGCGGGCGACCTTCTTGCCGGACTTCTCCCAGAACTCGGGGTTCTCCGGCTCCCAGTGGTCGATCCAGCGCCCACTCCGGGCTGCGGGCTTCTGCTCCGGCTTCTCAAGAACTGCGCTCATTGCCGACCTCCGGGGGATCGTGGGATGCGAAGACCGTAGGAACGGCTCATTACCTGTGCGTGCGATCGGGTTGCGGCAACGGCAACTCCGTCGCACATCACGCGGACCGCGGTTGTGAGGCTTCGAGCCAGTCGACGAGACCGCACACCGCGTCCTTGCAACCGCCACAACCGGTGGTGGCGCGTGTCACTTCCGCCAGCGCTGACACGGTTTCCGCGCCCGCGCGCCACGCGCTGACGATCTGCCCCTTGGAGACCGTGTTGCAGCGGCACACCACCGCGCTCGCGGGCAGGTCGGCCGGGCTGGCGGCCTCACCGGGCAGCGCGCGCCCGAGCAACAGCGCGAGCCGGTCCGTCGGCGCGGGCTGGCCGCGGTCGTAGAGCTGGGTGATCGTCGCGGCCGCGTCGGGTGCGCCGAGCAGGATCGCGCCGGTGACCTTGTCGTCGCGCAGCACGAGCTTCGCGTACCGGCCGCGCACAGGGTCGGTGAAGCACAGCACTTCCGACTCGGGGCAGTCGACGTCGACGTGCACGTCGCCGAGCGCGGCCAGGTCGACGTCGCGCGCCTTCAGCCGCGTGATCACCGACGTGCCCTTGTAGCGGGAGCCCGGCGCCGAGCCGGTGAGCCGGTCGGCGAGCACGGATGCCTGGTCCCACGCGGGTTGCACGAGTCCGGACACCGTGCCGGGGTGCTGCGCGCAGTCGCCGATCGCGTGGATGCGCGGGTCGCTGGTGCGCAGCGCGTCGTCCACGACGATGCCGCGGTCGATGGTCAGGCCGGCTTCTTCGGCGAGCCTCGTGTCGGCCCGCACGCCCGCGCTCACGACCACCAGCTCGGCGGGCACGTGCGAGCCGTCGTCGAGCGCCAGCCCGTCCCCGGCCAGGTACTTCGTCGCGAGCACACCGAGCCGGAACTCGATGCCGAGCGTCCCGAGCGTGCGGGCGAGCACCCGTCCGGCGCCCGCGTCGAGCTGGCGTTCCATCAGGTGTCCCACGGGATGCACGACGGTGACGAGGCAGCCGCGACCGGCGAGGCCGCGCGCCGCCTCGATGCCGAGCAGCCCGCCGCCGAGCACCGCGACCGGCATGCCGGGGCCCGCCTTCTCGACGATCCGGGCGCAGTCGTCCAGCGACCGGAACGCGACGACGCCGGGCGCCATCGTGCCGTCCGGGTCGAGCAGTCCTTCCGTGGGAGGCACCCACGGTTTGCTGCCGGTCGCGAGAACCAGTGCGTCGTAAGGGATTTCCTCGTCGTCGATGGTGATCGTCCGCGCCTTGCGGTCGATCGACCTGACCGTGGTGCCGAGTCTCAGGTCGATGCCGTGGTCGTGCGCCCACTGCTCGTCGTGCAGGCTCACGGACTCCGGCGTCATCGTGCCGGCGACCACGGTGGACAGCAGGACGCGGTTGTACGCGGCGTGCTGCTCGTCGCCGACGACCGTGACGTGCATTTCCTTGTCCCTGCGGCGGATCTCGTCCGCGAGACGTGCTCCGGCCATGCCGTAGCCGACGATCACGACGCGCCTCATGCTGGCTCCAATCGGACGGCACAGACCTTGAACTCGGGCATCCGGCTCGTCGGGTCGAGCGCGGGGTTGGTGAGCACGTTCGCCCTGCCGTCGCCGGGGAAGTGGAACGGCAGGAACACCACGTCCGGGCGCATCGACGACACGCACCGCACCTTGGCCTGCATCTCGCCTCGCCTGGAGACGACCTTCGCGGTGCCGCCTGCCTCCAGCCCGGCGCGGTGCGCGGTGTCCGGGTGGATCTCGACGAACGCTTCCGGCACCGCCTGGTTGAGCTCCTGGATCCGCCGCGTCTGCGCACCGGACTGGTAGTGCTGGAGCACGCGTCCCGTGGTGGCGTACAAGGGGAACTCGTCGTCCGGCGGTTCGGCCGGCCCCCGGTGGTCGACCGCGACGAAGCGCGCTTTCCCGTCCGGGTGGGCGAAGCGGTCGAGGAACAGGCGCGGCGTGCCGGGATGGTCCTCGCTCGGCACCGGCCAGTGCAGCTCTTCGGTCTCGAGCCGTGCGTAGGTGATGCCCGAGTAGTCCGCCGCGCCGCCCTGTGATGCCCTGCGCAGCTCGGTGAACACGTCTTCGGGCTCGGTCGGGAACCGCTCTTCCGGTTGCCCGAGTCGGGTCGCGAGGCCGTTGATGAGCTCCAGGTCGCTGCGCACGCCTTCGGGTGCGCTGAGCGCCTTGGTGCGCCGCTGGATCCGGCCTTCGAGGTTGGTCATCGTGCCGTCCTCCTCGGCCCACTGCGTGACCGGGAAGACGACGTCGGCCATCGCGGCGGTCTCGGAGAGCACGAAGTCCGCCACCACCAGCAGGTCCAGCGACTCGAGCCGCTTCGTGATGTGCTTCGCGCGCGGCGCCGAGACGACCGGGTTGCTGCCGAACACGAGCAAGGTCTTGATGTCCTGCCCGAGCGCGTCGAGCAGTTCGTACGCGCTGCGCCCCGGTCCTGGCAGGTCGTCGACACCCCAGACCTGCTTGATGTGCTCGCGGGCCGCCGGGTCGTCGATCTTGCGGTAGCCGGGGAGCTGGTCCGCCTTCTGGCCGTGCTCGCGCCCGCCCTGCCCGTTGCCCTGCCCGGTCAGGCAGCCGTACCCGGAGTACTTCCTGCCCGGCAGGCCGAGCGCCAGCGCCAGGTTGATCCACGCGGACACGGTGTCCGTGCCGCTGGCGTGCTGCTCGGTGCCGCGCCCGCTGAGGATGAAGGCGTTGCCGCGCAACAGTTCCACCGCGGCGCGCTGGTCCTGCACCGACACCCCGGTGACGCGCTCGACCCGTTCCGGCCACCACGCGGCCGCGACCCGCCACGCCGCGTCGAACCCGGTGGTGCGCTCGTGCACGTACTGCTTGTCGATCGCGCTGTTGATGAACGCCGTGTGCAGCAGCCCCAGCGCCAGCGCGAGGTCCGTGCCCGGCGCGGGCTGCAGGTGCAGCGCCGCCATCTCGGCGGTCGCCGTGCGCCGCGGGTCGACGACGATCAACTGGGCGTTGGTCAGGTGTTTCATGAACGGCGGCATCGTCTCCGCGGGGTTCGAACCCGCGAGGAGCACGGCGTCGGCGTTCCGCAGGTCCGCGAGCGGGAACGGCATGCCCCGGTCGAGCCCGAACGCCTTGTTCCCCGCCGCGGCGGCCGACGACATGCAGAACCGGCCGTTGTAGTCGATCTGCGACGTCTTCAGCGCGACCCGCGCGAACTTGCCGAGCAGGTACGCCTTCTCGTTGGTCAGCCCGCCGCCGCCGAACACCGCGACCTGGTCGGGTTCATACTCCTTGATCTTCGTCGCGACGAAGTCGAGCGCCTCGTCCCAGCTGGCAGGCTCGCCGTGGATCAGCGGGGTGGTGAGGCGGCCCGGAGTGTTCAGCAGTTGCGCGGACGTCCAGCCCTTCTGGCACAGCCCACCCGGACCGGGCAGCACGCGCTGGCCGGTCACCGTCATGGAGCACTGCAGTGCGCAGTAGGGGCAATGGGTCACAGGGAGGACGCTAAGTAGGTCCCGTTAACCCGAAAGCATGGAATGTTTCGTCCAGACGAACTTGGCCGCCCAGCGTGAAGTGGCCACTGGTGAAATCGCCGCGGGTTTGATCTACCTCACAGCAGGTTGGTCACCTGGTGCGCCGCCCGCTCCAGCCCGGCCAGCGACTGCGCGTTCGACAACGGGTGCAACGCGTGCACGGCCAGCCGGAACAGCAACGCGTGCAACAGCGACTGCGACCACTCGGTGAGGTGCCCCCACCGCTGCAGGATGCCCTCGTCCGCGCCACCCCAGGCGAGCGCGTCCACGACCACCACGGCAGCAGCCCACTCGGCGGGCCGCCAGTACGCGGTGAAGTCGACGACGGCGGGCGCCGCGTCCCCGGCGAACAGCACGTTCCCGAACAGGTCCCCGTGCACGACCTGCGGCTTGAGCGTGATCGGCTTCCGCAGCTCCGCCAGGATCTCGAACAGCCGCCCGCCGAGCCCGGCGTCGAGCGGCACGTCGTCCTCGCCCCACGAGCACCGGTCGGCGACGGCGAAGATGTCCGTGCGGGTCTCGAGGAACCTCGGCTTCGGCAGGTCCGCGGTGGCCTGGTGCAGGCGCACCGCCACGCTCACGACCTCGTCGTGCCGCGGCTCGGCGCGCCCGGAGAGGTACTTCGTCGCGGACCAGCCACCGACCACGTACCGGCCGTCGGTGGACCGCAGCGGTCTGCCCATCCGCAGGCCCGGCACGTCGAGGCCGTCGAGCGTCTTGGCGACCCACGTCGCCTCGGCCGGCTTGCCCGCCGGGCGGATGGTGGCGTCGCCGCACTTCCAGGCCGGTCCGCCGTCGATCAGCTCGGGCTCTGCGTCACGTGCCCCGAACGCCGCACGCACGTGCGCTGGGGGCGGCTCGGGAGAACGGGTCACGGCCAGGCACGCTACCTGCCTACGCCGTCCGGGTGGTGGAGGCCGACACGCCGTGATTCAGCCCACCACCCGAACAGCCCAGTGCATGTCTCGTGAAAGCCACCTTCACCACTTTCTGCGTGGTGAAGGTGGCTTTCACGCTCAACACCGTCAGTAAGTGGGCAGTGAGGGGTCGACCTCGCGAGCCCACGCGAGCACACCGCCACCCACGTGCACGGCGTCGCGGAACCCGGCCTTGTGCAGCGCGGCGAGCGCCTCGGCCGACCGAGCCCCGGACTTGCAGTGCAGCACGAGCGGCTTGTCCTGAGGCAGCTCGGCGAACGCCTCGCCCGACAGGATCCGGTCCTTCGGAATCAGCACGGACCCCGGAATGCGCACGATCTCGAACTCGTGCGGCTCACGCACGTCGATCAGCACGAAGTCCTCACCGGACTCCTGCTTGTGCTTGAGCTCGAGCGGCGTGATCGTGTTGCCGGCGGCGGCCGAGACGGCCTCGTCCGACACGACACCGCAGAACGCGTCGTAGTCGATCAGCTCGGTGATCTTCGGCGAGTCCGGGTCCTTGCGGATCTTGATGGTCCGGTACGACATCTCCAGCGCGTCGTAGACCATCAGGCGGCCGAGCAGCGGGTCGCCGATGCCGGTCAGCAGCTTGATCGCCTCGGTGACCATGATCGAACCGATGGACGCGCACAGCACGCCCAGCACGCCGCCCTCGGCGCACGACGGGACCATGCCGGGAGGCGGCGGCTCCGGGTAGAGGTCGCGGTAGTTGAGGCCCTGGCCGTTGGGCGCGTCCTCCCAGAACACGCTGACCTGGCCCTCGAACCGGAAGATCGAGCCCCACACGTACGGCTTGCCGAGCAGCACGGCCGCGTCGTTCACCAGGTACCTGGTGGCGAAGTTGTCCGTGCCGTCCAGGATCAGGTCGTAGTCGCGGAAGATCTCCAGCGCGTTCTCGGAGTTCAGGTGCGTCTGGTGCAGGTTGACCTTGACGAACGGGTTGATCTCGGCGACCGAGTCGCGCGCGGACTCGGCCTTCGCGCGGCCGACGTCGGACTGACCGTGGATCACCTGGCGCTGCAGGTTCGACTCGTCGACGACGTCGAAGTCGACGACGCCGAGCGTGCCGACACCGGCGGCAGCGAGGTACAGCAGTGCGGGGCTTCCGAGGCCTCCCGCGCCGACGACCAGCACCTTCGCGTTCTTCAGTCGTTTCTGACCGTCCACCCCGACGTCCGGGATGATCAGGTGCCGGCTGTAGCGCGCGACTTCTTCCTTGGTCAGCTCCGCTGCGGGCTCCACGAGCGGCGGAAGCGCCATCTGGTCCTCCTCGACGAAAAGCATGTCCCTGGCCAGGACAACACCCACCCTGCCTGCTGTCTTCCCGGATGGGAAGCCGTCCCAAGGGCCGGGATCAGGGCGCCACGTTCGCGGGGAACGCGTTCGGCGTGCACACCTTGCCGTCCGCCGGAACGACGTCCGTTCCCCCGTTGAGCTGGGAGACGAAGTTGTTCGAGACGCCGAACGTCTGCTGCATCATCACGGGCGCGGCCGCACCGTTCTCGCCGCAGGCCGCGTGCTGGTTGCCCAGCGCGTGCCCGACCTCGTGGTTGATCAGGTAGTTGCGGTACAGCGCCAGGTCGCCGTTGAACGCCTTCGCGCCGCGCACCCAGCGGGCCGCGTTGATGACCACGCGGTTGCTCGGGTCGTCCCAGCACGAGGTCTCGAACGGGATCTGCGCGCCGCAGATCTGCTGGGTCGTCTTGCTGGAGGTGAGGCTGACGATGAAGTCGGGGTTCTGGTTCGCCTCGACCTTCTGCAGCGCGACCTGCTTCGTGCCGATCCAGCTGCGCGGGTCCGCGAGGAAGTCGTCGACCGACTTGGCGAACGCGGCGTCGTCGTTGCCGTAGTCGGACGCCTTCACGCCGTCCTCGATCGCGACGGCGTACTTCTTGAAGTTCTTCGCGCCCGCGTCACCGAGCCTGGGCCCGCTGCCCGCCAGCGCGCGCCACGTCTTCGCGCCGTCCGTCGAGTAGTCCGGACCGGCGGGCAGATCCGCCGTCGGGATGTTCAGGTTCTGCTTCGGGGCCTGGATCTCGGTCGCGTCCGGCGACTGCGACGTCGGCGGGGCCGACGCGCTGCTGTCCGTGCCCGACGCGGGCGCGCTCCCACCCGGCTGGACCGTGTCCAGCACGACGAGCGCGGTCAGCACCAGCAGCACGGGAATCGCGTAGATGCGCCAGCCGTAGCTCGCGACGAGCTTCTTCGCGCTCTTCCGCTTGCGCGGCGCAGGTCGAGTACCTTCCGGCTCCCACGACGCGGCGAGCGGCTCAGCGCTCGTGCGGCGGGCGCCACGCCGGTAGCGGTCCACCTCGTCCGCAGCTCTCTCGGTCGCCCGGTTCACGCCGAACAGGGTCCCACATCGCCCGGATAGCCGTCTGCCATCACCATGTGTGTCGATCGAGTGCTTCCCACATGCCCAGAACGGCCCTGGCGACCGTCGCAGGGCGCTCCATCTGGGCGACGTGGCCGGTCCGGGGCAGTACCAGGAGTCGTCCGTCGCGCAGTGACCGGACCGTCCGCGGGCCTTTGTTGACAGTCACCAGTTTGTCCTCGACGCCCCACACGACGAGCGTCGGCGCCTGCACCCTCGGCAGGACGTTCCACAGCGACCGGCCGCGCGGCGCGAACCAGGCCCGCATGAGCCCGATCGTGCTCTGCCCGAGCGCGGCCTCCGCCCACTTCTGCGCGGCGCGTTCCTCGTTCTCCCTGATGGTCTCCTCGACCCGGTGCTCGGGCACCTTGCCCGGTTCCGCGAAGCACAGCCGCAGCATCTGGTCGGTGCGTTCGCGGGCGGTGAGCTGGGCGAGCTGCCTGCGCACCCGGCGGCCGACGAACGGGACGTAGGCCAGCGGCAGGCGCGGGTCCGAGACTCGGCTGAGGTGCGGGCGCAGGTCCGGGACCGCGGGCGAGATGAGCGTGAGAGTCCTGACCAGGTCCGGCCGCTGCGCGGCGACCAACGCCGAGATCGCACCGCCCATCGAGTTGCCGAAGAGGTGAACCGGCTTCTCCAGCCGTTCGACGAACCGCGTCACCGTTTCGGCGTGGGCCGACAGGCTGAAGTCGTAGCCGGGGATCGGCTCGGAACGACCGAAGCCGGGCAGGTCGATCGCGTACCCGTGCACGTGGTTGCTCAGCTGCTGCGCGAGGTCCGTCCAGTTCGTCGCCGAGCCCCCCAGCCCGTGCACGTACACCGCCGTCGGCCCTGGTCCAGGCGTTTCTCTGACGTGCAGCGAATGCCCGTCGACCTCGTGGAAGGTGCCGGGCCACGGCGCGGTCGTGTTGTCCAGTGGAGGCAGGTCCACCGTCGAGAGGTTCACACCAGTCAGGGGGCTCACCACACCAGGATGCGGGAAAAGGCACTCAAGTGGTTCCCAGAGTTGGGCTACTAGCGAGTAAGGTTGCGTGCGCGCTGGGGACGGGCAACCCCTTTCCCGGCAGAGATGACCTTGCTGGAGGCACCATGACGGAGACGGCTCAGAGCGCACCCGCGGGCCGTGGCGTTCGTTTGCCACGCACCGCGCGACGCGCTCAACTGCTCGCCGCGGCGCAGGACGTGTTCGTCGCCAACGGCTACCACGCCGCCGCGATGGACGAGATCGCCGAGCGCGCGGGCGTGTCGAAGCCGGTCCTCTACCAGCACTTCCCCGGCAAGCTCGAGCTGTACATGGCGCTGCTCGAGTCGCACGTGGACGAACTGGTCGGCCGCGTGCGCGCCGCCATCGCGTCCTCGCCGGACAACAAGCTGCGCGTCCGCGCGACCGTGGCCGCGTTCTACGACTTCGTCGACGGCGAGGGCCAGGCGTTCCGCATGGTCTTCGAGTCCGACCTGCGCTCCGAGCCCTCCGTGCAGGAGGCGGTCGAGCGGGCCACCACGGACTCGGTCGACGCGATCACCGACACGATCACCGCGGACGCCGGCCTCCCGCCGGACCGG
Organism: Lentzea tibetensis; assembly: GCF_007845675.1. Taxonomy (GTDB): domain Bacteria; phylum Actinomycetota; class Actinomycetes; order Mycobacteriales; family Pseudonocardiaceae; genus Lentzea; species Lentzea tibetensis. Next base: position 99,061 of record NZ_VOBR01000016.1, on the reverse strand, counting down.
GCGCGCCTGCTCGCGGTCGGCCTCGTCGGCCTGTCCCAGGTGACGGCGCGCCAGTGGCTCGCCGACGGCCGCAGGGTCTCCAAGGACGACGCCGTCGCGCTGATCTCCAACCTGACGTGGCGCGGCATCGGCGGCGGTTTCCCGCTCCAGCAGCACTGACGCGAATGCCGTCGGGTCAAAATTCGCGGACTCGAGGTCCGCGAATGTGCCCCCGACGCCATTTCAGCTACATCAGTGACGCGATGCGGTGGGCCACGTCGGTCGAGCGTTCCAGCGGGAGCATGTGGCCGGCCCGCGGGTAGATCACCAGCTCGGCGTGCGGGAGCGCGGCCGCCATCGCGCGGGCGTGCCGCAACGGGGTGAGCCGGTCGGCGCCCCCGGCGAGCACCGCGGTGGGGATGTCCGACAGCACGTCCAGCGCCGAGCGGCGCTGGTGCACGGTCAGCTCCTCGCGGATCCCGATCAGCGTGGCCCCGTCCGTCCGGCCGACCATCTCGGCACTGGCCCGCACATCGGCCCACGAGGCACCGCGCCCGAACGCGCCGATCCGCAGACCGGGTGCGATGACCCGCGCGAACCCGACCCGAGGACGCTTCGCCAGCCACCGGCCCGCGAAGCGCTCGACCGGGTGCATCGCGGGCAGGTCGCCGCAGGACGTCGCCACCAGCACGACCCCGGACACCCGCTCGAAGAGCGACGGTCGTGACTCGGCCAGCGCCATGATCGTCATGCCGCCGAGCGAGTGTCCGGCGAGCACGATCCGCCCCGACGGAACGCGCTCCTCCAGCACCGCGGCGAGGTCGTCGGCCAGCTCGGAGATCCGCGCGGGAAGTCCGGCGCCGGAACGACCGTGCCCGCGGTGGTCGTACCGCAGCACCCGCCCCGGCAGCGCCGGGGCGACCCGGTCCCACGCGGTGAGGTCCATGGTCCAGGCGTGCAGCAGCACCGCCGTCACGTCACCGGTCCCGGAGCAGGCACCGGACTCGACGACGTTCAGCCGATCAAGAACGAGCGGCGCCATGCGCGCATCCCCGGCTTTCCGACGAGTCCGGCCTCGGACAGGAACGACATGATCCGCTCGCCGGACCAGCGCATCGTCTCCTGGTACGCGGGGTTCCCCATGGCCGCGCGGCGGGCGACGACCGGGTCGAGCCCCACGGCCGCGTAGACGGCCGGGTTGATGATCGACCGGGTGACCATCATGGACACGTTCGCGAGCAGCCACTTCTGGTACGGCAGCTCGAACGACCGCAGCTCCGCCCTGCCGCGCAGCAGCTCCTCGCGCGCGAACCGGACGTGCCGCGCCTCTTCGAGCACGTGGATCCGGTTGACCATCCGCACGACCGGCTGGACGTTCTCGTCGGCCATCGCCTCGCGCTGGAGCCGGTCGAGCACCTCCTCGGCCACCAGGATCGAGCCGTACATCGCGGGCCCGTAGCCGACGGTCGGCAGCAGCTTGCCGAGCCGGTGCACCTGGCGGACCGGCCCGTACGCGGGGCAGCCGACGTGCTCGACCAGCCGCGCGAACATCGTCGAGTGGCGGCACTCGTCCGCGACCTCGGTGAGCGCGTACTGGGCGTGCCGGGTGGTCGGATCGGTGTTGTAGACGACCTTCACCAGCATCTGCATGAGCAGGAGCTCGAACCACAGTCCGACGGACGCGACGCTGGCGAGTTCGTGCTTCGAGAGCTCGATGCGCTGCTCGTGGGTCAGCGAGTCGTACAGCGACGTGCCGTAGAGCGAGATCCGGTGCTCGGGGACGAAGAACTTGCCCTCGACGAGCGGCGCGGACCAGTCGATGTCGACCTCGGGGTCGTAGAACTTGTCCGCGGACGACTTGAGCAGCCGTTCCGCGGTCTTCTCGCGATCGGCGACCTTCATCGGTTGCCCTCCCCGGCGTAAGTGTTACTTGAGGTAACGGTTACTTCTGGTAGCGTGCGGCACATGGCACCCACTGTCAAGGGCCCGGACGCCAGGCGGGAACGCTGGAAGGGCCACCGGGAGGCCCGGCGGGCGGAGTTCGTCGAAGCGACGATCAAGGCCGTGGCCAGGCTCGGGCCCGACGTCGGCATGGACGACATCGCCGCGGAGGCCGGCGTCAGCAAGCCCGTGCTGTACCGGCACTTCGCGGACAAGTCGGACCTGTACCTCGCGGTCGGCCAGCGCGCGACCGAGATGCTGATGGACCGGCTGGGCCCGGCGATCGCCGAGGACGGCCCGATCCGCGAGCGCATCAAGCGGATCGTCGACGCCTACCTGACGGTGATCGAGGAGAACCCGAACCTCTACCGGTTCGTCGTGCGCGGGTCCTTCGTGGACCGTCCGGTCGAGAAGGACGTGGTGAGCGAGGACAAGGAGCTCATCGCGACGAGCCTCGCCCGGCTGCTCGGCGATTACCTGCGTTCGTACGAAATGGACTCCGGCGGTGCGGAGCCGTGGGCGCACGCGCTGGTCGGGATGGTGCAGAACGCGGGTGACTGGTGGCTCGAGCGGCAGTCCATGTCGCGGGAGAGCCTGAGCGACTACCTGGCCACGATCATCTGGCACGCCATCGACGGGCTGCTGCGCTCGGCAGGCGTGCACGCCGATCCCGAACGACCGCTGGCCCCGCTGCGATTGGTGGAGAGATGAGCGAGCACGCGCACGACGAAGAGGGCTACTCGGGCGAGGCCACGCTGGTGTTCGAGCAGACCGAGGTGCCGGTCCAGGTCGACCTGCGCGGCTACTTCCAGCCGATCGACGGCCGCTACCACTGGTACGGCCGGATCAAGCAGAACGAGCAGGTCACCGCGCTGGTCGAGGCGGGAGCCCGCACCGCGGTGCTCAGGACGCCCGAGGGCGAGGCCACCGGCGCGCTGACCGATCCGGACCCGTGGGGCCGCTACCGCGTCGGCGGCATCTCCACTCCCCCGTACAGCACCGAGGCCCCCTGACGGGAAGTCAGAGGGCCTCGGCGAGCTGTGTCACCTGCTACGAGGTGAAGCCGACCTTGCGCGAGTCCTGCGGGCCGATCTCGACGTAGGCGACCCGGTGCGCGGGGACCACGAAGCGCGCGCCCTTCTGGTCCACCAGCGTCAGGAAACCGGACTTGCCCTGCACCGCGTCAGCGACCAGTGCCTCGACCTCGTCCGGGGTGAGCCCACTGGTCACGACGATTTCCCGCGGGCTTTCCGCGACGCCGATCCTGACCTCCACGCTGACCTCCGTGAGAACTAGAAACTCTGATCACAACACTAGCCCAGCGGTCGCACTAGCCCAGACCGAGCTGTGACATCCGGCGGGCGTGGGTCTGCTGGAGCCTGCGGAACAACGCGGCGATCCCGGCGAGGTCTCCCGAGCCGTGCACGATGAGCTCTGCCAGCGGATCCCGTTCCGCGACCACGTACTGAGCCTGCGTCAGCGCCTCGCCGAGGAGCCTGCGACCCCACAGCGCGAGCCGGTCGCGGACCCGCGGATCCAGGTCGACGGCGGCCAGGACTTCGCGCTCAGCGAACGCGGAGTGGCCCGTGTCGGCCAGGACGGCGAGCACGAGCTCCTTCGTCGGCTCGTCGAGCCACTCGGCGATCTCGCGGTAGAAGTCCGCGGCCAGCCCGTCGCCGACGTAGGCCTTGACCAGCGACTCCAGCCACGACTTCGGCCGGGTGCTCTCGTGGAACGCGTCGAAGCCCGTGACGAACGGCGCCATCGCGTCCTCGACCTGCACGCCCTGCTCGGCCAGGTACTTCTGCAGCAGTGTGAAGTGCCCGATCTCCGCCGCGGCCATCTGCGCCAGCGCGGCACGGCCCGCCAGCGTCGGCGCTTCCCTCGAGTCCTCCGTCATCCGGTCGAACGCCGAGAGCTCGCCGTACGCGAGCGCTCCGAGAAGATCGACAACACCCTCCGCGACACCCATGTGACGAAGCCTAATGGTCAGAACCGTCTCGGCAGGTAGACTGTGTCCGACGCCCGGCGTGAGGAACACGAACGTGATCACGCAGAGCGGCGTCCGAAATGGTGCGTGCACACCTTTCCCGCAGCCTTGCGAGCGCGGTCGAGAGGCCCTCAACCAGGGCGTGCGCGCTGGCTGAGAGAGGCTGATCATCCTGACCGACATCACTGACGCACATCTCGACCCGGTAGCGCTCGAACACAGCGAAGCCGGTGTCCCCGAGGAAGACACGTCGCACCCGCTGCTGGCAGACGCCCCGGTGAGCGAGGAAGCCCCCACGTTCGCGGAGCTGGGGGTGCGCCCCGAGATCGTCCGGGCGCTGAACGAAGCAGGCATCGTGCGGACCTTCGCGATCCAGGAGCTGACGCTCCCGATCGCGCTCGCGGGCGACGACGTGATCGGCCAGGCCCGCACCGGCACCGGCAAGACCCTCGGCTTCGGCGTGCCGCTGCTGCAGCGCGTCATCACGCCTGGCGACGGCACCCCGCAGGCACTTGTGGTGGTTCCCACTCGTGAGCTGTGTCTCCAGGTCACCCACGACCTCACCGACGCCTCGAAGCACCTCGGCGTGCGGGTCACGTCGATCTACGGCGGCCGCCCCTACGACCAGCAGATCGCGGCGCTGAAGAAGGGCGTCGACGTCGTCATCGGCACGCCCGGCCGCCTGCTCGACCTGGCCGAGCAGCGCCACCTGGTGCTGGGCAAGGTCCGCAACCTGGTGCTGGACGAGGCCGACGAGATGCTCGACCTGGGCTTCCTGCCCGACATCGAGCGCATCCTGACCATGGTTCCGGACGAGCGGCAGACCATGCTGTTCTCGGCGACCATGCCGGGCCCGATCATCACGCTCGCGCGCACGTTCCTGAAGCAGCCCACGCACATCCGGGCCGAGGAGAACGACGCGGGCGCGATCCACGAGCGCACCGAGCAGTTCGTCTACCGCGCGCACTCGCTCGACAAGATCGAGATGCTCGCCCGCATGCTGCAGGCGCGCGACCGCGGTCTGTCGATGATCTTCGCGCGCACCAAGCGGACCGCGCAGAAGATCGCGGACGACCTCACCGAGCGCGGCTTCGCGGTCGCGGCGGTGCACGGCGACCTCGGCCAGGGCGGTCGCGAGAAGGCGCTGCGCGCGTTCCGCACCGGCAAGGTGGACGTGCTGGTCGCGACCGACGTCGCCGCGCGCGGCATCGACATCGACGACGTGACGCACGTGATCAACTACCAGTGCCCCGAGGACGAGAAGGCGTACGTCCACCGCATCGGCCGCACGGGCCGCGCCGGGCGCACCGGTGTCGCGGTGACGTTCGTCGACTGGGACGAGGAAGCGCGCTGGAAGATGATCAGCGACGCCCTCAACCTCGGCAAGCCCGAGCCGGTCGAGACCTACTCGACGTCGGACCACCTGTTCTCCGACCTGGACATCCCGTCCGGTTCGACCGGGCGGCTGCCGCTCGGCCTGCGCACGCGGGCCGGTCTGGACGCCGAGGTCGAGGAGAAGTTCGACCGCAAGGCGCCGCGCAAGCGCAGGCGCAGCGGCCGCGCCGGCTCCGCCGGTGCGGCTGAGCACGCTCCGGCACCCGAGTCGGGTTCCACGCCGAAGGACTCCCAGGAGGAGTCGCGGCCTCGTCGCAGCAGGCGGCGCAGCCGTGCGGGCGTGCCCGTCGAAGGCGAGACCGAGGCCACGCCGAGCACCGAGAACAGCGGTGCCGACAAGCCCAAGCGCCGCCGTCGGCGCAGGGCCGGTGCGGAGCAGGCCGCACCTTCGGCAGACTAAGAGCCATGTCTTCTGACATCGCCGACATCGAGGACGTGCTGGGCGACCCCGAACAAGAGGTCGTCCAGCCGCGCCCACCAGCCCGGACCTGGCGCACCCGAGGTGATTTCATCGCGGTAGCGGTGATCACCGTCGGCGTGCTCGTCACCGGGCTCGTGGTGTGGCAGAACAGCGACGCGCGGTCCACGACCGTGCGCACCGGCCCGTCCTCGGTGGCCGAGCTGCCGCCCGTCTCCGCACTACCGCCGTCGCTCGGCGAGGTGTGGCGCGCGAAGAGCGGCTCGACGCAGGTCCCCGTCGTGGTCGAGTCGACCGTCGTCACCGGTGACGGTGGCGAGGTCGCCGGCCGCGACCCGCTGACCGGCGACGTCCGCTGGAGCTACCAGCGCGACCTGGCGCTGTGCACGGTGTCCTCGGCGTGGGGCCGCGCGGTGGGCGTGTACCGCAAGGACGACAACTGCTCCGAGGTCACGACGGTCGACGGCGTGACCGGCGAGCGCAAGGCCCAGCGCAACGGTGACGCCGAGCTGGGCACGCGCCTGCTCGACGAGGGCTCGCACGTGATCACCACGGGCACGAAGTTCGTCGAGGTGTACCGCCGCGACGACCTGGTGCGTTCGCTGGAGTACGGCCAGCTGCGCGCGATCGTGAACCCGAACAAGCAGCCGCGCACCGGCTGCACGTTCAGCTCGTTCGCGGTGACCGGCGGCAAGTTCGCGATCCTCGAGCGCTGCGCCGGTGACTCGAGCGACCGCATCACCGTACTGAAGCCGAACCCGGAGAAGGCCGACGAGCCGAAGGTGTTCGCGAGCGTCGTCGTCGGCGGCCGCGGCGCCCAGGTGGTGGCCGTGACGAGCCGCTTCGTCGCCGTCGCGCTGCCCGGCCCCGCGCGTCTCGTCATCTTCGACTCGGAGACGGGCAACCAGATCTCCGAGACCCCGCTCGACATGCCGGACAGCGAGATCACCGACCCGCCGAACCAGGTCACCCCGACCACCGTGACGCCGTCGAACGTCTTCTGGCACACCGGTTCCCGCACCGTCGCGCTGAACAACGAGACGCTCGCTCCGATGTGGACGGTCAAGGACACGCTCGGCTCCGGCACCACGCTGGCCGGTCGCATCCTGATCCCGGTGCGCGACGGCCTGAAGGTCTTCGACCAGGCGACCGGCGCCGAGATCGGCACGATCTCCGTCAAACGAGACGGCTACGACGGTCCTGTGCGCCTCGCCACAGCGGGCCCGGTAGTGCTGGAGCAACGTGGCGAAACCCTGGTCGCACTGCGATAGTTCCTCCGTGTACTCGCAGATCAGCCCGCACCGGGCGGAACGTGTCGACCTCCAAGGCCGCTACGGCCCCGTGGCCGCGTTGCGCGTGCCCGCCGTCGGTGACGCGCTGAAGGCGACAGCACTCCTCGTCCCTGGTTACACGGGGTCCAAAGAGGACTTCGCGCCGGTGCTGGACGGCATCGCCGACGCGGGTTTCGAGGCACTGGCGATCGACCTGCCCGGCCAGTACGAGTCGGCGGGCCCGCTGACCGAGCCCGAGTACCGGCCCGCCCCGCTGGGTGCGGCCATCGCCGAGCTGGTCGAGAAGCTGACCGCCGAGGGCCGCCGCGTGCTGCTGCTCGGCCACTCCTACGGCGGCCTCGTCTCGCGTGCCGCGGTGCTCGCGGGCGCTCCCGTCGCCGGCCTCACCCTGCTGTCGTCCGGCCCGTCCGAGCTGCCAGCGGGTGAACGCCGCACGGCGCTCGACATCGGCGAGCAGATCCTCGCCGCCAGGGGGTTCGAAGGAGCGCAGCAGCTGCACGAGCTGCGTTCCGTCGCGAACCCCCGCTACGCCGCGATGCCGGACGAGCTCAAGAACTTCCTGAAGGAGCGCTTCCTCAGGTCGTCACCGGCGGGCCTGGTCGGCATGGGCAACGGCCTGCGCCACGAGCCCGACCTCGTCGCCAAGCTGGGACGGGCCCTGCGGGCAGGCGGGACGCCGTGCCTGGTGGTGTGCGGCGACCAGGACGACGCGTGGAGCCCCGCCTCTCAGCGCGACATGGCCGAGCGTCTCGACGCCGACTTCGCCGTGCTGCCCGGTGCGGCGCACTCTCCCAACACCGAGGCCCCGGTCGAGCTGCTGGCGACCCTGCTGCCCACGTGGCGGGCCTGGCTGAGCTGAGTCCGGGTCAAGCCTCGGGCTAGGCCCACCAGAAGAGCCACAGCGTGGCCGCGCTGACCAGGAGCACGGCGAGGCAGCTCACGGGTGCGCGCCAGTCGTTGAAGCGGTCGGCGACCACCTGGGCGCCGATCACGAGCACGGCGGCGACGATGTGCGAGGTGACGGCGAGAACGCCTGGTCCGGGCAGGTCACGGGAGTTGGCGTAGAACTGCACGCCGATGTTTCCGAGTGCCAGCAGCACCATGCCGACCGCGAGTACTCCGCTGACGGCACGCAGGATTCCGAACCCGACTTTCCGTTTGGTTTCCACCGCTGCTTTCACTTCCACCACTCTACTTGCGACGTCCGAACCCCCGCCGGGTTGCGCGAGGTCGCGTCGGTCGTCCGGACGCCCGGTCTCGCCGGAATCGGCGAAGCCCATTTCGGCGAGAGCGAGCGGCCGGACGACCGACTTCCCAGGCGACCTCGCCGCCGTCTGCGGAGCAGCGGCCATCAAAACAGCAACCCATGCGTTTCAGGGCGCGAGCAGTGCCCAGGGGTCCAGCGAAGGTGCTGCCTGCTGGCCTTCGGGACAGCTGCGCCGGAAGTCGCACCACGTGCACTGACGTCCTGTGTTCGGCGGGAAGAGGATCTCCGGGTTCCCTCCCGCCTTCAGCGTCTCGGCCGCCAGGTCGAGCTCGTCGGCCGCTTCCTCGGCACGGGTCACGTGCCGCGCGAGACTTTCCTCCGTGTGCTCCCACACCGCCACCTCGCCGGTCGGCAGGTGGTGCAGTTCGACGCGGCGGCACGGCTTGCGCAGCGTCCGCCGCGCGGCCAGCGCGTACAGCGCCAGTGCCTGCGAGCCGCGGGCGTCGTCGACGGTGAGTGCGTGCCGCCCGGTCTTGTAGTCGACGATCACCAGCTCGCCGTCGCGGAGGTCGATGCGGTCGACCCGGCCCTCGGCGACGATCTTCTGGGTCGGTGACGACACCCAGCGCTCGACGCCGAGCGGCTCGATCGTCACGTCGAGCTCGGCCACGTAGTCGTGCACCCAGCCGCACGCCCGGTTGCGGTACTCGGCGGCCTGGTCGACGTCGCGGAAGCCCTCGCTCTTCCACTGCCGGTTGACCAGCGCGACGGCCTGCTCCGGCGTCCGCTTCTCCACCGGCAGGTCGAACAGCGCCTTCAGCGCGTTGTGCACCACCGCGCCCAGGGTGTTGTGCGCCCACGCGCCACCGCGAGGTGGAGAGGGACGGTCGAGGTAGGCCATGCGATAGCGGCGCGGACAGTCGGTCCACGTGGCGAGCTTGGCCGGCGTCACCCGAACCAGACGTTTGGGGGCGCTGCCGAAGTCGAACCCGAGCTGTTCCACTCACCCCAAGTTACTCAAGGGGTCTGACAGTGTTCGAATGGCACCCATGGAGATCTGGCACAACCCGCGGTGTTCCAAGAGCCGCGCCGCCAAGCAGGCACTGGACGACGCGGGCGTGGAGTACACCGAGCGCCGCTACCTCGACGCCCCGCCCACCGAAGCCGAGCTCGACCACGTCCTCACCCTCCTCGACAAGGAGCCGTGGGAGATCACGCGCAAGGGCGAACCGCGCTACAAGGAGCTCAACCTCAAGGACGAGCCCCTCGACCGCGCGCAGTGGATCAAGATCCTCAGCGCGAACCCGGTGCTCATCGAACGCCCCATCGTCATCAGGGACGACAGCGCGAGCGTCGAGCGCTAGGAGGCACCCGAGATGTAGCCCTGCACGGACGAAGCGACGAGCTGGACGGCGATCGCGGCCAGCAGGAGACCGGCGATCTTGGCCATCAGCAGGATGCCGCTCTCCTTGAACACCTTGATCAGCACACCCGCGCTGCGCAGGCACGCCAGCAGGACCAGGTGCACCGCCACGATCGCCGCCGCCAGCGCCAGGTAGGAGCCGAGTGCGCCGTCCGCCTGGCGCACGAACACGATGGTCGCCGCGATCGCGCCGGGCCCGGCCAGCAGGGGCGTGCCGAGCGGCACCAGCGCGATGTTGACGTCCTCGACCTCGGGGTGGTTCGTGTCGCCCTTGCCGGTCAGCAGGTCCAGCGCGATCAGCAACAGCAGCAGGCCGCCCGCGCCCTGCAGGGCCGGGATGCCGATGTGCATGTACGCCAGGATCGAGTTGCCGGCCACCGCGAACAGCGTGATCACCAGGAACGACACCAGCACGCCCTGACGTGCCGCCCGGCGGCGCTGGTCACGGGACTTGCGGCCGACCAGACCCAGGAACACGGGGATCGTGCCGGGCGGATCCATGATCACGATCAGCGTGATCGTGGCCTCGATGAACAGCCGCGTGTCGAAGAACATCCGGCACCTCTCAGCCGACGACGATCTTGCACCCGGTGGCCCGGTCGGCAAGAGCATCCAGCATCTCCGGCGCGGTGGACTCCGCGCCGAGCCGGATCGTCTTGTTCGTGCCGTGGTAGTCACTCGAGCCGGTGACCACCAGCCCAGCCGAATCGGCCAGCCTCCGCAACCGCAGCCGCGTGTCGGCGTCGTGGTCCGGGTGGTCGACCTCGACGCCCGCCATGCCGGCCGCGGCCAGGGAACGGATCACGTCGGCCGTCACGATCGGGCCGCGCGCCGAGGCGAACGGGTGCGCCAGCACGGTCACGCCGCCCGCCGCGTTGATCATCTCGATGGCGTGCTCGACGGGCGTGTCCGTGCGCGCCACGTAGTAGCGGCCGCCTGCCAGGTAGGTCGCGAACGCCTCGTCGACCGACGACACCACGCCCGCGCGCATCAGGGCCATCGCCAGGTGGGGGCGGCCGACCGTCGCGCTGTCGGGCACGGACGCCAGCAGTTCATCGGGGTCGATCGGGAAGCCGTCGTCGCGCATCTTCCCGGCGATCTTGTGCAGCCGCTCGCGCCGTTCCGCGCGCAGCCGCTGCTGCTCGGCGACGATCACGGGCGACGCTGAGTCGTAGAGGTAGGCCAGCAGGTGCACGGTCACGCGCCTGCCGGTGCCGTCCGTGGACGTGCAGGACTGCTCGGAGCCGCGCACCAGCCGCAGACCGGCGGGAAGCGCGGCAACGGCCTCCGCCCAGCCGTTCGCCGTGTCGTGGTCGGTGATCGCCACCGTGTCCAAGCCCGCCGCGGCTGCTGCCGCGACCAGCTCAGCCGGGGTGTCGGTGCCGTCGGACTCGGTCGAATGGGTGTGCAGATCGATGACCACGTCGTCCAGTGTGGACGACGTGCTCGGCGAGACCCGCTACGGGACCATCTTCTTGCCGCGGGCTGCCCGCTGCGCCTTGATCATCGAGAAGCGCTCGGCCTGCGCCTTCTTGTCGCCGAAGGTCAGCTCCGAGATGGCGTCGTACACCTCTTCGGGGTCCGGCAGGTACTCCAGGCGGTTCAACGCCTGGATCTGACCGGCCGACTCCACGATGAGGGTGCCGAACCCGAACATGCGGCCCGCCACCGTGCGCTCGTAGGTGAGGTCGGTGACCTTGCTGATGGGCATCATCGCGACCTTGGTCTCGAAGACGCCCGATGTCAGCATGAACCGCTTGTCGGTCACGACGATCCGCTCGACCCACCACTCGATGATGAAGTAGGCCAACCGCAGCAGGACGAGCAGCGAGACGTACCAGAGCACGTTCTGGATGACGCCCGCGTTGTCCGGCAGCAGGTACGAGATCATCATGGCGCCGGCGAGCAGCGCGCCCGCCTCGAGCACGTCCCACAACAGGTAGGACCAGTGGCGGCGCACCCTGATGACCCGACGCTCACTGCTGAGCAGGTAGTCGTCAGGGTCCCGTGGTGCGAACATGCCTCACCCGCCTCTCGTTACGACGAGTATGGCCTACGCACCGCCGGAGAAGACGTTCCTCACGAAGAGAACGATCGACTCAGCGGCCGCCCGCAGTGAGTTGAGGATGTTCTGGACCAGCTGCGCGGCCTGCTGCGGCTCGGCGATGAGGAAGAACAGCAGCAAGGCGACGCCGGCGAAAATGAGAAGCTTCTTCAAGTTCACGGTACCCACCCCGTCCAACTTCCGCACCCGTTTGGCGCCGTTCGTCACCGTTGTACAGCAACGCCCAGCGCCGTGGAGAATTTGTACCGCGCATGGGCGAGCGAGCTGCACCGCCGATCCGGGGTGACTACGCTCCGTACTCGTGACGGAGAGCCATCCAGCCACGGTCCGCTGTGTCGGCGGCATCCTGCATGACGCTATTGGGCGACTACTGCTCGTGCGACGAGCCAACGCGCCTGGTGAGGGACTGTGGTCGATACCAGGCGGCCGAGTGGAGCGAGACGAGACCGACGAGCAGGCGTTGACGAGGGAACTCCTCGAGGAAACGGGACTCTCCGTCACCGTCGGCCCGCTCGCCGGCAGCGTCACTCGACCGTTCAAGAACGGTGTTTTTTTGATCTTCGACTACACGTGCCAGGTCAGCGGGGGTGTGCTCCGAGCGGGGGACGACGCATCGGATGCCCGCTGGGTCGACAGTGCGATGTTGACCACACTTCCGCTCACCGAAGGCCTGCTGGAAGCGCTTTCCAGCTGGCAATGCCTCCCGAGGACGTGATCGGGTTCCCTCTATCGAGTCGCCGCCGCGAGCCATACAAGACGCTGTCCGTGGGCCTCGGTCGTCCCGAGCACCCTCGTCTCGGTCTGTCCATCCTTCGACCGGACGAGCCTGAGCTCGCCGCCCTCGAGCGCCGCCCACCAGGCGGGCCTGCCCAGCGCGGCGAGTGCGGGTGCGAGATCCAGACCGGAGCCGTTGGTGAGCACGACGAGCGGCACCTCGGCCGGGATCAGCTCCGCGGCTTTGCCCAAATCGGCGACCGGGTCGCCCGCGACGATGCGCGGCGGTTTCTTGCGCAGCACGCCGGCAGCCACCCCGAACAGGCGCAGCCGTTCCGGTTGGTCGGCCCAGACGCATGCCTCCAACCAGGCGTACTCGTCCTCGTCCGCCAGGTCGGCCGGTGACTCACCGACACCGGCCTTGGCCGCGACCTTGAGCACCTTCGGCAGTTTCGGCAGCTCCGCGCCCGGCGCGAGCTCCAGCGCGCAGTGCAGGCCGAGCGCGGCCTTGGCCGGTCCGGCGACGAGCTGACCGGCCTGCTGGGTCTGGTAGCGGTACGAGTACTGGTCGAGCCCGAGCAGCAGGCCCGCGCTCGTGCCCGCCTCGAGCAGGCCGATCGGGGCGCCCGCCTGCTTGGCGGCGATCGCGACGGCCGGGTAGAGCAGCGCGGCGCCGCGCACGTCGTTCGACCGCGTCGCGCGGGCTGACACCAGGGTGCGCACGCGCTCGGCGCGTTCGAGCAGGAAGTCGCGGAACAGCGGCCACGTGCGCTCGTCGACGCCGTAGGTGCCGCCGAGCGACGGGTAGTAGTTCGACAGCGGGTGGAACGGCTCGGCCTGCACGAGCCGGTGGGCGGCCGCGAGGAGCAGCGCGCCGGAGGCGGTGGCCTCCGGCGCCGCCGTCAGCAGACCGGCGACCTCCGGATCGTCGGCAGCGCGCCGTGCCAGGTGCTCGTAGAGCGGTGAGACCCCGGCCGCCTCCTCCGCGAACTCGCGAAGCCTGCGCTGCACCAGATCCGATGAGGTCACTTCACTCCTTGGGCTCGGGACGGCCGGGCTGTTCGCCGCCGCGTGCTTCACCGTAGGACGTCTTGGGCACCATGACCTTGCGCCGGAAGATGCACACGACCGTGCCGTCCTGCTTGTAGCCGCGAGTCTCCACGTAGACGATGCCGCGGTCGTCCTTGGACTTCGACGGCGTCTTGTCGAGCACCTCGGTCTCGCCGTAGATGGTGTCACCGTGGAACGTCGGCTTCACGTGCCGCAGCGACTCGATCTCCAGGTTGGCGATGGCCTTGCCTGAGACGTCGGGCACAGACATGCCCAGCAGCAGTGAGTAGATGTAGTTGCCGACGACGACGTTCTTGCCGAAGTCCGTCGTGTTCTCCGCGTAGTTCAGGTCCATGTGGAGCGGGTGGTGGTTCATCGTGAGCAGGCAGAACAGGTGGTCGTCGTACTCCGTCACCGTCTTGCCAGGCCAGTGCTTGTAGACCGCGCCGACCTCGAACTCCTCGTAGTAACGACCGAACTGCACTACTGCCTCCGCTGGCTGTGATCGAGATCCGTCTCGGTTGGGGAGACAGTGTGATCGGAGGGGGAGTACTCTCGGCAACCGGTGTGTGAGCCAATCCACCACCAGTGAACTTCGCCCAGAGGAGGTGAGGACGTCCAGATGAAGAACGACCCCCACCCTGCCAGTACCAAGCGCGTCCTCATCGGAGGGGCAATTCTGCTCTGAGCTCCCCGGTGTAGGACGCCCCGTCATGTTCGTGCCTTGTGACGACGTGCGCGCCTGGAGGAACTCACCATGCCCAGCTTGCCCTCGATCCGCGGTCGCGGCCCGCAGCGCCCGATGGCACCCATTCCGGTGCCGTTGTCGGCGTACGTGGTCGACTGCGCGGTCTACGTCGACGGCAAGCGCCTGCCCGGCCGCTGGACGCACACCGACGCCGTCAAAGAGGTGCGCAAGCGCAAGGACGGTTTCGTGTGGATCGGTCTGCACGAGCCGGACGAGGAGCAGATCCAGGGCATCGCGGACACGTTCGGCCTGCACGAGCTCGCCGTGGAGGACGCGGTGCACGCGCACCAGCGGCCGAAGCTCGAGCGGTACGACAACACGCTCTTCATGGTCTTCAAGACCGTCCGCTACGTGACCAACGAGTCCCCGGACACCGCCAACGAGATCGTCGAGAGCGGCGAGATCATGGTGTTCCTCGGCAAGGACTTCGTGATCACCGTGCGGCACGGCAACCACTCGGGGCTGTCCAAGCTGCGGCACGAGATGGAGGACGAGCCGGAGCGGCTGCAGATCGGCCCGTCCGCCGTCCTGCACGCGATCGCGGACCACGTCGTCGACAACTACCTCGACGTCACCGAGCACATCGAGACCGACATCGACCAGATGGAGGAGCGGATCTTCGCGCCGCGCAGCAACGTCAGCGCGGAGCAGATCTACCTCTTCAAGCGCGAGGTGCTGGAGCTGCGCCGCGCGGTCATGCCGCTCGCGAACCCGTTGCGGCGCTTGGCAGAGGGCTACACCCCGCTCATCCCCGAGCAGGTGCGCTCGTACTTCCGCGACGTCGACGACCACCTCACCGAGGTGTCCGAACGCGTCACGGCGTTCGACGAGCTGCTGACCACGCTGGTGGACGCGACGCTCGCGAAGATCACGCTGCAGCAGAACACCGACATGCGGAAGATCACCGCCTGGGTGGCGATCATCTCCGTGCCGACCATGGGGGTCGGCATCTACGGCATGAACTTCGACTACATGCCGGAACTGCACTGGAAATACGGCTACCCCATCGTGATGAGCCTCATTCTGGTGGCCTGTCTGACGCTCTATCGAATACTCCGACGGAATCGCTGGCTCTGATTCCCGTTCGGTTTTCGTTCGCTGGAGGTTCTCGTCATGACCAGAATGCTGACCAACATCCGGTTCTGGATGCTCACGTTCCTGCTCTGCTGGATCACCGCTGTGTTCGTGCTCATCTCAGGAACGCCCTGACGTGCGTCGCCAGCTGAGGAACCTGCGGTTCTGGCTGTTGATGTTCCCGCTCGGCTGGCTCGTGATGGTGGCCCTGTTCATCTCGCAGTGGCCGGATCCCGGTGCCGCGTCGCCGGACGAGCTGGCCGGGCGGGTCGCCGAGTCGTTGCGCGCGCACGACGCGAAGAAGCTCGCGCCGCTGTTCTCCGTTGGCGGAGAAGAGATCGCGCAGGAGACGACCACCCGGTTCACCGGTGCGCGGGTCGTCTCGGCCAGGTTCTCCGGTGGTGCCGTCGTCGTGGAGTTCGTCCGCGTCGACGGCACCTCCGGCACCGTCACCATGCCCGTCGAGGAGACCGACGGGCGCTGGCGGATCACGCCGGTGGTCGCTCCGTAGGCTCGAGCCGGAAGATCCGGAACTCGCGGCCACCCGCCTGCGCCACGTAGTTCTCGAACGGCGGCCACTGCTCCAGCGCCACCCGCCACGCCTCGTCGCGTTCCGCCCCGGCCAGCAGCCGTGCCGTGACGGGGAAGCTCTTGCCGCCCACCGATGCGGCGGCGTCCGGGGTCTTCAGCAGGTTCGTGCTCCACGCGGGGTGCGCCGTGCCGCCGAAGTTGCTGCCGATGACCAGGAAGTCGTTGCCGTGCTTGACGTACTGCAGTGGCGATCTGCGCGGCTGCCCGCTCTTGCTGCCGATGGTGTCGAGCACCATGATCGGCATGACGCTGCCGGACATCGTGAAGCGGCCGCCGGTCAGCCGGTGAGCCAGCCGATCCATCGCGGGTGCCGACTTCATCATCATGCGCAGCATCTTCGGGTTGCCGGCGAACCGCTGGAACAACTTGCTCTTCACGACCAAGGTTTGGCCTCCCAGGTGAACGGAATGCCGTGCCCCGCACCGTGCCCGAGGTGCAGGGACAGGTTGGCGGGCCACAGCTTCAGCAGCAGGTGGAACTGGTACTTCTCGGGTGCGCTGGTGCGCCGCGGCTCGTACACGAGCAGCGCGAGCGGTGCCGTCGGCGTCGCCTTGGCGGCGGCGTCGGCCAGCACCGCGCGGCCCATCGCGCGGTCAGCGGGTGAAACGTACTGCCAGACAACCGAATGCCACACCACCGTAAGGACGTCTCTTTCAGTGCGGGCGAGGTGCTGGGCGAGCCACTCGGGCCCGGACGCCTGCTGCACCTTGACCGGGTCGACGGCGGCGAGGTCGAGCGCGTCGCGCAGCCGGTTCCAGCGATCGAGCTGGTCGGCCCAGACGAACGAGCACAGCTGCAGCCGTCCGTCCTCAGTGGACACGTCGACCGGGTGGATGTCGCAGCCCGCGCGGCCGACGATGCGCAGGCGGTGCGCCAGGTCGACGTCCGGCAGGCCGGTCCAGCGCGGGTCGAGCACGAGCAGGCTGTCCGCGTCGCCGTGCGTCGTGCCGTCCGGCATGCGGTAGCCGACGTGGTGTGGGCGCAGGTTGAGGCCTCCGCTGGCGCCGATCTCCAGCAGCCGCACGGAGAACGGCACGTGCCTGCCCGCCGCCTTCGCGGCCTCGTGCGCGGCGACCTGGAGGCCGCCGAACAGCGGCGCGCTGCGGCCGGGTTCGTTGGTCTGCACGACCGTGGCGGCGATCCGGGCGTGCAGCTCGTCGGCGTGCGCGTGCAGCGCGGGGAGCGCGTCCTGCCACAGCGTCGGCAGGTGCGGCTGACCGCCGACGGACGGGTAGTGCTTGGCCAGGCTCGGTGCTCTGCCCTCCAGCACGAGCCGGTGCACCGCCCCGGCGAAGCGCAGTCCGGGGACGGTGCCTTGCCGGTCGCATTCGGCGCCGGCCATGACCTTCGAGGTGACGCCGCCGCTGACGAGGTCGGCGGCGGCGTCGGTGAGCAGTCGGTGGGTCAGCGGGCTGCTCTCGCGGCAACCACGCGCGGCATCGGCGAACAGCTCGGCTAGCACGCCTCCGAAACTAACGCGTTCCGCCCGCTGCCGTCACCAACCCGGACGAGGGACCGACACGACGCCGTAAGGGGTTTCGGGTGTCTGCGGGGTCGTGAGGCGCGCGTTCGGCAGCCACAGCCGGTCCCGGTGGAGCACGACGTTCGTCGGCACGTCGAAGCTCGGGTCGGTGATCTTGCGGACCACGGTGGCGGCGTCTCGTCGCGGTTGAGCCTGAGCTCGGCGATCATGTTCAGCCGGTTCTGCACGACGTGGAGCGTGCTGCCGACCTTGAGCAGGCCGTCGGCCCAGGCCCCCGAGGTCGAGCGCGGTGGTGACGCCGGTGCCGAAGACGATGTCGCCGGTCAGCGGGATCTTCTGGACCTGACCCTGGGTCGGGAGCTTGCCGCCGCGCAGCGGCAACCGGTAGATCTCCGGCCGGTCGGAGTTCGTGACGTACGCGGCGTCGTCGGTGACGAACACGTCGTTGACCAGGTCACCAGCCGGCGCGAGCACGTAGCTGGCGAGGATCGTGCCGTCCCGGCTGTCGACGACCCGGAAGTTGCCCGCCCGTCCGCCCGCGACGAACAGCCGGCCCCGGTCGTCGATCTTCAGCCCGAGCGCGGGCGTGCCGGGCGAGGTGCCGAGGAGCAGTCACCGGCAGCACGAGCACGGCCGCGATGCGATGCGATGCGATGCGACGCGATGCGATGCGATCAAGAGAGATCTCATGTGCCACAGACTGTCCACTTCGGATGAGTTTCGGCTGTCCTCCCGCTGTCACCGTCGACAGGATTACCCTCGGAAAGATGCCGAAGGTTCTCGCCGTGGCCGACGAGGTCGTCGAACAGCTGTGGACCGACCAGGTGCACTCCTACGAGGTGGACCTGATCGTCGCCGCAGGCGACCTCCCCTTCGACTACCTGGAGCACCTCGCCAACGCGCTGGACAGACCGCTCGTGTTCGTGCCGGGCAACCACGACACCGACCTGACCGGCTACTCGAACGTGCGCGGCCTCTGGACGAAGGACGGCCTCCCGACCCGCTGGCCCGGCCCGACGGGCGCGGTGAACGCCGACGAGCGGGTCGTCGACGTCGCCGGGCTGCGGATCGCCGGCCTCGGTGGTTCGATCCGCTACAACAAGGGGCCCAACCAGTGGACCGAACGGCAGCAGGCGCGCCGCGCGCGCCGGGTCGCCCGGCTCGCCGGGTGGCGCCGACTGCGGGACGGACGTGGCGTTGACGTGCTGCTGACCCATTCACCACCGCTGGACTGCGGCGACGAGCCGGACGCGCCGCACCGCGGCTTCGCGTGCCTGCACCCGCTCGTCTCGCGCCTGCGGCCGCCGCTGATGCTGCACGGCCACATCCACCCGCACGGCTCGTTGAAACCCGACCGCCACCTCGGCGACACCCGCGTGGTGAACGTTGTCGGTCACAAGGTGCTGGAGATTCCTACCGCAGTGGGGGTCAGACATGCGTGACACGGGTTTCCCGCTGGCGGACGCCGAGAACGACTTCCTCCGCGCCCGCCGCCGCCAGGTGCTCTCGCGGCTCGCCACGTGGCTGCGCCGCGAACCCGACGACGTCAACATCATGCTGCCGTTCCACGAGGTCGTGGACGCGCTGGGCATGCGGTCCGAGAACCGCCTGGGCCTGCGATCGATCCGCCTGGACTCGATCGTCGGCAGCGTCGACCGCACCCGCGACTTCGACCGCCGCTTCCGCCCCACCTCCGGCCGCGTGCGCGAGCGGTGGCAACGCTTGGCGCTGGCGCAGCGCCGCGGCGAGTCCGTCCCGCCGATCGAGGTGTACCGCATCGGCGAGCTGCACTTCATCATCGACGGCCACCACCGCGTGTCCGTCGCCCACGCACTGGGCCTGACCACGATCGACGCCTACGTCACCGAGGTCGTCACCCGCATCAACGCGGCGGGCATCCGGTACCGCGGCGACCTCATCGTCAAGGACTACCGCCGTCTGTTCCTCGAGCGCGTGCCGCTGACCGGCGAGGCCCGCGCGGCCGTCGTCGTCTCGGATCCCTGGGACTACGCCCAGCTCGGTGAGCACGTCGAGGCCTGGGGGTTCCGCCTCATGCAGGACGAGGGCAAACTCCTCGACCGGGCCGAGGTGGCCCGGCGCTGGTACACCGACGAGTACACGCCCGTCGTCGGGATGCTGCGGCAAGCCGACATGGTGGGCGATCGCACCGAGACCGAGGCCTACATGTGGGTGGCCGGGGAGCGGTACCGGTTGATCCGCACGCACCGGTGGGATCCCGACGTGCTCAGCGCTGTTCGCGACTCCTCGCGGCGTTAGGCCTGGTTGCGGGCGGTGTCCGCCCTTGGGCCGCGTGCGCCCACCGGTGGGTGTCGCCCAGTAGCCGAACGGTCGTCGTCGGACAGGTGGATAGCGCGGGGGCTGGGCGGCGTCGCGGGTCAGGAGCACTGGTGCTCCGGCGGGCCGTTCAGCCCCTCGGCGAACTCGTGCGCTGGGCCAGCAGCCGATGGTGCACGGCAGCCGCGAGATCGACGACTCCGGTGTCAGGTCGCCGCGCTGGCTCGCCAGGGGCTCGGCTGCGCTCGACGCGTGCCACGGGCCAGCCACCAGATGCCCACCACCGCGCGCAACCTCCCTCGCTGCCAACCAGCGCGACGCGCCACGCGCCAAGGCTCGCCGCCTGCCACGGGCCGAGCCACAACTGGCCGCCGCCGTGAGCGGCTCCCGCTGCCCCCAAGGCAACGCGCCACCTCGCCAAGCTCGCCGCGTGCCGCGCCACCAGGGTGCCCGCCGCCGCGCACAACTCCCCGCGCTGCCACCCAGCGCAACGCCCCACCTCACCAAGGCTCGCCGTGTGGCCCACGGGCCGAGCCACAAGGGGCCCACGGCCGCGCAACACCCGCCACCACCTCACCCGCACCGGCAGTCGCCGGTACGCGGGCCAGCACGAAACCGACGACGCCGTCGACGGGTCACCACACCAGCGCGCCGGGACCCGCCCGCGCTCGACGCGTACCACGGGCCGAGCCGCCAGATGCCCGCCACCTCACCAAGGCTCGCCCCGTGCCCACGGGCCGAGCCACAAGGGGCCCACGGCCGCGCAACACCCGCCACCACCTCACCCGCACCGGCAGCCGCCGGTACGCGGGCCAGCACGAAACCGACGACGCCGTCGACGGGTCACCACACCAGCGCGCCGGGACCCGCCCGCGCTCGACGCGTGCCACGGGCCGAGCCGCCAGATGCCCGCCGCCGTACGCGACTCCCCACCACCGGCACCGTGCCGAGCACGACTACGTGGTGCAGCACAGGCTGTTCCGCGTCGTGCTGGCCAGCACAAGCGTCGCCGCGCGCGGCGTGCTGCCGATGCCTGGCCGACGGCGCCTCGGCACCGTGGTGCGCTGGACGCAGACACCGGTGCGAGCTACCGGCTGTACCACCACGCCGTGCCTGGTCGAGCCAGGACGGTGAGTGAGGCGGGCCGATGCCTGGTCGGCCGGTGCAACTCAGCGTCCTGGGCGCGGTGAGACCCGGCCCGGTTCCGCAGGCCGGCCGCGCTCAGCGGTGCGCGAGGCCTGATTCAGTTGTGGGTGTTGGCCAGGTTCGTCTCTCCTTCCAGCAGGGTGCGGGTCACCTCGGCGCCTCCGCGTCGGGTGGCATCGGGCGGGCCTGGTCCAGCACCTCGTCGGTGTACTTGTCGAGCAGGCGGGTGCCGATCTGCTGGGCGTAGCCGAAGATGACGGCCCACAGCAGCAGGGCGGCGGCTGACGGGATGCCGATCAGGCCGGACGTCACGCCCGCTCCCAGTGCGAGGATGCCGACCACCGCTAGCGCCGCGCCGAGCATGATCTTGATCAGGGCCTGGTAGCCGATCATCACGTACGGCGAGAGGCTGGGGCGGCGGCGCAGCAGCAGCACGACGGCGGCCAGCACCGCGCCGAACGAGCCGAGCACCTGCACCAGCCACACGTCCACACCGGACGCGCGAGTCGAGCCGCCGGGGCAGACCGTGGGGAGTGCGTTCTCCTTCGGGTCGACGCACAGCGGGATGATGCCCGGCTTGATGATGCCGACGACGCCGAGCACGGTGTTGATGACGAACAGCACCAGCGACGCGGCGATCAGCTTGTTGCGCAGGGCGCGGGAGCCCGCGTGGGCGAAGTCCGAGTTGTCGTAGGCGGCGCGCAGTGCGTCGACCACGATGGCCCGTTCGACGGCAGGGGTGAACTCGCCGGGGCGCAGCTGCTCGAGAGCGCGGCGCCGCGGGTCGTCCTCGTCGAGGTACTGGCCCGCACGTGCCTGCAGGCCGGGTAGTCGGCCGAGGAACCCTCGTTCCGCCGAGATCGTGGCCACCTCGGCTTCGTGCAGAGCGCGCCACGCGCGCTCGATGTGCCAGCCCGACCACCACGACGCGACCTTGGCGAACCAGCGGTCCTCGCGGGTGAGCATGTCGTCGACGACGGCGGCCTGCTCCTCGGCGGTCCGCCGCCACACGTCGCCCTCGGGATCGACCGGATCGGGCGGGCCGAGCGCGGCCAGATCCGCGCGGACACGGTCCAACCGCGACTGCACGATGAGTCGCCAGTCCGTGACTCTGGGTTTACGTTCGGCCATGCCCCGATAGTGACAGGAGGGTCTGACAAAAACGGGGGCCGAACGTGTGACGTGCGCAAACATCACCCGCTCACCCGAACACGTGATCGGATGAACGCTCAGTCCCAGCTTCGCGAACCGGGCTCCCAGCTCGTCACCGCACCACCGTCGACGAGCGGGTCGACGAACCGGACCACGGCCGCGACCACCCCGCCGAAGTCGTCCGGCAGGTGCTCGCCGTCCACGCCGAGCCGCCGCCGATACGCCCGGTACGCCGACGCCCGCGCGGACACGAGGTCACCGAGCACCGAGGACAACGGCCGCAGCACCACACCGCGATGACCGGCCGTCGCCACCAGCGCCGACCGCACCGCGGCGAACGACAGCTCCTGCCGTCCGGTCAACGTGTAGAGATCCACGTAGTCGCGCACGCGCGTGTTGGCCTCGCCGAGTGCGATCGCCGTCGAGGTCTTCTCCGCCAGCACGGTTTCGAGCGGATAGCCGAGCACCGGCACCGCGGGCGTCCCCGGACGTTGCGACGGCAGCTCCAGCAACACCGGCGACGGCGTCACCGGGTCGCCGAAGTTGACGTCCAGCTTGAGCTTCACCCGAGCCGTGGAGATCACGCAGTCCATGGCGATGCGCAGGCCCGTGTAGAGGTCGTCGTCGCGGATCGACTGGGCGACGACCGTGTCCGTCAGGAACCGCACGCCGTCATCGGGATCGACCGCGAGCGAGGCCACCTCGACGACCCGCGCGACGACCGTCGTCTCGTCGTTGGACAGGTTCCGCGCGAGCAGGTCGGCGTCGGCCGTGGGGCGGCGCGCCGAGAACACGGCGAGCAGCACGCCGCCCTTCAGCACGAACGAGTCCGCCCACGGCGACACCGCGAGCCGGGCGAGCCACCGCTCCAGCACGTACAACGTCAGCAGCTCCTGGGTCGGCCGCTTGTCCCGGCGTCCCTGGTTCTGCAGGTCGAGGTACGCCCGTCCGCCCGGCGTGTCCCTGGTCGGCCGGCTCACTCTGCGATCACCGCGTCCACCGCGGTGCGCACGGGCCCGAGCACACCGAGCGTGCGCGCGAGTGCGAGCACCTCCCCCGGCCTGGCGCTCCGGCCGCGCAGGTACCTCCGCAGCGCCGACAGCGCGAGCGGCTCACCGAGCCTGGACCTCAGCCTCATGAGGTCGACGACGGTCCTTTCCGGGCTGTAGACGCGAACCTCCTCCCCCGGCGCGGCTTCGACGTGGGTGAGACCCGACTCGAACGTCGCCGGGCTGAACCGGAAGACCTCGGTCGGGGGGTGCTCGATGCGCGGTGGCCGTTGCTCGCGCGAGACGGCGATCTGGACCTCCCGCGGGATCTCGTCGGTCAGGTCGTGGACCACCGCGGCGGACACGCAGCAGACGACGGCCGCCGGCGCGCGGAGCGACACCGCCAGCAGGTCGGGCCAGGTGGGCGTGGGCGCGTCCGCCTTGCGGAACACGCCGCGGGACAGCTCGACCAGCGCGCCCTCGTCACGCAGTCCGTAGAGGTCACGGCGGTGCATGCCGCTGCCCAGCGCGGCGGCCGTGGTGAACGTGTCTCGGAGCTGGTCGAGCGCCATGGACAAAAGTGTCGCCAACACCAGCCAGGCTGGCAACACTTTTGTCCAAGTTCACGCCGTCTGGGAGGGCTCCACGAGCGCGCGCAGGCGCGGCGGCATTCGCTTCTCGAGGCCGTACGGCTCCAGGTGGGCCTGGAGGAGGCCGGTGAAGGCGCGTTCCACCGACTCCGTCGACCAGGTGTCGCTCTCCAGCACCGGCTGCTTGAAGTACGGCTGGCCGACGATGTGCAGCTGACGGCCGTTGCAGCGGATGATCTGCCCGGTGATGTCCCGCGCGGCGTCGGAGAGCAGGAACAACACGAGCGGCGCCACCTTGCCCGGCGTGCGGTCGGCCGGAATGGCGCGCAGGGAACGCTCGGACTTCCAGACCATCCTGGTGTGGGCGACCGGGCACACCGCGTTGACGCGGATGCCCTCGGACTCGAGGTCGAGCGCCCACGAGTAACTCAGCGAGGCGACCGCGCCCTTGGTCGCCGAATACGTGCCGAGTTTGCGCTGGCCGAAGGACGCGCCAGAAGAAATGTTGATGATGGAGCCGCCACCGGTGGACCGCATGACCCTCATCGCCGCGATTCCGGTGTAGATGACGCCGAGGATGTTCACCTCGACGACTTCCTTGATCGTGGACGGGTCGTCCTCCCAGGGCACCGCCTCGTAGTTCAGTCCCGCGTTGTTCACGAGGCCGTCGATGCGCCCGAATTCGTCGACGCACAGATCGATGATCTTCCCGGCCTCGCTGGGGTCGGCGACGGTGTGCGTGCTCGCTACAGCACGTCCGCCGTACTCCCTGATGTGCACGGCGACCTTCTCCGCGAGGTCGCCGTCGACGTCGTTGACCACCACGGAGGCGCCGGCCAGAGCGGCGTGCATGGCGTAGGCCTCACCGAGCCCACGCCCCGCCCCGGTGATGACGACAGCTTTTCCGTCCAGGATCCCCATCGCGCACTCTCTCTCGTCCTCGGCGGCAGCCCCGGCCCCCCTGCGGTCACGGGTTGTACCCGCCTGCGACAAGCCTGCGGAGAATCCAGAGTGGAAACGGTGAGGTTTCGACGAGATGTAGCTCGGATGCGCCCAATGGCGAGTGGAGTTCGGCCCGGCCGATGGCCCCGACTAATCGGCCCCACTGACCTCGGTCTTTCGACCTCACCCGTTCGTGTGAAAAGAGGATGGGCCGCCCCCGAGAACGGAAGACGGCCCATCCTAAACGAGAATTCAGCGTTCCGTGTATGTCAGGTTCTTACCCGTGGACGGGTCGAACAACTGCACCTTGTCGGCGTCGAACCAGATCTCGGAGGGTTCGCCCTCCTTCGCGCCCGAGGACGCCGAGAGCCTGGTCACCAGCGAGATACCACCCACGGAGGTGTCGTCGCCGGTGTCCTTGGCGAGATCGGCCAGGTCGGCCGAGGTGGCCTGTTCGCCGGACAGGAGGAAGTGGGCGAACTTGTCGGAGCCCATGGACTCCAGCACCTCCACCTGGCTGGTGAACACGCCGCCGTCGGTCTTCGCGGTCGCGTCGACGAGCGAGGCGTCCTCGAAGTGCTCCGGCCGGATGCCGACGATCACCTCGCGCGGCGCGTCGGCACCCTCGAGCAGCCGCCGGATCCGGTCGGTCAGCGTGACCTCGCCCAGCACGGACTGCAGCTTGTTGTCCGCCAGCGAAGCCGGCACGAAGTTCATCGACGGTGAGCCGATGAAGCCCGCGACGAACAGGTTCGCCGGGTGCTCGTACAGGAACTGCGGCGCACCCATCTGCTGGACGATGCCGCCGCGCATGACGACCACGCGGTCGCCGAGGGTCATCGCCTCGGTCTGGTCGTGCGTCACGTACACCGTGGTCGTGCCGAGCTGCTTCTGGATGCGCGACACCGACGTGCGCATCTGCACGCGCAGCTTGGCATCCAGGTTGGACAGCGGCTCGTCCATGAGGAACGCCTTGGGGTTGCGCACGATCGCGCGTCCCATGGCGACCCGCTGGCGCTGGCCACCGGACAGGTTGGCCGGCTTGCGGTCGAGGTGCTGCGCGAGGTCCAGGATCTCCGCGGCGTCCGCGACCTTCTTCTCGACGGTGGCGTTGTCGACCTTGGCCAGCCGCAACGGGAAGGCCATGTTCTCCTTCACCGTCATGTGCGGGTACAGCGCGTAGGACTGGAACACCATCGCGATGTCGCGGTCCTTGGGCGCCTTCTCGTTGACCCGCTGCCCGCCGATGCGCAGCTCGCCCTCGGTGATGTCCTCCAGCCCCGCGATCATGTTGAGGGTGGTGGACTTCCCGCAGCCGGACGGTCCGACCAGGATGACGAACTCGCCGTCGGCGATCTCGAGGTTGACCTCCTGCACGGCGAGCGCGCCGTCCGGATACCTCTTGGTCACCTTGTCCAGAACGATTTCTGCCATGTGCAACTCACCCCTTGACGGCGCCGGAGGTCAGGCCCGCGACGATGCGGCGCTGGAAGAACAACACGAAGAGGATGATCGGGATGGTGATCACCACGGCTGCCGCGGAGATCGACCCGGCCGGGTCCTCGAACTGCGAGCTGCCCGTGAAGAACGACAGCGCCGCCGGAACCGTGCGCGACTGCTCGGTCGAGGTGAGCGAGATCGCGAACAGGAAGTCGTTCCAGCAGAAGATGAACACGAGGATCGCGGTGGTGAACACACCTGGTGCCGCGAGCGGGGCGATCACCCTGCGGAACGCCTGACCTGGCGTCGCGCCGTCCATCTTGGCCGCCTTCTCGAGCTCCCAGGGGATCTCGCGGAAGAACGCCGACAGCGTGTAGATCGCCAGCGGCAGCGCGAACGTGATGTACGGCAGGATCAGGCCGGGCCACGTGTCGAAGATGCCGAGACCGCGCTCGATCTCGAACAGCGGGGACACGAGCGAGACCTGCGGGAACATCGCGATCAGCAGCGACACCCCGACGAGCAGGTTCTTGCCGGGGAAGTCGAGCCGGGCGATGGCGTACGCGGCCATCGTGCCGAACACGACCGCGACCACCGTCGCGATGATCGCGATGCCGATCGAGTTGGCCAGCGCCCTGATGAACTCCGTCGTCGCGAAGATGTTCGAGTAGTTCTCGAAGCTGATCTCGCGGGGGATGAGGTTGCCGTCCGCGAGCGTCTTCGAGGACTTCAGCGACAGCGAGAGGATCCACAGCACGGGGAACAACGCGTACGCGACGACGACCGCGTTGAGAAGGCCCCAGCCGACTTTCTTCTGAGTGGTGTCGGCGCCACCGATGCCGGCCATCAGCGCTTCCCCCCGTCGTCGCTACCGGGGGCAGCGGTGCCGAACAGCTTGATGAAGATGAACGCGATCGCCGCCACCATCAGGAAGATGAGCACCGACATCGTGGATCCGATGCCGAGGTTCAACCCCTTGATCAGGTTGTTGTAGGTCAGCATCGACACCGACGAGGTGCCCTGCGAACCGGCGGTGAGCACGAACAGGTTGTCGAAGATGCGGAACGCGTCGAGCGTGCGGAACAGCAGCGCGACGAGGATCGCGGGCTTCATGATCGGCAGGGTGACCTTGACGAACCGCTGCCACGGGCCCGCGCCGTCCATCGCGGCCGCTTTCAGCAGGTCGTCCGGCACGAGTGCCAGACCCGCCATCAGCAGCAGTGCCATGAACGGCGTCGTCTTCCACACCTCGGCGAGGATGACGACCATCAGCGCGGGCAGCTTCTCCGTCAGCACGGGTTCGCCGCCCGCGAGCTCCGCCAGGTAACCGGTGCCGGGCGTCCAGGCGAAGCGCCAGGAGAAACCGGCGACGATCGTGACGATGCCGTACGGGATCAGCGAGGTCGTGCGGACGAGGCCGCGGCCGACCAGCGCCCGGTGCATGATCAGCGCGAGTCCCATGCCCAGCACCAGTTCGATCGCCACGGAGATGACGGTCAGCACGGCCGTCACCCACACCGCGTTCCACCAGTACGGACTGGCCAGGACGGTGACGTAGTTGTCGAACCCGATGAACTCGGTGCGGTCCGGGAACTTCAGGTCGTACCGCTGGAGCGACAGCCAGATCGAGTAGATGATCGGCCATCCGGTGACGGCGACCATGGTGATCGCCGCGGGCGCGCAGAGCCACCAGCCGAGCTTGCGTTCAGCGCGCTTGCCCTCGCTCAGCACGACTTTCTTCTTCGCGGCAACGGGTTCCGTCGCCACCTCGGGCTTCTCGGTGGTCGACTGGCTCACGGCAGCACCCCCTTGGAGTCGAGTGCGTTCTGCAGTTCCGTGCGCAGACGGTCTCCGGTGGCCTTCGGGTCGATGCTGCCCGGCGGCGACAGGATGGTGGAGATGACCGTCGAGACGTTCTGGTAGGCGGGCGTCCGCGGCCGGACACTCGCGTTCTCCAGCGTCTCCAGGATCGCGTCCTTCATCGGGTAGGCGGTGGCCATCTCGGGGTCGTCGTAGACCTCCTTGAGGGTCGGCGGCACACCGTCCTTGATGGCGGCGAGCTTCTGACTCTCCGCGCCGCGCAGGCACAGCACCGCCTCGAACGACTCGTCCGGGTGCAGCGTGTAGTTGCTCACCGCGTAATTGATGCCACCGACGGTGACCTTGGACTTGTCGCCGCTGACCGTGGGGTAGGGCGCCCACTTGAAGTTCGCGGCGAAGTCGGGCTTCTTCTGCGCGGCCGCGTAGACGTACGGCCAGTTGAGCTGGAACGCGGCCTTGCCGGACTCCATCAGGAGCCGGGCTGGGTCCTCGGTGGAGTTCGAGAACGACGGGTCGATGGCCTTGGAGGTGGCGAGCTTCTTCAAGGCCTCCAACGCTTCCACGGCCTTGTCGTCGACGATGGCCTTGGTGCCGTTCTCGTCGAGGATGGTGCCGCCGTTGGAGTTGACGAGGGTGTTGAACAGCACGACGAGTCCCTCGTACTGCTTGCCCTGCGCGGCGATGAGACCTGGTTTGCCCTGCGCCACCAGGTCTTCCGCCATCTGGATCATCTCGTCCCACGTCTTCGGCGGAGTGGGTACGAGGTCACCGCGGTACCACAGCAGCTGGACGTTCGTGTTGTCCGGAGCGCCGTAGAGCTTGCCTTCGTAGCTCGCCGTGTCCAGTGGAGTCTGGATGGTGCCGTTCTCCACCTGGGACTTGACCGAACCGGTGAACTCCTTGATCCAGCCGGCCTTGGCCAGCTCTGCAGTCCACGTGACGTCCAGCGCCAGCACGTCCATGCTGTCGTCTTCCGCCGCGAGTCTGCGGACCATCTGCTCGCGCTGGCCGTCGGCCTCACGTGGCAGCTTGTTGTAGACGATCTTGTACTTGCCATTCGCCTTGGCGTTGCAGCCGTCGACGATCGCCTGGAAGTTCTCCTGGTTGTACTTGTAGACGTTGACGGTGATCCCGCCGTCGCCCGACCCGCACGCCGCGAGTACCGGAACCGCCACCAGGGCGGCGCCCATTGCGGCGGCCAGCCTGCGACGCCGTTTCGCGCCCCTCATCGGCCCTGCCTCCTTCCCGACTACACGGAGGAGCCAGACCGCTGCGCCCGGCACCCCGTCGTGCCACCGGCCGCACCGGGCGGACCGGTGCACCGAACCTAGGCCTGGTGATCAGGACCCGCAACCAAGCGGAGCAACGATTCAGAACCAATCGGCACTTTCGGCCCGTTTTCGGGAACTTTTGCTAGAACGCCTGGAACTCCAGACGCCCGTCAGCATCACCCGGTTAGCGCTTGCCTGCGCGCGGTCAGCTCGGGGTCGGGCGCATCGCCAGCTTCGCGAGCAGGTCACGCCCGCGCTCGGCCGACGACGGCTGGCACAGCACGTCGTACCGGCCCGCGACGAGCTGACTGGCCGACTGGAAGTCGCGCTTGCCGCGCGCCGACCCGTACCCGACCGCCGCGAACACCAGGCCGAAGAAGACACCGGTGACCAGGCCGACGAGCACCGGGCCGAGCGCGACGCCCTCGGTGTTGCTGAACAGGGTGAGCAGGAGGCCGACGAACAGGCCGAACCACGCGCCGGACGCGGCACCGGTGGCGAGCACGCGGCCCCAGGTGAGCTTGCCGGTGACGCGTTCGACGAGCATGAGGTCGACGCCGACGATCGTGACGTCCTGGACCGGGAAGTCCTCGACGGCGAGGAAGTCGACGGCGCGCTGGGCCTCTTCGTACGTGCCGTACGAGCCGATGGGCCATCCGGTCGGGGGCGTCGGCAGGCGCGGGGGCAATCCGGGCCTGTTCTGTGCGGAGAACGGACTCGTCACAATGACCACCTTCTCTTGCGCCTGATCACTCCCATCCTGCCAGCAAGCAACCCGCGGTGCCTCGACGGCGTAGTGACGGTCATGGGGAAGCTCAACTCGTTACTTTCCGCCGCGATCGCGGCGAGCGTTCTCGCAGCTCCTGGGGCTGATGCTGCCGAGAAGGCGGCTACTCCGGCAACGGTCACGCTGATCTCCGGCGACCGGGTGACCGTGGTGGGTTCGTCCGTTTCGGTGACGCCCGCGCCCGGTCGCGAGCGGGTGCTGTTCCACCGGCGGACCGAACGCGACCACGTCAGGGTCGTGCCGGACGACGCGCTGCCGCTGCTGGCCGCCGGACGGCTCGACGAGCAGCTGTTCGACGTCACCGCGCTCGTCGAGCAGGGCTACGACGACGCGCACACGGCCGAGCTGCCGCTGCTGCGGACAGGTGGTGTGCGCACCGCCAGCGAAGTGTCCAAAAAGGACGCTGCAACCTTCTGGAGGTCGCTCAGCGGACCGCAGGCGTCGACAGCCGGCAAGATCTGGCTCGACGCCAGGGTGAAGATCGCGCTGGACCAGAGCGTGCCGATGACGAACGCGCCCGCGGCCTGGGAACAGGGCGTGCGCGGCGAAGGGGTCAAGGTCGCCGTGCTCGACACGGGTGTGGACGCGAAGCACCCGGAGCTGGCCGTCGCCGAGTCACGCGGGTTCACCGACGCGGGCGAGTCCGACGTGCAGGACCGGCAGGGACACGGCACGCACGTGGCCTCGACGGTCGCCGGGCGCGGCGCGAAGAACACGGGTGTCGCGCCCGCCGCGTCGCTGATGGTCGGGAAGGTGCTCGACGACCGCGGTTACGGACAGACGTCGTGGATCATCGCCGGGATGGAGTGGGCCGCGCGGTCCGGTGCCCGCGTGGTGAACATGAGCCTCGGCGCGGACATGCGGACCGACGGAACGGACCCGCTCAGCCAGGCGGTGAACGACCTGACCGCGGAGACCGGCGCGCTGTTCGTGGTGGCCGCGGGCAACAACGGCTGGGGTCCGTACACGATCGGCTCACCGGGTTCCGCCACGTCGGCGCTGACGGTCGGCAGCGTGGAGAAGAACGGCGCGCTGAGCGGGTTCTCCGCGAAGGGGCCTCGATTCGGCGACGACGCCGTGAAGCCGGACATCACGGCACCCGGCGGTGCCATCGTCGCCGCACGGGCCGAGGGCACGCTGGCCGACGTCGCGGTGGACGACCTGCACGCGAGGCTCTCCGGCACGTCGATGGCGACGCCGCACGTGGCGGGTGCGGCGGCGCTGCTGGCCCAGCGCAACCCGGCCTGGAAGGCGAACGAGCTCAAGGCGGCCCTGATGGGCTCGGCGAAGCCCGGCGGGTCGGTCTACGAGCACGGTGCCGGTCTGGTGCAGGTCGAGTTCAGCCCGGTGCTGACGTCCGTCGGCAGCGTCAGCTTCGGCAAGCTGCCGTACCCGCCGTCCGGCAAGCCGGTGACGCGTGAGGTGACGTACGCCAACACCGGCCCCGCGGTGTCGCTGCGGCTGTCCACCGACATGGGCGCGGTCACGCCTCCGGTGCTGGAGGTTCCGGCGGGTGGCAGCGCGACGGCGTCGGTGTCGTTCACACCGACCGCTCCCGGCCGGTTCGAGGGCGCGCTGACGTCGGCGCTGCCGGACGGGTCGGCCGGTCCGCGCGTCGTGCTCGGCGCGACGCAGTCGCCCGAGGAGTACGACCTGACGCTGAAGACCTTGCGGCGCGACGGAAAGCCCGCGTCGTTGCCGAACCTGATCCTGACCGACGGCGAGCGGGTGGACTGGCCGGTCGTCGGCGAGCAGGGCGTGACGCTCCGGGTCCGGCCGGGCACCTACACGGTGTTCGGCACGCAGCCCGAGCGGACGCCCGAGTTCGTCGCCGAGTCGGTGATCACCTTCGCGCGCGGCGGAATCGACGTGCACGCGGACACGACCGTGGTGATCGACGGCGCGGACAGCAAGCCCGTCGACGTCGCGCTGTCCGGGGAGTCGCTCGCACGGGTGCTGAGTCGCAGCGACGGTGCCGAACTGCCCGGCAGGGGCGGCATCGCGTCGCAGGGGCCGAGGGACATGCCGTTCTACGGGATGTCGCGCGACGCGGGCCACGTCGAGTACCGGACGTCGACCATCGCGGCCCGGCCGCAGGTGTTGTTGTCGGCGGGCGACTTCGAGCCGGTCGTCGGTTACGGGTACTTCAGCACGCACTTCACGAAGGACGTGACGCTGCCGGTCGCGACCACGACAGCGGACTCGAAGGGCAAGCTGCTCCTGTTGCGGGACAACGGGAACTCGCAGGAGCAGATCCGCGAGGCGGTGGCCGCGGGCGCCGTGGCGGTGGTGTTCCCGACCGGCCGCTTCGGCGCGTGGGGGCTGGACGCGCCCATTCCCGTGCTCGGCGCGAGCGAGTCGTCGTTCGTGCGACTGGGAACCGTGCCGGCGGTGTCGGTGCGGGCGTTCGGCACGAGCCCGTACTCCTACCACGTCCAGTTCACCGAGAAGGGCGTGCCGAACGGGAAGAAGTACTCGGTGTCGCAACGGGATCTGGCGCGCGTGGACGTGACGTACCGGTCCCCCGGCGTCACCTCCACCGGGTTCTCGAACGGTGTGCCGACGACGTTCCCGCAGCAGCGGACCGAGTACTACACGCCGGGGAAGTGGCACCGGCAGACGTCGTTCACCGAGAGCTCGTGGGCGCCGCAGGTGAGTCCGGAGTACGCGTTCGAGCGCGGGAAGTCCTACCGGCACACGTGGTTCCCCGCTGTGTTCGCGCCGAACGAGCCGCAGCTCTTCCGCGAGGGCAACGTCGTCCGCGTGGGTGTGGACGTGTTCTCCACGACCACGTCGACGGACTTCGGTGACCCCGAGGTGGACAGGGGCTCGTTGACGCTGAGCCGCGACGGTCAGGTGTTCGGCACGTCGCGGATGCCTTCGTTCGGCTACTTCGAGAACGTGCCGCCGGGTCCGCTGAAGCTGGAGATGACCGCGTCGCGGACGCAACCGTGGTGGGGGCTGTCCACGCGCATCGACTCGGCGTGGACGTTCCGGACGACACCGCTCGCCGTGAAGTACGGGGTGCCGGACAACACGATGGACCGCCACCGCACCTTCACCGTGTCGTTCACCCGACCGGCCAAGACCGTGCGGGTCTGGTCTTCGGTCGACGACGGCAGGACGTGGACCGCTCTCCAGGTCCACAAGGCGGGCGCCAACTGGCTGGTGCTGCCGAGCGGCGCCAGGGGCGCGCACGTGTCGCTGCGCGTGGCCGCCACGGCCCCGAACGGCGACACCGTCGACCAGACCGTGGTCCGCGCCTACGCGCAGCGCTGACGCACGACCCTCATCACCCGCGCGACGTGCGGGTGATGAGGTCGTAGAAGGTGATGATGGTGTCGCGGCGGAAGTACGCGACCACCAGCGCGAGCACGCCGAGGATGGCGGGCAGCACGGGCCCGCCCTTCTCCAGCAGGAACAGCTCGGTGCCCACCGCGCCGACCATCACGCCGAACAGCCCGAGTGCGGCCAGGCCGCACAGTCGCGGGATCAGCAGGCCGATCGCACCGGCGATCTCCAGCACACCCGTGAGGTAGCGGAGCCACTGCCCGAAGCCGATGTCGTCGAACTTCTTGACGAGGCCGTCACCGAACAGCATGAACCCGCTGTAGACGAAGTACGCGGCCAGCAGCACCTGCAGAACCCACAGCACGATGTTGCCGACACGTGCGCCAACTGCCTGATCAGACACGGGAGAATCCTTCCACCGGCACGGAGGTGACCGCCACTCGACAGCGCCACAACCAGCCGATGTCCCTCCCGAAGGACCACACCAGCGACGCCAGCGCGAGCGCGACGAGCACCCCGGAGCCGGGGACGATGCCGGACGCGGCGACGACGAGCACGATGCCCTGCACGGCGGCGACGGTCTTGCGGGCCATCGAGTGCGGCAGCGCGGCGCGCATCCAGGACAGCTTCCACGACGCGGCCACGAACAGGTAGCGCATGAAGCCGATGAGCAGCACCCACGGTCCGAACGACAGCGCGACGTACGCGCTCAGCACCAGGATGAGGAACGCGTCGACCTCCATGTCGAACCGCGCGCCCAGCTTCGACGCGGTGCCGGTGCGGCGGGCGACCTGGCCGTCCACGAAGTCCAGCGCCAGCGCGATCGCGGCGAACGTGACGACGATGGTCGTCGGCACGCCCTCGCCCGCGCGGTCGGCGACGAGTGCGGTGACCCCGCCGACCAGCACTCCCCTGCCGAGCGTGACGCGGTCGGCGGGTCCCAGCGACGTGCGGGACCGCTGGAGCGCGTAGCTCAGCAGTGCCCAGGTGGCGAAGCCGTACGCGAGTCCCGCGGCCCAGCCGAGCGGGCCGAGCCCGATCGTGCTCGCGAGAACGCCGAGCAGGATGAACTGGGCACCGGCCCACGCCGCCTGCTCGTGCACGGCGGACGCCGTGTTGTGGTGAAGTGTGATCATCGGTGCCCCTCTTGGCTGTGCCCCGCTCTTGGAGGTTCCTTAAGTGACACGTACGGCAAGGGCATTTTGGCTCAACGCTTCTGCCACGGGTTCTATTCGCGACGAAACGATCGGGCAGTGCTCACCCGGCGAAGTCGCTGTCCGCACCCTCTTCTCAGGTGTGAGCCGGGGCACCGAAACCCTTGTCTTCCAAGGACGCGTGCCGGAGAACCAGTACGAGACCATGCGCGCCCCCTTCCAGGAGGGTGACTTTCCGTGGCCGGTCAAGTACGGGTACCTCAACGTCGGTGTCGTTGAACACGGTCCGGCTGATCTCGTGGACCGCACGGTGTTCTGCCTCTATCCACATCAGACCCGCTACGTGGTCCCGGCGACCATGGTCACGCCGGTGCCGGACTCCGTGCCACCTGAGCGCGCGGTGCTCGCGGGGACCGTCGAGACGGCCGTCAACGCGCTGTGGGACGCGAAGCCGCTGATCGGCGACCGGATCGCGGTCGTGGGCGGCGGGATGGTCGGGTGCAGCGTCGCGGCCGTGCTCGCCCGGTTCCCCGGCGCGCGGGTCGAGCTCGTCGACGCGGACCCGCGACGCGCCTCCGTCGCGGACGCGCTCGGCGTGGGCTTCGCGCTGCCGGAGAACGCGCGGGGCGACTGCGACCTCGTCGTGCACGCCAGCGCCACCGAGCAGGGCCTGCAGCGGTCGCTGGAGCTGCTGAAGGTCGAGGGCACGGTCGTGGAGCTGAGCTGGTTCGGCGACCGGGTGATCGGCCTGCCGCTCGGCGAGTTCTTCCACTCCAAGCGCCTCACGGTCCGGTCAAGCCAGGTCGGCACGGTCGGCCGTCCGGACCGCACGTTCGGCGACCGGCTGGCGCTCTCGCTCGATCTGCTCGCCGACCCGGTGTTCGACGCGCTGATCACCGGCGAGTGCCGGTTCGACGAGCTGCCGGACGTCATGCCGAAGCTGGCGAACGGCGAGATCCCGGCCCTGTGCCACCGCGTTGACTACGGTGCCGAGGCATGACCTACCTGCTCCCGCTCACCACCACCGCCGACGAACGGGACAAGCGCGTCGCCGTGCTGCCCGTCGGCAGCCTGGAGCAGCACGGCCGGTACCTGCCGCTGATCACCGACACGGTGATCGCCTGCACGATCGCCGAGCGCATCGCGGCCGCCTACCCGGTGCAGCTGCTGCCGCCGATCACGATCTCCTGCTCGCACGAGCACGCGGCCTGGCCGGGCACGGTGAGCATCTCCGCGCGGACGTTGTACGACGTCGTGCGCGACATCGCGGACTCGCTGGCGCGCTCCGGCGTGCCCAACCTCGTGGTCGTCAACGGCCACGGCGGCAACTACGTGCTGTCGAACGTGGTGCAGGAGTCGCGCGGCCGGATGTCGCTCTTCCCGGCCTTCGAGGACTGGGAGTCCGTGCGCGCCGCGGCCGGCATGGAGGTGTCGGCCTACGACGACATGCACGGCGGCGAGCTGGAGACGTCGATCCTCCTGCACGCCCATCCCGAGCTGGTGAAACCCGGCTACGAGGCGAGTGACCACGACGGCGGTTCGCGGCGGTTCCTGCTGACCAGCGGCATGGGCCCGTACACGGAGTCCGGGGTGATCGGCCGCGCCTCGCTGGCGTCAGCCCGCAAGGGCGAGGACCTTCTCGCGGGGCTGGTCGGCGCCTTCCGCGATCACCTCGTGGTTCTCGACGGTTAGCTGCCTGCGGCGGCCGCGGAACAGCACCAGCACGCCCGGCAGGCTGGCGATCATGGCCAGCACGCCGTAGACGACGGCGGTGGTGACGCCCTGCGCCGCACCCAGCCCGGTCGCGCCGAACGCGACGGCGAGGAACGCCTCGCGCGGCCCGAAGCCACCGATGTTGATCGGCACGGCCATCACCAGCAGCGCGAGCACGATCAGCGGCACGAGCTGCGCGATCGTGGCGTCCGAGCCTGCGGCGCGGGCCGCGACGACGAACATCGCGATGTGGCCTGCGACCGTGGCGGCCGAGAAGAACGTGACCCTGGGCAGCGCGTAGCGGGAGAACAGGCCCGCCCGCGCGTCCAGCCAGGTCGTCGTCAGCGCCCGGCGCACCCGGCCGACCATGGCCGCACCCGCGGCGGCGGCCGCCAGCGCCACCAGCACCGCGACCACCGTCTCGCCGCTGGGCACGAGGTCGACCGGCAGCGTGGACTGCGTCATCAGCACCACGGCACCGATCACGATGAGCACGACCTGCCCGGCGAACCGCTCGAACACCACGGCGCGCACGCCGCGTCCGACGTCGCCGGACTGCCTGCCGTGGTCGACCGCGCGGTGCACGTCGCCGAGGACACCGGCCGGGAGCACCGCGTTGAGCAGGAGCCCCCGGTAGTAGTCCGCGACGGCCGTGCGCAGCCGCAGCGGCAGGCCGAGGCCGTGTGCGATGACGCACCAGCGCCAAGCGCTGAAGACGGTGGTCATCAGCCCGATGCCGAGCGCCGCGAGCACCGACCACGCGTTGATCGCGCGAAGCCCGTCGACGAAGGCGTCGGTGCCCAGCCGCCACCCGAGCGCCACCAGGATGGCGACGGCGAGCAGCAGCCGAGCCCACGGCCAAAATCGCTTCATCAGAGTGCCCTCGGTATCGCTAGCAGGTCGGTGTGGTGGACGACGGCCCGCAGTTCTCCGGAGAGCCTGCGTTCCAGGTAAGCGGGGGCCTCGGCGGCGAGACCCGGTTCCTGCTCGACCGCCGCGTTCACCCAGCCGCGCAGCCACTCCGCGGTCAGCGCGGCCTGGTCCGGACCGAGGCGCCACGGGCTCGGCCGCGTGACAACGCGGGCACCGAGGTCCTCGAACGCCTTCGCGGCCGCCTCGGGAGCGTCCGGTCCGAGCAGCCTGCGACCGTCGTCAACACGCCTCTGGTGCGCGTTGAAAGCCGACTCGAACTCGGCGTCGAGAGGCTCGGACGGGTCGAGTTCGACTCGTCCGGCAACCGACAGCGTGAACAGAGCGGGCACACCGGCATGTACGCACGCGGCGGCCAGTGAGTTCATCTCGTCGGTCGTGAGCAGGTCGAGCAGTGCGGAACAGGTGACGAGCGACGCACCCGTGAGGTCGGCGGCGCGCAGCGCGGTCAGGTCACCCTGCCGCGTCTCCGTCGTCACATCCGGCCCCGTCACGGTCGCACCGGCCAAGTCGAGCAGCCGGGGGTCGCGGTCGTGCAGCACCCAGTGCTGAACGCCGCCCAACCGTCCGGAGAGCCATCGGCCCATCGATCCCGTGCCACAACCCATGTCACGGATGTCGAGCCGATCGCGTTCAACGAGTGATGCGACCAACAGCTCAACGAGCTCGGGCGACCGGGCGTCCGCGTCGGCCTTCTCGCGCAGTGCCAACCATTCCGGGGCGAATGTCATGCCCGCAGACTAGCCAGCACCTCCGCCATGTCCCGTGTGGATTCGTCCCATGTGGACAGCTCGGCGCGCCGGGCGAGCGCCGCGTGACGCAGGTCTCCGCGCAGTCCGGGGTCGGTCAGCCAGCGCCGCACCGCGCGCGCGAGAGCAGGTGTGTCGTCCGGCGCGACGGCCAGTCCGCCGGTGCCGAGCGCGTCCGGGACGACGTCGGTCGCGAGCACCGGGATGCCGCGGGCGAGCGCCTCGGTGACGACCATCCCGTAGGTCTCGGCGCGCGACGGCAGCACGAACAGGTCGGCCTTCGCGTACGCCTCGGCCAGCGGCGCGCCGGTGCGCGGGCCGCTCAGCGCGACCCGGTCGCCGAGGCCGTGCCGGTCGATCAGCTCGCGCACCCGCCGGACGTGCGCGTCAGCGCCGAACGGGCCGACGCACTCGCAGGTCCACGGCAGGTCGCGCACCGTCGCCAGTGCCTCGACGAGCAGGTCGTGGCCCTTGCGCGGGGTGACCGACGCGACGCACAGCAGCCGCGAGGCGCCGTCCGTGCCCGGCGTGAGCGGTTCCGGGTCGGTGCCCGGCACGACGACGTGCACCTCGGCCAGGCCGTGGTGCTCCTTCAGCTGCCCGGCCGCTCGGGGGCTGGTCGCGATGACGGCCCGCGCGGCGTGCAGGACCTCGCGCTCGGCCGCGTCGAGGCCGGCGGCGAGCTCGGGTGTGAGACCCGTCTCGTCGGCCAGCGGCAGGTGCACGAGCACAGCGAGGCGCAAGCGTTTGGCATGCGGCACGACCACCTCGGGCACACCGCACGCCACCAGGCCGTCGAGCAGCACGACGGCGTCGTCGGGGATGGCCGCCAGAGCCCTGTGCAGGGGCGTCGTGTCGTCCGGCCGCGGCCAGGCGCCGGGGACGGCGAGCTCGCGCACCTCGGTGCCGAGCGCCACCAGTCCCCGGCACAGCCGCCGGTCGTAGACGTTGCCGCCGCTGGGCACGTCGTCGACGTTGCCCGGCAGCACGACGTGCAGGAACGTCACAGCGACCGTTCGTAGCTCGCCCAGGCGACGTGCGACTCGGCGAGGGTGACCTCGATGCCGGTCAGGCCCCGCGCGCCCTCACCGAGCGCGCCCGCGTGCACCAGCGCGACCAGCCGGTCCGCGATGTGCTTGGCGAGGAACTCGGTCGATGTGTTGATCCCCTCGAACTCGGGTACCTCGTCCAAGTTCCGGTAGTTGAGGTCCGCGAGAACGGAGTGGAGTTCCTGCGTGGCGAGTCCGATGTCGACGACGATGTTGTCGGCGTCCAGTTCGGCCCTTTTGAACCGTGCGTCCACAACGAACGTTGCCCCATGGAGACGTTGCGCCGGTCCGAAGACCTCGCCGCGGAAGCTGTGGGCGATCATCACGTGGTCACGAACAGTGATGCTGAACAGGGTGTCCTCCAGCTGATGTGCGAGCTACGGTGCAACTTCCGACCGAGCGTAATGACGTTCGGCCGGTGTCGGGTGACGAGGGGACCGGATGTACGAGAAAGCCTTCAACGACGAGGACGTCGCGGAGTCCGACCTGGTGACACGCCGGGGGACGTTCCGGGCCGTCGCTTTCAAGGCCGACGGCCACGAGCACATGGCCCTGGTGTTCGGCAAGATCAGGATGCGCGAGAACGTGCTCGTGCGCGTTCACTCCGAGTGCATGACCGGTGACATCTTCGGTGCCATGCGCTGCGAGTGCGGCGAGCAGCTCGACGCGTCGCTGGAAGCGATCGTCCGCGAGGGCAGCGGCGTGCTCGTGTACCTGCGCGGCCACGAGGGCCGCGGCATCGGTTTGGTGGCGAAGGTTCGCACGCACGTCCTCCAGGACGAGCAGGGCCTCGACACCCTCGACTCCGCGACCGAGCTCGGACTGCCGGTCGACATCAGGGACTACACCCCCGCGGCCAGGATCCTCAAGCACCTGCGCGTGCAGACCGTCCGCCTCCTGTCGAACAACCCCGACAAGATCGAGGCGCTGGAGGCGCACGGCATCCCGGTCGCCGCGCGGGTGCCGTTGCTGATGGCGCCGAACACCCACAACATCGGCTACCTGACGGCCAAGCGGGACCGGCTCGGGCACGACCTGCCTCAGGTCGACGTGTACCCGACCGTCCAGAGTGGACGTTCAGCCCAGTAGCACCGGTTCGAGGAAGTTCTTCAGGCCGCGCTCGGCGTTCTCCGGGACGTTCTCGAGATCCTCGGTGAGCCGCAACAGGATTCGACCACCACCGAGGTGGTCGGCCTCCAGGCACGGCGCCTCGTGGAGCACGTGCTCGACACCGCCGAGCGCGGCCGTCTGCCGCGGCCCCAGCAGCGTGGCCCAGTGGCAGCCGCGCGCCTTCTCCGCGACGGCGGTGAGCGCGGTGTCGATCCCCGTTCCGGTGGCCAGTTCGTGTGCCGTGCGCGCACCGACGCGGTCGAGCGTGATCCAGCCGTGCGCGGCCTTGGCGAGAATCGCGCCGGTGGCGAGGTGGTCGAGCCAGTTCTGCTGCACGGGACGGCTGATCCACCCGCCGAACACCTCGCGCGCGGCGGTGACGACGATCTGGTGCGGGAACTCGGGATCGTCCTTGAGCACGACCTCGGCGGCCCACGTCTCCGCGGCGGGCAGCCCCTGGTCGTCCAACCGGACCAGCACGACGCGCAGGAAGTCGAGCTCGCCCTCGCTCAGCAGGTCGAGCTGGCGCGCCCACGCCTCGACGGTGAAGTCACCCGAGCTGAGCAGCAGCCGGGCGTACCCCGGCGGCCCCCACGGCGTCGTGTCCGACGGACGGTACTGACGGGCGACGCTGACCAGTTCCGCGACCGACGCCGGGCACAACGGCACGAGCAGTGCGGCGACCAGCTCGCCGAACCACGCGGCCAGCGGCGCCGCGTCCCGGCGGAGATCGGTGAAGCTGTCGATCTCCAGCCGGACGACGTGCGGCGTGGTGACGGGTCTCGGGAGGGTCAGGTCTAACGGGATCTCCAACAACGACCTCATCAACGGGCGGCGACGGTCCCCAGGCGCACAGCACCTTACTCAGCGAGATGGGAACGGTCTTTCGCCTCCCCAGAATTGGATTGAGGCAGAGTGTCAGCCGCGTGACGGGTAGTCGCGCAACAGGCCGCGGCTGATGATGGTCTTCTGGATCTCGCTGGTGCCCTCGCCGATGAGCAGGAACGGCGCCTCGCGCATCAGGCGCTCGATCTCGTACTCCTTGGAGTAGCCGTAGCCGCCGTGGATGCGGAACGCCTCCTGGGTGACCTCGGCGCAGTACTCGGACGCGATGAGCTTGGCCATGCCGGCCTCGACGTCGTTGCGGGCGCCGGAGTCCTTGAGCCGCGCGGCGTTCACCATCATCAGGTGAGCGGCCTCGACCTTGGTGGCCATCTCGGCGAGCTTGAACGCGATCGCCTGGTGCTCGACGATCGCCTTGCCGAACGCCTTGCGCTGCTGGGCGTACTCGATGGCGAGCTCGAACGAGCGGATCGCGATGCCGCAGGCGCGGGCGGCGACGTTGACGCGGCCGACCTCGACGCCGTCCATCATGTGGCGGAAGCCCTTGCCGGTCTCGCCGCCGAGCACCTGGTCGCCGGAGATCCGGAAGCCGTCGAACACCATCTCGGTGGTGTCGACGCCCTTGTAGCCCATCTTGTCGATCTTGCCGGGGATGATGAGGCCGGGCAGGACCTCGCCGTAGCCCTCGGGCTTCTCGACGAGGAACGTGGTGAGGTTCTGGTGCGGCTTCTCGGCACCCTCGTCGGTCTTCACCAGCACGGCGGTCAGGTTGGACGTGCCGCCGTTGGTCAGCCACATCTTCTGGCCGTTGATGACGAAGTCGTCGCCGTCCTTCTTCGCCTTCGTGCGAATGGCGGCGACGTCGGAGCCCAGCTCGGGCTCGGACATCGAGAAGGAGCCGCGGACCTCGCCCGCGGCCATGCGCGGCAGGTACTTCTGCTTCTGCTCGGGCGTGCCGTGCTGCTTGAGCATGTGCGCCACGATGAAGTGGGTGTTGATGACACCGGAGACGCTCATCCAGCCTCGGGCGATCTGCTCGACCACGAGCGCGTAGGTGAGCAGCGACTCGCCGAGCCCGCCGAACTCCTCCGGGATCGTCAGGCCGAAGAGGCCCATCTCCTTCATGCCCTCGACGATGTCGGTGGGGTAGGTGTCCCCGTGCTCCAGCGTCTGAGCGTGCGGGATGATCTCCTTGTCCACGAAGGTCCGGACGGTCGCGAGGATCTCTTCCTGGATGTCCGTGAGACCCGCGGTCTGGGCGAGGCGCGCCATCGCACTTCCCTTCGTTCCTGGAGGTTACCGGCGAGTATGGACCGGTTAACGCCCGTTTGCGAATGAGGTTGTGCTCAGTGCAACACGCTTGACCGAGACAGCGTCACACCCGAGGAGCCCGCCGATGTACCAGCAGCCGCCGCCGTACTACCCGCCGCCGCGCAGGACGAACACGCTCGCGATCATCTCGCTGGTCATGCTCTTCTTCTTCGCGCCCGCGTCGATCGTCCTCGGCGTCATGGCGCGCAACGAGATCAAGCGCACCGGCGAGGACGGCTGGGGAATGGCGACCGCCGGCCTCATAGTCGGCATCGTGCTGACCGCGCTCACGGCGCTGATCTTCATCGCCTGGATCGTGCTGCTGGTGTTGTTCTGGCCGGTCATGTCGGACCTGCCGAACCAGTAGGGCCGCTGGTCAGCTGGCCAGGAGCTCCAGCGCGCCACCGCAGTGGCGGCAGACGTCGAAGAACACGTGCACATCGGTGTGGCAGCCGGGGCAGCTGCGGAAGCTGCGCTCGTAGAGGTCGTCTTCGCGGCGCTTGAACAGTCGCAGGCCTCTGCCGCTCTTTCCGTTACTCGTCCGTGACATGCCAGCAGCATGCACCCACGGGACCCCCGCATTGCAATTTTCTGTCACGGATTGTGAGTCAGGTCATCGCAACCTGTGACGGTACGTAGTTCATGAACACTCTCGGCAACATTCCGCGTTACCGAGAGTGTCCATCGCCACAGGCCTAGTCCTCCGGCGGCGTCCACACGTTCGTGCGCGACATGCCCGCCGCACGGCCCTTGCCGGAGATCACGAGCGCCATCTTGCGGGACGCCTCGTCGATCATCTCGTCGCCCAGCATCACGGCACCGCGCCTGCCGCCCGCCTCGGACGTGAAGTACGAGTACGCGTCGAGGATGTTCTCCGCGTGGTCGTAGTCGTCCTGCTTCGGGCTGAACACCTCGTTGGCCGCGTCGATCTGGCCGGGGTGCAGCACCCACTTGCCGTCGAAGCCGAGCGCCGCCGAGCGACCGGCCACGCGCTTGTAGCCGTCGACGTCGCGGATCTGCAGGTACGGGCCGTCGATGGCCTGCTTGTCGTGCGCCCGAGCGGCCATCAGGATCCGCATCAGGATGTAGTGGTAGGCGTCGCCGACGTCGTAGCCGGGCGGCTGCTCACCCACGACGAGCGACTTCATGTTGATCGACGCCATGAAGTCCGCCGGACCGAAGATGATCGTCTCGACGCGCGGGGACGCCGTCGCGATCGCGTCGACGTTCACCAGGCCGAGCGCGTTCTCGATCTGGGCCTCGATGCCGATCTTGCCGACCTCGTAGCCCATGGTCTTCTCGATCTGGGTGATCAACAGGTCGAGCGCGTGGATCTGCTCGGGCGTCTGAACCTTCGGCAGCATGATGCAGTCGAGGTTCGCGCCCGCGCCCTCCACGACCTCGGTGACGTCGCGGTAGGTCCACTCCGTCGTCCAGTCGTTCACGCGGACGACGCGGGCCTTCTCGCCCCACCCGCCCTCGTTGAGGGACGCGACGATCGTCTTGCGCGCGTCGGGCTTCGCGAGCGGCGCGCAGGCGTCCTCGAGGTCGAGGAACACCTGGTCCGCCGGCAGCGTGCGAGCCTTGTCGATCATCTTCTGGCTCGAGCCGGGAACAGCCAGACACGAGCGACGGGGACGCTGCTGGTCGACCACTGGGTACCTCCTCGTACCGGCCGGTAACTGTGCTGCGCAAACACTGGCACGCGTATCCAACACCCGCTATTCGCTGAGTCGCTTTTCACAGCCACCTGGCAGGCTTGACCGGTGGAGATCTCCCAAGTGCTCGACGC
The DNA here is from genome assembly GCF_007845675.1 of Lentzea tibetensis. Taxonomy (GTDB): domain Bacteria; phylum Actinomycetota; class Actinomycetes; order Mycobacteriales; family Pseudonocardiaceae; genus Lentzea; species Lentzea tibetensis. The sequence continues at coordinate 55,316 of NZ_VOBR01000016.1, read as the reverse complement.
CGCCCTCCGCAAGGCCGCCGCGATCTGGGTCGCCGTCCCCGGTCACCCGCCGAAACTCGTCTGGGCCCTGTGGCGGCAGAACACGATCTGGCTCGCTGTCGGTGGCACAGAACAAGAGGTGCCGGGTCTTGCCGACGGCGTGGCGGTCAGGGTAACTGTTCGGTCGCCCAGTACGCACTCGCACCTGCTCGAGACCCCGGCGACAGCGCGCCTGACCGAACCGGACGAGGAAACGGCTCTCGCGCTGCGGACCGCACGGCTCAACACCACGCCGCAGTGGGAGTCGGTGTACCGCTTGGAGGTCGCGTGATCACTGTCCCTGACGGGTTCGGCGAAGGGCTCGGCGAGGGAGCCCCGAAGTGGGTGGCGTCGCTGCCGCGGCTCGCGACGAAGATCTGCGCCCGCTGGCGGCTGACGCCGGACGGCGAGCTGATGAACGGGTTCTGCGCGGTCGTCCTGCCGGTGCGCCAGGCCGACGGGCATCCGGCGGTGCTGAAGCTGACGTGGATCGACGAGGAGACCGAGCACGAGGCGCTCGCGCTGAAGCTGTGGGACGGCAAGGGTGTCGTGCGCCTGCTGGACCACGATCCCGAGCTCGGCGCGTTGCTGCTGGAGCGGCTCGACCACTCCTACTCGCTGCACGACGCGCCGATCGAGGAGGCGATCGACGTCGTCGGCGGCCTGATCCGCACGCTCCGCATCCCCGCCCCCGCCGAGGTCCGGCGCGTCGAGCCGGAGATCGCTGACCATCCCGCGGTGCCCGCGAAGTTGCTCGACGCCGCGCGGGAGATCGGCGAGGAGCTGGTGAAGTCGCAGGGCGACACGCTCGTCAACGAGGACCTGCACTACGAGAACGTGCTGCGCGGCGGCCGCGAGCCGTGGCTGATGATCGACCCGAAGCCGGTGTCCGGTGATCCCGAGTGGGCGGTGATCCCGCTGCTGTGGAACAGGTTCAGCGAGCTCGACAGCGAACGCGGGCTGAGCGACCGGTTCGCCGCGATCTGCGCGGCGGGCGACCTGGATCCGGAACGGGCGCTCGGCTGGACGTTGCACCGCGCGGTGTCGAACTGGATCTGGTGCCTCGAGGAGGACCCGGAGGCGGAGGACGTGCTGGAGAAGATCGCGCGGTGGGCCGCACGCACGTGATCTAGCCTTGATTCGTGGTGGCTGTGAACAGGGTCTTCGTCGCTCAGCTCGCCGGGCTGCCCGTCTTCGGCCCGGACGGAGAACCCATCGGCAGGGCGCGGGATGTGGTGATCAGCCTCCGGATCGACCGGCAGCCGCCGCGGGTGCTCGGCATGGTCCTCGAGCTGGTGACCCGGCGGCGGATCTTCGTGCCGATGCTGCGGGTCATGTCGGTCGAGCCGAACGCCGTGACGCTCGCGACCGGGCAGGTCAACCTGCGGGCGTTCCACCAGCGCGCCAACGAGGTGCTGGTCGTCGGTGAGCTGCTGGACGCCCACGTGAGGCTGGAGGACGGCTCGACCGCGATCGTCATCGACGCCGCGATGGAGCCGACCCGCACCCGCGACTGGCGGATGACCCGCGTCGCGGCGCGCGTCCGCACCGGCAGGCTTGGCCGCCGCGGCCCGGTGCAGGTGTGGCGGTGGGAGGACATCACCGGGCTGAGCGTCAACGAGCTGGCCGGCCAGCCGCAGGGTGCGCAGCAGCTGCTCGCCGTGTTCGAGGGCATGCGCGCGGCGGACGTCGCGAGCACGCTGCACGCGTTGCCGTCCAAGCGCCGCTACGAGGTCGCGGACGCACTCGACGACGAACGGCTCGCCGACGTCATCGAGGAGCTGTCCGAGGACGACCAGAAGGACCTGCTGGCGCACCTGCACGAGGAACGCGCCGCGGACATCCTCGAGGCGATGAACCCGGACGACGCGGCCGACCTGCTCGCCGAGCTGCCGGAGCCGGACAAGGACCGCCTGCTGGGCCTGATGGAGCCCGAGGAGTCCGAGCCGGTCCGTCGGCTGCTCAAGTACTCGTTCGACACGGCGGGCGGCCTGATGACGCCGGAGCCGATCATCCTGACCCCGGACGCGACGATCGCCGAGGCGCTGGCCCGCGTCCGCAACCCGGACCTGACGCCCGCGCTGGCGTCGATGGTGTTCGTGTGCCGGGCGCCGTCCGCGACGCCCACCGGCCGCTACCTCGGCTGCGTGCACATCCAGCGACTGCTCCGCGAACCGCCTTTCGACCTGGTCGCCGGCGTGCTCGACACGGACCTCGCGAGCCTCTCACCAGACGCTTCGCTGGAGGACGTGACCCGCTACTTCGCCGCGTACAACCTGGTGTGCGCACCGGTGATCGACGAGACTGAGCACCTGCTCGGCGCGGTCACCGTGGACGACGTGCTGGACCACCTGCTGCCGGACGACTGGCGCGAGACGGGACTGACCCATGCCTGAACTGCTGCCCCGGCGCAGACTCGACCAGCCGCGCGAGCCGCGGCGGCTGCGTCTCGCGATCGACCCCGAGGCGTTCGGCAGGCTGTCGGAACGACTCGCCAGGTTCCTGGGGACCGGCAAGTTCCTGTTCTGGCAGACGCTGCTCGTGCTCGTCTGGATCACGCTCAACCTGGTCGCGGTGTCGCTGCGCTGGGACCCCTACCCGTTCATCCTGCTCAACCTGGCGTTCTCCACGCAGGCCGCCTACGCCGCCCCGTTGATCCTGCTGGCGCAGAACCGGCAGGACGACCGGGACCGGGTGTCGCTCGAGGAGGACCGGGCACGCGCGGCTCAGACGAAGGCCGACACCGAGTTCCTGGCGCGCGAGCTCGCGGCCCTGCGGCTGGCCCTGGGCGAGGTCGCGACGCGCGACTTCATCCGGGGCGAGCTGGACCGCCTGGTCAAGGAGAAACGCGTCCGGTCATGACGAGGTCGTTGAGGACCTCGTGGATCGCGGGTGCCGTCTCCGGGTGGTTCGCGTACTCGTCGGCCGTCACGAGCGCCATCTCGGCGATCTCGGCGCTCGGCACAGGCTCGGCGTCGAGGTCCGCGGTGAAGCAGGTCATGTCGACCATCGCGCCCTCACCCTCGCCGTACGCGGGTGCGAGGTAGCGCTTGAGCCACCGCGGGTTCGTGAGGCCGACGCCGAGCTCCTCACGCACCTCGCGGCGCAGCGCGTCCTCCAGCGTCTCCCCCGGCTCGATCTTGCCGCCGGGCAGGTAGAAGGCGCGCTTGTGCCGGGACCGCACCACGAGCAGGCGGCCGTCGAGCACGTGGACCAGTCCGACGACCTTGATCAGGAGAACTCCTCGTCGGCGCCGAGCCGGTCGCACATGCGGCCGAAGGCCTCCAGGTCGCCGGGGCCGAAGCTCTCACCGAAGTGCTCAGCGACACCCGCGAGGTGGGTGCCGGAGGCGTTCTTGAGGCGATCCATGCCCTGGGGTGTGAGTACGGCCACGATGCCGCGTCCGTCACCGTCGGCGCGTTCGCGCCCGACGAGGCCGGCGCGTTCCAGTCTGTCCACGAGGCGGGTCACGCCGGAGCGGGACAACAGGACCGCGTCGGCGAGTTCAGTCATGCGCATCCGCATGCCCGGTGTCTCGGCCAACTGGACCAGGACGTCGTAGGCCGCGAGCGAAAGGCGCTGCTCAGCAATCAGTTCGGTCTCGAGGATCCGAGTGATCCTTGCATGCGCGCGGAGGAACGATCGCCACACCCCGAGCTCGACGCGGGTGGGCAAACGGGAACTACCCGAATCCGGCACGGAAGTCGATGTTACGGAAAGGAGGTGCGCGACTACGACCTGACCCTGTGGACGAAAGTGACCAGTCGGTAGAACGCCACTGGGCCGGACGTAGCATGGCTGCTGTGAAGCCCCTACCCGCGGTCGACGACGTCCAGAAGGCGCTGTCCGGAGTCCAGGACCCCGAGATCAGGCGCCCCATCACCGAGCTCGGGATGGTGAAGAGCGTCTCGATCGGCGAGGACGGGGTCGTCGCGGTCGCGATCTACCTGACCGTCGCGGGCTGCCCGATGCGCGACAAGATCACCAAGGACGTCACGGCGGCCGTCGAGGCGCTCGACGGCGTCACCGGTGTGGCGGTCGAGCTGGACGTCATGAGCGACGCCCAGCGCACCGAGCTGCGCAAGTCGCTGCGCGGCGGCGTCGAGGAGCCGGTCATCCCGTTCGCCCAGCCGGGCTCGCTGACGCGCGTGTACTGCGTCGCGTCCGGCAAGGGCGGCGTCGGCAAGTCGTCGGTCACGGTGAACCTCGCCGTGGCGATGGCCGCGCGCGGCCTGTCCGTCGGCATCGTCGACGCCGACATCTACGGCCACTCGATCCCCCGCATGCTGGGCGCGACGGGCAAGCCGACCCAGGTCGAGAAGATGATCATGCCGCCGCAGGCGCAGGGCGTGAAGGTCATCTCGATCGGCATGTTCACCCCCGGCAACACCCCGGTGGTGTGGCGCGGCCCGATGCTGCACCGCGCGCTGCAGCAGTTCCTCGCGGACGTCTTCTGGGGCGACCTGGACGTCCTGCTGCTCGACCTGCCGCCCGGCACCGGCGACGTGGCGATCTCCGTCGCGCAGCTGGTCCCGAACGCCGAGATCCTGGTCGTGACGACCCCGCAGCAGGCGGCCGCCGAGGTCGCCGAGCGCGCGGGCTCGATCGCGCTGCAGACGCGTCAGCGCGTCGCGGGCGTCATCGAGAACATGTCGTGGCTGGAGCTGCCGGACGGCAGCCGCATGGAGGTCTTCGGCACGGGCGGCGGCGCGGCCGTGGCCGAGTCGCTGTCCAAGGCCATCGGCGCCGACGTGCCGCTGCTCGGCCAGGTGCCGCTCGACCCGCGCCTGCGGGAGAACGGTGACACCGGCACGCCGATCGTGTCGTCCGTTCCGGACTCCGCTGCCGCGCAGGTGCTCATCGACGTGGCGCAGAAGCTGTCTGTGCGGTCGCGTGGTCTGTCCGGCCGGCTGCTGAACGTCTCACCCGCGGGCCGCTAGCCACCGCACCGCCGGTCAGCAGACTGCCCGTCAACGCTTGAAAGGGGTCCCCGCCCAGGGGACCCCTGATTTGATTCTCCCACTGAGCACCGACAGTTCGGGGCCCGCGAGACCGAGCCTGTGGACAACTCGAGGCCTGTGGACAACTCAGCCACGTCGCCTGGGATCAGCGCCGCGGCAATCGGGCGCAGGTGCCTGCGATCAGGTCGCGTCCGGGTCGTAGGGCGGACGCTCGCCGGGCGCGAGTGGCCGCTGCTCCGGCGCGGACGGCGTCGAAGGCGTGGCGGGGTAGCCGTTGGGCTTCGAGGACGAGTCGTCGTCGAAGAGGTGCTTGGTCACCGCGCGCTTGGGGTCGAAGTTCCGCAGTTCGCGCAGGTCCTCGAGGGGCTTGCGCAGCTGTTCGAACTCGGGCCCCATCTCCTGCTTGAGCTGCTCGCGCGCGCCCGTCGCGTACTCACGCACCGTTCGGACGGTCTTGCCGAGCCATGCCGCCGCGGACGGCAGCCGTTCCGGGCCCAGGACGAAGAGACCCGCGACCACGATGATGAGGATCTCGACCCATCCGATGCTGTCGAACACGATGCCAGCCTAGCTGTCAGTCGGACTTGAGAGTCACGTCAACCGTCAGCTCGCGCCCCTGCCGGGCCAGCACGACCTTCACGGTCTCGCCGATCTCGCGTTCGCGGACGGCGACGGTGAGCTCGGCGGCGTTCCGCACGATCCGGTTGCCCACCTTGGTGATCACGTCACCCTCCTGGATGCCGGCGGCGGCCGCCGCGCCACCAGCGGGCACGTTCTGCACCTGAGCGCCCTCGGACGTCTCCGCGGACACGGACTTCACGTTGATGTTCATGTCCGCGTGCCGGACCTTGCCCTCGCGGATGAGCGCCTCGGCGATCTTGCGGGCCTGGTTGCCGGAGATCGCGAACCCGAGTCCGACGGAACCGCCGGTCTCGGTGCGGATCGACGAGTTGATCCCGACGAGCGTCCCGGACGAGTCGACCAGCGCACCGCCGGAGTTGCCGGGGTTGATGGCCGCGTCGGTCTGGATGGCGTCGTAGGTGACCTGCGGGCCGCCGTTCTCGCCCGCGGCCGTCACGGGTCGGTGCAGCGCGGAGACGATGCCCTGGGTGACGGTGTTGGACAGCTGCAGCGGCGAGCCGACGGCGATGACCGTGTCACCGACCTTGAGCTCGTCGGAGTTGCCGAACCGCAGGACGGTCGGGTTCTTCACCTCGACCTTGATCACCGCGAGGTCGGTCTTGGAGTCGCGGCCGACGATGCGGGCCTGCGCGCGGGTGCCGTCGGTGAAGACGGCGGTGAGCTTCGCGGACGTGTCCTGCGCGGCCGGTGCGACGACGTGGTCGTTGGTGAGCACGTAGCCCTCGCCGTCGATCACGACGCCCGAGCCGATGCCCGCGATGTTGGTGCCCTTGAACTCGATCGACACGACGGACGGCGTGACGCGCGTGGAGATGTCCGAGACGGAGCCCGCCGGGCGTTCCTTGCCGGGTGCGACCTCGGCGAGGGTGACCTCGGCGTCGGTCAGCGGGTTGCCCGCGCGGCCGACCAGCCAGCCGACGAGACCACCGGCCGCACCGATCAGCAGCACGACGACCAGCAGGATCGCCATCGACGTCGGCTTCACGCGGCGGCCGAGGATCAGCTCGGGCACCGAGAACTGCGGGCCGGGCGCCGGCTTCTTCTCCTTGGCCGGGGTGTCCTCGGTGACGGCGGGCGGGCCGATCACGGCGCCCGCGCCGGGGTCGCGCCACGGGTCGCCCGCGGGCTTGCCCGCCCAGAAGACCGGGTCGACCTCGGGTTCCGGCGGCGTGTCGCCGGGGGGTCGCTGGAGCAGCTCGTCGCCGTAGGGCGGGCGGCCGAACGCGGTCGACAGCGCCTCGGGCGGCGGGGCCGCGAGCTGGACGGGAGGCGGCGTGACCTCGGGGCCGCGCGCGAACGCGCCTTCGACGCCGTCGGGGCGGCCGAAGGTGGAGGTCAGCACGGGGTCGGTCTCGGGCCGGTCGATGGGGCGGGGCCCCAGCCGCCGATGGGCGCCGTCGTCCACACCGGACACCGGGGTGGACGTCTGTCCGTTGGGCGACTGCTGACTCACTCGTTCAGCCTGCTACAAGTCCGGTGAAGTGGGCGTCAGCGGTTGCCGAGCAGCGCGGCGCGGCCGTCGAGCTGGATGCCGCCGGGCTGCGGGTCACCCGCGACGCGGGCGGGTTCGGCCGGCGTGTCGGAGTCCGGTGCGATCAGCGCGAGCGCGCCGAGCATGAGGCCGGAGACGACGACTCCCGCGCCCTGGCGGGCACGGCGGCCGCTGAACCAGCCCTGGCTGCCGAGCGGGCGTGACTCGCCGAGCCTCGGCCCTGAGCCGAACGCGGTGCGGTCGGTGCGTTGCATCGTGACGAACTGGCCGTGCTCGTCCAGCGCGAGCCCGTCGGGCGCGCTGGGCAGGTCGACTTCCTGGGGGATGGCACCCAGGCGGTCGAGGAGCCCAGCGGGAGCGGCGGGCGCTTCCGCGGCGCGCACGAGGGTGCGCGCCTGCTGCTGGGCGTAGGTCTCGAAGGCGCAGAAGCCGCATCGCGCGATGTGCGTGGCGACGCGTTGGTGCGCGGTGGCCGACAGCTCGCCGTCGACGAAGGCGACCACGGCATCCGGCAGAAGGTGCTGCTCAGGCAGACGCCAACCACGAAGGTCGGTCATGCAGAGTCCTCCTGCACAGTTTGCCTCCGGCGTTCGAGTTCGGCGCGAAGGGCCTGGCGGCCCCGGTGGATCCTGCTCCTCACGGTACCCAGTTTTACGCCGAGCGTGGCACCGATCTCCTCGTAGGAGAGTCCTTCCACGTCACACAGCACCACGGCGGCGCGGAACTCGGCGGGCAGCGCGTCCAGCGCGGCCTGCAGGTCCGGGTCCAGGTGGGTGCTGTCCCAGATCTCCTCCGGGGTGGGGTCGTCGCCCTCGAGCCGGTCCGTGTCGTCGGGCAGGCCCTCCATGCGCAGCCGCGAACGGCGGCGCGCCATGTCGAGGAAGAGGTTCGTGGTGATGCGGTGCAGCCAGCCCTCGAACGTGCCCGGCTTGTAGGACGCGAGCGAGCGGAACACCCGGATGAACGTCTCCTGGGTGAGGTCCTCGGCGTCGTGCTGGTTACCGGTGAGGCGGTACGCCAACCGGTACACCCGATCGGCGTGCTCGCGCACGACCTCGTCCCACGAGGGCGGCGTCCAGTCGACCGTCTCGATGGGCGCGACGGCCTCCGCGGAACTCGACTGTGTACGCATCAGGTGTTACGGCACCTCCAGCGGGCCTCGGCGGCCCTTGAGCGGCTCAACGCTGATCTGGTCCCGTGTGTTCCCGATCTGAGCCTGGTTCCAACCTCGAGTGTCACTTTGTCGTGCTCCCTTTAGACGATCGTGAGAGTGGCCTGAGAGCTGGCTGAGAATCCGGTCGGCGGGTTCACCCGTTTTGGGCACAGTCGGCAGTAACCTCCGTCCTTGTGACACCGGATTCGCCACTTCGGGAGTACGTGGAGCAGTACCTCCCGGAGGACGACGTGCAGCAGGCCGCACGGGCCCGCGGCCTGGAGCTGGGGTGCGTCCCCATCGGCGCGGGTGGCGGCGCGGCGCTGCGGTTCCTCGCGACCGCGTTGCAGGCCAAGGCCGTGGTCGAGGTGGGAACGGGTGCCGGTGTGAGCGGCCTCTACCTGCTCGGCGGCATGCCGGCTTCGGGCGTGCTGACGTCCATCGACGTGGAGCCGGAGCACCAGCGGGTGGCGCGCGAGATGTTCTCGCGGGCCCGGATCTCGCCGTCGCGGACCAGGCTGATCATGGGCAGCGCGCTGGACGTGCTGCCGCGGCTGACCGACGGCGGCTACGACCTCGTGTTCGTCGACGGGCACAAGCCGGAGTACCCGAAGTACCTCGAGCACGGGGTGCGGATGCTGCGGCCGGGCGGCGTGATCGCGTTCGACAACGTGCTGTGGCACGGGCGCGTCGTCGACCAGGCGCAGCGGGACGAGTCGACCAACGCGATGCGCGACATCGCCCGGTCCGTGCGGGAGGACGACCGGCTGGTGCCGGTGATCCTGCCGCTGGGCGACGGGCTGCTGGTCGCCGCGCGGCGGCCCTGACTCGCGCGGTCAACGGGCCGTTCACCGCACCTGATCAGCCTCAACGAGCGCTGAGCACCCGTTCTTGTCGGTCCTGCGTGAAAGACTTACAACAAGGGGATCCCCTTGCCGGGGGACCCCTTGAAGCGCGGGTTGAGCGAGCAACGCGGGTTCAGTAGGCGCGGACGCCCTTGCCGAGCACGGTGACGCCGCCGGCGCTGACGGTGTAGCGCTCCCGGTCCGTCGCCGGGTCGACGCCGATCAGCGCGCCGTCGGGCACGAGCACGTTCTTGTCGAGGATCGCGCGCCGCACGACCGCGCCCTTGCCGATGCGCACACCGGGCAGCAGCACGGACCCCTGCACGACGGACCCGACCTCGACGATGACGTCCGACGAGATCACCGAGCCGTGGATCTTGCCGGAGATGATCGAGCCCGGCCCGACCATCGAGTCCTCCGCCGACCCTCCCGCGATGAACTTCGCGGGCGGCAGCGGTGGCGTCGCGGTGCGGATCGGCCACATCTGGTTGTAGAGGTTGAAGATCGGGTGCACGGACACGAGGTCCATGTGCGCGTCGTAGTAGGCGTCGATGGTCCCGACGTCACGCCAGTAGCCCTGGTCGCGCTCGGTCGCGCCCGGCACGACGTTGTCCTTGAAGTCGTAGACGTGCGCCTCCCCCTGGTCGACGAGCATGGGGATGATGTCGCCGCCCATGTCGTGGTCCGAGTCGGGGTTGAGCGCGTCGGAGCGCAGCGCGTCGAGCAGGGCCTCGGTCGTGAAGACGTAGTTGCCCATCGACGCGAAGGTGACCTCGGGGTCGTCCGGCACGTGCGGCGGCTCGGACGGCTTCTCGAGGAACCGGGTGATCTTGCCGGCGGCGTCCGAGTCGATGCAGCCGAACGCCTTGGCCTCGGTCCGCGGCACCCGGATGCCCGCGACCGTGACCGACGCGCCGGACTCGACGTGCTGGTCGATCATCTGGCTCGGGTCCATTCGGTACACGTGGTCGGCACCGAAGATCGCGATGTGGTCCGGCTTCTCGTCGTGCACCAGGTTCAGCGACTGGAAGATGGCGTCGGCGCTGCCGGTGTACCAGCGGGGCCCGAGCCGCTGCTGAGCGGGCACGGGCGTCACGTACTGACCGAGCACATTGGACAACCGCCAGGTCGTCGAGATGTGCTTGTCGAGCGAGTGCGACTTGTACTGGGTGAGCACGCACAGACGCACCAGGCCGGCGTTGACCAGGTTCGACAGCACGAAGTCGACCAGCCGGTAGTTGCCACCGAAGGGCACGGCGGGCTTGGCCCGGTCGGCCGTCAGTGGCCAGAGGCGCTTGCCCTCGCCGCCAGCAAGCACAATTCCGAGAACGTGCGGCTGCCCCTTCACAGCATGTGACCCTATCTGCGTCGCAGCCAACGGACCAGCTTCTGAACTAACGTATGGGTGTGCGCGTAGGACTGTTGACACGGGAATACCCGCCTGAGGTCTACGGCGGTGCCGGGGTGCACGTCGGATTCCTCGTCCCGCACCTGCGGGAGCTGGTCGAGGTGGACGTGCACTGCTTCGGCGGTCCGCGCGATGACGCGACCACCCACGACCCCGCGCCGGGCCTCGCGGAGGCCAACTTCGCGCTCAGCACCCTGTCGGTCGACCTCAGCATGGCCTCAGCCGTCTCAGATGCTGAGCTCGTGCACTCGCACACCTGGTACGCGAACATGGCCGGGCACCTGGCCAAACTCCTGCACGGCGTGCCGCACGTGATCACCGCGCACTCGCTGGAGCCGCGCAGGCCGTGGAAGGCCGAGCAGCTCGGCGGCGGCTACCGGATCTCGTCGTGGGCCGAGCGCACCGCGTACGAGGCGGCGGACGCGATCATCGCGGTGAGCGACGGCATGCGCGCGGACGTGCTCGACTGCTACCCCGCGCTCGATCCGGCGCGCGTGCACGTCGTGCGCAACGGCATCGACACGGAGACCTACCGGCCCGTCACCGAGACCGACGCCCTGACCAGCCGGGGCATCGACCCGGCGCGGCCGATCGTCGCGTTCGTCGGCCGGATCACCAGGCAGAAGGGCGTCGGGCACCTGGTCGCCGCGGCGCACGAGATCTCCCGCGACGCGCAGATCGTGCTGTGCGCGGGCGCGCCGGACACCCCGGAGATCGCCGAGGAGACCCGCCTCGCGGTCGGGGAGCTGTCCGCGGTGCGGCCGGGTGTCTTCTGGATCCAGCAGATGCTGCCGCTGCCCGAGGTCCGGCAGATCCTGAGCCACGCGACCGTGTTCGCGTGCCCATCGGTCTACGAGCCGCTCGGCATCGTGAACCTGGAGGCGATGGCGTGCGGCACGGCCGTCGTCGCGTCGGACGTCGGCGGCATCCCCGAGGTCGTCGTGCAGGACGAGACCGGCCTGCTCGTGCACTACGACGAGCACGATTTGTCGACATATCGACACGATCTCGCCGTGGCGATCAACGCACTGCTCGCGGACCCGGCGCGCGCCAGGACGTTCGGCGAAGCTGGTCGCACCCGCGCTGTCCAGGACTTTTCCTGGGAGACGATGGCCAAGCAGACCGTGGACGTGTACCGCACTGTGATCTGAGTCACCCCCGATTGGGGCAACCCGATCGAGCGATACTCGCCTTTAACCAGTAGCGACGATCTACCTACTGGGGGCGACCTGTGCGACGGATGGCGGTGGCGCTGGCGTGCCTGCTCGTGGCTTCCTGCGCAACGCCGCCACCACCCGAGCCGCGCGACGTGACGCTGACCATCAAGGGCAAGACCGTGCTCGGCGCGCCCGATCTGCAGTCGCAGGCGGAGGCGCAGCTCGCGTACACGCTCGGCTTCGGCTACGTGGCGCGCGCGGGTTCGGCCGCGGTGAAGTGCTGGTTCGCTCGCACGGCGGGCGCGGCCTTGGACGTCGACGCCCGGCTGTGGTGCGGCCCGGTCCAGGTGCCGGGCACCGGACCCACACCGGACTGGGTGCCCGTGCCGCTGAAGGAGGTCGACCAGTCCGGCGATGGCGTGCGACTGGAGGTGCAGTCGCCACAGGTGCCGCAGTCCGGCGCGCGGAGCACGCCGGAGAGCACGCTCATCCGCACCGACGGCGCCGAGTTCGACCCGAAGTCACCGGCGGAGATGGTCGCGGGTGCCGAGTTCCTCGCGGTCCTGCCGGACGACGGCAAGAAGTCGAACTCCGAGCTCGGCCTCGGCGACCTGGACGTCCGGCTGCGCGACGACCTGCTGTCCGTGCGCGGCACGGGCTGGGCGAACCCGGACAGCTGGCCGACCCCGGACGGCGTGCTGAAGGCTGCGCCGGGCAGCCGCCTGCACGTCGCGCGCCTGCACGTCGAGAAGCTGCTGCAGACGGACAACGGTTTCCGTTCGACGAACTGGCAGGGCTGGGCGCCGCAGCCGTCCGAGCTGGCGGTGGAGGTTCCGGGCAAGCGCCACGTGCTGCCCGCGGATCGCTTGCCGGACAACGGTTCCGTGGTCGTCGTCTACACCGTCCCCGAGTCGGGCGGCCCTGAGTCGGTGGTGCTGAGCTCGATCGGCGTGAAGTCGCTGGACCAGCGCGTCGAGGTCCCGTCCGGCAAGCGCACGGACAAACCTCCCGCGGCACTGCTGCGCGCAGCGACGTCCGGTGCGCCCCTGCCGACCCAGAAGGTCCAGGTGGGCTCGAAGGAGTTCGGCATGAAGGTCAACGGGGTGCGGCTGGGCGTGCGCAGGCCGGTCAAGGCCGACGCCCTGGCGGTGTACGACATGGTCAGCGCGTCGGCTCCGGACAAGGCCCTGCTGGAGATATTGCTGGACGCGAGCGGCGACGCCCCCGACAGCGCGGCCGCGTACGCCACCAAGGACCTGATCTCCGTGACCCTCGCGGACGGCTCGGCCGTCCCGCTGCGCGGCGTCCGCTACGACGGCGGCGTGTTCCCGTCGGCGGTGGTCGTCGAGGTCCCCGCCGACACCCGCTCCGTGTCGGTGGGCCTGAAGTCCGGTTCGCTGGACCTGCCCCGGCTGGGCAGGGTGGACCTCAAGGCGCTGGAGTCGTCGGTGTCGATCCCCCTCGACTTCTGAACGAGCACGGCGGCCATCGCGAGCCAGCTCACGACGAGCGCGGTCAGCCCGGTCCAGCCCCACGCGCCGAACGCGGCGCTGCCGGTGGTGCCGAGGACGCTGCTGCCGACGTAGAACCCGCACAGGTAGAGCCCGGACGCCTGGCCGCGTGCGTGCCGCGGGGCGCGGCTGCCGACCCAGCCGCTGGCGGTGGCGTGGGCGGCGAAGAAGCCGCCGGTGAAGATCGCCAGGCCGAGCGGGACCAGCGGGATGGTCACCAGTGCGCCCACCGCCGTGATGCCGAGGCACACGAGGAGCACCCGGCCCCGCCCGTGGCGGTCGGCGAGCCTGCCCGCCGTCGCGGACGCGATGCCACCCACCGCGTAGACGACGAAGACGAGCGACGACAGCCAGCTCGGGAGTGCCGCGAGGCGGAAGCCGATCACGTTGTAGAGCGAGATGAACGAGCCGACCGCCAGCACCGCCACGCCGTAGAGGCACAGGAGAGCTGGGTCGGATAACGCCGCTTTCAGTCCTGAGCCCCCGGAATTGTCGGTGCTGCCTGGGATAATTGGATCTGGGGGACCCCCAGGGCGGGGACCCCTGCGAAGCATTCCCAGGCGAGCCGCGCGAGGCGACACCGAGCGGTCCGAACCCAAGCGGCCCGATCCACTGCGGTCCAATTCAGGCCGTGGCAGCAGGAAGGCCACGACGCACGCGCACAACAGGCCGAACACGGCGGCCGCCCCGAGCGCCCCGCGCCATCCGAGCCAGTCGGCGGTGGTCCCGGCGAGCAGCCGCCCGAGCATCCCGCCCGCGCTGTTGCCCGCGATCATCGCGCCGACGGCGCCGCCGAGGTTGTCCCGCATCTCGTCCGCGAGGAACGCCATCGCGGCAGCGGGCACGCCGGCGACCGCGGCACCTTGCAGGACCCGCAGCACCAGGAACGTCGAGTAGTCCGGCGCGAACGGCAGCAGCAGAGCGAGCACCGCCGCGGCGAGCACGGACACGAGGATCACCGGCCGCCGCCCGACCCGTTCCGACAACGCAGCGACCGGCACGACCACCACCGCCAGCGCCCCGGTCGCAGCGCTCACGGCAAGCGAAGCGCCACCCGGTTCCAGCCCGTACTCGGCAGCGATCTGGGGCAGCACGGGCTGCGGCGCGTACAGCAACGCGAAGCTCGCGAGCCCGGCCGCGGCAACGGACACGGTCAACCTGGTGGACACACTTCGACGCTAAGCCATACGTCCAATACGGCCAGGCGGCACAATCAATCCATGAGTGAATCGCCCAAGCTCACGCAAGAGTCCCCGCCCAGGGGGTCCCCTGATTCCATTCTCCCAGCTGACACCGACAATTCCGCGACTTTGGCACCCAAATTGGCCGTACTCGGCGCGCTCGCCCAGGACGAACACCTGACCCGCGCCGCGGAACGAGCCGGAGTTCCGCAGCCCACCGCGAGCCGCTGGCTGACCGATCTCAGCGAGGAGCTGGGCACGCCGATCCTCGTCAGGGACGGCCGCCGGATCCGCCTCACCCGAGCGGGCAAGCTGCTCGCCGAAGCCGCCGAGCGGTCGATGAACGCGCTCGAAGCCGGCCTGCGGCAGGTCGAGGAGGAGGTGGACCCGGAACGGGGACGCGTCGTGCTCGGGTTCCTGCACATGCTGGGCCGCTCGGTGGTCCCCGAGCTGGTGCGCGGCTTCCGCCAGGAGCACCCGCACGTCCGCTTCGGGCTCGTCCAGAACTCCCGCCAGGCCGTCACGGAGCTGCTCGCCCGAGGCGAGGTCGACCTGGCGCTCGTCGCGCCACCGCCGGAGGGCGATGAGTTCGAGAGCCGGGTGGTGTTCGAGCAGGAGCTGATCGTGATCGTCCCGTCGACGCACCGGCTGGCGGGAAGCACCCAGGTGCGGCTCGAGGAGCTCGCCGGGGACGACTTCATCGTGCTGGAGCACGGCTACGGCCTGCGCCAGATCCACGACGAGCTGTGCGCGCGAGCGGGGTTCACGCCGAAGATCGCGTTCGAGAGCCAGGAGATCGAGACGGTGCGCGGCCTCGTCGCGGCGGGGCTCGGCGTGGCGCTGCTGACGCACGCCGAGCTGACACCGCCGCAGGGGCTCGTCGAGCTACCGCTGACGCCCCGGACGAGCAGGCGGTTCGGCCTCGCGTGGCGCAGGGACCACCCGCTGCCGCCGGCCGTCCGGAACTTCCGCGACTACGCCTTGCGCGCGTAGTCCTCGACGAGTTCGACGAGCGTGCGGGCGCCGAAGCCGGTGGCGCCGGGCACGACCTCGTCGTAGTTCTTCTCCGAACGCGCCGGGCCCGCGATGTCCAGGTGCACCCACGGCAGGCCGCCCGCGAACTTCTCCAGGAACAGCGCGGCGGTGATGCCGCCCGGTCCCGGCGGGCACTGGCGGTAGTCCGCGATCTCGCTGTGGACGGCGTCCGCGTGCTCCTCCAGCAGCGGCATCCGCCACCAGCGCTCGCCGGCGCGCTCACCCGCGGCGATCACGTCGGTCGCCAGCGAGTCCGTGTTGGTGAACAGGCCGCCGGTGCGCAGGCCGAGCGTGACCTTCATGGCGCCGGTCAGCGTGGCGACGTCCACCAGCAGGTCCGGCGACAGCTTCGTCACCGCGTACGCCATGGCGTCGGCCAGGACCATGCGGCCCTCGGCGTCGGTGTTCACGACCTCGGTCGTCGCGCCGCCGTAGTGGCGCACGACGTCACCGGGGCGGTAGGCGGTGCCGGAGACGTGGTTCTCGGCGCACGGCACCAGGGTGGTCACCCGGACCGGCAGGCCGCGGCGCGCGATGGCCATCAGCGCGGAGATCACAGCGGCGCCACCGGCCATGTCCGTGCGCATGAGGTGCATGCCGTCGGCGGGCTTCACCGAGATGCCGCCGGTGTCGAACGTGATGCCCTTGCCGACCAGCACGACGTGCGGCACGTTCTTCGCCGACGCGTTCCAGCTCAGCTCGAGGAACCTGGGCGGGCGGCTGGATCCGCCGCCGACCGCGAGCACACCGCCGAAGCCCTGCTCGGCCAGCCACTTCTCGTCGCGCACGACGGCCGTGACGCCCGTCACCTTCTCGGCGAGCTTCGCGCCGGTCGACGCGAGCCACTTGGGGTCCTTGACGTTGGACGGCGTGTTCGCGAGGTCGCGGGTCAGCGCGGTGGCCGTCGCGAGCGCGTGGGCCTTCAGCGCGGACGCGGCGAGCACGTCCTCGATGCCCTGGTCCGCGACGACGAGACGCAGCGTGCGCACCTGGGGCTTGGCGTCCTCACCGGTCACGCGGAACCGGTAGCCGCCGAGCGCGGCACCGAGCACGAAAGCGCGCAGCGCGTCGGCGTCGATGTCGGTCAGCAGGACGTCCGCGGTCTTGGGCGCGGTGTCGCCGGTGAGCGCTCGCACGAGGCTCGCACCAGCGATCTTCCAGTCGCCGATGGTGCCGGCACCGATGCCGAGCACCCACAGATCGGGGTCCGCCTGCCGCACGGTCTCCCCGGCTTTGCCGGTGACGCCGGTCAGGTCGGCGGACTGCGCGCCCGGACCGAGTTCGGGGCCGGTGGCGGCTAGCACCACCCGAGTGACGCCGTCGCGCGGGGCGGAAGCAACCTCCACGTCCACGAGCTTGGTGGGCACGGTGGGTACCGGCGTGCGCACGGCGGCCTCCTTCGAAGGCGTTTCACTGCGTAACACTTCAATCGGGTCACATTCTGCGTTACGAGGTCCGCCAACGAAGCGATGCCCCGGTCTCCACTGTGGAAACCGGGGCTCGTGCTCAGCTGGGAGGCCTCAGCCGGCGGCGGCCTTCAACGCGTCGCCCAGAGCGCTGGCCTCGTCTGCCGACATCTCGACGACAAGGCGCCCACCACCCTCGAGCGGCACGCGCATGACAATGCCGCGTCCCTCCTTGGTGACCTCGAGGGGACCGTCGCCGGTCCGGGGCTTCATGGCCGCCATCGCGTGCTCCCTCCGTCAACATCTTCCCCGCCCGGCCAGGCCGGACCGACGCCATTCTCCCCTATCGCGACTCAGCAGCGAAACCGAACCGATCTTTCGGCGAGTTCCTCCGTGAGAAAACGATCTTGTTTCGTCGCTGCTCATGGCCGGGATTCCCGGTGTCCTAACGCTTTCGTCGCGAATGTCTCTTGTCACCTCGTCGTGACCAATGTCCCGCGAAGTGACTCAGGCCATGACACACTTGGCGGTCGTGCGAGCCCGTTCCGCCCTGTTCGACGTCTACGGAGGCCACCTGCGCGAGCGCGGGGGTGCCGCGACGATCGCCGCCCTCGTCCGTCTGCTCGAACCGCTGGACTTCGCGGCGCCCGCTGTGCGCACCGCGGTGTCGAGAACGGTGCGGCAGGGCTGGCTGCACCCGGTGCGACTCGCGGGCGGCCCCGGATACGCCATGACTCCGCGCGGAGAACGCAGGTTGGACGAGGCGGCGGCACGCATCTACCGCACTCTGCCGTCCACCTGGGACGGTCGCTGGCACGTCGTGGTGCTCGAGGAGATGCCGGCGCGCGACTCGCGCGACCACCTCACGTCCTCCCTACAACTGCTGGGGTACGGAGCACTGGGCCCAGTGACGTGGATCGCACCCCGCCCGTCGCCGGAACTGCCGGACGTGCTCGCCGCCGAAGAAGTGGCGGCACGAACTTTTCACGGTTCACACGACGGCAAGGACACCGAGCTGGCCGCGCGGGCCTGGGACCTGGACTCTCTCGGCGAGGACTACGCGCAGTTCGTCGCGACCTGGGAACCAGCCGTGTCTGTTGTGGACGGATCAGCACCACCGGACGCGTTCGCGGCGTCACAGCGCCTGCTGCACGCGTGGCGCAAGTTCCTGTTCCGCGATCCGGGTTTGCCTGCTGAACTGTTGCCGGACGGCTGGCCGGGCCACGCGGCAGCGGTGTTCTTCGACGAGCACACCCGCAGACTCGCACCGGCGGTGACGAGATTCGTCGACGAGTGCCTTGACCGACCGATCCGCGACGTTTCGACAGCTTGATGGAGGTCCACCCCGTGCCTGAACTGCTCATCGAGGACGCTGACGGTGTTCGCACGCTCACGTTCAACCGCCCGGACTCGTTCAACGCGTTCACCATCGCGCTGAAGGAGCAGTTCCTGGCAGCACTGCAGGACGCTTCGGCGGACCCGTCGGTGCGCGCCGTGGTGCTGACCGGCGCGGGCAGGGCGTTCTGCGCGGGCCAGGACCTCAAGGAACACATCGCACTGCTCGAGGCGGGCGACCCGTCCCCGCTGAACACCGTTGAGGTGCATTACAACCCGATGGTCCGCGCCCTGATCGGCATGCCGAAGCCGGTGATCGCAGCCGTCAACGGCTCCGCCGCGGGCGCGGGCGCTTCCCTGGCCTACGCCAGCGACCTGCGCATCGCGGGCGCGTCCGCCAAGTTCCTGATGGCTTTCGCCAACGTGGGCCTGACCGCGGACTCCGGCGCCTCGTGGACGCTGCCGCGCCTGATCGGCCACGGCCGCGCCATGGAGATGATGCTGCTGGCGCAGCCGGTGGGTGCCGAGGAAGCCCTGCGCGTGGGCATGGTCAACCAGGTCGTGCCCGACGAGGAGCTCCTCTCCACGGCCCACGCACTGGCGTCCCGGCTGGCAGCCGGTCCGACCACCGCCTACGCCAAGATCAAGGAAGCGCTGGCCGCCGCCGCTGACGGCACCCTCGAGGACGCGCTGGACGCCGAGGCCCGCACCCAGGCGGACGCCGGGCGCACAGAGGACCACCGCGAGGCGGTGGAGGCGTTCGTGGCGAAGCGCCGCCCCAAGTTCATCGGCCGCTGATCGGCCTCTTGGCCTGATCGCGGTGTGCGGAGAGCCCCGGTTGGCAATTGCCGCCGGGGTTCTCCGCTGTTCGGGGCGCTCCGACTTCGAGCAACACGCACGGATTCGCCGACGACGTGGGCGTGTCGAGGTGCCGGTGTCGTCGCAGCCTCGCGCAGGCGTCCCCCGCACGTGAGAACTCCCCGAAATCATGCTCCCAGCCAGCACCGACAATCCCCGGCCCGCAGCAACGCCACCCCTCAAACCCCGCAGATTCCAAGGCCCGCCACACCCCCACCGACACGAGCACAGCGGGCGCCATCATCAATCGCAGCAGGTCAAAGCTCGTGAGTGATTAGGCGTGCCATAGGCCTCCTAATCACTCACGACCCCTGACCTGCCAACCTGACGAAGACCTACTAGGGAGCACGGCCCAAACAGCGGGCATCAAGCGAGCACCCACCCAACCGGCAGGTGCCAAGAGAGCACAGCGAAAACCGGCAGGTACCAAGGGAGCACCGACCAAACCGGCAGATGCCAAAAGAAAGGAGCGCCCGCCGCACTGCCAACCCCCGCACTGCCCAACGGGCGCGGCCCCCGAGCCCAAACCGGCGGCCGAATGATCCCAAGCATCCGAAGGGCCAGGGTGGGGAGGTCCTCGCTGATCAGGCGCAGCCTTGCCACCCCACACCAGAAACCTCAACCCTGCGCCCGAAAACAGCCAGCGATGTGATCATCAACCATCCCAGTGGCCTGCATCAACGCATAACAGGTGGTAGGCCCCAAAAAGGTAAACCCACGCCGCTTCAACTCCTTGGCCATAGCCTTGGACTCGAGGGTAACCGCAGGCACATCAGCAATGGTCACAGGCCGCACATGCAACGATGGCGCAAACGACCACAACAACTCATCAAGGTCAACGTCAAGCCCCAGTATCACCTGAGCGTTGCGCACAGCAGCATTGATCTTGGCCCGATTCCGCACAATCCCCGCATCGCCGAGCAGCCGCGCAACATCGGCATCCCCGTACCCGGCAACCACCTCAGGCTCGAACCCGGCAAACGCGCGCCGAAAGTTCTCCCGCTTCCGCAAGATCGTGATCCACGACAACCCGGACTGGAACGACTCGAGGCACATCCGCTCGTACAACTCGGCGACCCCGTGCAACGGCACGCCCCACTCGTTGTCGTGGTAGGCGATGTAGTCAGGAGTGGACTCACCCCAGGGACAACGAACGATCACCGATACCCCTCCGCGAACCGGGCGAACCGCCTCAACGAGTACCGCAGCCCGGCCAGGAACACCGGCCGCACCACGGGAAAGAAGAACGGCACGGAAAGCCGCTCTGACCACACGAACGAGGATCCGCGCACCGCGAAGTCCCCCGTGCCGCGCACCACTCGTCCGAGATGCAGAACGGAGACGACGTGCGGTGGGTCCCACCGGGTGATCCGCATGCGGTCCCGGACCCCGTAGGTCACGGCGACCAACTCGGACCCCACAGAAGACCCGGTCCCCGACACAACGGACACGGATGTGCCGAGCATCCACTCGGACTGCCGCTTCCAGTCGGTCATGGCCGCGAAGATGGCCGCGGGAGGCGCGGCCACGTCCACCGAGAGCGTCAGCTCAGCTGTGCTCACGGGAGGCCTCGCGGGAGTCCTCGAGCTCGGCGACGCGGGCGCGCAGGGTGTCCAGCTCGTCGGCGAGCCGCAGCAGGACCCAGTCGACCTCGCTCATCTTGTAGCCGCGCAGGACCTGCTGGAACTTGAGCACGCGCACGTCGTCGGACGTGATGTCCTCGGCCGGTAGGCGCGTCGGCGAGGCGCCGGGCGGCAGCGGAGCCAGTTCCTCGCCTCGGCCGAACACCAGCGAGGCGAGCAGGAACACCACGGCCGCCACGAGCACCATGATGATCAAGTAGATCAGGGCGGTGGTCACCTGACGATCGTGGCACAGCTCAGGCAGCGGCGAGCGAGGACACCGAGCCAGATGAGGATCACCAGGGAGATCGCGCTGGCGATCGTCACCGGCGGGGACAGCAGCAGCATGCGGACGTCGACGTGCCAGGTGGCCGCCATGATCGCGACCTGGCCGGTCATCACCGCCGCCACCGAGCACAGGGCGAGGCCGCTGGCCAGCTTGCCCATCGTGGCGCTGTGCGTCCTGCCCCGGCACAGGTACCGGCCGACGAGCAGGGCGGCGAAGGCGACGCCCGCCGCGACGATGCCGGTCATGTCGTTGACCTTCGCGAGCCACAGGTACCAGGCGGGCGGCGCGTCCATGTGCGGGTCCCACGCGCCGATGAAGAACCAGCGGTTGAGCTCCCACATCACGTGCATCAGCGGCAGGACGACCGCGATCGTCACCAGCGTCCGCGTGCCGGCCGACACGGCGAGCTCCGCCTGGTAGGCCCGCGCGATCGTGCCGACCGGGCCGAACTCCTCGATCGCACGGCGTTCGGCCGCGGACGACGACAGGCCGCTCTCCAGGTGGGCCTCGACGGCGTCGACCAGGCTGTCGCGGGTCTCGGTCAGCAGGTCGTCCTTCGCCGCTCGCGGGCCGCGCAGCCTGCCGTCGAGATCGGCCACGTATCTGTCGATCACACCTGCTTCCACTTGCCACCCCCGAGTACGCCGTCGATCACGCTGGTGAACTCGCGCCACGCCGACCGCTCGGCCGACAGCGCCCGCTGGCCCGACGACGTGAGCCGGTACGTGCGGCGCTGGCGCCCGCCGACCGTGCTCCAGTCGCTGGAGACGTGCCCCGCCCGTTCGAGCCGCCGCAGTGCCGGGTAGACCGTGCCGGTCGGCAGGTCCAGCACTCCCCCGCTGCCCTGCTGCAGCGCCTCGATGATCGCGTAACCGTGCAGCTGCCTGCCGTCGAGCGTGGCGAGCAGCAACGCGTCGAGGTGTCCGCGCAGCGCGTCCGGCTTCATAGGTAGCGACCTTACTGATGAACGGGCTCCGGGGAGCCCTGAGATATCCCTGATATCGCCCCGAAAACAGCTTGACGTAGCCAGCCTACATATAACGTCGCTACCTATGGACACCTTGGACCTGGCGCGGCTCCAGTTCGCCGTGACGACGTCGTTCCACTTCCTGTTCGTGCTGCTCACGCTGGGCCTGGTGACGCTGATCGTGGTGATGCAGACCAGGTTCACGCTGACCAGAGCGCCCGTGCACGAACGGATGACGAAGTTCTGGGGCCGCATCTACGTCATCAACTACGCGCTCGGCATCGTCACCGGCGTCGTGATGGAGTTCCAGTTCGGTCTGAACTGGAGCGGGCTCGCGAGCTACGCGGGCGACGTGTTCGGCGCGCCGCTGGCACTGGAGACGCTGGTCGCGTTCTTCCTGGAGTCCACGTTCCTCGGTCTGTGGATCTTCGGCTGGGGACGGTTGAACCGCTGGGTGCACCTCGCACTGATCTGGCTGACCGCGCTGACCGCGTACGCGTCGGCGTTCTGGATCATGGCGGCCAACGGTTTCCTGCAGCACCCGGTCGGCTACGAGGAGCGCGACGGCGTGCTGCGGCTGGTCGACTTCGGTGCGCTGCTGACCAATCCGACGTTCGGCACCGCGTTGACGCACGTCGTCTTCGCGGCGCTGACGACCGGCGGCGTGTTCGTCACGGGCGTGAGCGCCTACCACTTCATCAAGTGCACCGGGGAAGTCGAGTTCTTCCGCCGTTCGCTGCGGCTCGGTGTCGTCGTGACGGCGGTGGCGACGCCGTTCCTGATCGGCGCGGGGTTCGGGCAGTTCCCGATCATCGGGACCTACCAGCCGCACAAGGAGGACGCGGCGCCGTGGCTCGGCGTGCCGCTCGGGTTCATGATCCTCATCGGCATGTCGCTGCTGCTGGCCAGCTGGGCGGCCGTGCCGCTGCTGTTCCGCGACTGGGTCATCCGAATGCGCTTTCCGTTGTACCTCATGGTGATCGGCATCCCGCTGCCGTTCTGCGCGGCGATCTTCGGCTGGTTGTTCCGCGAGATCGGGCGGCAGCCGTGGCTCGTGTACGGGTTGCTGCGCACCGAGGACGCCGTGTCGCACGTGAGCGCGGCGAGCATGACCACTTCGCTGGTCGTGTTCTCGTCGATGTTCCTGCTGCTCGCCGTCACCGACTGGGCGCTCATCGCGCGTGCTGTCCGAAGTGGACCGGAGACGACGCCGCGGCCGATCGCGCCGCTCGTCGTGTCGCTCTAGGGGGATTGTCGTGGAAACGCTCTGGCTCGCCCTGCTGACGGTGCTCGTCATGGGGTACTTCGCACTGGCGGGGTTCGACTACGGGACGGGCCTGCTGCTGCCGTTCGTCCGGCGCGCTGAGGCGATGCGCAGGATGACGCCGTTCTTCCTGGGCAACGAGGTGTGGCTCGTCGCGTCGGTCGGCGTGCTGTTCGCCGCTTTCCCGCGCCTGGAAGGGGAACTGCTCTCCGGTGCGCACCAGGTGTTCACGCTGGTGCTCGGCGGGCTGGTGCTGTTCATGGCGTCCGTCCAACTGCGACTGTGGCACGGCCTGGTGTTCGCGGGCGCGTTGATGGTGTCGTGCGGCTGGGGGCTGTTCGTCGCGCACCTGTCCGGCACGCCGTGGTTCATCTGGGTCGTGGTCATGCCGATGCTGTTCGCCTTGCACGGCTGGGCTTTCCAGACACGTCGCAGGCCTGCTTTCCTGCTCACCGCGCTCGCCTGCGCGCTGCCCGTGCCGATCGCGTTCAGCTCGCACTCGGTCGCCGGGCTGATGGCGCACCCGGACACGCTCGCGATGCTCAGCTGGGTCGCGATCCCGATCCTGCCGCTGGTGGTGATCCTGCAGTGGTCGATCGTCGCCATCTCGTCGCGCTGATCCCGATCCCGCTACTCGTTCTCGCACAGGCGGAACTGCTCGCGCGGGTGCTCACCGGGAACGGCGGAGTCGCGCTGCTCGCACTCGTGGTCGCGGCGCGGGCCGGGGTGATCTGGCTGAACCGGTACCTGGGTCAGCGCGCGGCCGCGGCCACGACAGTCCGGCTGCGCATGCGGTTCCTCCGCTCGCCAGGTTCGCGGGCGGGCGAGGTGGCGACGCTGGTGACTCGCGGCGTCGACGCGGTCGAGCCGTACGTCGCCGGCTACCTGCCGCAGATGGTGCTGGCCGCGCTGGTGCCGGTCGCGGTGATCGTGCGGCTGGCCTTCGCCGACGTGACGGCGGCGCTGACGATCGCGGTGACGCTGCCGCTGGTGCCGGTGTTCGCCGCCCTGGTGGGTGCGCACACGCGGGACCGGACCAAGACGCAGTTGGACGCCTTGTCCGCACTGGGCGGCCATTTCCTCGACGTGGTCAAGGGAATCGGCACGCTGCGCGCGTTCGGGCGGGCCGAGGCGCAGTCGGTGACCGTGCGGCAACTGGCCGACCAGCACGTGTCCGCGACCATGAGCACGCTGCGGGTGGCGTTCCTCTCCGCGCTGGTGCTGGAGCTGGTCGCAACGCTGTCCGTGGCGATGGTGGCCGTGCCGGTGGGGCTGCGCCTGCTGGACGGTGGCGTCGCCCTGCACACCGCGCTGCTGGTGCTGTTGCTCGCACCCGAGGCCTACCTGCCGCTGCGCGCGGCAGGCGCCCAGTTCCACGCTTCGGCGGAGGGCAAGGCCGTGCTGGACCAGGTGCCCGACCTGCCGTCGGACACCGGTTGCCCGGCACCGGACCTGCTCGGCGCGGAGATCGTGTTCGAGTCGGTGACCGTGCGGTCGTTGCGGGACTTCACCTTGCGCATCGCACCGGGCGAACGGGTCGCGCTCGTCGGGCCGAGCGGCGCCGGGAAGAGCACGGTGCTCGGGCTGCTGCTCGGGTTCGTCCGTCCGGATTCCGGACGCGTGCTCGTCGGCGGCGTCGACCTCCGCGACGTGGACCAGGCGGAGTGGTTGCGCCGGGTGGCGTGGATGCCGCAACGGCCGACTGTGGTCCCCCAGGACCTCTCGTCGGGCGAACGGCAGCAGGTGGCCCTCAACCGTGCCCTGGCCAGGGAGGACGCGGGCCTGTTCCTGCTCGACGAACCCACGGCCAGGCTGGATCCGGAGACGGAGGCGAAGGTGTTGCGGGACTGCCGGGGTTTCCTCCGCGGCCGGACGACCGTGCTGGTCGCGCACCGGCCCGCGCTGCTCGACGAGGTGGACCGCGTGGTGCGGATCGAGGCGGCGGCATGAGGGTCGGCGCCACGAGAATCGGGCTCGCCGTCGTCGTCGGCGCGCTCGCCGAGCTCTCCGGTGTCGCGCTCACCGCCACCGCGACGTGGCTGATCATGCGCGCCGCCGAGCAGCCGCCCATGGCGGCGCTGACCGTGGCGATCGTCGCGGTGCGCGCGCTGGCCATGGCGCGCGGCGGCCTGCGCTACGCCGAGCGCCTCACCGGCCACAGCGCCGTGCTCCGGCACGCCGTCGAGCTGCGCGGCCGCGTGTACGACTCGTTGCTGCGCCGCAAGAACATCCCGTCCGGCGACGCGCTCACCCAACTCGTGTCCGATGTGGACAAGAAGCTGGACGTGCTGCTGCGCTGCCTGATCCCGGCCTCCGTGGCTGGCCTGGTGAGCCTGGTGGCGATCGCCGTGGCGACCTCCTGGCCGCTCACCATCGGCCTGCTGCTCACCGGTGTCGCACTCCCCCTCGTCTCGGCCGCACTGGCGAGGAGGCGACTCAGCACATGCGCACCACTGCGCGCGCGGCTGGCCGACCACGCGGTGTTCCTCGTGCACGGCCGCGAAGAACTGGTCGCGTTCGACCTGCTCGACGACGAGCTCGCCAAGGCCGGCCGCATCGCGAAGACCTTGGCGAGCAAGGAACGCACCGCCGACCTGACCGCGCTGGCGATACTCGTCCAGTTCGGCACCGCACTCCTGATGCTGACCCAGGGCGACCCCGCGTGGCTGGTGCTGGGCGCGATCGCGGCCTTCGAGGTGACACTCCCGCTGACAACGCTCGCGCAGGCGTCCCCCCTCGGGGACCCCGCGGTGGGGTGGGGGAGAGACGAGCTCCCCACTCCAATCATCTCAGCCGGCACCGACAATTCCGGGCCGCGAGTGCATCTTGCAGGCAAGATCAACTCAGCAACAGCGGTGCCGCTCGCGGGCAGGATCGCGATAGTCGGACCCACCGGCGCGGGCAAGACGACGATGCTCAACGCGATCGCCAGGCAGCTGGAGCCGTGCCGCGGCGCCCTGGCAGACGCGCACGTCTTCAACACGACCGTCCGCGCGAACGTACTGCTCGCCAAACCCGACGCGACACAGGAGGAACTGGACCGCGCCGCCGAGATCGTCGAGCTCGACCTCGACTGGGACACCAGGGTCGGCGAACGCGGCGAGCAGATCTCCGGCGGTCAGCGCCAACGCCTGATCCTCGCGCGCACCGTGCTCGCCGACCCGGAAGTGATGCTGCTCGACGAACCCACCGAAGGACTCGATCCGAAGCAAGCGGACGCCGTGCTCGAACGAATCCTCGCCAACTGCCGGGGAACCGCGGTCGTCGTGACGCACCGGATGGAGCAGCTACGGCTGTTCGACCACGTGCATCATCGGGGGCCGGTCGGCGACGAGGACGTCCGTCGAGTCGGGCAGCCACTCGTCACTGACCTGGACGAACTGGGTCAGCGGGCCGGGTGACACGGCGACGCCGCAGCGGGCGAGAGCGGTGCCCATGATCTGCGATGACATCACGCCGAGCTGGAGCAGCGACCGGTTGCGGTGCTTGCGCACGCCGAGGTTCACCTGCGCCAGCCCGGAAAGCCCGTACCGGCGGTGCGCGTCGAGCAGCAGCCCGATCTCCACGCCGTAACCCGCGGCGAACGGAACGGATTCGAGGAACGACCGGGTCGCCGCGTACTCGCCGCCGAGCGGTTGCACGACACCGGAGAGCTCCGGGCGCAGCGTGTTCAGCAGCGGGCGCGCGACCAGCTCGGTGACGCGTCCGCCACCGGAGCTCTCCAGCCGCAACGGCCTGCGGTAGAAGCCCTTCACGAGGTGGACGTCACCGGTCAGCAGCGGGCCGAGCAGGGCGGGCACGAACGCGGGGTCCGGGTCCACCAGGTCCGAGTCGAGGAAGACGATCAGGTCGCCCGAGGTCGCGGCGAGCGAGCGCCACAGCACCTCTCCCTTGCCGGGCAACGGTTCCAGCCACGGCAGCACGTCCGTGCGCAGCACGACACGAGCACCGGCTGCCCGCGCGCGAACCACGGTCTCGTCCACCGAACCGGAGTCCATCACCACCAGTTCGTCCACAAGCGACCCGACGAACGGCTTTACCACGGAGACGACGTCGCCGACAGTGGCCTCTTCGTTCAACGCGGGCAATACCACGGAAACCGTGCGCCCGCGTTTCAGCGCGACGAGCTCCTCGACGGACCACGACGGCTGCTGCCACGTGTGCGACGCGAACCAGCGTTCGACCGAAGGCAGCATCAGGCCAGCGCCCGCACGGCCCGCGCGGGCGGCCGGGTGCCAGCGATGCTGGCGACCATCTCGACCACCTTCCTCGTCAGCCGGACGTCCGGTGTCCGGAGCACCCGCGCACCACCCCACGCCGCCAGCGACGCGAAGGCCAGCATCTCGTCCGGGCCACCGGGCGGAACGGTCACGGCTTCCCACGCCGACGAGTCTTCCTGGAGCTCCAGCGAGCCGTCGAACTCGATCAGATCGGCACCGTCCGCCACCGCGCGCAACGCCTCGTCCACCGTGTCTACCTGCGCCATTACCAGCACTCGGTCGAGTGCCAGCTCAGCCACGCGGAATCGTTTCACAGCATCCAGCGTAAACAGTGAGCTGGGTCACACCTCGTTGCTACCGGCGAGTAAGTCTCTGTTTACTCACCAGTAACAACCCTGTGTGATCTACGTCATGGTCAAGGAGGACCAGAGTGCGACGATCACTTGTTCTCACGGCAGTTTTCCTGACCTCCCTGTTCATCACCCCGGCCGCGATCGCTGCTCCGGGCCACAAAGCGAGCTACCAGACCATCGCCGGCGTCGGCGGAGCCCCGATCAAGGGTTTCGTCATCGAACCGACCGGCTGGGGCAGCGGACCCTTCCCGCTGCTCGTGATGCCTTCCAGCTGGGCGATCAACAACATCGAGTACGTCGGCGCGGCCGCGAAGCTCGCCAAGGAGTCCGGCTACGTCGTGGTGAGCTACACCAGCCGCGGCTTCTGGGACTCCGGCGGCGAGATCGACATCGCGGGCCCGGACACCGTCGGCGACGTCAGCAAGGTCATCGACTGGGCCGTCGCGAACGCCCACGCCGACGGCACGAAGGTCGGCGTCGCCGGCATCTCGTACGGCGCGGGACAGGCCCTGCTGTCCGCGGCGGCCGACCCGAGGGTCAAGGCCGTCGCCGCGCTGAGCACGTGGACCGACCTGGCCAGGTCGCTCTACCCCAACGAGACCGTCAACAAGCAGGCCGTCGAGGTCCTGCTGACCGCGGCCGACCTCACCGGACGACCCGGCCCGGTGCTGAAGGAGGCCAAGGCCGCCTACAACGCGGGCCGGTTCCACGAGGTCGTCCCGATCTCGGCGGGCCGGTCGGCCGCGTCGAAGGTCGCCCAGATCAACGCCAACGGCACCGCCGTCCTGCTCGGCAACGCCTGGAACGACGGCATCTTCGCGCCCGGCCAGGTCGCGGACTTCTACGGCCAGCTCACCGGGCCGAAGCGCCTCATGCTCTCCCCCGGTGATCACGCCACGGCGGAGCTGTTCGGCGCGGCCGGTCTCCCGAACGACATCTGGGAGTCCACCGGACGCTGGTTCAACCGGTACGTGAAGGGCGAGAGCAACGGCATCGACGCCGAACAGCCGGTCCGGCTCAAGCCGAACAACGGCGGCGCGTGGCGTTCGTACCCGTCGTGGCCCGCACCAGCGGGTGACACCGTGGCGCTCGACGGCAAGCGGATCTTCGCGGGCTGGCCGACCGTCGCGGACAGCGGCACGGTGCTGCTGAGCGGCGCGATGCAGGGGTTCTTCAACATCCCGACCGGGGTGGCCCTGCCGTTCGTCGACCGCAACGTGGCGGCCGTGTGGAACGGGCCGAGCTACCCGAACGGCGCGACCATCGCGGGCACGCCACGCCTGCAGGTCAGCGTGACGCCGAGCGCGGAGAAGACCTCGCTCTTCGCGTACCTGTACGAGGTCGGGCCGCTCGGGCTCGGCGCGCTGGTGACGCACAAGCCGTTCACGGTCACCGGTGCCGGCATCACGCGGAACCTCGACATCCCGCTGGAACCGACGCTGTGGGACGTGGCACGCGGAAACAGGCTGGTGCTCGTGGTCGACACGGTCGACCCGAGGTACCTGACCCAGAGCACGTTCGGGTCATCGGTCACCTTCGGGGCGTCCAGTCTGAAAATTCCCCGCAACTGAGGGCAACCCCCCTTGGCGGTCGTGCGTGTTGTTCACGTACGACCGCCAAGGGGAGGCGGTCCGAAGTACTTGGGGGAACACCGAAATGCGCAAGCTCACGCTCGCACTCATGGCCACCGCTGTCGCCGGTCTGGTCGCCACCACCGCACCGATCGCGTCCGCCGACGAGCCCTCGACCGGTGCACCGCAGTTGCTGCACTCGTTCGGCTACAAGAACCTCCTGCTCGGCATGTCCGGTGAGCAGGCGGTCGCGACGGGTCTGCTCAACCAGCCGTCCGCCAGCGACGACGAATGCGCCGTCTACACGCTCAAGCAGTCCGAGGGCGCCCGCGACCCGATGACCGTCGTGTTCGTGTCCAAGGAGAACGGTGTCGAGAAGATCAACGGCACCTACCCGATGAAGACCACGCGCGGCATCGGCAAGGGATCGACGTTCGACGAGCTGCTCACGGCCTACCCGAACGCGACGCAGAACCCGCAGCACAGCTGGAAGCAGGACGCCCCGGCGCCGCTCAACCCTCGTGCGCACTACGAGTTCGACGCGTCCAAGCAGCACGGCGTCTGGCAGATCCACCTGTCGCTCAACGAGACCGTCTGCGCGTTCTGATCTCCGCGTATCGCAGACTTTCCGAAGATCTCCTGGGGGGGAGAGTTCCATCATGAAGAAGTTCGCAATCGCAATCGCCGCTGTCACCGCGGGCCTGGTGGCCACCATCGCGCCGGCAGCGTCCGCCGCACCGGCTGACGTCGAGGTGTTCCCGAAGGTCCTGCACTCCTTCGGCTACGAGAACCTGCTGCTCGGCATGAACGCGCAGCAGGCGGAGGAGACCGGGCTGCTGCGGCACGTCGGCTCGTTCTTCACCTGCGAGTACTACGAGCTGGTCCCGTCCGAAGGGCCGCGCCAGCCCAACACGACGGTCACCGTGCAGAAGGACCACGGAGTCGTCCTGATCAACAGCACCACCGAGATGACGACGACGCGGGGCATCCACGAAGGCTCCACTCTCGACGAGGTGCGCAAGGCGTACCCGGACGCCAGGCCGCACCACGTGTTCCCGTGGATCTGGGTCGCGGACGCGCCGCTGAACCACGACGCGCAGTACAAGTTCAACGTGTCCAACAACGTGGTCGACCGCGTGCAGCTGCAGGACGACGCCGAGACCAACTGCTGAACCTGACAGCGGGTGTCAGGGTCCGGTGCCAGAATCTGGTGCATGCCTGATCTGACTAGGCACCAGGTCCTGGCTCACCGGATCCACGCGCACGAGCTGGACCGGCGGGTGACCAGCGCCGCCGAGCTGAGGGTGTTCGACCTGGGTGTCCAGGACAACACCGCCGGCTCGGCGGCGCTCAGCCTGTCCGCCAGGCTCGACGATCCGGACGCGAGCGGCTTCACCGTCACGTGGACCGTCCGCGGTGCGCCGCACCTGCACCGGCCGGCGGAGCTCCCCGCACTCGCGAAGGCGTTGTGGCCGTGGAGCGACGCGGACGCGCTGGCCCGCATGAGCAGGCCGAAGGTCGACACCGCGGTGGACGCGTTGCGACAGACCGCGAAGGCCATGCGCGCCATCGTGACGAAGCCGATGACCAAGGGCGAGATCAGCACCGCGCTCACCCCGAAGGCTCCGGAGCAGACGGTCGAGTGGTGCCGCGGCTGCGACACCCACCACGTCAGCGACCCGATCTTCCGGCTCGCCGCGCTGCCCGCCGGGCTGCGGATCGTCACCGGGGAGAAGACGATCACGTTCGAGCGCATCCCGAAATGGCCTGGCGTGCCTGCGAAAACGGGCGACTTCGGCGACCTGGTCGAGAAGTACCTGCGGCTGCACGGCCCGGCCGGACCGTCCGAAGTGGCCTCCTACTTCGGCACGACGGCCAAGGAGGTCAAGACGAACTGGCCCGCGCTCAGGGAAGTCACCGTCGAGGGGCGCAAGGCGTGGCTGCCCGAGGACGTCGAGATCTCGGACGAGAAGCCGAACTTCGTCCGGCTGCTCCCGCCGACCGACCCGTACCTGCAGGCGCGCGACCGGGACCTCCTGCTGCCGGACAAGGGACAGCAGAAGGACGTCTTCCGGGTGCTGGGCAGGCGCGGCGGCGTGCTGGTCGACGGTGAGATCGTCGGCTCGTGGCAGGCCAGGACGTCCGGCAAACGGCTCGACGTCACCGTCACGCCGTACCGGAAGCTGAACCTGAAGAAGCTCGAACCGGAAGCCGAACGCGCCGCGCAGGCCAAGGGGCTGGGCGACGCACGCGTTCACTGACCCTCTAGCCTTGCCGTCAGCACAGTGATCCCCGCCACCACCCAAGTTTCCTCGAGGTAGTTGATCATTGACCTCGAGGCGAGAAGGTAAAGGCCGGATTCACCCTCGAGGATTAGTTTGACAACCTCGAGGCAGTTGACCATGATGCGCCAATGGCTACGATCCGTCCGAGCAGTGAGATCCCCTGGGGCGAGGGTGTGCTCCTGCCCTGCGTCCCGGTTGACGATCACAAGCTCCAGACGGCGATGAAGGTCGCGTCACTGGTGCAGGCCGTGCTCGATCCGACCGACCTGGAAAACCCCAAGATCACCGCGAGCGACGCGCGCAAGCGCATGGCGCAACAGGTGCGGGGCAAGGTGCAGCGCAGCGTCACCGGCGCCAAGAAGTCGAACGTCATCGCCTACGGCCAGTACATCTTGGAAGGATTCCGCCGTGAACGCGAATTGTGGGACACCCCCACGATGCAGCTGTTCCGGGAGGACTCCGTCGAGCTCTTCAAGCTCCCCGACGGCAACGGTGTCGCGTTCCTGTTGAGCCCTGGGGACTTCCTCGTCAACACCGACGGCGAGACTCAGCGCATGGCCTGGGCGTGGGCGGCGGCCCGCGAACCGGAGATCAACAACGCCAAGGTCGCGGTCACGATCTCCCACGGCAGGTCGGTGTCCTGGGCTCGCCAGATCTTCCACGACTTCAACCTGCTCGGCGTGCGTCCGAACGTCGCCGTCGGCATCAGCATGGACAGCTCCGACGTGGCGACCCGCATCGCCCGCGAGCTCGAGGAACGCTCGCCGGTCCTGAAGAACCGGGTCATGCAGACCGGACGGCAGCTGGGGCAGAACAGCACGGAGCTGGTGACGATCAGCGCTCTGCGCTCGGCGGTCGTGACCACGCTCATCGGCCGGACCGGGCTCGGCCTCGGCTCGAAGCCGATCGGCGAGAAGCTCCAGGGCATTGACGAGTCCGTCTTGCTCAAGCACGTGCTCGACGTGTGGAAACCGTTGCTGGAGATGCTCATCCCGGAGTTCAACCGTCGCAACGAGACGGTGGTGAGCGCTCCGGTGATCATGGCCGGACTCGGTGTGCTGGCACACCAGACGTTGCCCAACCCACCGCGGTCGGCGTCCACGGAGCAGATCACGTCGGAGGACGTGCAGAAGCTCATCTCCCAGATCTGCTGGGACCGCTCGGCGCGAAACGAGCACGGTCAGCCCATCAGTCCCTGGGAAGGGATAGCCGGCAAGATCACCCCCACCGGGAAGTTCTCGATCGGCGGCATCAAGGAGTACGGGCACGCGGTGATCGAGGCATTGGCCGATCCCGACTCCGAGGCGGGCAAGCGCGTACGCCTTGCCGGCGACGCCGGGTAGCGACGAGGCAGAGAGGAAGACAGGCGCAGTGGGCTCCTTCCCACCCGCGCACGAACAGCCGCACGCGCTTCACCCGGATCACCCGACCTCGGTCGCCTTCTTCGACGAGGCCGGCGCCATCTCGAGTGACAGGTTCTTCGCGGTGGGACTGCTTCGTGTCGCGAACCACGCCGACCTCCTCAAGGAGGTGAAGAAGCTCCGGAAGGCGCACGGGTACCACGACGAGTTCAAGTGGGCCGGACTGACCACCAGGAACCGTCAGGCGATGGCCGACTTGATCGACCTGCTGCTCGACTCGGACGCCATCTACTCGTGCTTCGTCGCCGACCGGAGCGTCGCCGACCCCGTCGAGCGGTTCGGGGATTCCTTCCAGGCGTACGAGAAGCTGGCCACCCAGCTGCTGCACGGCAGCGTCCGCCCGCACGAACTCGTGTCGGTGCTCGCGGACCACTACTCGGCGCCGAACAACCGGTCGTTCGAGAACACCGTTCGCCGGGACTGCAACGCCCGCCTGCGGCGGCTCGCCGTGGTGTCGGTCGTGCAGGTCGACTCCGGTGCGACCGAGGGGCTCCAGCTGGTCGACGTGCTCACCGGCGCCGTCGCGTTCGGGTTCAAGGCCGACAACGGACTCGCCAGCCACGATTCGTTGAAGGGCAGGACGGCCGCCCGGCTACGCGCCCGACTCGGCGTGGAGAACTTTGCGTCCGGGCACGTCAGCACTGGTTTCAGCGTGCGCGTCTACGAGCACGACCGGTGGATCGCGAGACGCGCTGAACGCGCGTTGCGGGTGTTGTCGCGCGGCGTTCCGGTCGCTTGACACGAGCTCAGCACTCGCAGCACACTGCGGACAGGTGCGTGGACTTCGGGTCTGTAGCACCTGACAGCCGGAAGGCTCAGAGACACCCCGAGGAGTCCCCTCGGGGTGTTTCGCGTCAGGCGGCGCACGCGTCCAGAGCGGCTGACACGTCGTTCGTCACGACCAGGGACCGCATGGCGAAGTCGGACACGAAACCCTTGTCCCGCAACCCGGTCAGCCAGTCGGCGAGTCCCTTGTAGTGGTCGTCGACGTCGAGCAGCACGACCGGCTTCGCGTGCATGGCGAGGACGCGCGCGGTCCACACCTCGAAGAACTCCTCGGCAGTCCCGATGCCGCCGGGCAGCGCGAGGAACGCGTCGGCGTGCGCCTCCATGGCGGCCTTGCGCTCGCGCATGGTGTCGACGACGAGCAGTTCGTCCGCCTCGTCGTCCGCGATCTCCCGGTCGACGAGCCCGCGCGGGATGACGCCGACCGTGCGCGCGCTACCTTCCCGCGCGGCGCGGGCGACGGCGCCCATCATGGACGTCCGGCCGCCGCCCCACACGAGGGACCAGCCGCGTGCGGCGATCTCACGACCGACCGACGCGGCCAGCTCCACGTAGGACTCGGGAACCGTCTTGAGCGAACCGCAGTAGACGCACACCCGCATCAGTGCGTGTCCGCCCAGGCCTGGTGGGCTTCCTTGACGACGCGGACGGCGTCCTCGATGTCGTCGGTGAGGTGCAGCAGCGCCAGGTCCTTCTCGCCGACCTTGCCGCCGGGCAGCACCGAGTCCTTGATCCAGTCGTACAGGCCCTGCCAGTACTGCGTGCCGAACAGCACGACCGGGAACTTGGTGACCTTCTTCGTCTGCACCAGGGTCAGCGCCTCGAACAGCTCGTCGAGCGTGCCGAAACCACCCGGCAGGCAGATGAACGCCTGCGAGTACTTGATGAACATCGTCTTGCGCACGAAGAAGTAGCGGAAGTTCACGCCGAGGTCGACCCACGGGTTGAGGCCCTGCTCGAACGGCAGCTCGATGCCGAGCCCGACCGAGAAGCCACCGGCCTCGGAGCAGCCGCGGTTCACCGCCTCCATCGCACCCGGCCCGCCGCCGGTGATGCACGCGAAACCCGCCTGCGCCAGCGCGGCGCCCAGGTCGCGGCCCAGCTGGTACTCGGGGTGGTCGCGGCCGGTGCGCGCGGACCCGAACACGGTCACCGCGCTGGGCACCTCGGCGAGCGCGCCGAAGCCCTCGACGAACTCGGCCTGGATGCGGAACACCCGCCACGGGTCGGTGTGGACCCAGTCCGCGGGGCCCCGCGAGTCGAGCAGGCGCTGGTCGGTGGTGGTGATCTCGTCGCGGCGGTCCCGGCGCAGCACGACGGGGCCGCGCTGCTTCTCCCTGGGGTGCTCGTCCACCACACCGTTCTTGTCTTCGGTCATTGGCGCGATTCTAGTGACGCACGTCCCAGGAAACGCTTGAGGACACCTTGGCAAACACCGATCTGCTCGACGGGAACGTGCTCCTCCCGCGTGTGGCACAGCACCGGGTCGCCCGGTCCGAAGTTGACGGCGGGCATGCCGAGCGCCGCGAACCGCGCGACGTCCGTCCACCCGAGCTTCGCGACCGGCTCCCCGCCCGCGGCCCGCACGAGCTGCTGCGCGGCGGGTGCGTTCAGTCCGGGCAGCGCGCCCGCGGCGTGGTCGACGACCGTGACCTCGTAGCCATCGAACACCTCGCGCAGGTGCGCCTCGGCGTCCTCAACGGACTTGTCCGGCGCGAACCGGTGGTTGACCGACAGGACGACCTCGTCGGGGACGACGTTGCCCGCGACGCCGCCGGTGACCTTCACGGCCTGCAGGCCCTCGCGGTAGGTGCAGCCGTCGATCTCGACGACGCGCGCCTCGTAGGCGTCGAGCCTGCGCAGCGCCTCGCCCATCTTGTGGATCGCGTTGTCGCCCATCCACGCCCGCGCGGTGTGCGCCCGCTTGCCGGTCGCGCGGACGTCCACGCGCATCGTGCCCTGGCAGCCCGCCTCGACGACGCCGTTCGACGGTTCGCACACGATCGCGAGGTCGCCGTCCAGCCACTCGCGCATCTCGCGCTCGATGCGGCCGAGCCCGTTGCGGTCCGCCTCGACCTCCTCGCAGTCGTAGAAGACGAACGTGAGGTCGTACGCGGGATCCGTCACCTGCGCGGCGATCGTGAGCATCACCGCGTCGCCGCTCTTCATGTCGACCGTGCCGCAGCCGTGCAGGACGCCGCCCTCGCGCCTGCTGGGCCAGTTCTGGTTGATCGGCACCGTGTCGAGGTGCCCGGCGAGCACCACCCGCTGGCCGCGGCCGAGGTTCGTGCGCGCCAGCACGGCGTTCCCCGATCGGGCGATTTCCAGATGGGGAGCGTGGGCCGCGAGGCTGCGCTCGACGAGATCGGCCAGCTCGGCCTCCTCCCCGGACACGCTGCGCACATCCACCAGGGCGGCCGTCAGATCGGCAGGGTCACTGTGAAGGTCAAGGGTGTCGGACACCCCTAGACCGTACCGATGGCGGGTGGAGGTGACGCCGCGCGACCATTACGGTGCGCCGCGTGACGAAACGCACACCGCTCCTCATCGGCGCCCTGTTGTCCGCCGCTGGGTTGTGCGCCTCCGGGTGCGGCCCGGCCCCCGAAGCCTGCGGCAGACAGTGCGGCGAGATCAGAACCCTCTTCGAGGCGCCCTGCGGGTCGCAGCACTCGGGCACGCCCGCGGAGTGCGCCAAGTGGGTCGGCAAGGTCAGCGCGATGGCGAAGTCACTCGACCAGTCGCTGCAGGGCAAGCCCGTCGAGCCCGCCGTGCGCGACACGCTGCCGAAGCTGATGACCGCCGTCGGCGAGTTCGAGACCCACAAGTGCTCGGACGTGAAGGTCGACAACGTCTCCAGCACCGAGGCCAGGCAGTCCAAGTGCAACGAGGCGCTCATCGCGACCAGGGGCGACCTGGGCTCCCTGTACTTCTCCGCGCAGGTTCCCGACTAACCTGTACGCCTGTGAGCACTGCGAATGCGATTGGTCTTGCCACTCTGACCCCGGACGGCACCGTCCTCGACACCTGGTTCCCCGCGCCGTCACTCGGCGGGGAGGCCACCGGCACCTTCCGCCTCTCGGCGGCCGAGGTGGCGGCCGAACTCGGTGAGGCGGCGGCCAAGCTGCTCGGCGAGGACCTGGAGCGCGGCGTCGAGGTCGTCGGCGTGCGCACCGGCATCGCGCTGGCGGACGCGCCCGCGGACGCCTACGACACCTACCTGCGGCTGCACCTGCTGTCGCACCGGCTGGTCCAGCCGCACGGCCAGAACATGGACGGCGTGTTCGGCAAGCTGACGAACGTCGTGTGGACCAACCACGGTCCGTGCGCCGTCGACGGCTTCGAGCAGACCCGCCTGCGGCTGCGCGTGCGCGGCCCGGTGACCGTGTACGGCATCGACAAGTTCCCGCGCATGGTCGACTACGTGGTCCCGACCGGCGTGCGCATCGGTGACGCGGACCGCGTGCGGCTCGGCGCGCACCTGGCGTCCGGCACGACCGTCATGCACGAGGGCTTCGTCAACTTCAACGCGGGCACGCTCGGCGCCTCGATGGTCGAGGGCCGCATCTCCGCGGGCGTCGTCGTCGGTGACGGCTCGGACGTCGGCGGCGGCGCTTCAATCATGGGCACGCTCTCAGGTGGCGGCAAAGAGGTCATCTCGCTGGGCGAGCGCTGCCTCGTCGGCGCCAACGGCGGTGTCGGCATCTCGCTCGGCGACGACTGCGTGGTCGAGGCCGGTCTCTACATCACGGCGGGCACCAAGGTGACGCTGCCGACCGGTGAGGTCGCGAAGGCCGGGTCGCTGTCCGGGCAGTCCGGACTGCTGTTCATCCGCGACTCGGTGTCCGGCACCGTGCTGGTGAAGGCCCGCAAGGGCACCGGCGTGGAGCTGAACGAGGCCCTGCACGCCAACTGACCACCGTGCGTGGGCGTGATGGCCACCTACTCGGAGGTAGCCATCACGCCCCACCTGGGGGTTAGCATCGGCTCGTGGTCTCGCGGAGCCGACCAGTGGTCGGCATGCTGCAGCAGAACCTGTTCGACATCTACGCCGACCAGTCCTTCGGCGCGATGGACGCCGCCCGCGAACTCGGGCTGGACCTGATCACGTTCTGCGGCAGGCCGCTGGAGGACACGGGGTTCAAGCGCCAGGCCAACGTGGTCTACGACCTGGTCGGCCCGGAGTCGGTCGACGCGCTGGTCGTGTGGTCGAGCACGCTCGGCATCCACGTCGGCAGCGAACGCATGGAAGCGTTCCGCCGCCAGTACTCGCCGTTGCCGGTCGTGGCCGTCGAGCAGGCGCTCGGTGACGCACCCATGGTGCTCATGGACAACCGGTCCGGCATGCGCGAAGCCGTCGCCCACCTGATCGAGGCGCACGGTCACACCCGGATCGCGTTCGTGCGCGGACCCACCACCCACGACGGCGCCGAAGAGCGCTACCAGGGCTATCTCGACGCGATGCGCGACCACGGCCTGACCGTGGACCCGCAACTGGTCTCGGCCAACTCGGAACCGTGGACCAGCGACGGCATCGCCTCGCCGGACGCGGTCGTCACGTGCGGCGTGACCTCGACGGACACCGAAGGCGTCGCGACCGGCCACGCCGCGGAGATCGACCCCGAGTGGCTCGCCCGGATTCTCGCCGACCCGCCCGAAGCCGTGGCCGCGGTCAACGACGGGTTCGCGGTGGCGGTCGTCGCCGCGCTCGCGGGCGCCGGGCTCAGCGTCCCCGGCGACGTGGCCGTCGTCGGGTTCGACGACTCCATCAACATCACGTCCGACGAGCTGGGGTTCAGCGAACCGTCCGGCGACGACGGTCCCGCGGTGGACAGCCTGTCCCTCACCACCGTCCGCGCACCGTTCTGGGAGCTGGGACATCGCGCCGTCGAGGTCGTGGCCCGCCTGCTGAACGGCGAGCCCGTCGACCCGGTGGTCACCGTGCCCACCGAGCTCGTCGTGCGCCGCTCCTGCGGGTGCGAGCCCGCCGAGGCGCCGGAGCTGAGCGCGCCGGAGGAACGCGACTGGCAGTACATGCAGGTGATCGTCGAGAAGCGCAGCCAGATCGTCAGGGAGATCGGCCAGGACCTGATCGCGGCGTCCGACGCGGACGAGCTGCTGGACATGCTGCCCGGCGCGCTCTCCAAGATCGGGATCCCGAGCTGCTACCTGGCGTCCTACCACGGTGATCTCCCCTCGCCGGACGACACCGAGACGCAGGTGAAGCGGGCCAACAGAACCGCGACCGCGTGGTCGGACCTGCTCTTCGCCTGCGAGGACGGCGTCCGGCTGGACATCACGCCCGACCTGGAGATCTTCCGCTCCGTCGAGCTGGTGCCGGGAGACCTGCTGGCCGGCCCGCGGCCGCGCAACACGGTGCTCGCGCCGCTGTACTTCACCGACGAGCAGCTGGGTTTCGTGCTGCTCGAGGTGGGCCCGCGGATCGGCTGGCTGTACGAGACGCTCCAGTCGCAGCTGAGTGCGGCGCTGCACCGGGCGTTCATGGTCGAGCGGGAACGCGCGGCGCTCGCGGCCGTCGAGGACGCGCACCGGCGCGAGGAACGTCAACGGCTGGCAGGAGATCTGCACGACTCGGTGTCGCAGGCGCTGTTCTCGATGAACCTGCACACCCGTGCGCTGCAGCTCATGGTCGAACGCGGCAACGACAGCACGCGCGACGCGAAGATGGCGCGGGGACTGGAAGATCTGCGCGACCTGACGCAGACGGCCCTGTCCGAGATGCGCGCGCTGATCTTCCAGCTGCGCCCGGACGCGCTGCACAACGACGGGCTGGTCGTCGCGATCCGCAAGCAGGCGGCAGCGCTGTCCGCGCGCGAGGGACTGGACATCCTCGTCGACACGTCGCAGGACCACTTCCCGCTGGACGAGCGCGCCGAGTCCGAGCTGTTCCTGTTCGTGCGCGAGGCGTTGCACAACTGCGCGAAGCACGCGCAGGCCGAGCGCATCAAGGTCCGGCTGGTCGAACCGGGCAGTGTGGACGGCACGCTGGAGATCGAGGTGCTCGACGACGGCACCGGGTTCGACCCGCGGGTCCGGCGCCCCGGCCACTTCGGGCTCGACACGATGCGCGAACGGGTCGAGGGGCTCGGCGGTCAGTTCGTGATCGACAGCTCGCCGACCACGTCGACCACCGTCCGCGCGATCCTGCCGCACATCCTGGCGGGGACCAACGGCTCCGTCAGGCTGTGATGCGTTCGGCCGCGGCGGCGACGCGCTCGTCCGACGCGGTCAGCGCGATCCGCACGTGCTTCGTGCTCGTCGGCCCGTAGAAGGTGCCCGGAGCGACGACGATTCCGCGATCGGCGAACCAAGCCGTGGTCTCCCAGGCGTCCTCACCGCGCGTCGACCACAGGTAGAGGCCGGCTTCGGAGTGGTCGACCGTGAACCCCGCGGCGCGCAGGGCGGGCAGCAGCACCTCGCGCCGCGCCCCGTACCGGGCCTTCTGCACCTCGACGTGCGCGTCGTCCGACAACGCCGCGGTGATGGCCGCCTGCACCGGCCGGGGCACGATCATCCCGGCGTGCTTGCGAATCCCCAGCAGCCCGGCCACCAGTTCGGCGTCGCCGGTGACGAACCCGGCCCGATATCCGGCGAGGCACGAGGACTTCGACAGCGAGTGCACCGCGAGCACCCCGTCGAAGTCACCGTCCACAACGGACGAATGCAGCGCGGAGACCGGCGTGGACTCCCACGGCAGCGTCAGGTAGCACTCGTCGGAGGCCACGATCGCCCCCGCGGACCGCGCCGCGTCGACGGCCGAGCGCATGGCGGACGCGGACAGGACGCGGCCGGTCGGGTTCGACGGGGAGTTGAGCCACACCAACGACGTTCCGGCGGGCGGGGCCTCGCCGTCCTCCAGCCGCACCACGGCGCAGCCCGCGATGCGGGCGCCGACCTCGTAGGTCGGGTAGGCCACGGCGGGGATCGCGACGATGTCGTCGGAACCGAGGCCCAGCAGCTTCGGCAGCCACGCCACCAGTTCCTTGGAACCGATGGTCGGCAGCACCGCGGCCGGGTCGATACCGGTCACGCCGAACCGGCGGGCCATGGCCGCGACGGCCGCCTCGCGCAGCTCGGGTGTTCCGTGCGTGGTGGGGTAACCGGGCTCGTGCGCCTTGGTGGCCAGCGCTTCCTGGATCACCCGCGGGACCGGGTCGACCGGTGTCCCCATGGACAGGTCGACCACGCCACCGGGGTGCGTGCGCGCCTTGGCGGCGTGGTCAGCCAACGCGTCCCACGGGAAGTCCGGCAGGGCCGGCCCCTTGCGCAGAGTGGTCAATGCCCCTCGGCCTGCGGCTCGAGCACCTTGATGAACTCGGGGTCGGCGCTCACCTTGCCGACCTTCGACGCGCCACCGGGCGAGCCGAGCTCGTTGAAGAAGTCGACGTTCGCCTTGGTGTAGTCCTTCCACTCATCGGGAACGTCGTCCTCGTAGTAGATGGCCTCCACCGGGCACACCGGTTCGCACGCGCCACAGTCCACGCACTCGTCGGGGTGGATGTAGAGCATCCGGTCGCCTTCGTAGATGCAGTCGACGGGGCATTCTTCGATGCACGCCTTGTCGAGCACGTCCACGCACGGCTGGGCGATCACATAGGTCACTGCGCTCTCCTGCTTCTGTTCTGGTCCACACCGCGCAAGCCGGAGAGTACGCGGCACACTTGAGTATCACCCGGTCAGGCCTGCCTTAGTTCCACGGTAATCCAGGTCACACAGGGCGATGGGTCAGGATGGAACCGTGCACGACGTCGATCTTCTCGAACACCTCTGCGCACGAGCATGGCCCGCACTGGTCGAAGAACGGCTGGGGGATTGGTGGATGCGCGCCGCGGACGGCTTCACCGGACGCGCCAACAGCACGCTGACCACGGGCGATCCGGGCGTCCCCGTCGCCGAAGCGCTGCGCGCGACCGAGGATTTCGCCAGGTCACACGGCATCGAGCCGACCGCGCACGTGGTGATCGGCTCGCGCAACGAGGACGCGGTCGACGCGGCGGGCTGGCGGGTGAACCTCGACCATCCAGGAGGTGCCGAGTCGCTCGTGATGACCGGGCCACTCGAGACGTTCGCGGGATCTCCGGCCCGAAGTGACGCGAGTCCCGGATGGTGGGAACTGGCCGCGTCGAAGGATCCGACCCCGGCGCAACGGCACGTGCTCGCCACCGGCGAGGTGTGCTTCGCGGGCATCGAGGAGGATGGCGTGACGGTCGCCGCCGTGCGCGGAACGGTCGTCGAGGACCTGCTGCACGTGGCGCGGCTGGCGGTGCGGCCGTCGCACCGGCGCCGGGGGCTCGCGCGCCGGCTCATGAGCGAGCTGGCCGGCTGGGGCGTCGAACGGGGCGCGAAGACGTGCGTCCTGCAGGTCGCCGAGCACAACACGGCCGCCATCGGGCTCTACGAGGAGCTCGGCTGCACCGAGCACCACCGGTACCGCTACTGGATCCCGTCGAACCACTGAAGCGCGCGCGTGCGCACCTTGCGCAGCGCCGACCGCTCCCCCAGGTAGTCGCCGACGAGTCCGACGACGGGCAGCATGCCGAGCGCCTTGTGGTGCAGGCGTCCCTGCGGGCGCTTGCCCAGCTCGTCGCCGAGCCCCCAGAGCATGCGGCCGAGCTTCCACACCGTCCGAGCCACGGCTTTCATCGTGCCGCCCTCGACCTTGAGCTCCTCGGTCCTGGCGTCCTCGTCGGGCTCTCGCGGCGTCGGGTCGACGTCGCGTTCGAACAGCACCCACGCGAGCAGCCGCACCCGATCCTCGACGGACGTGAAGCCGTGCTCACCGGCCAGCGCGCACAGCAGCAGCCCCTGACCGGCGGCGCCGAGCGCGTCCTGGATCGGCAGCCGGTCCGCGAGCGCGCCGCCGATGCCCGGCACGGACGCCAGCAGCGCCGTGAAGCGCCCGACGCGGTTGATCCACCACTCGTCGCGGTCCTCGACGCTCATCGCGGCCCACGCGGCGGTTCCGGGTGCCTTGATCGTCGCCAGCTTGCCGAGCAACCCCTCCAGCTCGCTGTCCCGCAGCCCGAACGGGTTCGACTCGCGCAACCTGTCCACCAGCGGCCCTGAGGCCCGCACGAACGGTCTCAGCACCGCCACGACGTGTCTGTCGGTGATCGCCTCAGCCATGGGTGCCGGGTACCCGTTCCCGGGCGTGGCGCCCCATCACCGCGCCGACGGCCACCGCGCCGGGCAGCGCG
Source organism: Lentzea tibetensis (assembly GCF_007845675.1). Lineage (GTDB taxonomy): Bacteria > Actinomycetota > Actinomycetes > Mycobacteriales > Pseudonocardiaceae > Lentzea > Lentzea tibetensis. Next base: position 12,321 of record NZ_VOBR01000016.1, on the reverse strand, counting down.
CCGCCGGCGAACAGCATCAGCGTGCGCCAGTCGTCCAGCAGCATGTACTGGCCGCCCGGCTCGAAGAACAGCGTGACGAACACGGTCAGCGCCCACACCGCGAGCGGCGCCGCCGCGACCCGCAGCGAGCGACCGAGGCCGGCCGCGCTCAGCACGAGCATCGGCGTCGTCACGATGGCCACCCCGATGGTGATCGGGAACTGGATGTCGCCCCACCTCGGCAGCAGGGTGCCGTCGAGGCGCAGCGGCAGGAAGAACACCTCCAGCACGGCGAGCACGAACGTCTCGACGCACAGGAGCAGCAGCAACAGCCGCGCGCTAACGCTCACCCAGTCCTCCGAACAGGTCGGTGGCGGCACCGTCCGCGGCACCCCTGGCGAGCACGTAGTACTCAGCGCCCACGAGCGGCTGGGCGATGTTGTTGGACAGCGCGTAGCCCTCGGGCCACACGCTCACCTGCGTGGAGTGCGCGCGCAACGCCCGCCGCTTGGCGGCCAGGTGCTCGGACACGTCGACCACCGTGGTGATCTCCTCGTCCGGCGTGACGGGCAGTTCGCCGTCGGCGGGCATGCGGAACGGCAGGCCGGTCACGTCCAGCTCGGCCAGCCCGGCCTTCGTGGCGTCGCGAGAGGTCACGGCGTAGAAGACGCGTTCGACGTCGTTCGTCTGCGCGGTCGCGGCCATGGTGATCTCGTGCGCGCGGATGTGGTCCGGGTGGCCGTAGCCGCCGAACGCGTCGTACGACACGACGACCTGCGGCTTGGCCTCCTTGATGATCTCCAGCAGTGCGGCGGCCTGGTCGTCGAGGTCGCCCTGGACGAAGGCGCGCGGGTGCGCGTTGGAGTCGACGCCGACCATGCCGGAGTCGCGCCAGCGGCCGATGCCGCCGAGGAACCGGTGTTCGGTCACGCCGAGTGCCGCGCACGCCGATCTCAGCTCCGCCACTCGATACCCGCCCAGTTGATCGGCGGCGTTCGCGGCGAGTTCTTGAAGTGCGGGCGGGATGATCTCGCCCTCTTCCCCCAGGGTGCAGGTGACCACGGTGACGTGCACACCCGCCGCCGCGTACCTCGCGATGGTGCCGCCCGTCCACAGGCTCTCGTCATCGGGGTGCGCGTGTACCAGGAGCAACCGTGGTGGTGCAGTCAGCGTCACCGGAAAAGAGTAGAGCGCGGCTAGCATCCGGGTGCGATGGCGGTGAGGTTCGCAGTACTCGGTGAGCTCGAGGTCCACGATGACGCCGGGCTGGTCGTGCTGCCCTCGGGCAAGCTGCGGTACCTGCTGGCGACGTTGCTGGTGAACGCCGGTGTCGGGGTCGACGCGGACCGGCTGCTCGACGTGGTGGGCGGCAGCCCCGCGGCACTGCTCACGGCGATGACCCGGCTGCGCAGGGCGCTGGGCCCGCACCGCGACGTGATCCGCACCTTGCCGAACGGTTACGTCGTCGAGATCGGATCGGACCAGCTGGACCTGCTCGAGTTCAGGGAGCTGCTGGCCGAGTCCCACCGCGAGGCCGATCCCGCCAGGGAGGCCGCCCTGCTGCGCGCGGCGCTGGACCTGTGGCGCGGCACCCCGACCGCGCTGGCCGCCGACGTGGTGGCCGACCTCGCGGAACGCAGGCTCGGCGCGCTGGAACGCCGCATCGAGCTGGAGCTGGAGCTGGGCGGGCACGCCGATCTCGTCACCGAGCTGCGGGTGCTGGTCGCCGAGCACCCGCTGCGGGAACGGCTGACCGGGCAGCTCATGCGGGCGCTGCACCGGTCGAACCGTCGGGCGGAGGCGGTGCAGGTGTACCGCGCGCTGTGCGACCGGCTGGCCGACGAGCAGGGCCTCGACCCCGGTCCCGAGCTGCGCGCGCTGGCCGACCAGCTGAGCCCGCCGCGGGTCGTGCCGTCCGAGCTGCCCGCGGACGTCACGGGGTTCGTCGGCCGGGCCGAGGAGATCAGCGCGCTGGAGGAGCTCGCGGGCCGCACCGCGGCGATCTCCGGGCCACCCGGCACGGGCAAGACCACGCTCGCCGTGCACGTCGCGCACCGGGTGCGCGCGCGGTTCCCGGACGGGCAGCTGTACGTGAACCTGCGCGGGTACTCGCCCCAGCCCGCGGTGCGGCCCGGCTACGCGATCGCCCGGTTCCTCCGCGCGCTCGGCGTCGCGCCGGAGATGCTCCCGCACGACGAGGAGGAGCAGGTCGCGCTGTACCGCTCGCTGCTCGCCGAACGGCAGGTGCTGGTGGTGCTGGACAACGCGGCCTCGACCGAGCAGGTCCTGCCGCTGCTGCCCGTGGCCGCGGGCTGCGGCGTGCTGGTGACGAGCCGCGACACCCTGGACGACCTCCCCGCCCGGCACGTCGCGCTGGGCGCCTTCAGCACGACCGAGGCGCTCGGGCTGCTGGACCAGCTGGTCAGCGAGCGGTTCGACCTGGCGTCCGCGACGGAGCTCGTCGACGCCTGCGCGCACCTGCCGCTGGCGATCAGGATCGCCGGAGCGCGGATCGCGGACAGCGACATCACCGACTACCTCGACGAGCTGCGCGGCGAGAGCAGGCTGACCGCGCTCGCCATCGACGGCGACGAGGAGAACGCCGTGCACACGACGTTCTCCCTGTCCTACGACGCGCTGTCACCCGAGGTGCGGCGGCTGTTCCGCCTGCTGGGTGTCGCGCCGGGCGTGGACTTCACGACCGGGTCGGCCACCGTGCTCGCGGGTGCGGAGGCGGCGCCACTGCTGGAGCGTCTCGTCACGGCGAACCTCCTGCAGCACCAGGACGGCCGCTTCCACTTCCACGACCTGCTTCGCGAGTTCGCCCGGCAGTGCTGCCTCGCCGAGGAGAGCCACTGGCGGGCGGCCACCCGGCGGCTGGCCGAGTGGTACCTCGCCGGCTCGGAGAACGCGGCGGTCGCGACCAACACCGGCCTGCACCGCACGCGCTGGCCGGAGCCCGCTGGCACGGGACGCGAGTTCACCGACTCGGCATCGGCACGGGCCTGGGTCGCAGCGGAGCTGGGCAACCTCGTCGCGACGGCGACCGCCGCGGACGCGGGATCGATCAGCTGGCGGCTCGCCGACGCGTTGCGCGGTCAGCTGGTGCTGGCCCACCTGCAGCCGGAGTGGGCGTTGCTCGCCGATGCCGGCCTCGCCGCCGCACGGGCGGCGGACGACGAGCTGGCACAGGCCGTCATGCACAACAGCCTCGGCGCGCTGCGCTGGACCCAGCACCGCCTGCGCGACGCGATCGTCCAGTTCACGCACGGCGCGGACAGGTACCGCGAGCTCGGCCCGTCGGACGGGCTCGCCGCGGCGCTGCACAACATCGGTATCGCCCACATGCGGCTGGGCGAGGCGGACCTCGGGGTCGAGCTGCTCACCGAGTCGCTGACGGTCGCCCGCGCGGCCGGTGCCCGGCTGCGCGAGGCGAACGCGTTGTCCAGCCTGGGCATGGCGTGCGTGGAGACCGGCCGGTTGATCGAAGCCGAACGGCACCTGCGCGCCGGGCTGGCGCTGACCCGCGAGCTCGGCAACGACTACACGACGGGGAACTGCCTGACCAACCTCTGCCACGCGCTCCGCGAGCAGGGCAGGCCGGCCGCCGGGCTGGAGCTCGTACTCGAGGCGCAGCGGCTCTACCACCTGACCGGGGCGACGCGCGGCGACCTCGTCGCACTCGACGAGCTGTCGTCGGTGCACTGCGCGCTGGGCCTGCACGACCAGGCACTGGCGTACGGGCAGGAAGGCCTCGCGCTCGCGAGATCACGGGCGGACGACATGTTCGAGGGCAGGTTCCTCAACCGCGTCGGCCTGGCGCTGCGGCACCTCGGCGACGCCCGCGGCGCGGTCGCGAAGCACACGGGCGGGCTGGCCGCGCTCACCGCGGCCGACGACCTCACCGGCCGCATCGAGTCGCTGCTCGGGTGCGCGGAGGCGCGGCACGAGCTCGGCGAGGACGAGGCCGCGGCACGGGATGCGGCCGCGGCGCTCGAGGAGATCGAGCGGACCGGGCTGCGGCTGCACGAGCAGCGAGCGCTTGCCGTGCAACGGAAAACGGGGTCCCGCGACCAGTCGCGAGACCCCGTTCGGCAGTGAACTCTCAGACCACGGACTTCTCTTCGGCGAAGTGGCACGCCGACATGGTGCCCTCCGGCGAGCCGCGGAACTCGAGCTTCGGCTCCTCGGTGGCGCAGATGTCCTGCGCCTTCCAGCACCGCGTGCGGAACCGGCAGCCCGACGGCGGGTTCACCGGCGACGGCACGTCACCCGTGAGCACGATCCGCTGGCGCTGGCGCTCCGCCTTCGGGTCCGGCATCGGCACCGCGGACAGCAGCGCCTGGGTGTAGGGGTGCATCGGCCTGCTGTAGATGGCCTCGCGGTCACCCATCTCGATGATCTTGCCGAGGTACATGACCGCGACCCGGTCCGAGATGTGCCGGACGACCGACAGGTCGTGCGCGACGAACAGGTACGCGAGCCCGAGCCGGTCCTGCAGCTCCTCCAGCAGGTTCACCACGCCCGCCTGGACGGAGACGTCCAGTGCGGACACCGGCTCGTCCAGCACGAGGAACTTCGGGTTGAGCGCGAGCGCACGCGCGATGCCGATGCGCTGGCGCTGGCCGCCGGAGAACTCGTGCGGGTACCTGTTGCGGTGCTCCGGGTTGAGGCCGACGAGCTCCATGAGCTCGTTGACCCGGCCCTGCACGCCCTTCTCCCTGCCGTGGATGCGCAGCGGCTCCGCGATGATGTCGTTGACCTGCCACTTCGGGTTCAGCGAAGCGTACGGGTCCTGGAACACGATCTGGATGTCCTTGCGCAGCGGCCGGAGCTGCTTGGTGCTCATCGACGTGAGCTCGCGGCCCTCGAACTTCACCGAGCCCGAGGTCGGCTTGTGCAGCTGGAGGATCGCGCGGCCGGTCGTCGACTTGCCGCAGCCCGACTCGCCGACCAGACCGAGCGTCTCGCCCGCCTCCAGCTTGAACGAGATGCCGGAGACGGCCTGCACCTCACCGACGGAGCGAGGGATGATCCCCTTGCCCCGCACCGGGAAGGACTTGACGAGGTCCGTGACCTCCAGGAGGGGCCCGGAAGAGCTGACGGCGGTCACGACTTGTCTCCTTCGAAATCAACGGAAACAATGTCCGCGATCACCGGGATGTCCGGGTCGGCCACGGTGAGCGAGGCCGGGTTCTCCACGACGCCGATCTCCTCGGTGAGGAACAGCTTCTGCGGGTTCTCCAGCGTCGCCAGGTGCTCCCAGCGGTGACACCGGGAACGGTGGTTGCTGACACCGGCCTCGGCCAGCACCGGCTCCGACTCGTGGCACACCTCGGCGACGAGCGGGCAGCGCGGTGAGAAGGCGCAGCCGGACGGCAGGTTCACCAGCGAGGGCGGCGCACCCTTGATCGGGGTGAGGCGCTTGCCCAGCGTCGACGGGTTCGGCACGGAGCCGAGCAGGCCGACGGTGTACGGCATGCGCGGCGCCTCGAAGACGTCGTCGACCGGACCGGACTCGACGACCGTGCCGCCGTACATGACCTGCACGCGGTTGACCATGCCGGCGACGACACCGAGGTCGTGCGTGATCATGACGATCGCGGCGTCGGTCTCCTGCTGGATGCGCAGCATCGTGTCGAGGATCTGCGCCTGCACGGTGACGTCCAGTGCGGTCGTCGGCTCGTCGGCGATGATGACGCTGGGGTCGTTGATGATCGCCATGGCGATCACGACGCGCTGCCGCATGCCGCCGGAGAACTCGTGCGGGTACTGCGCCGCACGCTTGTCCGGCTGCGGGATGCCGACCAGCTCCAGCGACTCGACGGCCTTCGCCCACGCCGCCTTCTTCGAGACGTTGTGGTGCGCCCGGTAGGTCTCCGCGAGCTGCCAGCCCACGGTGTAAACCGGGTTGAGCGACGTCATCGGGTCCTGGAAGATCATCGAGATGTGCTTGGAGCGGAACGGCTGCATCTGCTTGTAGTTGCGGCCGACGAGCTCCTGGCCGCGGTAGCGGATGGAGCCCTCGATCCGCGCCGATCCCGGCAGCAGACCCATGATCGCCATGGAGGAGACCGACTTGCCCGACCCCGACTCACCCACGATGCCGAGCACGTCACCGGAGTTGAGGTCGAACGACACGTTGCGCACCGCGCGCACGTCGCCGTCGTCGGTCGGGAACGTGACCGAGAGGCCTTCGACCGAGAGCAGCGGGGTGGTGGAGTCGGAGGGGAGGAAGTCCTCCGTCAGTTCGGAAACCTGGGACATCAGGCACGCACCTTCGTCTGCCGGGGGTCGAACGCGTCGCGCAGACCGTCGCCGATGAAGTTGACCGCGAGGGAGAGGGACACGAGCACCACGAACGGTCCCCAGAACAGCCAGGGACGGTTGAGGAACTGCCCGTAGTTCTCCTGCACGATCACACCGAGCGAGGTGTCCGGCGGGCGCACGCCCAGGCCGAGGAACGACAGTGCGGCCTCGGTCAGCACGGCCGCCGCGATCGCGAGGGTCGCGTTGACCGTGATGCTGCCGATCATGTTGGGGACGAGGTGCTTGAAGATGATCCGCGGCGTCGTCGCGCCGCACGCCCTGGCCGCCTCGATGAACTCGCGCTGCGACAGGGAGAGCGTCTCACCGCGGGTGATGCGGGCGATGGACATCCACGCGAAGGCCGCGAGCACGAGAGCGACGACGTACCAGCTGCCCGAGAAGCCCTTCACGACGATGGCCGCGACGGCGATCTGCGGGACGATCAGCATGAGGTCGACGAGCCGCATCAGCGCGTTGTCGACGAACCCGCGCAGGTAACCCGCGAGGGCGCCGAACACGACGCCGATGACCGTGGCGAGCGCCGCGACGACGAGCGCGATCTGCAGCGAGTAGCCGGTGCCGCGCATCAGCAGCGCCAGCATGTCCTTGCCGACCTGCGTGGTGCCGAGCGGGTGGCCGATGCTGGGCGCCTGGTAGGCCTTGCTGGAGACGTCCTCGAAGTCGTAGGACCACACCAGCGGGCCGATGAACGCGAAGACCACCAGTGCGATGAACACACCGAAGCTGATCATCGCCATGCGGTGCCGGAGGAACCGGCGAAGCACGAGCTGGCCCTGCGTCCTGGTGGTGGCCGCGTCGAACTCGTGCGAGCTGTCGGTACCGACGCCCGCGGGCGGCAGGGACGCTGAGGTGAGGTTGACGTTAGCCAAGTCGGATCCTCGGGTCGAGGATGCCGTACACGATGTCGGCAACCAGGTTGAACAGGACGACCATGGTCGCGGTCACCGCGAGCCAGCCCATGAGCATGGACGGGTCGAAGTTGCGCACCGCCTCGACGAGACGCGTACCCATGCCCACCCAGCCGAAGACCGTCTCGGTGATGATCGCGCCGGCGAAGACGGCGCCGAAGTTCAGCGAGAACAGCGTCGCGACGGGGATGAGCGCGTTGCGGAACGCGTGGCGGAAGATCACGCGGCTCTGCGAGATGCCCTTCGCCCGCGCGGTGCGCACGAAGTCGGAGTGCATGATCTCCAGCATCGAGGCCCGTTCGAACCGGCTGTACGCCGCGAAGCTGATCAGCATGAGGCTGACCGTGGGCAGCAGGAAGGTGCCGGTGTACTTGAATATCGCGTCACCGATGCTGCCGGAGAACCCGCCTTCACGCGGGCCCGCCGTGGTCAGCCAGCGCTGCAGACCGATCGACTCCAGCACGTTGTTGAACTGGATGCCGTAGTTCTTGATGATGACGGCGACGCAGAAGATCGGCATCGAGAACATCAGGAACGCGGTGCTCGTGGCGAGGTAGTCGAAGATCGAGTACTGCTTGACGGCCGCGAGGACACCGACCGCGACGCCCAGCGTGAGCGCGAGCAGCTCGGCGCCGAGCACGAGGCGTCCGGTGGTCCAGAGCGCGTCCATGATGGCCGGCTGGACCTCGGCGCGCGCCTGGCCGAGCGCGACGCTCGTGCCCCAGTCGCCCTGCACGAAGTTCGTCAGCCAGTCCCAGTACCGGACCAGCACCGGCCGGTTGAGGCCGAGCTCGTTGGCCACCTGCTGGACCTGAGCCTCCGTCACGCCTGGCTTCGCACGCATTTCAGCCAGTGGGTTGCCCGCCGTGGCAACGAGGACGTAGCAGAGGAAGCTACCGATCAACAAGATCGGTATCGATATGAGAAGTCGGCGAAGTATGTAGCGAATCACGATCAAGCTCCTTGACGGCACCCGGTGGCCTGGGGGGTGAGGCCGGGCACGGGAACCCTCCTGCGCGGACTGTACGCGCGGTGTGAAGTCGGGGGGAACCCAGGAGAACGGGGCCGGACTCGTGGTCCGACCCCGCCCCATAGGTCTTACTACCTGCTGAACAAGATCACTTCAGCTGCCACTCGTTGGCGTAGGTGGCGACGCCGTACTGGCTCTGGAAGTACACGCGGTCGATGCCCTTGAACGCCCACATGTTGGGCATCTGGAACAGCGGCAGTGACGCGTACTCGTCGGCCAGCGCCTTGTCGGCCTCCTGGTAGTACTTCAGCGCGTCGGAGATCGACGTCTGCGAGACGGCCTTCTTGAAGTTCTCGTCGTAGCCCTTCGAGGAGACGCCCTGCCAGTTCTGGCCGCCGCCCGTCTCGTAGATGGACTTCTTGGAGCTCTTGTACGGGCCACCGGACCACGCGAACAGGGCGACCTCGTAGTCACCGTCGCTCACGCGCTTGTCGAGGAAGTTCGGGTCGGTGTCGTCGATGACCTCGATACCGGCTTCCTTGCAATGGCCCTGGATGAGCTCGACCGTCTGCTTGCGGCGCGGGATGTCGGTGTGGCTGATCTTGAAGGACGCCTTCACGCCGTCCTTCGCGAAGATGCCGTCGGCACCCTGGGTCCAGCCGGCACCGGAGAGGACCTTCTTGGCCTCGTCCGCACTGCCCTTGCTCTTGTCCGCGTAGAGGTCCTTGTAGCCCTCGTCGCTCGGGAAGAAGATCAGCGAGCCGAGCGGCTTGACGTCGCTCTGGATCTCGGCGATCAGCTTGTCCGCGATGTCCTGGCGCTTCACGCACTGGAAGAACGCCTGGCGAACTTCCTTCTGCTTCAGAGCGGGGTGCTTGAAGTTCAGGTCGAGGTGCTCGAAGGAGAGACCCGGAGCCGCGCCGAAGGTGATGCCCTGGGACGCGAGGCCCTTCAGGCGGGTGGCGGCGTTGACGTCGGGCTGGGTCAGGCCGTTGACCTTGACCTCGTTGTTCTCCAGCGCCTGAGCCTGGGCGACCGGGTCCGGAATGGCCTTGATGAAGATCTTCTTCGGGCCACCCTTCTTGCCGACCCAGTTCGGGTTGCGCTCCAGCGTCACGGACTGGTTGGCGACGAACTCGGTCATCACGTACGGGCCGGAGCCCGGCTGGATGGCCTTGTCGAAGCCGTTCCACTTCGTGTTCCAGAACTCCGCCACCGCAGCGAGCTGCGCGGCGTCACTGGTGGCCGTCAGCTTGGTGATGTCGGGGACGTTCGCCTGCTTCTCCACGATGTGCGCGGGGAGCACGTCGGCGCTGAACAGGTCCTGGTAGTCCGGGTACTTGTCCGAGAACTTGCCGACGAACGTCTGGTCGTCCTTGCACGAGCCGTCGATCAGCTCGTAGCCGTTGCTGCTGGCCGACAGGAAGTACGGGCTGCCGTCGGGCTTCTTGACCTTGCCGGACGAGGTGAACCACTGCATGTAGAAGTCGTCGCAGTCCCAGGCCTCGCCGTCGGACCACTTCACGCCCGACTTGAGCTTCCAGGTGACTTCCTGCGGGTCCGCGTTCGTGACCTCGACGGACTCCATGACATCCTTGTTCAGGATGACCTTGTTGTTGCCGTCCAACTTGTACGCGCCCACCTGGATCAGCGCCAGCGCGTAGGTGTTGTACGAGTTGTTGCCGTCAGCCGTGGCGTTGTTGTACGTGGTGAACGGCTTGTCCTGCGACACCTCGATGAGGTCGCTCTCCTTGGTCTCAGGAGCGGTGTAGGTGTCACCCGACTCACCACGCGGGACCGCCATCTCGGCGATCGAACCGTCGCCACTGGTGGCATCTCCGCCACCTCCACTGCCGCTACACGCGCTCAGCACGAGAGCCGCGCCAGAAAGCAGCGCGATCACCGGCAGTGCTTTGGTTCTACTCATCGACACGTGCCCTCCTAGCACTGGGTGAAGCGGCCTGTTGGCGCCTTCATCACCCGTAACCCGTGATGTGTCATACGCGCCCCGAACCGACACACCGTTGCAGCACCGTAAGAACCGGTGGCGGGGCGGGTCACTGTCCCACGCGTGATCGTGACCAAAGGGTGACACGCTGGTAGCAGCAAGCTACACCCCGATTACCGGCCGGGAGCGTTCGTTAACCGGACGCCGGAAATACTGTCAACGAACGAGGCAACGCGCACCTCGAGCTAATTGGGAAGGTGATTAACTCAGCGGTCGAGCCTGCGCCATTCGGGCGCACCGGAGAGGACTCCAGCCAGCGGAGCGCCCGCGTCGACACCGGAAACCGCAGGTGTCACGGCCAGCAGGTCGGCCACCTGGAACAACGGCAATGCGACGGCCTGTTCCCACAACTGGGGCTCCAGTGCGGTGAGTCCGTCGGCGAGAGGCGTCTTGCCGGTGAGCACAGCTTCGATCGACGGCTGCATTGACCGATCACAGAATCCGGTGGAATTCACGGGTCCGGCGGTCCCACCATCGGGTGGCGTAGTTACACAGCCGAATGAGCTGGCCAGCGCCGCCGCCGAATCACCGCCATCGGCCCTCGGCACAACGGCGATATCAACCGATCCTTCGGACTCGGAGAGTTTCGAGACGAGAAGTCTTCCGTACAGTTCTTCCGCGTTCGGCGTGATGACGCTGGCATCAATTCCGAACGCCTTCAGTTGGCGCTGCGCCTCGTTCGCGACCGTCAGGTAGGGCTCGACGCCTTGTTGCGCCGCGATCCTGATCTGCAGCGGCTTGCCGTCCTTGCCCCAGCCCGCGGCGGTCTTGACGTACCCGGCCGAGGTGAGCAGCTGCTCGGCCTTCACCTTGTCGCTGATGCCGGCCGGAATCGTGGCCTGGTAGCCGGGCCTGCTCGGCGGCACCACGAGCGAGTCCGCCCTGAGCTGCGCGGACGGCCCGTTGCCGGTGCCCGCGGCGATGAGCGTGTCCCGGTCGAGCGCGGCGACCAGCGCCTTGCGCACCGTGGACGTGGCCAGCTGCGGACTGGCCGGCCGGACGAGCAGCTGGACGACCTCGTTGCGCGGAACGGCCTTGGTGACCAGGCCCGGCACGGGCCGCAGCAGGTTGAGCGCGATGGCATCCGCCCGCAGCAGCGCGGCCTGGACGTCACCGTCCTTGAGCGAGTCGGCCATCTCCTGGTGCCCCGACCGCCGCAACACCACCCGATCGAGTGTCGTCGGCGCTTCCCAGTACCGATCGCTGCGTTCGAGGATGACCTCACCGCGCGGCTCGTCGAGCGACCGCACGGCGAACGGCCCGGCCGTGGCGGGGAACCCGGTGGCCAGCACGCTGGACCAGTTGCCTGGTGCGTCCTTGAGCAGGTGGGCGGGCAGCAGGTTCCCGAACAGCGACCGCCAGCCGGGGAACGGCTTGGCGAAGGTGACCTCGACGACCTTGCCGCCCTCGCGCGACCCGACGTTCTGGATCAGCCGGTACCCGGCGGCGTCCACCACGCCGGGCTCGTTGCGCATCCGCTCCGACAGGTACGCGAAGTCCTCGGCGGCGATCGGCGCACTGTCACTCCAGCTCGCGTCCCTGCGGATCGTGTACGTGACGGTGAACGGCTCGGCCTTGGTGACCTGAGCGCTGACCAGCAACGTCCGATCCAGCTGCGGTGCCCCGTCCTGCGCGGGCCGGAAGGCGCTGGGGAGGAGGAGCGACGACAACGCCGTGGTCATCGCGCTCTGCCCGGCGAGCGTGTGCGGGTTGTACCCGCCCTTCACCTCGTCGACGCCGAGCACGATCTCCTTGATCTTCGGGCCCGTCGTGACGATCGTCGGGACCTCGGAATCGGGGACCAGCGGCGGTGGTGGCGCGTTGGTGCACGCGGCAAGGCCGAACACGGCCGCCGCCAGCACTCCCCCAAGTCGCCTCATGTCCACCACAGTGCCAGACAACTGTGAACGGGGTTCAAGGACCCTCACAGGCGCACGTGACCGGCCAAGTCGCCCAGCAGCGAGCGAAACGAGGCGAGCCCGGCCGAACCGGCACGAGCCGAAAGACATCCCAGGAGCTTGAATGTCAAGCAGCAGCCTTCTCGACACGATGCGACCAGGCGGTCGCCTCGTCGTAGTGCGTGCGGGTTTTGAGGCAGCCATGCAGGATGCCGACGCACCGGTTGG
>NZ_VOBR01000015.1 GCF_007845675.1 Lentzea tibetensis | reverse complement strand
GTTCGCGGATCACCAGAGGTGGCCATATTTTCAGGTCGGGGTCAAGACAAAAAGACGTCTTGACCCCGACCTGAAAATATGGCAAGGCTGCGCCTGATCCGCGAACCTCTCCCCACCCCTCGCCCTTCGGATGCTTGGGATTGTTTGGCTGCCGGTTTGTGCTCGGGGGCCGCGCCCGTTGGGCAATGCAGGGGTTGCTGGTGCGGCGGGCGCTCTGTTCTTTTGGGACCTGCCGGTTTTCACTGGGCTCTCTTGGTATCTGCCGGTTTCGTGGTGGGTTGCTTGGTGTGCTGGCTTCGCTTCGCTCGCGGGGGCTACGCCGCGCCGTAGAAGTCGCGGGCTTCCGCACCCCGGTTTCGTGGTTGACGTGGCTTCGAGGCCGGGGATTGTCGGTGCTGGCTGGGAGCCTCGATTCGGGGGGTTCTCGGGTGCGGGGGACGCCCGCGTGAGCACGCCCGCGGCCGTGCGTGGCGACCCGCAGGCCAGAGGGTGTGTCCGCTACCAACGGAAGGCGAGCACAGCGGCAGGCGGGTCGGTGTGATTGCGGAAGGCGAGTCCGACGGCAGGTGGGTCGGTGTGATCAGGCAAGGAGTGTGGTGTCCGCAGTGTGCGGGGTGGTGGGCACCTGGCGATTGAGCCTTGACTTGGGGTGCGGCGTGGTACCCCTATCGGGCCGGCAGGTTCTCTTCCTGCCGGCGGAGCCGGCCCCACCACGCCGCGAGGGGCCCCAAGTCAAGGCCCAATCGCTGCGCCGAAGGCGCGACGCAACCACCCGACAGCGAAACACCGAAGCGCAGTAAGCATCGGAACCCGGCCCACACGAAACCGGCAGCCAAGCAAAGAACCCGGCCCCGGCTATCAGATAGCGGCGATCTCCGTGCGGTCTCGCCCACCGTCCTTGGCCTGATAAAGAGCTTCGTCGGCAGCCAGCAACAGCGGACTCAACTCGCCTGCGGTATCGGGGAACACAGCCGCCCCGATGGAGGCGGTGAAGTTGGTGATCCGGCGCTCGACGCCACTACGGTCGGTCACCGCGACGGACAGCGAACTGATCTCGAACCGGATCCGCTCAGCGGTGGTGCGCGCCTCGTCGGTGGTCACGCCGGGTAGCAGTACGGCGAACTCCTCGCCGCCGAAGCGGCCGACCATGTCGTAGGTCCGGACGACGCTCTTGATGGTGTCGGCGACGACTCGCAGCACCTTGTCGCCTGCGAGGTGGCCGTAGGTGTCGTTGATCTGTTTGAAGTGGTCCAGGTCGAGGATGAGGATGCCGAGGGTGCTGCTGATGCGGCGGGCGCGGACTAGTTCGCGGGCCGCTACCTCGTGCCAGAAGGTGGCGTCGACCAGGCCGGTCTTGGCGTCGGTGCGGGCGGCCATGCGGAACTGGGGGAGCAGCAGGCCCATGTGGAGTGCGAGGACGGTGACCAGCAGCAGCGGCGAGAGCCACGGGTGTGAGGTCATGATGAGCGCCAGGCCGCAGCCCAGGCCGATGGACGCGGCGATGATGAGCTGGTCGCTGGGGTGGCCGAAGGCGGCGCGGCGGGGTTTGTCCAGGTTGGTCATGATGATGGCGCCCACGACCAGGGCGTAGTTGACCAGCCAGTACAGGAATCCGGACACGAGGACGGCGATGAGGCCGCGTGGTCCGTCGAGGAATGTCGGTGCGATTGCGAGAAACACGGATTTCCCCACGGCGCAGGCGAGGATTACCGTGCACGCGGAGAACAGCTTCCGGTACAGGAGTGCGCGCCTGCCGTACACGCGGAACCACGCGTGGGCAAAAGTGATGCTGATCAACGCCACGAGCAGCGGGATCGGCAGTACGAGCACGCCCGCGAAGAACCACACGGACTTCATGTCGGCGTAGGGCGAGCCCTCGGTGGCGATTTCGCGGATGCGTTCGATGCCGCGCGCTGCTTCGAGGTGGACGACCGATCCGATCGCGAGCATGCCGAACCAGGTCCAAGAGAGCACTTCGACCGGGGTAAGCCGTGCGGTGGCGACCACGACGAGTGTCGCGGCGACTTCCACCACCGCGATGTAGGTCAGCACCGGCAGGGAAAGCGACCATAGTTTCCACCGGCGCGGGTCGACCCGACGCAACGTTGCCACCCCACCTCCACAGGAACCAACAACTGTAGCTACCAGTACACGGAGTGTCGTGGCTCCATGTGGGGGACGTCACGACCATCAAATCGAGGAGAAACACCATGCGTAACCGCACGTCCAACGAGTGGAGCCTCATCTCTTCCAACGAGTGGTCCTACCGGGCTTGCTCCAACGAGTGGTCGTTCGCGTCGTCCAACGAGTGGTCGTTCACGGAGTCGAACGAGTGGTCCTTCCGCTCGGCTGGTCACTGAGCCTCCACAGCCACGCCGTGCCGCATGCCGCGAGCACTCCGAGTGCTCCGGCGGCGGCGACGACGGTGTGGACGGGGACCCGGTCCGCGGCGACGCCCGCGAGTGCGATGCCGAGGCCCTGGGAGACGCGCAGTGCGGTGACCGCGAGGCCGAACGCCTGGCCGCGCTGGTCGTCGGGGACGGTGGCGACGAACGTCGTGGCCGTCACCAGGTGGTAGGAGCTGGCCGCACCGGTCAGCGTGAACAGCAGGAGCGTCACGGCGAGCCCCGGGTTGAGCGCGCACAGCGTGAGCGGTGCGCAGGATGCGACGACGAGGGCCGGCATGGCGCGCAGTCGTGCGCTGTCCGGGAACCGGGCGAGCACGAGCATGCCCGCGGCGGTGCCTGCCGCGTAGGCGGCGAACATCAGTCCGACGGCGATGGGGCCGTGGCCGAGTTCCACGGCGTACGGGGCGGCGAGCGCTTCGCCCGCGATGTAGAAGCCGGAGACGCAGGCCATCGCGACGAGTGCGCGCAGGCGTGGCTGGGTCCAGACCAGGCGGGCGCCGTCGAGCAGTGGCCACGTGCGTTGCGTCGCCGCTTCGGGCGCGGGGCGGGCAGCCACGAACCGGGCCACCAGGAGAGCTGACGCGAGGAAGGTTGCCGCGTCGGCGAGGATCACGGCGTGGGCGCCGGTGAAGGCGACGAGTGCGCCGCCCGATGCGAAGCCGGCGACCTGGGCGACCTGGTTGACGGCGTTCATGGCGGCTTGGCCGACCGGGTACTGCTCGCCGGGCAGGACGTGGGGGAGCAGTGCGGCGCGGGCGGCGTTGCCGGGTGCGCCTGCCAGTTGGACGACGACGAGCAGCGTGCAGGTGAGCCACAGCGGCATGGCCGGGATGGCCATGAGCACGAGGACGGCGGCGCGGGCCAGGTCGGTCACGATCATCACGGTGCGGCGCGGGAAGCGATCGGCGAGCCCCGACAGCAGGGGCCCGCCGATCAGGTCCGGCAGGAAGGACAGTGCGTAGGTGAGTGCGCTGAGCCCGGCGGATGCCGTGCGCGCGTAGACGAGCACGGTGAGCGCGACGCGTGCGTACTGGTCGCCCGCGACCGACACGAAGTAGGCGGTGAACAGGGCGCGGAACTCACCGACCCTGAAGACCTCGCGAAAGCCGGGCACGGATCACAGGATGGTTGACCAGAACCCGCAGTGGTGATCACTCACGAAATCGACAGGTCCGATTGCTCCGGCTGCGAGTGACTGCACGCCCGAATGACGCCAGCCGGGGTCGCCGGTGCGTGCGAAGCGTCCCCACGCGGAGATCATGTAGGCGCCGAGTTTCTCCTGTTCGGGGGTGAGGGGGACGCCGAACCCGTAGATGGGCACGAGCTCGGAGCCGTGGTAGGCGCCGTAGGGGAACGGCGGGAGGCCGGGGAAGAGCATCGGGATGGTCTTGTCGTTGAACTCGTAGCCGTGCACGCGGGTGCGGCGGTCGAGCTGGGTGCGGGCCTGCGCGGCGGGGCAGGACCACGAGCGGTCCGTGAGCGCGGTGGCCAGCTCCGGGCGCGCGTCACCGTCGTTGTCGAGCGGGTAGCGGGCGGCGATCTTGGTGGCGTTCGCCGCGCCGAACAGCGTGGTGAGCTCCGACCGGTAGGTCGCCGGGTCCATCGCCTCGGGGTAGGTGAGCGAGGTGAACAGGGTGTGCTCGTCGTGCGTGGTGCCGACCATGACCGGTACCCGGTGGAAGCGGCCGTCGCGCAGCGCCGCGATCGGGTCGCCCGGTAATGCGCGCGTGTCGTAGGCGGGCCGGTTGAACGTCTCGGCGAGCGGCAGCAGCTTCTCCGCGGGCAGGGCGCGCAGGCACGCGACGTCCTTGCAGCCCAGGCCGGCGCTCGCACCGACCTGCTGGATCTCCTTGCTGGGCGCCCAGAATCTGAACCGCTGCCCGTTCGGTTCGGGGTAGGTGGTCTGGCAGGCGCCGCTCTGGATGATCGCCCGCTGGAACAGTCCGGCCGTGCGCGGTGTGGTGAGCTGGGCGCACACGCTCAGCCCGCCTGCGGACTCGCCGAAGAGCGTGACGTTGTGCGGGTCGCCGCCGAACGCGCGGGCGTTGCGCTGCACCCACCGCAGCGCGGCCTGCTGGTCGGCCAGCCCGTAGCCGCCGGAGCCCTCGAGGCCGGGGAAGCCGAAGTTGCCGAACGCGCCGAGCCGGTAGTTGATCGTCACGACCACGGCGTCGGCACCCGAGACGAGCTTGCGCGCGTCGTACTCGTTCGCGGACCCCGTGGTGAACCCGCCGCCGTGGATCCACACCATCACCGGCCGCGGGCCGCCGGACCGGGCGGGCGTGGTGACGTTGAGGTAGAGGCAGTCCTCTTCACTGCTGCTGGGCTGGCCGAGGAACCCGGTCTGCGCGCACATCGGCCCCGGCTTCGTGCCGTCGCGCGGCGCCGACCACGACGCGGCGGGCTGCGGGTCGCGCCACCGCAACGCGCCCACGGGCGGTGCGGCGTACGGGATGGCCTGGAACGTGCGGTGCGTCGCGGTGACCGTGCCGCGCACCGGGCCCTTGTCGGTGCGGACCAGGTCACCGCGGCCCGCCTGTGCGGCGGGGACGGTGAGCAGAGTCGCGGCGAGCGCCGCGATCACCGCTGTCGAGACCTTGCGCATCAGAGCTGCCCCTTCCAGAACGCACACTGGTGCTCGGCCGCGAAGTCGACCGGCGCGGTCTTGCCGGGGGCCAACGATCGCACCACCGACTCGCGCCAGCCTGGATCACCGGTCGACGCGAACCGGCCCCAAGCGCCGATCATGTAGTCGGACAGTTTGCGCTGCTCAGGGGTGAAGTTGACGGGGAAGTCGAACAGGTAGGTCAGCTCGGAGGCGTGGTAGGCGCCGTAGGGGAACGCGGGCATGCCGGGGAAGATCATCGGTGCCGCGCGGTCGGCGAACTCGTAGCGGTGGACGTCCGTGCGCTTGGCGAGGAGGCGGCCGCTGGTCGCGGTCTGGCACGCCCACGCGCTGTCGGTGCCGATCGCGGCGACCTCGGGACGGATGTCCGCGTCACCGTCGAGCGGGTACTTCGCGATGATCGCGTCGGCCCGCTGCTCGCCGTACAGGTCGGCGATCACAGTGCGGTACAGGGGCGGTGGCACGGGCTGCGGTGCCTGCAGCACCACGAACAGCGTCGCTTCGTCGCGGGTGGTGCCCAGCAGGACGGGGACGCGGTGGAACCGGCCCTCGCGTTCAGCGGCGGCGGGGTCGCCGGGCAGTGCGCGGGTGTGGAACGCGGGCCGGTTGAACTGCCCGCCCACGGCCGGGGCGACGAGCTTGGCGACGTCGACCTTGCGCAGGCACTCGATGTCCGTGCAGCCCAGGTCGACCTTCGCGCCGGTGGCCTGGACGGTCTCGCGGGGCGCGAACAGCGACTCGAACGTGCCGCCGCCCGCCGGGAACGTCAGCGCGCAGGCGCCGCTCTGGATGATCGCCTTGTGGAACAGGCCCGTCGTGCGCGGCGTGGTGAGCTGGGCGCACACGCTCATGCCGCCCGCCGACTCACCGAAGAGCGTGACGTTGTGCGGGTCGCCGCCGAACGCGCGGGCGTTGCGCTGCACCCACTTCAACGCGGCCTGCTGGTCGGCGAGGCCGAACGCGCCGGAGCCCTCGAGGCCCGGATAGCCGAAGAACCCGAGCGCGCCGAGCCGGTAGTTGATCGTCACCACGACCGAGCCGGTCTTGGTGGCGAGGCTGTGGGCGTCGAAGATGCTGCCGGAGCCGGTGAGGAAGCTGCCGCCGTGGATCCACACCATCACCGGCCGCGGCCTGCCGGGGTTCGCGGGCGTGGTGACGTTGAGGTAGAGGCAGTCCTCGGTCGTGACGCCGGTCTGCGCGCACTGCGGCCCCGGTTTCGTGGCGTCGCGCGGCGCCGACCACGCCTTGACCGGTTGCGGGTCGCGCCAGCGCAGCTCACCCACGGGTGGTGCGGCGAACGGGATGCCCTGGAACGTGCGGTGCGTCGCGGTGACCGTGCCCTTCACGGGGCCCTTGTCGGTCCGGACGAGACTCGGGTCTTTCTCCGCCGCTGCCGCGTGCGCGGGCAGGGCGAGCAGGACAACAGCCAGTGCTGCCAACAGCTTTCGCATGTGTGAACCCCTCTCGGCACCGACCGTAGCGGTGGGCGCCAGCGGTTTTCGGCCTGCGAAAGAGTGGTTCCACCCGCGACCAAAGTTGACCTCCATCCGGACGAGTGACGGCCGCACTGTTGCCGACATACCGACCGGTCGGTACCCTCGCTGCGTGGGTGACGACCAGGAGCAGCGCGTTGACGCACTCGTCTTCGACTGGGGCGGTGTCATGACCGTCTCGGTTCTCGAGTTCGTCGGCCAGTGGCTGCACACCGAAGCGATAGACCGGGACAACTACGGCCGCGTCATGCGCGAGTGGATGGGCCGCACCGCGGCACCGGACAACCCGGTCGCACGGCTCGAGACCGGCGAGCTGACCGTGGCCGGGTTCGAGCGGCTGCTGGCCGCCGAGCTCATCACCACCGGGGGCGACCCGGTGGTCGAGCAGGGCCTGCTCAAGCGCATGTTCGGCTCCGCGACGCCCGACCCCGCGATGGTCGGCCTCGTCCGCAAGGCCCGCGCGGCCGGCCTGCACACCGCACTGCTGTCCAACAGCTGGGGCGAGGGCTACCCGGCCGACCTGCTCGTCGAGCTGTTCGACACCGTCGTGATCAGCGGCCGCATCGGCATGCGCAAGCCCGACGAGGCCATCTACCGGCACACCGTCGACCAGATCGGCCTCCCGGCCGAACGGTCCGTCTTCTTCGACGACATGCCCGTCAACGTCGAAGCGGCCAAGGCGGTCGGCATGCACGCCTTCCGCCACACCGACGCGGAGAGCACCCGCGCCGCCCTGTCCTCTCTCGGAGTGAACCTGTGAGCGAACTTCCCGGCTTGGACCTCGACAAGCTCGCCGAGCACCTGAAGGTCGAGAAGCTCTCCGGCGAGCTCATCCCCGGCGGCCGGTCGAACCTGACCTACCGCGTCACCGACGGCACGAACCGCTGGGTGCTGCGCCGCCCGCCGCTGGGCCACGTGCTCGCCACCGCGCACGACATGTCCCGCGAGCACCGGGTCATCTCCGCGCTCGGCCCCACCAAGGTGCCCGTCCCGCACGCCGAGCTGCTGTGCGAGGACACCGAGGTGATCGGCGCGCCGTTCTACCTGATGGAAGAGGTGCGCGGCACCGCGATCCGCGAGCAGGACCAGGCGCGGTGGATCACCCCGGAGAAGGCGACCACCCTGTCGCACCAGCTCGTCGACGTGCTCGCCGACCTGCACGAGGTCGACCCCAACGAGGTGGGACTGGGTGACTTCGGCCGCCCGGACGGGTTCCTCACCCGCCAGGTCTCCCGCTGGGGCAAGCAGCTCGACAACTCCCGCAGCCGCGACCTGCCCGGCATCGAGGAACTGCGCGAACGCCTCGCGGGCACCGTGCCGGACTCACCGAGGCCGACGATCGTCCACGGCGACTACCGGCTCGACAACTGCCTGGTCACCGAGGAACCGCTCGGCATCAGCGCCGTGCTGGACTGGGAGATGTCCACCCTCGGTGACCCGCTCACCGACGTCGGCCTGATCTACGTCTACTGGGCCGGGCTGAACATCGAGGACGACCCCATCACCGGCACCGTGCCGTCGCTGCCGGGGTTCCTCACCGCCGACGACCTGGTCCGCCGCTACGCCGACCGCACCGGCACCGACGTCAAGAACCTCGGCTGGTACATCGCGTTCGGCTACTTCAAGCTCGCCGTGATCCTCGAGGGGATCCACTTCCGCTTCACCACCGGCAAGACCGTCGGCGCCGGTTTCGAAAAGCTCGGACAGTTCACCCTGCCGCTCGTCCAGCAGGGCCTCGCCGCATCCAAGGAGCAGTAGAGATGGACTTCGCGTACGACGCCAAGACCGAGGAACTGCGGGAGAAGCTCCTGCGGTTCATGGACGAGCACGTGTACCCGGCGGAGGCCACGCTCGAGCGCGAGCTCGCCGAGGCCACCGACCCGTGGGCACGCACTCCGGTCGTCGAGGTGCTCAAGGCCGAGGCCCGCAAGCAGGGCCTGTGGAACCTGTTCCTCCCCGGCGAGCACGGCGGCGGTCTGACGAACCTGCAGTACGCGCCGCTCGCCGAGATCACCGGCCGCAGCCCGCACCTCGCCCCCGAGGCGCTCAACTGCGCCGCGCCCGACACGGGCAACATGGAGGTGCTGACGATGTTCGGCACCGAGCAGCAGAAGAAGCAGTGGCTCCAGCCGCTGCTCGACGGCGAGATCCGCTCGGCGTTCTGCATGACCGAGCCCGACGTCGCCTCCTCGGACGCCACGAACATCTCCACCCGCATCGAACGCGACGGCGACGAGTACGTCATCAACGGCCGCAAGTGGTGGTCCTCCGGCGCCATGGCGCCCAACTGCGCGATCTTCATCGTGATGGGCAAGACCGACCCCAGCGCCGACCGGCACCACCAGCAGTCGCAGATCCTCGTCCCGCGCGACACCCCCGGCATCACCATCAAGCGCGGCATGCACGTCTTCGGCTACACCGACGGCGCGCACGGCGGGCACGCCGAGATCGAGTTCACGAACGTCCGCGTCCCCGCGGAGAACCTCATCGCCGGTGAGGGCGAGGGCTTCGCCATCGCGCAGGCCCGCCTCGGCCCCGGCCGCATCCACCACTGCATGCGCCTCATCGGCATGGCCGAGCGCGCACTCGAGCTCATGTGCAAGCGCGCCAACGAGCGCGTCGCGTTCGGCAAGCCCATCGCCGCGCAGGGCGTCGTGCAGGAGTGGATCGCCGAGTCCCGCGTCCGCATCGAACAGGCCCGCCTGCTCGTGCTCAAGACCGCGTGGCTGATGGACACCGTCGGCAACAAGGGCGCCCACACCGAGATCCAGTCCATCAAGATCAGCGTGCCCGCGATGACCGAGTGGATCATCGACAAGGCCATCCAGGCGCACGGCGCCGCCGGCGTCAGCCAGGACACCCCACTGGCTGACCTGTGGGCCAACACCCGCACCCTGCGCCTGGCCGACGGCCCGGACGAGGTGCACCGCATGTCCCTCGCCAAGCGCGAGCTCAAGAAGTACCTGTAGCCGCAAACCGAGCGGGGCCTGCCGAACGTCCGGGTTCGGCAGGCCCCGTTGCGCTATCCGACGGTGATGCTCACCAGGTCGCCGTTGAGGTAGCTGAGCGAACCGGTGTAGCAGTCGGTGACGGCCTCACCGGGCTCGTCGTCCTGGCCGCCCACGACGGTCAGCCGCTGGCCCGCGAACCGGCCCTCGCTGATCGTCCCCGTGGCCTGCGAGCCCGTGAGCATCAACCTGAAGGTGGCGGCGAACCTGCTCGTCGTGCCGTCCGACCACCGCACGACCCCGGCGCCCTGGGCGTCGGGCACGCCGAGCGGTGAGCACCGGCCGTTGCCGGTGGTGCTGAGCGTGATGTTCGCGCGGGTGAGCCGCGAGCCGCGGCACGTCGACGAGAACCCGTCGGTGCTGATCTGCTGCGTCCGCTCCTCGACGATCAGTCCGGGGGAGAGCAGTGACTTGATCACGCCTCCGGTGCAGCTCACAGCCGGTTCGGCGTGCGCGGCGGGGACGGCGGTGAAGGTGATCGCGGCAGCGGATAGAGCCGCGATCAGACGGGTGATGCGCATGGTGTGCGTTCTCCGTGGGTTGACCTGATCCCGGCGGCGGTGAACCCAGTCAACGGCGGCCTGCCCCAGGCCACAACCCGTTTGTGGCCAAAGCAACGCCTACGAGTTCGCCACTGCCTCGCGCGCCGAGATCGCCGTCCGCACGGCGACCACGAAGTCCCAGAACACGGCGTTCGTCGAGTGCCTGCGCTCCGAACGCGAGTGAGCGGTGAACATCGCCGTCCGCAGCGGCGTCGTCAGCTCCAGCTGCGCGCCACGCCGCGTCGCGGTGCGGTTCGCGATGTTCGTCCGGTCGTAGCCGCCCAGATCGGGGTGGTCCGCGGCGTCGATCGCCTGGAAGCCCGCCCGCCGCAACCTCATCAGCAGCATCGAGCGGAACGCCCGGTCCCGCCCGCCCACGAGCACCGCCTTCGCCTGCTCGGGTAAGCCCGCAGCGAGTGGTGTGCAGCCGTGCAGGCCGAGCGCGAACCGGGCGCCGCGGACCAGTTGCAGCGCGAGCCGGTCGTCGCAGTTCGACGACGTCACGTGCAGCACGTCGTTGGCGTAGGACCGCAGGCCCTCGAACATCCAGTAGTCGTGGGCCTGGCCGATCGGCACCCGCGTGCCGGGGTGGTACCCGGCGATGGCCAGGCAGAGCTCGGACGTGCCGAACTCGATGCCGCCGCCGTGTGGTGCGAGCACGACGGTGGAGGTGCGGGGACGGTGGCGCTTGAAGCGGCGCCGGTAGTCCACCCGCTCCACCAGTCGGGGGTCTGCATAGAGATCGGAGTTGGACGGATAGACGTCCAACTCCGACCATTGAGGCTGGGGTCTCATGGCGGCCGGAATACTAGCCGGTGCGCATCAACCGATCGGCTGGGGAACAGTCCACCTTCGGTCGCCGCGAAGCAGAGCTTTGGAGGATCGCGGGCGCCCCCGCCCCGCTGCCAGGGTCAATGGCGGGAAAGGGGGAAACCACCGATGTTCACCCGAGCACTGCCGTTACTCGCGGCAGCAACGATCCTCGTCACCACCGTCCCCGCGAGCGCCACCCAGTCAGCCGACTGGCCGGGCTGGCAGAAGGACCTCGCCGGATCACGCCACAACGCGGCCGAGTGGAAGATCAACCAGCACAACGTCCGCGGCCTGAAGGTCAAATGGGCGTTCACCTACGAACCTTCCGCGAACCCGTCCGTCCGCAGCCAGCCCGCGGTCGTCGGCGACACCATCTACTTCGGCGGGCCCGACGGGAAGTTCCGCGCCCGCGACGCCCGCACCGGCGCCGAGAAGTGGACCTTCACGCTCCCCGCCGGGCTCACCAACTCCGACGGACCCACCGTCGCCAGGGGCAAGGTGTACTTCGGCACCGTCGGCGGGTACTTGTTCGCGCTCGACCAGCGCACCGGCCGCCAGGTGTGGCAGCGCCGGATCGACGACAACAACGCCTCGATCGTCACCAGCTCGCCGATCGTCCACGACGGCCGCGTCTACGTGGGCGTGTCCAGCGGCGAGAACACCCTGCCGCGCGACCACCCGTGCTGCACCTTCCGCGGCCACCTCGACGCCATCGACGCCGACACCGGCGTCCAGGCCTGGCGGTACTACACGGTGCCCGAACCGAAGGAGGTCGGCACCTGGCCCAACGGCGTCAAGCGCTACGAGCCGTCCGGTGCCGGGGTGTGGAGCTCACCGGTCATCGACCCGCGTGAGGACATCCTCTACGTCGGCACCGGGCAGAACTACACCGGCGTCGGCGGCGACTTCGACTCGCTGCTCGCGCTCGACACCCGCACCGGCCGTCCGAAGTGGCGCAACCAGGTGACCAAGGCCGACACCTGGCGCACCGCGTGCAACGAACCCGACCCCGACGGCTACTGCCCAGGGCTCAAGGACGGCACCAACCTCGACTACGACATCGGCGCCACCCCCAACCTGTTCACCGCGGGCGGCCGCAAGCTCGTCGGCGTCGGCCAGAAGTCCGGCGTCTACCACGTGTTCGACGCCCGCACCGGCGAGGTCCTGTGGCGGCGCCAGCTCGGCGTCCCGCTGCCCAGCGGCGGCATCTCCGGCATCCAGTGGGGCTCCAGCTACGACGGCAAGCGGCTGTACATCGCCACCTACTACGCCGAACCCGGCAAGCTGTTCGCCGTCGACCCGCTCACCGGCAAGGTCTTCTGGGAGACCCCGGCACCCGAGGACGGCTGCACCACGGGTGGGGCGGCCGGAAAGCCCGGATGCGCCCGCGCACACGGAGTTCCGGTCAGCAGCACCCCAGGTGTGGTGTTCCTCGGCGGCGTGGACGGCAAGTTCCGCGCCTACTCCGCGCACACCGGCAAGATCCTGTGGACCCACGACACCGTCCAGGACGTCGTCGGCGTCGACGGGCGCACCGGCCGCGGCGGCTCCATCGCCGGCACCGGCGGCGGCGCCGTGATCTCCCGCGGCATGGTCTACCTCCAGTCCGGCTACTTCCCGGACTACGGCAGCCCGCACCCGCACGTCCTGCTCGCCTACGGCCTCTAGAACACCATGAGGGGAGCTTTCCCAGCGCAGACCGCTGGGAAAGCTCCCCTCATGGCACCAGGTATCTAGGTGAGGATCTCGATGTAGCCGTCGGTTCCGTTCACCCTGATCCGCTGCCCGTCCCGGATCAGGTGCGTGGCGTGTTCCACCCCGACGACCGCCGGCAGGCCGTACTCCCGTGCGATCACCGCGCCGTGGGTCATCAGGCCACCGACCTCCGTCACCAGGCCCGCGATCGCGACGAACAGGGGAGACCAGCTGGGATCCGTGTGCGCCGTGACGAGGATGTCGCCCGGTTCGAGATCGGCCTGCGCCACGTCCAGGATGACTCGGGCCCGCCCTTCGACGGTCCCGGCGGACACCGGCAGGCCGGCCAGCGCACCGGGCGGCAGATCGTCGCGCCGGTACGCGCCGGCGACGGCCTCGCCATCCGACGTGAGCACCCTGGGTGGCGTGAGCGCCTGATACGACCTGAACGCTTCCGCGCGCCCACGGATGAGCTCGTCATCGACCTGCCGCGTGCGTACGACGTCCTGCAGTTCCTGGAACCTCAGGAAGAAGATGTCCTCCTTCTCCCGAAGCACACCGGCCGCCACCAGGCGCTCGGCCTCCTCCAGCAAGGCCTGCTTGTAGACGAAGTAGCGACTGACCATGCCGTACTTCGGGTACTCCCGGTACCCGATGAACGTCCGGAGGCGATCGATCATCCGCTTGGTCTCCTCGGCCTTCGGCTCCCCGTCCGGCAGGGCTCGCAGGCGCTCCAGCAGCTCCTCTTCCTTGTTCGACGCCTCCTGCCGCCCCTGCTCGAAGCGGCGCGCGCCGGCGCCCGGCTCGAAGTTCTTGATGTTGGTGAGGATCATCGGCAGGAGCGTGGCGGGACGTTCGCTCCACCGCGGCCTCGTGATGTCGATCTCGCCGACGCAGCGCATGCCGTACCTGTCGAGGTAAGCCCGGATGGCGTCTCGTGCTTCCGGCCCGCCCTCGAGGTCGGCCAGCTCGTCCAGAAAGCCCTCGCCCGCGACGTCCTGCAGAAACGCGACGACTTCCGAATGCGGGCGGATCACGTCCGCGACGTCGAGCAGGGCCAGCCCCATCTCCGACGTGACGTTGTGGGCGACGGACTGCGAGAGCGTGTCGGCCGCGTTCTTCTCGCCCAGCCACTCCTGCAGATTCTCGTTGAGCCACCACGTCGTCTGCATCCCCGCCATGATCACCTGATGGCTCCGCGGGTCGAACAGGATCCGGCGCAGCTCCTGCAGGTCCGCCAGGACGAAGTCGAGCAGCCCCGACCCGGACTTCGCCCGGATGTCGCGCTTCAACGCGGCGACGGAAGCCTCGCCGAGCCCGATCAGCTCGGTGACGACGTCCGGATCGGTCTCGATCGTGGCCGGCGCGACACCGGGAATCGACTCGCCGGGACCCTCGTCCGGGAGCGACGGGATGAAGCCGTCGCGGTCGAGGACGGCCCGCAGCGCGTCCCTGATCAGCGGATCGGACTTCCCCAGCACCTCGACGAGGCCGTCGCGGCTCGCGGGCGAGGCCAGGATCCGGGTGACGTCGACGAACAGGCGCCCGCCTGCCTCGGCCATGGGCCGGGAGGTCGTCAGCTGCCACAGGGAGAGCCCCAGGGGCTTCATCGGGTCGGTCATCATCTGCTGATGACCGACGGAGACGTAGACGTGGTTCTCCTCGTCGCCGCTCTCGGGGATCGGGAACAGCGTGGTGATCGGCCTGCTCTGGACGATCTGGAAACCGTCGTCGACCAGGCACCATTCGATGTCCTGGGGACGGCCGAAGTGCGCCTCGATCCGCCTGCCGAGCTCCACGAGCCGCACGACCTGCGCATCCGTCAGCGCCGGTTCCTCCCGCCGCGCGGGATCGATCGCCTGCTCCTCCGTCCCGCCGGTCGGCAGGGCGTGGATGGCGAGCTCCTTGGTTGCGACTGACTTGGCGACGATCTCGCCGTTCCGCACCTGGTAGGCGTCCGCGTTCACCAGGCCGGACACCAGGGCCTCGCCGAGACCGAAGCTCGCCTCCACGGAGGCGAGCTTCCGGTTGGACGTGACGAGGTCGGCCGTGAACAGGACGCCCGCCGCGTGCGGGAAGACCATCTGCTGCACGACCACGGCCATGTGGACCTTGCGGTGGTCGAAGCCGTTGCGCAGCCGGTAGGTCACGGCCCGCTCGGTGAACAGCGAGGCCCAGCACCGGCTGACGTGCTGGAGGACCGCCGCCGGCCCGACGACGTTCAGGTACGTGTCCTGCTGGCCCGCGAACGACGCCGTCGGCAGGTCCTCCGCCGTCGCACTCGATCGGACGGCGCAGGCGGCTCGCTCGCCGAGCCCGGCGAGTGCGCCCGTGATCGCCGCCGCGACGTCGTCGGGAACGACGATCCCTTCGAGGATCCGCCGGATCTCCGCGCTGCCCGTGCGAATCGCCTCCCGGTCGTCCGGGTTCAGGCGCGACAGCCGATCCAGCCGATCGTCGATTGACGGCGCGTCCTCCACGATTCGCCGGAATGCGTCCGTCGTCACGCAAAAGCCGGCCGGCACGCGGACACCGTCGATCCGCGAAAGCTCCCCCAGGTGCGCGCCCTTGCCACCCACGACCGCGACCTGCGTCTGGTCGATCTCCTGAAGACCGAGCACATAGCTGCCCATGTTCTTACCGACACCCCATTTCGGCAGGTTCTGGCTTCGGCCGGAGATTCTGCGGCACGACCGGGGCCTTGCCGCAAGGCCCCCGGTGCGCTATATGTTGAAAGAGGCAAGGAGTGAGTGAACTCCTTGCCTTCGCCTTTTGCAGGCCGCATTCCTCGACTGGGTGAGCCCTAAAGAACAGTCAGCGTCCGCAGATCCGCGTCCAGCTCGGCCTGGACACCGAGCGGCAGGCTGAGCTGGCCAGCGCAGTGCCCGAACCCGAAGTCCGCCAGCACCGGCACACCCAGCTGCCCCAGCCGGTCGCGCAGCACCGGCAGCACGTCACCGCAGTCCGTCCACGACCCCAGCACGATCCCGGTGACCCCGTCGAACCCGCCGGCGCGCACCAGCTGCGTCAGCATCCGGTCCACCCGGTACGGCTCCTCCGCGACGTCCTCCAGCAGCAGGATCGCCCGGTCCGGCAACATGAACCTCGGCCCGCCCACCGCGGCGGCGAGCAGCGACAGGTTCCCGCCCACCAGCACGCCCCGCGCCACCCCGCCCACCAGCGGCGCGCCACCGCGGAACGTCCACTCCGGCGCGAACAACGCCCGCCGCAACCGCGCCTGCGCCGCCGGGTCGTTCACGAACGCCTCGGTGCCCGGCATCGGCCCGAAGATCGAGATGCGCCCCAACGCCCACAGCTCGGCGTGCAGCGTCGTCACGTCGCTCGACCCGACGAACAGCTTGTCCGGCAACGCCGCCCAGTCCACCTGGTCCACGATGCGCAGGCACCCGTACCCGCCGCGCGAACACAGCACCGCGCTCACCCGCGGGTCACGCCACGCCGCCGTCAGCTCACCGGCGCGCGCGGAGTCCGGGCCAGCCAGGTACGGCAACGCGTCCACCCCGGCGCCGAGCACGGACTCCTGGACGTCCAGACCCCACGACCGCAGGATGTTCGCCCCGGCCGCGACCAGGTTCGCCGGGGCCGGACCCGCGGGCGACACCAGCGCCACCCGGTCACCCCGGCGCAGCGTCATCGGCATCGGCGGCCAGCCTGTGGACAACTCCGCTCTCGCGGCCCGGAACTGTCGGTGTCTCGTGGCAGAGTGAAAAACAGGGGTCCCCCTGCGCGGGGGACCTCTGCACAAGATCGTCGTAAGAGCGGGCCGGAGGTCACCGGCGCAGCTCCAGCACCGGCACACCGGGCGGCACGAACCCGAACACCTGCCCGTAGAACGAGAGCTCCGCCTCCAGCGCCGCGATGATCGACGCCGCCATGCGGAACCCGTGCTGCTCACCCTCGAACGTCAGGTACGCGTGCGGGATCCCGCTGCCGTCCAGCGCCGCGACGAACCGGTCCGCCTGCTCCGGCGGGCAGATCTCGTCCTCCAGGCCCTGCAACAGCAGCACCGGCCCGGCGAGCTTGTCCACCTTGTTCGACGGCGACCGCTCCGCGTACCGGGCCGCGGCCGCGGGCAGCGGCCCGACCAGCCCCTCCACGTAGCGGGACTCGAAGTCGTGCGTCTCCCCGCCGTCACCGGTCCACCCGGCCAGGTCGAGGATCGGGAACGCGATCATGCCGCCCCGGTACACGTCGGTCGACGTCATCGACGCCGCCGAAGTCCACCCACCGGCGCTGCCGCCGCGGATGCCGAGCCGGGCCCGGTCCGCGGTGCCCTCCTTGGCCAGCCCCAACGCGACCGCGGCGCAGTCGTCGACGTCCACCACGCCCCACTGCTCGCGCAGCCGCTCGCGGAACGCCCGCCCGTACCCCGTGGAGCCGCCGTAGTTGACCGCCACCACACCGATGCCGCGGCTGGTGAAGTACGCGATGTCCATGTCCAGCGTCGGCAGCGCCCGCCCGGTCGGCCCGCCGTGCACGTGCACCACGAACGGCGGCAGCTCGTCTGCGGGCCCCGCGAAGTCGGGGTTGCTCGGCGGATACACGTAGGCGGGCACCTCGCCGAACATCCGCTCCACCGGCACCGGCAGATAGGGGGCGAACGAGTGCTCGCCACCGGTCAGCCTCGTCAGCTCACCGTTGGACAGGTCCAGCTTCACCACCGCGAACTCCGCCGCGGGCCCGGCGGCGGCGTCGACCACGATCCCGTCGTGCACCGCGAGGTTCGCGCTCCACGTCGGCAGGTCGGTCTCCACGTCGGTGACCGTGCCGCTGCGCTCGTCGAGCACCGCGAGCCTGCCGCTGCGCAGCACCAGGTACCGGCCCACGCCCAGCGACGCGAACCAGCGGTTGCCCAGCCGCCACATCGGGCCGCCCAGCTCCTCCGCGCACGGCGCCAGGTTCTCGCGCGACCCGTCGAGCGCGACGCGGAACAGGTTCCACCAGCCATCGGGATCGGTCAGCGCCAGCAGTGACGAACCCTCCCACTCGAACTGGCACACCGCCTCGGACTCACCACCGGCGAGCACCTCGAAGTCCGGCGAGCCGACCGTCGCGACGCACAACTCCGTGCCGTCCCACGGCATCTGCGGGTGGTTCCAGCCCAGCCACGCGAACCGCGTGCCGTCGGGCGAGATCTTCGGGCCGGACATGAAGTGGTGCGACGCGGCCAGAACCCGAGGCTCGCCACCGGAAACGGGCAACGCCACCAGCTCGCGCCGGACGTCCGTGCGCGCCTCACCGGTGATCGTCTCCCGCACGCACCACACCTCGCCGTCCGGGCCGGCGGTCAGGTCGGCGTAGCGGATGCCGTGGTGGCGCGCGGGTTCCGGCGAGATCGGCCGCGGCTGCGGCGCCGCCGGGTCGAACACGTAGACCCGCTGGTCGTCCCAGTTCGTGAACGCCACCACCGAGTCCGACAGCACCACCCACGGGCGCCCGCCGTACTCGTGCACGCGGTTGCGCGCGTTCCACGGGGCGGGCAGCACGTCGACGCCGTCACGGACCAGAACCACCCGGCCACCCTCGGCTGGACGGCTCTCCGCCCACCACACCGATGCGCCGTGCAGGTCGACCCATTGCAACCCGCCACCGGCCTCTGCGGCCTCGGCGGAACCGATCGGAGACGTCCACGTGCCGTACGAAGCGATCTTCACCACACGCCGACCCTATACGCGCGCACCTATGCGGGGGGAGGAACTGCCGACGATCTCCACGTGGCCTAGGGTCGTACCTGCCATGGCTCGTGTCATTCACGTATTCCGCCAGCCCGACCGGTTCGTCGCCGGGACAGTCGGGCAACCAGGCGACCGCGTTTTCTACCTGCAGGCCTCCGAGCAGAGCAGGTTGATCAGCGTCGCGCTGGAGAAGCAACAGGTCGCCGTTCTCGCCGAGCGCATCGGTTCGCTGCTCGAGGAGGTGCACCGCAGGTTCGGCGCGGACGTGCCCGACGAACCACCCGCGGACGACCTCGACGTCGACCCGCTCGACGTGCCCGTCGAGGAGGAGTTCAAGGTCGGCACCATGGGACTGGGCTGGGACGCCGAGTCCAAGGCCGTCGTGATCGAGCTCCTCGCGATCTCCGAGGAGGAGGTCGACGAGGCCGTCGTGCTCGACGACACCGAGGAGGGGCCGGACGCGGTGCGGGTGTTCCTCAGCCCCACGGCCGCCCGCGCGTTCGCCCAGCGCGCCGACCGGGTCGTGAACGCGGGCCGCAAGCCGTGCCCGCTGTGCGCCGAGCCGCTCGACCCGGAGGGCCACATCTGCCCGAGGCAGAACGGCTACCGGCGTTCCGACGAGGAGTAGAGCGTGATCGACGATGCGGTGGAACTGCTGACGCACGGCCGCATCGAGGTCGAAGGCAGGCTCGTCGACGCGTCGAACGCCACGCTGTTCGGCAAGATCACCCACGAGGGTGTCGACGCGCACTGCGTGTACAAGCCGGTGCGCGGTGAGCGTCCGCTGTGGGACTTCCCCGACGGCACGCTCGCCGGCCGCGAGGTCGCCACGTACCTGATCTCCGAAGCCGCCGGGCTGGGCCTGGTGCCGCCGACCGTGCTGCGGCCGGGACCGTTCGGCACCGGCATGGTCCAGCTGTGGATCGACACCCGCGAAGAGGACGAGCTCGTCGACATCGTCGCGCAGTCCGAGGTGCAACCGGGCTGGCGCACCGTCCTGCACGCGCACGACCGCTACGGCGAGCCCGCGGTGCTGGCGCACGCCGACCACCCGCGGATGCGGCTGATGTCCGTGCTGGACGTGGTGGTCAACAACGCCGACCGCAAGGGCGGCCACGTGCTGCACGCGCTCGACGGCGCGGTGTACGGCGTCGACCACGGCATCTGCCTGCACACCGAGAACAAGCTGCGCACCGTGCTGTGGGGATGGCTGGGCGAGGCGATCCCCGGTGAGGCGCGGGAGGCGTTGCTGCGGCTGCGTTCCGCGCTCGACGGTGACGTCGGTGAGGTGCTGCACGAGCACCTGACCCGCGCTGAGGTGCGGGCCGTCGCGGAACGCACGGACAAGCTGCTGGCCGCTGGCGTGCACCCGGAGCCGTCGGGGGACTGGCCGGCGATTCCCTGGCCGGCGTTCTAGCGGCTGACTTCTGGCGCCTGGGTTCCAGCGCCGGCGTTCTAGCGGCTGAAGGTGCGCATGGCGGCGAGCAGCGTCGCCAGCGCGGGCACCGGGTTGGGGCTGCGGCGCGGCGGCACGACCCAGGTGACGGGACCCTCGCTGGTCTGGCTCGGCGGCAGCGACACCTCGACCAGCGGCCACGGCGCGCTGGAGATCGTGTGCGTGGTGCCGAGGAAGACGACGTCGTCCGGACGCTCGGGCAGGCGGACGACGGGGTAGGACAGCCGGTGCGCCGCGAGGTGCGCGACGATCGGGGCCGCCTCGGTCTCGGGGACGGCGATGCCGACGACGTGGTCGGTCCTGGTGAACACCAGGCGGGTGCCGACCACCTCGGTCGTCCAGCCGTAGTCGATGGCGTATTGCAGCGAGGTCCGGGCCAGTCGCAGGTCGAACCGTTCGAGAGTGGTCATGAAGATCCTCGAATCGCTGATGGCGGAGTAGGTAACCGTGACCACGCACACCTTCCGGGAGTGGTTCAGTTTTTCCTGTCGCAGCGTCTCGATCGGGTCCGAATGAAATATTCCTCACGGAATGTTATAGACCTATTGAGATCACCATTGTTTGGGC
This sequence comes from Lentzea tibetensis, assembly GCF_007845675.1. Lineage (GTDB taxonomy): Bacteria > Actinomycetota > Actinomycetes > Mycobacteriales > Pseudonocardiaceae > Lentzea > Lentzea tibetensis. The sequence continues at coordinate 205,239 of NZ_VOBR01000015.1, read as the reverse complement.
GATTGACGCCTAGATGATCAGTCGTTTACGTTGCTCTGACCAGCGAAAACGCAATTGAAATGCTTAATGCGGAAATGCGGGCAACATGGCTTACACCGAACGGGTCATCGTCGTCGGAACGGGGCAGGTGGGAGCCGTTGTGGCATCCCACGTGGCGCGGCGGTTCGGCCGGGTCGATCTCATAGGCGATGTCACCGAAACGGATCTGGGCGAGATCGGCGTCCGGGTGTACCGCGATGTGGTGGTCAAGTCTGTCGACATCGACACCCCCGCGTTGATCGTGGACAAGGACGGTGGCCGCACCCAGCGGCTCGTGTGCGACCGGCTGGTGCTGGCAGTCGAGACGCGCGGTGTCCTACCCCCTGGCACGTGGGTCCACGAAGGCAAGGTCGTCCTGGTCGACGGCGAACGTGACCTGCACGTACTCGACGAGTGCTTCGACAACAACGCGGGCTGGCGCAACGCGCTCGCCGCCTACCAATGGCGCAGACAGGCGGAGGCCGACCAGCTAGCGTGACGATCATGCTGGTGGACGAGCTCGCGCGCGGTCGGCTGATCAGGCGCTTCGGTCAGGACGTGACCACCTGGATCGACGGCCTGCCCGAGCTCGTCGACCACCTCTCCCAGCAGTGGGAGCTGCGGGTCGAGAAGCACATGCCCGGCGGCACGTCCGCCACGTTCTACTGCTGGCGCGACACCACACCGGTCATCCTGAAGCTGACCCCCGAGATCGACATCGCGCTGTCGGAGCACCGCGCGCTGAAGGCGTGGGACGGCGTGCCCTCCATGGTGAGCCTGCTCGACCAGGACCTCCCGGCGGGCGCGCTGCTGCTGGAGGCGGTCGAACCCGGCACCCCGGTCGACGACTTCTTCCTGCCCGACCTGCTCGCCGAGCTGCACATCGACGCCGAGGGGTTCCAGCCGCTCAAAGACCGCGTCGACTTCGTCTTCGCGCTGCTGCGCAAGCGCACCACCAAGGACGTCGACGCCTACCACCGCGCCGCCGCCGACCTCGCGCTCGACCGGGTCGAGCCCAAGCTGCTGCACGGCGACCTGCACCTGGGCAACGTGCTCGACGGCGGCGACCGCGGGCCCATCGCCATCGATCCCCGGCCCTGCATCGGCGACCCGGCCGTCGACGCGGTCGACATGGTCTACGCGGGCACCGACCACGACGAGCGCATCGAAGCGCTCTCCGGTGTCGTCGACGGCGACCGGCTGCGCCTGTGGTGCGACGCCTTCCGCCCCTTCTTCCCCTGACCTCCGACGAACACGGGCGGCGTGGCAGCCCGTCAGCCGGACGGGTGACGATTAGGGTCGCGGGTCGTGCAATCCCACGACTACGGCCGCGACGTCCTCGCCCAGGCCAAGCGCAAGAAGGTGCCCGAGGTGCCCGCCGAGCCGGGCCTGGTGGTGGAGGACCCCGCGTCGGGGTTCTGCGGCGCGGTCGTCCGGTTCGAGTACGGCCAGGTCGTGCTGGAGGACCGGCACGGCGGCCACCGCGTCTTCCCGCTGCGCCCCGCCGCGTTCCTCATCGACGGACAGCCCGTCACGCTGGTGAAACCCGCACCGCAGCCGCAGAAACCCCAGGCGAGCGCGTCCGGTTCGGTGCGCGTCGAAGGCCTGCGCGCGCGGACCGCCCGCGACAGCCGCATCTGGGTGGAGGGCAAGCACGACGCCGAGCTCGTCGAACGCGTCTGGGGCCACGACCTGCGCGTCGAAGGCGTCGTCGTCGAACCGCTCGACGGCGTCGACGAGCTCGCCGCCCGGATCGCCGAGTTCGGCACCGGACCCGGCCGCCGCCTCGGCGTGCTCGTCGACCACCTCGTCGACGGCTCGAAGGAATCCCGGCTCGTCGCCGGTATCCGCGACGAGAACGTCCTGGTCACCGGCCACCCCTACGTCGACATCTGGCAGGCGGTGAAGCCGTCCGCGGTGGGGATCGCGGCGTGGCCGGTCGTGCCGCGCGGCGTGCCGTGGAAGGAAGGCGTGTGCGCCGCGCTCGGCTGGGGAGAGACCTACGAGGGCTGGGCGCGGGTGCTCGGCGCGGTCGGCGGGTTCCGCGACCTGGAGTCACCTCTGCTCGGCTCGGTGGAGCAATTGATCGATTTCGTCACGACTGGCGCGGACCGGTGAATTTCGGCTCAACCGCTCACCCCGTGGTGTAAGACTTTCCGCATGGCCGCGCTGATCTGGCTGATCGTCGGGATCCTGCTCGTGATCGCCGAAGTGCTCTCCGGTGATTTCGTGCTGGTGATGCTCGGCGCGGCAGCGCTGGCCGCCGCGGGTGCGTCCGCACTGGGTGCCGCCGACCTGGTGAGCGTGCTCGTGTTCGCCGCGTCGTCGCTCGGACTCATCGTCGGGGCCCGTCCGGTGATCAAGCGGAGGCTGCAGCTCGGGCAGCACATCCCGATGCACCACGAGGCACTGCTCGGCAGCAAGGCCGTCGCGTTGTCGCTCGTGGATGAGAACGGCGGGCAGGTGAAGATCGGCGGCGATACCTGGAGCGCACGCACCCTCGAAGGGCTCGTGATCGAACCGGGGACCGCCGTCACCGTTGTCGAGATCTCGGGTGCGACCGCAGTGGTGCTGGCCGAGTCATGAGTGGAGGGGTACTTCTGTTGAGCCCGACGATCATCGTCATCGCGGTTCTCGCGTTGTTCGTGCTGATCATCGCCATCAAGGCCGTGCAGGTCATCCCGCAGGCCCAGGCGGCGGTCATCGAGCGGCTCGGCCGCTACCGCAGCACGGCCGCACCCGGCCTGAACGTCATCGTGCCGTTCATCGACCGCGTCCGGGCGCGCATCGACCTGCGCGAGCAGGTCGTGTCCTTCCCTCCCCAGCCGGTGATCACCAGGGACAACCTGACCGTGTCCATCGACACCGTCATCTACTTCCAGGTCACCGAACCGCGCTCGGCGGTGTACGAGATCTCCAACTACATCGTCGGTGTCGAGCAGCTGACGATCACGACGCTGCGCAACGTCGTCGGTGGCATGAGCCTGGAGGAGACGCTCACCTCGCGTGACTCGATCAACCAGCAGCTGCGCGGCGTGCTCGACGAAGCCACCGGCCGGTGGGGCATCCGCGTCGCCCGCGTCGAGCTGAAGTCGATCGACCCGCCGCCCTCCATCCAGGGCTCGATGGAGCAGCAGATGCGCGCGGACCGCGAGAAGCGCGCCATGATCCTCACCGCCGAAGGCCAGCGCGAGTCGTCCATCAAGACCGCGGAAGGCCAGAAGCAGAGCCAGATCCTCGCCGCCGAGGGCGCCAAGCAGGCCGCGATCCTCACCGCCGAGGCCGAGCGCCAGTCGTCCATCCTGCGCGCGCAGGGTGAACGCGCCGCCCGCTACCTGCAGGCGCAGGGCCAGGCCAAGGCCATCGAGAAGGTCTTCGCCGCCATCAAGGCGGGCAAGCCGACGCCGGAGGTGCTGGCCTACCAGTACCTGCAGACGCTGCCGCAGATGGCGCAGGGCGACGCGAACAAGGTGTGGATGGTGCCCACCGACTACGGCAAGGCGCTCGAGGGCTTCGCCCGCATGCTCGGCGCACCCGGCGACGACGGCGTCTTCCGCTACGAGCCGCCCGCCGCGCCCGACGAGCAGCCCCGTCCCGAGGACGACGACGCCTCGATCGCCGACTGGTTCGACACCGCGCCGGACCCGAAGGTCGCCGAGGCCGTCGCCGCCGCGGAAGCCGTCGCCCGCAAGGAAGTGCCCAGCCCGCTCGCCGCCGACGCGCCGCGTTCGCTGCAGCAGCCGGACCAGTCGTAGCCGTTCCGCGGTAACGATTCCGAGCCCAGGGGCCATGTTCCAGTTGGAACGTGGCCCTTTTGGTTCATGGAAAAGCTCCAGCGGTGAGGTTGGATGTTCTGATGGTCCCACTGCCTGCCGTCGTGGCCAGCGCGCTGCTCCCGGACGACGAGGAGTCGTGGCAGTCGCGGTGGCAGGAACTGGTGGGCGTGTCCGTCGAGCTGCAGTCGCTGCTGGTCACCGACCCCGGTCTCGAGCTCGTGCTGCTGTCCGAGCAGATCGTGGAACAGCTCGCCGACGCCGTGCTGGCCTCGCGCGGCCACCGCGTCGAGCTGGCCGAGCTGGCGCACCGGGTGCTGGAGACGCACGCGCGTGCCTGCGCGGTCGCCCCGCCCGACCCCGTGCGACTCGCGGACTGGTTGCTGCGCCTGCAGATGGACCATCCCGAGGCGCCCGAGGTGAGCCTCGCGATGTACACGACGGCGCTCAACGACGACGGCCTCGCCTACTACCGGGACGTCGCGGTGGCCCGGTTCTCGCGGCTGCCGGTGATCGAGTTCGGGGAGACCGGGCGCTACGACCGCAACCGGTGGGCGTTGCTGCGGATCATGGAGGAGCTGGCCGAGTACACCGAGGACGTCGACCTGCAGTTGATGGTGCTGACGCGCGACCTGTCGTCGGGCTGGCACTTCCTGCAGGTGGCGACGGTGCTGCAGGACGCGGGCCGGTCGGCCGAGGCGCTGGAGTGGGTGGAGCGCGGGCTGCGGGCCACCGGCGGGCGCGGCGCCGCGGCCCGGTTGATCGACCTCGCGGTGGACGAGTACCTGCGGATGGACGCGCCGGAGCGGGCGACGGCGTTGTGCCGGGACGCTTTTCTCGACCACCCGAGCCTCGACGTCTACCTCAAGCTGCGAACGCTCGTGGTGCACACACCGGACTGGCCGCCGCTGCGGGCTTCACTGCTCCAGCACCTCGTGGGGGACGGGTCGCCTCTCGCGGTGGAGGTGTACCGGCGGATCATCGAGGTCGAGCTCGCCCGCCGCGGGTCGGCGGAGGGCGACGAGATGATCGGGTGGCTGGAGCGGTTGCGGGAGCTGCAGCCCGACGCGTTCGGCGACTACCTCGACCACATCAAGCTGCGGCACATCGCGGACCGGCAGCTGCTCGACGACCTGACCCGCAGGGGGCTGTAGGCGTCGTTTCCCGGCACCCGAGAACGACGGTTTCGGATAGTCCGCTTTCGCAGTATCCTAGTTCGTATGACCGAAGCCTGGGGGCACCCGATCGGCCCAGGGACGTGCGCGTTCCAGCTGCGCGGACACCTGCAGCAGGGTGCACTCGTCGTGCTGACGCCCCACGAGCTGCACCGCGAGCGGCAGCCCGGACGCGGAGAACCCGGCGGGCACGGCGGCCGCGGGGTTGCCGACGATGTTCCACAGCGGCAGGAACGTCGTGTAGCGGGACGCGGCCAGCAGCGCGGTGAACGTCGAGCGGCCGTCCCACTCGCCCACCCGGATCGGCGGGCGGGTCAGCGCCGGGGTCAGCAGCACGTCCACGTCGGTGAAGATCCGGTTCGCGTGCGCGGTGAGCGCGCGGTCGCCGGACAGCGCCTTGCGCACGAGCGCGCGGGGGAGCCGCCTGCCCAGCTCGCCGGCCTGGCGGGTGCGGGCCTCCACGTTGTCGGGCAGTTCGAGTGCCATGCGGGTGTCGTAGGCGTTGTTCAGGTACCTGGCCGAGAACAGGTTCGGCGCGGTGTAGTCGCGCATCGGCGGGTCGAGGCGCACCACGTCGTGGCCGAGGTCGCCGAGCAGCGTCGCGGTGTCGAGCACCGCCGTGCGGACCTCGGGGTCGATCGGGATGCCCGGACCCCACGGCCGCAGCGAGACGCCGATCCGCAGGGCACCCGGCTCGGTGGCCGCGGCTTCGACGAACGACGTGCGCGGCGGGTGCGCGACGTGGGCGTCGCCGGGGCGCGAGCCGCGGATCTGGTCGGCGACCAGCGCCCAGTCGGCCACGGTGCGGGCGAGCGGGCCCGCCACGACCATGCCCGTCCAGCCCTCGCGGTCCGGGTAGAGCGAGACGCGGCCGCGCTGCGGCTTGAGACCGAACAGGCCGCTCACCGCGGACGGGATGCGGATCGAACCAGCGCCGTCCGTGCCGATCGCCGCGGCCGCCAGACCCGCGGCGACGGCGCTCGCCGAACCACCGCTCGAGCCTCCCGACGAGTGCGTGAGCGACCACGGGTTGCGGGTCGGACCGGCCCAGGCGCTCTCGGTGTAGGGCCACAGGCCCAGCTCGGGCATGCGGGTGCGGCCGATGATCACCGCGCCGGCCTCCCGCAGGCGCTGCACGACGTGCGAGTCGTCCGGAGCGGGGGTGCGCACGGCGTTGGTGCCCTTGGTGGTGGGCAGGCCCTCGATCGCGAGGTCCTCCTTCACCGCGATCGGCACGCCCAGCAGCGGCGCGTCCTCGCCGCGGGCCCGCCGCTCGTCGGCCTCCGCGGCCTGCGCGGTGGCCTGCTCGGCGAACACCAGGCGGAACGCGTTGAGCTTCGGATCGAACCGGTCGATGCGACTCAGGTGCTCAGCGACGAGTTCACGTGACGACAGTTCGCCCGCGCGCATGAGCTCGGCCTGGCGCGCCGCGCCCGCGAAGCACACCCCGGTCAAGTCCGCTGGGGTCAGATCCATGAACCGCACCCTAAGCGCCGACAGGTGATCTACGGAATGGGAGTAACCCCGATGAGAGTCCTAGCGTTTCTCGCCGCCCTGCTGGTCGGCATGACCACACTGGTCGCGCCCGCGTCGGCCGCGCCGGTGAGCCGCTCGGAGCTGATCAACCGGGCGGCGAGCTGGCTCACCGCGAACAACGGCGGCCGGGTGCCCTACAGCCAGGAGACCAACTGGACCGACGGCTACCGCATGGACTGCTCCGGCTACGCGTCCATGGCCGCGAAGCTCAGCACGCCCGGCCCGAACACGGTGCAGCTCAACACCGACACCTACACGATGCGCATCGAGGTCAGCGCCATGCTGCCCGGCGACCTGATGATCGACTCCATCGGTGACGGCAACACCCGCCACGTCGTGATCTTCCACAAGTGGTCGAACCCCGGGAAGTCGGCGTACATGGCCTACGAGCAGCGCGGCGGCTACGGCACGAGCTACCGGGCGATGACCTACGGCCTGTTCGGCAGCGACGAGTACGTGCCGCGCAGGCTGAAGAACATCAGCGGCTGGTGACCGCGCGGACGCGGTGCTCGGCCACGTGCACCCGGTTCGCGCACCTGGCCGAGCAGAACCGCCTCCGCCCGTTGCGCGAGGTGTCCACGTAGACGACGCCGCACCCGTCCCGGTCGCAGTGCCCGATGCGGGACGGGTCCTCGCAGTAGAGGGTCGCGAGCCCGGCCGCCGTGTAGGCCTTGACCCGCTCGTCGGTCGGCGCGTCGATCTTCGCGAAGTGCAGGTGCGGGTCGCGCCCGTCGTGGGTGGAGATGTACGGCTCGGTCGTCGTCTCGGCGAGCAGGCCGTTGAGCAGGTCGACCGTCGGCGCGGTGAACGCCTCCCGCAGCCGCCGCGACCACCGCCGCAGCTCGGCCGCCTGCGCGTCGGTCAGCTCGCCGAGCGGCTTGTAGCCGGCGTCGCGCAGCAGCCCCAGCAGGTCCTCGGTGCCGTCGGCGTTCACGAGCCGCACGGCCAGTTCCGCCGCCGCCCCGCCGTAAGGGTTGAAGTGCATAGAACCATTACAGCAGGCTCGGAGGCATGTGTCCTTCCTGCGGCTGGCCCGATCCCGCGCTCGTCTCCTCGCACGGCTCCGTCTCGTACCTGCGGTGCGTGTGCGGGCAGTGGCTCGTCGTTGATCACGGCGAGGTCGTCGCGACGGCGGGGACCAGCGCGTTCACAAGATCCACCCCGGTGCACCACGGGTGTGGTGGTCCGATTACGATCATGGTTGATGACGAACCGTCGTGATCTCCTGTGCGACACCGCGATCCAGATCCTCGCCGTCGAGGGCGGCCGCGGTCTGACCCATCGCGCCATCGACCGCGAGGCGGGTGTGCCGCTGGGGACGGCGAAGAACTACTTCCGCACCCGTGAGTCGATCCTCGAGGCCGCCGCGCACCGGATGACCACGTTGCACAAGGACGCGGTCGAGCGGCTGCGCGAGACCACCCCCGCCGACATCAGTCCCACGGACGTCTCCGAGCTGTACCCGGCGTTGCTGCGCCGCGCGGTCGCGGACGACCCGACGCAGATGCTCGCGATGATGGAGTTGTACCTGGAGGCGGTGCGCCGGCCGGGTGTGCGGGAGGCGCTGAGCGGCATGGTCGTCGCGAACGCCGAGGCCGGTGCGGCGCTGCACCAGGCGGCCGGGCTGCCGAGCACCGTGCGCGACGCCGGCCTGCTCGACGCGTACTTCCTGGGTGTGGCGATCTCGCTGCTGGCGCTGCCGGTGGACACGCTGCGGACGGTCGGTCTGGACGACCCGTACGCGCTGGGCATCGGCCTGTTCGCGGCCGCCGCACCGGCGCAGGCGGTACCGGCTGCCGCGCCGGGGCTCAGCGCAGGCGGATGAGCTCGTCCACGGTCGTCGCCACGAGCGCGATCGCCGTGTCCGGTGACTTGCCGCAGGACGCGGGCCGGGCGGGCACCGGTTGTTCGCGCAGCGCGACCCGCCACTCCCGGCCGTCCGCGTGGTGCACGACCACTGTGCCGGGCGACTCGGCGCCGATCGTCAGCACATCGGCGGTCTCGCCGATCTCCGCGCGCACCGCGTTCTCCGCGACCTGCGCCTGCGGTGACCAGCACGAACGGCCCCGGCAGCGCTCGGCGACGATGCCGCCGGTGGTGACCCGCCTCGCCAGGTCGGTGTCGAGGCGGCCGTAGAGGTAGCCGGTCGGCAGCAGCACGCCGGTGGGTGCGAAGCGGTGCCCACCGGTGTGCGTGCACTCCCAGAGATTCAGTTCGGTTGCGATCGGCCTGCCGTAGAGCGCGCAGCACACGTCGCGCTTGCTGTTGGTGCACACCATCAGCAGCGGATCGGCCACCGGCGTCCCGAACGCCGTCGACCGGCCCGCGCCGAGTGCGGCGAAGTCGAGTTCCAGCAGCTCGTCCGGTGCGGTGAGCATCGCCTGCTCCAGCCACGACGCGCCGGGCGTGGTCGCGGCGAGGAACACGCGGCGCCGCGTCGGCACGCGGGTGTCGGCGTGCCGTCCGGGACGGCGGATCAGCAGCACCCGCACCGCGGACGCCGACGCGCGGCGGGAGAGCTCGGCGCCGAGCACGGGGTCGAGGTGGCTCTCGACGAGCGCGTCCCGCCCCCACGGGCCCGGTTGCTCCAGGCACAGCCAGGCGGTCGCGGACGCGGCCGTGCCCGCCAGCGGCTCGTCGAGCGCTGAGGAGAACACGGAGCACCGCTGTGTCACTCAACCAGAGTAATCAAGCTTGGCCTGGTAGTCGGCGACCCGGTCCCTCATGCTCCGTTCGAGAGTCGCGCGGTAGCCGATGAACAGCTTGTTGGCGAGGTAGGCCGCCCAGTTGCCCTGCGGCGCGATGTTGTAGACGCGGTGCACCAGGCGCGCGCCGTCGGGGTGTTCCTCGACGGAGTCCTCGCCCCGGTACCACCAGTTGCCCCAGTAGGAGATCGTGTTGGTCGCGCGGTCGGCGTCGGTGTGCACGCCGCTCGGCGGGCCGGACGCGAACATCAGCTCGGCGACCTTCTCGACCGGCGCGTTGACCACGCCGGTCACCTCGAACAGCAGTCTCTTCCTCATCTGTGCGCCTCCACCCAGAACTGGTGCCCGTCGACGGTGCCGTCGCGGGTCGCTTCGGTGAACGACGTGAGCCACGCGTGCTCGGCGCGCAGCATCGTCATCCGGTAGTCGAGCTCGATCCACGCGAGCCGGGGGAGTCCCCGCTCCTTGAGCTGGGCGGTGAGCGTGGTCAACGCGGTGATGTGCTCCTCGACCGCGGCCGCGCGCCGGGTGAGCAGCAGCTGCGCCTCGTCCGGAGGGAGCAGGCCGACCATCGAGATGCCCGCCTCGAACTGCGGGTACTCGCGGGCGGGTACCGCGATCAGCTCGCGCAGCCACGAGTCCAGCTCGGCGCGACCTTCCGGGGTGAGCGCGTACACCGAGCGTTCGGGCCGCTTGCCCTCGCGGCTGAACTCGACGTGCCTGATCAGCTCGGCTTTCGCGAGGCCGTCGACCACGGTGTAGAGCGAGCCGTAGTTGAGCTTGATGACGTTCTCCTGGTGCCGTTCCCGCATGGTCGCCGCCAGCTCGTAGGGATGCATCGGCCGTTCCCACAGCAGTGCCAGCACCGCGAGTGCCAGCGGGTTCGTCCTGCGATACTTCATATCCGCTCCCGTATATCCGGCCACGAGTATATGCTCGGATCATGACGACTGTCATCACCGGCGCAAGCAGGGGCATCGGCGCCGCCACGGCACGCAGGCTCGTCCGCGACGGGCACCGGGTCGTGATCGGCTACCACCGCGACGAGGCCGCGGCCCGAGCGCTGCACGAGGAGCTCGGCGTGCCCTTCGTGCAGGTCGACACCAGGTCCGAATCGGACGTCGAACGGCTCTTCGACACCGCCGGGGAGGTCACCGGCGTGGTCAACAACGCGGGCATCACCAGCCCCATGGGCCCGCTCGCCGAGATCAGCCCGGACGACATCCGCCGCGTCATCGACGTCAACGTCGTCGGCGCGCTGCTGGTCGCCCGGCACGCCGCGCGCGTCATGACGTCCGGCTCCATCGTCAACGTGTCATCCGGTGCGGCGACCACGGGCAGCCCGAACGAGTACGTGCACTACGCCGCGTCCAAGGCGGCCGTCGACACCCTCACCATCGGCCTGGCGAAAGAGCTCGCGCCGCGCGGCATCCGGGTCAACTGCGTGGCGCCCGGCCTCACCCGCACCGACATCCACATCGCATCGGGCATGCCCGATCGCGCCGACCGGGCCGCGTCACGCGTGCCGATGGGGCGCGCGGGCGAGCCGGAGGAGATCGCCGCCGCCATCGCGTGGCTGCTCAGCCCGGACGCCTCCTACACCACCGGCGCCATCCTCCGTGTCGGCGGCGGCCTGTAGTCAGGCGGTCAGGACGCGCGGGCCGTCCTCGGTGATCGCGACCGTGTGCTCGGTGTGCGCGGCGCGGCTGCCGTCGGTGGTGTGCAACGACCAGCCGTCCGCCGCCGCGTAGTGCGTGTCCACGCCACCGGCGATGAACATCGGCTCGATCGCGATCACCATGCCCGGCGCCAGCAGCAGGCCCTGGCCGGGCGTGCCCTCGTTCGCGACGCTCGGCGCCTCGTGCATCGCCCGCCCCACGCCGTGCCCGCCGAAACCGTGCAGGATCCCGTACCCGGCGCCCCGCCCGATCACACCGACCGCGTGCGACACGTCCCCGAGCCGCCCACCGGCCTGGCAGCGTTCGATCGCCGCGTCCAGCGCGCGCTCCGTCACCGCCACCAGCTCCAGGTCCTCCGGCGCGGCCGCACCGACGACGAAGCTGATCGCCGAGTCACCGTGCCAGCCGTCGACGTGCGCACCGCAGTCGATGCTGACCAGGTCACCGTCGGCGAGCAGGTAGCCGTCCGGGATGCCGTGCACGATCACGTCGTTGACCGACGAGCAGATCACCGCCGGGAACGGCGACGGCGCGAACCTCGGGTGGTAGTGCTGGAACGACGACCCGGCCCCCGCGGCGGCGATGACCGACGCGGCGACGTCGTCCAGCTCCAGCAGGGACACCCCGACAGCGGCGTGCGCGCGCACCGCGGCGAGTGCGGCGGAGACGACCTTCCCGGCCTCGCGCATCGCGTCGAGTTCGGCGGCGGATTTGAGCTCGATCACCGCGCCTTACTATCACGGGATGTCCGCTGAGTTCGTGTTGGCGCACACCACTCTCGCCCCGGTACCGCTCGTACCGGAGATCGTGCTGCACAGCGCGGCCGAAGCCATGGACCTCTGGGCGCTCACCGAACGCGAGCAACCACCGTTCTGGGCGTTCCCCTGGGCGGGAGGCCAGGCACTGGCCCGCTACGTGCTCGACCACCCGGCCGCGGTGGCGGGTAAGCGCGTGTTCGACCTGGCCTCCGGCTCCGGGCTCGTCGCCGTGGCCGCCGCGCTCGCCGGCGCCTCCCAGGTCACCGCCAACGACGTCGACCCGCTGTCACTGGCCGCCGTCGAGCTGAACGCCGCCGCCAACGACGTCGTCGTGGAACGGGTGCTGGGCGACGTGCTGGACGGCGACGCCGGGGGAGCGGACGTCGTGCTCGCCGGGGACGTCTTCTACGACCGCGAGATCACCGAACGCGTCCTGCCGTTCCTGCGCCGCGCCGCCGCCCGCGGCGCGGCCGTCCTGGTCGGCGACCCCGACCGCGCCCACCTGCCGCGCTCGAAGTTCGTCGCGCAGGCCCGCTACGCCGTGCCCGTCCCGCAGACGCTGGAATCGACCGACACCCGCGCCGCGACGGTGTGGTCACCGCTGTGACCCCGTTGTCCCGCACGTGATCCGCTGCCAGACTTCCACCGGACCTGGGGGAGATCATGAGGCGGTTCACGCGGTACCTGCTGGGAGCGTTGGCGTTGACCACGGCGGTGGTCGTGACCCGCGACGTCGCGGGCGGCGTCGCCGTCGCGGGCACACCACAACCGATGTCGCGGGAGACGATGCTGTCCGTCGCCGCCGAGTCCTGCGCCTTCCCGCCGGGCTACCGGCCGGGCGTCGCGCGGATGTTCGGCTCGACCGTCGTCCACGTCGGCACCACGGACGACCAGCTCTACCTGTGCGACGTGTACGACCACGGGCACGGCGTGGTGTCGGGCGAGGCCCCGCCGCCGGGTGACCAGTACTTCCGCGGTGGCACGGGCATCGGCCCGCACGACGACTTCGTGCAGGTGGGCAGGCTCAGCCCCGAGGTCGCCGCACTCGAAGCCGTCCTGCCCGACGGCCGGGTCGTGCCCGCCGAGATCGAGGGCGACACCTACCTCTACCGGGCAGGTCTGCCGTCCACCGCAGACCTGCTGAAGGTCCGGCTGCGCGCCTACGACGCCACCGGGAAGCTGCTGCGCGAAGGTGCCTAGCCCACCGTGATCGAGTCCAGCTTCTCCTTCAGGTACTCCGACGCCACCACCTCGGGATACCGCCCGTCCAGCGACGCGATCCGCGCGTCGTGGTCGCACTCGTAGAAGAAGATCAGCGACACCAGGTCCTCATCCGGCGCCGACGCGTCCGGCGGCAGCACCCGGTGCCGCGTCGACCGCCACCGGTCCGACACCCACCGCGCCATCAGATCCCCGATGTTGATCGTGAACGCGGCCGGGTCGAACGGCGCGTCCTCCCACTCGCCGTCCTTCGTGAACACCTGCAACCCGCCCACCCCGTACTGGCGGTCGAGCACCGTCACCGTCCCGAAGTCCGTGTGCGGCCCGATCCGGAACTGACCTGGCTCCGGCGTCCCCGTGTGCGTCATCGGCGGATACCGGTTGATGTTCATCGTGTACGTCGGCTTGCTCGTGTGCGCGGTGAAGAACGTCTCCGGCAGCCCGAGCGCCACCGCGAAGATCGTCAGCAGCTCGTCCGACAACGCCCGCATCCGCCCCAGGTACTCGGTCACGGTCTCCCGCAGGTCCGGCACCTCGTGCGGGAACACGTTCGGCTGGAACCAGAACGGATCCCCATCGCCCTCGGCCCCCACCGAGAACGACTCCTTCAGGTCAGGGGGAGTGGGCGTGCCCTCCGCGTACCCGTTGGCCTCCACACCGGGCGGCAACCAGCCCCGCCCGCCGACCGTCACCGCGTACGCCCGCTTCTCCTCAGGCGTGAGCGCGAAGAACCGCCGCGCCAACTCCCGCGTCCGCGCCCGCAACCCGTCCGGCACGCCATGCCCGGTGACCAGCAAGAACCCGGACTCGCGCAACGCGTCGTCCACCTGCTTCGCCACCTCGGCCCGCCCGGAGCCGTCGAACCAGGGCGTCAGATCAACCAGCGGTACCGCCATGACCCCATTGAACCCGGCAAATGATTCAATTCGCACCCGCACGGAACCGATCGACCACTCAGCGGGTCGAAAGGTGCGGCTCGACAGATCAACATTGGGGGGATCAACCGGTGGACCCGGAGCGCATGATCGCGGACTTGGAAGCCCGCTCACAGGACATCCTGCGCAGATCGCAGGAGATGCAGGACCAGATCCGCCAGACCGCGGCCACCGCGTCGTCCACCAACGGCGCCGTCACCGCCACCGTCGCCCCCAACGGCGCACTCCAGAACATCGAGTTCACCCCCCGCGCGGTCGGACTCACCCACGTCCAGCTCACCCAGGTCGTCATGGAAGCCGTCAGCCGAGCCCAGCAGCAGGCGGCCCAGCAGGTCGCCGCCATCGTCGACCCCGAGTTCGGCGGCACCGAGGCCATGGACTTCCTCACCAGCTTCCTGCCCCAGCCCGAGGACGAACCCCAGCCCCCGACGGGCCGCCGCCGCGCACCCCAGCAGCCCGGCGACGACGAGGACGGCTTCGGGTCGGTGCTCCGATGAGCGGCTTCCGCGTAGACCCCGCCGAACTCCACAACTTCGCCCGCACCCAGCTCGACCGCCAGACGGCCATCGAACAGGCCGCCCAGCAGGCGTCCGAGGTCAGCCTCGGCGGCGACACGTTCGGCCAGCTGCTCGCGTTCTTCGCCGACAGCGCGGAGCAGTTCGCCCAGGAGACGGTGGAAGGCATCAAGGAGCTCGCCAAGGCGGTCGGCACCGCCGCGGAGGACACCTTCGAGACGGCCATCACCTACGAACAGCAGGAAGAGGCAACGCGCCAAGGCTTCGGGGGAGACCGATGAGCTGGACCGGATTCGACGACGGCGGCTGGGCCAAGCCCGACAACTTCGCCGGCGCGGGCCCGGCCGAGTCCGTCGCCCAGCTCGCCGACTCCATCACCAGGGCGGGGGAGGGCGACTTCGCCGAGATCGGCCTCAACGCGCTCGCCACCGGCCTGGACGTACTGAGCCTCGTCATGGACCCGCTCGGCACCTTCGCCACCGCGGGCATCGGCTGGCTCATCGAACACGTCAGCTTCCTGCGCGAGCCGCTCGACTGGCTCGCCGGCAACGGCGACAAGATCAAAGCAGCCGTCGCGTCGTGGAACGCGACCGCGAAGACCCTCGCCGACGTCGCCACCGAACAGCGCACCGCCGTGGACAACCAGGTCCGCGGCTGGGAGAAGTCCGCCGCCGACGGGTTCCGCCAGAGCCAGGGCGCACTCGCCGGCGAGATCGACGCGATGAGCAAGACCTGCATCGCCGTCGCGGGCGACATCTCCACCGCGGGCACCATCACCGCCGCCATCCGCGGCATGATCCGCGACCTGATCTCCCTGTTCGTCTGGGAGGTCATCCGCAACGCCGCCATCGCGCTCGCCACCTCCTGGTGCTCCTTCGGCGCGTCGGTGGCCGCCTTCGCCGCTTGGACCGTCGGCCGCGGCGCCGTCGTCCTCGGCAAGATCACCCAGATGATCGCCAAGGTCATGCGCGCCGTCACCAAGATCCTCGGCCGCCTCAAGGGCCTGTTCAGCAAGGTCGGCGACATGCTCAAGGGCCTCGGCCGCTTCGGCAGGGCCGGACGTGGCGGCGCACCGAACGCACCCCACGCCCGCACCCCGGACAGCCCCGCCACCCCACCCCGCAACGCGGGGGACAGCACCTCGACCTCGGCCGCCAACACACCGGACGCACCCAGCACCCCACGCGCCGACAAGGTCGAGAACGCCGGACGACGCATGGAGGACTGGGGCAACACGCGACCCTCCTGGGCGGATGTCACCACCAAGGGCAAGGAGTTCCGCGAACAGTTCGGCAAGAACTACGGCGACGCGGGCAACACCTGGAAGCGCGTGTACTCCGACAAGGTCGACAACGCCGTCAACAAGGTCCCCGGCGCCGAACAGGCGAGAAAGGCCGTCGACGCGTACACCCCCTACTCGCCGCGCACCCGACCCGACGGCACCGTCAGCCCGCACTCCTCACCGAACGCCGTCGGCTTCCCGGTCAAGGCGGGCGCCGACTTCTCCCGTGAGTTCGCGAAGCAGGACGAGCTCGAGAACGAAATGCCCAAGACATGGTCCGAGACCGACAAGAAGGCCTTCGAGCAGTGGAAGGGCACCCTGTGATGCAGCAGCCCGGACCCGAGCAGCAGACCCAACTCACTCGCAAGCCGCTGTGGATCGCCATCGCGCTCATCGGTTTCCTCGGCGTCGCGGGCTTCGGAATCTTCTACTCGGTAGACGGCGGCTGGGGCGCTGTCGGATTGCCGCTCGCCATCGGGGGACTGGTGCTGCTCCCGATAGCCATCGTGATGATGCGCCCCAAGAGCGCGCTCTTCTGGGCGGCCTTCCTGCTCGGACTCGGTCTCCTGGGCGCGTCGCTCATCGGCGCGCCCTCGGCGTGGCACACGGTCTTCGGCACCCGAACCACCTGCGAGGTCACCGAGCACCACTACTCGTCCTCCCGCAGCGGCTCGCCCTCCTACCACCACACCCTGCGCTGCGCTGGCCGCACCCTCCAGTACACCGACCGCGCCCGCAACATCGGCGAGACGGGGGAGAAGGTCGACATGATCGTCGACCGCACAGGCGCGATCCAGCCGATCACACCCAGCACCCTCTCGACCGCGAAAGTCCTCGCGTTCGCCGGAACCGCCCTCTCGCAGCTCCTGATCCTCGTGCTCGCGCTGACCATGCCGCGGCTCAACAAGCACGCCCGCTCAGCCAGAAAAGTGACCACGTAGCCGCTCGCACAACGCATCGATCTCGGGCTCGGACACGACGGGCGCCTCGGTCCACGTCCAGTCCACCTCCTCGGGCGTACCGGGGTGGCGCACGAACACGTGCTGATGAAAATGCGCCACCCCACGCCCGGCGATGAGCGAGAACACGAACAACGGCGACAACTCCGCCCGCAACGCCCGCCCCGCCGTGTGCACAGCACGCGCGACGGCCACCACCTCATCGCCCGACAACCCGTCGAAGAACGGCACGTGCCGCACCGTCTCCACGAACAGGTAACCGGGAAACCCGCCAAGCCGGTGCGACACCACGACCAGGGAGTCCCGCCAGACCACCGGCCCGGCCAGCTCACCCGCACCGCGGTGCTTCGCGCAGATCAAGCACCCCATCAAGCCAGGCTACGGAAGAACTTCCGCAGATCACCCACCAGCAGATCCGGCGCGTCGTGCCCCGAGTAGTGCCCGCCCCGGTCGAACTCCGACCAGTGCACGATGTTCTTGTGATCCCGCGCGGCGAACGAAGCCGTCCCCGGCAACCCAAGCCCCGTCATCGACCCAGCACTGCTCACCACACTCGCCACCGTCTGCCGCGACCACGAACGCGTCCGCTTCGACTACCGAGCCCACAACGGAGACCAGACCCGCCGCGCCGTCGAACCGCACCGCCTCGTCAACTGGGGCCGCCGCTGGTACCTCGTCGCCTGGGACGTCGACCGCGCCGACTGGCGCTCCTTCCGCGTCGACCGCATCACCCCGGTCACCCCCACCGGCCCGCGTTTCACCTCGCGCGACATCGACGCCACCGCCTTCGTCGCCCGCGGCGCCTCCTCAGCCGCCTGGCGCTACCACGCCCGCGTCACCGTCCACGCGCCGGCACACCACGTGGGGGAGCGCATCACCCCCGCGGTCGGCACCGTCGAAGCCGTCGACGACACCACCTGCGTACTGGTCACCGGCGCCGACACGGTCGAGTCGCTAGCGGTCCACCTCAGCCTGCTCGACACCGACTTCGAGGTCGCCGAACCACCGGAGCTCGTCGAGCACGTCCGCAAACTCGCCACCCGCTACGGCCACGCCGTCACGCCACCGCCCTGAAGTACAGGAACCGCGGCTTCGTCGTCAGCGACTCGTACGCCTGCGGGTTCACCTCCGCGCACTCCGGCACCGGCATCGGCTCCACCACGTCGTCCACCCGGAAACCGGCCTCCCGCAACGACGAGAACACCGCGGACAACGGCCGGTGGTAGTACTGCACCTCCATCTCCTCACCGGCGACCGTCCACCGATCCGTGACGAGCGACGTCGCGAAGTAGTTCGGCAGGTCGAACCACCGCCAGTCCTCACACGGGTGATGCACCGACACCACCAGCACACCACCCGGCACCAGCACCCGGCGCAGCTCGGCCAGGGGAGAGGTCCAATCAGGCAAGTAGTGCAGCACAAGAGAAGCAGTCACCACGTCGAACGACGCGTCCGGGAACTCGAGCGGCTCAGCCAGATCCGCGCACACGAACGACGCCGGCCACAACGACCGCGCGATCTCCACCAGCACCGCGCTGTTGTCGATCCCCACCACCGACGCACCCCGCGCCGCCAGCAGCCCCGACAGGTGACCGGCCGCGCACCCCACGTCCAGCACCCGCTTCCCGGCCACATCACCCGCCAGCGACAACACCGCAGGCCGGTCGTACAGGTCGTTCCACGGGTTCCGCGCCGCGTGCTCCGCGTACGCGGCCCCCTTCTCGTCGTACACCCCAGTGCTCATGAAGATCAGGCTAAACCCCGAACAGAATCAGCACGCCGATACCGATGAACACCACCGGAAGGATGACGTGCCCCCACTTCGCCAGCATCCGAGCCACCAGCGGCCGCGTGGCGAGGAACCGGCCCGCCACGCACCACACACCCACCAGCACCAGGAACACCGCGACGAACACCCACAACCGGCCCGATGTCGCGAACACCGGCACGTACACGCCGACGTTGTCCCCACCGTTCGCCAGCGTCACCCCGGCCACCGCCAGCACACCCGGCTGAGCCGACGGCTCGTCCTCGTCACCACCGCGCCACAGCTGCCACAACGCTTTCAGCCCCAACGCCAACGGCAGCAGCCCCAGCCACGGCCGCACCTGATCCGGCAACAGGTTCGCACCCAGCGCACCCAGCACCGACACGACCAGAATCCCGGCGAACCCCACGTACTGGCCCACCACGACCTGCCACGCCCGCATCCGCGCGAAGTAGATCGCCAGCACCACCAGGTCGTCCACGTTGGTGATCGCGAACATCCCCGCGGCCTGACCGACCACGCCGAAACTCAACGCGGGGGACCAGCCGCCACAAGCGCACGCAGCTCGTCCACCGACATCTTCCAGCCGTCACTCAACAACCACGTCGCACCCGCGTCCGCGTACTCCGCCACCAGATCCACCGACGGCCGCGCCCCGCCACCCCAGATCGCCAGATCACCGTCAGCCGGACCACCCGACTCCACGAAGTCCTTCTTCATCGCCGCCGCCTGCTCCGGTGTCGGCACCGCGAAACCCCCGTTGCCGTCCTGCATGATCGGGAACAACCCCGACGCGTCCCGTGCGCTCAGGAACGGCACCTTCCGCGGCCACAACCCACTCGCCCAGATCGGCACGTCCACCGGCGCGAACCGCACACCGGACGCCTGGAACTTGTCACCCGAGTGCTGAACTTCCTCACCGGACAACAACTTCCGCACCAACGACACACCCTCGGTCAACCGCGCCGCACGCTCCTTCGCCGACGAAGGCTCACCGAAGCTCTCGTAGTCGCGGGGGACACCCATGCCCACACCCAGGACCAACCGCCCACCAGACAACCGCTGCAACGTGCTCGCCTCGAGCGCCAGCTTCCACGGACGACGCCGGGGGACCGGCGTGATCATCGGCCCCAGCACGATCGACGACGTCCGCGCCGCGATCGCACCCAGCGTCACCCACGGATCAGCCACCAACGGCTCCGCGACGACGTGGTCCCACATGAAGAAACCGTCCCAGCCCGCCGACTCCGCCGACACGGCCAGCTCGCTCAGCACCGCGGGGTCACCGTAGGCGCCGTAACACGGCACGTAGATCGCAAAACGCATGCGGGGGAGTCTGCCCGCTCACCTGCCACCGCACCAATCAGTACTGTGACCAGGGTAGGCATTGGGGGTTCGATGGCGAGGATTCTCCTGACGTCGCTGCCCTTCGCCGGGCACGTCGGAGCGATGACCGCGGTGACAGGGGAGCTGGCACGACGCGGCCACGACCTCGTCGTGCACACAGGGGAGAAATACCACCAACGCTTCGACGCGACCTGGCTGCCCTGGACCCGCGCGACCGACTTCGACGACAGCGACCTGGCCGCCACCTTCCCGCGAGTCGACGGCGGCACCGGCTTCCGCAGCGCCAAGGCCAACGTCGAAGACGTGCTCGTCGGCACCGGCGCCGGCCAGGCCGCGGACATCATCACCGCCGCACGACGCGAGCCCTTCGACCTGATCATCGCCGACCACCTGGCCTTCGGCGGGGCACTCGCCGCCGAAGTGCTCGGCACGCCGTGGGCCACGATCGCGGTCACCCCGCTGTCCTTCACCAGCCGCGACCTGCCACCAGCCGCGATACCCGTGTCACCGGGAACAACTCGCGTCGGGAAACTGCGCGACGCAGCGCTCCGCGGCGCCACCAGGGCACTCCTGCCCAGACTGGCCGACCCGATGTTCAACGCCATGCGCGCCGCCGCGGGACTGGGCCCTGGCTCCGTCGGTGGCGGCCTGGAGAGCCTGTACTCACCACACCTGGTCGTCGCACAGGGAGTACCCGGCCTCGAGTACGAACGCAGCGACCTGCCGGCACACGTCCACTTCGTCGGACGACTGGCACCACCCACCCGCGCCGGGCGACTCCCGGCGTGGTGGCCCGACCTGGTCGCCGCGCGCAACGCGGACAGGCCGATCGTGCACGTGACCCAGGGAACCCTCGACGTCAGCGCGGACGACCTGCTCAAACCGGCCATCGCCGCACTCGCCGGCCACGAGGCGCTCGTCGTGTGCACCACAGGCGGCGCACCGACCACCGTGCTCGGACCACTGCCGGACAACGTGCGCGCGGCACCGTTCGTACCGCACGACCAACTGCTGCCGATGGTCGACGTGATGGTCACCAACGGCGGATGGGGCGGCGTGCTGGCCGCCGTCCAGGCGGCGGTGCCACTGGTCGTCGCGGCCGGAACGCTGGACAAGCCGGAAGTAGCGCGGCGCGTGGCGCGGTCGGGAGTCGGCGTGAACCTGCGCACCGGCAAGCCGACCGCCCGTGCGGTGCGGCGTGCGGTGGAGCAAGTGCTGAGCGAACCGCACCGTCAACGACGAGCGCACGAGCTGTCGCGTGCGATGGTCGAGGCAGGGGGCGTCGGCAGGGCCACCAACCTGCTACTTGACATAATGTAGATTATCGGCGCAATCTACGACCTGCGAAGATCGTTCGGAAGTGGCTCCACAGAGCCGTTTTTGGCCGTTTCGGACGTTCCGCACGCCGCCGTGCGCTCACATCTGCCGTCAGCCGCCGACCGTCCGAGGCGAAACGCTGTGAGGATCGTTCTGGACGAAGCCGGCGGGCGCGAACGACCGAAAATGCGTGCCGCGGAGCCATTTGTCCCCTGAATCCGTCGAGTCCGTTCTGCTGGAGCAAAATCGGGCGAAACGGACGTTTCATGCATAATCGCTATTATCCAGCAAAGAACGAGCAAGTCCCTGCGCAACGAAGGTTCTGACGCGCGGGCACCCATGAAGATCTGAGCCTCACTCCCCTCCATCAAGATCCACATCTCGACAGCGGGGGGTGTGCCTGCTCCGAACTGGCAGCCCCCGGCGGGCAGGACGAATCCGCGCCGCTCCCCCGTGTTCGACCCTCCTGGCTCAGGTGACGTCGGCGGCGATGAGCAGCGCTCCGTGCAGGACGAGCCAGGCGCCGAACGTGATGGTCAGTGCGAGCAGGGAGATGCCCGGCTGGAGCAGCACGAGGATGCCGCCGAGCAGTCCGACCACACCGCTGGCCCCGGTCCACGGGCGGTTGGGGGCGGGCGAGATGGACATGGCGGTGACGAGGTGCAGGACGCCGCTGATGAACAGCCACCCGCCGACCAGGAGTGCGACGGAGGTGAACGAGCCGAGCGGTGAGCGGAACAGGAGGACGCCGCCCACGACGGCGATGGCGCCGAGCACGCCGAGCAGTGCGCGTCGGCCGGTTGAGGCTGCGGTCTCGCCGATGGCCATGGCGATCTGGACGAGGCCGGTGGCGGCGAGGTAGGCGGCGAACAGGTATGCGGTGATGACGAGGGTCGGTTCGGGCCACGCGAGCGCGACGAGTCCTATCAGGATGCTGGTCGCGCCGGTGAGCCTGAGCACGTGGATCATCCTGCGGCGCTGGTCTCGTCCGCGCTTCGCCCGTGCTGGGCGGGGTGCCCAAGATGATGATCTTGGCTTCACCCACGCGGGTGAGGCCCCGGATTGTCGGTGCCGTGCGGTACAAGATCGGAGTGCTAGTGCTCTCCGCCCAGGACTCGTTCTTCCTCGCCCGCAGGCCGAGGAAGGACTCCCCTCCCACGACCTCGGCCTACCAGCGTGATCTGGCCGGGGTGAACACCCTGCTGGCGTCGTGTCTGGAGACACCGGTGGCCGAGCTGCGGATCGAGGATCTGACGGGCGCGAACCTGCGGTCGGCGTTCGGTGTCTTCGCGGACACGCACGCGAAGAGCTCGGTGTTGCGGGCGTGGTCGACGTGGAACCAGTTCCTGACGTTCTGCGTGGCCGAGGACCTGTTGGCAGGCAACCCGATGGGTGCGGTGGCGCGTCCGAAGACCCCTCCCCTGGTCCCGAAACCGCTGCGCGGCGAGGACACCCCGGAGCAACTGCTGTCCGCGGCCGCCGAGGGTGCGCGCAAGGGGCGTGACCCGTGGCCGGAGCGGGACGTGCTGGTGCTCGCGCTCGGCCTGGTCGCGGGCCTGCGGTCGGCGGAGATGCGGACGCTGACGCTGGCGTCGATCGTGGGCCGCTCCGGCGACCGGCGGTTGCACGTGCGGGGCAAGGGAAACCGCGACCGCTCGGTGCCGATCGAGCCGCCGATGGAGCGGATCATCGACGCGTACCTGGCGTCGTGCCGCGCGAAGTTCCCGCAGGGCCGGTTCGACCGGGACTCGTCGTTGCTGCGCGACCGGCACGGCGAGCCGATCGGCCGCGGCGGGCTGGAGTACCTGGTGAAGTCGTGCTTCCGCTGGGCGGGTCTGCACGACCGGGTTCCGACGGGTGCGAACCTGCACGCATTGCGGCACACGTTCGCGACGCGGCTCGCGGAGGACGGCGCGTCGGCGTCGGAGATCATGGCGTTGCTGGGGCACGCGAGTTTGGCGACGAGTCAGAACTACATCGAGGCGACCGCGCGTGAGCGGCGGGCGGCGGTGGCGTCCAACCGGACGTACCGGGCGCTGGGTGAGATGTCCGCGGAGGACTGATCACTAGTCCATGTGGGTGACATGGTAGTGCGAAAACCGCATTTCAGGGGTACCCAGTTGACATGAGATCCGTGTGGCGCGGGGCCATCTCCTTCGGTCTGGTGACCATCGCCGTGCGCCTGTACTCGGCGGTCGAGGAGCATGACTTCCGGTTCAACCAGGTGCACCGCGAGGACGGTGGGCGCATCAAGTACAAACGCGTCTGCTCGGTGTGCGGCAACGAGGTCGAGTACGCGGACATCGCCAAGGGCTACGAGCTGGACGACGGCCGCATGGTGATCATGGACAACGAGGACTTCGAGAAGCTGCCGGTGAAGACGGACCGGGCGATCGACGTGCTGGAGTTCGTGCCTGCCGAGGACATCGACCCCATCTACTTCCAGAGCACCTACTACCTGGAGCCGGACAAGGCGGCGGCGCGGCCGTACGTGCTGCTGCGCGACGCGCTCACGAAGACGGGTCAGCTGGCGGTCGTGAAGATCACGATGCGGCAGAAGGAGAAGCTGGCGACGATCCGGGCGCGTGACGACGTGCTGGTGCTGCACACGATGTTGTGGCCCGACGAGATCCGCAAGGTGGACTTCGACTTCCTGGACCAGGACATCGAGGTGCGGCCGCAGGAGCTGAAGATGGCGACGTCGCTGGTGGAGAGCATGGCCGGTGACTTCGAGCCGGACGAGTTCACCGACGACTACCGCGAGGCGCTGGAGAAGGTCATCGCCGCGAAGGCCGAGGGTGCCGAGCTGCCCGAGCAGCCGGAGGCCGAGGAGCAGGGCGACGTGATCGACCTGATGACGGCGCTCGAGCGGAGCGTGGAGAAGGCCAAGGCGGGGCGGAAGAAGAGCGCGTCGAAGAAGAAGGCCAGCTCGGCGTAGATGGCGGGACTCGACGAGTACCGCCGCAAGAGGGATCCGGCGAAGACGCCGGAGCCCGTGCCTGCCGACGACAGCGTGCTGCCCAAGGGCAACAACGACACGTTCGTGATCCAGGAGCACCACGCGCGGCGGCTGCACTGGGACGTGCGGCTGGAGCGCGACGGGGTTTTGGTGTCGTGGGCGGTGCCGAAGGGGCTGCCGCCGACGCCGGGGACGATCCGGCTCGCCGTGCACACCGAGGATCACCCGCTGGAGTACGCGTCGTTCCACGGTGAGATCCCGAAGGGCGAGTACGGCGGCGGGTCGATGTTCATCTGGGACCGCGGCCGCTACGAGACCGTGAAGTGGTCCGAGCGCGAGGTCGACGTCGTGCTGCACGGTGAGCGTGTGCAGGGCGAGTTCGTGTTCTTCCAGTCCGGGCGCGGGTCGAAGGACTGGATGGTGCGGCGGCGGCACGAGGCGGCCCGGCCGGACTGGGTGCCGCTGCCCGAGTCGCTCAAGCCGATGCTCGCCACGCCGGGTCCGTTGCCGTCGGACGACGATGATCAGTGGGCGTACGAGTTCAAGTGGGACGGGGTGCGGGCGATCCTGCGGGTCGAGGGCGGCCGGGTGCAGGCGTTCAGCCGGGTCGGCAACGACGTGACGGCGGCGTATCCGGAGTTGCAGGGGGTCGGTGAGCAGCTCGGGGTGACCGAGGCGGTGCTCGACGGGGAGATCGTGGCGTTGCAGGACGGCAGGCCGAGTTTCGCGGCGTTGCAGCAGCGCATGCACGTGCAGAACGCGGCGCAGGCGCGGCGGGCGGCGAAGCAGGTGCCGGCGACGCTGCTGGTGTTCGACCTGCTGCACCTGGACGGACGGTCGTGCCTGCAGGTGCCGTACGGGCAGCGGCGCGAGTTGCTGGAGGCGCTCGAGCTGCGGGGGCCGCAGTGGCTGACTCCCCCGTCGTTCACCGGTGACGGGGCGGCGGTGCTGGCGGCGAGCAGGGAGCAGGGGCTGGAGGGCGTGGTCGCGAAGCGGCTGGACTCGCACTACCTGCCGGGGCACCGGTCGCCTGGGTGGCGGAAGGTCACCGACCTGATGGCGCAGGAGGTGGTGATCGGCGGGTGGCGTCCGGGTGAAGGCAAGCGCAGCGGTGTGATCGGTGCTCTGCTGCTGGGTATCCCGCGGGGTGACGGGCTGGCGTTCGTCGGCAGCGTCGGGACGGGGTTCAGCGATGCCGAGCTCGGGGTGTTGACGCGGCGGCTGACGAGCTTGGACCGGGCGCGGTCGCCGTTCGTGACCGAGGTGCCGCGGGAGCGGGCGAAGGGGGCGCGGTGGGTGCGGCCGGAGTTGGTGGCCGAGGTGGTGTTCCGGCAGTGGACGCCGGACGGGCGGCTGCGGTTTCCCGCGTGGCGGGGGCTGCGGCCGGACAAGACGCCGGAGGAGGTGTGTCGCCGTGACGACCATGGTGAAGGTTGAGGACCGGCTGCTGAAGCTGACGAACCTGGACAAGGTGTTGTATCCCGAGCTGGGGTTCACCAAGGGCGAGGTGATCGACTACTACACGCGGATCTCGGCGGTGATGTTGCCGCACCTGAAGGACCGGCCGGTGACGTTGCGGCGTTATCCCAACGGTGTGGACGGGACGTCGTTCTACGAGAAGAACGTGCCGCAGCACGCGCCGGACTGGGTGCGGACGGTGCGGATCGAGACTCCCGGTAGCAGCCGCGGCAACGACTACGCGGACTTCGTGATGGTCGACGACCTGCCGACGCTGGTGTGGCTGGCGAACCTCGCGGCGCTGGAGCTGCACGTTCCTCAGTGGACTTCGGGGCCGCGCGGCGGGCGGCGTGATCCCGACCTGCTGGTGTTCGACCTCGATCCCGGTGCGCCCGCGACCGTGGTGGAGTGCAGCCGGGTGGCGGTGCGGCTGCGGGCGGCGCTGGAGGACGACGGTGTCGACGCGTGGGCGAAGACCAGTGGTTCCAAGGGGATGCAGGTGTACGCGTCCGCTCCGGTCGGGGACACCTCCGCCTACGCGAAGGAGCTGGCGCAGCGGTTGGCCAAGGAGACGCCGCGCGAGGTCGTGTCGACCATGGCGAAGGCCGCGCGCACCGGGAAGGTGTTCATCGACTGGAGCCAGAACAGCCAGGCCAAGACCACTGTCGCGCCGTACTCGCTGCGAGCGCGTGAGCGTCCTTCGGTGTCGACGCCGGTGACGTGGGACGAGGTCGAGGAGTGCCGCTCCCCCGACGACCTGGTGTTCCTCGCGGACGAGGTGCTCGACCGGGTCAACTCGCTCGGCGATCTCTTCGGTGCTTGATATTCTGGCCGACTGCCTACTGAGGGGACATGTGGCATGTCGGAGATCTTTGTCGGTGGCCGGCCGAAGCTCGGGTCGACCGTGCTGCTCGCGGACTACTCCGCTGAGTGGCCCGCGTTGTTCGCGCGTGAGGAGGCCCGGATCCGGGGGCTGATCGGCGGTGCCGTGCTGCTTCTCGAGCACGTGGGGTCGACGTCGGTGCCGGGGCTCGCGGCGAAGCCGATCATCGACATCCTGATGGTCGTGCCCGACACCGAGGACGAGGCGTCCTACGTCGTGCCGCTGGAGGCGGCCGGCTGCCGGTTGACGATCAGGGAGACCGACTGGCACGGGCATCGGCTGCTGAAGGGGCCGGACACCAACATCAACCTGCACGTGTTCCCGCTGGGGTGTGCGCAGATCCCGCGGCACCTGAAGTTCCGCGACTGGCTGCGCACTCACGATGACGACCGGGCGCTGTACGAGCGGACGAAGCGGTCGCTGGCCGCGCGCGAGTGGGAGTACATCCAGGACTACGCGTCGGCGAAGAACGACGTGGTGATGGAGATCCAGGAACGCATCGCCGCCGCGTCGGTGCCGCTGGTGAACGACGTCGAGTACGTGCAGGAGCGGGGGAAGCGGTCCGGGCAGGTCCGGCTGGACTCCTACGACCCTTCCTGGCCCGGGTTGTATGCGCGTGAGGAGTCGCGGATTCGTGCGGCGCTGGGGTCTTCCGTGCGGATTGAGCACGTCGGGTCGACGTCCGTGCCGGGGCTCGCGGCGAAGCCGATCATCGACATCCTGCTCGTCGTGCCGTCCAGTGCGGACGAGGCTTCGTACGCGCCCGCGCTGGAGTCCGCCGGGTACGTGTTGCGGCTGCGGGAGCCGGGATGGCAGGAGCACCGGCTGTTCAAGGGGCCCGACACCGACATCAACCTGCACGTCTTCTCCCCCGGCGCGGAGGAGATCGACCGGATGATCTCGTTCCGCGACTGGCTGCGGACCTCGGAGACCGATCGCCTCGAGTACGAGCGGACGAAGCGGTCGCTGGCCGCGCGGGAGTGGGAGTACGTGCAGGACTACGCCGACGCCAAGACCGTCGTGGTGGAGCGGCTCCTCATGCACGGCCTGTGCGCCTGAGCCCAGGCATCTGAACCCCGGCTTGAAGCCTGGGCGCCATGAGCCTGAGTGCCTGGAGCCTGAGTCCGGCCACCCGGATCGTTGAAGCAGGGGTCCCCCTCAGGGGGTCCCCTGCTTTCATTTTTCCACGTGACACCGACAGTTCCGGGCCGTGAGAGGCCTCGAGGACGGAGTTGTCCACAGGCCGGTTTGGGCCGTTCGGAGCACGGGAGCATACTGCGCGTGCCGCTTCGTACGCGGAGCGTGGTTACTCCTAGGAGATGAGTCCGAAGTGTTCTTGCCCATGAAGTCCGACTGGGCCACAGCCACCCGCAGGGACCTGCTCGCCGGTGTGACGGTCGCGATCGTCGCGCTGCCACTGGCGCTCGGGTTCGGTGTGGCGTCCGGTCTCGGCGCGGCCGCCGGCCTGGTGACGGCGATCGTCGCCGGCGCGGTCGCCACCGTGTTCGGCGGGTCGAACCTGCAGGTGTCGGGCCCGACCGGCGCGATGACCGTGGTGCTCGTGCCGATCGTCGCGAAGTACGGCCACACCGGCGTCCTCACCGTCGGCCTCCTCGCCGGGCTGATGCTGCTCGCGCTCGCCTTCGCCCGAGCGGGCCGCTACGTCCGGTACGTGCCCGCACCCGTGATCGAAGGCTTCACGCTCGGCATCGCAGGCGTGATCGCACTCCAGCAGCTGCCCGCCGCGCTCGGCACCCCGGTGCCCGGCCACCACGTGACCATGAACGCGGTGCGCGCGGCCGCCGAGTTCGCGCGGCACCCGCACTGGCAGCCGATCGCGCTCGCCACAGGTGTGGTGGTGATCGTCCTCGTCGGCGGCAGGTGGCGTCCCGGCGTCCCGTTCTCGCTGGTCGCGGTCGTGACGATGACGCTGGCGGCCACTGGTATGGACGTCGCCCGCATCGGCTCCCTGCCGTCCGCGCTGCCCGCGCCGTCGCTCGAGTTCCTCGACCTGGGCGCGATCACCGCGCTGCTCCCGTCCGCTGTCGCCGTCGCGGCGCTGGCCGCGCTGGAGAGCCTGCTGTGCGCGACCGTCGCGGACGCCATGCACGGCAGGCAGCGGCACAACCCCGACCGCGAGCTGTTCGGTCAGGGCCTCGCGAACGTCGTCACTCCGCTGTTCGGCGGCGTCCCCGCCACCGCGGCCATCGCGCGCACCGCGGTGAACGTCCGCACCGGCGCCTCGTCCCGCCTCGCCGCGCTGACCCACGCCGTCGTGCTCGCGTTGATCGTGCTCGCCGCCGCACCGCTCGTCGCGCACATCCCGCTCGCCGTGCTCGCCGGTGTCCTGATCGCGACCGCGATCCGCATGGTCCAGTTCGCCGCCATGCGCGCACTGATGCGCGGCGGCAAGGCCGACGCGCTCGTGTTCTTCCTGACCGCCGTCACCACCCTCGCGCTCGACCTCGTCACCGCGGTGATCGTGGGTCTGGTCGTCGCGAGCGCGCTGGCCCTGCGCGCCGTCGCCCGCTCCGTGCAGGTGTCGCGGACGGTCCTCGACGAGCACACCGTCGAGTTCCGCCTCAACGGGCCGCTGTTCTTCGGTGCGGCGCAACGCCTGCTGTTCGCGCTGGCCGACGTCACCCATGCCCGCGTGGTCGTCCGTATGTCCGAGGTCACCACGGTCGACGGCACCGGCGCGCAGATGCTGCGCGACGCCGTCGACCAGCTGCGCGGCCGCGGCGTCGAGGTCGAGATCGCGGGCGTGCGCCCGGAGCACTGCAACAAGCTCGCCGTGTACGGAGTGCCCATTCCGCAGCCGACGGTGCTCGCGTAGGGGAAGAATCAGCCCGGTGCGTTTCGGAGTACTGGGTCCGCTCGAGGCGCGGCTCGCCGACGGGACACTCGTCCCGATCGGCGCCCCGCGCCTGCGAGCCCTGCTGGCGATGCTCGTCCTCGACGCGGGCCGCATCGTCGGCCAAGACCGTCTGATCGACGGCCTCTACGGAACAGACCTGCCCGCGAACGCGGCCAACGCGCTGCAGTCCCAGGTGTCCCGCCTGCGCAGACTGCTCCCCGGCGCCGTGATCGAGCACAGCCCGGCCGGCTACCGCCTGCTCACCGATCCGTCCTCAGTGGACGCCTCGCTCTGCGCGGAGCTCGTCGCCCAGGGCCGCGGTGCCGAAGCACTGGCGTTGTGGCGCGGCCCGGCACTGGCCGATGTGGACACCCCGTTCGCCGCCGCGGCCCGTGCCCGCCTGGAAGAGCTGCACATCGACGCCGTCGCCGTCGAAGGCGACGTGGCCGCGCTGCGCGACCTGGTCACCGCGCACCCGCTGCGCGAGAACCTGCGCGCCGCGTTGATGCACGCCCTGCACCGCGACGGCCGCCAAGCCGAAGCGCTGGAGGTGTTCGAGTCCGGCCGCCGCCTGCTCGCCGAGGAACTGGGCGTGGACCCGTCACCGGACCTGGCGGCCGCGCACCTGGAAGTCCTGCGCGCCGAACGCCCCCGCCGCCTCCCGGCGCAGCTGACCAGTTTCGTCGGCCGCACCGACGAGGTCCGCCGCGTCACCAAGTGGCTCGGCGAGGCCAGACTGGTGACCCTCACCGGACCGGGCGGCGCGGGCAAGACCCGTCTCGCCGTGGAAACCGCAGGTCAGTGGCCTGACGAGGTGTACTTCGCCGACCTCGGTGCGGTGAACGGGCCGTTCACGCGACCAGTCGTGGCACCAGAAGCAACCTCGGACGTCCCGCAAAGAGGAAGCGCGGGGGGCGGGGCAGGTGCCGAGGTGGCGCAGGCGGTGCTGACCGCGGTCGGCGCCCGCGAGACCGGCCTGCGTTCCCCGGCAGGCCAGGTCGACGCCGTCGACCGGCTGGCCGCGGCACTGGCCGACCGTCCTGTCCTGCTGGTTGTGGACAACTGCGAACACGTGATCGCGGATGCCGCTACCGTGGTGGGGAAGCTGCTCGCCGGGTGCCCGAACCTGCGTGTGCTCGCCACGAGCCGTGAACCGCTCGCCATCACCGGCGAGACGCTGTGCCCCTTGCCTCCGCTGGAGGCCACCAGCGCGGCCCGCCTCTTCATCGACCGGGCCCTGGCCGTCCGCCCGGACCTCGAACCCGACGCCCGCGTGGTCGCCACGATCTGCGCCGCACTCGACGGCATGCCGCTGGCCATCGAACTCGCCGCGGCCCGCGCCCGCGCGCTCCCGCTCACCGAGATCGCCACGCGCCTCGACGACCGGTTTCGCCTCCTGACCCGCGGCAGCCGCACCGCCGCACCCCGCCACCGCACCCTGCAGGCCGTGGTCGAGTGGAGCTGGGACCTCCTCGACGACGCCGAGCGCGACCTCGCGACCCAGCTGACCGTGTTCACCGGCGGCGCCTCGCTCGACGCCATCCGAGCCGTGTGCGGCCTGGCCGACGTCGACGTCCTCACCGGTCTCGTCGACAAGTCCCTCGTCGAGATCAGCGACGACCGCTACCGCATGCTCGACACCATTCGCGCGTTCTGCGCGGCCAAAGCGCGCGAGGACATCCGGCCCCGTCACGCCGCGCACTTCCTCGCGCTCGCCCGCGAAGCCGAGCCCCACCTGCGCCGCACCGAGCAGCTCACCTGGCTGCACCGGCTCGCCCGCGACAACGACAACCTCACCGCCGCCGTGCGCTGGGCCATCGCCGCCGACCACCGCACCGCGCTCGAGCTGATCGCCGCGCTCACCACGTACTGGTGGTTCCGCGGTCTGCGCACGGACGCGGCCCGTCTCGCCGACGACCTCCTGGTCGCCACCGGCGACACCCCGGTTCCCGGCATGTCCGAGGAGTACGCGATGGCGCTGCTGATCGCGTGGCCCGTCGCGACCGGCGACCAGACCGCCCGCATGCGCCTCACCACCCGGCTCACCGACGCGCTCGACGCCCCGCCGCGCTACCCGATCATGACCATGATCTGGGGCATGGCGACCGGCGCGCCCACCGGCGTCGGACTGGACCACATGGAACGCCGCTACGGCCTGCTCGGCGCCGACCCGTGGAGCCTCGCGCTCGCGCGGCTCGGTGAGGGGTTGATGGCGTTGCAGCAGCAGGACATCACGGCCGCCGAGCGTCTGCTCGCCGACGGGGTCGTGCAGTTCCAGGCCGTCGGCGACCGGTGGGGCACCTCGCTCGGTCTCGCGCAGCTCGCCGAGATCGCCCTGCTCACCGGACATCCCGAGCGGGCCGTGGAGCGCGCGGACCAGGCGCGGCACCTGATCGAGGAGCTCGACGCGGCCGAAGACCTGGCCGACCTGCTGTGCGTGCGAGCAACGGCACTGGCCACGCTCGGCGACCTCGCGGGCGCCGAAGCCGACTACCGGCGCTCCATCGGGCTCGCGCGACAGGCCGGGTCGAGTGCGTCGCTCGCCAACTGCCACCTCGGCATGGGCGAGCTCGCGCTGCGGCGCGGACACCTCGACGAGGCGACGGAGCTGTGCGACCAGGCGTGGGACGAGTGCCCGTCCGGGTGGTACGGGCCCGAGCAGACCCGCTGCTACATCCAGTTCACGCGCGGCCGCATCGCCGCCGCACGCGGTGACCACGACGGTGCGCGCGCCGCGTTCACCGACGCCGTGCGCAGGGCGCGGGCGCAACGCGACCAGATCGCGATCAAGACCGTCAGCGGCGAGGCCGGCGTGGTGGACCTCGACGTCACCGACGACGAGACAGCCGAGCGGGTGCACCAGGTCGCGCAGCGGGCGTACCGGGTCGAGGCCGGCCTCATCGGCGCGGACAGCATCCCGCCGCTGCACGAGACGCTCGACGAGATGCGCGCCCAGCCGCTGACGTGGCTGGGAGTTCCCGGCGACGACGGGCTGCCCGTCGCGTTCGTCGCCTACGAGGACGCGCAGGAGCTCGACATCAACCGGCTGTGCGTCGACCCCGGCCACTTCCGCAAAGGACTCGCGCGCAGACTCGTCAGGGCTCTGCCGCCACGTGCGGCCGTCGTGCACACGGGAGCGCTCAACACCCCGGCCACGACGCTCTACGCACGCGAGGGATTCGAACGCACCGGCACGATCGAGCCCGAACCGGGCCTGCTGGTCGCGACGTTCAGGAGACCAGCACCCGCCACCACAGCCACACCGGCAGCTTCCGATGCGGGATGAACGTCCACAGATCGTCTTCGGCGACCGAGTTCGGATGACGCTTCAACACCGCGAGGCACTCGGCGGACACCACGCCGTGGATCCGCGCCACGTGCGCCAAAGCCGTGGCGCCGTGCTCGCGCACCTCGATCCGGTTGTGGTCCAACGCCCGCGCCACGAACGGCAGCACGAGCCAGGGGTCCGGATAGGACAGTGCCAGCCCGATCACGGACACCCCGACCAGCGGCTCGTCGCGGGCGAACGCCGCGGCCACGTCCTCTGGCCGGTCGGTGCCCATCAACGCCGAGAACGACCGCCAGTTCATGCCCTCACCACGCATCGCGCGGTCCAGCAGGAACCGCCGCCGCCCATCGGACCGCTCGCCCGTACCGCACCAGTCCGCGGCCAAGTACCGCCACACCGCCGCCGTGTCCACAGTGGACGTGGCGGCCAGCACCCGGCACAGCTCCATGATGTGCGTGGGATCGGTTGCCTCGGCCAGTTCACCGAGCACGCCCGGTGGCCTGCCGAGGTCGTTCCAGCACAACCACGCCAGCGACGGCACGTCCTCGACGGCGACCCAGCCGTCCGCGCCGCCCCGGCCGATCTCGGCAGGCGTCAGCGCCGCGCGATAACGCGCGTGTTCGATCGGAATCACGCGCGTGTGGTGCTCGGCACGGCGGCCAGCAACTTGCGCGTGTACTCGTGACGAGGGTCCAACAGCACTTGTTCCACCGTGCCTTGTTCGACGATCCGGCCCTGATACATCACCGCAACCCGGTCCGCGATGTTCCACGCCAGCCCCAGGTCGTGCGTGATGATCAATGCTGCCAGCTCGAGTTCGGCGCGCAACCGGAGCAGCAGCGCCAGGATCTCCCCGCGCACCGAGGCGTCGAGCGAGGCGACCGGCTCGTCGGCGACCAGCAGACGCGGGCCCAGGGCGAGTGCTCCGGCGATCACCACGCGTTGCAGCTGACCTCCGGACAATTCGTGCGGAAGGGAAGGCAGAAACAATTCCGCCGGGCGCAGCTCCGACCGTTCGACGGCGGCCGTGACCAGCGATTCCTCGTCACCAGGAATGGCGTGAATGCGCAGTCCCTCGGCCACCGCCTCGTACACCGAATGCCGCGGGTTCAACGCCGAAGTCGGATCCTGCAAAACGAGCTGAACCTGTCGCCGATAAGCCTTGAGCGCCTTGCCCTTCAGCGGGATCGGCGCACCGTCGAAGATCACCCGTCCGGAGGACGGCCGCTGCAGGCCCATGATCGTGCGGGCGAGCGTCGTCTTGCCTGAACCCGACTCCCCCACCAACGCGACGATCTCGCCGCGACCCACCTCCAGCGACACCCCGTCCACCGCGCGCAGGGGGCCGAAGTTCACCTGAAGTTCTTCCGTGCGCAAGAGCGGCTCGCGGACGGGCGCCTGCCCGGCGAAGCGGAACTCGGGCGCGCCGATCGTCGGGAACGCCGCCGCCAGCGCCGCGGTGTGCGGGTGCCGCGGCGAGGAGATCACCGACGTCGCGCGGCCGCGTTCCACAATCTCGCCCTGGTACATCACCGCCAGGTCGTCGCACGTGGACGTCAGCACCGACAGGTCGTGACTGATCATCAACAGGCTCAGCGACCGCTCGTCGACCAGCCGCCGCATCAGCCCCAGCACCTGCGCCTGGACGATCACGTCCAGCGCGGTCGTCGGCTCGTCCGCGACGATCAGCCTCGGGTCGCACGCCAGCGCCATCGCGATCATCACCCGCTGCCGCTGCCCGCCCGAGAGCTCGTGGGGGTACGCGCGCGCCTTCGACGCCGGCAGCTCCACCTGCTCCAGCAGCTCGGCCACCGAACCCGAAACCCCGTGCAGCTCCATGGGTTCCGCGATCTGCGCACCCACCCGGCGCACCGGGTTCAACGCGTGCATCGCGCCCTGGAACACCACCGACGCCTGCGTCCACCGCACCGCGCGCAGCCGGCCCCACGACATCTCCGCGACGTCCTCGCCGTCCAGCAGCACAGACCCGGACAACTCGGCCGAACGCGGCAAAAGCCGCAAAACCGACAAACCGAGCGTCGTTTTGCCCGACCCGGACTCGCCGGCGAGCCCGAGCGTCTGGCCGCGCTCGACGGTCAGCGACACGTCGCGCACCGCGGCGCGCGATCCGTAGTGGACGGTGAGATCCCGCAACTCCAGCATCGAACTCAGCCCCGCAGCCTCGGGTTGATCACCGTCTCCAGCGCGCGGCCGACCAGGGTGAACGCCAGCACCACGGCGATGATCCCCAGTCCGGGCGGCAGCAGGAACCACCACGCCTCCTTCGACACCGCGCCCTGCAGCTGCGCCTGGTGCAACATCGAGCCCCACGACAGCCGCGTCGGGTCGCCGAGGCCGAGGAACGCGAGCGTCGACTCGGCGACGATCGCGTACGCCACCGTCAGCGTGGTGTTCACGAGCACGAGCGGCAGCACGGCGGGCAGCACGTGCTTGCCGGTCACGTGCAGGTGCCCGCCGCCCAGCGCGCGGGCGCGCTCGACGAACGGGCGCGCCTCCACGGCGAGGGTCTGGGCCCGCACCACCCGCGCGGTCGACGGCCACGACGTCAGCGCGATCGCCAGGATGATCGTGCCCATCCCGCGCGGCAGCACCGACGACAGCGCGATCGCCAGCACCAGCGCCGGGATCACCAGGAAGAAGTCCGTGACGCGCATCAGCAGCGCGCCCCACCACCCGCCGAAGTGGCCTGCCGTGACCCCGATCAGCGTGCCGATCGCCACCGACAACCCGGCCGCGGTGAGCCCGACCAGCAGCGACACCGCGGTGCCGTTGAGCACCAGCAGCGCCACCGACCGTCCGGTGTGGTCGGTGCCCAGCAGGTGCCCCGAGCCGGGCGGCTCCCACGCGGGCGCCACCACGCGCGCCACGTTCAGCGCGTCCGCTCCGGTCAGCAGCGGCATCAGCACGGCCACCAGCACCGCCAGCCCGAGCAGCGCCAGACCGGCCACTCCCGAGCGCTGCGCCGCGAACGCCCGCCACCCCGCCGCCCACGCCGTGCGGCGGCGATCCCAGACCACGCTCATGCGACCCGCCCCCCGCGCTTCCTCTTTGCGGGACGTCCGAGGTTGCGTCCGGTGCCACGACAAGTCGAGTCAACGGCCCGTTCACGAGCCCGAAGTGACGTCACGCCGCACGCACCCGAGGGTCGAGCACCCGGTACAGCAGGTCCGCGAACACGTTCATCACGACCACCGCACCCGCCGTCACCACCATCAACCCCTGCAGCAACGCGTAGTCCGGCCCGGTCAGGGCCTCGTAGAACAACAGCCCCAGACCGGGCCAGGTGAACACGGTCTCCGTCGTGATCGCCCCCGCCACCACCAGCCCCAGGTGCAGGAACACCAGGGTCAGCACCGGCAGCAGCGCGTTCGGCACCGCGTGCCGGCGCCGCACCAGGTCGTCGCGCAGCCCCTTCGCGCGCGCCGTCGTCAGGTACGACGCGTGCAGCTCCTCCAGCAACGACGACCGCATCACCATCTGGTACTGCGCGTACACCACGGCGATCAACGTCACCGACGGCAGCACCAGATGGTGTGCCACGTCCACTGCCTGCGAGAAGAAACCCGGCGCGGTGTCCGTGTCCCGCATGCCACGACTCGGGAACAGGTCCCCGGTCGCCATCATCAGCAGCATCCCCAGCCAGAACGTCGGCGTCGACCACAACGTCAGCGCCACGCCCGTCGACACCCGGTCGAAGCGGCTGTCGCGCCGCCACGCACCGCGGATCCCCAGCCACAGACCGAGGAGCACCGCGATGAGCGTGGACGTGCCGACCAGCAGCAGCGTCGGCCCGACGCGCTCGGAGATCACGTCCAGCACCGGGCGGCTGTAGGTGAACGACGTGCCCATGTCACCGCGCAGCAGCTTGCCGAGGTAGTCGAGGAACTGCTGCGGCAGGGGCTTGTCCAGGCCCCACTCGGCGCGCAACGCGGCCTGCATCTCCGGCGTCGTCGGCCGGCCGCGCGTCCACGACACGACCGGGTCACCCGGGATCACCCTGAAGAGGAAGAACCCCAGCACGACGACCATCGAGAGGCTGACCACGGCCCCGCCGAGCTTGCCCGCGATCCTCACCTACTCGCGCTCCTCTGCCGTAGCCCTGCGCCGCCGCGCCACGAACCAGCCGCCCGCGGCGACCAGCACCACGACACCTCCGGCCGCGATGCCCAGCCACGAACGACCGGAACCCGACGACGCGGACTGCGCGGCGGGCTCGGCACCGTAGTAACCCCACACCCCGTTCTGGGCCATGATGACGCCACCGGTCTGGGGCTGAACGGGAAAACGAGAGAACCGGTCGCTGCGATACGCCTCGAGAGCGTTCTCGTAGCAGAGCACCACCGACGGCACCTGGTCGTAGAAGCGGGCCTGCATCGCCTTCACGATCTCCACGCGCTTGGCCTCGTCGAACTCCGACAGCTGCTGGGCGTAGAGCCGGTCGTACT
Source organism: Lentzea tibetensis (assembly GCF_007845675.1). Classification (GTDB taxonomy): domain Bacteria; phylum Actinomycetota; class Actinomycetes; order Mycobacteriales; family Pseudonocardiaceae; genus Lentzea; species Lentzea tibetensis. The sequence continues at coordinate 168,339 of NZ_VOBR01000015.1, read as the reverse complement.
CGGCGTCGCAGAAGTACGAGTCCGTCGTGCCACCCGTGCCGTCCGCGCCCGGCCGCTGCCCGCAGGTGTGCAGGCCCAGGATGAAGTCCGGGTCGACGTTCGTGCCCCACCCGCTGAACGCCAGGTCGTAGGTCGCCGCCGTCGTCGTCTGGTTGAGCTGGTCGTCCGACACCAGCTGCACGTCGATCTTGATGCCGATGTCGGCCAGCGACTGCTTCAGGTACTCCGACGCCTGCTCGTCGTACGCGCGCCCGGCGCGGCCCAGGAGCCGCAACGACAGCCGCACGCCGTCCTTGGGCGGGTAGCCCGCCGCGTCCAGCTCGGCCTTCGCCGCCGCCGCGTCGAACGTCCGGCGCTCAGCGGCCGACGGCTCCCAGTGGTACTTCGGGAACACCGGCGGGATGATCCCGGTCCCGACCTCCGCGTACCCGGCGTTCACGCGCTTCACCAACGCGTCGAGGTCGATCGCGCGGGCGATCGCCCGGCGCACCCGCACGTCGCGCAGCGCCGGGTTGCCGTCACCGATCGGCGTCCCGGTCCGCGTCTGCGCGCCGGGGTTGATCAGCAGCTCGTTGAACCGGCGGCCCTGCGCCTTGTTGCGGGTGACGTTCTCCTTGTCCGCCAACGAGTCGAACTGCGCGGGCGCCATCCTGTTCACCAGGTCGACCTCGCCCTTCGCGAGCGCCTGCACGGCCGCGTCGGCGTTCTTGAAGTACACGAAGTGCAGCTCGTCGTACTTCGCGGCGCCGCGCCAGTAGGAGCGGTTGGCCTTGAGCTTGATGTACTCGCCCGCCTTGTACTCGGTGAGCACGAACGGGCCGCTGCCCACGACCGGGACCTGGTCGTTGGCGTAGTTCTTGATGTCGGTGACCGACTCCCACACGTGCTGCGGCACGATCGGGACGTCCAGCGCGGTCATCGTGATCTGCGGCGCCTTGGTCTTGACCACGACCGTCCGGTCGTCGGTCGCGGTCACGGACTCGAAGTTCGCGACGAAGCTGCCGTTCGCGGTGCGGGCGACCTCGTTGGTGAGCATCAGGTTGTAGGTGAACGCGACGTCGCGCGCGGTCAGCGGCTTGCCGTCGGACCACTTCTTGCCGTCCGGGACGGTGAACGTCCAGGTCAGCTTGCCCGGCGACGGCTCCCACGTCTTCGCGACGCCCTCGACGACCTTCTGGTCGGCCTGCGCGTACGCGGTCAGGTAGTCGTACATCAGCCGCCCGACCTCGGTGCTCGACTGGAACACCGCGATGAACGGGTTCAGCGAGTCGATCTGCTGCACGATCGCGACCTTCAGCGTGACCGGCGGCTGCGCCTGCGCCATCGCCGAAGGTGGTGAGGTAAATGGTGAAGTGATTGTCACCGCAATGATTGCAGCGGCCAGCCTGAGCACTTTCGCCCGCATTTCAGACCCCTCTCCCCAGTGATCGGTCGTAACGTTACCGGGGTGCGGATCATGATCTCGGCGGACATGGAAGGTGCGACCGGCGTGACGTGGACGGCGGACGTCGTGCCGGGGACCGAGCAGTGGCAACGGTTCCGGCGGGTGTTCACCGGCGACGTCAACGCGTGCGTCGCGGGACTCGCGGAGGGCGGCGCCGGAGAGGTGCTCGTCAACGAGGCCCACTCGTCGCAGCGCAACCTCCTGCTCGAAGAACTCGACACCCGCGCACGGATGCTCACCGGCAGGCACAAGCCGCTGTCGATGATGCAGGGCGTCGACTCCGGCGTGGACGGCGTCGTGTTCCTCGGCTACCACGCCGCGGCCGGCGCCGAGGGCGTGCTCGCCCACACCTACCTGGAGAACTCGATCACCGGCGTGTGGCTCGACGGCGTCCACGCCTCCGAGGGCCGCCTCAACGCCGCGCTCGCCGCCGAGCACGGTGTGCCGGTCCTGCTGGTGACCGGTGACGACCGCACCTGTGAGGACGCCGCGGACTACGCGCCGGACGCCGAGCTCGCCGTCGTCAAGGAGTGCGTCAGCCGGTACGCGGCGATCTGCGCACCGCCGCAGGTCACGGCCGAGCGGATCACCGCGGCGGCCAGGCGGGCGATGAGCCGCGCCGGCCACGGCCGCGGCGAGGTGCGGGCGCACCGCATCGAGGTCGAGTTCGACGCGACGCACCTGGCCGACGCCGCGGCCGTGATCCCCACGGTCGAGCCGGCGGGCCCGCGCCGGGTCGGGTTCGACGCGGCGTCGATGACCGAGGCGATGAAGGCGTTCAAGATCGTGACGGCCATCGCGGCGGGCGCCGTCGAAGGCATTTACGGGTAGTTAAGATTCCACGGAACGTCGCCATATACGGTTGGGGCGTGTCGACTTCTCCTGGGACGCCCGACGTCGTGGACCTGTGCGCGCAGCTCATCCGGTTCGACACCACGAACCGGGGCGGCGGCTCGTCGGAGGGCGAGCGCGAGGCGGCCGAGTTCGTGGCGGCCCGCCTCGAGGACGCGGGCGTGCGCCCGACCGTGCTCGAGCCCGCGCCCCGGCGGACCAACGTGCTCGCCCGCATCCCCGGTAGCCAGCCCGAGCTGCCCGCGCTGCTCGTCCAGGCCCACCTGGACGTCGTGCCCGCCGACCCGGCCGAGTGGTCGGTGCACCCGTTCTCCGGCGAGGTCCGCGACGGGTACGTGTGGGGCCGCGGCGCGGTCGACATGAAGGACATGGCGGCCATGACGATCGCCGTCGTGGCCGAGTGGGCCGCGACCGGCAGGCGGCCGCGCCGCGACATCGTGCTCGCGTTCGTCGCCGACGAGGAGGACCAGGGCGAGTTCGGCGCGCACTGGCTCGTCACGAACCACCCGCAGCACTTCGCGGGCTGCCAGGCCGCGATCAGCGAGTCCGGCGGCTTCTCGTACCACGTCGACGGAACGCGGCTCTACCCGATCGGCGCGGCCGAGCGCGGCACGTCGCACCTCAAGCTCACCGCCACCGGACGCGCCGGGCACGGCTCGCGCCGCAACCCTGCCAACGCGGTCACCCGGCTGGTGCAGGCACTCGCGCGGATCTCGTCCTACGAGCACCCGATCCGGTTGACGCCCGTCGTGGAGGCGTTCCTCGTCGGCACCGGCAAGGCGCTGGGCGTCGAGGTGGACCTGAGCGACGTCGACGGCACCATCGCCCGCCTCGGCCCGGCCGCGACGCTGGTCGAGAACACCGTCCGCAACAGCACCACGCCGACGATGCTGCAGGCCGGCTACAAGGTGAACGTCATCCCCGGTACCGCGACCGCGCAGCTCGACGTGCGCACGCTGCCCGGCACGGTCGACGAGCTCACCGCCACCATCGACGAGCTGCTCGGCCCGGACGTGCGGCGCGAGTACCTCGAACATCAGCCGCCGGTGCAGGCGCCGATCGACTCGCCGTGGTTCACCGCCATGGCCGACGCGATCACCGACGAGGACCCCGAGGCCGTCGTCGTCCCGTACTGCCTGGGCGGCGGCACGGACGCCAAGGCGTTCAGCACGCTCGGCATCGACTGCTACGGCTTCGCACCGCTGTCGCTGCCGGTCGGGTTCGACTACCGCGCCATGGCGCACGGCGTCGACGAACGCGTCCCCGTCGACGGCCTGCGGTTCGGCGTGCGGGTGCTCGACCGGTTCCTGTCGCGCTAACGAGGCGGCAGCGGGAGCGGCAACGCGGGCAGCCCGTCGATCGAGGTGTCGTTGTAGTCCTTGGACTCGCAGTACGCGCGGAACTCGTCGTCGGACTTCCGCCCGAAGAACTCGGCGTGCAGCGTGCGCTCCTCGCGGTACTCCATGAACGGCACCGCGAAGCCGCACGTGTCGCTGATCAGCTCCGCCGTCACCACGATCACCGCGCGCAACGCCGGCCCGTCCGCGTCACCGAAGCCCGCCACCAGCTCGGCGAAGCGCGGGTCGTCGCGGTACACCGGCTCACCGCGCCCGTGCACCCGCACGATGTTCGGCGGGCCGTCGAAAGCGCACCACATCAACGTGATCCGCCCGTTCTCCCGCAGGTGCGCGATCGTCTCGGCGTGGCTGCCGCCGAAGTCGAGGTACGCGACCGTCTGCTCGTCGAGCACCCGCCAGGTGCCCGCCCGGCCCTTGGGCGAGAGGTTGACGTGCCCGTCACCGGCGAGCGGCGCGGTCGCCACGAAGAAGATCTTCTGGTTGTCGATGAACTCGCGCAGGCGGCCGTCGATCCGCTCGTAGCTCTTACCCATGCTCCCCAGTATCGATGGCGCGCAAGAACCGGTCAGCAGTCTTTCCCAAGGCCTGGACCAGCTCCGGTGGCCCGGTCACCTCGAAGTCCGCGTCCAGCATCCCGAGGTAGAGCGTCAGCATCGCTGGGTTGTCCGACCCGACTGTGAGCACGCACGCGTCCTCGCCATCCGGTTCGACCACGGCCGCGGGCACCTTCGCCGCGATCACCGCGGCCGGGGCGTGCACCCGCACGGTGGCGCGGAACTGCCACGTCGCCGTCGCGAGGCCCCGCGTCACGTAGGCGGGCAGGTCCGGCATCTCCCGCGGGGTGAATCGCGGCCCGGTCGGGATCCTCGGCTCGACCCGGTCGGCGCGGAACGTCCGCCAGTCACCGCGCTCGACGTCCCAGCCGATCAGGTACCAGCGGCCGCGCGCGTGGGCCAGCCGGTGCGGCTCGACTTCGCGGCGCTCGGCGGTGCCGTCGTGCTTGACGTAGTCGAACCGCAGCCGCTCGTGCGCCCGGCACGCGTTCGCCAGCGCCACCAGCACGTCCGCGCTCACCCGCGGACCGCCCGGCACGGGCACGGTGAACTCGGTGAGCGTCGCGACCCGGTGCCGCAGCCGCGACGGCAGCACCTGCTCCAGCTTCGCCAGCGCGCGCACCGCGGTCTCCTCGACGCCGTGCACCGACCCGGCCGTGCGCAGGCCGACCGCGACCGCGACGGCCTCCTCGTCGTCCAGCAGCAACGGCGGCAGCTGCGCGCCCGCGCCCAGCCGGTAGCCGCCGGCCGCGCCGGGGGTGGCGTGCACGGGATAGCCCAGGTTGCGCAGCCGGTCGACGTCGTTGCGCACCGTCCGGGTCGTCACGCCCAGCCGGTCGGCCAGCTCGGGGCCCGTCCAGTCGCGCGTCGCCTGCAACAGGGAGAGCAGGCGCAGCAGCCGCGCCGAAGTTTCCAGCATTCTTCGATCCTGCTCCCCAATGCGGAACGAACCTTTCCGCATTGGATCATAGCGTTGCGGTCATGGAGAACTTCAGCATCGACATCCCGCAGGCGGACCTCGACGACCTCCGCACCCGGCTCACCCACACCCGCTGGCCGCGCGAGCTCCCCGGCAACGGCTGGACCCGCGGCGTGGCACTCACCGAGCTGCGCGAGCTCGTCGAGTACTGGGCGACCGAGTACGACTGGCGCGCCGCCGAGGCGTCGCTCAACAAGTTCCCGCAGCACGTCGTCGACTTCCAGGGCCAGCCGATCCACTTCGTCCACGTCCGCAGCGCCCGCGAGGCCGCGCTGCCGCTCCTGCTGATCCACGGCTGGCCGTCCACGTTCGCCGAGTTCGCCGACGTGATCGAGCCGCTGTCGCGCGACTTCCACGTCGTCGTCCCGACCATCCCCGGTTTCGGCTTCTCCGGCCCGGTCACCGAGAACGGCTGGGAGGTCGCCCGCACCGCGGAGGCGTTCGCGCACGTCATGGAACAGCTCGGCTACACCCGCTACGGCATCCAGGCCGGCGACGTCGGCGCGGGCATCGCGGGCGCGATCTCGCGACTCGGCGACGCGGTCGTCGCGATGCACGTCAACGGCCCCGGCCCGCACCCGTTCGGCGGCCCGGTGTCGCTGGACGGCCTGACCGGCAAGGACGTCGCCCGCGCCGAGCGGTTCAACGCGTTCGTCGCGAGCGGGCTCGGCTATCTGCAGGTGCAGGCCACCCGGCCGAAGACCGTCGGCTACGCCCTCAACGACTCGCCGGTCGGGCAGCTGGCGTGGATCGCCGAGAAGTACCGGGAGTGGAGCGACCCGAACAGCCCGCACGCGTTCGGCATCGACCGCGACGCGCTGCTGACGATCGCGAGCATCTACTGGTTCACCCAGGCAGGCGCGTCGTCGGCCGAGTACGTCTACGAGTCGATGAACGCGCCCGGCACCTGGGCAGCGGCCGCCGCGCCGACCGGGTTCGCGGTGTTCGCCGCCGACCCCGGCATCAGGTCGATCGTCGACCCGAACAACGAGATCGAGCACTGGGTCGAGTACGACGCGGGCGGCCACTTCCCGGCCATCGAGGTGCCCGACCTGCTCGTCGAGGACGTCCGGACCTACTTCAGCACCAGGAGCTAGCCCGGTAGTGCCGTCGGGGTGGCCCCGGCGGCACTACAGCGGTACCCGGTGCAGGTACTCGAGAACGTCGGCCATGTCGCCGGGACCCTCCCAGCCGATCCGCGACGTCAGGTGCTCGTTCAACCGTTCCCGGTTGGCCTCCCACATCGCGTTCACCTGAGCACCGACCTGGGCGTCCCCGGTGGTGAACGCCTGCCCGACCGCCGCCCACCGCCGGGCCAGCTCGCGCACCCGAGGATCGTCCGGCGGCGTGCCGGCCACGACGTGCCCGCGCAGCTCCTGCACCACCGCGAGCCACTCGGCCCGCAGCTCGTCGACCTTCTCCGCACCCAGCGAGGCGCGCTGTGAGGCGAGCGCGTCCCGCTGCTCGCGGCTCAGGAAGCCCTCCGACACCGACATCAGCTCGAGCGTCTTCAGCATCCGCGCCGCGTCGGGCTGGTCGACCAGCCCGCGGATCTGGTCGCGCATCTCGGCGATCCGGTTCGCCTGCACGTCCAGCACCGCCAGCTGCGCGGTCAGCAACGACCGCAGGTCGCCGGAGTCCAGCGCCGCGGCGATCTCCTCCAGCGACAGCCCGAGCTGCCGCAACCCCCGCACCCGGTACAGCCGCACGAGGTCCGCCTCGGTGTACCGGCGGTGCCCCGCGTCGGTCCGGTCGCTCGCCGACACGAGGCCGATCTCGTCGTAGTGGTGCAGCGTCCGGATCGTCAGCCCGGACGCCTGCGCCAGCTCGCCGATCGTCCACATCTCCATGCCGGAAACGCTAGGACCTCACGCGACGTCAGGAACAAGACCTAACTCAGCACCAGGAAGTCCAGGTAGTCGATCACCGGAGCGGACGGGGCGGTCGCGGCGGCATGGCGCAGCCGTTCCAGCCCTCGCTCGAACTCCTCGTCGGTCAGGCCGCGCAGCAACGTGTCCGCGTCGCGGCGCAACCCGTCCGCCTTGTCCCGCAACGACTCCGCGCTCTGCTGCGGGACAGGCTCGAGCGACACGACGTCGAAGCCGAGCCCGTCGGCGACCCCCTCGACCGTCGGGAACCGGGCGAGCCCGCGGGCCGCCTCCGGGAAGTGCTCGAGCAGCCCGAGACGGTCGGTCCGGCCGGGGAACACACCGCGGATCAACACGCTGCCGTCGCGCAGCACGCGCCGGATCTCGCGGCCGGCGGCGGCCAGGTCCGGGACGTGGTGCACGACCGTGGACATCCACACCACGTCCACCGAGCCGTCCGGCAACGGGATCCGAGCGGCGTCACCGGCGAGCATCTCCTCGCCCGACACCGCCCGCATGTCCGCGGACGGCTCGACCGCGATCACCTCGACGTCGAACCACTCGCGGAAGGCGCGCGTGAACAACCCGGTCCCCGCACCGAGATCCAGCACCGTCGTGCCCGGCACGAGGAACGGCGTCAGCACCTCGCGCCACGCCGTCAGCGACGCCAGCGGCAGCTCACGGGCCGCGCGAAAGCTCTCCGCCGTCGCGCGGTCGTACTCGATCATCCCCATGCGGCCATCATGCCGAGCGGGGGAAGTCCTTGCGCTTGATCTTGGCCCGCCGCCCGTCGGGGTGGTGGAACACGATCCCCTCGGCGAGGTGCCCCGGCGCGTACCGGCTGTCCAGCTCCGCCAGGAACTCCCGCAGCTCCGCGTACGAGCGCGGCGCCGTCTCCAGCACCGGCGCGTCGGTGTTGAACGGCACGCACAGGTGCGCGTCCAGTCCCAGCGCGTTGCCCTGGATCCGCGGCCCGAGGGCCTCGCACGGGTGCTCACCATCAGCCCACGCGGTGACGTCGGTGTTCCCGGCCGCCTCGAGGATCCACTTGTCCTCCGGGTCGGCGGTCGTGTCGACGTACCAGCCGTCGACGATGCCCTGCGCCTTGTGCTCCTTGCCGGGGTTGCGCCGCTTCTCCACCCGCACCAGCCGCCCCGACCGCACGGTCAGCCGCACGTTGGTCCCGTCGAGCTTCTCGGTGCCCACACCGTCGCCGTCGAACACCCAGGCGCACTCGGCGCGCGGCCGGTCGACGACCTTGAAGCGCTCGTCTCTCTCGAAAAGCGTCGGAATCTTCTCCATGACCTGTTTCCCCCTGTTGACGTGCCCCAGCAGTTCCTCGTGCGTGATGACGCCGCTCGCCAGGCCGCTGGCGAGCGACCGGACCAGGTCGGCGACCGACACCTCAGCCTCGACGGCGACGTGCTTGAGCGCCTTCTTCTCCTCCGGCGAGATCCACGCGACCAGCCGCGACCACCCCTCGGGCGGGGTCCAGCGCTGCAACGTCGACGGGTCCTTGCGCGGGCGTCCTCGTGTCACGAGAAGAACTTAGCAAACTTGTGCCTGTTGGCATAACAGAAATTCGTTCCACCGTTCGGGCCCGCTACGGACGGCGGATGACAGGTGAACCTCACGCGCATTACACATCTGATGAGTCCATGTCCCTGCCATGGCCAAGAAGGGGTAACCCACCCATGCGTAGACGCAGATCACTGCTGGGCGCGGCCACCGTCGCGCTCACCGCACTGGCGCTCGCCTCACCGTCGGGCGCCGCGCCCGGCGACACCGAGTCGAGCTCGTACGCGGTCTCCGGAGTCCGGACCGTCGAGCAGCGCAGCCAGGTCGCCCGCACCGGTGCGGCGATCGACGAGGTCGAGGAGCACGGCGTCGTCGTGGTCACCGCGACCGGCGCCGAGGTCCGCAAGCTCAAGTCGCAAGGCTTCCAGGTCACCGAGGTGCCGAAGCGCACCGTCGACGGCGCGGCGGTCGGGCCGTTCGACTTCCCGCCCGCGGACTCGAACTACCACAACCACGCGGAGATGACCGCGGAGATCAACCAGGCGGTCGCGGATCACCCGACCCTGCTCACCAAGCAGGTCATCGGCAAGACCTACGAGAACCGCGACATCATCGCGCTGAAGATCAGCGACAACGTCGCGACCGACGAGAACGAGCCCGAGGTGTTGTTCACCGCGCACCAGCACGCGCGCGAGCACCTCACCGTCGAGATGGCGCTCTACCTGATCCAGCAGTTCACCGACAACTACGCCACCGACGCGCGCATCAAGACGCTGGTGGACAGCCGGGAGATCTGGATCGTCCCGGACGTCAACCCGGACGGCGGCGAGTACGACATCGCGACCGGCAGCTACCGGTCGTGGCGCAAGAACCGGCAGCCCAACGCCGGGTCGACCGCTGTGGGCACCGACCTCAACCGCAACTGGGACTACAAGTGGGGCTGCTGCGGCGGTTCCTCCGGCAGCCCGAGCAGCGACACCTACCGCGGCGCGCGCGCCGAGTCGGCACCCGAGGTGAAGGTCGTCGCGGACTTCGTGCGCGGCCGGATCGTCGGCGGCAAGCAGCAGATCACCGCCGCCATCGACTTCCACACCTACAGCGAGCTGATCCTCTGGCCGTGGGGCTGGACCTACGACGACATCGCGCCCGGACTGAGCCAGGACGAGCACGACACGTTCGCCACGATCGGCCGGTCCATGGCGCAGACCAACGGGTACACGCCCGAGCAGTCCAGCGACCTGTACATCACCGACGGCACCATCCCCGACTGGCTGTGGGGAGCCCAGCACGTCTTCGCCTACACCTTCGAGATGTACCCCGGCTCGTCCGGCGGCGGCGGTTTCTACCCGCCCGACGAGGTCATCCCGGCGCAGACCTCTCGCAACAAGGAGGCCGTGCTGCAGCTGCTCGACCGCGCCGACTGCCCGTACGAGGCGATCGGCAAGGAAGGCCAGTACTGCGGCGTCACCCAGCCGCCCGGCAAGTACTTCGAGAACGCGACGGACTTCCAGATCAACGACCTGACCACCATCGAGTCGCCGATCACCGTCACCGAGCAGCCGGGCAACGCACCGTCCGCGCTGAAGGTCGGCGTGGACATCAAGCACACCTACCGCGGTGACCTGCGCATCGAGCTGGTCGCCCCGGACGGGTCGGTCTACCTGCTGAAGGACTACTCCAGCGACAGCGCCGACAACGTGCTGCAGACCTTCTCCGTCAACGCCACCAGCGAGATCGGCAACGGCGTGTGGAAGCTGCGGGTCCGCGACAACTACCGCCAGGACACCGGGTTCCTCGACAAGTGGAGCCTGCAGTTCTGAGCTGACCGGTGTGGGGCGATCACGTGATCGCCCCACACCGGCGTACTACGAGCAGTCCTTCAGGTCCACGCCGGACGTCGCCTGCCCGGCCACGACCCCGACCGGTGCCTGCCGCGAGCAGCTGCGGTCGATCCAGTACTCGAGTCGCACGTCCTGCGTCGCCAGGCTCTTCAGCGCGTAGGCGCCGCTGGTCCAGTCCGACGACGTCCAGCCGACGATGTCGCCCGTGCGCGCGTTGTACCCGTAGACGTAGCCGAACTTCGGCTTGTCCTGCTTGTCCAGCGTGCGTCCGGTGATCTGCCCGCTCGCGACCAGCGAGGCGTTCTGGTCCGTCGTGAACCCGGACCACACCGGGACCGGTCGCGCGGCGAACCGGTCGGCCGCGTCGCCCGACCACTGCCACGCGTAGCGGCCGCCGCGGGAGTCGGCGAACTCGAGGGGCCACCGGTACGGGCCGAGCCCGGTGATCGTGTACTTGCCGCCGTCGCGGGTGCAGTTCTTCCGGAACCCGAACCCGATCCTCGGGTCCACCGCGAACGGGTAGACGCACACGCCGTTCACCCCGGCACCGGTCGCCCGGTCGGTCACCACACCGCTGATCGTGCCCGCCCGGTCCATCCTGATCGGTGCGATCGTCTTCGGGTTGTTCAGCTCCGGCCGCACGACGATCGCCTCGCGCACGTCACCGGTGCCGCCGGACGCGCCGACCCACTGCATCCCGTACCCGTTGTCGCCCACCGGCTTGACCAGCAGCTGGTACGCGCCGGGATCCATGGGCCCGAGCACCAGGGTCCCGCTGCTGTCGCTGCAGCGGTCCAGGTAGTCGCGGTCGATGACCGCCACGACCGGCACGGTGTGGGTCTCCACGCACACGTTCTCGACGGGCCGGCCGGTCCGCGCGTCCTGCACGGTCGTGCGGACCGTCGCGGCCGGACGCAACGCCGTCGCGTGGTCGGTGACCTCACCGGCCCGCAGCGACACCTGCACCGAGTCGGCGGGCCAATGCTCGCCGTTCGACGCCCACACGCCCAGGGTGTAGTAGCCGTTGGCGGGCAGCCGGTCGAACCGCAGCACACCACCCGAGTCCGCGCACTGCTTGCGCTCGTTGCTCGTCGTGTCGTTCAGCTGCGCGCACACCGCGGGCGCAGGCGCGCCGCTCACCGAGTCCTTGACCACCACGCGCAAACCGGCGTAGGGCTGGATCGCCTCGTCGACCACGGTCACCGCGGCGTCCGGCACGGTGAAGGACGTCGCCGAGTAGAAGTCGCCCTTCTGGTGCAGCCACTGCTCCCGGTCGCCGAACCGCACCTTCAGCTTGTAGGTGTCGGCCTTGACCGCGGTGAACTCGTAGGTCCCGTCCGCGGCCGTCTCGACGGCCGACCACCAGCGCTGGTTGGCGTCGGTGATGTCGACACGGGCGCCCGCCGCCGGCGCGCCCGTCTCGTCCGTGATCCGGCCGCGCACCACCGCACTGCCCTGCTGCAGCGTGAAGTCGACGTTGTGCGGCAGGTTCAGCACCTCGGCCGAGAGTCCACTTCCCCTGTTGTAGGCCCAGATCTCCGGGAAACCGCTGGCCGTGGCGCGGGCCTTGTACGGCCCCGGCGCCACGTCGGCGAACGAGTACCTGCCCGCGTCGTCGGCACAGGTGGCCGCCACCTCGTGCAGCTCGAGGTCGAACAGCGACACGCACGCACCCGCCACCGGCTGACCGGTCGCCTCGGCTCTGACCACGCCCGACACGCCTGCCGCCAGCGCCGGAGTCGCGGTCAGCAACCCCAGCAGCGACACGCATGCGGACAGCACGAACACACGTCTCATCGACACTTCCCCCAGATCCCCAGAATCCCCAACCCCAGTGGTGCCTCAGCGTAGTGGTGCGCACCGACGAAATCCCCCCGGTCGGCGCACGACCGCCGGTGAACCGGTCGGGCAGCATCGGCGCCATGACGCTGTCCAGGGCATGGGTGCTCCCGCTGACACCGGTCGCGGCGGTGCTGTTGATCGCGCTCGCGCTGGTCCCCGTGCGACCGGGACAGCCGGAAGCGGCGTGGCTGCTGGGTTTCCTCGTACTCGACGTCGCGCTCGCCGCCGGGGTCGCGCTCGCCGCACGGCAGCTCGTCGGGAAGTTCCCCGAGCCCGTGCACCAGCGGATCACCCTCGCGATCGCCACCGGTGTGCTCACGCTGCTCGTGCCGTTCGCGGTCAGCCTGCTGCTGGGCGGGCCGTCGTCGCCGATGCTCGGGTTCCCCTGGCTGGTCTTCGGACTGGCGGCCGCGTGCTGGCAGCTCTACCTCTGCGAGGGACCGCGCAGCCGCGCGCTGCACGCCGTGATCGGGTTCGGCTACACGTTCTGCTTCGCCGGGCTCACCCTGTTCTTCAGCCTCGCCGCGTCAGGCCTGATCGACTGACCCCGTGTCGACGGACGACTGATCGACGCACCTCATCACCCGCGTCCCCAGCTCGCGGAAGTGCTCGACGAGCTCCGGCGGTGAGTTCACGACGAACTCGCAGCCCAGCGTCGCCACCCGCATCGCGAGCCACCCCAGGGTGTCCCCTGCCGTGCGCAGCCGGCACGTCCCGTCGTCCGCCGGCGTCACCTCGCCCAGCCCGTCCGGCACCTGGTCCGCGCGCATCCTGAGCGTCACGTCCATCTCGTAGACGGGCGCGAGCGAGTACATCCGCTTCGTGAAGTACGTGGCCGCGTCGGCGGGTAGCTCGCGCGGCGTGATCCTGGCGCCGGTCGGGAACGGCTCCGACAGCCGGTCCACCCGGAAGATCCGCCAGTCGTCGCGTTCCAGGTCGAACGCCAGCAGGTACCAGCGCCTGCCCGCGGAGACGAGCCGGTGCGGCTCGGTGTGCCGCTTCTCGTCGCGGTAGGCGAACCGCAGCCGCTCGCGGTTCGTGATCGCCGCGGCCAGCGTCGTCAGCACCTCCGGGTCGACCGGGGTGTCCTCGCTGGTCACCCGCACGGTCGCCGCGTGCAGGTTCGACACCCGGCGCCGCAGCCGTGACGGCAGCACCTGCTCGAGTTTCGTCAGCGCCCGCACGGACGCCTCCTCGACGCCCTCCACGGCGTGTGCCGAACGCAGGCCCACCGCGATCGCGACCGCCTCGTCGTCCTCCAGCAGCAACGGCGGCATCGCGGCACCGGCCACCAGCCGGTACCCGCCGAGCGCGCCCATCGTCGCCTCGACCGGGTAGCCCAGCTCGCGCAACCGGTCGACATCGCGGCGCACCGTGCGCATGCTGACCTCGAGCCGGTCGGCGAGCTCGCTGCCCGGCCACTCGCGCGGTGTCTGGAGCAGCGACAACAGGCGGAGCAGCCGGGCGGGGGTGTCGGTCATGGACGGAGCATGTCACGCATGTGTGTCAGCTTCTGACCTAGTTGCGTAGTCGCGCACGACCATCGAGTCGAGCGCCCGGATTCCCCTGGAGTTGAGCCTCGCGATCCCGCGGGTCACCCACCCCGGGAGCGCCGTGATCAACTGTCCGGCCTTCGCCAGCGCCCAGACACCCGCCTTCGACGTCGGGATGAGGCTCTTCGCCGCACCCAGCGCGAAGGTGCGGCTGTTGACCACGAGCGTGGCCATCTCCCGCTCGTAGGACGCGAACGCCGCCGCGTAGTCGTCGCCGGCGAGCGCGATCTCCCCGGCCAGCACGTACGCGCCGACCACGGCGAGGCTGGTGCTGCCACCGACCGCCGGACCGGGGCAGTAGCCGGCGTCGCCGACCAGCGTCACCCGGCCGCGCGACCAGGAGTCCGTCCGCAGCTGGGTGATCGAGTCGAAGTAGAACGCGGGCGTGCGGTCCAGCTCGTCGAGCCAGCCGTCGACGTCCGGGTGCATCCCCGCGAACGCCTGCCGCAGCAGTTCCTTCTGCTTCGGCACATCGCGGTAGTGGTAGTCGAGCTCGTGCTCGGTGCGGAACAGGAACACCGCCCGCGCGTCGCCGAGGTGCCGAGCCCCGTACACGCCGGCCACGCGGCCGACGCCCGTGTGGCTGATCATCTCGCCGTCGAGCTGCAGGCCGTTCGGCATCGTCAGCACCGCGAGGTACGCGCCGATGAAGTGCTTCGGCACCTCGCCGAACACGAGGTTCCGCACGTTGGAGTGCAGTCCGTCCGCACCCACGACCAGGTCGAACCGGCGCGGCGCCCCCTGCTCGAACGTCACGTCCCCGTCGTCGGAGATCGAGGTGATCGAGTCGCCGAAGACGTACTCGACGTCGTCGCGGGTGGCGTCGTAGTAGATCTCGCTCAGGTCGTCGCGCATGACCTCGACGTGCCGGTCCGACGCGGCCTGGAAGATCTTCGTGACGTCGATCCGCACCGGCTTGCGCACGCCCTCGCGGTAGACGGTCATCAGCGCGGTGCCGGTCGCCAACGACTCGATGCGCCGCAGCACGCCCATCCGCTCCGAGATCTCCATCGCGGGACCGAACAGGTCGACGGCGTGGCCGCCGGTCTTGCGCAGCACGGGCGCCCGTTCCACCACGGTCACCTCGTGGCCGTACCTCGTCAGCCAGTAGGCGAGCACCGGGCCGGAGATGCTGGCGCCCGAGATCAGGATTCGCATTGGGAGACCCCTTCTCTCCTTACTTAACGATAGGTAAGCCTACACCCGTCCTTACCTATCGTTAAGTCAGTTATTCTGTGACGGTGGCGAGACCGTCCGACACCAAACAGCGCATCCTCGACGTGGCGCGCGAGCTGTTCGTCCAGCAGGGCGTGCAGAAGACCAGCCTGCAGGAGATCGCCGACCAGCTCGGCATCACCAAGCCCGCGCTCTACTACCACTTCGCGTCGCGCGAAGACCTCGTCCGCACGATCCTCCAGCCGCTCATCGACGGCGGCGAGGACTTCCTGGTGCGGCACGAGGCGCAGCCCGAGGAGGCCCGCGCGCTGCTGGAGGGCTACTTCGACTTCCACTACGAGCACCGCGCCGAGCTCAACGTCGTGCTCAGCGACCTGACCATGCTCACCGAGCTCGGCCTCGTCGAGATGGTCGTGGCGTGGCGCGACCGGCTGACGAAGCTGCTGATGGGGTCCTCGCCGACGCTGGCCGAGGCCACCAGGGCGGTCGTCGCGATCGGCGGCCTGCAGGACTGCACCATCCAGTTCCCCGACGTGCCGCGCGACGAGCTGCGCGAGGCGGCGGTGAACGCGGCACTCGGCGCACTGGGCCGCTGATGCGCGACGTCGAGGTGCTGCCGGGCGCCCGGATCCGCTGGGTCGAGCTGCCCGGCACCTCGCCCGCCCGGCTCTACCTGCACGGACTCGGCTGCTCCTCGGCGCCGCACTTCACCGAGGCCGCCACCCACCCGCTGCTCTTCGGCCGCCGCACCCTGCTGATGGACCTGCTCGGGTTCGGCATCTCCGACCGGCCCACCTCGTTCGGCTACACCCTCGACGAGCACGCCGACGTGCTGGCCACCGCGCTGAGGTCCATCGGGCTGTCCGCCGTCGAGGTCGTCGCGCACAGCATGAGCGGCGCGGTGGCGGTCTCACTGGCCACCCGGCACCCGTCGCTGGTGGGCCGCCTCGCGCTGGTCGACAGCAACCTCGACCCGCTCACGCCCCGACCGGCGCCGGGCAGCGCCGGCATCGCGACCTACACCGAGTCCGAGTTCGTGCACGGCGTCGGCTGGGAACGCACCCTGCGCCGCGCCGGGCCCCGGTGGGCGGCCACGATGCGGCTCGCCGGCCGGGAAGCGCTCTACCGGACCGCGCTCGACCTGGTGAAGACCACCGCACGCGCACAGCTGCTGCGGCTGACCCTCCCGCGGATGTACCTGCACCCCACCGGCTTCGCACCCGCTGACGTCGCCGGGCTGGAGGCAGCGGGCGTGCGGGTCGTCGAGGTGCCGGACTGCGGCCACAACATCATGATCGACAACGTGGACGGGTTCGCCTCGGCGCTCGTGACCGCCTGGTAGACCTGGCGTTCACCGGCTCCGCTGACGCTCTTCCCGCTGCTGGATCAGCTCCTCGACCGCGCTCGGCAACGTCGTCTCGAAGTCGATCAGCTTCGCCCACGTCGGGGTCACGACGATCCGGACCATGCCGTCGTAGAGCGAACGCACCTCCGCCTCCCATTCGACCCGTTGCTCGGGCGTCATCTCGTAGCTGCCGTTCATCTGGAGGTACTCCTCCGGGATGCCGTCGACGACGTCCAGCTCGGCCCGGCCGCGGATGAGCAGGATCTTGGGCGGGTGCACCTCGGTGTCGATCGTCAGCGCGACCGCGGGGTTGGCGCGCAGGGCCGGGAGCTTCGGGGCGTTCTTCGTGGTGCACAGGACGATCTCCGCGCCGTTCCAGGTGAACGCGATCGGGACGGTGCGGGGTGTGCCGTCCTTGGCGACGTAGGCCAGGCGGGTCAGGTCGCGGGCCAGCAGCTCCTGGCTGAGCGGCCGGTTCAGCACCTCGGTGATCTCGTTCGGTTGCACGGTCATCCTCTCCTGTGGTCGTTTCTCGATCAGCTCGAGCCTGCTGTGACCGTCCGGAGTCCGCACCCGCTTGATCATGGTGGTCCTCCCTTGTCCTGCGGCCCGTCGTGGCCGCTGATGTCCCTGGGACGGAGCCGGCGCCTCGTTCTCGACATCCGCTCACGGATAGGTTGGAAATTTTTCGGCCTGATAGCGTGATCGCACGACCGGAGGAGGTGAGTCCGATTTCCGTTGCCCGCTGCTGGTACCGCGAAAGGTGCTCATCATCTCCGCTTCGATCATCCTGAAACTGCGTGCCGCCGGCTGTGTCTTCGCCGAGGACGAGGCGCGCCTGCTGGTCTCCACCGCCCGTGACGCTGCCGAGCTGGACTCGATGGTGTCCCAGCGCGTCGCCGGGCTTCCGCTGGAACACGTGCTCGGCTGGGCCGAGTTCTGCGGCCTGCGCGTCACCGTCGCGCCCGGCGTGTTCGTGCCTCGACGGCGCACCGAGTTCCTCGTCGAGCAGGCACTGTCGCTGTCACCACCGGACCCGGTGATCGTCGACCTGTGCTGCGGCTCCGGCGCGGTCGGCGCTGCACTGCTGGCCGCACGACCGTCCGCGACCCTCTACGCCGCGGACATCGACCCGGCCGCCGTGCGGTGCGCGCGGCACAACGTCCCGCTCGTGCTGCAGGGCGACCTGTACGAGCCGTTGCCGAAGTCGTTGCGCGGCAAGGTGAACGTGCTCGTCGTCAACGCGCCTTATGTGCCGACGTCGGCGATTCCCCTGATGCCGCCGGAAGCCCGCGACCACGAACCGCAGGTCGCGCTCGACGGCGGCGAGGACGGGCTCGACGTCCAGCGCCGCGTCGCACGGGAAGCACCGCGGTGGCTCGCGCCCGGCGGTCACCTGCTGATCGAGACGAGCACCGCCCAGGCACCGCTGCTGCGCGACGTGTTCACCGCGGCCGGACTCCACGCGAAGATCGTCAGCTCTGACCAAGCCACCGTCGTGACCGGTAGGTTGGGATCAAGTCACTGACGAACCTGGGGGTTTGACTTGAAGACCAGTGCAAAGCTGGGCGCGGTCGCCGCGCTCGGCCTCATCGCCGTGCTCACGCCCGTCCCCGCATCGGCCGCTTCCGTCGTCGAGCTGGGCCGGCTGCCCAACGGCAGGAGCGGTGTCCCCACCGCCATCAACGACCACGACGTCGTCGTCGGCTACGGCAACGCGGGCAACGGAATCCACGCGGTGCGGTGGAACACGCGCTACAACGTCGTCGATCTGGGCACGCTGCCCGGTGACGTCTCCAGCGTCGCCAACGCGATCAACTTCCACAAGGTCGCCGTCGGGGACTCCTCCGGCGGCAACGGCCAGCGCGCGGTCAAATGGGCGGCGGACGGCACGATCACCGCCCTACCGAGCCTGGACGGCGCGAAGTACTGCACCGCCACCGACATCAACGAGCACGGCGTGATCGTCGGTCACTGCGGTTCCACCACGAGCACCGTCGCCGGCCATGCGGTCCGCTGGGACACCGACGGCTCGGTCACCCAGCTCGCCTCGCTGCCCGGTGGCTCCTCGTCCTACGCCAGCGGTATCAACTCCGAGAACAGGATCGTCGGCTGGGCCACGGCGGCTGACGGAGGACTCGACGCCGTGACCTGGTTCGGCGGCACCCCGACCGCGCTCCCGATGCTGCCGGGCGGCGTGGTCGCCAGGGCCACCGGCATCAACGACAACGGCATGATCGTCGGCTACAACCGCATCCTCGGCACCGGCGTCAACCGCGCCGTGTACTGGAACAACGCCGGCCAGGTCACCGAGCTCGACGGCCTCCCGGACGCCCCCGGCGAGAGCGGCCAGGCCAAGGCCGTGAACGAGGGCGGCATCGCGGTCGGGGTCGCGACGTCGAGCACCGAGAGGTACACGCCCGCGTTCTGGGAGTTCGCTCCCGCGGTGGCGCTGCCGTTCGAGCCGGTGCCCGGCGCCCTCAACTCGGCGGTCGCGATCAACAACTCGAACGTGGTGGTCGGCACCGCGGGGAACAAGGCGGTGCAGTGGCGGATCTGAGTCAGCACGCGTGATGCAGCAACGCGGGCACGAACCGGTCCCACGTGCGCTGCGGCAGCTCGTGGCCGGTGTTGTCGAGCACCAGCAGCGCTGACCCGCGGATCGCGTCGAGCAACGCGAAACCGTGGTCCAGCGGGAACACCGGGTCCCGGTCACCGTGCACCACCAGCGTCGGCGTGCGCAGGCGCGCCAGCGCCGGTGGGCTGCCGAAGTCGATCAGGAAGTGGTTGGTGAGACAGGCCGCGACGTCCCTGGTGCGCCGCACGTCCCGCTCGCACAGCTCGCGGACCGCCGGTTCGTCGATCGGGCCGCCCGAGTAGATCCGCATGAGCCCGACCAGGAAGTCCACCACCTGGCCGGGCTCATGCGGATCCGGGCCGTTCGCGGTGTGGGTGAGGAAGTCCTGCGACATCGGCGGCAGGCCGGGCTCACCGGAGCTCGTGGTCACGAGGGTCAGCGTGAGCACCCGGTCCGGGTACTGCTCGGCCGCTCTGGTGACGGTCGCCCCGGCCATCGACCGGCCGACCAGGTGAGCCTGCGGGAGGTGCAGGGCGTCCAGCACGCCCATCGCGTCGTCGACCAGGTCGTCGAGCGCGTAGCCGGGACGGCCTGCCGGGTAGCTGGTGGAGCGGCCGGTGTCGCGGTTGTCGAACCGGATCACGTACCGCCGACCGGCGGCGATCCGCTCGCACAGCTCGTCCTCCCACCACAGCATCGACGCCGACGCGCCGTGGACGAGCAGGATCGCCGGGTCGGCCGCGTCGCCGAACGTCTCGACGCACAGCTCGACCCCGTTGGCCTCGATGATCCGTTCTGCGCCCACGCGGCCGAGTATTTCACCGGTACGTTGGGTGCAGTCGTAGACAAACCTGGGGGAATGACTTGAACACCAGCGCAAAGCTGGGCGCGACAGTCGCGCTCGGCATCCTGGCCGTACTCGCGCCCGTCCCGGCGTCCGCGGAACCGGCGATCAGCAAGCTGCCGGTGCCACCCGGCTCCAGCCAGAGCCTCGCCAACGACATCAACGACCACGGCGTGATCGTGGGCAGCGCGTTGTACGGCAACGCCTCACACGCCCTGCGGTGGAACACCGACGGCACCGTCACCGAGCTCGGTGCGGTCCCGGACGCTCCCAACAGTTCGGCCACGGCGGTCAACGCGGACGGTGTGGCGGTCGGCTCGGCGGGCAACCACGCGGTGCGGTGGGCGCCCGACGGCTCCGCGACCCGGCTGCCGATCCCGAACGGCACCAAGTACTGCCGGGCACTCGACATCAACGTCCACGGGCTGGTCGTCGGTCGCTGCGGCGACCAGAGCAACGGGCTGATGACCGGCCGGGCGGTGCTGTGGTCCGCGAACGACCAGGTCACCGACCTGGGCACGCTGCCAGGCGACGTGGCGGCGTACGCCACCGGCATCAACGACCAGAGCGTTGTCGTCGGCGCATCCGTCCGCAACAGCCTCCCGCGACCCGCGAGGTGGAGCCTCTTCGGGATGGTCACCGCGCTGGCCCTGCCCGAGGGCGGCACCTCCGGCGAGGCGCTCGGCATCAACAACAGCGGCGGGATCGTCGGTGACGTCCGCATCACCGCACCGTCCCGCCCGTCCGTCGACGTCGCGGTGCGCTGGACCGCCGACGGTGCCGCCACCAGGCTCGGCGGGTTCTCCGAGGGGTTCCGCAGCGGTGCCCGCGGGATCAACTCCGCGGGCACGACCGTCGGTGACGCCACCCACGAGAAGGACCGCCAGCGTCACGCGGCGCGCTGGAAACTCGGCCCGGCCGAGGACATCGGGACCCTGCCCGACACCCCTCGCGGCTCCGTCACCTCCGCATCGGCCGTCAACGACTCCGGCGTGATCGTCGGTACCTCGGGAAGCTGGGCGGTGCGCTGGACCTCCTGATCACGTGGCGCGGGCAGCCCTGAGCTGACGCAGCTCGACGGTCACCTCGTCGAGCTGCCGCTCGGCCCGTTCCGCGCGGGCGAGGGTCTGCGCACGCGCCTCCTCCAACGCGGCGACCCGGTCCTGTGCGGCCTGCCGCACCTGGTCGATCGTGCCCGCGGACTCCTGTTTCACCAGCGCCAGCTGGGCGTCGGCGGTGCGCCGCAGGTCGGTCAGCTCCGCACGTGCCCGGTCCAGCTCGGCGCGCGCGTCGGCGGCGGACTGCTCGGCTCGCTCGGCCCGCGTTCGCGCCTGTTCCGCCTTCGTGGTCTCCGTGTCGGCTGACGCCTTCGCCTGCTCGACCTCGGCTTTCGCGCGCTCGACTTGGGACTGCGCGGCGGCCTGCGCCCGTTCGATCTCGGCGTCGGCGGCGGCCCGCGCGCTCTCCACGTCGTGCTGCGCGGCGGCGCGGATCTGTTCGATCTCCTTGGCGGCCTGGCGGCGTGCCTGCTCGGCCTGTTTGACCGCCTCGGCCTGGGCTTGAGCGACCTTCTCGTCGGCGTCCCGGCGGATCTCCTCCACCGCGGCGGCCGCCTCCACCCGGATCGTGCCGATCTCCGACTCGGCCCGCTCCACAGCTGCCGTCGCCTGCGCGCGGGCCTCGTCCCGCTCGGTGATGGCGGTGTCCGCCGCGTCGTCGGCCTCCTCAGCCGCCTGCACAGCTTGCTCGGTGACCTCCTCCGCAGCCTTGCGCGCTTGGTCGGCGTCCCGGCGCCGGCGTTCGGCGGCCGCGACAGCCGCCTCGGCCTCGGCGACCTTCCTGGCGGCCTCCGCCTCGGCGGCCTGCACCTGACTCTCGGCGACGCTCGGGTCGGCGATCGTCGACAGCTCCGTCACGGCCTTCGTGAGGGTCTGCGACATCTGCTCGGACAGCACCCGAAACCGCTCCAGGAGGTCTTCGGCGCGTACTCGGGCGGTGGCCGTCCCACCAGGCTGTTTCGTCACGGTGACGGCCACCTGGTTTTCGTCGGCCGCCTCCTGCAGGCGTTGCCGTTCCCGCCAGGCCCTCCACCGCGTGTGTTCCGGCAGGTCGCAGTACTCCGACGGTCGCCCAGGCCCGCTGCCTCGGAAAACGGGGCGCGCACAGCCGGGGAAGTTGCAGCTCGTCTCCACGCGATTATCGTAGCAGAGTTACGTGTGTAATAACGTTACTTACACCAACGCAACGCTATTGAACCTGCAGATTCTGACCCCCGATAAGTGAACATTATCGGGGGTTAGGATTGAGGGATGCCCCGGAGGGCGGTGGCCCCGATGTGACGCGCAGCTGCGCCGCGCGACGTCGGCGACCTGACCTCCACGCGCGCGGCGCGCATGGACCAGGCCGACTGAGACCCGCGAACGTCCGGGACCCGCGACCCGTGGAGGGGCCGCGGGCCGGGTGCGGTCAGCGTCGGCGAGGTCCGGCTTGCGCGCGTGCCTCGGCGGCGTCCAGGTCGGCCGCGTCGGTCAGGGTCGCGTTGTCCTCGTAGGTGACCGAATCTGGGACGGCTTCGCTGCCGACCGGGTCGGCGTCCCACACGTTGCCGCGGTAGACCACGTTGTCCAGCGGCGGGTGGACGTGCAGCACGGCAGTGTTGTCGGCGCGCCGCACCACGTTGTCCGCCACCGTCACCCACGCCGCGCCGTAGTCGGTGTAGAGGGCGAAGTTGTACGGGGTGCGGGTGTCGGTGACGACGTTGCCGCGCACCACCGCCCCGTCCTCGTGCGATTCGCCCTGCGGCCCGGACACGTAGATGCCACCGCCGTCGGCCAGCACGCCCATCGCGCCTGTGACGTGGTTGTGCAGGATGCGCGTGCCCTTCGCCGGGCCGCCCACGATGCCGCAGTGCGGGACGTCGTCCACGCGGTTGTGCGCGACCGTGCAGTCCACCGTGTCGAGGAGGGCGATGCCGGGCGAGCCCGAGTGGTCGAGCCCGACGCGGCGGACCTCGTTGTCCTCGACCACCGCCCGGTAGGTGCCGGTCAGGGTGATGGCGCCGGCGGCGAGGGTGTCGAACCCGCACCCGCGCACCACGGTGTCCGCGCCACCGGTGACGCCGAGTGCGGTCGAGCCCAGGCGGGTGAAGCGGCAGCCCTCGAACCGGATATCGGTGGTGTCGACCAGGGACGCGCACGCCGGGACGGTCTCCGGCTCGCCGGTGACGGTCAGCCAGGACTGGCCCTCCACGACGACCACGGTGTCGATCCGGCCGCCGTCGTGGAAGCCGCTGCCGTGGTAGTGCAGGAAGCCCCGGTCGCCGGTCGGGCGTAGCCAGGTGGTGTCGGCGAAGATCAGGCCGCGGAAGGAGATGCCGCTGGCCCCCGTCGCCACCAGCAGGGTGTCCCGTTCCGGAGCGACGACCTGGGTGGCGGCGGGGTCCTCGCCGGTGCGCGGGAGGTAGTGCAGGACGTGCTCGCCGGGGCAGGAGCGGTCCAGGGCGAACGTGCCCGGTTCGGTGAGGAAGGACGGGTCGTTCTCCACGCGGGTCGGCAGGCCGGGGCCGGAGGAGGTCTGGCCGTCCCAGGAGGAGTTGTAGAGCTGCCGGGCCCAGGAGAAGGCGGGCTGCTTCATGGTGATCGTGCCGTCCGCGACCGACTCGACCGCGAGCCGGGCCTCGGTCCACGGGTAGACGCCCCGGTGGACGAACTCGACGCCCGCTCGCCAGTCGAGGCGAGCATCCGTGACGTAACCCGACTCGTTTTCACTCACTTCGCCTGGGATCCCGTCGATGGCGGCCCGGTCGACGCGCCGACCGTCGACGGTGAGGTGGCGGGTGTCGAGCGTGCCGACGTCCACGACCCAGACGCCGTCACCGCCCACCCGCCAGCCGGTGATCACCCGTCCGCCGCCGATCACCACCTCGTCCTGCGCGGGGGTGCCGAACCCGTTCGCCTGGTAGGCGATCCGGCTGCCTTCCCGCGCGGAGTCCTCCTCGGTGAACTCCCACGGCCCTGGGTAGGTGCCCGCCCGCACGTGGACGACCACGTCGCCCGCCGCCTCCCGGGCCGCCCTCCGCGCCCGGTCGATCGTGGCGAAGGGCCGTTCCGGGGTACCAGGGGCGTCGTCGTCGCCGTCGAGGGCCACGTGGACTTCGGTTGTGTATGCCATAAACGCATTTATACTATAAACAGGAGGTACTGGGTGACGCAGGACAACGAGCGGGTCGAACTGCTGTGGCGCGACGAGGACGCGCGGCCGGGGTTGAGCCCGGACCGGGTGGTGACCGCCGCGGTGGAGGTCGCCGACGCGGAGGGTCTGGCGGGCTTGTCCATGCGCAAGGTCGCCGAGCACCTGGGCTTCACCACGATGTCGCTGTACCGCCACGTGCCCAGCCGGGAGCACCTGGTCGACCTCATGCGCGACGCCGTCCTGGACGCGCCCGCGCCCGACGACACCGGCGCACCGTGGCGCGAGCGCCTGAAGACGGCCGTCCGGCACGGCTGGGAGCTGCGCAAACGCCACCCGTGGCTGGCCGAGGAGCGCAGCACGCGGCACCTCCCGGGGCCGAACGCGCTGGCGCACTACGAGCACCTGCTGAGCATCCTGGCGAGCACTCCCCTGCCGCCGGCGGAGGTCGTGGCGGTGGCGGGCCTGCTCGGCCGCTTCCTCGACGCCGAGGCCCTGGCGCTGGTCGAGGCGGCGCGCGCCGAGCGGGACAGCGGGGTGAGCGACGAGGAGTTCTGGGGCGCGCGCGACGGGCTCTGGTCGCGGATGAGCCGCTACCCCACCCTCACCGCGCTGTGGGAGACGGGCGGGTTCGAGCAGTCGGACCCGTTCGAGTTCGGTCTGGCGCTCCTGCTCGACGGCGTCGAGTTGCGCATCGCGCAGCGTGACGGAACGCGTGACGAAACCTGCGCGATGTGCGGCGGGCCGATCGAGCAACCCGCTTCGGGCCGTCCGCGCGCCTACTGCTCGCGAAGTTGCCAACAACGCGCCTACCGCAGCCGGAAGCGCTGACACCACCGGCATCACGCCGGCGCGGTCAGGCTCTCCAGGCGCACCGTGCGATCGGCCCAGCGGTCCAGCAGGAGCGTGTCGTGGGAGTGTGGCCCGGCAGCGGGACGAGCGTCAGCGCGCCTGAACGCTCGCCGAGCAGGCCCGCAGCCGGTCGGCGAACTGCGCTGGGACGCCCAGTGTCCACAGGTACCCGGAGTTGCCGAACGCCTTGGTCAGCACTCCCACCCAGGGAACCTCGAAGCACGTAGGGCCCGGAACAGGACAAGACAGGACAGGTGGACGCCCGTCGAACGTCAGGTCGTACAGGTCGAAGCTGCACCAGTTGCTGACCAGCAGCGGGCGATGGGCGGGATCCAGGCCGCGGAACATGACCCGGTGCAGCTGGGACTCGTCGCAGGCTTCGAGATAGGCGCGGTCGGCACGCAGGTTCAGCGGCGAGCGGCTGAGGTTCTCCACCGTGTCCCGCACGGTGCCCGCCAGCAGTTCGGGCCGGGCTCCCGGCCCGCCGGGCACCTCCACGATGGCGATCGTGTTGCCGATCACGGATGGCGGGATGCCCAGCCGCGGCCGGATGTTCACGACCAGGTTGAGGAACCTGGTGTCCGTGCCGCCCTCGATCTGGTGCAGGGTGTCCACGAGGTGTGCGCACAGCACGTCGTTCACCGTCAATGAGCGGCCCTGCGCCGCACTGAACTTCTCCCTCATGCGGCTCACCTCGGTCTCGCCGAAGTGGAGCTGGACGACCTCGGTGGTCTGCATCGCACGCTGGAGTTCGGCGAACATCGCAGCGGCGTCGTCCGCATCCAGCATCCGGTAGCTCGGCTGTCCGCTGTCCAGCGGCGGAAGCATCCTGTCGAGATACGCGTCCCGGTCTTCGACGATGGTCACCTCGGGTGGCGCGGTCCCGTCGACGAACGCGGACCAGGAACGCATCAGCAGCATGAAGCTGTGCATGTCGCCCACCACGTGGTGCAGCGAGCAGCCGAGCACCATGCCACCGCAGGCCAGCCTGGTGACCCGGATCTTCAGCAGCGGACCGTTCCCTGGCGAGTGGCGTCCGTGTCGATGTGGTCGATGAGACCCGAGTCCAGCCGAGCGGCGGTCCGCATCGCCTGATCCAGGGTCATGTCGCTGTCGCGGAAGGACATCGACGCGCCGTCGTCCGAGCAGACGATGTCCAGTGCCTTGCCGCGTTTGCGGAACCGGCCCGCGTAGAGCGGAACGTGGTCGAGCGCGAGTGCCAGGCCGGCTGTCAGGCCGGCCTCGTCCACCGCGTGGTCGAAGAAGAACGCCATCGCCACTGCGCGATCACCGGTGATGGACTCGACCAGCCCGCAGCGGACCACGGTCCCCGATGCCCTGCCCGCGCGGACCGGGCCTCCGGAACGGCTCACTGCCCGGCCGCCGCGGACACGGGCACGCTGGTGGGGCAGCGCAGGTGCACCGGTAGTGCCTCGAGCGTGCGCATGATTCCGCGCTCGACCCACGTGAGCTGATCGGAGTGGATCGCGAGGCGCGCGTCGGGAAAACGACCGATCAACTCACCGATGGCGATTTCCGCCTCCAGTCTGGCCAGATGCACCCCGAGACAGCGGTGGATTCCGTGACCGAAGGAGAGGTGCTGATTGTCTTCGCGGCGGACGTCGAACTCGCCGGGTGCGACGAACCTGGTCTCGTCGCGATTGGCGTCGTCCAGGGAGCAGATCACGATCTCGCCCGCCGGGATCGTGGTTCCCGCGATGGTGACCGGCTCGGTCGTGAGCCGGAAACCGGAAATGCTCAAGGGCGGCGAAACCCGGAGGACTTCTTCGACGGCCGAGGAGATCAACGCAGGCTCGGCGCGCAGCATTTCGAGTTGGGTGGGATGCGTGAGCAGCAGTGCGAGTGCCTTGGCGATCAGCTGAGCGGTAGCGGTCTGCCCGGCGATCAGCAGGATGAACACCGTCGAGGCGAGTTCGTCGTCGGCGGCCTGGTCGGCCGTGTCGAACGACGACACCAGTTGGGAGACCAGGTCGTCTCCTGGTGCAGCGCGCTTGCGTGCGACGAGTTCGTAGCAGTAGCCGAGCAGCGACCGGGTCGCGTCCAGCAGTGAGTCGCTGACGACCAGCAGTTCTTTGACGAACGTGTCGCTCCACGACCGGACGTTCTCGAGGTCCTGCGCGGCGATGCCGACGATCTCGGCCAGCACCCGTACCGAAACCTGGCTCGCGTACATCTCGACCAGGTCGACATCTCGGCGGCCGTCCAGCGCGTCGATGATCTCGTCGACGATGCCGCTCACGAGGGGCCGGAGCGTGGCGATCTTCCGCCCGGTGAATGCCGGGGCCAGCCGCTTGCGGCGTTTCGTGTGCTCGGGCGGGTCGGAGTTCAGCATGTCCATGGCGATCAGGGACTTGATCTCCGCAGGCAGGGACGCCAGCGGATCCATCGCGCCCATTCGCGTGGTGTCGTTGGACAGGCGCGGGTCGGTAAAGGCGCTGCGCGCCTCCGCGTAACCCTTGACCATCCACACCTGACGCCCGTCCGGCAAAGTGGTCTTGTGCACCACGTCCGTCAAGATTGCCTCCACACGCTGCCTTGGTAGTGGCCAGAACTATGTCGGCAATGTACGAGCGCCGCTACTGGCCGAAAGTCGCGGAAAAAACTCGATGCCCTGTTAGCTATCGGCCAGATCCGTGCACTGCGGCTTGTCATTTCAATTGCGCGTCTCAATTGCGCGTCACGCGCTTCGAACGGGCGCTATCGCTGGGCCGTCGCCGCGATGAGGGTCGAGGAGATGTACGCCTGCGCGGGACTGGTCGGGACGAAGAGCGTTTCGAGGCCGCTCAGGCGACGGTTCATCTGAGCCATCGGCAACTGGTCATGTCGGCCAGCAGGGCCAGTCGTTCGGCGAGCGGGAGGCGGCCGGTCTTCTTCGGGTTGGTCAGCACGCACATGACGACTTCGTCGAACATGCCCGCGGCCCGGCGCGCCACGTCGAGGTGGCCCTGCGTGGCCGGGTCGAAGGAGCCGGGGAATACGGCGCGCATCGCTTGATGCTAACGATCGGCGGTGACCGGTCAGATGGAGTGGCGGGACACCGGGAAGTCGAAGTAGGTGTCCGGGAACGGCTCGCCGTTCAGCGTGAAGTGCCACCACTCCTCGGGCAGGTTGCGGAACCCGTGCTGCTGCATGGTCGTCTTCAGCAGCTGCCGGTTCTCCCGTGCCTGCCCGGTCACCCGCGGGTCGTCGGTGTGCGAGAGCGTGTCGAAGCAGTCGTACCCGGTCGCCATGTCGACCGTGTTGTCCGGGAACCTGGTGGGCGCGAAGCACGGCACCAGCCGCTCCCCCGGCACGTACGGCCGCTGGAACCGGGCGGGCAGCTTCACGATCGTCAGGTCGACCGTCGATCCCCTGCTGTGCCCGGACTTCTCCGCGATGTAGCCGTCCTCGAACAACCGCGTCTTGTCCACCTGCGGGTAGAACTCGGTCTTCATCCGCTGGTCGGCCAGATCCTTCGCCCATCGCACGAAGTGGTCGACCGCGCGCTGCGGGCGGTAGCAGTCGTAGACCTTCAGCGTGTAGCCGCGCTTGAGCATCTCGCGCTGCACGCCGCGCAACGCCACCGCGGCCTGCTTGGTCACGATGCAGAGCGGCGCCCGGTAGCCGTCGATCCGACTGCCCACGAAGTTGTGCGCGGTGTAGTACCGCATGTCGTGGACGATCGTCGGATCCACGTCCCGCAACGCGACGAACCCGGTGGGCGAGGCCTGGGCGGCCGCCGGAGCCGTCAGCACGATCGAGAGCAGCACAGTCATCAAGGCGCGCACGGCGTTCATCTAACAGGCCTGGTGGACCGTGCCGAAGGGGTTGCACCGGTCAGCGGAACGAACACCGCAAGAACAATGGCAAGGAGAATTGCTCTCCTTGCCCACTTCAACATATAGCGCACCGGGGGTCTTGCGGCAAGACCCGTGTCGTGCTGCAGAATCTGCGGCCGAAGCCAGCACCTGCGGAAACAGGGGATTCACGACGTACGCGTGCTGGCTGGAAACACAACTCGGCACAGTGGGGGTTTCGTGATTGACGTGATCGTTGCCGGCGGCGGACCAACCGGCATGATGCTGGCCGGCGAACTGCGGCTGCACGGCGTGCACGTGGTCGTGCTGGAGAAGGACACCGAACCGACCAAGGTCGTCCGCTCGCTCGGCCTGCACGCGCGCAGCGTCGAGGTGATGGACCAGCGCGGTCTGCTGGAGCGGTTCCTCGCGGTCGGCACGCGGCACCCGGTCGGTGGCTTCTTCGCCGGCATCACCAAGCCGGCGCCGGACCGGCTGGACACCGCGCATCCGTACACCCTCGGCATCCCGCAGCCCATCACCGATCGCCTGCTGACCGAGCACGCCGTCGAACTGGGCGCCGAGATCCGGCGCGGCTGCGAAGTGGTCGGGCTGAACCAGGACGACGACGGGGTGACCGTCGAGCTGGCCGACGGCACGCAGCTGCGTGCGCGCTACCTCGTCGGCTGCGACGGCGGCCGCAGCACCGTGCGCAAGTTGCTCGGCGTGGACTTCGCCGGCGAGCCGTCCAAGGTCGACACGCTGCTGGGCGAGATGGAGCTGACCGCGTCGCCGGAGACGGTGACCGCGGTGAACACCGAAGTCCGCAAGACCCAGATCCGGTTCGGCGCCGGGCACCTCGGCAACGGGCTGTACCGCGTCGTCGTGCCCGCCGACGGGGTGGCCGAGGACCGCGCCGTCCCGCCGACCCTCGAGGAGGTCAAGAAGCAGCTGATGGCGACCGCGGGCACCGACTTCGGCGTGCACTCACCGCGCTGGCTCTCCCGGTTCGGCGACGCCACCCGGCTGGCCGAGCGCTACCGGACCGGCCGGGTGCTGCTGGCGGGCGACGCGGCGCACATCCACCCGCCGATGGGCGGGCAGGGCCTCAACCTCGGCGTCCAGGACGCGTTCAACCTCGGCTGGAAGCTCGCCGCCGAGGTCGACGGCTGGGCGCCGGAGGGGCTGCTGGACACCTACGAGGTCGAACGGCGCCCGGTCGCCGCCGACGTGCTGGACAACACCCGCGCGCAGATGCTGCTGGCCTCGCTCGATCCGAATGCTCAGGCGGTGCGCAGGTTGCTGACGGAACTGATGGACTTCGACGAGGTGAACCGGCACGTGATCGAGAAGATCATCGCGATCGGGATTCGCTACGACTTCGGTGACGGGCATGAGCTGCTCGGCAAGCGGCTGCGGGACGTGACGCTGAAGCGGGGACGCCTCTACGAGCTGACGCGCGGCGGCCGCGGGCTGCTGCTCGACCAGACCGGCCGCCTCTCGGTGGCGGGCTGGGCGGACCGCGTCGACCACGTCGTCGACGTCAGCGAGGAGCTCGACGTGCCCGCGGTGCTGCTGCGGCCGGACGGCCACGTGGCGTGGGCCGGTGAAGATCAGCAGGAGCTGCTCGGTCACCTGCCCCGGTGGTTCGGCGCCGCGGCCGGCTGAGGGCGCACGGGCTGCGCGAGTTCCAGCCGTCTTCGGGGTTGGTGGTCCTCCGGTGGCAACGCATGACGTGGTCCTCTCGGCCGGACGGCTGCTGGTCTGCCGCCGACTGTCCACGTGGTTGCCTCGCCCCAGGCAGATCCCGACCGAACCCGAATGCGGGTGATGGTGGATCGCCAGCCTCAAAACCATGGCGGCGGCGCAGCAGCTGGTTGACCCCT
Organism: Lentzea tibetensis; assembly: GCF_007845675.1. Taxonomy (GTDB): domain Bacteria; phylum Actinomycetota; class Actinomycetes; order Mycobacteriales; family Pseudonocardiaceae; genus Lentzea; species Lentzea tibetensis. The sequence continues at coordinate 137,864 of NZ_VOBR01000015.1, read as the reverse complement.
TCGCCGCGCGCAGGACCGGCCACCGCAGGGTCCGGCGGGCGCTGCGTCACGGGTGCGTGGACGGAGAAGCCCCAGCCATCCCGGCGATCTGCGTGATCGCCGGGATGGCCGGGGTGGGCAAGACCGGGCTCGCCGGCCACGCCCCGGAGGAGACCGCCCACATCGCCCAGCGCTGCGCACGCGCACATCGCCGCTAGAACAGGCGGGAGATCCATATCTTTTGCGCGCTGGTGTTGTTGCAGCGATGGATCCACATCGCGAGCCCGTCGGTCTCCTGACTGAAAGGAACGTCGAGGCAGAGGCTCTTGGTCCCGGAAACCCGCGAGAACAACGGCGGGAAGTCCTCCGGGCCGGGGTCCGGTCCTTCTTCCCAGTTCTCGTTGCTGATGCCGTTGCACGGCCACTGATCGACCGGAGTTTCGCGCGCGGCTGCCCCGTGCGCATTGAGGCACAGTCCACTGTGGATGTTGACGAAGTGGACGACGTTGCCGCTGACGGGTGCCCTCATCCAATGCTGGGCGGTGTTGTTGCGGTCGCACCGCGTCTGGACGATCCGTGTCCCCTGCAGGGTGTTGCCGCCCTCCGGCTGCAGGCACTGGAAGCCGCCACCAATCACGCGGATCTGAAAGGGGCCTGTCGTCGCGGCGGTCGCCGGCGTTGCGGCGATCACCGCTGCGAAGCTGGTGATCAACAACATGACCAGCGTGACGATCTGACGTCTTCTACCCATTGGGGCGGCTCCAGAGCTGTGACAGGTTGCCGTCGCAGAAGCGCAGCTCCATCGGCAGGCCGTCATCGGGTCCCGGCGAGGCGATGCAGTGGCTTCGGGTGCCCGCGACCAGCGAGGCCAACAGGTTGTTGCCGAGACCGAAGCTCCAGTTCTCGTTGCTGATGTCGTTGCACACCCACTGGATGATCGGTGTTCCGTTGGTGGCCCCACCGAAGGCGTCCATGCAGAACTGGCTCGCCCTGTTCACCAGGTGGACACCCCTGCGCTCGAACTTGACCGTCCACTGCTGAGCGCGGGTGCCGTTGCAGGTCATCTGAATGACCTCAGCTCCCTGGTTGAGAGAGGCCGGCTGCAGACACTTGCCGCTCTGGTTGCTCACGAGCTTGACGATGGCGTCTTCGGCCTGTGCCGGCGGCGAGACCGCTAGAGCAGCAGAGGTTGCCACAGCCGCTGCGAACAGCAGACTGGTAGATCGCCGACTTCGCATCTCAAATTCCTTCCGACGGGTGCTCGTCCTTGTGACGTTCCATCTCGTTCCAGCTCCCCCTGTGTCGGCCGACTGCCGGTCTGCTGTCGACTGTCCAGCTCTGGTGGATCACGCCGAACGATCCCGAACGAATCCGAATGTGATCGCTAGCCTTGCCGGATGGGGCAGCAGCCGGGCGAGGCGTTCGCGGCGCTACCCGATCCAGGACAGGCAGGCACCCTCGACGGCCTGGTCGAGCGGTTGCGGTCGTTGAAGGTCTGGGCGGGTGACCCGTCGTACGAGCGCATCACGGACCGCGTCAACGCGGCCTGGACCGCGATGGGCAGGCCCGCCGGTGAACTGGCGGGCAAGACGACCGTGGTCGACTGCTTCCGCCGCGGCCGGCGGCGGTTGAACGCCGAGCTGGTCGTGGCGGTGGTGCAGGCGTTGCACCCGGACGTGGGCTACGTGACGCAGTGGCGCCAGGCGCTGCAGGTGATCACCGGGTGGGGCGAGGCGGCGGCGCAGGTTCGTGCGCAGGACCGGCTGCCGCGAGGGCTGGCAGGGTTCACCGGCCGGTCCGCCGAGCTGGACCGGCTCCGGCGGGCACTGCGCGACGGGTGCGTGGACGACGGAGTCCCGGCGATCTGCTCGATCGCCGGGATGGCCGGGGTGGGCAAGACCGAGCTCGCCGTCCACGCCGGGCACCTGCTCGCCGCGGAGGGGCTGGTCGAGCGGGTGCTGTTCGTGAACCTGCGGGGATTCCACCCCGATCCGGCCCAACCGCCCGCGGACCCAGCTGCCGTGCTCGACGGGTTCCTGCGGCTGCTCGGGATGCCCGGCCAGCAGATCCCGCACGACCTGACCGCCAGATCAGCCGCCTACCGCGAACGGCTGGCAGGCACCCGCACCCTGGTGGTGCTGGACAACGCCGCCGACGCCGACCAGGTCCGCCCGCTGCTGACCGAAACGCCCGGCTGTCCGGTGCTGGTCACCAGCCGACGCAGTCTCACGAGCCTCGGTACCGCCACCCACCTGGACGTGTTCACTCCCGGCGAGGCGATCGCGCTCCTCACCGAAGCCGCGCCGCACGTTCCCGTCGGCCCCGACCCGGAGGCGACCGCCCGCATCGCACACCGCTGCGGCCACTTGCCTCTCGCGCTCGGGCTGGTCAGCGCGCACATCCGCGCGAGGTCCGGCTGGACGCTGACCGACCACGCCGATCGGCTCGACGAGCGTCACCACGACCGGCGCCTGGACTCCGGTGTGGAGCTCGCACTCGACCTGTCCTACCGGCAGCTGCCCGCCGACCGGCAACGGCTGCTGCGTCTGGCCGGGCTGCACCCCGGTCACGACCTCGATGCCCACGCCGCCGCGGCGCTGGCCGACATCGACCTGCCCACCGCCGAGGCCCACCTGCACGACCTGCACCGCGACCACCTGCTGCAGCAGAACGCCCCCGGCCGGTACACGTTCCACGACCTGGTCCGCGCCTACGCCACCGGCCGGGCCACCGACGAGGACCCGGCACCGCAACGCCGTGCCGCACTGACCCGCCTGTTCGACTCCTACCTCGCCACGTCCGCGACCGCGATGGACACCCTGTACCCGGCCGAAGCCCACCGTCGGCCCCGCCTCCCCCCGCCCGCCAACCCCGTGCCGGACCTGGCCGCCCCGGACACTGCCCGCGTGTGGCTGGACACTGAACGCCCCACCCTGGTCGCCGTCGCCGCTCACACCGCCACCCACGGCTGGCCCACCCACACCACCCGACTCTCGGCCATCCTGTTCCGCTACCTCATCGGCGGGCACTTCACCGACGCCCTGGCCGTTCACGGGCACGCCCACCACGCCGCCCAGCAATCCGGTGACCGGGCCGGACAAGGCCACGCCTTGAACGGCGTCGGCACCACCCACATGGTGATGGGCCGGTACGGGCCGGCCTGCGAGTACCTCGGGCAGGCACGAGACCTGTTCCGGCAGGCAGGCGACTCGGTCGGTGAGGCTCGCGCCCTGAACAACCTCGGCGTCGTCGAGATGTGGTTGGGCCGCTACCGGCCGGCCGCCGACCACCTCGACGAGGCGCTGCCCCTGTTCCGGCAGGCAGGCGACCGCACCGGCGAAGCCAACACCCTGGGCAACCTCGGCACCGTCGAGGAGCGGCTGGGCCGCTACCACTCGGCGGTCGACCACAAAGGACGGGCCCTGGCCCTGTGCCTGTTGGCCGGCGACCGGGCCGGCGAGGCCAACGCCCTGAGCGGCCTCGGCTACGTCGAGGTGCGGCTGGGCAGGCACGGTCCGGCCACCGACCACCTCCACCAGGCCCTGACCCTGTACCGGCAGGCAGGCAACCGCGCCGGCGAAGCCAGGGCGCTGGACAGCCTCGGCGCCCTCCGCCTCCTCCTCGACCAACCTGCCGAAGCGGCCGGGCACTACCAGCGGGCCCTGGCCATCTTCCGCGAGATCGGCGAACGCCAGGGCGAAGCCTGGCCGCTCAACGGCCTCGGCGAAGCAGCTCACACCGCTGGACGCCCTGCCGACGCCCTCATCCACCACACCGACGCCCACACCATCGCCACCGACATCGGCGCACTCGACCAGCAGGCCCGCGCCCACGCCGGCCTCGGCCACGCCCACCACACCCTCGGTAACCACGTGCAGGCCCGTCGGCACTACCAGCACGCCCTGACCCTCTACACCGAGCTCGGCATGCCCGACGCGGACCAGATCCGCGCCCACCTCGAACGTCCCGTCTTCGGGGAGCAGGCCGTTGACCCCTCGGACGTCATTTGAGCACTGCTTTCTCTGCTACGTTCGGATTTCACGAGTGCCTCCTGATGCCGCGGGTTAGTCGGCCTAGAGACGAGAACTGAATAGTGGATGCACGCGAGATTGTGCTGATGACCGATCACAGCTCGACGGAAGGCAGTCGGGCAACCCTGGTCACCGCGGTCGAGACGCTGACCGGACGCCCGCCCGTGCAGATGGACGCGCGGCACTTCATGACCGGCGGGATCGGCAGGGTGAACACCGCGGACGGAGCGCTCCGCCTGGAGGCGGGCGACGTCGTCGTGACTCCGTCGGTCGTCCTCATCTACGAGATTCCACCTGGCAAGCGGCGTGACTTCGAGGCGTTCCAGCGGCTGCTGGAACAGCACGGGGTGAACTCGCTCGGCCTCGACGCGGACGCGTCGCGGACAGCCACCGAGAAGAACCTCACGGTCGACCAGTTCGTGCTCGACAACGTGCCGCACATGGAGACCATCAGCCTGTCCCGGCCCACCGCGGAACTGGCCGCTGACTCGTTCGACGAACTGGGCGGCGACGTCTGGGCGCGCCCGGTGGTGGGCATGGGCGGTGACGACGTCTTCCACGTCACCAGCCACGAGCAGCTGCGGGACGCGGCCGACTACTACGCCACCTCCGAGCTGGACTGGTTGATCGCGCGGGATGCGAACAACGTGAACCACGGCGGGCTGCGGCACCAGTACCGAGTGGTGGTGCTGGAGGGCCGCGTGGTGCGGGCCTGCGAGCACGTGCAGGCGAATCCGGACGCGCCCTGCAACGAGATCCAGGGCGCGGTCTCGACCGTGCTCGACATCGACGACCTGCCCGCGGGGCTCGGTCAGCTGGCCGTGAGCGCCACGAAGTCCCTGGGGCTGGCGTTCGGCGGTGTCGACCTCGCCCTCGAGAACGGTGGCGTCGTGTTCGAGGTCAACGTGCACCCCGCGTTCGGCTCGGACGGCGGCCTGGAGACGGTCGCGATTCCTTACGTGGAAGCACATCTCGCGATGCTGAGCTAGTCGGGCCAGTTCCTCAGTGCGGTGTCGACGGCGTCGAGTGCCCGCGACCAGGACGCGTCGACACCGCGGGGATGGCCGTGGAACGCACCGGCCCTCTCCAGGCTCACGTACCCGTGGAAAGTGCTGTGCATGAACCGGACCGCGTCGGTCTCGTGCGGCTCCCCCAGGCCGTAGCCGCGCAGGACCGCCCGCGTCAGCTCGGCGTGCCTGCCCGCGGCGCTCGTGGCCGCGACGTCGGGGTCGAGTGCCATCTGGGTCGCGGTGTACTGGCCCGGATGGCGCTTCGCGTAGTCGCGGTAGGCGCTCGCGAACGCCACCAGCGCGTCCTTCCCGGCCCGGCCGGCCAGTGCGGACGCGACCAGGTCGGCGAGCTCCGCGAGTGCCAGCACCGCGACCCGTGTCCGCAGGTCGTGGGCGTTGCGGATGTGCGAGTACAGGCTCGCGTCCTTGACGCCGAACCTGCGTGCGAGCGCCGACACGGTCACGTTCTCGAAGCCGACCTCGTCGGCCATCTCCGCCGCCGCCCTGGTCAAGCGGTCAGCCGTCAGCCCCGCGCGTGCCATCTGCCGTCCCTAGGGATGTTATTCATTTGCCTAGACCCTCTAGGCAACTTTAGCGTCGCTGCCGTGAGACCAGCTACCGAACGCGACATCCGGGCATCGTTCGTCAACTGCACGAAGGGCGAGGCGAAGCGCCTCGCCGTGCCCAGGGACCTGGCCGAGCGACCGTGGGACGACCTGGACTTCCTCGGCTGGCGCGACCCCGCCGCACCGGACCGCGCCTACTTGGTGACCGAGTCCGGCGACGGTTTCGTCGGCGTCGCCCTGCGCCGTGCCGCCAACGCGGGCCGCGCGCGGCGCAGCATGTGCTCGCTGTGCCTGACCACGCACTCGGGCGACGGCGTCTCGCTGATGACCGCGCGCAAGGCGGGCAAGTCCGGGCAGCTCGGCAACTCCGTCGGCGCCTACCTCTGCGCCGACCTGGCGTGCTCGCTCTACCTGCGCGGCAAGAAGGACGCCGGGCCGGGCGGGCGGCTCCACGAGTCGATCACGCTGGAGGAGAAGGTCGAACGGGCCGTCGGCAACCTGATGGGGTTCCTGGCCAGGGTCACCAAAACGGCGTGACCTGGTCGACCGCTCTGCGCGCGAGGCCCGGATCCACCGAGAGCAGGGACCGGGCCTTCGCCAGCTGCTTGAGCGGGGCGTCGTCGTTGCGCAGGAGTTCGACCCACTCCCCCAGCCGTTCGCTGAACACGTCCAGCACCGCTGCCGCGTAGTGCAGGTGCGCGCAGCACTGAGCCACGAGGAGGCCGAGGTCGTCCTCGACGTCCGGCGCCTTGCCGCAGTGGTCGGTGAGCGCGGCCGACGTCATCGGCAGGTCCGCGGCGTCCGCGATCCAGCCGAGCACCTCACCGGCGTCGGCACGGCCGCTGGCCTGCGCCAACTGCCCCTGCGCGACGGCGCGGACGTCTTGGCGGACCAGTTCGGCCGCGAGCAAGGGCAACGCGGTCACCTCATGAGCGTTCCGCTCGTCGTACAGGGCGCGGACGATCCGGCCGAGGTCGCGCGGCAGCCCGCCGGACAGGCAGTGGCAGAACCACACGAACGGCTCCGGCAGCCGGATCACCTGCTGCACCAGCAACGCCCGCGTGTCGGCCAGCGAGAACCGGTCCACCTCGACGACGGCGTCGAACGCCGTGTCGAATGTGGTCCGCACCGCCAGTGCCCGGCGCGAGAACGAGGTCAGCGCGTCCTCGGACACCGACACGAGGAAGTACGAGTGCCGCACCCGGAAGATCGCCTTGATGTCGTTGAGGAACTTCTCCGCCTGCTCCGGTGTGCCGATCTTGTCGAGCTCGTCGATGCAGATGACGACGCGGGCGTCCTTGCTGCGCAGGCTCAGGCCGACCTGTTCGAGGAAGGTCCGGAAGTCGTCGACGAGCTCCGGGTAGGTCTTGAGGATCTCCGCCCGCTGCCGCGCCTTCGACGCTCCGAGGTCGCCGAGCGGTGTCTTCGCCGAGCCGGTGCGGGTGACCGTCTGGGTCTCGAGGTACCGCAGCGTGCGCAGGTGGCCCCTGGCCATCTCCTCGATCGGCGAGTCCCGCAGCGTTGGCCTCTCCGCGCCCCACCAGACGAATCCGGCCAAGGCCGTGAACATGCCGAACACGAAGACGAGCCCCAGCACGTGCGCCCCGGCCCACGTCGCCGCCTCGACGACTGGAGCCCAGAAGAAGGTGATGGCGCCGGTTGCGAGGCCCAGCAGCACCATCATCCCCGGCCAGTTGATCCGTCGCATGATGCCGATCTTGGGCGGCGGCTGGTGGGGCAGCACGACCTCGCACAACCGAGCGAACAGATGCGTCAGGAACTCGCGCGCGTCGTAGCTGGTCGGCGCAGGCACGATGAGCCCCAGGTCGGAGGGGTTGGCCCGAAGTTCGCTCAGCACCCGCAGGACGGTGCTCTTGCCGACACCACGCGGCCCGCTCAGCCCGATCGCCGCGCTCGGCATCGACGTCATCACGCGGCCGAGCCGCGCACTGGTCTCCGTGGGCACGAACTGGGTCAGTTCGGTGATGTCGCCCAGCTTCTCCACGGACGCGGGCGGCAGATCCGTGCCGTAGGAGCGCTGCACGTACTTGCCGATCTTGGCACTCACGATCCGCAGCACGGCGACCTCGAACATCGCCCGGAGCCACTCGTCGTGGCTGCGCACCGCCTCGTCGTGTTGTCTGTCGGTGTCCCTTGGCCAGGCGGCCGGGTCGTTCGACCGCAGCCACCGGTCCCGCTTCAGCAGGGGCCCCACGACGAGCCGGCCGACCAGCGCCACGGCCGACAGCACGGCGAAGGCCGCGGAGCTCGACGGCCACCGCGTGTCCGCAGGCAGCAACAGCGCCACGGTGGCCGCTGCCGCACTCGCGGCGAGCAGGATCGGTGCGGCGGAACGGACACCGGCCGACCACCGGAGGCTGCCCGGCGCCGCCGTGGCGCCCACCGTCAGTGCCGGCAGCACCACGGCGGCGATCGGTGTCACCAGGTGCGCGCCGGGCACCCTGACGGTCAGCAGCATGAGTCCGGAGACACCCGCGCAGTAGAAGATCAACCACTTGAGCCACGGCGCCAGGAACACGGCGATCGGCTCGAGCCCGATGTACGCCCTCTTCGCTCGCACGAACTGCGCGTGAGGCAACGACGTCGCGCGGGCGATGTCCGCCGCCTCCCGCTCGACCTCCGCCTCGATCTCAGCGCGCAGTTGCTTCTTCTCGTCCTCGCTGAGCCCGGCGTTCTGCACCTGAGGCTGCTGCAGCGCCATGTCCGCCAGCCTGTGCCGCTGCTCGACGACCTCCTTCCCCTCGGGCTCGGCGACCGGCTGCGGCGGCAGGGTCAACCAGCCGAGCAGGGGGTTGAACGCGGACGCGATCGCGACGGCACTGATGACCGTGATCGCGACGGCGACCTCCGGCTGCGGTAGCTGCACGCGGAGGACGACCAGTGCTCCCGTCGTCGCCAGCCCGGACAGGACGGCTCGCAGTCCCGTCGACCCCAGCAGGATCATCAGGAAGGACCGGTCGTGGCGCAGCTCCACCCGCAGCACCAGTGCGCCCAGTGGCACCGCGAACGCCAGTGCTCCCAGCGCGCTGCGGATGACGACCGGTGTCGGGATCCCGCCCCACGCGAAGAGCGCGAGCGCGACTTCGACGTAGATGACACCGGCCCGGATCACCACGGCACGCCAGAAGTCACGAGTGAGCACATGGTGTGTTCGTCAGCAGGGGTCGATTCGTTCCAGCGGGCCTACCATCGGTGCATGGGCACCCACGTCCTCGAACTGACGAACGAGGAGGTCACCCTCCTCCGTCACGCGCTGCGCCACTACCTGTCGGAGTTCGGCCACGACGAGGCCGACGTACTCCGCGCCACGAAGAAGCTGATCGCCAGACTGCCGGAGCCGACGCCGGCCCCCTAGACCGTGACGACGACCTTGCCGCGAGCGCGGCCTTCCTGGGCGTAGCGAATCGCCTCGGGGGCCTCGCCCAGCGGGAACGTGCGGTCCACGACCGGCGTGATCTTGCCGGCGGCCGCGAGTGAGGACAGCTCCTCCAGGTCCGGCTGGCGTTCGGCGGAGAACAGCCCGACCAGCCGCTGACCGATGAACGGCGACCACAGGGCGGCGCGCAGCAGGCGTTCCGTGCCGCCGAGCAGCCGGCCGCCCTTCTCGCCGCCGACGATGACGAGCGTGCCGCGTGGCGTCAGGAACTTCCGGAGCACCCGCAACGTCCGGTTGCCGGCGATGTCGAACACCACGTCGTAGGTGCCGGTGATGCCGTGACGCGTGTAGTCGATGACGTCGACCGCGCCCAGCGACCGGACCAGGTCTGCTTTGGACGTGCTGCACACGCCGGTGACCTCGGCGCCGCGCGCCACCGCGAGCTGCGTGATGAACGTGCCGACGCCGCCGCCCGCGCCGATCACCAGCACCCGCTGGCCGGACGGGGCCGCGCGGAGTGCGTGCAGTGCCGTGAGGCCGGAGATGGGGAGCGCGGCGGCCTGTTCGAACGTCAGGTTCTCCGGCAGCGGCACGAGCTTGGCGGCGCGAGCACGGGCGTACTCGGCGTAGGTGCCCTCGCCGATGCCGAACACCTGGTCGCCCGGCGCGAAGCGGGTGACACCGGCCCCGACCGACTCGACGACACCGGCGACCTCGCGGCCGCGGACCGGGTTGGACGGCGCGCGCAGGCCGAGTGCGAGGCGCAGCAGCAGCGGCAGGCCGGTCATCAGGTGCCACACGCCCGCGTCGACACCGGCGGCGCGCACCTGGACGATCACCTCGTCGTCACCGGCCACGGGTCTGTCCACGTCACGCAACTGGAGGACGTCGGCTGTGCCGTAGACGTCCTGGACGATCGCTTTCATCTTCATTCCTCCGTCGGGTACTGGAAAACGTCGTCCAGCGGGACGCCGAACACGTGCGCGATCTGGAAGGCCATCTCCAGCGAGGGCGAGTAGCGGCCCTGTTCGATGGCGATGACGGTCTGCCGGGTGACACCGATCCGCTCGGCCAGGCCGGCCTGGGTCATCTCGCCCGCCGCGAACCGCAGTGCGCGGATCGAGTTCGTCACCTTCGTCGGCTTCACCACTGGAAGCCCCGGTGGTAGGCGACGAGCTTGGCCACGCCGCCGACCAGCGCGGACAGGAAGAACGCCAGGTAGATGGCGTTGGCGATCCAGAAGTGGTCGAACTCGGCCATGGCCATGCCGAGTGCGGCCACCGCGCCGATGACGACGAACGCGTGGCCGACGTACTCGCCGAACCGGTAGATCTCGCGGTCGCGCTGGTCCTTCTCGTCCTTGAAGAAGATCGCCAGCGCGATGCTCAGGACGATCGTCACGAGGATTCCCGCGCCGAGCGTCCACAGCATCGGCGCCACGTAGGACACCGATGCGAGCGCGGTGTTCTGCGCTCTGCCGAGGATGACCATGAGGTACACGGCGTACGTGAGGACCGCGAGCACGGTCGCGATCCACGTGCGCTTCTGTTCGAACGCCATCGGTTGAATGTAAAGGAGCGCTGACATCGTGTCAAAGATTCTTGACACGCCGAACCATGAGGCCAGGTCAGTGCGCCAAGAACCGCCGCAGCACGCGGTTGAACTCCTCCGGCTGATCCAGGTTGATCATGTGCCCCGCGCCGGTGACCACCTTCTTGTGCGCGTTCGGCGCCGCTCCCGCGACCAGGTCCGCCACGGTGTGGATGTCGGACGAGTCGAGGTCTCCCACGAGCACCAGGGTGCGGGCGGTCAGCTCGGCGACCCGGTCGATCGCGCCGAGCTCCCTGAGCAGCCCCAGCCACCGGGCACCGTGCCGGGTGATCGTGTCGCTCATGGCCGCGTGGCACGGCTCCCGCACGGCGGGGTCGACCTCGTCCGGCGTGCGCTGAGGACCGTCGACCCACATCCGCAGGAAGCACTCGACGACCGACTCGATGTCGGTGGCCTCGCTCAGCTTCTTCATGTACGACAGCACGAACGGGTCGCGGAACGTCATGCCGCTGATCCCGGTACCGGCCAGCACGATCTTGGCGACCCGGTGCGGGTGGGCGATGGCGAAGTCGATGGACGTGCGGCCGCCCTGCGACAGGCCGACCAGCGAGGCCCGCGCGACGCCGAGGTGGTCGAGCAACTCCAAGAGATCCTCGTAGTGCGAGAACGGCTCGGTGGGTGTCGGCGACAGGCCGTGGCCGCGCGCGTCGAACGTGATCACCTGGTGGGTCGGGGCGAGCAGCTCCACCTGGGCGTCCCACATGCTGCTGTTGAGCAGGCCGCCGTGCAGCAGCACAACCGGATCACCCTCGCCGCGGACCGTGTGGTTCAGCACCCCGTCAGCCTCTCAGCACGAACCACTCGCGGCCCAGCAAGATTCCGAACAGCGGCACCGGCAGCTTCACCAGCACCCGCATGATCGTCGCCGGACGGCCGTTGCCGGACACCTGCGAGTGGTGCACAGCCAGCGCCGCCTGCTTCTGCCGGGCGAACCGCCGCACGTCGAACCGGTGGGTGATCGCCGAGCGCGGGCTGTAGACGACGACGTCCGGGTCGTAGCGCACCGGGATCCTGAGCAGCCGCACCAGCCGCTGCACCCGCACCAGTGGCTCGCGCGGCATCGTCGCCTCCAGCACCCGGACACCGGCCAGCTCGCCGGCGCGCGCGCCGACCTCGTGCACGCGGACGTGGTCGCGGTGGCCGTATCCGCCGTTGGCGTCGTAGCTGAGCAGCACGGACGCCTGTTCCTCGCGCAGGATCTCGGCCAGGCGCGACGCGGCCTCGTCGACGGAAGCTCGGGCGAACCGGGTGCGGTCGGGCGGATCGGGGTAGAGGATCGGCCCGTGCCCGCTGTCCGCGTAACCGAGGTGCACGACCCGGTGCACGCCGAGGATCGCCGCGCTCGCGCGGAGCTCGTCCATGCGGCGCGGCTCGCTCGGGCCCATGATGCCGTCGGTGGCCACCACGATCACCACGCGGTGACCGTCGGCGGACGCGCGGGCGAGCGTGCCGCCCGTCATCAGCACCTCGTCGTCGGGATGGGCGTGGAAAGCGACGATGGTCGTCATCGATCCACTACTACCAGGAGGAGCCGTGGGCGAGATCGCTGAGCGGTACCGCAGGCACGCGGACGCGTTCGAGCGGAAGGTCGCGGCCGTGCAACCGGACCAGTGGGACAACCCGTCGCCGTGCGCGCGGTGGTCGGCGAAGGACGTCGTCGACCACATCATCGCGATGCACGGCTACATGCTGCCCGCCGGGCACTCGCTCAGCCCGGCGCCGGACGACCCGCTGAGCAGGTTCCGGTCGGCGCGCGCGGACGTCGAGGCGGTGCTCGGATCCGAGCTGGCGCACGAGGAGAGCGACACCCCGGCCGGCCGGATGACCGTCGCCGACCACATCGACCAGGTCGTCAGCGACGACATGGTGCTGCACGGCTGGGATCTCGCCCGCGCCACCGGCCAGGACGACACCATGGACCCGGTCGACGTCGAACGGCTGTGGGCGGCCACGTCGAAGATCCCGCCCGAGCTGATGGAGAAGTGCCGGACGCCGGGCGCGTTCGGACCCGGTGTCGAGGTCTACGGCCCCGAGGTGGAGGTGCCCGGTGACGCGTCGCTACAGGACCGGCTGCTGGGTCTCATCGGCCGCGACCCGGCCTAGCCGGTACACGCCGTCCGCGCGGGTCAGCAGGCGCAGGTCGACCAGGTACCGGCGGACGGTCACGTGGTCGATCTCGCCGCCGTCGCACCACGCCCGGAGCGCCTCGTTGACCTCGGGCTCGGTGTACGCGACGTCCGGCGAGAACGCCCGCGACACCACGTGTGCCAGCACCACCCGGCGCCGCTCGAACGACACGGGCAGGGTGACCAGCCGGTCACCGGCGACGAACGGGTGCAGCGGGCCCGCGGGAGCAGCAGGCTCGCGCTCGATGAGCTCCTTGAAGTCGCGCACGGCCAGGCCGTCGACGATCAGCTCACCGGCCATGAGCTTCTGCAGCGCCGTGGCGACCTCGCGTGCCGAGAGCCCGGTCGCGGCGGCCACGTCCGCGGGTGTGCGTGCGCCCAGTGCGACGGCGGCGAACACGCGGAGGCGGGCGGGTTCGGCGAGCAGCCGGACGACGGAGGCTGAGGTCATGCACCGCAGGATGGCAACACCCGGTGGCCGTTACAAATTGTTTATAGAGTCCTGTCGAATCGCGGCCCGGCCGTTCGACGCGTTGGTGAGCACCTGACTGCGAAAGGACGATGCGATGGACTGGACACTCGAGGTCATGGTGGTACCGGTGTCCGATCTGGACCGCGCGAAGCACTTCTACGCCGACCAGCTCGGGTTCACCCTCGACCACGACACCACCATCAGCGACGAGATGCGCGTGGTGCAGCTGACGCCGCCCGGCTCCGGCTGCTCGATCGTCATCGGCACCGGGATCATCAAGAACACGCCCGGCTCGCTGAAGGGCGTCCAGCTCGTGGTGTCCGATCTGGACAAGGCTCGCGCACAGCTGCTGGAACGCGGCGTCGAGGTCAGCGAGATCCAGGTGTTCAACGACATGGACGGTGGCCGGTTCGTCTACTTCGACGACCCGGACGGCAACAGCTGGGCTGTGCAGGAGATCCGTGCCCGTGCGACCGGTGGGGAGTGGAAGCAGTGAAGTACATGCTGATCACGTACGGCGGCAACCAGGAGGACTGGGAAGGTCTGGCCGCCTGGACCGACGAGGACATGCTGCGCATGATCAAGTACATGCGCGACCTGAACGACGAGCTGGCCGCCTCCGGTGAGCTGCTGCAGAGCGAGGGGCTCAGCGGTCCCGCGCGGGCGTTCGTCGTGACGGCCGACGGCGACCAGCCGATCGTCAAGGACGGGCCGTACGCCGAGTCCAAGGAGGTCATCGCCGGCTACTGGGTGGTCGACGTGGAGAGCGAGGCGCGGCTGCTGGAGATCGCGCGCAAGTGCTCGGCGACACCCGGTCCCGGCGGGCGGATCCTCAACCAGCCGGTCGAGGTGCACCCGATCATGGGCGCGCCGGACGTGGACCCGGAAACCCTGGCGCCGTACCAGAAATGAGGCTCGTGGGGGCCACCTCGACGGTGGCCCCCACGGCTCTACTTCAGCCCGTAGGCTCGGATGATCGTCTGGTCGACGGTGTTGCCCGACGCGTCACGCGCCTGCGCCTTCAGCGACACGAACTTCGCGTCCTTCGGATGCTTCACGGTGACGAGCCAGCGGTCGCCGATCCGCACGAGATGCGCGGGCTGCCACTTCGCGCCGTCGTCGTAGGACACCTGCACGACCGGTGCCTTGACGTCGGTGACCTGGTCGGAACCGTTGCGCTGCACGTACATCGGGAACGTGAACGCGTTGCCGGCCCGCGCGCGGTTCTCGATGTCGAGCGTCGGCGCGAACCGCACGGCCAGCAGCGGCAGCACCGCGCGCTGGTCCCCCGCCGCGTGACCGGACGTGAAGCCCCAGTCCGCGGTGATCTTCGTGGACAGCTCCGAGATGCCGTCGCGGGCCGCCTCGGCGTGCAGGCGGTACGCGGTCCGCTCCGCGGGCACCGGGGTGTAGATGTAGCCCTGGTAAGGGGATTCGGACACCACGGTGTCGCCCCGGTACAGCACCGTGCGCGCACGGCTGATCTTCGACGTGCCGAAGTGCGTGGCGCTCTGGTCGGCGAACATCGGCAGGCTGATGCTGATCTGGTCACCGCCGCGCCCCGCCCACCGGTCCAGCCGGAGCGGGAACTTCGGGAACGCGGGCCCGAACACGGCCTGGTTCCACCGCTCGGTGACCGGCCTGCCGAGCTTGAACGACCGGGGCGTCGCGGACTGCTGGCTGGTCAGCGGCGGGAACGGCTCGCCGTTGTCGAGCTCCAGCACCGAGCCGTACCACGGGGTGTTGGGCGTGTAGAACTCCTTGATCTTCAACGGCACCGCGCCGCGGGCGACACCGTCGCGCTCGGCCGTCGCGCCCTTCGTGTGCGACGCGACCTCCGAGTGCACGACCGCCAGAGACCGGTCGGACACCTTGCGCACCAGGCCCTTCGGCACCGTGCTGTCGTGCTGGAAGGTCAGGTGGTAGAGGTACGGGCTGCCGGCGAACCCGCCGCTGCCGTCCGGCTCGGCCAGCACCGCGGACTGCCCGTAGGTGAACGCGCCCGGCGCGGACGTGGTCGCGGGCCGCACGAGGAAGCCCTCGAAGTCCCTCAGGTACATGCTGAGGCCGGTGTCGCCCCACTTCAGCCTCATGCCGAACTGGAGGTCGGCCGAGCCGATCTTCGCGTTCGGCTGCTCCGTGGTGAAGCCCGGTTGCTCGCCGACGCGCGCATCGTTGACGAACGACGAGTTCCCGGAGACCTCGAACGCGGGCTCGACGATCTGCGTCAGCCCCCGCCTGCCGGTCGTCTGGACGTAGGCCTCGTAGTAGTACTCGCCCTTCGGGATGCGCTGCGTGAGCGTGCCCGACGGGTCGTACCGCAGGAACGCCTTGGGCTGGGCGTGCGAGACGAACCGGTAGAAGTACTGGTCGGTGGGCTTGCCGTCGAAGTCGAGGAAGCTGAGGTTCACGTCGTAGCTCTCGACCTCCTTGGTGAAGCCGATCGGCGTGCGCACGGCCGTGGTGCCGTCGGACGCGACGAGCGCGCCGCTGTACCGGCCGTCCGGTGACTCGACCGAGGTCCTGACGGTGAGCTTCGCCGACGCCTCACCACCCGCGGGCACGGTGATCGTGCTGGGCTCGACCGTCGCGATGCCCGCGACCGCGGGCTTTCCCGACTGGTCGGTCAGCGCGGTGGTCAGTGCGAACGTGACCGGGGTGGCGCCGGTGTTGCGGTAGGTCACCGTCTTCTCGATCGGCGCGTCGTCGTGGTGCGGCCACAACGCCGTGCCGAGGCTGAGCGACCCGGCCGACGGCGTCACCCGCAGCGTCGTGGCGCGGGCGACGTCCACCCGGCCCGCGCCCTGCTGGTACGCGGTGAGCGTGTCGTTCGGCTTGGAGCTGGCCATCAGCGCGGACTTGAGCTGTTCCGGCGTCCAGTCCGGGTGCTGCGCGGCCAGGATCGCCGCCGCGCCTGCCACGTGCGGGGTGGCCATGGACGTGCCGGACGCCGCGAAGTGCGTCTCCCCCGGCTTGCCCGCGCTCGAGTTCGCCGCGCGGGCCGCGACGATGCCGACGCCCGGTGCGGTGATGTCCGGTTTGATCGCGCCGTTCACCCAGCGCGGGCCGCGCGAGGAGAACTCGGCGAGCCCGTCCTGCCGGTCCACCGCGCCCACGGTGAGCGCGCTGTCCGCGGCCGCGGGACTGCCGATCGACTCGTCGCTCGGACCCGAGTTGCCCGCCGCGACGACGAACAACGTGCCGTGCTGCGCGGTGAGCCGGTTGACGGCCTGCGACATACGCGGTCGTCGGTTCCGGACGGGCTGTTGCTGAAGTCCTTCGCCTCGACGACGGAACCCGCGAGGTCGGGGTGCGTGGCGTCGATGCCGGTGTCGAGCACCGCGACCACCGCGTCCTTGCCGGTGTGCCCGGAGTCCCACGCCTGCGGTGCGCCGATCTGCGGCACGCTCTTGTCGAGCGACGCCGTCACCCTGCCATCCAGCCAGATCCGCTGGTCTCCCGCGGCCCGCGGTCCGGCGAGGAAGTTCGCGCCCTTGTCCGCCTTCACCGCGACGGCGCCGATGCTGCTCAACGCCACGCCCTGCGCCGTGACGCCGCCCTGGACGATCAGCGGGGTCACCGGGCTGGACGCGTCGTCGTACCCGGAGCGCAGGAGCTCCGTGACGTCGAACAGCCGCGGGTCGAGCCGTTTCGCCGACAGCAGCGGCTGCACGTCGGTGGGCACGACGTGCAGGTCGCCTCGCTCGTCGGTGTACTGCCGGAACGCCACGTGCTCTCGGCCGTCGCCGGGCCTGATGCGCGCGCGGCCGCCGTCGAGCGTCACGTGGTCGCCGGTCAGGAGGGTGACCCCGGCACCGATCGGTGCGGAGGGTGCGGCCTGCGCCGGGACCGTCACGGCGGCCACCGCCGCCGCCGTGGCCAGTCCGGCCGCGAGCCAGGAACGTCTACTCACACAAACCCCCGGTTCGGTTGCGTTTCCGTTCTCTTTCCGCAGATAAAGACAATTCAGTTCGCGGCGGCGTTGCAATCTGTGAAAATCCTCCGGTGCTCGTGCCGCTGCTGATCCAGAAGACCCTGCGTGTGCCGCTGTCAACCGCTGAACAGGGTGAGGGATCCACAGTGGCCCGCCAGGTCGACGTCGTGCTCATGTCGACGGGCTTCGCCTGCTCACCGGAACTGTTGCGGCACCTGTCCGGACTGCGGCCGCTCGGCGCGATCAACGCGGGCCTGCAGATCCTCGACGCGGTGCGCGGCCTGGTCGGCGACCACGTGCAGCACAACCCGTACTTCCGCGACTTCCCCGCCGGGGTGCCGGACACGTTCGACTTCTGGCTCGAGTGCCTGCGGCTCGCGGCCGGTGACGTGTTCCTCCAGGTCTACGGAAGGGCGCAGCACAGCTACGAGGACATGCTCGCGCGACGTGGCGAGCTGCTCGCGTCCACCAAGGACAAGATCAAGGTCCTGCAGCTCGGCGGCACGCTCGACGAGGAGGCGCGGGCGCACTACCTGACGCTCGCGGCGAGCCCGATCCCGCTGGAGGAGTCCGACCGCGACCTGCTCGGTCTGCTCGCCGTGTGGTGCGCCGACGCGCCGCAGCCGTCCGCGATCCCGGTGCGCGAGAACCGCGCGCTGATCAACCGGGTGCGGCTCGCGCACGGCAGGCCGTTGCTCGTCGACACGGTGACCGACGTGCTTCGGCTGGCGTGCGCGGTGTCCGGCGGTGACGTGACGTTGGAGGAGCCGACGAAGTTCGGGACCTTCGCCCGCCGCGACCGGCGTGCGCTGCTCGGCGCCCTGCACGACGTCGTGAGCGCCCAGCCGGCCAAGCTGGCCGACGTGGCGCGCTTCGGCGAGCGCTGGAAGCGACTCGGTGAGCGGCTGCACCCGCACGAGTACCCGAAGTACCCCGGCGCGGCCGAGGTGTTCGCGGTGGCGCGGGGCGACCGGCGGGTGCCGACCCTGGCGGCACGGGTCGAGGCCGCCTACGCCGACGGCGACGTGGTCGCCGTGACCAAGCTGCTGACGACCGCGCCCGGCATGTTGCTGCGCGGGCTCGACCGCCTGATGTCGACGGCGACCGAGGACGAGGCCGCTCACGTCGTGGACGCGGTGCGCGCGGTCGCGGGCCGGGTGTCCGGGCGGGTGCTGCTGTCCGTGCGCGAGCACCTGCAGAACCGGGCCGCCCCCGGCTGGCGGCGGTTGTTCGTGAACCGGAACGGGCGTGGCGTGGTGGTGCGCGACACGCGTCCGCCGCTGTCCGTTTCGGCTGTGCTGTCCGTGGTGGACGACGAGATCCGGTCGCGGATGCCGGCTGTCGGGTCGCTCGAGGTGGACCCGGACGTGCTGTCGATCGCGGTCCCGCTGTCGGACAAGACGTCGTCCGGCGGGTTCGGCGTGCTGCCGCGCGGTTCGGTCGTGCCCGTGTCCGGTGACCTGGTGCGGTTCTTCACGTACTGGAAGGAGCGCGGCGAGCGGACCGACTACGACCTGTCCGTGCTGCTGCTCGACGACACGTTCCAGTACGACGGACAGGTGTCGTGGACGAACCTGTCCGGCAACGGCGCCACGCACTCCGGAGACTTCGTCGAGGCGCCTGACGGCGCGTCCGAGTTCATCGACCTCAACCTCGCCGAGGTGACGGCCCGGTACGTGGTCCCGCAGGTCAACGTGTTCTGCGGCGAGAAGTTCGACGAGGTGGAGGAATCGTTCTTCGGCTTCATGGACCGCGATCTGCTGCGCGGCGGCAAGCCGTTCGAGCCGCGCACCGTGCGGGCGAAGTCCGACCTGCGCGGGCGTGGCCGGGTGGCGCTGCCGCTGGTGTTCGCGCGGGATGACGACGGGAGCTGGTCCGCGAAGTGGCTGCACCTGTACCTGGGCGGCAGCCCCGGCTTCAACCGGGTGGAGACCAACGCGGTCACGACGTCCGACCTGGCCGCGTCGGTGGTGCGGCGCGAGTACCTGACCATGCGGTACCTGGTGGACATGGTGCGCACGACCGGTGAGGGGCCGGCGCTGCGCGTGGATCTGACCAACTTCGGGACGCTGGTGCCGGACTAGGTTAGGGTGATCACGAGGCCATGGGGCGACTTCCTTCTCCTCCAGTGAATCCAGTCGTCCCGCTTTCCTCACTCACCCGCGCAGTGCCAGCTCCACCGCCGCCTCGACGTGCAGCCGCGTCGTCGGGAACGTCGGCAGTGGACAGTCGTCGGGCTTGATCAGCAGCTCGATCTCGGTGCAGCCGAGGATGATCCCCTCCGCCCCGTCGAACCGGCCGATGACCTCCTGGTAGGCGGCGCGCGAGCTGTCCCGCACGATCCCGAGGCACAACTCGTCGTAGATGATCCGGTGCACGGTGGCCCGGTCCTCGGCGTTCGGCACCAGCACGGTGAGCCCGTGACTCTCCAGCCGCCCGCGGTAGAAGTCCTGCTCCATGGTGAAGCCGGTGCCGAGCAGCCCGACCCTGCTGAGCCCGGCCTTCTTCACGGCGTCCGCGGTCGTGTCGCCGAGGTGGACGAGCGGGATGCCGATGGCCTGCTGCACCTCGTCCGCGACCTTGTGCATGGTGTTGGTGCAGAGCAGGAGCAGATCCGCGCCCGCGGCCTCGACCTTCGCCGCGGCCGCCGCGAGCAGCTTGCCCGCGTCGTCCCAGCGGCCGGCGACCTGCATCTCCTCGACCTCGGCGAAGTCCACCGAGTACAGCACGCAGTGCGCGGAGTGCAGGCCGCCCAGCCGTTCCCGGACGAGCTCGTTCACGAGGCGGTAGTACTCCGCGCTGCTCTCCCAGCTCATCCCGCCGAGCATTCCGATGGTCAGCACACCCCCAGCTTTACACGGGTGTGCGTCCCGTGGCCGCGAGGAGCTTCTGGAACGGGTCGGCGTCCGCAGGCACGTCCACGGGCGCGCCGAACACGTTCATCTCGCGCGCGGTCGGGCCCATCTGGTCGACGAGCTCGAACAGCGCGGTCACCGCGTCCGGGTCGGGCGTGAAGTCCTGGCCGGTGGCGTGCGCCAGGTCCCACGCGTGGACGGTCAGGTCGAGCAGCGCCATCCGGCCGACCGTGGTCGCGGGCAGTCCCATCTGGCCGGACGTGCCCTCGTCGGCACCGGGCGCGGCCCACGCGGCGACCAGCTCCTCCGCCTCGGTGGCGAACAGCGCGCGCCAGTCGCCGGTCAGGCGGTCCGGCGTGGTGCTGAAGTCCGCCATGCGTTTCGCAGCCAGCTCCTGGAAGCTGATCACGACGTGCAGCAGGTGGTTGAGCAGGTCCCCGACCGTGTACTCGGCACACGGCGTGCGTGCGTCGAGCTGGTCGTCGGTGATGTTCCTGATCACCGGTTCGGCCTGCTTGCGGGCTCCGTCGAGCAACGAGCTGATCTTCATGCCCCCACGCTACGAAGTCGCGCCGCCGGTCTCTTGAACAAACGCGACACGCTCGGTGTCCAGCACCGGCTTCACGTCGAGCACGGGCGTCCCGTCGACCGCCTCCAGCGGCGTGACCAGCACGCGGAGCCCGTCGACCGCCACGACCCGCACCCGGTGCAGCCCGATCGGGTTCGGCCGGTCCGCGGACCGGGTGCTGAACACGCCGGTCACCGGGTTGCGCGGGTCGTCACGCGGATGGACGGCGAGCACGTCGCGCCGGGCCAGGTGCAGCCAGGTCAGCACGAACACCTCGGCGCCGGGCCGGATGTCGCGGAGGGCGTCGGCGACTTCGGGGGTGAAGGCGATCCACGCCTCGGGTGCGCCCTCGACGCCCTGCTTCGGCGCGGACGCGGGGTCGGTCAGCGGCGACTCGACGCGGCCGACGGGCCTGACGTCCACGGTCACGCGGGCTGCTGGGCGATGCCGATCATGTTGCCGTCGGCGTCCTTGAGAGCGGCGACGAGCAAGCCTCCGCCCACGTCCTTCGCGTCCTCGACGACCGTGGCGCCCGCCCCGGCCAGTGACTCGAGCGACTTCGCGATGTCGTCGACGAAGTAGTACGGGGTGGCGCCGGTCAGGCCCCGCTGCTGCCCGTTCGGCACGAGGCCCACGTCCTGGCCGTCGGCGCTGAAGGCGACGTAGTACGGCTGGTCCACGTACGGCTCCACGCCGAACAGCGTGCTGAACAGCGTCTTCGCCTGCGCGAGGTCCTGGACCGGGTAGAGGATCGTCTTGAGCGCCATGGCCGTCTCCTGTCACATCATGTCGTTGTCGGGCTGTCAGTGATATGACACGCGGCGACGGAGGAATGTGACTGATGAACACCGACGACTTCGAGCAGCACCGGACGCACCTGACCGCGGTCGCCCAGCGCATGCTGGGTTCACGGGTCGAGGCGGAGGACGCCGTCCAGGAGGCGTGGCTGCGGATCAGCACCGCCGACACCAGCGGCGTGGACAACCCGGCTGGCTGGCTCACCACCGTGGTCGCGCGGGTGTGCCTCAACATGCTCCGGTCACGGGAGACGCGCCGCGAGGAGCCACTCGAAACGCACACCCCGGAGACGGTCGAGGGGCCGGAGCAGGACGCGGTCATCGCCGACTCCGTCGGGCTCGCGCTGCTGGTCGTGCTCGACGCGCTGAGTCCCGCCGAACGGCTCGCGTTCGTGCTGCACGACCTCTTCGCGCTGCCGTTCGACGAGATCGCGCCGGTCGTCGGCAAGTCGACCGCGGCGACGCGGCAGCTCGCGAGCCGGGCCCGCCGCCGCGTGCAGGGCGCCCAGCCCGGCCAGCAGGCCGCGAAGAAGGAGATCGTCAGGGCGTTCATGGACGCCGCGCGCGGCGGCGACATGGGCAGGCTGCTCGAGCTGCTCGACCCGGACGTCGTGCTGCGCTCGGACGCCGCGGCGGCCGCGATGGGCTCCGAGGCCCTGGTCGTGGGGCAGCGGGACGTGGCAGGGGCGCTCTGCGGAAAGGCGAAGGCCGTGCGGCTGGCGTTGCTGGACTCCGCACCCGGCGCGGTGTGGACGCACCGCGGCGAGCTGAAGGTGGCCTTCGAGTTCACCATCGCGGACGGTTTGATCACCGGTATCGAGCTGGTGGCCGATCCCGAGTACCTGGCGGAGCTGGAGGTGGAGTTCCTTGGCCGCACCGCGCCGTGACACGCGGGGCATCGTCAACGCGCCCGAGTTGTTCTCGCGGGTGCGGTTCCGGCGGCGGCTGCCCGCCGAGCCGCTGCGCCGCTACCTCGAGCACTACTGGCTGATCGACGGCCACCTGCCCGAGCCGTACACCACGCACGTGGTGCCGCACCCGTCGGTGAACCTGGTGTTCCAGCCGGGCGGCGGTGAACTGGCCGGCGTCGGGCTGGACCTGTTCAGCCACACGATGCTCGGTGACGTGCGGATCTGCGGAGTGCAGTTCCGGCCGGGCGGGTTCCGGCCGTTCCTGCCGGAGCACCCGGTGTCGCGCTGGACCGGGCTGCGGGTGCCGTTCACCGAGATCCCGTGGCAACAGATCGTCGGCCCGGATGACGAGGACGCCCGCGTCCAGGCACTCGACGACGCACTGCTGGCGCGCGATCCGAAACCGGACCCGCAGGTCGACGAGGCGATGGAAGTCGTCCAGCACATCCGCACCGACCGCGAGATCCGCAAGGTCACCGACCTCGGCCTGCCGGTGCGGTCGCTGCAACGGCTGTTCAACGCGCACGTCGGCGTCAGCCCGAAGTGGGTGATCCTGCGCTACCGCATCCACGAGGCGCTGGAGCGGGCCGCGACGAACGTCGACTGGGCGCGGCTGGCCGCCGAGCTGGGCTACAGCGACCAGGCGCACCTGGTGCGGGACTTCACCCAGACCATCGGGGTGCCGCCCAGCGCGTACGCCAGGTCAGCAGTCGGCGGCGCGCCCGAGTAGAAAGGCGCGTTCGCGTTCGTTGCGGGTGAGCGACGCGGCCCGTTCGAACTCGGCGCGGGCCTCGTCGGTGCGGCCGAGCTTGTGCAGCAGGTCGCCGCGCACGCTGGGCAGCAGGTGGTAGTCCTTCAACGCCTTCTCGCCGAGGAGCTGGTCGACCAGCTCCAGCCCCACCTCAGGGCCGAACGCCATCGACATCGCGACCGCGCGGTTGAGCTCCACGATCGGCGACGGGGTGATCTGGGCGAGCGCCGCGTAGAGGAACGCGATGCGCCGCCAGTCCGTGTCCTCCGGTGTGCGGGCCCGCGCGTGGCACGCCGCCAACGCGGCCTGCACGAGGTACGGGCCGGGTTCCTGGCCGAGCGTCTCGGCGCGTTCGAGCGCGGCCAGGCCGCGGCGGATCAGCAGCTGGTCCCAGCGGCTGCGGTCCTGTTCGAGCAGCAGCACCGGTTCGCCGTTCGGGCCGGTGCGCGCGCGGGACCGGGAGGCCTGGATCTCCATCAGCGCGACCAGCCCGTGCACCTCGGGCTCCTTCGGCGCCAGCTCGGCGAGGATGCGGCCGAGCCGCAACGCGTCCTGGCACAGCTCGGGCCGCATCCAGTCGTCGCCCGCGGTCGCCGAGTAGCCCTCGTTGAAGATCAGGTAGATGGCCTCGAGCACGGACGAGAGCCGTCCGGCGAGCTCGGGACCTTCGGGCACCTCGAACGGCACGCCGGCGTCGGCCAGCGTCTTCTTCGCCCGCACGATGCGTTGCGCGACGGTCGACTCGGACACGAGGAACGCCCGCGCGATCTCCTCGGTCTTGAGCCCGCCGAGCATCTTCAACGTCAGCGCGACGCGCGCCTCGGTGGTGAGCACCGGGTGGCAGGCGGTGAACATGAGGCTCAGCAGGTCGTCGCCGATCTCGTCCTCGATGCCCTCGCTCGCGTCGGGGGTGACCTCGGTGAGCTCGCGGCCGATCTCCTCGACCTTGCGGTTGAAGTTCTCCTTGCGCCGGATCGTGTCGATCGCGCGGCGCTTGGCGGTGGTCATGAGCCACGCACCCGGATTGTTCGGCACGCCGTCGTTCGGCCACTGCTCCAGCGCGGCCACGAGTGCGTCCTGCGCGAGCTCTTCCGCGAGTCCGACGTCGCGCACGTATCGCGCGAGTGCGGCGATGACCTTCGCCGACTCCATTCGCCAGACCGCGTCGATGGTGCGGTGCACCGAGGTTGTAGTCGCCCCCACGGGCCACTGTCTACCTCAGTGCACCGCAGGTGTCACTTCTGCTGCTGCGACTCGATGCGCTCGCGCTGCGAGTCCTCCTGGGCGCGCAGCTCGGGGGTGTACTCGTCGCCGAAGTCCTCGGCCTCGAAGATCTGCCGGATCTCGATCTCGGACTCGGTGCCCTCCGGGTCGCTCGGCACCTTCTTGACCCACTCGACGCACTCCTCGAGCGACTTCACGTCGAGCACCCAGAAACCCGCGATGAGCTCCTTGGTCTCGGCGAACGGGCCGTCCACGACGGTGCGCTTGTCACCGTTGAACTTGACCCGCGCGCCACGGGAGCTGGGGTGCAGGCCAGCGCCGTCGAGCATGATGCCCGCCTTCACGAGCTCCTCGTTGAAGTTGCCCATCGCGGTCAGCAGCTCGGTGCTGGGCATGACGCCGGCCTCGGTGTCGGCGTTGGCCTTGACGATCACCATGAAGCGCATCTGGATCTCCCTGAGTCGTTGTCTCCGGTTGTTCTACTCAGGCGTCGAGCGGCCGCGACCCGGTTTCGACATTTCGCCTTGAATGTGACCGGCGTCACATCCAGTGGCTTCCGCGGTCTGCGGCCCAGCGCGCGAACGAGGTGCCGAACCCGCTGGCGTCGGTCCAGGGGGTTCGGCCGCCCGAGGGTTGGTGACCTCAGTTGCAGGAACGGACGAGTGCGGGTCAGAACCCGCCGTCGCCGCGTGCCACGGCGGTGAAGACGCCCGCGTTGCCGAACCCGACGATGTCCGCGCGCCCGTCACCGGTGATGTCGGTCGCGAGCCGCACGTGCAGAGCGTCCCGCCAGCCCGAGTTGAACCCGAAGTCGGCGAGCACGAAGCCCGCCGGAGCGAACCCGCCGTCGCCGCGTGCCACGGCGGTGAAGACGCCGGCGTCGCCGAACCCGACGATGTCCGCGCGCTTGTCACCGGTGATGTCGACGACCGTCCTCGGCCGGTCCGCGCGCCATCCCGAGCCCGCTCCGAACGTCTCGGACGCGGGCGCGAAATCGGCGAACGTGCCCGCGAAGCGCGACACCGCGGAGTGCGAACCGGGTTCGACCTGGCCGAACGCCACGAGGTCCGCCTGGCTGTCGCCGGTGATGTCCGCGATCGCGTCCATGAGTTGGGGCGACGACGTCGTGTTCGACTGCGCCGGGATCGACGCGGGGTACGTGCCGCTGCCGTCGCGCCGGGGCGTGGCGGTCACGATGCGGATCGGCCCGTTCGTCCTGAACGCCAGCAACTCCGCGCGTCGGTCGCCGGTCACGTCGGCGACCCGGATCGCGTCGAACGGGAAGCCGTTGAACGTCGTGCTGAACTCCGAGGTCGCGAAGACCGGGCCGGTGTACCGGCCGTCCGCCTGTGCGATCGCGATGTCGATCCCGCGGGGGCTCGAGCTGTACAGGTCGTTGCGGCCGTCCGCGTTGACGTCCGCGACGAAGAACCTGCTGAACGGACGTCCCGTGCCGAACGCCGCGAGCACGAACTGGGGCGGGGCGAAGCCGCCGTTGCCCAGCGACATCGCCGTGAAGACACCGGCGTTGCCGATGCCGACGATGTCCGCGCGCCCGTCACCGTTGACGTCGGTGACGAAACGGGGGTGCTGCGGGATTCGCCAACCCTGGTCGAAGCCGAAGTCGGCCAGCACGAACTGCGCCGGGCCGAACCCGCCGTCGCCGCGTGCCACGGCGGTGAAGACGCCCGCGTTGCCGAACCCGACGATGTCCGCGCGCCCGTCGCCGGTGATGTCGGCCAGGAAGCGCGGGTGCCGGTCCACGCGCCAGCCCTGGTCGAAGCCGAAGTCGGCCAGCACGAACGGCGCCGAGGCGGTGGTAGGTGGTGCGGGCCCGTCGGCCGCTGGCGCGGCCGCGGTGCCCGCCAGCAGGCTGGCCGCGACCGCCGCCAGTGCTGTGACGATGCGCTTCGCTGACATGTGCCTTCTCCCCTGTGTCGCGGTGTGTTCCACCAGGTACGGCGTTCCACCCCGTTCCAGCGGGCGACGGTCGGCGTGCCGGGTTGTGCAGGTCTCCGGAAACGACCACGCCGGTCACAGGACCCCGGTTGCCTGCGTGCCCTTTGGTCACCCGCTACGGCGTGACACGGCCGTTCCAGCCACGTGCTGGAACGGCGTGGAACGCCGACTGGATGCGCGTCCCAG
This sequence comes from Lentzea tibetensis, assembly GCF_007845675.1. Taxonomy (GTDB): domain Bacteria; phylum Actinomycetota; class Actinomycetes; order Mycobacteriales; family Pseudonocardiaceae; genus Lentzea; species Lentzea tibetensis. Next base: position 111,487 of record NZ_VOBR01000015.1, on the reverse strand, counting down.
AGGGGGACCGCGTCGGAAGGAGAGTCATCGTGCAGCTTCGGAGCAAGATCCTGGGCATGCTCACGGCAGGCGGGTTCGCCGCCGCGAGCCTGGTGGGCGCGGGGACAGCACAGGCCGCCACCGATCCGAACACGTGCTTCATCCGGACCCACGACGGCCACTACGTCACGGCCGTCGGTGGCGGTGGACGGTCGAGCGACGTCATGCACACCAACGCCACGGTGCCCTCCACCTGGGAGCGGTTCACCATCGTGTACTCGGGCGACGGCGTCCACTACGGCCTGCGGACCGCGTTCGGCTACTACGTGACCGCGGTCAACAGCGGCGGTCTGAGCAGCAACAACGTCCCCGACGTCCTGCACACCGACGCGACGGTCCTGCGAAACTGGGAGAAGTTCACCTTCGCGGTCGACGGTGACGGCAAGTACGGGCTCCGCGCCTTCGACGGCCACCTGCTCAGCGCGGTCGGCGGCGGGGGCCGCAGCAGCAGGGCCTTCGACTCGAACCGGACCGTGCTGGACACGTGGGAGAAGTTCGCCTTCACCTGCAACGTCTGACCTGCGGCGGGTGTTGTCTTCCCTCGTGATTTCGCGCGGCACGGCGCTGGGGCGCCGCGCCGCGCGAAACACTCAGTCCGGACGCTGCCCCGCCCAGTCATCACGATGATCGTCGGCCCAGCGCGCGAACGACAGTCCTGGACGCCCCAGCACGCGCTCGACATCGGGCGACGGCGTCAGGTCCCACACCGTCTCCGCCTCGCCGCCTTCGTAGCCCTCCTCGCCGAGCAGGAACGGCGCGACCTGCGCCGCGAACCCGCCCTGACGCCGGTAGAACTCGAGCGCCTCGGCCGTCGTGACGTCCCTGATCCGCAGCTCACGGCCGATCGCCTGACCGACGCACGCGACCTGCTCGCGCGTCGTGAGCACCTGCGGCCCGGTGAGCGTGTACGCCTGCCCGGCGTGGCCGTCGTCGAGCAGCGCCCGCACGGCCACCGCCGCGATGTCGGCCTCGTGCATCGGGTAGCTCTGCGCGTCCGGGTTCGGTTCCCACACCGTGCCGTCCGCGCGCACCGACGGCCCCCACATGAACAGCCTGTTCAGCGCGAACTCACCGGCGCGCACGTGCGTCCACTCGGCGCCGGACGCCTCGACGGCCTGCTCGACCGGCAGGTGGAACTGGGTGTCCATGCCGAACGTGACCGCGCCGGACGACAGCACGACGAACCGCCGCACGTCCTTCGCCCGCGCGACGACCTCGTGCGCTGTCTCCGCGACGGGGAAGAGGTACACCCGGTCGACGCCGTCGAACGGCACCGAGTCCGGCTCGGTCAGGTCGCCCCGCACGACCTCGACCTGCGCCGGGAAGTTCGCCTTCGCCGGATCGCGCGTCAGCGCCCTGACCTGCTCCCCCGCCTCGACCAGCTCGTTCACCACGAGCCTGCCCACGTGCCCGGTCGCGCCGGTCACCAGGATCGTCACCGGAAGCTCCCCTCGATGCCGTCCAGCAGCCGCTGCAGCCCGAACGCGAACGCGGTGTCGGACTGGTCGGCCGTGCTGTCGTTGAACGCGCCCTGATGCCACAGCCGGGTCATCGCGGGGTACTTCTCGACGTCGAAGTACTCGTCCCAGAACACCTGCCGCGCGTCCCACCAGGCGTCGTTGGACTGCCCGGTGACGCGTTCGAGCTGCTCGGTGTCCGCGACGGCCGCCACCGCGCCGTCGACGAACGTGATGATCGCGCCCATCGCGGCCGTGACCTGGCGCGGTGCGAGCGCGGTCTCGGACAGCGCGGCGAGCAGGAACTCCTCGCCTGCCATCAGCCCCGGCCCGAGTGGCGGCCGCACCATCGAGACGTCGCGCAGCCACGGGTGCCGCTGGTAGGCGTCGCGGGTCCGCTGCGCGTACAGCTCGACCTGCGCGCGCCAGCCGTCGGGACGCGGCTCGCCGGTCGCGGGCAGGTCCCGTTCCAGCAGCACCGCGTCGATCATCAGGTCGACCAGCTCGGCCTTGCCCGGCACGTGCGTGTACAGCGACATCGTTCCGAGGCCCAGCTCCTTGGCGACGCGGGCCATGGACATCGCGGCGAGCCCGTCGGCGTCCGCGGCGGCGACGGCCGCGGTGATGATCTGGTCCACGGTCACCTTCGGCTTGCGTCCGCGCTTGGCCTCCGGTTCCGCGCGCCACAGCAGCGCGACCGTGCGCGCGGGGTCTCCGCCACCAGTGCGTTCCACCCGTCCCCCTCATATCCGTATGCCATACGGACAACAATACCGTACGTGCTACGGAAATAGGGTCAGTGCGGCGAGCGCGAGGAACGCGAGCGGGCCGGCGATCGTGCGGAAGGCCCGTGCGCGGACGTGGACGACCGTGGCTCCGGTGAAGAACAGCACAAGCCCGATCGCCGCTGCCTCCCCGATGAACGGGACGCCCAGCAGCCCGAGCAGGAGACCCGCCGCACCGGCCGCCTTCAGCCCGCCGAGCAGCGGGAGCCAGGACGGATCGACGTGGACCGCGGACGAGTTGGCGAGCACGAACTTCGCGCGGGCGAAATCAGCGGCGGCGACGCCCGCGTTGGCGGCGATCGCGAGGATGGTGATGATCACCCTGCCCACCTTGCTCCGCCCGCCGATTTGCGTCCAATACCTGCATCTATAACCTTGCGGAATGGACGTGGACACGCGGCTGCTGCGCTACTTCGCCATCGTCGCGGAGGAGGGCAGCCTGACCCGCGCCGCCGAGCGGCTGCTCGTGTCCCAGCCCGCGCTGACCAAGCAGGTGAAGCAGCTGGAGTCGCAGCTCGGCGTGCGGCTGTTCACCCGCTCGCGCACAGGCATGGCGCTGACCGGACCGGGCCGGCTGCTGGCAGAGCGGGTGCCGTCGCTGCTGGCGACCTGGAACCAGGTGCTGCGGGAGACGAGGCACGCGGCCAGCCGGGAGGCGCGGGTGCTGCGGGTCGGGTTCATCGGCAGCGCCGCGAACGAGGCGACCCAGGACATCATCGCCGCGTTCACCATCCGCAGGCCGGGCTGGCGGGTCGAGATGCGGCAGGCGTCGTGGGCGAACCCGTCCGCCGGGCTCGCCGACGGCGACGTGGACGTGGCACTGGTGCGGCTGCCGTTCCCCGGCCAGGACGCGCTGCGGGTCGAGGTGCTGCTCACCGAACCCCGCTTTGTCGCGCTGCCGTCCGCGCACCCGCTGGCCTCGCGTGACGTGATCGCGTTCCACGAGCTGTGGGACGAGCCGTTCGTCGCCGCACCGCCGGAGACGGGCGCGTGGCGCGACCACTGGCTGGCCACCGGCGAACGCGACGGCCACCCGGTCCGCATCGGCGCCGTCACCGACCAGCCCGACGACTGGCTCAACGCCATCGCCAACGGGTACGGCGTCGCGCTCGCGCCGGCGTCCAACGTCCGCTTCTACGCGCGTCCGGGCGTGGTCTACCGGCCGGTGACCGGCGTCAGCCCCAGCCAGGTCGCCGTCGCGTGGGCACCCGCCGACACCAACCCCGTCGTCGGCGACTTCGTGCGCTGCTGCCTAGACTCCCGCCCGTGACGACCGAGCTGAACAAAGTCCTGTACACGGCCAAGGCGAACGCCGTCGGCGGCCGTTCCGGCACCGTGGTGACCGACGACGGGCGGCTCGACGTCCAGCTCGCCCCGCCGCGCAAGAAGACGCCCGGCGCCACCAACCCCGAGCAGCTGTTCGCCGCGGGCTTCGCGGCCTGCTTCACCTCCGCACTGGCCGAGGTCGCGGCCGAGCACGGCGTCGACGCCTCGCAGGCCGAGGTGTCCTGCGAGGTCGACCTGGGCACCACGTCCACGCCCGGCGGCTACGGCCTCGGCGTGCGGATCGAGGTCGCCGTGCCCGGTGTGCCCGCCGAGAAGCTGCAGGACCTGCTGCACGCCGCCGACGCGACGTGCCCCTACTCCGAGGCCGTGCGCGGCAACATCCCGGTAGTGCTCAAGGCGCGTTAGGCCCGGCGGGACTCGAGCCAGCTCTCGCGGGTGAGCTCGTAGGCGACCTCGCCGTGCTCGGAGCCGGGGATCGGCTCCGGCCAGTCCTGGAAGAACGTGCGGACGTGCCGCAGCCCGCACTTCTCCATGACGCGCCGCGACCCGGCGTTGACGAACATCGTCTCGGCGACGACCCGCCGCACGCCGTTGGCGAACCCGTGCTCGATGAGCGCGAGCGAGCCCTCGGTGGCGAGGCCGCGCCCCCATGCGGACCGGTGCAGCCGGTACCCGAGCTCGACGGTGTCGTCGGCGAGGGCGCGGAACTCGAACCAGCCGAGGAACCGGCCGGTGGCCTTCTCGGTGGCGACCAGGAAGTCCGGCGTGAGGTAGCGCGGGAACTCGGCGACGACGGCCTCGCGGGACATCGGCACGCCGCCGAACAGGTAGCGCAGGACCTCTGGGTCGGCGTTGAGCTCGACCAGGTCGTCCACATCGGACTCGGTGAACCGCCGCAGCACCATCCGTTGGGTCTCCACCTGGTGGTTCCTACCCGAGTGCCAGCACCTTGTGCATCCGATATTGCGACCGGTACAGCTCGACGGCCTCGGCGTACGCGGCGCTGGGGTCGCGGCCGAGCAGCTTGAGCGCGTGTCCCATCTCCTCCAGCGTGATCGCCTCGCCGAACGGGGTGTCGGCGGCGCGCATCAGCTCGAGCGACCGCCGGTAGAGGTCGAGCGAGGCGTCCTCGCGGCCTTCCACCGCCCGCAGGTAGCCGAGGTTGGCCAGGTTCTCGGCTTCACCGACGCGGTCACCGTGCGCGCGGAACAGCTCCAGTGCGCGCTCGATGTGCGTGCTGTCGCGTGAGCCGAGCTGCAGGCCGTACCAGCCGACGGCGGTGTGGGCGAGCGCCAGCCACAGGTCGGCGGACGCCATCCGCTCGTACGCCTCGAGTCCGCGCTCGGCCAGCTCCAACGCCCGCGCGTAGTCGCCCCGGTGCGCCAGCACGCGGGCCATGGAGAACTCGGTGTGCGTGATGTTCACGCCGTCCGCGAACCGCATCGCCTCGTCGAGCTGAGCCATGGCCGTCACCGTGTCGCCGAGCTGGGAGTTCGCGATGGCCAGCGCCCGGTGGCCGAGGTGACGGGCGAGCCGGTCGCCGATGCGTTCGGCCGCGGCGAGCCCGTCGGTCCACGTGGCCCTGAGGTCGAGGAGCAGGCCGCGCCAGTGGTGGTAGCCGTCCATCACCCACGCCAGCCGCCACACGTCGTCGTCCCAGCCCAGCTCGATCGCCCGCCGCTGGACCGCGCGCAGGCAGGTGTGCTCGGCGGCGAACCAGGCCAGCGGGTCGGCGGGCGTGGCGAGTGGCGTGACGTCGATCGGCAGCCGGTAGAGCTGGAGCCGCCGGTCGGCCGCGAACGCGGTGCCGAGGTAGAAGTCCACGAGCCTGCGGGTCGCCGCCGGATCGGCGTGCTGCTCGGCGGCGAAGAGCCGCACCAGGTCGTGCATCCGGTAGCGGCCGGGAACGTGCTGCTCGACCAGGTGCGCGTCCTCCAGCCTGCGCAGCTCGTGGCGCACCTGGCGTCCGGCGAGCGCGCCCGCGGCGTCCAGGCTCACGTCCGGCCCCGGTGCCAGGCCGAGCAGGCCGAACACCTCGACGGTCTCCGCGTCCAGTGCGCGCAACGACCACGAGAACACCGCGCGCAGGCTCGCGCTCAGATCACCGCCGTCCAGTGCGCCGAGCCGATCCTCCCGCAGCTCCCGCACGAGATCGGGCACGGCGTGCGCCCGCGCGGCGGCGATGCCCAGCGCCAGCGGCAGCCCGCCGCACAGCTCGACCACCTCACCCCAGGCCTGCTCGTCGTCGTCCTGGCGGCGAAACGCGCTCAGGTGTGCGTGCAGGACCTCGCGGGCGTCACCGGTGTTCAGCGCGGTCAGCGGGACCGGTCGGGCGCCGTGCGCGGTGATCAGACCGTGCAGCCGATTTCTGCTGGTCACGAGCACGGTCGCGGTACCGCCGGGCAGCAGCGGCACCACCTGAGCCGCGTCGCGGGCGTTGTCCAGCACGACCAGCATCCGCCGCCCGGCGGTGATCGTCCGGTACAGCGCGACCTGGTCGTCCAGCTCGACCGGCGGCTCGGCCACGCCCAGAGCACGCAGGAACCCGCGCAGCGCGACCTCGACCGGGGCGGGCTGGCGCGCCGGGTCGAACCCGCGCAGGTCGACGTGCAGCGCACCGTCCGGGAAGTCGTGCGCATGAGCCCAGTGGAGCGCGAGCCACGTCTTCCCGACGCCTCCGGGCCCGCTGATCACCGAGATGCCGCCGAGCGTGATCCGCGCCAGGTCCGCGTCCCGCGCGGCGAACGCTCGAGGCGGGGCGGGCAGCTGGCGCGGCACGGTGTGCTGAGAGGGTCCGAGCACCTCGAGGTGCCGTTGCCGCAGCAGTGGTCCCGGCTCGACGCCCAGCTCGTCGATCAACGTCCGCCGGGTCCGGTCGTAGTGCTCCAGCGCGTCGGCGGTGCGTCCGGCGAGGTGCAGCGCGACCAGGTACTGGGCGGCGAGCCGTTCGTCCAGCGGCCGCTGCGCGCACCGCGCGGCCAGTCGCGCCAGGTCGACCGGGCGTCCGTCGCGCAGGGCGTGGTCGACGACCTCCAGCTCGGCGGCGTCGCGTTCGCGCACCAGCGCGGCCCGCACCTCGGTGAACCACGGCGAGTCCAGCTCGGCGAACGGCTCGCCGCGCCACAGCGCCAGTGCCTCTTCCCATCGCCCCGAAGCCACCAGTGACCGGAACCGGGAGACGTCCACAGTGGAGGGAGTGATCACGTACCCGGCGGGCTGCCGCACGATCGGCACACCGGCGGACTTGAGCCGGGAGAGGTAGCTGAACAGGGTGCGCCGCGCAGTCCGCGGCACCTCTGGGCCCCACACGCGTTCGGCGAGCCGATCCACCGGCACCGGCGCGTCGAGCAGGACGGCCGCGAGCACGGCGCGCTGGCGCAGCGGTCCGAGATCGACCCCCGCCTCCACCGGCCCGAGCAGCGCGAACTCCACGGCACAACATTCGCACATCCGTGAACGGCGACCGTGTCGACCATGAACCGCTTCTGGTCCGCGACCATCGTGTCCGAGCTGGGCACGCACGTCACGACGCTCGCCATGCCGCTGTTCGTGCTGACCGTGCTGCACGGCTCCGCCACCGACGTCGGCCTGCTCAACGCCGCCCGCTGGCTGCCGTACCTCCTCTTCGGACTGCTCGCGGGCGCGCTGGTCGACCGCTGGCGCCGGGTGCCCGTCCTGGTGACCTCGGACATCGGCCGCGCGGTGCTCCTGACGGTCGTCGCGCTGTTCGTCCGCGACTTCACGCTCCTGCTGGCGATCATGCTCGTGGTCGGCCTCCTGTCGCTCGGCCACGACGTGGCGACCCAGTCGTTCCTGCCGCGCCTCGTCCCCACCGACCGGCTGCCCACCGCCAACGCCCGGCTCGCCCAGACCGGATCGGCGGCGGCCGCCACCGGACCACTGGCCGGCGGCACGCTGGTCACCGTGCTCGGCGCGCCGCTGTCGATCGTGCTCGACGGGTTCTCCTACCTGGTGTCGGGCCTGCTCACCGCGACGGTCCGGGTGGACGAGCCGCCCGCACCGGCCAAGCGCGGCACGATCCGCGAGGGCCTGGCCTGGGTGTACCGGCACCCGATGCTCAAGCCGCTCGCGCTCAACACCCACGCGTGGATGGTGTTCTCCAGCGCGGCGGGCGCGGTCTACGTCCCGTTCGCGACGCTCGACCTGCACCTGAGCCCGTTCGAGCTGGGCGTCACGCTGGCGTTCGCCGGGGCGGGCGGGGTGCTCGGCGGTGCGGTGTCCGGCTGGGCGGCGCGCCGGTTCGGGCTCGGCCGCAGCGCGGTGACCGCGCGGTTCCTGCCGCTGGTGGCGTTCGCGATCATCGCGTTGTCGCACGACTGGACGGGCGCCGCGGCCGGGCAGTTCCTGTTCTGGCTGGGCATCGGCATCGAGAGCCCGAGCACCATCGCCTATCGCCAGTCCGTCACGCCGGACCGGTTGCAGGGGCGGATGAACGCGACGATCCGGTCGTTCAACTGGGGTGTGGTCGCCATCGGCGCGCCGGTCGGCGGCTGGCTCGCCGACCACACCGGCCACCGCACGACGTTCTGGGTGGCGGTCGCCGGGTTCGCGCTCACCGCCGTCACGTTCGCCTGCTCGCGGTTCCGCCTGGTGTCAGCGCCCCCAGCCGTCGGGGCTGTTGGGGCTGGTCAGCCTGCCGATGTCGAGCGGGTGCAGTGCGTTGCGGCGGCTGCGGAGCCTGCCGCGGATCCGGTGCTGCCGCAGCGCGAGCGCGTCGACGACGTCGAACGGTGACGACTCGGTCGACGCGTGCCGGTACCAGTTGCCGAGCACCTCGAACGTGAAGTCCACCACCAGCAGCCCGCCCTGTCCGAGCACGTCGTCGCCGTCGGCGGAGAACATGCCCGCGTGCAGGGTGAGGTTGCGGGCGCCGTAGAGCGCTTCGAGCAGCGTGCGCAGCCGGACCTCGGTGTCGCCCAGCCACTCCGCGCACGACGCCGGCGACGCGAGCCGGGCCCGCCACTCGGCGACCTGCCGCGCCGCGAGCGGAGCCAGCGGCAGCCCGTCCACCGCGGCACGGGCGTCGACGAGTGCTCGCGGGTCGCGGTCGCGGTGCGGGAGCAGGACGTCGGCCCACGCGTTGAGGTCGCACAGCCGCCGGTGCTCGTCGACCTCGGCGTGTCCGGCGATCACCGCGAGCGCCGGGTCGAACGCGCGACTGCCGGTGAACTTGGACGTCGCGGTGACGGACTGGTGCACGAGCTGGTGCGTCTCGGCGATCTGCTGCCGCATGGCCTGCAACGACAACGCGGCCGCCAGCCGTTCGGGCTTGCGGTGCACGCCGCACGCCTCCAGCGCGGACCAGGACAGCGCGGCGGCGGCCAGCGGCGACTCGGTCACCCGCGCCAGGTGCGCCATGCGCAGGCCCTCGCGCATGCCGGACGGCCAGTGCGGCACCAGCGGATGCGCCCGGCGAACGGTCACCCGCCGCGCACCGACCTCCTCGGTGTCCAGCGCGCCCACCCGCGCCACCAGCACGCGCGGGTCGAGCGTGATCGTGAGCAGCCGGTGCCCGGCGACGTACTGGTCGAGCAGCTCGGTGACGCGGCGCTTGGCGAGCCGCCCGGCGCTGGGCTTGTCGACCGCGTCGACCTCGATGCCGACGACGCACCCGCTGACCTGGGCCAGGAACTCCCGCAGCCGCACGGTCGACGGGCCCCACCGAGACTCGGCCGTCAGGTGCCGGGCGGACGGCTCCAGAGTGGACAGTCCGACCAGCTCGCGCACACCCTGCACGACGCAGGCGACCTGGCAGCGCTGGGGTGGCGGCAGCAGCACGTCCACCACGTCGTCCAGCGGCGCCCGCACGAGCGCCCGTTCGAGCGCGGTGACGTCCCGCCCGGTCGACGCGACCAGGCACGCCATCTCGTCGGCCGCCCGGTCGAGGTCGTCACCGGACTTCCAGGCGGCCCGGAACTGTTCGACCACCGACGGCCGCAGCCCCGGCAGCAGCGCGCCGAGCCGTGCGGCGTGATCGGCGGCGTTGATCCGGAACTGCCGGTCGTTGCACGCGGTGTCCGCCGCGACGTCCGCCAGCACCTCGGCGCAGTCCGGCGGCGCGACGGCCTCGGCGTTGGCGCACAGCCGCCACAGCAGGTTGCGCATCGGCTGGCCGAGCGCGGCGTGGCTGAGCAACGCGGCGTGCGCGCGTGGCACCTCCGACGCCGCACCCGCGATCGACGCGACGTGCTGGCTGAGCAGACTGGCAGGCTCGACGGCGCGGAGCACCCGTTGCAGCAGGTAGATCTGCGCATCGGTGGCACCGCGCTCGCCGAGCCGGCCGAGCAGTTCGGCGTCGAAGCCGCGGAAGGTCACTCCCGCAGACTAATTTCCTCCAGCACCGCACCGGACGCGTCCTTCACGGTGATCTTCGCCGTGGTGTCGGGCGGTACCGGTCCCGGCAGCACGTACGTGCCGTTCGAGATCACCGCCGACTGCTCGGGCAGGCCGGGTGCGGTGGCCGTGATCGACGTGGCCCGCTGGTCGAGCACCTGCCCGACGATCGCCCGCTTGTCGCTGCTGGAGCTGCCGTTCTCATCGGCCCTGAAGTCGAAGTAGTACCACTCGGCGCTGATCGTGTTGTACCGCTGGCCCTCACCGGCACCCACGTGGTCCTGCACGAGCATCATCAGCTCCTGACCGGCCTGGTAGCGGCACTGGAGCAGGAGGTCGCCGAAGCGGCCCAGCTGCACCTCGCTCTGCTCGCTGAACTTCACGTGGGCGCCCGCGACGAACTGGTCCCGGTCGGGAACCGCGAACTGCTGGTCCGCGAGGCAGGCCTGCAGCCGCTGACCGGCCTCCGACGTGCGTTCCGCCGGTGGCTGCGGCCGGTCGACGACCGGCGGGGTGACGGCGGGGACGTCGGCGATGGGCACCTCGTCCCCGTCGATCAGGAACGAACTCGGGTCGCCCGCCCGGCTGAACCCGCCCGGCACCAGGAACAGCGAGTCGACCACCGCGGCGTGGCCACCGGAGACGATGGTGTGGTTGCCGACGGGCAGGCTGCGGTTGACCCCCAGGTGGCGCACACCGGGTGGCACGAGACCCGCGATCGCGCCGTTGGGCGCGGCGAACAGGATGCGGGCGGGCGCTCCGCCGAGCTCCTGCCGCACAGGCGCGGAGACCGCGGCGGTGGTGGCGGTGGTCGTGCAGAAGATCCGGCCTGCCGGGACCTCGAACGCGGCGATCGTGACGCCGTTCGAGAACACGGACAGGACCGGCCGCCACTGCGCCACCGGCGGGTTCTCCGGCTTCGCAGCGGCGCAGCGTTCGGCCATGCCCGGTGGCGCGAAGCTGCGCTTGATGTCGTACAGCTCGGTCATGTCGAGCCCCTGGAACTGGGGCGGGCCCGAGGTGGGCGGGGTGGCGAGCGGCGTGGTGCCGGGCGACCAGATGGCCTGGCCCGTCACGACGGCGCCCGCGGCGAGCGCGGCGACGGTGGCCGCGATGGTGAGCGGCCCGCGCCACGCGGGCGGCTTGCGGTCGAGCCCTTCGACGAGCTCCTGGCGGGCCTTGTCCCGCACGTGGTCGGGTAGCGGCTGGAACGGCGGCAGGTCAGTCATGGGTGGTCCTCGCGGTCAGTTCACGCAGGCGGGAGCGGGCACGGGAGACGCGGGAGCGGACGCTCACCTCTGCGATGCCGAGCGCGGTCGCGGCGTCGGACGTCGACAGCTCGCCCAGCAGGCACAGCTGGGCGACCTCGCGTTCGGCTCTGGGCAGCTGGTCGACGGCGGCGACGACCTCGCGCAGGCGTTCCCGCGCGTCCATCCGGTCGGTGACGTCCTCGGCGTGGTCGCGTTCGTGCTCGGTGCTCAGCCGGGACAGCATCCGCAGTCTCCGCTTGCCCGCGCGCCACTCGGTGCGGGCCAGGTTGGCCGCCACGGTGTACAGCCAAGGCAGCGCGGACTCGCGCACCAGCACCCCGTCGCCGCGCTTGCGCCACGCGGTGAGGAACGTCGCCGAGAGCATGTCCTCGGCCGCCGTCCAGCTCGCGGTGAGCCGGTAGACGTAGTTCCACACCGCCTCGGCGTGCCGCTCGAACAGCGTGGTGAAGGCGCCGTGATCCCCCTGTGCGATGAGCTGCCACAACTCGGCGTCGGACGGTGACGCGTCCAGCGTCGTCACCCCCGTGCAGTAGCTCGTTCTCGTTGTCACACCCGGTCTGGTGCCGGTCGGACCCGCGTGTTGCAGATCAGGACCGAAGATGTCCGCAGTGCGGCCTACAGTCGGCCCCATGGTGACAGGGCAGACGAAGGACGTCGGCTGGAACATCGGGGTGTCGAAGACCGTGCCATACCCGATCGAGGCGGTGTGGGAGCTGCTGACCAGCCCCGAAGGCATCGCGATCTGGCTCGGCGACGGTGTCGCGTCGATCGGCGGGAAGGGCGACCGCTACGAGACGACGTCCGGCACGAAGGGCGAGATCCGCAGCAACCGCCCGCACGACCGGATGCGGCTCACCTGGCGTCCGGCGGACTGGGACCACGACACGACGATGCAGGTGGCGGTCGTCGCGCAGGCCGGGCGGACACTGCTGCGGTTCCACCAGGAGTGGCTCGCCGACGCGGACGAGCGGGAACGGCAGCGTTCGCACTGGCAGCGGGTGATGACGGCGTCCGTGGAAGCCCTCGCGCAGGCGTAGCGAGGCGTGATGGCAAGATCACTGCGTGCCGACGACTCCCCCTCCCGGCGCCGAGCCGGAGAACGCAGCCACGATGCCCCTGCAGGCCGTTCAGTCCGCGCAGGCGACGCCGACACCACGCCCGCAGAAGTCGATTCCACGCCGCATCGCGCGCCGGATCCTAGGTCCGACGCTGTTCCTCAGGAAGGACTGAACTCGCTACCGGTCGGGGACCTGGCCGATCCCGCCGCACACACGGCAGGCGGTCCGGTCCTCGTTGAGTCCAGAACCAAGGCAACGGCTGCACTCTTTCACCCACCCAGTGTCCGGTCCACAGTGGCCGGTGTGCAGCCGCCGAGCGGGGAACGCGCCCGCAATTATGGGTGATCCCCATGGTTGACCCAGAGTGATCAAACTGATCCGGCCGGGTGTTCGAGTTCATTCGCCTGGGCGCAGTTGCCCGCCACGACGCCAGCGCGTTCGGCGGCGGGCAACCTCCACCACCCAGAACACCCGCGCGGGCACGGATGCGACATCTCGTGCAGCACAAGGCCCTCCGGGCCGGGCACCGGTTGCTTCCAGTACATCGTTCCGGACCCCTGGCACAGCGTGCAGGGGTCCTCTTCGCACTCCACGACAACTCCGTACTGGTCCGGCGGTGACTGTGCACAAGTAAGTACTCCACACCGGACACTCCCGGCAATTACTCGATCGTGGAGCGCCGGGTGAACGTCATGATCCAGTTCTTCGCCCAGGTGACGCCGCCGTCGTAGGAGAAGGACTGCTCCCCAGACCGGCGTCTCCCCCGGCGTCCAGTCGAACCGGACCCGCACCGGCTGCCCGCCGACGACGTCCTCGCCGAGGAAGACCCCGTGCCCGTCGGCGAATCCGCCCTCCACCGGCGGGTCGAGGTGGCCGGGCTGCCGGGTCGACGCCCACCAGATCCGCCAGACGTCGCGCTCGGTGTCGTACAGCCGCAGTGGCATCCCCTCGAAGTCCAGGGCGACCATGTTCTCCACGGTGCCGATCCCGCCGAGCACCGGCCACACCTCGGTCGTCGCGGGGAACTCCACCCATTCGGTGCCGCGGCCGGCGATGTCGGCGATCTTGCGGTGGTGCACGTGCCACCGGCCGTGCAGGAAGTCGAAGTCGGTCGCGCTCATCGGGCCGGACTCCCCGTCCAGTCGTTCCTCACCGCCCGACCGTCCCCTCGGGAAAGGTGTCCGCGAGGTACCCGGCGAGGTCCGGTTCGTCCGGCGCGAGCATGTGCCGCACCCACGCGGAGCGCTCGTGCTCGAGCGGCGGCAGCTCCCACACGCAGCCGATCAGGTCCTTGGCGATCACCGTGAACGACGTGAGGTCGTCGCCGTGGCTGCCGAGGAACGGCTGGTCGCCGGACGCCGCGGTGCGGCAGTGCAGCACGTTGTCCCACACCCAGTTGTAGGCGTTGAGGTACATCCCCGCCGCGCCCTTGTGCAGCACCGTCACGGTGACCGGCGGCGTCGGGTCGGCGAAGTCCGGGTACAGCTTCGGCAGGAACTCGAACGCCGCGTCGCGCACGGAGGGGTCGATCACCAGTCCCGGAGTGGTGACCTCGTACCGCTTCACGTGTCTGCCGTTGACGACAACGGGGTCGAGAACCCGCAGGTCCTTCTCGGAAAAGCCCATGTCAGGAACCCTATTTGGGGGTCACTGACATCTTGTGTCAGTGTTAGAACGTGCGTGCGAGCCGGCTCGTCTCACTGCTCCTGCTGCTGCAGACGCGCGGCCGGATGACCGCCGCCGCGCTGGCCGATGAGCTGGAGGTGTCGGTCCGCACGATCTACCGCGACGTCGACTCGCTGCACGCCGCGGGCGTTCCGCTCTACGGCGACGCGGGCCCGCAGGGCGGCTACCAGCTGCTCGACGGCTACCGCACGAGGCTGACCGGGCTCACCGAGTCGGAGGCGGAGTCGTTGTTCCTCGCGGGCCTGCCCGGTCCGGCGAAGGAGCTGGGGCTCGCGAACGCGGTGACGGCGGCGAACCTCAAGCTGATGGCCGCGCTGCCGGAGGACATGCGCAGCCGCGCCTCGCGGATCGCCTCTCGCTTCCACCTGGACGCGCCGGGCTGGCACAACGACGCCGACGACACCCCGTTGCTCGCGGAGGTGGCCGCGGCGGTGTGGGACTCCCAGGTCGTCGAGGTCGTCTACCGGCGGTGGAAGGCGCCCGAGGAGGTCACCCGCACGCTCAGCCCGTACGGGCTCGTCCTGAAGGGTGGCCGCTGGTACCTGGTCGCCCAGGCCCGGCGCGGTGTGGCGACCTACCGGGTGGCGCAGATCCTCGGCCTGCGAGTTCTCGACGAGAAGTTCGATCGGCCCGCCGACTTCGACCTGGCCGGGTACTGGGAGCGGTCGCTGGCGGACTTCGAGTCGCGCAGGCACACCGGTGAGGCGCTGATCAGGTTGTCGCCGCGCGGCGTGGAGCGGTTCCCGAACATGGTGCTCCCCCGCGTCGCACAGGCGGCGCGGGACACGGCTCTGCCCGATGGCGGGTGGACGCGGGTGACGGTGCCGATCGAGTCGATCGACCACGCGCTGGTCGAGTTCCTGCGGCTCGGCACCGACGTCGAGGTCCTCGAACCACCTGAGCTGCGCGAACGGTTCGTCGCGACGGCGCGCGGACTGACGGAGATCTACTCGAGCAGCTCGTCCAGCAGCGGCGAGGTGAACACGCGGTGCGGGTCGTAGCGGTGGAGCGTGCGCACGGCGCCGTCCCAGTCCGGGTAGGCGGCGGGGATGCGCCGGAGGTCGGTCCACGGGCCGCGTGAGGTGTGGCCCCAGCGCTTGGACCACTCCGCGCGCACCCGGCCGGGCCAGGTGGCGTGCGCGAAGTCCTCGAGGTCGCGGTAGAACTCGTGCGCGCCGGGTGTGCCGGGGAACGTGATGACGTCGAGCCAGACGGCCACGTCGCAGCCGGGGTGCGGGCGCACCGGCGACAACGCGGGCGCGACGGCGCCGGGAACACCCGTGTCGGCCGGGTCGTCGAGCCCGCTGACCCTGATCTCGACGGCACCGTTGATCGGGTACAGCCCGCGCGCCCGGTAGCTCTCCAGCAGGTTCGCGTAGAACGTCGTGAAGCGGTGCACGACGTCCTGCAGCTTCGCGCGTGGTGTGAGCACCGCGCAGCTGCTGGAGGTGATGCGGGCGGTGGTCGGCTTGACGAACAGCATCACGTGCCGCGACGGGCCCCACAGGTCCCAGGCCGCCGTGGCGGTGAGCCCGGCGCCGATCGCCAGTCGCTGGACGTTGCCGTACGCCGGGGCGAGGTCGGGTTTGCCCTGCACGATGCGTTTCGCGAGGTCGGCGACGTCCGGTGGGAGGTTGTCGGTGAACGGGTAGTTGTACGGACCCTGCGTCGGCCGGGACAGCGCCGGGCGGGTCGGCGACACCTCCCAGACCTGCACCCACGGCTTGTCGGTGAAGGCGAACCAGATGACCCCGACCCGGCCCGCCCGGTCGAGCAGCGTCGAGTACGACCGCGGCCCCGGCGTGGCGGAGAACAGCTCGGCCGCGGGTACGTCCAGGTGGCTGCGGCAGTGCAGGTTCTGGTCGGGCCCAGCGCGCAGCGTCACCTCGGTGACGAACGCGCGGCCGAGGTGGGTGAGGAACGCGGCGCAGTCGGCCTCGTCGCGGCGGAACGTGCGTTCCGCGTACTTCGCGCCGTCCCACACGACCGCGGTGAGTGCGAGCACGGCGTTGGCGAGCGAGCCGAACGTGTGCCCGGCCGCGACCCGCTCCCCGCGTGCCGGGATCGCTGAGCCGTGGCCGTTGACGGCGAGCACGCCGCCGACGGTGAGGCTGCCGGGCGAGGGTGCCGCGGTGAGCCCGAGCCCGTGCCCGGCGAGGTGCTCGAGCAGGCTCTCCATGGTCGCGCCCGCCTGTACGCGCACCTGGTCGCCTGACACGCTCATGGCCGTGAGGTGCTGGGTGGTGTCGACGAGCAGCACGTCGCCGCGCTGGCCGGGTGCGACGGTGAGCGGCGACCAGCCGCGCCGCAGGCCCTGGGCGCGGACGGTGTAGGAGTGCCGGTGCGCCCAGTTGACGACCGTGACGACGTCGGTGGTGGTGCGCGGGACGCACGTCCAGAGCGGGCCGGTGGTGATGGTGCCGTCCCAGTTGGCGTACGCCTCCGGCCGGATCTCGACGTGCTCGGGGAAGTCCGGTGGGGTGATGGCGCCACGCGCGAGCCACACCGCGGCAGGGGCTGCGAGGAACTGTCTCCGACTGACCACGCTCCATGCGTAGCATGATTTTCTTTTGCGACGAAACGACCGTCTCAGCTGGTCAGAGGTCCCGAATCACGCGACACGGCGATCCAGCGGCGAGCACCTTGGCCGGGATGTCGCGGGTGACGACGCTGCCCGCGCCGATCACCGTGTCGGCCCCGAGGGTGACGCCGGCGCAGACAATGACGCCGCCGCCGAGCCACACGTTGTCGCCGATCGTGATCGGCGCGGCGGTCTCGAAGCGCTGCCTGCGCAGCTCGTGGTCCTCGATCGGGTGCAGCGCGGTGAGCAGCTGCGCGCGCGGCCCGATCGACACGTCGTCGCCGATGGTGATCGGGGCGCAGTCCATGAGGATCGCGTCGTAGTTGAGGAAGCTGTTGGCGCCGACGCTGATCTGGGTGCCGTAGTCGACCTGGAGCCGCGGCATGACCCACGAGCCGTCCCCGATGTGGCCGAACAGTTCGGCCAGCACACCGTGGCGCTCGTCCTCGGGGCAGGCGTTGAACCTGTCCACGAGGGACTGGGCGCGGCGGCGTTCGGCGATGAGCTCGGGGCAGCTGTCCCGGTAGAGCTGGCCGCTGAGCATCTTCTGCTTCTCGGTGATCACCTACTGCCGACGCATCAGCCGCCGATCAGGTTGCCCCGAGCAGCGCGCGGGCCTTTCGCGCGGCGCGCTCGACGAGCTGCCGGAGGTGTTCGGGGTCGTGTCCGGGCGGCGTTTCCCCGTGCAGCACCACATCTGTGGTGGTCGCCGGGAGCAGTGGACGCGCTGGTAGGAGGTCGACCACCACAGGTGTTCTGGTGTGCTGGCGTAGTTCGGCGAGCAGTTCGGACTCGCCGCGGCCGCGCAGGAGCAGCAGGACGAACGGGTCGGCGTCGAGCAGCCACGACACCTGGAACGCGAGTGCGGCGGCGTGCCGGCACGGGAGTTCCCAGCCGGGGCAGTCGCACTCGGGTTCGAGGTCGCCGATGCCGGGCAGCAGTCGCACGCCGGCGTCCTCCGCGGAGGCGACGAGGTCGCGCGGCATGTCGTTGTCCAGCAGTGCGGCGATGTGCCCGGCCTGTGCGGCGACGCGGTCGAGGAACCGCTTCCACTGGAGGTCGGTCATCTCCTCGACGAACACCGCGGTGCTGTAGACGGTGTCCTCGTCGTGGACGACGGCGGCGATCCGTCCCGGTGAGACGGTGATGGGTCCGACGACGCCCGCGTGGGCGTAGCGGCGGCCGAGCTTGAGCGGCGCGGGGTCGAGCGAGGTGTCCTCGAGTGCTTTGATCCACGCCTTGCCCCACCACGTCTTCGCGCCGCGCCGGGTCGTCTTGGGGAACGCGGTGAAGCCGCGGGCGCTCATGCTTCGCTCCTGAGTGCGACCAGTTCGGACAGTTCGGCGTCGGTGAGTTCGGTGAGCGCCGACTCGCCGCTGGTGAGGACGGCGTCGGCGAGGTCGCGTTTGCGGGTGAGCATCTCGGAGATGCGGTCCTCGACGGTGCCTTCGGCGACGAGCTTGTGCACCTGGACGGGCCTGGTCTGGCCGATCCGGTAGGCGCGGTCGGTGGCCTGGTCCTCGACGGCGGGGTTCCACCAGCGGTCGTAGTGCACGACGTGGTCGGCGCGGGTGAGGTTGAGGCCGGTGCCCGCGGCTTTGAGCGACAGCAGGAAGACGGGCACGTGGCCGTTCTGGAACTCGCGGACCATCTCCTCGCGCCGGGCGACGGGCGTGCCGCCGTGCAGGAACCTGGTGGTGATGCCGCGCCTGCCGAGGTGGGTTTCGAGCAGGCGGGCCATGTCGACGTACTGGGTGAACACGAGCACCGAGCCGTCCTCGGCGAGGATCGTGTCGAGCAGTTCGTCGAGCAGGTCGAGCTTGCCGGACCGGCCGGTGAGCTCGCGTTTGAGGTAGTGCGACGGGTGGTTGCAGATCTGCTTGAGTCCGGTGAGGAGCTTGAGCACGAGCCCGCGCCTGGCGATGCCGGTGGTGGCGGCGATCTGGTCGAGGATCTCGCGGACCAGCGCCTCGTAGAGGACGGCCTGTTCCTGGCTGAGCGGCACGGGCTGCTCGGTCTCGGTCTTGCTGGGCAGCTCGGGCGCGATGCCGGGGTCGGACTTGCGGCGGCGCAGCAGGAACGGCCTGATCAGGCGGGCGAGGGTGGCGTCGGGTTCGGGCCAGCGGGCGCGGAACCTGCGCAGCGGGCCGAGCAGTCCCGGCGTCGTCCAGTCCAGGATGGACCAGAGCTCGGAGAGGTTGTTCTCGACGGGTGTGCCGGAGAGCGCGACCCGAGCGGTCGCCGGGATCGTGCGCAGTGCTCGGGCGGTGCCGGACGTGGGGTTCTTGACGTGCTGGGCCTCGTCCGCGACGACCATGCCCCACTGGTGCCGGGCGAGGACTTCGGCGTCGACGCGCATGGTGCCGTAGGTGGTGAGGACGAAGCCTTCGCGCGCGACCGTCCTTCCTGGACCGTGGTAGCGGCTGACCGGTGTGCCGGGCGCGAACCTTCGGATCTCGCGTTCCCAGTTGCCCAGCAGTGAGGCCGGGCAGACGACGAGCGTCGGGTGTTGGTCGTCGCGGTGCAGGTGCAGTGCGATGAGGGTGATCGTCTTGCCGAGTCCCATGTCGTCGGCGAGGCAGGCGCCGAGCCCGAGGCCGGTCAGGTGGGCGAGCCAGCTCAGGCCGTGCAGCTGGTACTCGCGCAGCGTGGCCTCGAGTCCGTCCGGCTGGGGCACGGGCTTGATCTCGGCCAGCACGTCGCGCAGCACGCTCGGCGCGACCTCCGCTTCGGCGCCGTCGATGGTGGTGGTGCCGGTGAGGGCGGCGGCGAGCGCGTCGACGGCGGTGATCGGCCGCAGCTTCTCGCGGGCCTTGCGGGCGATGGCCGGGTCGACGAGCACCCACTGGTCGCGCAGCCGCACGACCGGGCGGGTGGCTTCGGCGAGCTGGTCCAGCTCGGTGCCGGTGAGCGGGTCACCCCGCAGCGCGATCTGCCAGTCGAGCTGGAACAGCTCACCGAGCCGGAACTCGCTGGTCGCCGAGATGACCGCGCGGGCTTTGACGTCGGTGAGCAGCTCACGGGGCCAATGCACCTCGATGCTCGGCGCGGTGAGCAGTTCGAGCACCTCGTCGTCGGTGAGGTCGAGCGGGTCGAGGCGCTGCTGTTCGAGCAGCCTCTCCAGGGGTGGCCACACGCGTGCGGCGCGGCGGACGGCGAGCATCGCCTCGAACTCGGTCAGGTGGTGCTGGACGACCGCGCGGAACCGCATCCGGTCGTCGGTCTCGATGCGCAGCGAGATCCGGAGCTGGTCGTCGGCCCACTCGCGCAGCTCGCCGACGTCGTGCACCTCGGTGCCGGCGAACGGTCCTTCGCCGGGTTCGCGGGGCAGCGTGTCGGCCACCGCGTCGAGGAACCGGCGCAGCTCCTCGTAGTCGGTGGCGAACTCGCGCAGGTGCGCTTCGTCCTGCGGGTCGAGCGGCCCGATCCGCCACGTGTCATGCCCTCGCGGGGACACCCCCGGCACGATTCGCCCGCGCGCGACCAGCTGCAACGCGGTCGCCGTCGCCACACCCCAGTAGCCGTGGTCGGCGAGCAGCGCGGGTATCGCCTCCCCGACCGGCCGTCCGTCGATGCACCCCAGACGCGGCGGGTCCGCCGCCTCGAACCTGTCGACCATACTCTGTACCGTACACCATACGGTACGCTAGGGTGGCGCTCGTGATCGAACACACCGGCAGCGGGGACCCGGCCCGCACGCTCGCCCTGCTGTGGCGCACCCAGGAGCGCACGAGCCGCAAGGGCAAGCCGGACCTGAGCGTGGACCGGATCGTGCGCGCGGGCATCGAGATCGCCGACGGCGAGGGCCTGCGCGCCCTGTCGATGCGCCGGGTCGCCGAGTCGCTGGGCGTGGGGACGATGTCGCTCTACACCTACGTGCCCGGCAAGGGCGAGCTGGTCGACGTCATGGTCGACACGGTGGCGGGCGAGACGGGCCGCGCTGAGGAGTTCGACGGCTGGCGTGCGCACCTGACGTACATCGCGCGGGAGAACCTGGGGATGTACCGGCGGCACCCGTGGCTGATGCAGGTCGCGCCCAACCGGACGGTGCTGGGCCCGCAGGTCGCGGCGAAGTACGACTACGAGCTGCGCGCCGTCGACGGCATCGGCCTGACCGACGTCGAGATGGACTCCGTCGTCAACCTCGTGCTCGGCCACGTGCAGAACGCCGCCCGCGGCCTGGCCGGCGCGTCGCAGACGGAACGCGAGACCGGCCTGACCGACCAGCAGTGGTGGGACGCCGCCGCGCCGTTCCTGATGAAGGTGTTCGACCCCGGCCGGTATCCGCTGGCCGCTCGCGTCGGGAACGCCGTCGGGGAGCTGCACAGCAGCGCCTACTCCCCCGAGCACGCGTTCGAGTTCGGGCTGGAGCGGATTCTGGACGGCGTGGAACAGCTGGTCACCACGCGCGGCTGATAGGGCGGCAATGCAAGTCGCGTCGTGCCCCCGCGATGTCACTCGAGTGCTTACCCTTACGCCGTGGTGATCGAGACTGAGCAGCCTCGTGAGGCGATGCTGCGGCGGGTCACCGGCCTGGCACGCTCCACGCCCGGCCGGTTGAGCCTGATCGCGCTGCTCCTGATCGCCGCGAGTTTCATCGCGGGCAGCCTCACCGCGATGAGCGTGATCAACCGCGCGGCGGCGCTGGAGGAGCTGGCGACGCGCAGTGAGCCGCTGGCCCACGCGGCGCAGGAGGTGTACCGGTCGCTGCAGGACGCCGACGCGGCGGCGGCGAGCGCGTTCCTCTCCGGCGGGCTCGAGCCGGTGGACCTGCGGGCGCGCTACGAGACGGACATCGCGCAGGCGCAGGCGGCGCTCTCCCGTGCGACGGCGTCGCACCCGGAGCTCACCGCGACGCTGGCCAGTCAGCTGCCGGTCTACACCGGACTGATCGAGACGGCGCGCACGAACAACCGGCAGGGATTCCCGGTCGGGGCGGCGTACCTGCGCGAAGCGTCGGGGATGATGCGCAACCAGCTGCTGCCCGCGGCGCAGGAGCTGTACCGGGCCGAGTCGGACGGGGTGGCGCAGGCGCAGGACCGGGCGGCGCGGTTCCCCGTGTCGGAGGTGCTGCTCGGGCTGCTGGCGCTCGTTGCGCTCGGGCTGGCGCAGGCGTACCTGACGCGCCGGACGAACCGGCTGCTCAACGTCGGGCTGCTGGTCGCGACGGGCGCGGCGTTCGTGTCGCTGGTGTGGGTCACGTTGTCCGCGGTGATCGTGATCAACGACGTCGGCGACAGCCGCAGCGGCGGGTCGAGCCGGGTCGGGGTGCTGGTGGACGCGCGGATCGCCACGCTGACCGCCCGCAGCGACGAGACGCTGACGCTGGTGGCGCGCGGCAGCGGGCAGAACTACGAGAAGAGCTACGTCGAGGTGTCGGAGAAGCTCGAAGGGCTGCTGGGCCAGGCGAGGAAGATCGCGCCGAGCGCGGAGGTCGACTCGGCGTCGCGGCATTTCATGGACTGGCAGGCGACGCACCAGCGGATCAGGGAGGCCGACGACGCGGGGCAGTACAACGAGGCGGTCGCGTTGATCGCGGAGCCGTCCTTCGACGAGCTGGACGCGGATCTGGTGCGGGCGATCGGGCTGGCGCGGCAGGGGTTCAGCGGTGAGATCGCGGCGGCACGGGGTGCGCTGGTGGGCACGGCCGTCGGGGTGCTGGCGCTCGCGCTGGTGAGCGCGGTCGGGTCGTCGATGGGGTTGTGGCAGCGGCTCAAGGAGTACCGATGAGACTCGCCGTCGCACTGCTCGCCGCGGCGCTCACCGCGTGTTCGGTGGGGCCGACGGAGCCGACCCGGATCACGCCGCGTGAGGCGGCCGCGCCGTCACCGCCCGAGGCGAGCGACGTCTCCGTGCCGCCCACGACGTCGGCGGCCAACCCGCCGAGCTGCGACGCCACGGCCAGCCTGCGGCCCGCTGCGGTGCAGCCGGCGGCCGGGCAGATGCCGGCCGGGTCGACGATGGCGAAGATCGCGGCCAGGGGCAGGCTCATCGCGGGCGTCGACCAGAACACCTACCTGATGGGGTTCCGCAACTCGTTCACCGGCGAGATCGAGGGCTTCGACGTCGACCTGGCCCGCAGGCTGGCGCAGGCCATCTTCGGTGACCCGTCGAAGGTGCAGTTCAAGATCGTCACGAGCGCCGGGCGCATCCCGGCGTTGAAGAACGGCGACGTGGACGTGGTGGTCCGCACGATGACGATCACCTGCTCGCGGCTCACCGACGTCGACTTCTCCGCCGTCTACTACCAGGCGGGGCAGCGGGTGCTGGTGCGCCGCAACTCCGGGGTGACCGGGGTGGAGTCGTTGCGCGGCAAGAAGGTCTGCGCGACCTCAGGCTCGACGTCGCTGGCCAACGTGACGGCGCGCGGCGCGAACGCGGTGTCCGTGCCGAACTGGACCGACTGCCTGGTGATGCTCCAGCAGATCCAGGTGGACGCGATCTCGACGGACGACACGATCCTGGCCGGCCTGGCGGCGCAGGACCCGTACACCGAGGTCGTCGGTGACCGGTTCACCGAGGAGCCGTACGGCATCGCGGTGCCCAAGGGGCAGGAGGACCTCGTCCGGTTCGCGAACGGCGTGCTGGAGGAGATGCGACGCGACGGCAGCTGGGTAGCCCTCTACCAGCGGTGGCTCGGTCCGCTGGGTCCGGCACCCTCACCGCCTGTCGCTCGTTATCGGGACTGAGAGGGGGTGGCAGATGACAGAGGAGACGCAGTCGGGGGAACTTCCGGACACCGGTCCGTCCACGTGTCCCGGCACCGCGCCGTGGTCCGTGGCGACCACCTCGTCGTCGGGCCGGTCGCGCCGCAACTCCACCCGTTCGGTGAGCCGGGGCAGGCTCGGCGCCGGGCTGGTCGAGGTGCCGCGGGTGCCGTACCGGGACCCGAAGACCGCGGTGCTGACCGATCCGGAGGTGCCGGAGGCGAAGCGGTTCTGCAGCCGCTGCGCCAAGGGCGTCGGCCGGGTCCGCGACGGCAGGCCGGGCCGGGTCGAGGGCTACTGCCCGCAGTGCGGTCACCGGTACTCGTTCACGCCGAAGCTCGCGCCGGGCGAGGTGCTGCACGACCAGTACGAGGTGCTCGGCTGTCTCGCGCACGGCGGGCTGGGCTGGATCTACCTGGCGCTGGACCACGCGGTGAGCGACCGCTGGGTGGTGCTCAAGGGCCTGCTGGACTCCGGTGACGCGGACGCGCTGGCCGCGTCGCTCGCCGAACGCCGCTTCCTGGCCGAGGTCGAGCACCCGAACATCGTCAAGATCCACAACTTCATCCGGCACGCGGACCGCCAGACCGGCAACCTCGTCGACTACATCGTCATGGAGTACGTGGGCGGTCAGTCCATCAAGGACATGATCACCGCGCGCCGCCGCGATGGCAACGGCGACGAGGCGCTGCCGTTGGCGCAGGCGATCGCGTACGTGCTGGAGATACTGCCCGCGCTGGGTTATCTGCACGGCGTGGGCTTGCTGTACTGCGACTTCAAGCCGGACAACGTGATCCAGACCGAGGAGCAGCTGAAGCTGATCGACCTGGGCGCGGTGCGGCGGATCGACGACCACCACTCCCCCATCTACGGCACGGTCGGCTACCAGGCGCCGGAGATCGGGACGATCGGACCGTCGGTGTTCTCCGACATCTACACCGTGGGCCGGGCGCTGGCAGTGATGTGCTTCCCGTTCGACTTCCGCGGCAAGTGCAAGGACCGGCTGCCGACGCCGGAGGAGGAGCCGCTGCTCGCGCGGTTCGGCTCGTTCCACCGGCTGTTGCTGCGCGCCACGGACCCGAACCCCGAGCTGCGGTTCTCCTCGGCGGAGGAGATGGCCGAGCAGCTGACGGGTGTGCTGCGCGAGGTGCTGGCGATCGAGGACGGCGAGCAGCGCCCCGGCCCGTCGACGCGGTTCACCCCGGAGCGGCGGCGGTTCGGGGTGGACAACACGCGCATGGACCTCGCCGCGGTGGCCGCCGCGTTGCCCGCGCCGCGGGTGGACACCTCCGACGCGGCCGCGTCGTGGCTGGCGACCGCGACCACGTCCGACCCGGCGGGGTTGCGCAAGGCGCCGGAGTACACGGTCGAGGTGCGGTTGCGGATCGTGCGGGTGCTGATCGAGTCCGGTGACGTGGCGGCGGCGTTGTCCGAACTGGACGGGATCACCGCGCCGTCGATGTTCGACGAGTCGGAGATCGACCCGGAGGACTGGCGGCCGGACTGGTACCGGGGTCTCGCGGCGCTGGTGGCGCGGGAGCCGGACAAGGCGCGCGGGCACTTCGAGGCGGTGTGCGACCGGGTGCCGGGTGAGGCGGCACCGAAGCTGGCGATCGCGGTGTGCGCGGAGGCCGTCGGCGACGCGGACGCGGCCGACTTCTACGAGCTGGTGTGGCGCACGGACCACTCGTACGTGAGCGCGGCGTTCGGTCTGGCGCGGGTCGCGATGGCCCGCGGTGACCGCCAGCACGCGGTCCAGGTTCTGCTCGACGTGCCGGACACGTCGAGCCAGCACGTCGCCGCTCAGGTCGCGGCGGTGCGCGCGATGATCGACGACCCGACCGAGGACGACCTCGTCGCCGCTGGTCAGCGGCTTGACTCGCTCGATCTGGACGTGCCGAGGATGGCTCAGCTAACAGGTGAGTTGCTGGCGGCCGCGTTCGACTGGGTGACCCGCAATTCGGCGTGTCCGAGCAGGGTGCTGGACTGTGCACTGTCCGAACACGAGCTTCGGCTGGGTCTGGAGCGGTGCTACCGCACCCAGGCTCGGTTCGCGGCGACGCCGGAGGAACGGATCGCATTGGTGGACCGCGCGAACGCGGTGAGGCCTAGGACGTTGGTTTGATGGACACCCCGAACTGCCCCGAATGCCTGGAACCGATCTCGATGGACGATCGGTTCTGCGAGGCGTGCGGGCGCAACCTGCTCGTGCGACGGACCCCGATCGGTGGTCCGACCGGCCCGGCCGAGGCGACGTGCATCCTGTGCGCCTCGCCCGACATCGACGACGAGCACTACTGCACCCAGTGCGGACGGCACCAGCCGGCCGCGCGTGACCGGGTGGAGTACACGCTCGGGCAGGTGTCCGGTGTCTCGGACCGCGGCCGCAGACGCGCCCGCAACGAGGACTCCATGGCGTTCGGCGTCGTCGCGGGCAAGGGCATCGCGGCGGTCGTGTGCGACGGCGTGGCGTCCTCGGAACGCGCCGAGCAGGCCTCCCAGGCCGCAGCGGACGCGGCGACCGACGTGCTGGTGGACGCGCTGATCGACGGCTCGGACCCGGAGCAGGCGACGATCGACGCGGTGTCGGCGGCGTGCCTGTCGGTCGAGCAGCTCGACGGGCCGGAGAACGGTGGCGGCGTGGCGCCGTCGTGCACGTTCGTGTCGGTGGTGACCACCGAGGAGGACGTCACGGTCGGCTGGGTCGGCGACAGCCGCGTCTACTGGCTCGCGGGCGACACGTCGGCGCAGCTCACCAAGGACGACACGTGGGCGGCGCAGCTCGTCGCGGAGGGCGTGCTGACCGAGGAGGAGGCCAAGACCGACCGGCGCGCGCACGTGCTGTCGCGGTGGATCGGCGCCGACGCCGGTCAGGTCGTGCCGTCGGTGACGACGTTCAAGCCCACCGAGAGCGGCGTGTTCCTGCTGTGCAGCGACGGTCTGCACAACTACCGGCCGGACGTCGAGGACCTGCTGCCGCTGGCCGACTGCGGGCCGGACGAGTACGTGAAGGTCGCGCTGGAAGCAGGCGGTCACGACAACATCACCGTGGTGGTCGTACCTTTCACGCCCCGAGCCTGACTAGGTTGAGTGCCGCCGCCGTCTCCTAGCGTGATGGGGAGTGTGCGGTGAGTACTGGGCGGCGTGGTTTTCTGCTGGGATCGGCCGGGGTGGCGGGTGCGCTCGCGTTTCCCGGCACCGCCTCCGCAGGCGGGGCTCGTGCTGTGGTGTTCACGAACAACGTGGGCTACGAGGCGTCCGGGCCGAAGCGGGCGGTGATCGCGGGCCAGCGGCCGGGAACGTACCGGTTCGAGCTGGTCGAGTACGGCAGCGGCGCGGTCGTGCACCGCGGCACGGCGCGCCGGGTGGGGCCGGTCGCGGACTGGCAGGCCAACCACTTCCCGGAGATCCCGTCGCACTACTCGGTGGTGGACTTCTCGTCGTTCACGAAACCGGGCGAGTACGCGCTGCGGGTCGATGGCGCTGGGTCCGACGGATTCGGCTCCCGGCCGTTCCTGATCGACGCGCTGGTGCTGGAGCGGCACACGCTGCACCACGTGGTGCGGTTCTTCCGCGACTCGCGCTCGTTCGGCGAGTACGACCAGGTCGACCGGAACCTGCCCTACGAGCCGGATCCGGCGGTGCGGGTGGACGCGCACGGCGGCTGGTACGACGCGGCTGCGGACTGGTCGAAGCACTTCACGCAGCTGTCGCGGTACTCGTTCTGCAACACGCTGCAGCTGCCGTTGACGGCGTGGGTGCTGTTCGCGGCGCACGACGAGCTGGTGCGGCGCGGCGACCCGAACTTCGTGCACCTGCGGGAGCTGCTGCTCGACGAGGCGATGTACGGGGCGGACTACCTCGTGCGGGTGAAGATGCCGGACGCCTCGTTCTACGGGTCGGTGCGGCAGCCGCAGGAGGACGACATCAGCGTCGACCCGAAGAAGCGCTTCCTGCGCAAGGGGCCGTTGAACTTCCGCGAGGGCTGCGGCGTGGCGATCGCCGCGCTGGCACGGGCGGGCGGGCCCGCGCACGTGGCGGCGGCCGAGTCGGCGTTCGCGTGGTTGCAGGTCAACAACCTGCGGCTGACCAACGACGGCAAGGAGAACATCCAGGACGACTACAACGCGCTGCTCGCGGCCGTCGAGCTGTTCAAGGCCACGAAGAAGGCCGCGTACCTGGAAGCAGCGAGCGCGCGGGCGTCGTCGTTGACGGCGCGGCTGGTGTCGTGGCAGTCCTATCGGGACTACTGGCGCGCCGACGACAAGGACCGCCCGTACTTCCACCCGTCGGACGCGGGCATGCCCGTGGTGTCGCTGCTGGCGTACGCGTCGATCGCCGCGGACCCGGCGCCGGTGCTGGCGGTGGTGCGGCGGTCGCTGGAGTTCGAGCTGTCGATCACCGGTGAGGTGGCGAACCCGTTCGGCTACGGCCGCCAGCTCGTGCAGACCGCCTCGGGCCAGCGGTTCAGCGGGTTCTTCTTCCCGCACGACGCGGCGGGCTCGTGGTGGCAGGGCGAGAACGCGCGGCTGGCGTCCATGGCCACCGCCGCCCGGCTCGCGGCTCCGCGGTTCGACGCGGCGTTCGCGACGCGCCTGCGCGGGTACGCGGCCGACCAGCTGAACTGGATCGTCGGGCTGAACCCGTTCGACGTGTGCATGCTGGAGGGCCAGGGCAGGCGGGCGCCGGTGTACCTCGAGTACCCGGACGGCTCGCCGACCGGGTCGTGGCGGTGGATCCGCGCGGCGGGCGGCATCGTCAACGGCATCACCGGGCGCGCGGCGGACGGCCGGGGCATCGAGTGGGATCCGGGTGTGGCGTCGTCCGGACCGAACACCGACTGGCGGTGGCTGGAGCAGTGGCTGCCACATTCGACCTGGTTCCTGTACGCGGTGGCGGCCGGTTAGGCCGCCTGGGCGGGCACACCTGAAACGGATTGACCTCCTCACGCGAGATCCAGGTGAGGAGGCGCTACATGAACCTCAGACTGCACCTCGCCGAGCGCGGGGCGGACGCCGAGCGCCTCGACCAGGTGACCGGGTACCTGCGTGAGGAACTCCTTCAGCTGGACGTGCGCGCGGTGACCGCACTCCCGGCGGGCCCGCCGCCCGCCGGGTCACGCGCGTTGGACGTGGCCACGGTCGGCGGGCTGATGGTGACGCTCGGCCAGTCCGCCACCGCGTTGCAGACCATCGTCACGGCCGTCCGGATGTGGCTGGGCCGGGGCAGACCGGTGCAGCGGGCGGTGCGCGTCGAGATCGACGGCGACGTGCTGGAGATCGCCGACGCGTCCGGTGAGGAGCAGGAGCGGCTGGTGGCGCTGTTCGTCGGCAGGCACACCTGATGGGCAGGCGGCGGGCGCTGATCGTCGCGAACTCCGAGTACGACCACTCGGGGCTCTCCGCGCTGCGCTCCCCCGCCGCCGACGCGGCCGCGCTGGCCGAGGTGCTGGGTGATCGCCGGGTCAGCGACTTCGAGGTCGAGGTCGTGCGCAACGAGACGGCGAACGTCGTGCAGGAACGCATCGAGGACCTGTTCCTCGAGGGCGAGCCGGACGACGTGCTGCTGCTGCACTTCTCGTGCCACGGCGTGAAGAGCGAGTCCGGCGAGCTGTACTTCGCGGCGCGCAACACGCGTCCGCACCGGCTGGGTTCGACGGCGGTGCCCGCGGACTTCGTGCGGCGCTGCATGCGGGTGAGCCGGTCGCGCAGCATCGTGCTGCTGCTCGACTGCTGTTACGGCGGCGCGTTCAGCGAGGGCGTGTCGGTGCGGGCGGCCGGTGACGTGGCGGTGCTCGACAGCCTCGCCGGCGGCCGGGGCCGTGCGGTGATCACCGCGTCGAACTCGATGGAGTACGCGTTCGAGGGCGACCAGCTGGCCGAGGAGCACGCCGCGCCGTCGGTGTTCACCTCCGCGCTGGTGCGCGGGTTGTCGACGGGTGAGGCCGACCGCGACGAGGACGGACTGATCTCGCTCAACGAGCTGTACGACTACGTGTTCGAGCAGGTGCGGCAGAACAACCCGAACCAGACGCCCAGTCGTGACATCGAGATGCAGGGCGAGCTGTACCTGGCGCGGTCGGGGCGGCGGCGGATCAAGCCGTTGCCGATGCCCGCCGACCTGGCCGCCGCGACGTCCGATCCGAACATGTTCACGCGCCTGGGTGCGGTGGCCGAGCTGCGCTCCCGGTTGCGCAGTCCCAACCTGGAGGTGGCCGCGGGGGCGTTCGAGGCGTTGACCGGGATGGCCCGGACGGACATCGCGAACGTCGCCGCCGCCGCTTCGGAGGCGTTGAGCGATGTGGCGGTGCGGCCTTCGGTGGAGGAGCTGCGGTTCTCCGAGGCCTCGCCGCAGGTCGTGTCGTTGAGCGGGCCGCCGCTGGCTCGCGCGTGCTCAGTTGCCGCGTCCGAGGCGTGGATCGTGGTGGCGGAGGCGGGTGACGGGTGGTCGGTGTCGGTGCGGCGGGTGCCTCCCGGCGTGTCGCACGGGCGGGTCGTGTTCACCGGGCCCACCGGAGACGCGTCGGTGGCTGTGATCGCCGTGGAGACGCCGGTCCCGGAGCCTGCGCGCGCCGACGTGCCCCAGGTGCCGGAGCAGCGGCCCGAGGCCGTGGGGCTCTCCGCTCCCGAACACCTGACGGGTGAGTTGACCGAGCCCCGCACGGAGGCCGGGATCCCGCCGACTGCGCGAGTGCCGCACGCCGGGGGCAGTCCGACGGCACGACCCCGGCAGAACCTGGCCGGCACGCCGCCGCAGCAGCAGCGCCGACAGCCCGCGAGCGAGGCCCAGGGAGCGCAACGGCCGGTCGACGGGCCACCAGCGACCGCGCCGCCACCAGATCACTCAGCGGCCCCGCAGCCACCGCGCGACGCACCGCAGTCCGCGGTACCTGGCCGATCGCAAGCGGCGGTTTCGCAGCCGGTTCGCGAGACACCGCATTCCCCGGCACACGGCCAATCGCACTCGGCAGCTCCGCAGCCGCTGCGCGAGACCTCCAGGCCATCGGCCCGTCCGGACCAGCTGGTCCGGCGGTGCGCGACCCTGTCGTTGATCGCTGGGGCGTTGCTGCTGGTGACGCAGCTGGCGCCGTACACCTACGGCGATCCGTTGTTCGTCACGAGTCCGGTGGTGCTGTGGTACTTCACGCCGATGGCGGTGGCGGCGCTCCTGGCCGGTGGTTGCCTGCTGGCCGGTGCGCGGGCGGCGGGGCTGGGCGTGCTGGTGGCGACCGCGACGGTGTCGTCGTGGGGCTGGGGTGTGGTCATCGGGGAGCTGGCCACGGGCGGATTCGCCCCGTACAACGTGGGGTTCTGGGCCGCGCCGCTCGGGTGGGCGGGGTTGTGCGTGGCGGCGGGTGTCGCCGGGGTGGTCGTGCGGCGGGACGCGCAGCTGACGTTCAGCGGCGGCCGAGTCGACTGGCGGGGCGCTGCGCTGATGGCGTGCGGGGTGGCCGTGGCGGTGTTGTTCCTCGTGCTGATGGGCCAGGTGGTCGCGTCCGCGAGCACGGTCGTGGCGGCGGAGAGCCTGCCGTCGCTGGTGCTCGTGTTGCCTCCGGTGCTGCTCGCGCTGACCACACCGGTCACGCCGGTGCTGGCGGCTCGCGCGCGGCCGCACGGGTTCGCGATGGCGTTGGTGGTCACGTGGGCGGTGCTGCTGGCGTCGACCGCCGCGTTGTACCACTTCAGCTTCGTCAGCCTGGCGTGGCTGGTGTGGGTGCCGCTGGCTCTCAGCGCAGCCGCAGCAGTTCGTCCACGGTGACGAACCGGTAGCCCTGGCCGCGCAGTTCGCTGATGATGCGCGGCAACGCGGTCACGGTGGCCTTGTTGTACTCGTTCATCGGGTGCAGCAGCACGATGGAGCCCGGCCGCACGGTCTCGGCGACGGCGCGGACGACGGCGTCGGCGTCACCGGCGATGCCGGGGTCGGTCTCGGGCTCGACGTCCCACATGATCGTGGTGCGGTGGTGTTCGGCGAGGTAGCGCGGCAGGGTCCACAGCTTCTTGCCGTACGGCGGCCGGAAGTGGATGTCGCCCTGGTAGCCGGCGGCGCGGACCTCGGCGTCGGTGCGTTCGATCTCGGACGCGACCGTGCCGGATCCGGTGAACACCATGCGGGAGTGGGTGTAGCTGTGGTTGCCGACCTGGTGGCCGTCGGCGACGATCTTGCGGCCCAGCGCGGGCTGTGCGTGCAGGTCCGTGCCGACGAGGAAGAACGTCGCCCGCACCTGCTGTTCGCGCAGGACGTCCAGCACGGACTCGGTCTTGTCGCTGGGGCCGTCGTCGAAGGTGAGCGCGACGACCTTCTCCGCCGTCTCGACGCGGTGCACGAGGTCGCCGCCGAGCTGGAACGTCCTGGCGTTCACCAGCCGGTCGGCGCCGATGACCGCGCAGGCGAGCACCAGGACGACGACCAGCGCCACGACGAGTCGTCTGCGCACGGGACTACAGCGGTACCGCGTCGAGCGCCTTGAAGATGCGCTTGTCGGAGACGGTGTAGGCGGTGCCGACGGTCTGCGCGAAGTACGACAGCCGCAGTTCCTCGATCATCCAGCGGATCTCGTCGAGCTCGGGCGCGGGTTCGTCGGCCGGGCTCTGGGAGCGCAGTTCGCGGTACTCGGCGTGCACCTGGTGGACGCGGTCGGTCCACTCCTGGTCGCGCGCCGCGTTCTGCGGCAGCTTCTCGATCCGCCGTTCGATGCCGCGCAGGTAGCGGCCGAGGTCGTGCAGCCGGTCGTAGCCGGTGGCCGTCACGAAACCGTTGTACACCAACGCGTTGTACTGCGCACGAATGTCCTGTTTGGACGCGTCCGCGCCCTTGAGCGCATTGAGCTTCAGCTCGACGTCCTGCGCGATCTCGAGGACCTTGCGGACCTCCTGGACGACGACCCAGGTGGTGTCGTTGAGCGCGGCGCGGACCTTGGCGATCTGCTTGGTGTAGGCGGCCTCGTCCCACGCGGGTTCGCCCATGAGCCGGTCGACGGCGCAGGAGATGCAGTCGGCGAGCAGCTGCGCGACGCCGCCGTGCGGGTTGCGGGTGAGCACGAGCTTGGCGGCGTTGTCGAGGTTGCGCTGCAACATCTTCACCGGGGAGTTGAGGTTGAGCAGCAGCAGTCTGCGCACGCCGCGGCGCATCGCGTACGCCTGGCGGCCGGGGGTGTCGAGGACCTTGATGGCGACGCTGTCGCCCTGGTCGACGAGCGTCGGGTAGGCGGTGACGGTGATGCCGGCCTGGCGTTGCTCGATGGTGCGCGGGAGCGTCCCGATGTCCCAGGTGGTGATGCCGGTGCGTTCGAGGTGTCCGGCGGCGGCGGAGAGGGTTTCGCGGACCTCCTGGCGCAGCTGGTCCTTCAGCGCGGCGAGGTCCTTGCCCTCGGCGAGCTTGCGGTTGTCGGCGTCGACGATCTGGAAGGTGAGCTTGAGGTGGTCGGGCACCTGGTCGAACTGCCACGCCTCGCGCGGCACGGTGACGCCGGTGAGCGCCCGCAGCTCGCGTTCGAGCCCGCCGAGCAGGGAGGTCTCATCGGGGTTGATGCGGGCGAGCACGGCGGTGGCGACGTCGGGGACGGGCACGAAGTTGCGGCGGATCTGCTTGGGCAGCGACCGGATGAGCGCGACGACGAGCTCGTGGCGCAGTCCGGGGATCTGCCAGGAGAACGCGTCGTCCTCGAGCGTGGTGAGCGCGGGCAGCGGGAGCTGGACGGTGACGCCGTCCTGCTCGGCGCCGGGCTCGAAGTGGTAGCTGAGCGGCAGGGTCAGCTCACCCTGGCGCCACTCGTCGGGGTACTGGTGCTCGCTGACGTCCGCGCGGTCGTTGACGAGCATCTCGCGGGTGAAGGTGAGGAGGTTCTTGTCCGGGCACTTCTTCCACCACGTGTCGAAGTGCCGCGCGGACACGACGTCCTTGCCGACGCGCTGGTCGTAGAACTCGTAGAGGGTCTCGTCGTCGACGATGATGTCGCGGCGGCGGGCGCGGTTCTCGAGCTCCTCGACCTCGTCGAGCAGGGCGCGGTTGGCGTGGAAGAACTTGTGGTGGGTGGTCCACTCGCCCTGCACGAGCGCGTGGCGGATGAACAGGTCGCGGCTGAGCTCGGGGTCGATGCTCCCGTAGCCGACCTTGCGGCCGGTGACGATGGGAACGCCGTAGAGGGTGACTTTCTCCAGTGCGACAACGGATCCGCGCTTGGCTTCCCAGTGCGGTTCGCTGTAGTTGCGCTTGACGACGTGCTCGCCGAGCCGTTCGGCCCACTCGGGTTCGATCTTGGCGAC
This sequence comes from Lentzea tibetensis, assembly GCF_007845675.1. Lineage (GTDB taxonomy): Bacteria > Actinomycetota > Actinomycetes > Mycobacteriales > Pseudonocardiaceae > Lentzea > Lentzea tibetensis. The sequence continues at coordinate 77,997 of NZ_VOBR01000015.1, read as the reverse complement.
GATGCGGCCCCAGAGCCTGGTCGTCTCGACGAGCTCGGCGGCCATGACCCACTGGGGTGGCTTCTTGAACACCGCGGAGCCGGGGAAGATCGCGAACTTGGCGTTGCGGGCGCCGATGAACTCGGTCATCGGCCGCCGTTCCTTCTTCTGCGTGTCCTTCTTGAGGACGTCCTTGAGGCCGATGTGCGACAGCAGCCCGGACAGCAGCGAGATGTGGATGTTGCGCGGGTCGCCCGGCTGCTCGTCGAGCGTCATGCCGAGCTGCTTGGCGACCTGCCGGAGCTGCAGGTAGATGTCCTGCCACTCGCGCACGCGCAGGTAGTTGAGGAACTCGTTGCGGCACAGCTTGCGGAACTGGTTGGACGACAGCGCCTTCTGCTGGTCCTTGAGGTACTGCCACAGGTTCAGGTAGGTCAGGAAGTCTGACTCGGCGTGGACGAACCTGGCGTGCTGCTCGGTGGCCGCCTGCTGCTTGTCCGCGGGGCGTTCGCGGGGGTCCTGAATGGACAGCGCGGCGGCGATGATCATGACTTCGCGCAGACAGCCGTTGGTGTCGGCTTCCAGGACCATGCGGCCCAGGCGCGGGTCGACGGGCAGCTGGGCGAGCTTGCGGCCGACCGGGGTGAGCTTCTTCTCGGCGGCGTTGATCGCGCCCAGTTCCTGGAGCAGGCCGATGCCGTCGTTGATGTTGCGGCTGTCGGGTCCGTCGATGAACGGGAACGCGGCGATGTCGCCGAGGCCGATGGCGGTCATCTGGAGGATGACGCTGGCGAGGTTGGTGCGCAGGATCTCCGGGTCGGTGTACTCCGGGCGCGCCTCGAAGTCGTCCTCGGAGTAGAGCCGGATGCAGATGCCTTCGCTGACCCGGCCGCAGCGGCCCTTGCGCTGGTTGGCGCTGGCCTGGGAGACGGGTTCGATGGGCAGCCGCTGGACCTTGAGGCGGTGGCTGTAGCGGGAGATGCGGGCGTTGCCGGGGTCGATGACGTACTTGATGCCCGGCACCGTCAGCGAGGTTTCGGCGACGTTGGTGGCGAGCACGACGCGGCGTCCGGTGTGGCGCTGGAAGACGAGGTGCTGCTCCCCCACCGAGAGCCGCGCGTAGAGCGGGAGGATCTCGGTGTTGCGGATGTCCTCCTGCTTGAGCGCGTCGGCGGTGTCGCGGATCTCGCGTTCGCCGGAGAGGAACACGAGGATGTCGCCTGGGCCTTCGTGCTGGAGCTCGTGGACGGCGTCGATGATGCCCTGGGTCTGGTCGTCATCCTCGCCGAGCGGCCGGTAGCGGACCTCGACCGGGTAGGTGCGGCCGGAGACCTCGATGATCGGCGCGTCGCGGAAGTGCCGGGAGAACCGCTGAGGGTCGATGGTGGCGCTGGTGATGACGACCTTGAGGTCGGGGCGCCGCGGCAGCAGCTGCTTGAGGTAGCCGAGGAGGAAGTCGACGTTGAGGCTGCGTTCGTGCGCCTCGTCGATGATGATCGTGTCGTACCGGCTCAGCTCGCGGTCGGTTTGGATCTCGGCGAGCAGGATGCCGTCGGTCATGAGCTTGACGAGGGTGTTGTCGCCGGACTGGTCGGTGAAGCGGACCTTGTAGCCGACGGTGCTGCCGAGCGGGGTGCCCAGTTCCTCGGCGACGCGTTCGGCGACGGTGCGGGCGGCGAGGCGGCGGGGCTGGGTGTGGCCGATCTGGCCCTTGATGCCGCGGCCGAGCTCGAGGCAGATCTTGGGGAGCTGGGTGGTCTTCCCGGAGCCGGTCTCGCCGGCGACGATCACGACCTGGTGGTTCGCGATGAGCTCTTTGATGTCGCCCTTGTTCTGGCTGACCGGGAGCTCTTCGGGATAGCGGATGACCGGGACGGACTCCCGCTTGAGGTCGAGCCGGAGCCGCGCCTCGTCGATCAGGCCCGCGATCTCCTCGGCGATCTTGCGCCGGGCCATCGGGTCCTTCACCTTGCGTGCGCCGTCGATCCGGCGCCCGAGCCTGCGTTGATCACGCAGCATCAGCTCGGGTAGGCGTTTGTGCAGTTCAGCGAGCGGGGTGTCCATTTGGTGCACAGGATAGTCAGTCCTCGCGGAGGGCTCGCGCCAATAAATTGTCGGTGCTCGGTCCTATGGTCGCGGCATGGACATGAGCGCTTTCTGGGGCCTCGTGGAGCGCTCCCGCGACGAGACCCCTGACCAGGACGAACGCTTGGAGTGGCTGACCGATGCGCTGGCCGGTCTGCCGCCGGGTGACATCGCCGACTTCCAGGTGCACTTCGATCGGCTGAGATCTCGCGTGGACACATGGGATCACTGGGCGGCGGCCGCGGTGGTGTGCGATGGCCTGTGCTCGGACGACGGGTTCTTCTACTTCCAGGCGTGGCTGGTGGGTCTGGGGCCGGAGGTGTTCGAGCGGGTGGCGGCCTCGGCCGACGCGCTCGCGGCCGTGCCCGCGGTGGTGCGGCTGGCCGGGCTGGGCGAGGTGGACGCGTGGGAGGACGCGGACTGGCCGGACTGGGAGTCGCTGGACTACGTGGCGGGTGAGGCGTTCCGGCGGGCGACCGGCCAGGAGGAGGGGCTGGAGCGGCTGCTGGAGGCGCGTGGCCACTCGTCGCGGTCGTCGCCGGATCCGGTGGGGGTGTCGTGGGACTTCGACGATCCGGCCGAGGTCCGCGGCCGGTTGCCACGTCTGAGTGAACTGTTCCTCGGGGAGAAGGTGGCGTGATGGACGTCGTGGTGTGGCCGGCTCCTGGTCCGTCGTCGTACGCGGAGGCGGCCGCGCGGTACGCGGAGCTGCGGTCCTCGCCGGTGGAGGATCCGGCGGTGGTGGCGTTCCACCGGGAGCTGCTGGAGACGTGTCCCGATCCGGGTGCGCCGGTGCCGTGGGACCTGACGGCGGGTGCGGACGCGGTGATCGTGCACGTGGAGCCGGAGTCGCAGCGGCTGATGGATCTCGTGACGCTGCTGGCGTTGAAGCACGGCCTCGCCTGTTACGTGCCGTCGCGTCAGGAGGTCATGACGTGAGCGGGAGCCACCAGTCCTGGCAGCGCAGCCAGCTGCCCTCGGGGTACTCGAAGTCGCATTCGCGGCGGAGTGTGAAACCGGCCTTGCGGCAGACGCCGATGGACGCGACGTTGGTGACGGGCGGGAAGGCGTGGAGCTCGCGGTGGGTGCCGGTGGCGGCGGCGATGCGGGCGATCTGGACGGCGGCTCGGGTGGCGATGCCGCGGCCCTGGGCGTGGGGCAGCACGTGCCAGCCGGTCTCGAAGACGGTCTGGCCGTCCCACTCCTTCTCCCAGTACCCGATGGATCCCGCGACCTCGCCGCCGTCCTCGATCACGTACATGCGGCCGGTGGAGGTCAACTCGACGTACCGGCGGTGGCGGTCGATCACCGCGTCGTCGGGTTCGGGGCCGCCGAGGTGGACGAGGGCCTCAGGAGTGTTCTGCGCGCGCAGCACCCACAGGTCGTCCTCGCCCCACGGGCGCAGGGTGAGGTCAGGTGGTGAGCCAGGCATCGATGTCCTTGTGCAGCAGCGTCTTGGTGGCTTCGGACGCGTATGAGGCGTCGACGGCGTTGCGGGCGAACGTGGCGAGGACGGTGTCGTCGTAGCCGAACGTCTCCCGCACGCGGATGTACTCGTCGGTGAGGGTGGTGCCGGTCGAGTCGGGGATGTCGGTGTTGAGCGTGACGACGAGGCCGGCGTCGAGCAGGTGCGGCAGCGGATGAGAGGAGAACGACTCGACGAGCCCGAGTGCGGCGTTGGACGAGGGGCACACCTCGAGCGGGATGCGCCGGTCGCGCAGCTCGGCGATCACCGAGGGGTCTTCGAGTGCGCGGATGCCGTGCCCGATCCGGTCGGCGCGCCCGGTGGTGAGCGCGTCGCGGACGCTGTCGGCGCCGCAGGTCTCGCCCGCGTGGTGCACCAAGCCGATGCCGGCGTCCGCGGCTTCGCCGAACAGGTCGGCGAACGGCGCGAGGGGGTGGTTCTCCTCCCCCGCGACGCCGATTCCCACGACCTCGGGGTGCCGGCGGGCCAGGTCGAGGGTGCGCTTCAGCCGTGCGGCGGGACGGCGGCGCGGGTGGTCGAGCAGCACGCGACACTCGACGCCGGTGAGCGCCTGGCCTTCCTTCAGTCCGGCGAGCACCGCCTGCAGCGGCATGTCCGGGTCGCCGAGGCGTTCGCCGTGGGCGGCGGCGGTGAAGGTGACCTCGGCGTAGCGGACGCCGTCGGCGGCCTGGGACGCGCAGAACTCGCGGGCGACGCGGGTGAAGTCCTCGGGGCGGCGCAGGCAGTCGCGCACGGCTCCGTTGTGGGCGGCGAACTGCGTGAAGCCTTCGAACGCGTCCGGTTTCCGCGGCAGCGTGACGCCGTGGCTGTCGGCGAGCTCGGCGAGGGTGCCGGGGCGGACCGTGCTCTCGAGGTGCACGTGCAGGTGTGCCTTGGGCAGCGTCGCGAGGTCGGGCATGGCCACGAGCCTAGGTATTCCCGGCTGTGGTTTCGCCGGAATATCGGCGACGGGCGCGCCGCGACCGTCCCGTTCCGGATGGTGGAAAACCTGGCCGGGAGATCGCTGGGGCGCCGGTAGCTTGATCGGCATGCTCCAGACCTTGCACGGTGTCAGCACCTACGTCGTCCCGGCCGACAGCGCGAAGCTCGACGGCGAGCAGGCCGTCGTCGACCTGATCGGTCAGCTGTGGGGGCAGGACGTCGACCTGGTCGTGGTGCCGGCGGAGCGACTGACCGACGACTTCTTCCGGCTGCGCACCGGGGTCGCGGGCGCGATCGTGCAGAAGTTCGTGAACTACGGCCTGCGGGTCGCGGTCGTCGGCGACATCAGCGGCCACGTCGAGGCGAGCACGTCGTTGCGGGACTTCGTGCACGAGTCGAACCGCCGCACGCAGCTGTGGTTCGTGCGCGACGAGGCCGAGCTGCACGAGCGCCTCGCGAACGCCTGAGTCACCAGCCCGCGCCACGCCACCGCCGATCACCGCGAGGTCGCACACCGCGGCTGTCGCGGCGATCGCGAGCCTTGCCCGCTCCAACGCCCGCCTGGAGTTGTCGGCACGGTCCGCCTCTTCTCCGCTCTATTGCAAGTCACTGGCGGCAACGTAGCCTCACGAGATGACGCAGATCCGCCGATCGCTCAACCTGCACGCTCCGCTGCGCCGCACACCACACCACGTGCTGCGCACGCTGCTCGCACACCTCCCCGAGGACACCACGGCCGAAGAACCCGTGCGCCGCCTGGAAGAACGCGTCGCCACCCTGCTCGGCAAGCAGGCGGCGCTGTTGTTCCCCACCGGCACGATGGCCCAGCAGGTCGCACTGCGCATCCACGCCGAGACCACCGGCAGGCACACCTTCGCCGCCCACCCGCAGTCCCATCTCGCGGTGCACGAGGCGAACGGTTACAGCGTCGTGCACGGTCTGCGGCTGCATCCGCTCGGTGATCCCAACAGGCTGTTCACCGCCGAGGACCTGGACGGCGTGGCCGAACCGCTCGCCGCGTTGCTGGTCGAGCTGCCGCAGCGCGACATCGGCGGCCAGGTCCCGTCGTGGGAGGAGCTCGAAGCGCACACCCGCTGGGCGAAGGACGGCGGTGCCCGAGCGCACCTCGACGGCGCCCGGCTGTGGGAGGCGCAGACGGCGTACGACAAGACGCACGCGGAGATCGCGGCGCTGTTCGACACGGTCTACGTGTCGCTCTACAAAGGACTGGAGGGCACCGCGGGCGCCGTGCTCGCGGGTGACGAGGCCACGATCGCGCACGCGAGGGTGTGGCGGCAGCGGTTGGGCGGCTCGATGCCGGACGCGTGGCCGATGGCGGCGATCGCGCTGGTGGGGCTGGAGGAGACGCTGCCGCGGATGGCCGAGTTCCGCGACCACGCCCAGGCGCTGGCCCGCGCGATCAACGCGGGCACACCGGCGCACACGGTTCCCGAGGTGCCGTGCACACCGCTCTTCCACGTGCACGTCCCCGCGCCGCGGCACGAGGTGGAGGAGGCCGCGCGGAAGTTGCTCGAGCGGGAGGGGATCCAGCTGTTCCACCGCACCCGGTCGAACCCGGATCCGCGCCGCTGCAGCTTCGAGGTGGTGGTCGGCGTCAACGCGGTGGACTTCACGCCGGACGAGGTTGCCGCGCTCATCGGGCTGCTGGCGATACGATCACCGGTGTGAGCCTGCCCGAGCCCGTCCGGGCCGCACTCGGCCGAGTGAGTCACACCGTTCTGGTGGACTTCGCCGAGCTGGAGTCGGTGCGGCAGCGGTTCGACGACGAGCAGGCCGCGTCGCTGGCGACGTACCTGCACGCGGCGCAGTCCCCCAACACGATCCGCGCCTACCGGTCGGACTGGATCGCATGGGCGGCGTGGTGCGCGTCGGAGAACCGGCAGGCGTTGCCGGCGAACCCGCTGGACGTGGCGGTGTACCTGGCCGCGGCGGCGGACGCGGTGCGGCCTGATGGCTCGCGGGCCTTCGGTGCGTCCACTTTGGATCGCAAGTCGGCGGCGATCGCCGCGGTGCACGCCGCGAACGGGCTGCCGAGCCCGACGCGCAGTGACGTGGTGCGGATGACGTTGCGAGGTATCCGCCGCACGCGCAAGACGCAGCCCCAGCGCAAGCGGCCGGTGCTGCTGGACACGCTGGAGGCGTTGCTGGCCGAACGGCCAGAGCCGGGTCTGACGCGGGCGCGGGACACCTTGCTGCTGCTGGTGGGGTTCGCGGGGGCGTTGCGGCGCAGCGAGCTGGCGGCGTTGTCGTTCGAGGACGTCACGGCGGACGTCGACGCGCGCAGCCACGAGCCGCTGCTGCTGGTGCACCTCGGGGTGACGAAGACCGATCAGACGGGTCAGCACCAGCAGCGGGTGGTGCTGCCGCGCGGGTCGCGCAGGCGGACGTGCCCGGTGTGCGCGTTCGCGGACTGGGCGGACCTGCTGACCCGGCACCGCGCGGGTGAGACGCGTCCGGTGGCGGAGGAGTCCGAGCTGCACCGGTGCCACAGCTTCCGGGGCACGGACCTGACTGGCTCGTTGTTCCCGTCGATCAACCGGCACGGCCAGCCGAAGGCGGCGGCGATGTCGGGGCGCGCGGTGGCGGAGCTGGTGAAGCGCTACGCCGAGCGCGCTGGCCTGGATCCGGCGCTGTTCGGCGGGCATTCGCTGCGGGCGGGTTTCGCGACGCAGGCGGCGCTGGGCGGGGCGAGCGACCGGGAGATCATGCGGCAGGGGCGGTGGACGAACCCGCGCACCGTGCACCGCTACATCCGCACCGCGAACCCTCTCGAGGACAACGCGGTCACCCGTCTGGGCCTGTAGTGGATAGACCGAACGGCGCACGTTAACGCTCGTTCACGCCGTTAACACTAAACATGACCCCCGCCGGGCGGGCTGCGCTGAACGGTGCAGCCGAATAGCCCGTAGGCGGGTACGTCGCTGTTTGTTTCCGAGTTGTTTCCACCCCGGTTGAGCTGCCCTTTTGTTCCACTATTCGGGCAAATCCCGATCTCCTGACCAGCGAAGTAGCTCGTTTTGTGAAGCGATCTCGGATTCTGGGAGGAGGGTCAAACATGCACTGCCCGCAATACGATCACTACGCCCGGTCATCGAACGATGGTCGGGTGTTCCTCGGCACTTGGTCCGGTTTCCCTGTAACGCCGGACCAGGAGTCCCCTGCATTGGAACGGAGCGTCCATGAAGCGCAAAGCCCTCGGCTACTGCGTGGCTCTGGCGTCGGTGGCACTGGTGAGCGTCAACAGCGCACACGCCGCGCCAGAACAAGCGGTCAGCCCGCTCGAGACCAAGGCCACCGCCTTGAGGTTCGCCGAGCAGCAGGCGTCCGCGATCGGATCGGCGATCGGACTGAGCGGCCAGGAGCAGCTCGTCCCGAAGGACGTCGTCACCGACGCCGACGGCACCCGCCACCTGCGCTACGACCGCACCTACAACGGACTGCGCGTCATCGGCGGCGACATGGTCGTCCGCCAGACCGGATCCGGCGAGATCCGTTCGGTGGAGAAGGCCAGCAAGGCCCAGCTGACCAACCTGTCGGTCACCCCGGACATCGCGGCACCCGCCGCGGCCAACGCAGCCGTCGCAGGCCAGCCGGGCGTCCAGTGGACGCAGGCCGCGCCCAAGCTCGTCGTGTACGCGCTGGACACCGCGCCCGTCCTCGCCTGGGAGACCGTGCTGAGCGGTATCAAGGCCGACCAGACGCCCAGCGACGTGCACGTGTTCACCGACGCCAAGTCCGGCAAGGTCCTGCTGACCTACGACGACACGCACCACGCCTCGGGCACCGGCGCCAGCACCTACAGCGGCACCGTCAGCCTCGAGACCACCCAGTCCGGCAGCAGCTTCCAGCTCAAGGACCCGGTGCGCGGCAACCAGCAGGTCAACAACCTGAACAACGGCTCCGGCACCGGCACCCTGTTCACCGACGCCGACAACAAGTGGGGCAACGGCACCTACACCGACAAGGCGACCGCGGGCGTGGACGCCGCGTTCGGCGCCGCGAAGACCTGGGACTACTACAAGAACGTCCACGGCCGCAGCGGCATCAAGAACAACGGCGTCGGCGCGCTCAGCAAGGTGCACTACGGCAACAACTACGTCAACGCCTTCTGGAGCGACGGCTGCTTCTGCATGACCTACGGCGACGGCGCGCAGAACCGCAACCCGCTCACGTCGATCGACGTGGCCGCGCACGAGATGTCGCACGGCGTCACCTCGGCGACCGCCGGCCTGATCTACTCCGGTGAGTCCGGCGGCCTCAACGAGGCCACCAGCGACATCTTCGGCAGCACCGTCGAGTTCTACGCGAACACCAGCGCGGACGTCGGCGACTACCTGATCGGCGAGAAGATCAACATCCGCGGCGACGGCAAGCCGTTGCGCTACATGGACAAGCCGTCCAAGGACGCCCGCTCGCTCGACTACTGGTCCACCAGCGCGGGCAGCGTCGACGTGCACTACTCCTCCGGCATCGCCAACCACTTCTTCTACCTGCTGTCCGAGGGCAGCACCCCGAAGACGATCAACGGCGTCGCCTACAACAGCCCGACCGTCGACGGCCAGCCCGTCACCGGCATCACCCGCGCCAAGGCCGAGAAGATCTGGTACCGCGCACTGACCACCAAGTTCACCTCCAGCACCAAGTACGCGGCCGCCCGCACCGGCACCCTCGCCGCCGCGGCCGACCTCTACGGCGCCACCAGCGCCGAGTACGCGGCGGTGAACCGCGCGTGGGCAGCGGTCAACGTCAAGTGACCCACTAGCTCCACCTGAAAAAGAAGCCGAGGCCCGGACCGCCCCCCTGCACGGTCCGGGCCTCGGCATGCAACCGCCTCGCCGCACCAACTCCGGCCGTGTATCCATGACGCCATGGGGTTGTGGAGCCACCTGAACGTGCGCCGCATCGAGTGCCCGAAATGCCACACGATCAGCGACCACTGCGTGCAGTTCTTCTTCGGCGGCTGCAACGACGACCACCTCGAGATCGGCCACACCCTCAGCTGGGGCCCCGACGGCCGCGGCGAACCCGGCCACCGCCTCGTCGTCACCGACGGACTCGGCTCCCCGTGCCCCGGCTGCGGCGGACCCCACGCCCCGCCCGCGGTCCACACCCCGAACCAGTTTGACATCTTCATCGAGAACGACGTGATCACCCACGCGCGCTGGGCCACCGGCGAGTTCGACTACGACACCAAAGACGAACCCGACCCCGAATCCGACTACCTGGTGCTCGACGACTACCCGCCGAGCGTCACCCGGTAGCGACCTCAGCACGCGTCATCAACTTGTCAGCGGCTCTCCCTAACGTCGAACCCGTGTCCAACAGAACCGTCGCCCGCTGGGCGACCGCTCTGGCCCTGACCGTCGCGTGCCTCCCGGTCGCGACCGCGTCGGCGGCCACCCCCCAAGCCCACGAGACCGCACCGCACCCGGCGATCGGCTCGCTCTCGGGCAGCAGCAACCCGAACGACCACGGCTGCTCCGCCAGCATCGTCGGCCCCAACATCATCGTCACCGCCGCGCACTGCGTGTACGGCGAGCGCAACATCTACTTCACCCCCGGCTACCACGACGGCCAAGCCCCCCACGGCACCTGGCGCGGCCTCGCCACCTACGTCGACGACGGCTGGAAGACCGACAACGACATCAACGGAACCGAAGGCACCGGCGGATCGCCCTACGACTTCGCGTTCGTCGTGCTGGAGAAGCGCAACGGCAAGAACGTCGCCGAAGCCACCGGCTCCGCACTGCGGCTCAAGATCGACGCCGCACTCCCCGCCGACGCCACCGTGACCGGCTACCCGTCCGCCAAGGACAAGCCGTACTCCTGCGACGCCACCGCGAGCCGCAACGACCAGCACTGGGAAACCCTGCAGTGCCTCGGCATCCCCAGCGGCTTCAGCGGCGGCCCCTGGGTCGCCAAAGGCACCACCGACGTCATCGGCGTGATCGGCGGCCGCGGCCAGAAGCTCCCGCCGACCGACGCCCGCAACTACAGCGTCCGCTTCGACGCGAAGGTCAAGGCCCTCTACGACAAGGCCGTCACCAGCCCCGTCCCACCCGGCGACGGCAACCTCGGCTACCCGCTCGGCTCCGGCGCCACCTGGAAGCACGCCGACCTGATCACCTCCGGCTACTACACCGGCGGATCAGCGGGCGGCAGCAGGCACATGGACATGATCGTCAAGTGGAGCGACGGCGAGGTCACCCTCTACCAGGGCAGCACCAGCACCGACCCGCAGAAGCCGTTCGCCGGCGAAACCCGGCTCGCCGCCCCCGACAGCATCTGGACCCACGCCAAGAGCATCGCCGCCGTCAACACCGGTGCGGGCCGCGACGGCCTGGTCGTGCGCTGGACCGACGGCGAAGTCACCCTGTACCAGACCGTGGACCAGGGCGGATTCCACGGCGAAACCACGCTCACCGCCCCCAACGACCTGTGGCGCGACCACGCCTCCCACATCGCCGCCGGCCGCTACACCGGCAACGGCCAGCGCGACGACCTGATCGTCGTGTGGACCGACGGCGAGGTCACCCTCTACGCCGACATCGCCGCCAACAGCCTCGGCCGCGAGACCCGGCTCGCCGCACCCAACAGCACCTGGACCCACGCCCAGACCATCAGCGGCGGCGACTTCACCGGCTCAGCCACCAGCGACCTGCTCGTCCGCTGGAGCGACGGCGAACTCACCATCTACTCCGACGTCAGCACCGGCGGTTTCGGCACCGAACACCAGGTGCGCGCACCCGACGACCTGTGGACCCACGCCACCGTCGTCTCCGGCGGGGCGTTCGCCGCCAACCAACGCGCCAACGACCTCATCGTGCGCTGGAGCGACGGCGAGGTCAGCCTCTACCCGGCCGTCGACACCGCACTGCACAGAGAGATCCAGCTCGTCAGCCCGTAGGAACCCCGGCGCGGCCGGCCTCAGCCGGTCGCGCCACCCACGGTCGCATCCGACGTCGGCTTCTTCTCCTCCCGCGGAGGCACCACACCGGACAGATCACCGCCGTTGTCGTTGACCCGCAACACGAACGGCCTCGTCTCGGTGTACTGCACCACCGACACCGAACACGGATCCACCACGATCCGCTGGAACCCGTCCAGGTGCACCCCGAGCGCGTCCGCCAGCACCGACTTGATCACATCACCGTGGCTGCACAACAACCAGATCGCACCCGGCCCGAACTCCGCCGCGATCCGCGCATCATGCGCCCGCACCGCCGCGACAGCACGCGCCTGCACGTTCGCCAGCCCCTCACCCTCGGGGAACACGGCCGCGGACGGGTGCTGCTGCACCACCTTCCACAGCGGCTCACCACCGAGCTCGGACAACGCACGACCCGTCCACGCCCCGTAGTCCACTTCGGACAAGTCCGGTTCGGACACCGCCGCGAGCTGCTGATCGGCCAGCAACGGCGCCAAGGTCTCCTCACACCGCTGCAACGGCGACGACACGACCGCAGCGACCGGCACACCCTTCAACCGATCCACCAGAGCAGCCGCCTGCGCCTGCCCCCGCTCGTCCAGACCCACCCCGAGCGAACGCCCGGCGAGCACACCCGAGCCGTTCGCGGTCGACCGGGCGTGACGCAACAGGATGACAGTGGCCATGACCCCACCTTAGGTGGCGGGCAGCAGACCCATCGACAGAAGCCCCATCAGGACGATGCCCAGGAGCAGCCGGTACCAGACGAAAGCCGAGTAGCTGTGCTTCGACACGTACTTCAACAACCACGCGATCGTGGCGTACCCGACCGCGAACGCCACGATCGTCGCCACCACCATCTGCGGCACCGACGCCGTGTTCGCCCCGGACCGGTCCAGCACATCGGGAATGCTGAACAACCCCGCACCGAACACCGCCGGAATCGCCAGCAGGAACGAGTACCGCGCCGCCGACTCACGCGTCAGCCCCAGCGCCAGACCCGCCGTCAACGTGCCACCCGACCGCGACACACCGGGAATCAGCGCCATCGCCTGCGCCAGACCCATCCCGATCGCGTCCCGCATCGTCAGCTGATCACGCGCGTGCTTCGCCAACTGGTCCGCCAGACCCAGCAGCAGACCGAACACCACCAGCATCGTCGCCGTGATCCACAGATTCCGCGCCGACGTGCGGATCTCGTCCTTCAACAGATACCCCAGCACGCTGATCGGGATCGACCCGATGATCACGTACCAGGCCAGCTTGTAATCCGGCTCGCGCCGGGCCGCGGCGCTGAACAACCCGCGAAACCAGGAGGAGACGAACCGCCCGATGTCCTTCGCGAAGTAGATCAGCACCGCGACCTCGGTCCCGAGCTGGATGACCGCCGTGAACGACGCACCCGCATCCTTGCCGAAGAACAACGTCGACACGATGCGAACGTGCGCCGAGGAAGAAATGGGCAGGAATTCCGTCAGTCCTTGGACGAGTCCGAGAACCAGAGCCTGCAACCAGCTCAACTACCCACTCCTGCCAGATCCAGAGCTTCGGCCGCGGTGCGAAGGCCCGCGATCCCCTGCTCCAGATCTTGCAGCATCGGCGAAACGGACAGCGTGGTGACCCCCGCCGCCGCGAGAGCCTTCATCTTGTCCGCGATCCGCTCCTTCGGCCCGAGCAGCGACGTCGCGTCGAGGAACTCCAGCGGAATCGCCGCCATCGCACCCTCGTAGTCCCGCGCCAGGTACTTGTTCTGGATCTCCTCCGCCTGGTCCGGGAAACCCATCCGCACCATCAGGTTGTTGTAGAAGTTCTGCTTGCGCGACCCCATGCCGCCCACGTACAGCGCCGCGTACGCCCGCACCGGGTCCGCACACGCCTTCCAGTCGTCACCGACGATCAACGGCGCCGTCGGCACGACGTCGAACCCGTCCATCGTCTTACCGGCCTTCTCCCGACCGGCCTTCACCGACGCGAGCGACTCACCCGAGTGCTCCGGCGAGAAGAACACCGCCAGCCACCCGTCCGCGATCTCACCCGCGAGCTCCAGGTTCTTCGGGCCCACCGCCGCCAGGTAGATCGGGATCTGCTCCCGCACCGGGTGCACCGTCAGCTGCAACGCCTTGCCAGGACCGTCCGGCAGCGGCAACGTGTAGTGCTCGCCCTCGTAACGCAGCTTCTGCCGCGACAACGCCAGCTTCACGATCTCCACGTACTCACGCGTCCGCGCCAGCGGCTTGTCGAAGCGCACGCCGTGCCAGCCCTCGGACACCTGCGGGCCCGACACGCCGAGCCCCATCCGGAACCGGCCACCGGACAACGTGTCCAGCGTCGCCGCTGTCATCGCCGCCATGGCGGGCGTCCGGGCAGGGATCTGGAAGATCGCACTGCCCACGTCGATGCGCTCGGTCTGCGCAGCCACCCAAGCGAGCACCGATGGCACATCGGAGCCGTAGGCTTCCGCGGCCCACACCACCGAGAAGCCGAGCCGGTCGGCCTCCTTGGCCAGCTCAAGGTTGGCGGCGTCATTGCCGGCGCCCCAATATCCGAGGTTGAGTCCCAGTCGCACGGGCGAGACCCTACTGGCAGGTAACCCCGATTGCCAGGCCTGTGTGGTGATCACCCCTTAGCATCGCCGACGTGGAACAGCGATACCTCGGCCGCAGCGGCCTCCGCGTGTCCCGAACGGCACTGGGCACGATGACGTGGGGCCGCGACACCGACGCGGACGAGGCCGCCACCCAACTCATGGCCTTCGCCGACGCCGGCGGCACCCTCGTCGACACCGCCGACGTCTACGTCGAAGGCGAGAGCGAACGCATCCTCGGCGGACTCCTCAAGGAAGTAGTCCCCCGCGAAGAGCTGGTCATCGCCACCAAAGCCGTCGCACGCCGCTCCGACGGCCCCTTCGGCGGCGGCGCCTCCCGCGGCGCCCTGCTCACCGCACTCGACGGCTCACTGCGCCGCCTCGACGTCGACCACATCGACCTCTGGCAGCTCCACGCCTGGGACGCCAACGTCCCGCTCGAAGAAACCCTCACCGCACTCGACACCGCCGTGACCAGCGGAAAAGTCCGCTACGCCGGCATCTCCAACTACTCGGGCTGGCAACTCGCCACCGCCGCCACCCTGCCCACCCAGCACCCCATCATCTCCACCCAGGTCGAGTACTCCCTGCTCGAACGCGGCATCGAACGCGAAGTCGCCCCCGCCGCCACCCACCACGGCATCGGACTCCTGCCCTGGGCACCACTCGGCCGCGGCGTCCTGACCGGCAAGTACCGCAACGGCACCCCACCCGACTCACGCGGCGCCTCCGCGCACTTCGCCGGATACGTCGAGCAACACCGCACCGAACGCGCCGCGCGCATCGTCCAGGCCGTCACCACCGCCGCCGACGGCCTCGGCACCTCACCGCTGTGCGTCGCACTCGCCTGGGTCCGCGACCGCCCCGGCGTCGTCGCACCCGTCGTCGGGGCCCGCGACACCAACCAGCTGCTCGGGTCCCTCGACGCCGAGCAACTCACCCTGCCACCGGCGATCCGCGCTGCTCTGGACGACGTCAGCGCACTCGAGCTCGGCTATCCCGAGCGCCCGATGGGCTGACGGTCAGCGCGATTTCCCCGGCGGTGTGCTGCAAAAGACCCGCGGGGTGCCCCACGCGTTGTACGCATCGGCGCTGCCACCGCGCGTGTCGAAGAGTGTCAGACGCACGACGCCGGTGATGTCGACATCCATATGCTGCGCCGGGGTGCTGATAGTCGCTTCTACCGCCGCCATTTCGGCCTCCTCCGCCTGGACGACGAACCTTCCGGTGCCGCTAGTACGCGGTGAACCGGCGTCCTTACCAACCCACGCGGACAACTTCGTGCAGTTGCCGCCGGTGAGCCAGGTGCGGCGATTGTTCGGGTCTGCGGCTGACGACGGGTACGTGGCACGGATGCTGTCCGGGTAGGACTGGGCGCCAATCGTGATCGTGTTGACCGAGTTGTGCCCGTTTCCGAACGCCACGGGCTGGTGGGCGGTCAAGACGTACCAAGTGGGGCCTGAGGCCTTGGACGTCGGCTGACCAGCTGCTGACTGGGTGGTCCCAAGGGTCGATGTGCTGCTCGAAATGGGCTCTGCTGTCGTAGTCACAGTCGTTGTGGGCTGCTGGCTCGAGTCCGGTGCCGACGACGCCGTGGTCCCTCCGCTGCGTCCACTCGCCGCATCGCCGAGCGGTGTGCCGACTACGAACACACCCACCACCAGGCTGGCCACGATGAGGAGCACCCCTCCCGCCTTGAACAGCTTGTTCGGCAGCAGCAAGGCCCCGATGCCCGCCAACAGCGCGACGGCCAGCGCAACCACCAGCACGGGCTTGATGCCCTGTCCCAGCAGAGCCACCACAGCGGACACATCGGCGACAACACCCAACGCCAACAAGATCCATCTGGCTGGACCAGAACTGGGCGCGGGACCAGACGAGGGCGAGGTCATAACCGGGTTGATCCGCCATGCAGTTGGTGGTGTTACAGGTGCTGCGGCGTGCGACCTGATCGCAGCATGGACCGTCCTCCTCGACGAGTCCATCAACGACCCGCAACTAACGACCCCCGGTGACTACTCCGAACGGAGCAGGTCTACGTTGCTCCGCGTGCCCGAATTAACACGGCGCGGATTCATCGGAATCACCGCGACATCACTGGTCGCCACCAGCACGGCGAGCGCCTCCACGGTCAGCACCAAGGCCGCCGAGGACGCCTGGATCCGGCTGATGGACGGCAACACCCGCTTCGTCGAGGGCAGGCAGCAGCACCCGCACGCCTCCAGCCACTGGCGCGAGTCGCTCATCGACCACCAGCACCCGTTCGCCTGCGTGCTCGGCTGCGCCGACTCACGCGTGCCGCCCGAGCTCGTCTTCGACGACGGACTGGGCGACATCTTCACCATCCGCGCCGCGGGCGAAGTGCTCGACAGCAGCGTCATCGGCAGCATCGAGTACGCCGTGCAGCACCTGCACGTGCCGCTCGTCGTCGTGCTCGGCCACGCGAACTGCGGCGCCGTCAGCGCCACCATCGAGGTGGTCAAGGGAAACGCCCAGGTCAGCGGCGACATCAGCACGCTCGTCCGCACGATCGAACCGGCCGTGCGCGCCACCCCGCCGAAACCCGACAGCAAGACGTTCCTCGCCGCGTGCGTCAACGAACAGGCCCGCCGCACCGCCGCCATCCTGCAGGAACGGTCGGTCATCATCCGCGACGCGGTCGTCCACGACGGCCTTGCCCTCGTTGCTGCTTCTTACGACTTGGGGTCGGGCCGGGTCGTGCGACTCGGATAGGATTGCTTTTAGTCAACACTGAAGCAATAGAGACTGATGAGTGAACGACACCTCCGAACGGGTAATCCGCCACCCCTTGCGTGACCTGCGCGGGCGCTTCGGGGATGCTGGAGGTCTGCGCCACTGACGTCCAGGAGGACCCGCGTTGCTTCGACCCACCGCTCTGCTGCTCGCCAGCGCCTTGCTGGCCACTGCCTGCGGCACGAGCGACGAACCGACCGATCCCCTGCAGATCGCGGCCACGCTCGAGGCCGCGAAACCCGCGAACTCCCCCGCGCAGCCGCAGCAGATCCCCACCACCGACCCCGTCGACCAGGCGATCAAGGACCAGCTGAAGGTCAAGACCGACGACCACCAGCTCTTCGAGGTCGGCGACCGCCAGGTCCAGCTCGACCGCCTGCGCAGCGCGGTCTTCGAGCGCGACGGCGACAAGAACGGCGCGGGACTCCGCGCGGGCGACGGCGCCACCAACGCCGTCCCCGACCGCTACGGCCGCCTGCTCGTCGTCGACACCCGCGGCGGCGAGCTCATGGCGTTCTCGGTCAACCCGCTGATCATGCGTCAGCGCTTCCCCGTGCCCGGCGCGCCGTACGGCATCGCCTACGACGCGAAGCGCGACCTCGCATGGATCACGCTCACCGAACGCAACGAAGTCGTCGGCTTCGACGTCGCGGGTGGCGAACCGGTCGAGAAGCACCGGTTCCCCACCCTCCGCCAGCCCAACGCGGTCGCGACCGACGAAGCCACCGGACGCGTGTACGTCTCATCCGCCGACAACGGAGGGATACAGGTGATCTCGCCATGAACGAAGGGGTGATCGACGGGGACTGGGAGTACCGGCCGCTGCGGCTGCCGCCCGGTGTCTCCCGCCGAACCGCGACCACGCAGCTGGCCATCCAAGCCGAGTTCGCGGGCTGGGAACTCTCCCGCACGCTGCTCTACGGCGACGGCTCACGAAAGGTGTGGCTGCGCCGCAAGCGCACCCTCGCCGTCCTACCCGGACTGATCACTTAGCGGGCCACTCACCGTCCGGCGGGCACTCCGAGGCACCCGGCACCACAGCCGGCCGGACGAACGGCTCCACCCTCTTCGCCTGCGAGTACTTCGTCCGCAGGTCGCCGGCCAGCGCGCGCACGTCCGCGCCCGCGTTCGGCAGGATCTTCAACCCGGACGGCATCGCCTCCACCCTGCCCAGCTTCAGCTTGTCCGGGTGGTCCTGGAAGATCACCTTGAAGTGCTCGAACGCCTCTTCCTTGTTCTCCGTGTACACCTTGCGGACCCGGTCGTCCGCCTCCGCCGCCGCGACGGCGGCGTACATCTCGTCATCGGTCTTGAAGTCGGCCATCACGTGGTCACCGCACAGGGAATGCCCGGTCAGCGGCACCCCCGCGGTCGTCGCCGGAACCGGCTGCAGAGGCGGCACCGCCTCCTGCGTCGTGCACGCCGACAGCACCACCAACAGGCCCATAGCGCCCAACGCGCTCCCCCAGTTGCTCATGCCGGAATGCTGACACCTAGATTTGGGCCCGGCAAAACCGGGCTGGGGGCCCGACCAGAGGGGAACTGCAGCACATGCCACGCCCGGAGCGTCCGGTCGACCCGTTCGCCGGTCCCGTCGAGCAGTTCGCCTTCGACCTCCGCAAGCTCAGGGAGAAGGCGGGCTCACCGGGCTACCGCGAACTCGGCAAGGTCGCCCACTACTCCGCCAGCACCCTCGCCGACGCCGCCCGCGGCGCCAAGCTCCCCACCCTCGCCGTCACCCTCGCCTTCGTCCGCGCGTGCGGCGGCAACGAGAACGAGTGGCGCGACCGCTGGCAGGAGCTCAACGACACCACCGCACCCGAGCCGATCGACGCGCCCTACGTCGGCCTCTCCCCCTTCTCCGAGGCCGACGCGGACCGCTTCCACGGCCGCGAACGCCTCCTCGTCAAACTCAACGAGAAGGTCGCCGCCCACCGGTTCGTGCTCGTCACCGGCGCATCGGGCTCCGGCAAGTCCTCCCTGCTCAGAGCAGGTCTGCTCGCCTCGGACGACCGCCCCCACAAGCTGATCACCCCCGGTGCCACTCCCCTCGCCCACGACCTCGGCGACGTCGAACTGCTCGTCGTCGACCAGTTCGAGGAGCTCTTCACCCTCTGCCCCGACCAAACCGTCCGCACCGCGTTCATCCGCGCGCTGCTCGACTCCCCCGCCCAGGTCGTCGTCGGCCTGCGCGCCGACTTCTACGGCCACTGCGCCCAGCACCCCGAGCTCGTCGACGCGCTCGAGGACGCCCAGGTGCTGGTCGGCCCCATGACCACCGACGAGCTCCGCAGCGCCATCACCCAACCCGCAATCGCCGCGGGCTGCACGCTCGAGACCGCCCTCGTCGCCCGCCTCATCGCCGACGCCACCGGCGAACCCGGCGTGCTCCCCCACGTCTCCCACGCCCTGCTCGAAACCTGGTCCCGCCGCCGCGGCACGACCCTCACCCTCGCCAGCTACCACGAGAGCGGCGGCATCACCCGCGCCATCGCCCAGACCGCCGAGAAGGTCTACACCGGACTCGACCCGGACCAGCAACACCAGGCGCGCCAGGTGCTCCTGCGCCTCACCAGCCCCGGCGACGGCACCGAGGACACCAAACGCCGCGCGGGCAAGGCCGAGCTCGGCGCCCCCGGCGTCGTCGAACAGCTCGCCGCCGCCCGCCTGCTCACCCTCGACGAGGACACCGTCGAGATCAGCCACGAGGCCGTCATCCGCTCGTGGCCACGCCTGCGCGACTGGATCTCCGAAGACCGCGAGGGCCTGCGCGTGCACCGCAAGCTCACCGCCGCCGCGGCCGACTGGGAAGCACACGACCGCGACCCCGGCGCCCTCTACCGCGGCGTCCCGCTCTCCCTCGCCACCGAACGCGCCGCCCGCACCGACCTCAACCCGCAGGAACAGGCCTTTCTCGACGCCAGCACCGCCGCCGAGCAACGCGGCACCCGCAAGCTCCGCCGCCTGGTCGCCCTGCTCTCCGTGCTGCTGCTCGTCGCGGCCGTCGCCACCGGCTTCGCCATCCACGCCCAGCGCACCGCCACCGAACAGGGCACCGTCGCACTCGTCCAGAAGGCCATCGCCGAAGCGAACGCGATGCAGGACACCAACCCCGCGCTCGCCGCTCAGCTGCGCCTCGCCGCGTACCGCCTCTCCCCCCGCCCCGAGGCCCGCGACAGCCTGCTCAGCACCTTCGCCGCCCCGTACGCGACCCGCATCGCCGCGCACAGCGACGCCACGTCCGAAGCCGAGTTCACCCCGGACGACAAGACGATGGTGACCGCGGGCCGCGACAACATCCTGATCTTCTGGGACACCACCGACACGCACCGGCCGGTCGAGCTGAGCCGCCTCGGCCCGTTCACCGACTACGTCCACGACCTCAAGTTCTTCAACAACGGCAAGTCACTCGTGACCGCCGGCCGCGACGGCACCGCCCGGCTCTGGGACACCAGCGACCCCCGGCACCCGACCGAGCTGGGCCGGGTCACCGGCCACGCGCCCATCCTCCTGACCGTCGCCGTCACCCCGGACGCGCGCGTCCTCGTCACGGGCGGCGAGGACAAGACGATCAAGCTGTGGGACATCACGGACCTCCGCTCCCCCAAGCCGCTGTCCATCCTCACCGGTCACGAGCACCCCGTCCACGGCGTCACGATCAGCCCCGACGGCACACTCCTCGCCAGCGCCAGCCTCGACGGCACCGCCCGGCTCTGGGACATCGCGAAACCAGCCGAGCCGCAGCACCTGTTCACCATCACCGAGCCGGACGAGCGGGCCGTCCAGGCGGTCGGCTTCAGCCCGGACGGCAAGCTCCTCGCCACCGCCGGCAACAACCGCACCGCGAAGATCTGGGACATCACCGCCCCGCGCGCCGCCAAACTGCTGTCCACCATCACCGACCACACGTCTCTCATCCACGACCTCCAGTTCAGTCCGGACGGCCGCCACCTCGCGACCGGCAGCGAGGACAAGACCATCCGGCTCTGGGACATCACGGACCCGGCGAAACCCGTGCGGTACAAGGAGTTCCGCGGCCACGCCGACATCATCTGGTCGCTGCGGTTCAACCACGACGGCTCCATGCTGGTCACCACGAGCGATGACCGCACGGTGCGCATCGAGCACCTCCGCGAACAACCGCTCATCGCGCACCTGGACACCATTTGGGGCGTCGAGTACGACACCGCGGGCCGGTTCGTCGCCACGGCAGGTGAGGACCGCACCGCCCGGCTGTGGCGGCCGGACGGCCCGCACCTCCGGCCCCTGGCCACGCTGAACCACCCGATGCCGGTCGGTGTGGTCCTGCTCAACCGGCGTGGTGACGTGCTGCTCACCTCCGACTTCGGCGGCACCGCGAAGCTGTGGGACACCACCGATCCCGCGCACCCGCGTGAGCTCGCCACGTTGCCGCGCGGACAGATCTGGACCGGCGGCGGCGCGTTCAGCCACGACGGCCGCACGCTGCTCGCGATCGACGCCGCAGGCAGTGCGCGGCTGCTCGACGTCTCCGACCCGCGCAACCCGGCGGAGGTCGGCGTGCTGAAGCTCGCCCCGGCCTCGTCCGTCGCGTGGGGGTCGTTCAGCGGCGACGACCGCACGGTGGCCGCCGTCGTGGGCAGCAGGGAGATCCAGCTCTTCGACATCTCGGACCGCGCCCACCCCGAGGAGCTGCCGTCGATCAAGGAGAGCAGCAACGTCCTGTCCG
The DNA here is from genome assembly GCF_007845675.1 of Lentzea tibetensis. GTDB lineage: Bacteria > Actinomycetota > Actinomycetes > Mycobacteriales > Pseudonocardiaceae > Lentzea > Lentzea tibetensis. The sequence continues at coordinate 56,531 of NZ_VOBR01000015.1, read as the reverse complement.
CCGAGTTCTCCGGCTCGACACTGGCCGTGTCCGGCACTGACAGCACCGCGTCCCTCTGGAGCCTCGCGGACCAGCACAAACCTTCAAGGCTCTCCACCCTCACCGGTCGGAGCGGACCGGCGACCCGGCTCGCGTTCAGTGTGGACGGCCATCAGCTCGCCACCGCGGGGAGCGACCAGACCGTGGACGTGTGGGACATCCAGGACCCCGCGAAGCCGGTCGAGATCGCGACCATGACCGGCCACACCGACCACGTGTGGGATCTCGCGTTCGGCCCGGACGGGTCGTTGCTCAGCGCCAGCGCCGACCACACGGTGCGGCGCTGGGACGTCGACGTCGACCGCGTCGCTCGCCGAGTGTGCGAGACGGCTGCCCCGGTCATGTCCAAAGCTGAGTGGGACCGGTACTTCGCCGGCGTCAGCTACCAGCCGCCATGTTGAGCTTCAGTCAACACTGAAGTGATCGAAGCAATAAAATCCACCGGAGTAGTTGGTGATGTGATCAGATTCTTGGTCATGGAGCTCGTACCGCTGGACGACCAACCTGGCGTAGCCGAAGCCGCCCTGCCCACCGATGAACCCGCAGTGCACGACCTGCTGGCGAGAGCGGCCGCGGCGGGCCTGCACACCGTCGTCGTGACGCTCGACCCCGACGACTCCCCCGCACTGGACCTGCTGCGCGAGCTGCGCGTGGAGACGCAGACCGTCGACGGGCGCGTCGTCGCCGAGCTGGACTCCGATCCGTCCGGCCAGCTCGCTCACCTGCGGACGCTGTCCGTGGAGGACCGGGAGGCATGGCTCGCGACGTACTCGCGCGCCAGTGACCCGAACTGGTGGATGCACCGGCTGCTGGTGCTCAACCACCATCCCGAGTGGACGGACCTCAAGGCGTGGCTGGTCGACCACCACGTGAAGGTCTTCGGCAGGCCCCCTGGCCGGGCCCGCCGCGCCTCGACCAGCTAGTTCTACCGGCCGGCCAGCTCGCGGATCAGGCCCGCGATCTCCGCGGGCCTCTCCAGCGGGAGCATGTGCCCCGCGTCCTCGAGCACGACCACCTCGCCACCGAGGGCGCGGGCGTTCGACTCGGGCACCAGCCGGTCCTCGTCCCCCACCACCGCGACGACCGGCTTCTCCCCCGCCACCGTCAGCGCTGCCTCCCGGTCGACGCGGTCGACGGCGGGCCGGAACAACGCGACCGTCTCCGGCCACTGCGCCCACACCATCTCGGCCGTGAGCGCGACGTCCTCGTCGCGCGGCTGGTCACCGAAGAGCCACCACCGCAGCCCGGCGGTCTTGGTGGGCTCGATCCGCTCCCGGACAGCCCGCACGAGCGGCCCGAACGCCCGCTCCAGCTCGCGCACGAGCTTGCCGACGGACTTCGGCCAGGCGAGGGCCGTCTCGGACAGGCCGCTGGCCGCGGTGGACACGAAGACCATTCCCGCCACCCGCTGCCGGAAGAGCCGCGGCCGCCGTTCGGCCATCGTCATCGCGGCCATGCCGCCCATCGAGTGGCCGACGACGATGACCTGTCCACTCGGGACGGCCCGCTCGATCAGCTCGCCGAGGTCGTCGGCGAGCCGTTCGATGGTCGCGGTGTCCTTTGTGGCCGGACCGGACTTGCCGTGGCCCCGGTGGTCGTAGGCGATGACCTGGTACTGCTCGGGGAGTTCCGCGACCACCCGGTGCCAGCTGCGGTGATCCAATGCGTAACCGTGCGCGAGCACCACGGTCACGCCCGCGTCCGGATCCCCGCCGCGCACCACGTTGAGCTCGGTTCCGTCCTCGAGCAGCACCTCGTCGTCCTTTCGCCGTCGTCCGACTAGTCCAACGAGACGACGGCGGGCAGGTTATGCGCTGAGGACTTCGTCGAGCTTCTCCGCGAACGCGGCCGCGTGCGTCACGTAGCCGACGTGCCCACCGGGGAACACCGTCGGCTCGATCTCCAGCTTCTCCGCGAGCACCCGGTTGGGCCGCGTGGGGGGCGCGTCGCCGGAGTCCGCGCCGATGCCGAGCACCAGGGGCGCTTTCTCGAGCGCCTTGAGGTCCGGCTGGTAGGCGACGAACGGCATCAGCTCGTACTCGAAGAAGAACGGCATGTTGTTGTTCATCCGCATCATCATCGCCCGCACCGCGGGCGGCAGGGCGACGACCTGCTCGGGCGCGGGCTCGGGGTTCTCGAGCCCCATCGACTTGCCGAACATCTGCATGGCCGCCTCCGTGCCCGCCCGGTGGAACTCGTCGAGCGAGGCCTGGAGCTTCACGCGGAGCTCGGCGTAGTCCGGCAGCAGCGTGAACGCGGGCGGCTCGTGCGGCACCGCGAGACGCACCTTCTCCGGGTGCTTCGCGACGAGGTCGAGCGCGATGAGCGCCCCCGAGCTGCTGCCGAACACGTCGGCCGGCTCGTCGGTGAGGTGCTCCAGCAGCCGGCGCGCGTCGTCGGCGTGCTCCTCGACGGACTGCGGCCCGACGGCCTCGTGCAGCCTGCTGCGGGAGTTGCCGCGCCGGTCGTAGCGGACGACCGTGTACCGGTCCTCGAAGCGCCCTGCGACGCGGTCGAAGATCGCGGCGTCGCTGTTGCCACCGCCGATGAACAGCAGAACGGGTCCGGATCCCGACGTCTCGTAGTGGAGACCGGCGCCGGGCACCTTCAGTGTGTTCCCCATGCGTCCACGTTACGCAGGGATCCGGACCGTTCCGCGCTAGACGCGCCCGAGCTGGACGTCGGGCGGCACCTGGCCCGCGGCGCCGGGCACGCCGCGGAACTTGTACGGCCCCGCCTGCCCGCCGGGCTGGATGATCCACGCCTCACCGGGGTTGCCGTCGGTCAGCACGGACTGCAGCGCCTCCGCGATGTCCTCCGGCGTGAGCAGCGGGAAGGCGACCGCGTCGAACTCCTCCTTGGCCTGGCCGAGCAGCAGCGTGTCGACGAAGCCGGGGCAGAGCGCGGTGACCGTGATGTTGTCCTTGGCCAGCGCCGCCCCGGCCGCCCGCGCGTACCCGACCACCGCGTGCTTGGTGAGCGTGTACAGCGGGTCGTTCGGCATGGCCGCGAGCCCGGCGAGACTGGCCGTGATCACGATCTGGCCGCCACCGGCCCTGCGCAGCGCCGGCACGGCCGCGCACGTCCCGTAGACGACGTGGTCGACGTTGACCCCGACGAGCCTGCGGTACCGCGCGACGTCCAGCGCGTCGTCGAGCCCCTTCTGCCCACCACCGAGCCCGGCGTTGAGGTGCACGACGTCGAGCCGCCCGAGCTCCTCCTCGATCTGCTTCACGGCGGCGGGCATCGTCTCGGGATCAGTGACGTCCCCGGCGATGGCGAGCCCGTTCAGTTCCGCCGCTGTCCGCACCGCTCCCGCCTCGTCGAGGTCGACGATCACGACCTTCGCCCCGAGCTTCGCCAGCCGGCGCGCTGTGGCGGCACCGATTCCACCGGCACCACCAGTGACCAACGCGACCTTGCCAGTCAGATCCACAGTCTCTCCTCAGGAGTTGCGCAGAAAACGGTCGAGAACCCTGACCCCGAACTTCAACGCGTCCACGGGCACGCGCTCGTCGACGCCGTGGAAGAGCCCGCTGAAGTCGAGGTCCGCGGGAAGCTTGAGCGGGGCGAACCCGAAGTTGCGAATCCCCAGCAACTGGAACGACTTGGCGTCCGTACCGCCGGACAGCATGTACGGCAACACCTTGGCACCGGGATCCTCAGCGATGATCGACGCCGTCATCGCGTCCACCAGCGTCCCGTCGAACGTCGTCTCGACGGGCGGCAGCCCGATCCACTCGCGCTCGACGTCGGGCCCGAGCAACTCGGCCAGCTCCCGGTCGAACGCCTCCTCGCGGCCAGGCAGGATGCGGCAGTCCACAGTGGCCTCGGCGTGCGACGGGATGACGTTCGCCTTGTACCCCGCCTGCAACATCGTCGGGTTCGCCGTGTCCCTGATCGTGGCACCGATCATCCGGCTGAGGTTCCCGAGCTTGCCGATCGACCCTTCGATGTCGTCGTCGGGAAAGTCGAGCCCGGTGATCTCACTGATCCCGTCGAGGAACTCGCGGACGCTGGGCGACATGATCAGCGGCCACTTGTGCTGGTCCAACTTGGTGACCGCCGCAGCGAGCTTCGCGACCGCGTTGTCGTGATGGATCATGCTCCCGTGCCCCGCGGTCCCCTTGACCCGCAGCTTGAGCCACCGAATCCCCTTCTCGGCGGTCTCGACGAGGTACGCGCGCACGTCATCCTTCAGCGTGATCGAGAACCCCCCGACCTCACTGATCGCCTCGGTGACCCCTTCGAACAACTCGGGCCGGTTGTCGACGAGCCACTTGGCCCCGAACATCCCGCCAGCCTCTTCATCAGCGAGGAACGCGAACACGATGTCACGCGGCGGCGTGACGTTCGCCCGCTTGAAGTGCCGCGCGATCGCCAACGACATGGCGACCATGTCCTTCATGTCGACCGCGCCGCGCCCCCACACGTGCCCGTCCTGCACGGCCCCGGAGAACGGGTGCACACTCCACTCGCTGGCGTCCGCCGGCACCACGTCCAGGTGCCCGTGCACCAGCAACGCACCCCTGCTCCTGTCGGCTCCCTCGAGCCGAGCGATCACGTTCCCGCGCCCCTTGGCCCCGGACTCCACGTACGTCGTCTCGTACCCGACCTCACTGAGCTTCTCGGCCACCCACTCGGCTGCCTTCCGCTCCCCCACCAGCGTGTCCGGATCACCCGTGTTGGTGGTGTCGATCCGGATCAACTCGCTGGCCAGCGCGACGACCTCGTCCTCGGCCAGTCCCAGGCCCTCTCCCAAGATGCTCACGAAGCCTTCCTACCACTGCTCCTACCAGTTGGAACCTCGTCCCGGGGGGCCGATTTTGGCGGCTGGAGACGATCATGTAATCTATGCACACGTCACGGCGAGAGCCGCGAGTCCGGGTGGCGGAATGGCAGACGCGCTAGCTTGAGGTGCTAGTCCCCGAAAGGGGGTGGGGGTTCAAGTCCCCCCTCGGACATTTCTTACCCCACGGGATTCCCCAGAATCCCGTGGGGTAATTCATTTTCGGCCACTTTCATATCAGCACACCAATCCAACGCAAGCGCTGGCTGAACTGGGCGACGAGCTGGTTCCACGGTTTTCAGCGCTAATTGTGCGGGGCAGATTTCAAGGCACTGGTCGTCATAGTGAATCTGCAGACGCTGCTCGTGGACTTGATCGACCAACTCCTCCTCCGCGCCTTCCACCGGTCCAGTTCTGGACGGCCGGTGAACGCGAGTACATCGCGATGTCCACGGCGAAGCTGTTGGGCTGCTCCGTTCTGCGTGGACAGCCAGGTCGAGCCGACCAAGATCGCCTCGCAGCGCGAGATCAGCGTGGCGTTGCGCGGGTACGGCTCGTTGGAGACGGCGGCCAACTGGGTGCAGATGGTGTCGTTGGCCGTTGCGTTGCCTTCGTTGGTGCAGGTGGTGCGGCAGCTGAGTCGGTTGCCCGCGCCGGTAGCCGTGTCGATCAGCAGTGCCAAGACCGTGCTCGCGGACGCGGTGTCGGTGCAGTGGAACGCCGAGACCGCGCGGCGGCGGCTCACGTTCTCGTGGGCCCGTTCCTCTCCAGCGCCGCTACGTCGGCCCGCTTCGAGGCGTCGTAGGACCGTCCCGGACGGTCAGGCGTGCTCGACGGCATCGGCCTGCGGGCCCCGGTCGCTCTGCCGGATGCGGAAGCGCACCCGCTCGCCAGCCACCAGGGGCTCGCCGGAGACCACCGAGACGTGCACGAAGAGGTCGGGCCCGCCCGCGTCGGGGGTGATGAAACCGAAGCCGCGGTCGGCGTCATAGCGGGCCACCGAGCCGTCGCCGGCGCGGGCTGCGGGCCGGGTGACCGAACGGGCCTGACTGGGGGCCGCGGCGGCCTCCACCGGCTCGCCGGTGGCCACGAACCGCACCTCGCGCGCCTGACGACCCTGGTCCATGGTGACCGTGGTGAACGAGACCCGGTCGCCCTCGGCAGGCAGGTACAGGTCGTCGACCAGGGCGCGCACGTGCAGGAAGACGTCGCCCGCCCCGTCGTCGGCGGCCACGAAGCCGAACGACTTCTCCTCGTCGAACCACAGGACGGAGCCGTCGGCACCGTCGCCGGGCGCGACCAGAGGGGCTCTGCGGACCCCGGCGTCGAAGCTCAGCGGCACCAGGTGCTGGGCCTGCGGCCCCTTCTCCCCGGCGATGACGACGAAGGCCACCCGCTGCCCGGCCGCGAGGACGCCCCCGGTGACGATGGCGGAGGAGTGCACGAACACCTCCGCACCCCCGCCGTCCGGCGCGGCGAACCCGTAGCCCTTGGCCGGCTCGTACCAGGAGACGGTGGCGAGCACGCCCAGGGTCGCGTCAGGCGCGGCGTCCCCGGTGACGGCGACGCGCAGCGCCTGCGGACCGCGGGGTCCCTCACCGGGCTCGAACTCCACCGTCTGGCCCTCGCGCAGCGCCCGGGCCACGCCCTCGCCCTGCACCTGCGAGACGTGCACGAAGATGTCGTCGCTGCCGTCGTCGGGGGCGAGAAAGCCGAAGCCGCGCTCGAGGTCGTACCAGCGGACGGTTCCCTGCTGCACGGTGCACTCCTGGTCTCGCGGGTGGTCGGGGGGCCAGTGTCCCAGGCGCCGTATGTACATCCTGATCCCGACGCGCGGCAGCTCCGCCGTGAGTACATCGCCAAAGTCACCGAGTTCGCGCGCCGTCACCAGCCGTTGCCCGAGTATGCGGACGTCCTCATTGCGTTTCTCGCCGATCTGGTGCTCGAACGCGCGCTGTTGGCCGACGATCTTGTACCGCTCGAAAAGTCATCGCTGCAGCTCAAGCCGCATATCAGTACTCGTTGATCACCCCCACCGGGGATCCGCGTGCGGACAGGTCGACAGCCAGAGACGTCAAGATCGTGCACCGTTCCGGTGTGTTCTTGAACGTCTGGCGGTAGCTGGTCGCGGGCCTGGTGAGGCCGTGCTCGTTGTAGTGCGTCTGGTAGGCCGCGAGTACTTGACGCGCATGACTTTCTCCCATGATGAGAACGTGGTCGAGAATCTCACGGCGGATGCTGCCGATGATCGGTTCGCACTGCGCGTTCATCCGCGGAGCTCGGCGCAGTCGCAATCACACGCAGTTCCTCTGCCTCAAACACGGCGTCGAACGCGTCGCCATACTTTCCGTCGCGGTCACGCAGCAGGAAGCGGAGAGACTCCATGCGCGCTCCGAGCTCGCTGGCCAGGTTCCTCGCCTGCTTCACCGTCCAGTCCCGTGTCGGATGCGCGGTGACGCCGGTGATGTGCAGGAGCCTGGTGCCGTGTTCGAGAAACGCCAGCGCGTACCGACGTGTGCCGAGCATGGTGTCGATGTGGAAGAAGTCCGCCGCGACGATCCCCTCGGCCTGCGCGGTCAGAAACTCGCGCCAGGTCGGACCGCATCGACGCGGAGCCGGATTTATGCCCCGCGCGATTCACGATCTCCCAGACCGTCGAAGCACCCAGACGATGACCAAGCCCAACCAACTCGCCATGGATCCGCCGATGTCCCCACCGCGGATTCTCCCTAGCAAGTCGGAGTACAAGCGCCTTGATCGCTGCTGCGGTTGAGGCACGCCCGGTTCGCCGGCGCGCGGTGTGATCCCACTTTCGGGCGATGAACCTGCGGTGCCAGCCGAGCAACGTGCCAGGAGTGACTGGAAAGACCCCCTTGCCAGCGCGAGCGATGCACCAGTCTCGACAGCGCGGCGAACCAGACCCGGTCTGCGGGCTCGTAACGGACCAGCCCGGTCAACTACCGACGAAGCACAACGTTCTCGTGCCGCAGCACAAGAAGTTCCGCATCCTTGGCCGCCTCACTGCGAAGCAGCACCGCCCGAACAGACAGCAACTTGCACAACGCCTGGTACACCAGCGAACCGATCACGCAGGCATGCTCGCAGGTGGGAGAACCGCACCGCTCAGAGCAGCGATGACTTTCCGGGCGGCACAAGGTAGACGGTGGCGGTGGTGCTGATGTGGATGATCGCGGTGATCACCCGCGCCAGCGTTGCCGCGTCGGCGACACCGATGTACTTGTCGCGGGTGAGCAGGGCGGTGATGCCGTCCTCGAGGCGGCCGGCAAGGGGCTAGACCCGCTTGTCGGTAGGGCTCGGCCGGGTCGCCGAAGACGAGTTCGAGCAGGTAGGTGCGGCCGTTCTCGATGTGCTCCCTCAGGCACTCCACCACCGGACGGATGAGCGCGATGACCGGCTCCAGTACGCCCTGTCCGACGGCGGCGTTCGCGGCGGCGAGGCCGGCGGCGAGGGCGGCGGCGAACTTCTCGTTCTGCACCATGATCAGCAACTCGGCCTTCGTGGACGCGTACAGGTAGGAGTGCCGTTCGCGACGTCGGCCCGGCGGGCGACCTGCTGTGCCGTGACCCCGTTGACGCCGTGTTCGGCGAACAGTTCGCGGGCTGCGGTCATGATGCGCTCGCGCTTGGCCTGCTTGGCCCGCTCGCGGCGCCCGATCGGCATGTGACCGCTTCCCATGGACCTCCCTTGACAATAATTCTGAGTGAACTCATAATTGAGCGTACTTGGGTTGAGCGAGCGAGGCGAGGCCCCAGATGTCACGCCGAAGTGGCTGACCTGGCCTCATGCCTGGATAAATCGGATGAAGACAAGGAGTGCCCCATGCGAGCGTTCGTCGTCGCCAAGTACAAGGAGCCGCTGCAGGAGGCGGACGTCCCCGAGCCCACCGTGGGGGAGCACGACGTGCTTGTGCGAGTGGAGGCCGCCGGGCTGAACCCGCTGGATGAGAAGATCCGCGCCGGTGAGTTCAAGCAGATCCTGCCCTACAAGCTGCCGCTGATCCTGGGCAACGACGTCGCGGGCACCGTCATCGGCGTCGGGACGGCAGTTCGCGGCTTCAGGCCCGGAGACGAGGTCTACGGTCGGCCCGGCCAGGGGCGCATCGGCACGTTCGCCGAGCGCATCGCCGTCGCGGAGGGCGACCTGGCGCTCAAGCCCGCCTCGATCAGCATGGACGAGGCCGGCTCGCTGCCGCTGGCGGCGCTCACGGCGTGGCAGGCGCTGGTGGAGCGCGGGAAGGTGCGGCCTGGGCAGAAGGTTCTCATCCACGCCGGCGCCGGCGGGGTCGGTTCGATCGCGATCCAGCTCGCCGCGCACCTCGGCGCGAGCGTCGCCACGACCGCCAGCGGTTCCAACGCGGACTTCGTGCGCGCGCTCGGCGCGGACACGGTGATCGATTACCGCACCCAGGACTTCGCGCAGCTCCTGACCGGCTACGACCTGGTGCTGGACAGCCTCGGTGGGGAGACTCTCGAGAAGTCCCTGCGGGTGCTCAAGCCCGGCGGCAAAGCCATCGGGATCGCCGGTCCCCCGGACCCCGCGTTCGCCCGCGAGGCCGGCCTGAACCCGCTGCTGCGCCTGGCGGTCGCAGGCATGAGCGGCAAGATCCGCAGGCAGGCCAAGAAGCTCGGCGTGACGTATGAGTTCCTGTTCATGCGCGCCAGCGGCGACCACCTCCGCCAGATCACCACCCTCGTCGACGAGGGCGTGGTGCGTCCGGTCGTGGGAAAGGTGGTCGGCTTCGACCAGACGCCGCAGGCGCTGCAGTCCCTGTCCCAGGGTGGCATCCGCGGCAAGGCCGTCATCAGCAACAGCTGACCCGCCGCAACCGCGACGGGCGACACGAGACACACAGCGACACAGAACACGCAGGAGAATCCGTCATGAGCAGCACCAACACCCATGAGGAAGCCGTCATCACCTCCTACGCGAAGGCCCCGACCCGCACCGTCAGTGCCGGTGACGTCACCTATGCCTACCGCGAGCTGGGCCCGAAGGGCGGTGTCCCCGTCGTCTTCTTCGTCCACCTCGCCGCGACCCTGGACAACTGGGACCCCCGCATCATCGACCCCGTCGCGAAGGGCCGTCACGTCATCGCCTTCGACAACCGGGGTGTGGGGGCGTCCACCGGTCAGGTGCCGGACAGTGTCGAGGCGATGGCCGACGACGCCTACACCTTCATCAAGGCACTCGGGTACGACAAGGTCGACGTCTTCTCCTTCTCCCTCGGCGGCATGGTCGCCCAGGCCCTGGTGGTGAAGCACCCCGAGCTCGTCCGCAAGCTTGTCCTCACCGGCACCGGGCCCAAGGGCGGCAAGGACATGGACAAGGTCGCCGGAATCACCTACTGGGACATCCTGCGCGCCACCTTGACCCGTTCGGACCCCAAGGAGTTCCTGTTCTTCAACCGCAACGCCACCGGCAAGGCTGCCGGACGCACGTTCGTCAACCGGCTCAAGGAGCGCACTGTCGACCGCGACGCGGAGATCAAGACCAAGGCGTTCCAGACGCAGCTGAAGGCGATCAAGAAGTGGGGGCGCTCCGCCCCCGACGACCTGTCGTCGGTCACGCAGCCCACCCTGATCGCCAACGGCGACAACGACCGCATGGTGCCGTCGGTCCTGTCGGAGGACCTGCACCGGCGCATCGAGGACAGCGAGCTGATCATCTACCCCGACTCCGGGCACGGCGGCATCTTCCAGTACCACCAGGAATTCGCCCCCGTAGCGGTCGAGTTCCTGGCCCGATGACCACCACCTGACCAGGAAAAAGGGCAACACCATGAGCACGTCACAGGCCGCCGCGCCCCTGGAAGTCGGCGGTGTCGGCGTCGTAGTCGTCACTGGAGGGCCAGGAAGTCGGGGCGGATGGATTGCGGACCTGGTCGCCGCGTACGGCGAATTCACTCACTCTCTCACCCTCCCCGGTTTCCTCACCTGGGCCGCCGGCACGCAGGCTGTCGTCGAACAGGCCGGCATCGACTTCGAGTACCGTCTCGGGTTCCGACGTCTTCGGCACCGTGGTCGGATCGGGCTGCCGCCGGACCGACCGCCGATGTCATCCACCGCTCGACGGCCGCGACGGTGCACCCCTTCTCGACACCGGTCGGCCAACTGTTCGAACGCCATGGAGCACGGGGTCCCGACGTGAATTCTCCGGCCTCGACGGCGTCGTAGACCGTCGTCACCAGCTGCGTCGGCAGCATCTCTCGGGTCCGTCAGCGTGCGCGGCCATACCAGTGTCGACGTAGCCCGTGTGCACACCCGTGACGTGGACGCCCATGGGTGCGGAGTGCACGTCGATGAGGATTGACCCCTTCTTGGCGACGAGGACCGGTGCGAAGGCGCGGGCGAGGAAGACCGGCCCGAAGAAAGTTCGTCTCCATGTTCACCCGGATGTCCGCCTCGGTGACGTCAGCAGGCGCGCGCTCGGCGGGATGGCACCCGCGTTGTGACGAGCACGGTGACATCCGCCGCGGGCGGCGACGGCCGCGGCGATCAACGCGCGGTCGGTGACGTCAAGGATCAGGGGGACGATGCGTGCATCGTCCCAGGCGGGGGAACGGGCGGTGGCGTAGACCTTGGCGGCGCCGCGCGCCAGGGCGTCGTGGACGAAGTAGGTGCCGATACCGCTATTGGCGCCGGTGACGAGGACGACAGATCCGTCGAGAGGGCATCGGTGTTCCTTCTTTACGAGGGGATGTGACGTGCGTGGCTGCGCACGGAGGGAGCGACTCCTCGCCCCGCGATGGGAGAATGAGCGGAGCCACATTCGAGCTCACACGGTATTGAGCACAATCCAAACTGATTACAGTCAGAATCTACGCCTGGAGGACACCGTCATGCCTGTCGGACGGCGCGAGCGAAACAAGCAGGAGAAACTCGACCGCATTGTCGATGCCGCCAGTGAGCTGTTCGCCGAGCACGGCGTCGATGAGGTCACGACCCAGCAGATCGCCGACAAGGCCGACATCGGCACCGGGACCTTGTTCCTTTATGCCAAGACCAAGGGCGAACTCCTCCTGCTCGTGCAGAACGCCGAGTACGCCGAAGCGCTCGCGCAGGGCCGGGCGGACGCCGAGACCGTCCCGGGCGTGCTGGACGCGGTGATGGCGATCGTCCGGCCGATCGTCGAGTGCAACCGCACCCAGATCGACAACGGACGCACTTACCTACGAGAGATGGTCTTCGGCGACCCCGAGGAGCCCCAGCACAGCGCAGCACTCGCCATCGTCGTGCAGACAGAGGAGGCCATCGCCGCCATTCTGCGCCGAGACAAGCGGGTCACAGAGGGCGACGCCGCGACGCTGGCACACATCATGTCCGCCGTGATGTTCCTCAGCATGGCGGCGAGCGTGAACATCGCCTTGAGCGTCGAGGAGATCGCGCAGGACATCCGCAGGCAGGTCGACGTCCTGCTGCCTCGCTGAAGCGCGGCCCAGCCTCAGGCCCAGGCGACCATCCGGGTAATCCTCGGCTGCGGCATGGCCCGAATCCCTGAACGGCAGGTCATCCGGCTTGCTGCCCGTTCCGACATGGCTGGAGAGGTGGGGCGGGCGGCCGGAGGGCTACCGCCACCACGCGCTGCTGGGATCGGATTCCGGAGATTGCCTACCTATGTGGCGTCGGGTCCCACTCGCACAGTCCCTGTCCCCAGGAGTCCGGGGGCCCGTGTGGTGCGGTCAGGGCCTTGTGGGTCGATTCCAGGATCTTCTCCGACAGTTCTGTGCCCGCCGTGGCGCGGGCGAGCAGGATCGCGCCGACCAGGGTGGCCACCACGGGAAGGCCGTCGTCGGCGTCGGCGGACATCCACGCGGCGAATCGGTCTCACCGAGGGCCCTGACGGCCTTGTCTGCACCGCCCGCCTCATGCGTGCCGAAATCTACGTCCATGCAGGTCAACGCGCATGGCGATACTCGTAGATGGCGCCGCCGAGAAGATCATGTCGGCCTGTGGTGAAGCGTTCGATCTGACTGAGTTCGACAGGTTGTCCGCAAGGTTGCCGCGTTCTCCAGTTTGGCCTGCGCCGCAGCTCGCTGCGCCTGAGCTTCGTTGATCGCTTCCACCATCGCTGTGGGGTCGACTCCGGCTGCAATGGCGTCTTGGAACCGCCGAAGCTTGCCCTCGGCTTCCTGAAGGCGCTTCTTCGCCGCGTCCTTCGCGTCGGGTGTGCTGTTCTTCCTGCCCTCCTGGGAGGCCACAAGGGCGGAAACGGTGCGGTCGACGTTCTCGCGGGCAAAGAGGTCGTTCAGCCACGTGTTCAGGGCTTTCGTGGCTGCTTCTTCCGGCAGATACACGTTCGTCGGATGACCATTCAGCGCTGGCGCGCCCGGAACCATCGTGCGGACCGCACACCGGTAGTAGGTCCGCATGTTCCGCGGCGTGCCTTCCATCCGTCGTTCGCAATACCCGCACCGCACACGGCCGCGCAGCGGATAGACCCGCTTGGTGTTCTTCGGCCCGCGCTCCAGCTTCCGTCCTGCCGCGAACCCGCCCGCAGCCCGAGACCGGCGCAACAACTGTGCCTCGACGAACTCCTCCACTGTCACGATCGCCGGATGTGCGGGCTTGCGGGACCGCACCACGCGCTCCGGTGCTGCTTTCCGGAACCGCACGACGTCACCCGCGCCCCGTCGTCTGGGTCGAGCAGCATACGGCGGCGATATGAGCACCGAGGCCGGCGAAGAGCAGCATCCCGACCGACCACGCCAATACGTCGGAATGATCCACCGAGGCGCCAGTGGCGACGCCGACCAGCGGGATGGTCGCCCACGACAGGATCGGCAGGCATGCCCGTGGCCAGGCCAACCTGCGCGGGCCGTACAGGATCACGACGAACGCGGCACCGATGGCCGGACCGTACGTCCAGTTCTGCCACATCTCGCGGTCTGCGCCGAGCGTCAACGGCATCGCGGTCTGCAGCACGGTGATCAGGACGATGTCGAGCACCGCCAACCATGACGCGATCGCGCGCCCGCCGCCCTTCAAAGAGTGGACGAACATCCACGCCGACCAGCCGCCCCCACGAGGTACGCGCCGGCCACCAGCCGACCGTGCTCGTTCCAGCTGATCACGTTGTGGGCAGCGACGACCGGCAGCGGTGCCGCGTACTGCGCTACCCGCAACAGCGCCACGGACTTGAGGATCCAGCGCTCCACCCGATTCCGCGTCTGAGTGGCCGCCGTCGTGCACACCGCCATGGTCATCACCTTCTCCCGGACACCGCCCGATCGGCAGCCGGCACTTGCGACGACAGCACAACCGCCGACCGTCCCAAGTGACGACTGCCGAGTCTCACTCGCCGCCAGCACCCTTACACCTGTCACATCCACCAGTCGGAAAGGACACTCCGATGTTCACTCTCTTCAAGAAGCTGGCGGCCGCTCTGGCCATAGCCGGAGTGATCACGACGAGCCTCGCCGTGGCAATGCCCGCACCCGCAGACGCCGCTGTCGCATCGTGCGGTAGCGGCAGATGCACCATCTACCTCAACAAATCCGAGACCAGAGCATTCGCCAACGGCTACGTGCCCGCGCCACCCACCGCGACGCCGTGGCAGCTCAAGGGCGCCTACTACGCGCTGGCCTACGGACACCGCTGGATCGCCCAGCAGTACGCGAGCTGGGGGTGGTGCTCCGGCTTCCGGCTGAGCGTCTACCCGTGGGAGAGCCAGGGCTACTTCGGCTACGCCTGCAACTGGAACTGAACCACCCAGCCGGTGTGCAGCGGGTTCTCCCCCGCTGCACGCGGGCACAACCCGTCCGTTCGGACGCGGCGCCGCGACTCCTACAGCAGGTGCAGCTCGCGTGCCCTCGCCACCGCCTCGGTGCGGTTGCGCACCTGGAGACGCCCGAAGATCTGGTTCAGGTGCCACTTGGTGGTGCCGACGGTGATGAACAGCTTCTCGGCCACCTCCCGGTTGGACATCCCGGTCGCGATCAGCGTCAGGATCCGCTGCTGGGTGTCCGTCAGCGTCTCCACCACTCCGATTCCCTCGACGGTCAGCAGCTCGGATGCGCGTGGCCGTGGTGCCGCGGCCGCGCGATCGAGCAGGTCGGCCACGAATCCAGGCGCGGTGGCGCGCACGTCGCGCAGCAGCGGAACCAGCGGCGCGCCCTCGTCGAGGAACGTCCTGCGGTACCCGTCCGGTGCAGCCAGCTCGACCGCGCCAGCGAGCAGCTCACGTGCCTGCGCCGCGTCGCCCAGCTCGTCGTGGGCGAGCGCGAGAACGGTGAGCATGCCGATGCGGGAACCGTCCCGGCCCTGCTCGACGGCCCGAGCGCACACGCCGGTCAGCGTGTCGACAGCTGAGCGCGGACGGTTCCGCGCCACCAGCAGCCGGGCCCGGACGAGCTGCTCGTAGTCCGAAGTGGACGGTTGGTCGATCTCCAGCAGCACCTGTTCGGCCGCCGCGACGTTGCCGGTGCGCAGGTGCAGCTCCGCGATCGTCGCGATCACCAGTGCGGTGCGGCGGTGGTCCTCCGCCGCGTCGGCCTGCCTGCGTGCGGCGAGCAGAGCGCGCAGGCCGTCGTCCGTCTCCCCGTGCACGACGTGCAGCCGGGCGAGGGTGCGCAGCCCGAGCAGCGTGTAGGAGGTCGTGCCGAGCTGCTCGCACCGGGCGATGCCGTCGACGAGCAGCTTCTTCGCGTCGTCCAGTTCGTCGCGTTCGTAGCGCAGGGTGCCGAGCGGCACCTCGGCCAAGCCTGCCATCGGCAGGCGCCTGCCAGCGACGACCGCGTGCGCATCCAGGGCTTCCTCGCACAGCAGGACAGCCTCGCGCATCCGTCCCTGCGCGTAGAGCAGCGGCGCGAGGTAGCCGGTGGCCTCCAGTGTGCTCAACGGGTTGCCGCTGCGTTCGCCCAGCCGCACGGCCGCCCGCAGCACCTCGATCGCGCCCCTGCGGTCGCCGGTGAGCCTGCGCGCCTGGCCGAGCACCCCCATGGCCGCGGCACGGAAGAACGACGTGCTGTCGCCGAGCAGGTCGAGCACCTCGCCTGCCAGCGCGGCCGCCGTCGCGGGCTCGCCCTGGGACAGCGCGAGGTAGGCCTGGAACGACAGCAGCATCGCCCGGTCCGGTGAGTCCGCGGGCATGCCCGCGTCGGCGATCCGGGCGAACGTCTCGGCTTCGTCGGCCCGGCCCGCCAGGTACAGCAGCCACCCCTTGAACCCGGCGAGGTCCGCGTGGCTGCGGACGGTCTCGCCGGGCAGCCGGTTCAACCAGCTCAGCAGGGACGCGAGCTCACCGCGGCGCACCTGGTCCTCGACCACCGACCGCACCGTGCGCACGGCCAGCTCGACGTCCCCCGCGGCGACGGCGTGCTTGATCGTCTCGGCGGGGAATTCGCGGTCGGCGAACCACGCCGCCGCCCGCGCGTGACAGCGGGCCGCCTGCACGGGATCCAGCTCCGAACGCAGGTAGTCGGCGAACAGCCCGTGGTAGCGGTGCCACTCGCCTGCCTCGTCGAGCGGGCCCAGGAACAGGTTGGCCCGCTCCAGCTCGCGGATCACCTGGTCGCTGTCGCGCCTGCCGGTGACCGCGTCGCACAACGACGGCGTCAGCCGGTCGAGCACCGAGGTGTGCAGCAGGAACTCGCGGACGTCGCCGGACTGGCCGCGGACGACCTCCGACGCGAGGTAGTCGAGCACGTACCGATCACCTGATCGGTACCAGACCGACGGCGCTGACATCGACGGCCCCGCGGCGGACGTGCCGTCCCGCACGCCGATGCCGAGCATCTGCAGGCCGGCCGCCCACCCCTCGGCGCGCCGGTGCAGTTCGAGCACGGTGCTCTCCCCCACCTCCGCGCCGATCACCGAACGGAGCAGTGCGGCCGCCTCGTCGGCGGAGAACCGCAGCTGGGCCGCGCCGATCTCGGCGACCAGCCCGCGGCCGCGCCACCGCGCCAGCGGCAGGTCCGGCTCCGAGCGGCCGACCAGGACGAGGTGCAGGCGTTGCGGGCAGTGGTCGACCAGGAAGCCGACGGCGTCGAGGATCTCCGGCTCGCCGATGGCGTGGAAGTCGTCCAGCACGAGCACCACGTCGTCCGTCGCCGCGGCGAGGTCGTTGACCAGCGCGGCGACCACCGCGGGCACCGACGTGCTCGACTCGAGCAGGGTCTGCGCGGTCTCGTCGGCGCGCACGGCCGCGATCAGGTAGTCGAGGAACCGGCCCGGCACGTCGTCGTCCTCGTCGAGGGTCAGCCAGGCCGACCGCACCGGCAGCTGCCGCGACCACGCGCTGACCAGCGTCGTCTTGCCGAACCCCGCCGGTGCGGTGACGAGCGTCAGCGGCCGGGTGAGCGCCCCGTCCAACCTGTGGAACAACCTCGCACGCGAGACCTGCCCCTGCCGCTCGGGCGGGGTGAGCAGTTTGGTGGCGACCAGCCGCACGTCTGGAAACCTAACTTTAGGCAGGGGCCATGACCAGCGGCGGATTCTAGCTTTGCCGCATGACCGCAGCCCCGGACGCCACAACCGATGTGATCGGCGGCCCCAACCCGGTCGTCGGCTTGCGCCGCAAGGACATCTTCGACTCGCTCGGCTCGGTGCTCACCGAGGCGGTCCGCAACTCCCGGCACACCGCGGACAGTCTCGGCAACCTGGTGAGCGCGACCGTCGACATCGTCCGCGGGAGAGCCGCGTTCCAGCCGGGTGCGAAGGACCGCCGGTTCGCCGACTCGGCCTGGTCCGAGAACTTCCTGTACCGCAGGCTGCTGCAGCTCTACCTCGCGGCGGACGCGGAGCTGGACAGCTGGCTCGCGGGTACCAGACTGTCCGAAGTGGACCGGGAGCGCGCGAGGTTCGTGCTGTCGCTCGTACTCGACGCGGTCGCGCCGAGCAACCTGCCGGTGAGCCCGGTGGCGATCAAGCGGTTCGTCGAGACCGGCGGCCTGAGCGCGGTCAGCGGGGTGCGGCAGCTGATCGCCGACGTCCGGCACAACGGCGGGCTGCCCCGCCAGGTCGACACCGAGAGCTTCACCCTCGGCGAGAACATCGCCACCACCGAGGGCGCCGTCGTGTTCCGCAACGAGGTCCTCGAGCTGATCCAGTACACCCCGCGCACCGACGAGGTGCGCCGCAGACCGGTGGTGATCACACCACCGCAGATCAACAAGTACTACGTGTTCGACCTGTCACCGGAGAAGAGCCTGGTCCGCTACGCGCTGGACACCGGTCACCAGGTCTTCGCGGTCAGCTGGCGCAACCCCACCACGGAGCACCGGAACTGGGACCTCGGCACCTACCTGTCCGCACTGGAGGAGGCGCTGGACGCGGTCTGCGCCATCACCCGCCAGCGGGACGTGAACCTCGTGGGCGCGTGCTCGGGCGGCATCACGTCCGTCGCGCTCGCCGCCTACCTGGCCGCCCGCGGCAGGCACCTCGTCCACGCGCTCACCCTGTACGTCAGTGTGTTCGACACCGCCGAGGACCGCACGCTCCTCGGCGTCTTCGCCAGCGAGGAGACCCTCGCCGCCGCGAAACGCCGGTCGCACGCGAGCGGCGTGCTCGACGGGCGGGAGCTGGGCCGGGTCTTCAGCCTGTTGCGCCCCAACGACCTCATCTGGTTCTACTGGGTCAACAACTACCTGCTCGGCAACAAGCCGCCCGCGTTCGACGTGCTGTACTGGAACAACGACACCACCCGCCTGCCCGCTGCGCTGCACGGGCAGCTGATCGACATCTACCGGGACAACTCGCTCGCCACACCCGGCGCGGTCGTGGTGAACGGCACCCCGATCGACCTCGGCAGGATCGACTGCGACACGTTCGTGCTGGCGGGCACGACGGACCACATCACGCCGTGGGAGGCCTGTCGCCGCTCATCGTCACGGCTCGGCGGCGAGGTCGAGTTCGTGCTGAGCAACTCCGGCCACGTCCAGAGCATCCTCAACCCGCCGGGCAATCCCAGGGCGTCCTACTACGTCAACGACGATGGCTCCACAAAGGACTGGCGGGCCGGCGCCACGAAGACGACGGGCAGCTGGTGGCCGCATTGGACCGACTGGCTCGGCACGCGGTCGGGTACCTGGAAGAAGGCGCCCAGGTCGCTCGGCAACCAGGCGCACGCACCGCTCGTGCCCGCCCCCGGCACGTACGTCCACGGATGAGGATGCGCGTGCGCGCTCTCCCGATCATGGTCGACACCCGAGCGGGGGAAGGGCCTCCTTTGGTGCTGTGCAACGGCATCGGCGCGAACCTCGAGCTGCTCGAACCGTTCGTGGACGCGCTCGATGCGCAGCAGGGGCGCCGGGTCCCGACGATCCGGTTCGACGTCCCCGGCGCGGGTGGATCGCCTGCGACCGTGCTGCCTCGCCGGATGCGCTGGCTGGCCGGGCTGCTGCGCGACCTGGTCGGGCGGCTCGGCCACGAGCAGGTCGACGTGCTCGGCATCTCCTGGGGTGGTGCGCTGGCGCAGGAGTTCGCGCGCCGCAACCCGGCGCTGTGCCGCCGCATCGTGCTGTGCGCCACCAGCATGGGCATGGCCATGGTGCCTGCCAGGCCCGAGGTGCTGCTCACGCTGGCCAGTCCCCTGCGGTACTTCCGCCCGTCGCGGATGCGGCTCCTCGGCGCGCGGACATACGGCGGCGGGTTCGGGCAGGACCCCGAACTCGCCGCCCGCTTCGCCAACGCCACCAGAGCACCCGGCGTGCGCGGCTACTACTGGCAGATCGTCGCGGGCGCCGGCTGGACCAGTGCGCACTACCTGCACCGGTTGCGCCAGCCGGTGCTGGTCGTGGCCGGCGACGACGACCCGATCATCCCGCTCGTCAACGCGCGGCTGATGGCCGGACTGCTGCGGGAGGGCACGCTGCACGTCGTCCGCGGCGGAGGCCACCTCGCCCTGCTCACCCACGCCGACGAACTCGCCCCGCTCGTGCACCGCTTTCTCGCTGAGTGAAAGGAATCCGCCGTGCTCAACCTCGCTCTGCTCCTCGAAGACAGCGCACAACGCCTGCCGGACCGGGACGCCGTCGTGCTCGGCGACGCCAGGTTGTCCTACGCGGCGGTCGACGCGGCGGCCAACCAGGTCGCGAACCTGCTCGTCGCCTCCGGTGTGCTCCCCGGCGACCGCGTAGCGGTGTCCTGCGTCAACGTCCCGCACTTCCCCATCGTCTACTTCGGAATCCTCAAGGCCGGCGCGGTCGTGGTGCCGTTGAACGTGCTGCTGAAGAGCCGGGAGATCGCCTACCACCTGCGGGACTCGGGAGCGAAGGCGTACTTCTGCTTCGAGGGCACCGCCGAGCTGCCGCTCGGTGCCGAGGGGCGGGCCGGGTTCGCCGACGTCCCGTCCTGCGAACACCTCTTCGCGATCGACTCGCACACGTGGAGCGACCGGCCCACCGACTTCGAGACCGCCGCGACCGAGGCGACCGACACCGCGGTGATCCTCTACACCAGCGGCACCACCGGGCAACCGAAGGGCGCGGAGCTCTCGCACGCCAACATGGTGCTCAACGCGGTGACCTGTCACCGCCTGTTCGGCGTGGTCGAGCACGACGTGCACCTGATCACCCTGCCGCTGTTCCACTCCTTCGGGCAGACCGTGCAGATGAACGCGGGCTTCGGCGCCGGAGCGACGCTCGTGCTGCTGCCCCGGTTCGACCCGGCGGAGGCGCTGGCCACCATGCAACGGGAGCGGGTGACGTTCTTCGCGGGCGTGCCGACCATGTACTGGGGTCTGCTGAACGCCGAAGCGTCCTTCGACCCCACCGACCTGCGCATGGCCGTGTCGGGCGGCGCCGCTCTTCCCGTCGAGATCATCGAGCAGGTGCGCGAGAGCTTCGGCGTGGAGATCCGCGAGGGGTACGGCCTGTCGGAGACGAGCCCGGTGGCCACGTTCAACCACCCCGGCCGCGAAGCGAAGCCCGGCTCGATCGGCCAGCCCGTGTGGGGCATCGAGCTCAAGTTGGTCGACGGCGACTGGAACGAGGTGCCCGACGGCGAGGCGGGCGAGATCGCCATCCGCGGCCACAACGTCATGAAGGGCTACCTCGGCCGCCATGACGCCACGGCCGAGGCGATCAGGGACGGCTGGTTCCGCACCGGCGACGTCGGCCGCCGCGACGCCGACGGCTACTACTACATCGTCGACCGGGCCAAGGACATGATCGTGCGCGGCGGGTTCAACGTCTACCCGCGCGAGCTCGAAGAAGTGATCATGACGCACTCCGGCGTGAGCCTGGTCGCGGTCGTCGGTGTCCCGCACGACAGCCACGGCGAAGAGGTCAAGGCCTATGTGATCCGCAAGCCCGACGCCGCGTTGACCGAGGACGCGCTCGTCGCGTGGTGCAAGGAGAACATGGCCGGCTACAAGTACCCGCGCGTCGTCGAGTTCCGCGACGCCCTGCCGATGACCGCCACGGGCAAGATCCTCAAGCGGGAGCTGCGGTGAGGGCCGCCACCGTCCTCACCGGTCTCCTGCTGCTGACCGCCTGCGGGACCGCGCACCACCAACCCGGCCTCCGCACGGGCCAGGGGGTTTCCGACACCACGATCGAACTGGGTGTGCTGTCCGACCTGAGCGGACCCTTCAAAGCGCAGGCGTCGGCCCGGACCTCCGGGTACGAACTGTTCGTCGCCGACCTCAACGCGAAGGGCGGTGTCTGCGGGCGGAAGGTCGTGCTGCGGGTCTCCGACCACGGCTACGACGTCGAACGGGCCATGGCCGCCTACTTCGAGCTGGAGCCCCAGGTGCTCGGCTTCCTCGACATCACCGGCGCGCCGATGACCGCGGCGATCGGTCCGGACCTCATGCAGAGCAGGGCGCTCGCCGCACCCGCGTCCTGGTCGGCGGCGCTGCTCGGCAATCCGCACATGATGGTCGTCGGCACGACCTACGACCTCGACGTGATCAACGGCCTCGACCACCTCCGCCAGGAAGGCGCGTTGCGCGAGGGGGCCGTGATCGGACACCTGCACCTGCTCGGCGACTACGGCGAGAACGCGTTGGAGGGCACCACCTTCTTCGCGGCTCAGTCCGGGATGACAGTGGCGTCCCAGTCGATCACCGCGACCACGAACGACGTCACGGCGCAGGTCGCCGCACTCAGAGCGGCCAAGGCCCAGGCGGTGGTGGTCACGACGACGGCGAGCCAGACGCAGCTCGCGATCGCCGCGGCGCAGAACTGGAACGTGCCCTTCCTGGTGCACGTCGTCGGCTACGACCCGGCGATCACGGACAGCCGCGTCCTCGTGATGTCGTCCACCGCGCCGCTGTCGGCCGACGTGCCCGGCGCGCGGTCCGCCGCCGAGGCGTTCCGGGCGAAGTACCCGGACGTGCGGCCGGCGGGACCCGTCGTCGACGGGTACGCGGTCGGGCTCGCGTTCACCGCCGTGCTCGACAAGGCCTGTCACACGGGCGATCTCACCAGGGAGGGTGTGCTGCGCGCGTTCCACGACACGAACGACGTCGACACGCTCGGCATCACCGCGCCGCTGCACTTCTCGCACACGGGCAGGCCGTCGAGCACGCAGTCGTACCTCAGCAAACCGGACTCCGCAGCGTCCGGCGGCCTGACCGTCGTGCGGCCGCTGTTCGAGTCACCGCTCGTGAAGCTCAAAGCGACCAAAGCGAAGTGAAGGAGACCCTGCATGAAGCCGCGAATCCTGGTGATCGGCGCGGGTGTGGTCGGGCTGACGACAGCGCTCTGCGCCCGCAGGGCCGGGTACGAGGTGGTGATCGCCGCCGACCGGTTCGCGCCCGACATCACGTCGGTGGTCGCCGGCGCGTTGTGGGAGTGGCCGCCCGCCGTGTGCGGGCACCACCGCGACGAGGTGTCGGTGGATCGGTCGAAGGCGTGGTGCCTGACCTCGTACCAGCGGTTCCAGCGATTAGCCGAGGACGCGCACAGCGGCGTGCACGTGCGGCCCGCGATCTTCTACTTCCGCGGCCCGATCGAGGACAACCCGGTCGAGCACCGCAAGATGCTCGAGCTCGCCACGCACGTCAGCGGCTTCCGGCGGGACCCCTCGCTCGCGGACGAGAACGGCGTCAGCCCGTCCGCGAAGGTCGCCGACGCCTACACCCACCTCGCTCCGATGATCGACACCGACGTGTACCTGCGCTGGCTGTACGGGCACGTCACCAGCGCCGGATGCGTCGTCGTGCGCACCCGCATCGAGGGTGATCTCGTCGCACAGCAACAGGGCCTGCTCGCGGCGTTCGGAGTGGACTTCATCGTCAACTGCGCCGGGCTGGGCGCGATCGAGCTCACCGGCGAGGCCATGTACCCGCTGCGCGGCGCGCTCGTGCACGCGCACAACGACGGCCGCACGATGCCGCGCATCACCCGCGCCCACCTGATGGCGCACGACGCGACCCTCGGCGGTCAGAACATGGTCTTCATCGTGCCGCGCGGCCGCTACCGGCTCGTACTCGGCGGGCTCGTGGAGCCGGACCAGTGGAACACGGACCTCACGCTGGACAACCACGCGCCGGTGCGCGAGATGCTGGCCCGGTGCCAGGAGTTCCTCCCCGCGCTGCGCGACGTCAGCCTGTGCGATGAGGGGACGGTGCGCACCGGGCTGCGGCCGATGCGGCGCCAAGGCGTCCGGCTCGGCCACCAGGCAGGCACTCGGATCCTGCACAACGTCGGTCACGGCGGCTCCGGCGTGACACTGTCCTGGGGATGCGCCGAGGAGGTCGTCCAGCTGCTCGACCACGTGTCCGTGGCGACCACGGCCATTCGTCCGTGAGCACGCGACACAGCTGGCCAATCGAACTCCAGGTGGTCACCCACGGATCGGACGAGGAGTTCGTGGTCGCGGCGGGTGCCTTGCGCCGTCAGACCATTGTTCGGCGCAGCAACCGGTGCGTGCGCCGGACCGCCGCCAGCCGCTCGTCGACGTTGATCGCCAGAGCGCGGACCACCGGATCATCGGGCCTATGGCGCCTGCGGATCTCGGCCAGCCGGTCATCCCCCAGGTGCCCATCCGGACTCGTGGTCATGTCGCAGCACCACAACGCGTCCCGGAGCCGTCCGCGATCGTCGCCGAACTCGGCCAGCCCGCTCGCCTCGGCCACCGCCACGGCACCGAAGTGGTGCGCCACACTGAACCCAGGAGTCCCTCTGCTACATCGACGTGATCAACGGACTCGACCACCTGTGCGGGGAGGGCGTGCTCCAGGACGGTGGCGTGATCGGCCACCTCTACCTGCCGGGCGACTACGGTGAGAACGCCTTGGAGGGCAGCAGGTTCGTCGCGAACCAGCTCGGCATGAGCGTGTCAGCTCGACCGGTGGCGAAGAACGCCGCCGAGCAGATCACCGCGCTCAAGGCGGCCAAGGCCCAGGTGGTCGTGCTGACGGCGACCGAGGCACAGACGCGGCAGGCTGTCGCGGCGCGCGTTCGACTGGAACGTGCGGTTCCTGGTGCACGTGGTCGGCTACGACCCGACGATCGCGGACGACTGGACCCGTGACCACATGGTCGTGGTGTTCGAAGCGAACTGGGGGGAGCCTCCGCCTCCCCGGCGCCCCGCCGACCCGTCCCGTCGATGCCGTACCCACCGGGATCCTGCGTCATCAACTCAGATGGCGATGTCACCGAGTAGCGCAGGCCTGGAAAAGCGCCGCTGGCCCCGGTAGGACCGCGCGTTCACGGCGGCGGTTGGTTGGCCGTCGGTACACCGGCGAGCCGGTCCTGCAGGGTCGCGTGCCGGAACTGGTAGATCGGGCCCACCGTGCGCAGCAAGTGACGTGACCTTGCATCCTCCATGAACCGGAGCAGACGGAGCGGAGTTCTGTGTCTCATGGCGAGGTAGGCCTGGGCCACCGCAGCGGTCGCGCTTTCCATGACCAACAGAGCTAACGCGAGCCCGGTAGCGACGCCGACAGCTAGTGCCCCGCCGAGGTTACCGGTGTCCGGCCTCACGATGAACGCGAGCGCGGTCAGGACGAAGACTACGAATCCAGTGGTGATCGCGGTCCCGATACCGGCCAGCAGATCATCGCGCCAGACACTCACGGGGTTGGCGGATGCGGTCTTGTGGAGAGGTGCGGTGGTGAGGCCGACCTGGAGCCAGGTCAGAATGCCGAATCCGACCCCGAACGCTATCCCGAGTGCGGCCCCTAGTTGGAGATTGGTGCCAAAACCGAATCCGGTCACGAGCCCGATCGTCAGTCCTGCTGCAAGCCGAGTGGGCTTGAGCAGCGATCGCCTGGTCGCACGGTCGAACTGGATCTTGAGAGGACCGGGATTGGTCACCAGTCCGATCGCGAGTCCGAAGGAGATCCCGGCGGTGACCGCCATTCCGATCCCGGCGTCCCGCCCGGATGCCAGCCCGAATCCGATGCCGGCCACCAGCCCGATCAGGAGCCCTGAAGTCAGTGTCATCAGGAGTTTGCGCGGAACCCAGGTCGCCGTTGCCCACCAGGCGAAGTCGCGTGTGTTGCGGTTCGTCAGCTGGCGGGCGATGAACGTCAGGGTCCGCTGAGCGGTGTCGAGGCTGTAGCGGGGCGGGGGATGTCCCGGTCGTGGGGCGTACGCGGCGGTAACGGCCTGGTCGAGGAGGTGGTCGACTATGCAGCCGGGCGTGGGGAACCGGGTGGTGTCGAGTAGATCGTCGACTGGTGCAGACACGGGGTAGGCGTCGCGCAGCAGTCGGACAGTCAGCGGTGTGGTCAGCGCCTGGGCGGCCGGACTGGTTGGAGCTACGGTGAGGCTGGTGGTCAACTGCTGCCAGGCGGGCGGAGCCGGCTCGGTCAGCGGCCGGAGCAGGTAGGTGGCGACGTCGACCGGGCGCAGCGGGAGGAGCTCGAGTGCGACCGCGCCGACCAGCCCCTGGTCGACCGCGGCAGCGACCAACTCGTGGGTGCGAGTGAGCAGCACCAGCCGGAAGTTGGCTTGCTCGCTCAATACGCGCAGCGCCACCGGCCGGGTCTCTTCTCGGATCTCGTCAAGGCCATCGAGGAAGACCGCAATGCGCCTGGCATGGAGCAGGTGGCGTACGCGCTCGGCACCACGGCGTCCCCGGAGCAGCGGACTGTCCGCCAGTTTGGCGGTCAGCCAGTCCTGGACCGAGGTTGTGCCGGGATCCCAGTCGGAGAGGGTGAACAACACGGGAATCGGGACCCGGCTGCGCTGGGCTAGGTCGAGTTGGTCGCGATAGCGGAGAGCGTCCAGCATCAGCAACACCGCTACCGAGGACTTCCCGGTACCAGGGCCGCCGACGAGGACCAGCCGTCCGGAGCCCAACCCGCCGTACACGCGGTGCAGTGCGCGCCGCGTGCCGCTCCGCAGTGCGCTGGCGGTGACCCGGTCGAGGCCTGGAAGTGGGTCGAACTGAGCCTGTCCGTCGCGAGAGCCGGTCGCCGCCGACGCAGGGCCTGCCACCGCGGTGGTGCAGCGTCGCCACCGGATCGGCAACGGTGTTGGTTGCAGAAGTCCTCGATCGATGGCGGCCTGCTCCCACTGGTCGCGCATCGCCATCGCCAGCCCGTCGGCCAGTTCGTCTATGTCAGGAGCCGGCGCCGGGATGAACGCCCGGACGACCAAGTCCCCGACCATGATCGCCAATCCCACCGCGGCGAGTACGAACTGGCCGAATCCACTGGCTTCGCTGCGAGCGGACGACTCCAGCAACGTTACCCGCACCACGGCCCAACCCAGACCTGCTGCCACCAACAGCCACGCCAGAACCAACAGCCGACGTCTCACCCTGTCACCATCGTCCGCGCTCGCCGCTTCGTGACATCCTCCGTCAGGCACCAGCGCCAACCTCCCGGAGGCGATCGGCGCGTGAAGTGCCTGCAAGGTACCGATCTTTGCCCCACCGCCAGTAACGGATGGACCGATCGTCGGCGATTGCGAAACCGAGGACAGCAGTGGCTGCGCGCACCCCAGTGGTCGGCACCAGCACGCGGGTCATCAACGCTGCTTTCCTGATACTCGACCGGATGGCTATCAGCCTCACAGATCTCCTGCAGGCGGATGCGCCACGTGCGGCCGCGCCCACGTTCGCGGTCTACATGCCGAATGTCTCGGACGCGGTCACCGACGGGTCACGGCACCTGCTAGAACGGCATCTTCGAAGAGTGTTGTGACCGGCCCATCGACGAACCCGCCTATATCGAGATCGAACAGCTCGTCCCGGCATGGTCGTGGCAGAGGGTCGTCGCATTCATGCTCGCCCCTGTCCTCCGACCAGCATCCCGGGTTGCAGACCGGATGACCATCACTCATCGCACCACAGGATGTGCGCGCGACCTCGTTATGCTGCTCACTTCCCACAGGGAGCGGGCGATGACTGTCGACGAAGGGCCAGGTGAGCAGACATCCTCGCCGGTGACGCTGTGTGTCAACGAGTTCGCCGGCTCCGTGGACGGTCCGGTGCTTCAAGTGGGCACGCTCCACGGTGGCGTTCACTTCCGGCGCGAGCGGGAACCTCTGGTGCCGCGGCAACTCCCGCCCGCACCGAAGCCGTTCACCGGCAGGGATTCCGAGCTGGCGGGTATCACTACTGCGGTGGACGAGGCGGCGGAGGCCGACGCCACGATGGTGATCTCGGCGATCGGCGGGCTCGCGGGTGTCAGCAAGACCTGCTTGGCACTGCAGTGGGCGCACCGCAACGCCGATCGCTTTCCCGACGGGCAGTTGTTCGTGGACCTGCGAGGTTTCAGCCCGACTGAGAAACCCGTGCAGCCGGCCGAGGCGGTGCGAGGGTTCCTGGACGCGTTGGGGGTGACCCCCGACAAGATCCCGGTGGATCCAGAGGCCCGGACAGGGCGGTACCGCAGCCTTGTCGCGGACCGGCGAATGCTGATCGTGCTGGACAACGCCCGTGACACTGATCAGGTGACCCCGCTGTTGCCAGGGAGCCCGAACCGCACGGTACTCGTCACGAGTCGTCGGTACCTGTCGGGGTTGGTCGCCAGCCACGCCGCGAAGCCCGTCGTCCTCAACCCGCTCACGGACGCCGAGGCTCATCAGCTGCTGGGGCCCGCCTGGGTGCTGAACGGCTGCCTGCCGAACCCGACGCGGTAGCGGAGTTGATCAAATGCTGTGCGGGGCTGCCGTTGGCACGTCGCCGAGCGAATCGATCATCGCGTACACCTCGGCCGCACTCCGCCCGGTCCGCCTCGGCGTCCCGTTCAGCTCGGCTTGAGCGGCCGCGTGCTGCTCCTGTGCCTTGTTGATCGCATCGACCAGCGCTGTCGGGTCAACGCCCGCCGCTATGGCGTCTTGGAATCGGCGCAGCTTTCCTTCCGCGTCTGCAAGCCGCTTCTTGACGGCCGCACGATCTTTCGTCCCTGCGTTTTCGTCGTCCTGCGATGCCACGAGCGCAGACACTGTGCTGTCGAGGTTCGCGCGGTCGAACAGTCCATCAATCCACTTGTTGAACCGGTCCATTGCCGCAACCTCACGCAGGTACACGTTTGGTGGGTGCCCCTTCAGCGCGGACGAGCCAGGCACCATCGTTCGCGCGGCACAGCGGTAGTACGTCCGAGGACCGCGCGGCGTGCCCTCCATTCGCCGCGTGCAATACGAGCACTTCACCCGCCCACGTAGCGGGTACACCCGCTTGGTCCGCTTCAGGCCTCTTTCCAGCTTCTTCCCTGCGCTGAAGCCGCCCGCCCCTCGTGATCGCCGGAGCAATTGCGCCTGATCCCGCACCACGAGCGCAGGCTGGACGACGAGATCATCCAGCGCTACGGCCCCGGCCGCGAACTCTCCGAGGCATGGCGGCCGTTCCGCACCTGGGCCGCCGTCCACCTGCGCACCCTGCGCGAGGAACGCACCCACGAGATTGGTCCTTGATGCCGCCCTCACCCGAGGACTGATGCGGCGGCCGTCGGCGAGTCGAAGAAGTGCAGGCGGTCCAGCCGCACTGCAGCAGTGGTCCCTGCTCGCGCCGCGGTCGTGCAGCGGAAGCTCGCGGACGGCAGCGGCCCGCGGTAGCCGAGTCAGGCGACGCTGTCTCGCCGAGGCACGTCGTCCGGGTCGGGCAGCGGGCGTTGACAGATGTCGTGCGCCTCGTCGGCGGGAACGCCGAACATGCGGAGCAGGTCCTCGGTGATGAGGTCGGCCGCCTCCAGGTCGTCACGGTCTGGGTGGTCGTGCAGCAACTGGCCGAGGGTGAGAGTCGCGCCCGTGGCGACGGCGAGAGCAAGATCCAGGTCGCGGACGGCGGCGAACCTGCCCGCGTGCACGGCCGCTTCGATGTCGCGGCGCGCGCGGCGGGCCAGGCCCTGGTCGGAGCCGGCCAGCGCCAGGCCGTTGTGCAGCAGGACCTTGCTGAGCTCGGGTTGCCTGCGGTGCAGCCGCCCGACGAGCCGGAAGCTGCGCGCGAACGCCTCCGCAGGGTCGTCCAGGTCAGCGGTGAGGGCGTCGAGCGCGTCGCCGAACGTCTCGAGGGCATCTTCGACGGCGGCCTGGAAGAGCTGTTCCTTCGTCTCGAAGTAGTTGTAGAACGACCCCATTCCGACATCGGCGATCTGGGTGATCTCCAGGATCGGAACGGTCGTCCTGCCCTCCGCGATGCAGGCCTGAGCAGCGCGGACAAGGGCCGCACGGGTGCGCGCCTTGCGGCGGTCAACGCGGTTGCCCGCCTGCTCCGTCATGTCCGTCCACCCTCCCGTTGGCCACTGCGCCCTCCATCCTAACTCAACGTCAAGACTGACGAATTCATCAGAACGTCTTGACTGAGGATGTAGTCAGGGGTGATGATTTCGTCATCTTTGAAGGGAGCGCTCGATGAGCGACCACCACGACCCCCACACCGGCCTGCACAGCGAGCAGGGCGCCCTGGCGGGCGAGCATCCGGGGCGCGTGTCCGACCCGATCGTCAAGGTGCACGACCTCGCGTGGCTGGAGTTCGAGAAGCCCGACCTGACCAAGGCTGAGTTGTTCGCGCACGCCTTCGGGTTCACCACATCGGTGCGCACGGTGGACGAGCTGCACCTGCGCGGCACCGACCTGGGCGCGCCCTGTGTGCTGATCCGCCGCGGCCGGCGGTCGGCGTTCGTGGGGCCCGCCTTCCGTGCCGCCGACTCGACCGACGTGGTCAAGCTCGCCGACGCGACCGGGCGGAAGGCGGCGAAACTGCCGGAGAGCCTGGGCGGACTGGCCGTCGACCTGGTCGACCCGAGCGGACTGCGGGTGCGCGTCGTCTCCGACACCCACGAGCTCGCTGCGCAACCGGCGCAGGAGCCGCTCACGTTCAACTTCGGCCACGCCGCCGTCCGGGCCAATGCCGCGCAGCGGCCGGTGCGCGAGCCGGCGAGGGTGCAGCGGCTCGGGCACGTGGTGTGGCAGACGACCAAGTACCGGGAAACCCTCGACTGGTACCTGCGGCACCTCGGGCTGATCGTCAGCGACTTCCTCTACTACCCCGGCCAGCGCGAGCGGGGTCCGGTGATGAGCTTCATCCGCTGCGACCGCGGCGCCACTCCGACCGACCACCACACGCTGGCACTGGCTCTCGGCCCGGCGAACCGGTACGTGCACTCGGCTTACCAGGTCGCCGACCTGGACTCACTCGCGGCGGGCGGCGAATACCTGCGCGAGCACGGCTACCACCACTCGTGGGGCATCGGCAGACACATCCAGGGCAGCCAGATCTTCGACTACTGGCGCGACCCGGACGGGTTCATGGTCGAGCACTTCAGCGACGGCGACCTGTTCGACAACGCCCTCGACCCCGGCTGGGCGCCGATGAAGGCCTCCGGCCTGGCCCAGTGGGGTCCGCCTGCCACCAAGGACTTCCTCGGCATCAAGCCGGGCCCCCAGGCACTGCGGGAACTCCGCACCGTCGTCAACGCCCTGCGCCAGGACAACGAGTTCGACTTCGAGCGCCTGCGCGGCCTTCTGAAAGTAGCCACCTCATGACCACCTCAGTGCTCCGCACCGCCGGAAAAGACGCTGCCTGGTACGTGACCACCCCGCGCGGCGCCGCCAAGATCGACACCACGGCGCGGACCACCGCGAAGCTCCTTGCCGACCGGCGGGCGATCAGCGCCGCGGCGTCGAGCGACGACACCGTGCCGGTCGGTTCGCTCGACCTGGTCTCCCCGGTGACCGCGCCGTGCCGGGTGGTCGCGCAGATGACCAACTACGCCTCGCACGTCCGAGACGCCGGGATGAACCCCGAGACCGTGCCGCTGACCTTCTTCCGCAAGTCCTCCGGCTCGATCAGCGGGCCGTTCGACGACGTCGTCAAGCCCGCCCACGTGCGGCTGCTGGACTACGAGGTGGAGATCGGGCTGGTCATCGGCAGGGAGTTGCCGGTGGGCACCGAGATCACCGAGGACGACCTGGCCGACTGCGTCGCCGGGCTGGTGGTCACCAACGACATCTCCGCCCGTGACCTGCAACTGCCCAAGACGCAGTTCTACGAGTCGAAGTCCTATCCGACCTTCACCCCGGCCGGCCCCGCCCTGGTGCTGCTGGACGCCGACGAGCTCAAACGGTTCACCGACTTGCGGCTGCGACTGTCCGTCAACGGCGAGGTCCGGCAGGACATGGCCGTCGGCGCCGACATGATCTACCGGCCCGCGCAGGCGCTGACCGCGCTGGCTCGCTTCCAGCGCCTCGACGCCGGGGACCTGGTGCTCACCGGCACCCCGGCCGGCACCGCGCTGTCGGCCCCACCCAAGCCGATGGAGATCATCGGGTCGCTGCTGCCGCCGGCGACGAAGTGGAAGCTGTTCTTCAAACGCCAGGCGCGCAACGCGAAGTACCTGGCCGACGGCGACGTCATCGAAGCCGGCGTCGCCACCGGCGACGGCGCGATCGACCTCGGTGCCCAGCGCACGGTCGTGAGGTACTCGACATGAGCGCCGACCTGCTCTGGCCTCGGTACGACTCCCCCGCCGATCTGGCCGCGATCGAGGCCGTTCCACTGGCCGAGCGAGGCCTGCCGGAGTCGACCTACGCGTTGCTCACCCGTGCCGCGACGCTCTGGCCCGACCGCACCGCGATCTCCGTGCTGCCCGAGGCCGCCCGCTGGCAGAAGCCGGAATCACGCACGTTCGCCGAGCTGCTCGCCGACGTGCACCGCTACGCCAACCTGCTACGCCGCCTGGGGATTCGGCGTG
Organism: Lentzea tibetensis; assembly: GCF_007845675.1. GTDB lineage: Bacteria > Actinomycetota > Actinomycetes > Mycobacteriales > Pseudonocardiaceae > Lentzea > Lentzea tibetensis. The sequence goes on along the minus strand of NZ_VOBR01000015.1, from coordinate 24,649 downwards.
CGGACGCGGTCGCGCTGATCGCGCCGAACTGCGCCGAGCTGATCACCGCGACCCTGGCCGCACAGCTGGCGGGCGTCGCGGCACCGGTGAACGGCGCGCTGTCCCGGTCGCACATCGCCGAGTTGCTCCACCGGTCCGGCGCCCGCGTGCTGATCACCGCCGGGCCGGAGCTCGCCCCCGAGGTCTGGTACGCCGCGCGGCACCTGGCAGACGGGCTGGACGCGATCCTGGTCCTGCGTCCCACCGGGGCCACCGGCGCCGCGGTGCCGCTGCCCGTGATGGACGGTGTGCGGGTTGGCTACCTCAGCGAGCTGGCCGTGGCCGAGGGTGCGGTCGCCTTCGCGGGCGAGCCGCCGCAATCCACCGACCTCGCCGCGTTCTTCCACACCGGCGGCACCACCGGTGCCCCGAAGCTGGCCGCGCACACGCACGGCAACGAGGTCGCCGACGCGTGGATGCTGGCCGCGAACTCGCTGTTCGACACCGACTCCGTCATCTTCGGCGCTCTGCCGCTCTTCCACGTCAACGCGCTCGTGGTCACCCTGCTCGCGCCACTGTTCAAGGGGCAGCAGGTGGTCTGGGCCGGGCCGCTGGGCTACCGCGATCCCTCTCTGTTCGCCGAGTTCTGGCGGATCGTCGAGCACTACCGGATCTCCTCCATGAGCGCGGTGCCCACGGTGTACGCCACGCTCGCCCTGGCACCGGTGGACGCCGACATCAGCAGCCTGCGCTTCGCCATGGTCGGCGCCTCCCCCCTGCCCGCCGCCGTGCGGGCGAATTTCGAGAGCCACACCGGCGTCCCGCTGCTCGAGGGCTACGGCCTCACCGAAGCCACCTGCGCCAGCGCGCGCAGCTTCCCCGACGCGCCCCGGCCGGGGTCCGTTGGCCAGCGGCTGCCGTATCAACGCATGAAGGTCGTTCACGGCGTGCTCATGATCAGCGGGCCGACGGTCTTCCCCGGCTACCTCGCCGGCCGCGACGTTGACGGGTACGTGCTGGACGGCATGGGCAAGCTGGTCGACGGCTGGCTCGACACAGGTGACCTCGCCGACGTCGACGACGAGGGCTTCGTCCACCTGTCCGGCAGGGCCAAGGACCTGATCATCCGCGGCGGCCACAACATCGACCCCGCGCTCATCGAGGACGCGCTGCTCGCGCACCCGCAGGTCACCGCCGCTGGGGCGGTTGGGCGGCCGGACATCCACGCGGGCGAGGTGCCGGTGGTCTACGTGACCGTCGTGCCCGGCGCCTCGGTCACCGAGGAGGACCTGCTCGCCTGGGCCGCCGCCCGTGTACCTGAGCGCGCCGCGGTGCCGAAGGCCGTCACGGTGCTCGACGCGCTGCCGGTCACCGCCGTGGGCAAGCCGTTCAAGCTCGGCCTGCGCGCCCACGCCACCCGTCGGGCCGTCACCGACGCCCTCGCCGCGATCCGGGGAGCCGAGGTCGACACGCGCATCGAGGACGGCTCCGTCGTCGCGACGGTGACCATCCCTGCGGCCTGCGACCAGACCGCCGTAACAGCCGCGCTCGGCGCCTACGCCGTGCGCTGGAACCTCCGACTCACCGAGGAAGTCTCATGAACCTGGTCATCGGCCTCGCCGCCGTCATCGTGTTGATCTTCGCCGTGCTCGGGCTGGCCAAGGTGGTCGCACTCGCACCAATGCGCGCACTGGCCACCGAGGCTGGGATGTCGGTCGAGGCTTACCGCGGCATCGGGACCCTCGAGCTCGCCGGCGCCATCGGGGTGGCGCTCGGCCCGGTCGTGCCGCTGCTGGGTGGCCTGGCCGGTGCGGGCCTGCTGGCCCTGCTCGCCGGGGCCGTGATCACCCACCTTCGCAAGGGCGACGGCCCGCGCAAGTTCGCGCCCGCACTGGTGTGCGCGGTGCTGGTCGCCGGCTACCTGGTGGCGCTGTTCCAGGCCGTGTCGTGACACCGCGGGTTCCGGTGGTCGTGGTCGGCGCGGGCCCGACCGGGATGACCGCCGCGACACTGCTCGCCCAGCACGGTGTCGAGTGCCTGGTTCTGGACCGATGGGAGTCGATCTACCCGCAGCCCCGCGCGGTGCACCTGGACGACGAGACCTACCGCATCCTCGCCCGGCTCGGACTTCGCGAGGAGTTCGCCGCCATCTCGTGGCCGTGCCACGGTCTTCGCCTCATCGACCCGAGCATGCGGGTACTCGCCGAGTTCCAGCGCGGCGCTGAAGCCGGGCGGCACGGTTACCCCGAGGCGAACATGTTCGACCAGCCCGAGCTGGAACGCCTGCTGCGCACCAACCTCAAGCGACACGCCACCGTCACGCTGCGGTGCAACACCGAGGTCACCACGGTCGCACAGGACGGCCCCGGACCCGTCCGGGTCGACTTCACCGACCGGGACAGCGGCACGCGCGGCTCGGTGCTCGCCGACTACGTCCTGGGCTGCGACGGAGCCAACAGCCTGGTCCGGGACGCGATCGGCGCCACCATGCACGATCTGCGGTTCGAGCAGCGGTGGCTGGTGGTCGACGTGGCCACCGAGGCCGACCTCCGCGAGTGGGAGGGTGTGCACCAGGTGTGCGACCCGAACCGGGCCGCGACCTACATGCGCGTCGGCCGCCACCGCTACCGCTGGGAGTTCCGCCTCCGCCAGGGTGAAACCGCCGACGACTACCGCGACATCGGCCACCTGCACCCGCTGCTCGCACCGTGGACCGGGGACATTCCGGTCGAGGCGCTGGAGATCGTCCGGATCGCCGAGTACACCTTCCGTGCGCGGCTCGCCGACCGGTGGCGCGACCGCCGACTGTTCCTGCTCGGCGACGCCGCCCACCTGACACCCCCCTTCATCGGACAGGGCCTGTGCGCCGGGCTCCGCGACGCCGCCAACCTCGCGTGGAAGCTCGCCGGAGTGCTCGACGGCAGCTTGCCGCAGCACGCGCTGGACAGCTACCAGGCCGAACGCAAGCCGCACGCACACGCCATGATCGGGCTGGCCAAGCTCATCGGGACGGCCATGACTCGAGGCGGCAAACCCGGCAACGTCCTGCGCCGGCTCGTCGTGCCTCTGCTGGCCCGGATGCCCCGCCTTCGCCGGATCGTCCTGGACAGCGAAACCCCGGCCCTGCACCGGTCCGGCCTCGTCGTCCGGCCACGCCTGCGCCGGACCCTCGCCGGCCGGCTGTGCCCCAACGCCGCCCTCGACGACGGGCGTCGCCTCGACGAGATCGTCGCAGGCCGGTTCGCCGTGATCACGGCCAGCCCGGCGTCCCCTGCCCAGCACGCCGAGGCGGAGAGACGCGGCGGACTGTGCATCGCCGCCCCCGCCGGCACGGACCTGCACCACTGGCTGCGCCGGGGGCACGCGCAGGCCGTCGTCGTCCGGCCGGACGGCACGGTCCTGCGAGCCGGGCGCGACCTGACCGAACTCTGCGCCACCCTCCCCCGCTTCGGCGCATTCGTCCGAGGAGATCGCCCGTGAGCAGCCCCGAGATCGCGGCCGACGCCGTCGGCGGCCCCAATCCCATCGTCGGGTTCCGGCGCAAGGACGTCGTCGACTCGCTGCGCTCGGTCGTCGTCGAGGCCGTGCGGCACCCGTCGCACACCGCGAGCAGCCTGCGCCACCTGGCCACGACCGCGGTCGACGTCGTCCGCGGACGCGGCGCGCTGACGCCCGGCGCCAAGGACCGCCGGTTCACCGATTCCGCATGGACGCAGAACTTCCTCTACCGCAGGCTTCTCGGCGTCTACCTGGCCACCGAGGCCGAGCTGGACGACTGGCTCGCGGGCACGGGCCTGTCCGCAGTGGACCGTGAACGAGCGAAATTCGTGCTGTCCCTGCTACTCGACGCCGTTGCGCCGAGCAACCTCCCGGTGAACCCGGCCGCGATCAAGACGTTCATCGACACCGGCGGCGAGAGCGCCGTGGAAGGCGTACGGCACTTCGTCGGCGACCTCCGGCACAACGGGGCGTTCCCCAGCCAGGTCGACACCGAGCAGTTCACCGTCGGCGGCAACCTCGCCACCACCGAGGGATCCGTGGTGTTCCGCAACGACGTGCTGGAGCTCATCCAGTACCGGCCGCGCACCAAGCTCGTGCAGGCGCGGCCGCTGCTCATCGCACCCCCGCAGATCAACAAGTTCTACGTCTTCGACCTCTCACCGGAGAAGAGCCTCGTCCGGTACGCGCTGGAGATGGGCTTCCAGGTCTTCATGATCAGCTGGCACAACCCGACCGCCGACCACCGCGACTGGGACCTCGCCACCTACCTCACCGCGACGGAAGAGGCGATCGACGCGGTCCGCGCGATCACCAAGAGCCCTGACGTCAACCTGACGGGCGCCTGCTCGGGCGGCATCACAGCGGTATCACTCGCCGCACACCTCACCGCACGAGGGAAGCCCGTGATCAACTCGCTGACTCTGTTGGTGAGCGTCTTCGACATGGCCGAGGACAAGACCCCGCTCGGCGCGTTCGCGAGCGAGGAGACCCTCGCCGCCGCCAAGCGCCACTCGCACGTGCGCGGCGTGCTCGACGGGCGCGACCTCGCCAAGGTGTTCAACCTGTTGCGCCCCAACGATCTCATCTGGACCTACTGGGTGAACAACTACCTGCTCGGCAACAGGCCGCCTGCCTTCGACATCCTGTACTGGAACAACGACACCACCCGGCTGCCCGCCGCGTTCCACGGCCAGCTCATCGACATCTACCGCGACAACTCCCTCGCCCGCCCGGACGAGGTCGTCGTCAACGGCACACCACTGAACCTCGGCAAGATCACCGCGGACGCGTTCGTCATGGCAGGCACGACCGACCACATCACGCCGTGGGACGCCTGCTACCGCTCGGCCCAGCGGCTCGGCGGGAACGTCGAGTTCGCGCTCAGCAACTCGGGGCACATCCAGAGCATCCTCAACCCTCCCAGCAACTCGAAGGCGAGCTACTACGTCAACCCCGACCGGCCGGAGTCGGTACAGGAGTGGCAGCACGGTTCGTCCAAAGTGGACGGGAGCTGGTGGCCTCGCTGGGTGGAGTGGCTCACTGAGCGGTCCGGCGAGCTCGTCGCGGCACCGGCGAAGCTCGGAAGTCGCCGGTACGCCCCGATCGAGGCTGCGCCCGGCAGCTACGTGCTGGGATGAACGCGTTCCACGGGCCGCGATGGGTGCACGGGACGTGCCTGAACGTCGACGTCCAGCCCGGCGAGGGCACACCGCTGTTGCTGTGCAACGGCATCGGGGCGAACCTCGAACTCCTGCAGCCGGTGGTCGACGACCTGCGCGCCCGGCCGGGCAGGCGGATACCGGTGATCCGGTTCGACATGCCGGGAGCCGGCGGCTCGCCGGCCACGCGGTTGCCCCGGCGGATGCCGCGGCTCGCCCGGATGCTGGCCGACCTGGTGACGGACCTCGGTTACGACGAGGTCGACGTGCTCGGCATCTCGTGGGGTGGCGCGCTGGCCCAGGAGTTCGCGTACCGCAACCCGTCGCTGTGCCGCCGGGTCGTGCTGTGTGCCACCAGCATGGGCATGGTGATGATCCCCGCGAGGCCCTCGGTGCTGCTGACCCTCGCGAGCCCGTTGCGCTACTTCGGCCCCCGGCACATGCACGAGACCGGGCGGCGAATCTACGGCGGCGGGTTCGGCTCAGACCCCGGCTTCGCGGCGCGGTTCGCCATGCACACCAGGGCACCCGACCCGGTCGGCTACTACTGGCAGATCGCCGCCAGCGTCGGCTGGACCAGCGTCCACTACCTGCCTCGGCTGCCGCAGCGGGTGCTGCTCGTAGCGAGCGACGACGACCCGATCATCCCGACCGTCAATGCCCACCTCATGGCCCGGTTGCTGCGGCACGGCCGCGTTCACATCGTGCGCGGCGGCGGACACCTCGCCCTGCTGACTCACGCGGACGAGGTCGTCCCCCTCATCCACGACTTCCTCACGGACGGAGAACGACGTGCTGAACCTCCACCTGTCCCCCCAGAGCCGCGCGACCCGCGCACAGGTCCGCCTGACGGCGACAACCCCGTCGTCCTGATGACGGACATCAGAATCCCCCACCGACAAGGAGACATCCTGTGACCATCACCGAATCCGTTGTCCTCATTCGCTTTCCGGAGTCCGGCCACGCATACCAGGCACTGAGCGCACTGCGGAGCCTGGACGAGAGCCTCACCAGCCTGCAGGTGCGCGGTGCTGCCGTGGCCGAACGCAGGCCCGATGGCACTCTGCACGTCCCGGAGCAGAGCGACGACACCATCAGCACCGGTACCGCCACGGGCGGGCTGATCGGCATGCTGTTCGGCGTGCTGGGCGGCCCGCTGGGCTTGCTGCTCGGCTTCAGCACCGGCGCCCTGGTCGGCGGCGTGTTCGACCTCGACCGGGCGACCAGTGTGGACGGCGCACTGGCGTTGCTGTCCGCGCAGATCACGCCCGGCAGCACCGTTGTGATCGTCGAGGCGGTCGAGACCACCCCCGAGCCGCTCGACCAGCTCGCCGCCCGGTTCGACGCGACCATCGAGCGTCAGCCCACCGCACAGGTCGCCGCAGAGGTCGAAGCCGCCGCATCCGCGGCAGAGGCGGCACAGAAGGAAGCCAACCGCGTGCTGCGCGAGCGCAAGCGCGCCGAGATCCGCGCCAAGATCGACGAGAAGGTCGAGACAGTCAAGGAGAAGCTGCACCGCTGATCCGCGACCGCGAGGAGGCATCACGTGGCCTCGAGGCGACGAATCCGGCCCGGACAGCGCGGGCCGGATTCTCGCGGCGGGCACCGCCTCCACCGCGCAACCCTCTGGACCAAGACGCGGACAACACCCGACCCGGTCCTCCGGTTCACGCCGGGTGAGCACCAAGTGACGTCCTCGGTGATGGCGACCGTGTGCTCGGAGTGGGCCGTGCGTGAGCCGTCGGCCGACCGGATGGTCCAGCCGTCGGCGTCGTAAACGATCCGATCGGTCGTACGCGCGAACCAGGGTTCGAGCGCGAGGGTCAGCCCCGGCCGGAGCTTCAGGCCACGGCCAGCCCGGCCCTTGTTGGAGACGTGAAGGTCCTCGTGCGTGGTGCGGCCAACGCCGTGGCCACCGAACTCGGTCCGGACGTGCCACCTCGATCGCCGCCTCCAACGCTTCCCGGTGTCTCGCCTGCTGCACAGTCCAGTCCCGCGTCGGACGCGCGGTCACGCCAGTGATGTGCAGGCGCCTGGTGCCCTGTTCGAGAAACACCAACGCGTACAGACGTTTGCCGAGCACGGTGTCGATGTGGATGAAGTCCGCCGCGATGATGCACTCAGCGAGGGCGGTAGATGCAGACGCTTGAGTACACGGAGGACGGTTGACGCGGCTGTCCGGTGGCCGAGCTCGAGCAGCTCACCTTGGATACGGCGGTAACCCCAGGTGGTGTTCTCCGGCGCCATACGCTCGATCAACGCCACGACGGTCTCGTCAACCCGCGGGCGGCCAGTCCGGGTAGAGGCAGACCGCGGTCAGCGCCGTCGTCAGGAGGACCGCTCCACCCTGGACAACCTGTACCGCCTGAGCTCGGGTGGCGGCCGCGTTGCCGTCCCTTGCCGACCTCGTCAGGAGACCACAGGTGCGAACGGGCGCAGTTCCTCGACGCCTTTGAGCACGACGACGCAGGAGGACTCGGGTACCTCCCGCCATGCGCCCTCCAGATCCCCCAACGGTTCGGACACCACGAGCCGCGTGTCGGCGGAAAGGTCGTGCAGCACGGCGTTGTCCGGATACTGACGGCGCAGTGTCGAGACGTCGGTGCTGTGGAACAGGGAGCGCGACCGGCCGATGCTGGAGTAGCGGAACGCCCAGGTGACCTCGCCGTCGGTCGTCGCGACGGTCATCTGGATCGGGTGCGCGACACCGTGGCGCCTGCCCGTTTCCTCGACGAATCCGACCGCCCGAGCCACCGCGGAGGGCGGATCCTCGGACAGGCCGAAGCTCAGCGCGAGGTAGAAGAGGATCTCGGAGTCCGTCGAACCCTCGATCCCGGGGAAGAGCACGGGGTCGATCGCGAGGGTGAGGTCGCGCCGCACGGCCGCGAAGTCCGCGATGACCCCGTTGTGCATCCACAGCCATCGGCCGTGCCGGAAGGGGTGGCAGTTCGTCTGCTGGACCGCGGAGCCGGTGGACGCGCGGATGTGGGCGAAGACCCGGCCGGCCGCGACCTGGGCGGAGAGTTCTCGCAGGTTGCGGTCGTTCCAGGCGGGCTCGGTGCTGAGGAACAACCCGGGGGTCTGTCCACCTCCGTACCACCCGACGCCGAACCCGTCACCGTTGGTGGTTTCCACGCCGAGGCGGGAGTGCTTGCTCTGGATGACCAGTGAGTTCGTGGGCTTGTAGAGAAGTTCCTCAAGGAGGACTGGCGAACCGGAGTATGCGAGCCAACGGCACATGGCTGCTCCTTGGATCAACGCACGGACAGGACGTGGAACTGCCACGGCTCGAGGGAGACGTACAGGCCGGGCAGGACCAGGTCGTCACCGTCGCGCTCGAACACGGTTCCCTCGAGGAGGTCGGTGAGGCGCCATGAGTGGCCGGACAGGTCGGGCCACCCGAACGGGATGCGTGCCTGGCCCGGTTCGGAGGAGAAGTTCACGACGACGACGTGGCGGGCTCCGTCGGCCGCGGACCACGACCAGGCGAGCAGGTTGCGACAGGTCTGGTTGTCGGGCCAGCCCTCGGGTTCGAGCAGCGACCACGTGCCGCTGCGCACACCGCGGTCGCCGGCCACCTCCAGCAGCCGGCGGTACCAGCTCGTACTCGGGGTCCTGCTTGCCCCGCTCGTGGTTCACGGCAACGAGGTCCGCGTACGGGAACTCGGCCTGCGGGTACTTGTAGAGCATCTTCAGGTACGACGACGTCGGGGTGGCGTCGAGGTAGAAGTAGCACTCCTTCACGTCCTCGCCGTGGTTGCCCTCCTGGTTCGTCAACCCGAACAACCGCTCCTTGAGGATCGGATCGACGCCGTTCCACAAGCCCAGCGCCAGACACAGCCGCTGCCGGTCGTCGCTGACACCGGCCAGCCCGTCCTCTCCCCACCGGTAGGCCCTGGAACGAGCGTGGCCGTGCGGGAAGGACGACCAGGCGTCCCCACCGCTGTAGTCCTCGCGGACCGTTCCCCACTGCCGTTCACTGAGGTAAGGACCGAACCGCCGCCATGGGACACCACCCGCGTCCGCCTCGTGCAGACGCTTCCGCTCAGCATCGACCACGATGTCGCACCTCCCGCTAGGAGCCCGTGCAGCGTGGCAGCGCGACGATCGTCACGAATCACCCGAACCGGATGAGCCCGAGAGGCCGCCGGCGATCACGTTCGATCGTGAGCTCGGGAATCAGCCCAGCGATGACCCCAGGCTCGCGGCGACTGTCGGCTCGAGGTCCTGCCTTGCTCGCACCATTGCCACACCACCCTCGTCGACCTGAGAGACCGCAGTCTGTTCGGTCCGAGTCGGATGGGACTCACCCAACAGGGATGACTCGGCCCCGGTGCGCCGGGTAGCCCATTGCCGCCAACGGCTCATCCCCGCCGGGTGATTCCCGGCGGCCGGCGATCGGGAAGCCTCACTCGAGGTCGACACGGCAGCACGATCGTCGATGACGCCAGGGCAGAAACCCGCGAGCAGGACAGGAGAAATCAGATCCCGACCTGCTCCCACCGGAAGTGAGCTACTCACGTCAGGAGACGGCTATGGCGGAGTACCAGCGAGCGCAGACGCCTTCCGCGCCTCGCGCAGTCGACGCAGGCAGGCTGTGGGCCGGGGGTGCGGCCACCGCCCTCGTCGCCGCGCTCATCGCCGTCGCCGGAATCCTGATCGCACGCGGTCTGTTCGACGTACCGATTCTCGCGCCCAAGGGTTCCGGCGCGTGGGGGGATGCCAGCACCGCGTGGTACGCCTTCGGCGCGGCAACCGCCGCTCTGGCGGCGACCGGACTCGTGCACGTACTGCTCATCTCCACGCCACGTCCGATGCGATTCTTCTCGTGGGCCATCGCACTGGCGACCATCATCGCCGTGCTGGCACCGTTCGCGAGCGGGGAGACCGTCGCGGCCAAGCTCGCCACCGCCTGCCTCAACCTGGTGCTCGGGGCGGCCATCGGCTCGTTGACGGCAGGTTCGGCGAAGAGCGCGACACGGCTCGCCCGCTCCCGCTAGCGGTCCGCCGGCCCGAGAGCATCTCGCCGACGACCAGTGCGGTCACCGCCGCCAGGATCACGACCGGGATCTGGCTCCTCGCGGCATCACCCAGCAGAAGCACCACGAGCACGATGCTCGTGACAGGCAGGCGGGTCACGGCGGCGCCGGCCGCCATGCCGATGGCCAGTCCGGGAACGGTCTCGATTCCCGGCAACCACGTGCTCGCGAGCAGACCGAAGGCCGCGCCGAGGAACACGGCCGGGAACACCGGGCCGCCGCGGAACGTCCCCAGGCACACGGCGTAGGCGAGGCCCTTGCACACCAGCAACGCCACGAGCGCTCCCGCCGACCACTGGCCAGGCTGAGTGGCGAGCGTCGGCAGCGTGGCCTGCCCGGACAGCGCGACGTCCGCGGGCGAGTGATCGGTGATCACGGCGTAGAGGGCCGCACTGCACCCGGCCAGCAGGCCGGCGGCGACCGTGATCACCATGGTTCGGGACGCCGCCAGGCGAGCGGTTCTCCGTCCCACCGCGAAGATGGCCCAGGTCGTCACGGCAACGACGGCCGCCACGGGGAACGCCCACGCCACGTCGGCGATCTCGAGACGGGCGGGCTCGAGGTCGGGGATGGACAACGCGTCGATCTCGAGGCCCGTCCACTTCCCGAGCCCGGTGAACACGAGCGCGCCGACCCCGCTGGACACCAGACATGGCAGGACGAGCTGCATCGTCTGACGCCGAGCCAGCCCGGCCACCTCGAGGAACATGATGACCGCGACGAGCGGGTTGCCGAAGACCGCGGAGACCGCCGCCGCCGAGCCCGATGCGGCGATCACGGTCGTCGAACGCGCGTCACCTCCCGCCTTCACCCACTTCGCCGCGAGCAGCGCCAGGCCGCTGCCCATCGCGAACAACGGTGCCTCTGGGCCGACCACGGCGCCGAGCACCCAGCCCGCGGTGGCGGCGAGCATGGTCCCGGGAACATGGCTGGTTGGCGTCGCGCTCGCATCCAGGCCCTCGGCGGGCACGTGGCCACCCCGACCGGGAAGGTGGGTGACCGCGAGCGCGACGAGCACCCCCGCCAGGCCGATGGTGGCGATCGGCCACCACGCCGGGAGCGGCTCGAGACCCAGGCTCGTCGGAAGGGTGTCCCACATGAGGTGCTCGAGCCAGTGCACCGCGGCCAGGAAGGCGAACACGAGGAAGGACAACGGGATTCCGATCAGCGCCGCGGTGAGCAGCAGGGCGAGGTAACCCTGACTGTGCAGCACCACGTCGATGTCGGGTTCGTCGTGCGACGGTTCGGCGTTCATGTTCGGCACGCTCCACACCTCACCCGGAACACGCGAGGACTCGGGCCACGAGGTCCGACAACCATGGCCGGGTGCCCCCTCGACGCGTCGGTGACGATCAGGTCGTAGTGCACGGGTCAGCCGGTGGGACCGGGAGTTGGAGCAGCGGTCGCCGGCTGATCGAGGAACTGGATCACCGCCAGGAAGACGGCGAGCAACACCGCGACCATCAGCACGGCGAGGCCGGTCGGCTGGTCGAGGAAGACGAGCACGAGCACGGCCAGGCCGAGTGCCGCACCGCGCAGTACGCCGCGGTAGGTGTGCACCCAGGTGCCGAGACGCCCGGCGCGCAGGCCGGACAGGCCGCGCAACCAGGCCAGTGCACCGGCCCCGGCGTGGCGGATCCGCACGGCGGTGGCCGAAGGTCCGGTGAGGAACGCGCCGAGCGCGGTGATCAGGCCGAGCACGAGCAGGGTGCGCAGCCCGTCGCGGAGGAACCGGACGATGATGTCGTACGACGCCGCGGTCGAGGCCGCGGAGCGGTTGGGCACGGCGTCGATCAGAACGACACGGGCGATCAGCAGACCCGTCCCGAGCACGAGCATGCTGCCCGCGAAGCCGAGCCCGGACACGAGCAGCGCACGCCTGCGGTTGCGGGCGAGGACGACACCGATGGCGATCAGCGCGATGGAGACCCACGGCAGCCAGGTCGCGAGCCGGTTGAGGGTTGTGTAGGCGGACTGGGCTTTCACCAGTGCCGACGCATCGGCGATCTCGATCGTGGGGTGCACGTCGGGCACGCGGTTCGCGGCGGTCAGGCCGGCGTCGACCAGTTGCTGCTTCGCCGCACCGATGAACGGGGCCAGGTCGAGCGTCACCTTCTCGCCCCGGATCGACACGGCGGAGGCGGAGCCGGACAGCACCGCGTCCGCCTGCTCGTGCGCGACCCTGATCGTCCGATCCCACGCCTGCGCGAACTGCTGGCTCGCGAACAGCTCCGCGACCTTGGTCCGCACGAAGTCGCGCACGCTGTTCGCGAGCGGGACGGTGAACTCGTGCAGGCGGTCGGTGACGCGTGGTGGCACGCCCTGGGCGCCGAGCGCGTCAACGGCCTCGTCGGCCAGTGCCCGCACGTCGACGTAGGTGAACACGGCGTCGACGACCCGGCTGGTCAGCGCCGCCTGCACCGCCGGGTCGCGGATCAGCGGGCTCACCGTGGCGACGAACCGATCCGTGTCAGCGACCTGACGGTTCGTCCACACGGTCGCGAGCGCCACCGGGGCCAGTGCGCATCCCAGCACGATCAGCAACGCCGACAGGATCGCCTTCCAGCTGATCGACCGCCGGGCACGGGGCCGGGCGGTGCGCAGCGCCTCGACTTCCCCGCGCAGCCGCTCCAGCTCGGCGCGTTCGTCCAGGCTCAACGCCCCGGACACAGCAGGCGCAGATGCAACGGGCTCGGAGACAGTGGGTTCGGACACCGGGGACCTCCCACGGGACTCGACGTCAACGGCCCACCTTCCGGCCGGGTGGCCTCGCCTGCCTCCCCCGTCGGGGATGAGCCAACGTGACCGGCCGAGCCGGTGAGCACGTCCGCCGCCTGCGTCACCGGGTGATGTCCGCGGCCGAAGGGAATCGAACGGTCGCCGTCGGAGTCGCGGTCGTGCGCCGGGACGTCGAGGCAGGCGGCACGCTGCTCGCCGGAGCACTCGCGTTCCGGTTGTTCATCTGGTTGCTGCCGTGCGGCCTGCTGCTGGCCGCGGTGCTCGGCTTCACCGCCACGACCGGCCACTCGGCCGACGAGCTCAGTCAGACCGCGGGCATGAGCCCGCTGACCGTGAACATCATCGGTCAGGTCGGCGCTCAGGCCGAACGCGGCCGCTACATCACCGCCGCGCTGGGTCTCGGGCTGATGGCGTGGGCGGGTCTCGCGCTCGGCCGCGTGCTGGACCGGATCCACGACCGGGTGTGGCGCAGCCGCAGCGACCGCGGGATCAAGCCGGCGCTGGCCCGCGCCGCTCGCTACAACCTGGTGCTGCTCGCGATCATCGTCGTCAACATCACCGGCCCGGTGGTGGTGGCCGCCACCGGGTTGCCCGCGGCCCTGATAGGACTTCCCGTGCTGGCGACGTACGTGGTGCTCGCCGCGATCATGCTGAGCGTCGAGTGGCCGCCGAGGTGGCGCCAGGCGCGTCCGGGCGGTCTCCTGGTCGCGCTGGGGGCCGAGGGCCTGCACCTGGTGGCCGTGCTCTACCTGCCGGGCAGGCTCGCCCGCGCCTCGCAGCTCTACGGCACCCTCGGTGTCGCGGCGGCCATTCTCGTGTGGCTCGCTCTCATCGCGCGGCTCGTGGTGATCGGCCAGGTGCTCAACGCAGTCCTGACCGACCACCACGGGCCGGGTGCGATCGGTGAGCTCGGGTCACTCCCGCCCGCCGTGCACGATCACGGCCCAGATCACGATCACGTCGAGGACGATGGCGATGATCGACCACGCCGGGTACGCCGACATGAAGGCCAGTTGGGTGAGGGCGTTGAGCGACACGAGTAGAACCACGGCGATCCGGGCCCACGCCGCCCCGCCCGGCAACGCGATGCCGGAGATCACGGCAGCCGCACCGACGATCAGGTGGATCCAGCCCCACGCGGTCAGGTCGAACACCAGCAGGCCCTGCGGGCCCACCGTGTAGTACTTGTCGTCGAAGAGCGCGACGAGGCCGTAGATGACGTTGAACATCCCGACCATGACCGTCATGACGGCGCCGAACACGATCCAGCCCGTCCACGCGGAGGTGGACCTGGTCATGCCCTTGGTGTACTCGGAGGTCCTCCCGCGGCCGGCGGGCGCAGTGGCACTCGCTGGTGTGTCTGTCATGTTCGACTCCTGTCAACTCCGATGAGCCCAGCAGCCGTCACCGTGTCCCACCGTCGCCGCCCGCTCATCGCCCGCAGATGATGAGATGCGCACGCCTACAGTCCGGGCGCCGCGCGCATCCGGCCGCGGTCGATCGCCTTGACCAGCGCGGCGTGGTCGCGCTCGTTCTGGTCGGCGCAGGTGTCGGCGAACTCGCGGACCGCCTGGTCGAACACGTCCCCGGCGCCGAGGTACGCGGCGATCGCGATCCGGTCACCGGTGCGGGCGTGTGCCCGCGCGAGGGTCCAGCCGCACAGCTCACCGTAGAGCTCCATCCCCGCCGACGGCATGGTCTCGATCGTCGCCGATCCCTTCCAGTCGCGCAGCTGCCGCACGTAGAAGTCGCGCATGCGGCCGTCGAGACCCTCCTTGACCCGTACCCAGCCGAGGAAGATGTCGCTGACCGCCTGCATGAGCCGTTGCCCCACAACGACCCGCTGGCCCGCGTTGTCGAACTCGCTCGGCTTCGTGAACTCCTCCAACGCCGACGGACCAGCCTCTTTCGCTTGCAGGAAAAGAGGATCGCGTGCGTCGTCGCCGAGCATGAGGATCATCCAGGAGCGGGTGCCCACGCTGCCGACACCGACGACCTTGCGGGCGAGATCGGTGAACCGGTACTGATCGAACAGCATCCGCCGCTCCGGTTCGAGGCTGCTGCGGTAGTTGCGGAGCAGGACGCTCATCTGCCTGGTGATCTCGGCGGCGTCCGTGCCCGGTTCCAGCAGCTCGGCTACGGGCACGACCAGCGGCGGTTGCGCGATGATCCTCGGTTCGCCGTCCACGAGCCCCGCGAACCGGCTGAGCGTGCCGAGGTGGTCCTTGGACTGCGCCTTCGCGGCGGCCCGGTCGAAGCCTTTGCGCTGAGTCTTGTGGAGCTTCGGGTCGAGACGCTCGCGGATGTCGGCCATGTCGAGGTGCGCGTACCAGACCGCGAGGGAGGACCGGTCGGCGAACTCGCGCATCGCGCGACGGTACGCGGCGACGGTCGCGAGCACGATCTTGCGCCGGGTCTTGGCGGTGAAGTCGTTGTTGCGGCCGGCGATCTCCATGCTGGTCGCGAGTCGCTTGATGTCCCACTCCCACGGACCCGGCAGCGTTTCGTCGAAGTCGTTGATGTCGAAGACGAGACGTCGTTCGGGTGAGCCGAAGAGGCCGAAGTTCGACAGGTGGGCGTCCCCGCAGCACTGGACGGTCAGGCCGCTGTTCGGTGTGTGCGCCAGATCGCTCGCCATCGGCAGGGCGGCACCGCGGTAGTACGCGAACGGCGAGGCGACCATCCTCCCGTAGCGGATCGGCACCAGCTCCTGCACGCGGCCCTTGTCCTCCATCTCCAACATGGACAGCGGATCAGGCCGGTCGGGACCGGGATCGAACTCGGCGTGGCTGGCGCGCGGCACCGCGGCGCGCGCGGCTTTCCCCTGTGCCACGCGGTCATGGCGCGTGAGTGGCACCTTCTCGGGCGCCTTGGCGCCTGTCGCTCGGGTCATCGCCGGCTCCTCCTCAGCTTCACGACACGGCAGGCGGTCATTCGAGATGGGGCTCGGCGGCCGCGGACAGGGCGTGGCGGATCCACCGCCGCACGCCGGGCTCCAGCGGCACGAGCACCACCTTCTCCGGCTCGAACCACGCTGCGTCGCACGTCTCGTCCAGGTCGGGGGCCGGACTCCCCGACACGACGCAGGCGTGGAAGCACACGACGAACTGCTGCCGGATCTCCTCCCCCGCGGCGGACTCGACGACGTGGCGGGGGTCGGTGAACAGTCCGATCAGACCGGTGATCCGCACCCGCAGTCCGGACTCCTCGGCGGTCTCGCGCACTGCGGCCTCGACGGCGGTCTCCCCCACGTCGACCCGTCCTCCCGGCAGTTCCCACGCGCCGCTGTCACAGCGCCGAACGAGCAGCAGCTGCCCGAGGTCGTTGCGGACCGCGACGAACACCGACGGCGTCACCACCGTCGCCACCGGGGCGGCGGGGTCGTGGAAGTGGACTCGGCGGACCGGCCTGGAGCCGACCTCGACGTCGCTCATGGCGCACCTCCGGGACCGGTCGTGGACGTATGAGGTTCGGTCGCGGACCGCTCCGTCCGCATCCTCCGCTCAGGGTGAGCCTCTCCAGGTCATCCAGACCGGGTGACGACAACCGCGCCGACGCCGCACCAGGGTGGTCCGTCGAGGGAGGAGGTGGTGCGCGATGGACGGCGAACGATCCCCATCGCCATCGACCGGCCGCAGAGCAGCGGCCGGGGTGGCACTGCTGACCTTCGCCGGCGCCGTCGTGGTCGTCGTCGTGGTGCTCTTGCGACACCCCGTCGAGCTGCCGATCGCGTTGATCCTGCTCTTCGCGACGGTCGCGGCGGCGTGGTCGGCACTGGTGAACCGCGGGCTCGCACGACTCCTCGCGGCGGCGGTCGCGATCGTGGCACTGGTAACGGTCGTCCTGCTACCCGAGATCAGGTCGTTCCTGGTGATCTCCGTCGTGGTCGGGCTGGTACTCGCCTCGACCGCGGCGGCACGGGTGGCGATCGGACGTGACCTGGCCCCGGTCACCGGCGGTCACATCGCGCTCCCAGCCCGGCACGGCGTCCTGCTGATGAATCCATGGTCCGGTGGCGGAAAAGTGGGCCGGTTCGACCTCGAGGACAAGGCGCGCAGCATCGGCGTCACCCCGGTCGTGCTCCAGCGGGGCGACGACCTCCGCGCGCTCGCCGAGCAGGCGGTGGCAGGCGGCGCCGACGTGCTCGGCATGGCGGGCGGCGACGGTTCCCAGGCGCTGGTCGCCGACGTGGCGAGCCAGCACGACGTCGCGTTCGTCTGCGTGCCCGCGGGGACGCGCAACCACTTCGCGCTCGACCTCGGCCTCGACCGCGAGAACGTCGCCGCCGCGCTGGACGCGTTCGGTCCGGCGGTCGAACGGCGCGTGGACCTGGCGCTGATCGGTGACCGCGTGTTCGTCAACAACGCCTCGCTCGGCGTGTACGCGACGGTTGTGCAGTCCGAGGAGTATCGCGACGCCAAGCTCGCGACCACCGCGCAGCGGCTCCCCGACCTGTTCGGCCCCGGCACCGACCGAACCGACTTCCGCTTCGCCAAACCCGACGGTTCCACGGCGCGGTCGGCCGACGTCGTGCTCGTGTCCAATGGCGCCTACCGCTTCACGAGCATGAACGGCTTCGGCACCCGTGCGCGGATGGACGAGGGCTTGCTCGGCGTCGTCACGGTGACCGTGGACAGCGCGCTCGACGTGCCGACGCTGATCGCCGCCGAGATGGCCGGCCAGATCAGCCGGTTCCGCGGCTACGAGGAGTGGACGGCGCCGCAACTGGAGATCGACTCCGGGCAGCCGCTGGTGGACGTCGGCGTCGACGGCGAAGCCCTCCGCCTCCCGCCACCACTGCGGTTCCGCTCACTGCCCGGTGCGCTGCGCGTCCGCACCCCGGTGGACGCACCAGGCGCCGCTCCCGCCGCGCTGGCACCCACCGGGGTGGTGAACGTGGTCAGAGTCTTGTTCCGGGTCCTGAGCGGCAGTTCCGCGCGTTCTCACCCGCAGAGGGTGAGCACGCGGGTTCCCGGTCAGCGCAACGTCGACGGTTTCACCGATCGAGGAGAAACGCCATGATCGACCACTCCGCGGCGTCGGGCCATCACGGCGAGGCCACCAAGTGGACCGAGTGGGTCGGCTTCGCCAGCGTGATGATGATGCTCCTCGGCGGGCTGCAGGTGCTCGAGGGGCTGGTGGCCATCTTCGACGACGAGTTCTACCTCGTCGACGCAGGCGGTCTCGTCGTCAACCTCGACTTCACCGTCTGGGGATGGGTGCACCTCGGCATCGGCGTCATCATCGTGGCCACCGGGATCGGGCTGCGGACCGGCAGCGTGGTCGCCCGTGTGCTCGCGGTCGTCTTCGCGGTGCTCAGCGCGCTGGCGAACCTCGCGTTCATCGCGGCCTTCCCGCTCTGGTGCTCGGTGGCCATCACCTTCGACGTCATCGTGATCTACGCGATCGTGGTGCACGGGAACGAGCTCAAGCGCCGATGAGCACCAGTACGCGCGCGGGGCCCGCCACGGCGGGCGTCTTGCTCACGCTCGTGATGGCCATGACGATGGTGTCCGGGGGCAAGATCGGTTCCATGATCGGCAGGCTGCGCGCCTTCACCATCGGCTGCGTGATCTACGGGCTCGGTTCGCTCACCACGGCTCTCGCGCCGAACCTGCCGGTGCTCGTGCTGGGCTGGTCGGTGCTCGAGGGAATCGGCGCCGCACTCATCCTGCCCGCCATCGTCGCGCTGGTCGCCAGCAACTACCCGGCAGCGGAACGACCCCGCGCCTACGGCCTCGTCATGGGCGCGGGCGCGATCGCGATCGCCGTCGGCCCGCTGATCGGAGGTCTCGCGACCACGTACGTCTCGTGGCGCTGGGTGTTCGCGGGCGAGGTCGTGCTCGTCGCCGGGATCCTGCTGCTCGCTCGCCGCATCGCCGACGCCCCGGCGGAGGCCCCGGTCCGGTTCGACCTCGTCGGCGCCCTGCTGGCCGGGGCCGGGCTGGGCCTGTCGGTGTTCAGCGTGCTTCGCTCCGCCGACTGGGGCTGGGTCGCGTCCAGGCCGGGCTGTTCTTCACCATCCCGCTGCACCTCTCGGTGTCGCTGGGCCTGACGGCGCTGGAGACCGGGGTGCGGATTCTGCCGCTGTCGATCACTCTGCTGCTCGCCGCGATCGGCATCCCCCGTTCTTCCCCGCCGCGTCACCACGTCTCGTGGTGCGGCTGGGCCTGATCTCCATGCTCGTCGGGATCGTCGTGCTGCTCGCCGCGATCGACGTCGAGGCCGACGCCCGGATCGTGACCGTTCCGCTGCTGCTCGCAGGACTCGGAATCGGAGCACTGGCCTCGCAGCTCGGTGCGGTGACAGTGCCCGCGGTGCCGGACGAGCAGAGCCCGGAGGTGGGCGGTCTGCAGAACACCGCCATCTACCTCGGCGCGGCGCTCGGCACCGCATTGGCGGGGTCGATCCTCATCACCGCGCTCACGACCTCGTTCCTCGACAACGTGGCCCAGAACCCGGCGATTCCCGAGCAGGTCAAAGCACAGGCCGGCACCGAGCTCGCCGGAGGCGTGCCCTTCCTGTCCGACGAGCAGCTGCGCGACGCGCTCGCCAAGGCAGACCTCGCCCCCGACGTGGTCGCCGACATCGCGGACGTGAACTCGCAGGCGCGCGTCGACGGGCTGCGAGCCGCCCTCACCGTGCTGACGCTCATCGGCGGGCAGGCGTGTTCTACGCACGCCGGATTCCCACCCTGTCCCAGAAGTCCACACCAGACTGAAGGTCCACATCGGACTGAGGAACCCGCCCGCCGGCGTCAGGTCGCGACCGGCTCGGCGGACTCGGCGGACTCGACCTGCTTGCGAAGACGCCAGCGGCGGCGCTGCGTCTTCCGCTGTTGCGCCAAGACTTCCAGCTCCGCTACGTCGCCTTCCTTGGGCGAGGAGCGGAGCAGTGCGTCGGCCCAGCGGGCACGCGGATCGATGTCCACCAGCAACGCCTTCAGCAGCAACGTGAGCGGGATCGCCAGGATCGCCCCCAGCGGGCCCAGCAGCCACGCCCAGAACGCGAACGCCAGGAAGGTCACGGTGACCGACAGGCCGACGGCGTCACCGATGAACCGTGGCTGGACCAGCGACTGCAGCACGAAGTTGAGCAGGCCGTAGACGACGATGACCGCCACCATCAGATCCGGCCCGCCGGACAGCAGCGCGAGCAACGCAGGCGGCAGCAGCCCGATGACGAACCCGACGTTCGGGATGTAGTTGGTGATGAACGCCAGCAGCCCCCAGATGACGGCCAGCGGCACGTTCATGATCGCGAGCGCGACGGAGTCGAGTACCGCGACGATCAACCCGAACACCGTGGTCACCAGCAGGTACTGGCGCGTGTTGCGAGCGAACCGCCCCAGCGCCGCGGTCACCCTCGGCCGGTCCGCGCCGATCGACGCCAGGCGGTCCCCCACCCCGGAGGACTCGACGCTGAGGAACAGCAGCAGCGCCAACAGGAACACGAAGCTCGACGCCAGCCCCGCGATGCTCCCCAGCAGCGACGCCAGCAGCCCACCCAGCTTGCCCAGGTCCAGCGAGTCCGCCGCCTGGCGCAGCTGGTCCGTCCCGACCCCGAACCCGGCGAGCCAGGACGTCACCTTCGCGGCCATGTCGTGAGCGGCGCCCGTGTACCGCGGCAGCTCGGTCGCCAGCGCGGCCACCGATACGACAATGCCCAGCGCGAGCACGAGCAGACCACCGAACACGCAGATGACCAGCACCAGTGTGGTCAACGAGCCCGGCCATCCCCGGCGCCGCAGCCAGGAGGCCACCGGCGCCATCGTGATCACCAGGATGAGCGCGAGGAAGGTCGGGGCCACCAGCCACGCCGCCGCCTGCAACCCGGCGAGCACCACCACGGCGGCAGCCGCGCTGAGCAGGATGACGAACGCCCGTGGGAGGTCGAACAACTGGCTTCCGGTGGACCGGACATCGGGAGTCTGACCAGCCGAATCTGTCATCAACGGAACCTGAGCCCGCACACGGGAGGCGTGCGTCACCCGCCAGGGGCGAGGCCGCGGGCCTCCCGCGCGATCATGAACCAGATGGTCGATCGAGCGCGTCGTCGAGTGTGATCGCCGCGTCGATGAGCGCCAGGTGGGTGAAGGCCTGCGGGAAGTTGCCGATCTGCTCACCGGTCAGCGCGATCTCCTCGGAGAACAGCCCGACGTGGTTGGCGTAGGTCAGCATCTTCTCGAACGCGAGCCGGGCGTCGTCGAGCCTGCCCATCCGCGCCAGCGCGTCGACGTACATGAAGCTGCACAGGGAGAACGTGCCCTCGCTGCCGCGCAGGCCGTCGGGCGAGGCTTCCGGGTCGTAGCGGTAGACGAGGCTGTCGGTGACCAGCTCCCGCTCCATCGCCTCCACAGTGGACACCCACAGCGGGTCCCGCGGTGCGATGAAACCGACACTCGCCATGCGCAGCAAGGACGAGTCGAGCACCTCGCTGCCGTAGTGCTGGACGAAGGCATGCCGCTGCGCACTCCAGCCGTTCTCCATGATCTGGTTGTAGATCCCGTCCCGCGCGGCGATCCAGCTCTCGACGGCGGCGGGACGCCCGTGCGCGGCCGCGAGGCGGATGCCGCGGTCGAAGGCGACCCAGCACATCAGCCGTCCGTACGTGAAGTTCTTGCGCCCGCCGCGCGTCTCCCAGATGCCCTCCTCCGGCATGTCCCAGTGCCCGGCGAGCCAGTCCAGCAAGCCGCACACCGCCTGCCACCCGCGGTGCCCGAGCCGGATTCCCCGCTGGTCGGCGAAGAAGATGCTGTCGAGAGCTTCACCGTAGATGTCGAGCTGCAACTGGTCGGACGCGCCGTTGCCGATTCGGACCGGCACCGAACCGCGGTAGCCGGACCAGTGCTCGATCGACTCCTCCTTGAGATCACTGGAACCATCAACCCGGTACATGATGTGCAACGGGCCGCCCTCTCCCCCGGCGTGTTCCGCGACCCGCTTGCCCAGCCACTCGGCGAACTGGCGTGCCTCGCCGGTGAAACCGAGGCGCAGCAACGAGTGCACCGAGAACGACGCGTCCCGGATCCACGTGTAGCGGTAGTCCCAGTTCCGTTCCCCGCCGATCTGCTCGGGCAGGCCGGCCGTCGGCGCGGCCACCAGGCCACCGGTGGGCGCGTAGGTCATCAACTTGAGCGTGATGGCCGAGCGCTGCAGCACCTCCCGCCACCGCCCGGTGTAGGTGGAGCGGGCGACCCAGGACCGCCACCACGCCACGGTGTCGTCGAACAGCCGCTCGAACTCGGCCACCCGGATCTCCCGCGGTGGCCCGGTCGCCGCCGACTCGAGCACCAAACCGCGCACGTCACCAGCCGTGAGGTCGATCGACAGCCGGACGTCGTCCCCGTCGAGGCGGACCCGAGCCAGCCGTTCGTCACCCGGCTCCCGCACGGAGTGCAGGACCAGTCGCAGCGCATCAGAGGTGAACAGGATGCCGTGGTCGGTCAGTTGAGTCTGGTGCGCGGCACGCCCGTAGTCGAACCGCGGGGCCACCTCGATCTCCAGGCTCACCTCGCCGCGGACGCAGCGCACCATCCGGACCAGCCGGTGGTTGTCGGTGGCCTCGGCCGGTGCGGGCGGCATGAAGTCGACCACCTCGCCCACGCCGGCTTCGGTGATGAACCGCGTGATGAGGACCGCGGTGCCCGGGATGTACATCTGCTTCGTCTCGTAGCCGCCGCGCGCGGGCGTGATCCGGAACCGGCCGCCGCGCTCGTCGTCCAGCAGAGCGCCGAAGACGCTCGGCGAGTCGAACCGCGGGCAACAGAACCAGTCGACCGCGCCGTCCGTGCTGACCAGCGCCGCGGTCTGCAGATCTCCGATCAGTCCGTGTTCAGCGATCGCTGCCTCGGCCATGGCCGACCTCCTCTACTCCCCGCTGGACGACTCGATCATCACCACGACCAGCCGCATCCGCCTCACCTGCCGAGGACGAGAAAGGCGGGTCACCCCGGCGAGGTGATGTGCGCTCATCACGCCGCGGAGAACCGTGCAGCCCGACATGGGTGACGGGAGAGCGGCTGATGGAAGCGGACGTGGTTGGCGCGATGGCCATCTTCGGTGCCACAGGTGACCTGGCCGGGCTGGAGACCTTTCCCGCGCTGGTCGGGCTGGTGGAACGGGGTATGCTCGACGTACCCGTGGTCTGGGTGGCGATGAGCGGCTGGGACCTCGCCCAGTTCCGGCAGTACGCGGCGGACTCGTTGCGCGACAACGGTTTCGACCTGCACTCTCCGGCTGTCGAGAAGTTGCTCGAGCTGCTCCGGTACGTCGACGGCGACCTCACGGCCGACACCACCTGCAAAGCCATGTCCGAGGAAATGGGCGGTGGGCGAGCACTGTTCTACCTCGAGGCGCCCCCATCCCTGTTCGGCCGCATCGCACTCGGCATCGCGGCGGCCGGGCGTGCGGACGGAGCTCGGATCGTGGTGGAGAAGCCGTTCGGCACCGATCTCCAGAGCGCACGAGAACTCAACAAGACGCTGAGCGAGGTCTTCCCCGTGGACACCCGGCACGCGGCTGAACATCCAGGAACACCTCGAAGCCGCGCTCCTGCTGCTCGACCGGATGGGCATCAGCCCCGCGGACCTGGTCCAGGCCGACGCACCTCGGCCGGCCGCCCTCACCTTCGCGGCACACGTGCAGATCGTCTCCGACGCGGTCAACGAAGGCACCCGACGGGTGCATGGCACCTACTGGAACCGCATCGTCGAACTGCACGCGCTCGCGGTCGTCGTTGCAGCCGCGCGCGAGCTCAGAGCCGGCGAAAAAGATCTTCACTCGGAACGTCCTCGTTCTGGACTGCGCGGACGCCTTCGACACCACACGAATGGCAGGTCAGGTGCGAAGATCGAGCTGGCTGCCGCAAAGTTGTGTTGGCGCAACACAAGCGTAGACAGCCTTCCCGTCGTGGCTGGGCAATCCGGCTGCTTCGGCAATGCTGCGACGTTGGTGAGAGACCACCTGCCCCCTGCCGTACACCGTCACTGAGCATCCGGTCTGCGCGCCGTCTACGAAGTCATCGGCCTGGAACGCGACGAACTCGAATCCGGCAGGCAACAGCCTGGTCGCGGTGCTTTGGTCAAGACTGACCATGATCACTTTGTTGCGCACGATGAACGGTACGGGCTGAGCCACCGGCAAACCGGCTGAGGTGTACAACAGACGCCCTAGGCTGACGCGGTCCAGCAGGTCCCAGCATTCGCTGTTGGTGAGCTCGTGTACCGCCATCACACCTGTTCCGGTTGCATCGACCGACGCGGCCTGTGAGGTCAGGCTTCCGGGACACAGTCAGAACCGGCTTCACCTCATGGTGGAGCGACGGCCTGCTGCTCACCCCGCAACCCTGGAGATACGTCCACTTAGGATGGTCGTGGCGCACGTTGCCGGCACTTGAGAGAGTCTCCGTCCGACACACCGGCCCCTCGCGCACTGATCAAGATCCACGACCTCAGTGAACCGTCGCTGTCCGTCCGGCACTATCCGCCTGACGACTCGTCCCCATCCGCTTCCACGGATGCGGTCACGCTGCGAACAAAGGTTTCGAGCCTGGCCTCCGGTGCGCCAGGTGCCGGCCGGCTCTGAGACGCCCTGCCGTCCATGCAGGGCGTGTGAGGTTCCGAGCTAGCCAAGTCTCGTCCGGCGACTCTGGGTGTCGCGGCGCACCTGCTCGGTCTGCTCGGTGATCGCGGCGATCTGGTCGGCCAGGGCGGGATGCGTTTCCCGGATTTGG
>NZ_VOBR01000014.1 GCF_007845675.1 Lentzea tibetensis | reverse complement strand
ACACCCCAGCCGAGCGCCTGGCTAAGCTCCTGACCGAAGCCAGTTGATCATGCGTGTTGCAACGATCCCTCGAATCCGCCCCTTGCCCCCGCCTGGGCTCCGCCCCGGACCCCGGCACCACCGGAGGTCCCTGGTTGCTTTTCGTAGATGGTTGCTTTGGTGGTGGGGTCTCCGTACGGCGCACCAGAGGCAGCCGCATTTTTAGGGCGGGGTCAAGACAAAAGACGTCTTGACCCCGCCCTAAAAATATGGCAGGGCTTCGCCTGCGCCGTACGGAGACCCCACCACCCACTGGTTTTCTTGGTCGGCTCGCCTGCGGCTTCACTGTTGTCAGTGGCCTGAGCCGAAGCAGACGAATGGGCGGTGTAGTGGGTCTACCGCTGTTGCCTCTGCCAGTGCTCGGGCGATGGGTTTGCCCTCTGACAGGAGTTTGTGGAAGTCATCCATCGTCAGTGCTGCTGCTCTGTCGCCCACCTTGTTCACCGCTGCTACCACTGTGTGTGAGCCGCTGGCCAGCAATGCGCCTGCGAAGCCCAGGGCTTCGTCGCCTGGGCGGATGTGTGCGAGCGCCAGTTCGCAGGCGGCTAGGACTACCTGCTCCGGGGGGCGTCCTAGGCGTGCTGTTTCGTGGGCGAACAGGGGGCCGTCGAACAGTTCCAGGCGGGAGAACAACGCGTTGTCCGCCGCGTGTACGCCGTGGGCCGCTATGTGAGCCAGGCGGGCACCGTCCAGCTCGTGCAGAACGGTTTCGGTGGTGGCTTCTTCCAGCAGTACCGCTGATGGGTACGTGGTGCGCAGGCGGCGGACCTCGCCGAGGCTTTCGGGCAGGTCTGGGCCGCCTACCAGAACTACGCGGGTTGCGGAGGGCACTGCCTCGGACGCGGCCAGCCAGGCCGTTGCTGACGGAGCTACCACCACTGGGCGGCCGTGCAGTGAAGGCAAAGCGCCCCAAGGGACTGCGTACAGCTCGCCGGTCGGAACCACCACCAGGTCGCGGGTGCCGATCACCTGGTGCAGCGGGGAGATGAGTTGGGCGTCGAGAAGTGCGGCTCGGCGGGATGCGGATGTGGTTACCGCGTCCACCAGCATCGGGGGTAGGTGGTCCGGTGCCAGTACGTCCAGGTCGGCGTGGAGTTGGCGGGCTGTTTCTGCTGCTGTCAGGGCGGAGCCCAGGCGTACCAAGGAGACTGAGCCTGCGGAGACCACCACTGCGGCCAGTGAGTCGTCGTGGACCACGAAGGTCACCAGAGCTCGGTCGGCCAGGGCGGTGATCACGTCTGGGAGTGTCGTCACCGGGCGGGGGCGGCCCCACGGGGACGTGTGCCAGCCCAGGCGGGCCACCTCTCGGCGTAGCGCGTCGAAGCGGGATTCCTGGGCTGCTACTGGGCGGCCCTCCAGGCGGGCCTGTTGCATTGTTCTCGCCAGGGAGCGGAGTTCGGTCACCCGTGAGGCCAGGGTGGGATCGTCTATCACCGGGAGTGGTTCGTAGCGGTAGACCTGGGCTCGGGTTCGTTCCACCCAGTTGAAGATCTCGTGGGGATCGCCTGAGGACAGGACCAGGCCCACTGCCAGTTCGCCGAGTTCGCGGCCGTGTACTGCGGTGCCGCAGAGGAGGTCCAGGCCGCCCATTCTGTCGCGGACCTGGGACAGTTCGGTCATTCCTGCGTTCGCCTCGGCCAGGGCTCGTTGTGGAGTGGTGGCCAGTTCTGCCCGGCACAGGCGCAGGAGCATGCGGTGGTCGATCGGGGTGTGCGGGCCTGGGGACGGGACGGTGGCCACCAGGGCCCTTGCGATTTTCAGGGAGCCTCTGCGGCAGGCCAGGCGTACGGCCAGCATTCTCGCCATCGACGCCTCGTCGGAGAGGCCCTTGGACGCCAAGCGGTCGGCCAGGGCTGTGGCCTTGCTCGGGGACGCTGAGCGGGACGGGGTGCCGGCCAGTGCGATCAGGGCGTCTGCGCGCATGCGGGTCAGTGCTGCTACCTCGGCCCAGGCGCCGCTTCCTCTGCGGGCGAAGCGGGCCCTCGCCGCGCCTGCCATGGTGCGGGCCAGTGGGAGGTCGCCCAGTAGTAGGGCTGCTGCGGCTCGGGCCAGTTCGGCCTCGGCCAGGTCTTGGGAGGCTCGGTTCTTGCGCAGTTCTGGGAGGGCCTCGTCGAGGTGGTCTGCCGCTTCCTGTGGGAGGCCTGCGGCTAGCAGGGCTCTTGCCTGGTCGATCTGGGTGCGGGGGACCAGGTCCGGGGCCAGGCGGCGGAAGATTCGTTCGGCGTGTTCGTGGAAGTCCAGGGCGCCTGGGATGTCGCCCTGCAGTTGGGCGATGTCGCCCAGGTTGCCCAGGGCTTTGGCCTGCAGTACTTCCAGGCCGTGTTGTTCGGCCAGGTCCTGGCTGCGGCGCATGTCCTGCTCGGCCTCGGTGATCTGGCCGTTGTCGATGTAGCTGCGGCCGCGGTTGAGGATCGTGCGGATCAGGACCGCGGGATCGCCCACGCCTGCTGCTCTCGCCTGTTCGAAGAGGGGGACTGCCTTGTCGAACAGGGACAGGGCCTCGGTGATGCGCAGGGCGCGCAGCAGGACCAGGGCGTGCTGGCTGTGGACCAAGCCCTCGAGCTCGGCGCGGGCGGGGCCCTTGGGCACGGCGTGCAGCAGGTCTGCGGCTGTGCCCAGGTGGACCAGGCCGTCGGCCACCGAGGCGATCTCCGCCTCGGCGTAGGCCAGGGTGCAGAGGACTCGGACGCGGACGGCGATGGCCTCGTGGTCGCCGGTGCTCACGGGCAGGGTGCGCAAGGCCTGTCTGAGCAGGCGCACGGCCTCGGCCGGACGGCCCTGTGCGGCTGTCTTCCTGGCACGTTCGCGCAGTGCGGCAGCTGCCTCGACGCCCTCCGTCAGCACTGCGCGGGCCTGTTGGGGCACGACCAGCGAGTGATGAGTACGAGGCACGTACCCAATGGCAACACACCGAGTAGGTCCGGTGCGCCTTCCAAAGGGCCCTGTTCCTAGCCCGATCGGGTCACGTTCACAACATGATCGTCGGGGTGACTACCGTTCTGCCGGGTTCGCCGCGGGAGTTGACCAGGTGCACCAGGATCTGGGTCGTGCCGGTCGGCACGTCCGCCAGCACGAAACGGCCGCCGTCGTCGGCCTTCGTCGTGCTCGACTGGTGGTCGGCCACGCGTACCTCGACCGTGTGCTCGCCCGCGGGTACCAGCCAGCCGTCGATGCGGTGGCGGGAGCCGGTCGACGTGAAGTTGACCATCAGCGTCAGGTTGTCGACGGTGAACGTGATCGTGCCCGTCTGGCCGCCGCGCACGCCCGCGAACGATCCGGCGCGCTCCCAGCGTGCGACCTCGACGTCCAGATCCTCCAGCGCGATCGCGAACTTGACGCGGTCCAAGAGGTCCGCGGGCGGCGGATCGATTTCGTCCACCAGCCTGTTCAGTTCGGAGAGGACAGCGGTGTCCTCTTGGCCTCTACGGTTGTCGCGCGGGTCGATGTCGTTCACCGCGATCCTCCTTCCGTTTCCAGATAGCCCCGCAACAGGGTCAGGCACCGTCCCCTGGTCGGGCCGATGCTGCCGTGCGGCATGGACAGCGCCTCGGCGACCGCTCGGTACTCGGCGCGCCCCGCGAGCACGGTGAGCCGCAACAGTTCCTGGCAGCGCCTGTTCAGCCGCCCGAAAGCAGCCCACAGGCGACGGTCCCTGTCGTCGATGAGCGTCACGTCCTCCGGAAGTCCCGTCTCGGACTCCAGTTGCTCGGCGAACTCGTCCGACAGCGCTGTCTCACGCTTGTTGGGTTGCCAGGTTCGCCGCGCTTCACGCCTCGTTGTGACGACGAGCCACCCCACGAGCGCACGCGGCTCGTGCAGGTTCCCGAGGTTGCGCAGCAGAGCCAGCCAGACCGTCTGCACGACGTCCTCTGCGACGTTCCGGTCGAGACCCTGTCCGCGCGCCACGTGCCACACCAGCGGTGTCAGCTCCGCGACCAGCACGTCCAGTGCGAGCCGGTTGCCGTCCCTGGCCGCCTCGATGCACACGGCGTGGCGTTCGGTGCCTTCCAATCCGTCCCACGGCGGGTGTTCGTCTGCCGTGTGCAGCTCGCCCACGCCCAACACCTCCGATCGGCCGCCCTGGTCAGCGCCGTCCGCCAACTCAGGAGGAACTAACTGGGCGGTAGATACGTGATTCACTCGAATGGAGCAGTATCAGACCGCCGCTGAGTTCATCTTCCTCCGAGAACGCCAACGGCCCGTGACTCCCCCTCGTCATCACGGGCCGTCGTGGCGGGAGCTTGCGATCGGACCCCTCGAACCGATCGCTCACCTCGCCGGTTTTCTCAGGCGACCGGACCGCCGTTGGTCTCGTGGTGGCCGGTCGTCGTCGTGCCGCCACCATTGGTTTCGTGGTGACCGTTGGGGCCAACCACCCACCCCTCTGGGCAGTAGGGGCAGTTCGGGCAGGTCTTCACCGGTGGGGCGTAGCCGGGGATCTGCTCGGTCAGCGTTTGCTCACTCATCGTTACCCCTCCTTAGGCCGACATTCGAGGCCGGCTTACCTGTTCAGAGCAGTCAACTGAGACGCAGATACAGATGCGTGTGAGACGTTCGCGAACCGCGTCCCGTTCACCGTTTCGCCAAAGCAAATTGCAGTTCCAGTATGGTCTAGACCATGGATCTCCTCGAAGTGATCGCACTGGACGCCGCGGACGCCGAGGCCGCGCAGGCCGGTGGGGCGCACCGGCTCGAGCTCGTCGCGGACATGGACTCGGACGGGCTCACCCCGTCGGCCGAGACGCTTCGCGACGTCCTGTCCGCCACCGATCTGCCGGTCCGCGTGATGCTGCGCGACACGACCGGCTTCGCACCCAAGGACCTGAAGGAGCTGCGGCGCACCGCGGCCGAGCTGCGGGAGGCGGGTGCATCCGAGTTCGTGCTCGGTTTCCTCGACGCGGGCGACGAGATCGACGAGGGCGTCTGCCTCAACCTGCTCGCCGAGCTGGACGGCTGCCGCTGGACGTTCCACCGCGCGCTGGACAACTCCGCGGACGTGCGCCGGTCGTGGCAGACCGTCGCCGGGCTGGGCTGCGACACGGTGCTCGCGGCCGGCAGTCCGCGCGGTGTCGCCGATGGACTTCCGGTGTTGCGCGAACTGGCGGCGCAGCAGGACCGCGTGCGGCTGCTCGTCGGCGGCGGGCTGAAGCTGGCGCACCTGGACGAGCTGCGCGCGGCGGGCGTGACGGGGTTCCACGTGGGCAGCGCGGTGCGGTCCGGCTGGGACTCGCCGGTCTCAGCGGTGGCTGTCCGGGAATGGGTGGATCGTCTGGTCTAGACCCTTGCCGCAGACAGTTCTAGCATGCTCGTTGCTTCCTACGAAATAGCTGTTGCAGATAGTGCAACGCAAGATGAGGGGCGGGGTCATGCGGCTTAAGCGATTCGTGGCCGTACTGGGCGTGGGTGCGGTCGTCGCCTGCGCGCCGGTGCAGTCGGGACCGTCGAGCTCTGGTGCGGACGAGAAGACCGGGCAGCTGAGGGTGTGGCTGTTCGACGAGGTCAACCGCGGTCCGAAGGAGGCGGTGGTGAAGGACGCCATCGCCGAGTTCGAGTCCGCGCACTCCGGTGTCACGGTCGACGTGCAGTACATCCAGGTGCAGACGCGGGCGGAACGCTTCAAAGCCGCGTTCAGCGACCCGAAGAGCGCGCCGGACGTCGCCGAGTTCGGCAACACCGACCTCGCGGGGTACGTGTCGGCGGGCGGGTTCTCGGATCTCGACCTGTCCAAGTGGGGCGAGAGCAAGGACCTCGTGCCGACCGTGCTGGACACCGCGAAGGTCGACGGCAAGGTCTACGGCGTGCCGTGGTTCGTCGGCGTGCGCGCGTTGTACTACCGCACGGACGTGTTCGCCGAGCTGGGCATCCAGCCGCCGAAGACGCTCGACGAGATCGCTCCCATCGCGCGCAGGATCCGCCAGGCCAAGCCGGACATGCTCGGCATCTCGGCGGGCGGCAAGTACCTCTTCGCCGCGCTGCCGTTCATCTGGGCGCAGGGCGGCGACATCGCCAAGTCCGACGGCGGCAAGTTCACGTCCACTGTGGACAGCGAGCAGGCGAAGGCGGGCGTCGCGAAGTACGCCGAGCTGGTCAAGGACGACATCTGCCCGCCTGCGCAGTGCGCGGGCAACGGTGGTGACGCGAGCGTCGAGGGCTTCCGCACCGGCAAGGCGGCCATGACGATCGGCGGCGACTTCAACCGCAAGTCCGTCGACGCCAGCGCGGCCGCAGGCAAGTACGGAGTGGTCCCGCTGCCCGGCAAGACCGAGGGCTCGATCGCGCCCGCGTTCGCCGGCGGCAACCTGCTCGGCGTGCTCAAGGGCACCCAGCGCAAGTCGTTGTCGACCGAGTTCGTGCAGCTGCTGGCCAGCAAGAAGTACCAGCAGAAGATGTACGCGGCGATGGGCAACCTGCCGACGTTCAGCGACGTGCAGCAGCAGGTCGCCGAGTCCGACAAGTTCCTGGAGCCGTTCACGGCGACGCTGAAGTCCGGCACGAAGTTCGTCCCGGTCACGCCGAGCTGGGCGAAGATCGAGGCGCAGGCCGTGCTGCCGACGATGATCCAGGAGGTCGTCACCGGCGCGAAGGACGTGAACGCCGCGACCAAGACCGCCGCCGATGCGATGAACGCGGCCTTCGCGTCGTGATGCGCAACCAGGGGCGGGTCGCGTACGGCTACCTGACCCCGGCGCTGCTGGTGCTCGGCGGGCTGCTGGCCTACCCGATCTACCAGCTGGTGCTGATCTCGCTGTTCGACTACGGCCAGGAGCAGGTCAGCGGCGGTGCGCCGCTGACCTTCCTCGGCCTGGGGAACTACCGGACGCTGTTGGGGCAGCAGCAGTTCTGGACCGTGCTCGGGCAGACCGTCGGCTTCGCGGCGGTCTGCGTGGTCGGCTCACTGCTCGTCGGGACTGCGCTCGCGATCCTGTGCACGCGGGTGCGCACGTGGGCGCGGATGGTGCTGTTCCTCGCGGCTCTCGGCGCGTGGTCCACGCCCGCGGTCGCCGGGTCGACGATCTGGCTGTTCCTGTTCGACGCGAACTTCGGGTTCGTCAACGAGGTGCTCGGCACGACCGGGTTCTCGTGGACCTTCGACAAGTGGACGGCGTTCGGGCTCGTCGCGGCGCAGGTGATCTGGTGCTCGTTCCCGTTCGTCATGGTGACGCTGTACGCGGGCATCAAGGCGATCCCGACCGAGGTGCTGGAGGCGGCCGCATTGGACGGCGCGTCGACGGCGCGCACCGCGGTGAGCGTGACGCTGCCGCTGCTGAAGCCGCTGCTGATCGTCGTGACGATCCAGTCGATCATCTGGGACTTCAAGGTGTTCACGCAGATCTACGTCATGACGAACGGCGGCGGCATCGCCGGGCGCAACCTCGTGCTCAACGTCTACGCCTACCAGCAGGCGTTCGCGGCGTCGGAGTACGGGCTGGGCGCGGCGATCGGCGTCGTCATGACCGCGGTGCTGCTCGCGATCACCGTGTTCTACCTGCGGGCGCTCAAGCGACAGGGGGAGGTGCTGTGAGGCGCGGGGTGCTGGAGTCGATCACCGTCGTGATCGCGGGCGTCGTGGCGTTCCCGCTGTTCTGGATGGTGCTGAGCGCGTTCAAGCCGGAGGACGAGGTCATCTCGGCCGACCCGCGCCCGTGGACGCTGCGGCCCTCGCTGGACAGCTTCACCCGCGCGCTGACCGTGCAGAGCTTCGGGCGCTACTTCGTGAACAGCGTGGTCGTGGCGCTGATCGTGGTGGCGCTGAGCCTGTTGATCTCATTTCTCGCGGCGACGGCGTTGACGCGCTTCCGGTTCAGGTCGCGCACCACGCTGTTGATCATGCTCCTGGTCGTGCAGATGGTGCCGGTCGAGGCGTTGACGGTGCCGCTGTTCTTCCTGATGCGGTCGGTCGGCGACGCCGTGCCGTGGTTCGGGCTGAACCACCTCGGCTCGCTCGTGCTGGTGCACCTGGCGTTCAGCCTGCCGTTCGCGATCTGGATGCTGCGCGGCTTCGTCGCGGCCGTGCCGGTCGAGCTGGAGGAGGCCGCCACGCTCGACGGCGCCTCGCGGTTCCGCTTCCTGTGGCAGGTGCTCTTCCCGCTGGTGGCGCCTGGTCTGGTGGCGACGTCGGTGCTGTCGTTCATCCACGCCTGGAACGACTTCCTGTTCGCCAAGACGTTCATCATCTCCGCCGCGGAGAACCAGACGCTCCCGCTGGCGCTGCAGGTCTTCGTCAAGCCCGACCAGAACGACTGGGGCGCGATCATGGCTGGTTCGACCCTGATGACCATTCCGGTGCTGGTGTTCTTCGTGCTGGTGCAGCGGAACCTCGTGTCCGGGCTCGCCGGGGCGGTGAAGGGATGACGCTGCTGCCGCGCCCGGTCTCGTTCACGAGAGGCGAAGGGGAGTACCGCAGCGACGACGCCGTGCGGCCGCGCATCCGGGTGACCTCGGGTCCGCCGGAGGGCTACCGGCTGACGGTCACGCCGTCCGAGGTGGACATCGAGGCCTCCGACGAGGCGGGCGTGTTCTACGCGTGGCAGACGATCAAGCAGCTGCTCGGGCCGGACGCGTTGCGCGCGGCGCCGATCCATGATGAGCAGTGGGTGCTGCCCGCGTGCACGGTCGTCGACCACCCGCGGTTCGCGTGGCGCGGCTGCATGATCGACGTGGCGCGGCACTTCCTGCCCAAGCACGACCTGCTGCGGTACGTGGACCTGCTGGCGGCGCACAAGCTCAACGTCCTGCACCTGCACCTGACCGACGACCAGGGCTGGCGCTTCGAGGTGCAGAAGTACCCGCGGTTGACCGAGGTCGGCGGCTGGCGGCCGACCTCGCGTTATGGCGACCGGCGGGCGAAGCTGTCGACGGACCGGCCGCACGGCGGTTACTACACGCAGAACGACCTGCGTGAGATCGTCGAGTACGCGGCGCGCAGACACGTGACCGTGGTGCCCGAGATCGACGTGCCCGGCCACAGTCAGGCGGCGATCGCGGCCTACCCGGAGCTGGGCACCGATGGCGGTGGCGTGTGGACGGACTGGGGCGTCAACCCGCGCGTCCTCAACGACAAATCGTCCACTTTGGACTTCTATCGCGACGTGTTCGACGAGCTGATGGACGTCTTCGTGTCACCGGTGATCGGGTTCGGCGGCGACGAGGCGCCCGGTGGTGACGGCGAGTTCGTCCGGCAGATCGCGAAGCACCTGGTGCGGCGCGGCCGGCGGCCGTACGGGTGGGACGAGGTCGTCGAGGCAGGCCCGTTGCCGACCGGGACGGTCGTGGCGTCGTGGCGCGGTGTCGACGGCGGGCTGGTCGCGTTGCGCGACGGGCACGACGTCGTGATGTGCCCGGAGTCCTCGGTGTACCTGGACTACCGGCAGTCGTCCTCGCCCGACGAGCCGATCCCGGTCGGGACCGTGCTGTCGCTGGAGGACGTGTACGCCTTCGAGCCGGTGCCGCGGTCGGTCACCGGCTCGGAACCGGGCCGCGTGCTCGGCGCGCAGGCGAACCTGTGGACCGAGCACCTCGACTCGGCGCGGCGCCTGGACTACGCCGCGTTCCCCCGGCTCGCGGCGTTCGCGGAGGTGGTGTGGAGCCCGCCGGAGAAGGACCCCGGTTTCCTCGAGCGGCTGACCGCACACCACCTCCCCCGCCTGGACGCGCTCGGCGTGGAGTACCGGCCCCTGTCCGGCCCCCACCCCTGGCAGACGATGCCCGGCGTCCCCGGCTTCCCCCGTTAGTTCCCCCTGGGGTCACACCTCTTCCTCCGGCATGAGGATCCACGCGGCGATGTAGAGCACCGCCCCCGTGCCGAAGCCGAGGAGGGTGGCGGCCACGAGGCCGATGCGGATGAGCGCGGCGTCCACGCCGAGCAGCTTGGCGGCACCACCGCAGACACCGGCGACCATCTTGTCGCTGCGGCTGCGGCGGAGTTTCTTGATCTCGGTGGTCGCGTTGGCGAAAGCGTCGTTCGTCATGGCATCAATGCTCGTGATTTCGGAGCCCCGGCACATCGGTGACCACCCGGAACCCGACCCTGAGCCTTAGCATCGGACTCATGGACACCCCCGAGGAGCTGGCCTCAGGGCTCTCGGCCACCGGGTACCTGCCGGACGGCGGCATCGCGACGGCGGCGTTCCTCGCCGTCGCGATGGGGCGGCCGCTGTTCCTCGAGGGCGAGCCGGGCACCGGCAAGACGTCGCTGGCACTGGCCCTGTCGTCGGCTTTGGACGTGCCGCTGATCCGGCTCCAGTGCCACGAGGGCATCGACGCCACGCAGGCGCTGTACGACTGGGACTTCCCGCGTCAGCTGATGCACCTGCGGGTGCTGGAGTCGTCCGGTTCGGTCGACGAGGCGTCGCTCTACACGCGACGGTTCCTGCTCGCGCGGCCGCTGCTGCAGGCGCTGGAGTCGGCGCCGTGCGTGCTGCTGGTCGACGAGATCGACCGGGCGGACGACGAGTTCGAGGCGTTCCTGCTGGAGGTGCTCTCGGAGAACGCCGTGTCGATCCCCGAGTTCGGTGAGGTGCGCGCCTCGGTGCCGCCGCTGGTCGTGCTCACGTCCAACCGCACGCGCGAGGTGCACGACGCGTTGAAGCGGCGGTGCCTCTACCACTGGCTGGAGCACCCCACGTTGGATCGTGAAGTGGCGATCCTGCGGCGGCGGTTGCCGGATCTGTCGGAACGGCTCGCCGCGCAGGTCGCGGCCGCCGTGCACCGGTTGCGGGCGATGGACCTGGTGAAACCGCCGGGGGTGGCCGAGTCGCTGGACTGGGCGCAGGCGCTGCTGGCTCTCGGCCGCGACACCCTGGACACCGAGTCCGCGGCGGCGACCCTGGGCGCGGTTCTC
Organism: Lentzea tibetensis; assembly: GCF_007845675.1. Lineage (GTDB taxonomy): Bacteria > Actinomycetota > Actinomycetes > Mycobacteriales > Pseudonocardiaceae > Lentzea > Lentzea tibetensis. The sequence continues at coordinate 219,521 of NZ_VOBR01000014.1, read as the reverse complement.
AAGTACCGCGAGGACGCCGAACGCGCTCTCCGCGCCGGTCTGGCCGGCTGACTAGGCGCACAATCGAGGGATGAGCGACGCGCTCTCCGTCTGCGTGGGCTTCACCCGCGTGCTGCGCGCGGCCGGCCTCGCCTGCGGCCCGGACCGGGTGCAGGCGTACCTGCGCGCGGCCGGGCACGTCGACCTCTACTGGGCGGGCAGGCTGACGCTGTGCGCGGACCCGGACGACCTGCCGCGTTACGACAAGGCGTTCCAGGCGTGGTTCGGCGGCGAACGACCGCGGATGCGTCCCAGGATCGAGGTCACCGTCGAGCAGCTGCGGCTCGGTCTCGCGGCCAGTGACGTGGAAGTGCTGCGGCACAAGGACTTCTCCGAACTGAACCCGCGGGAGCGGGAAGCGTTCCGGCAGCTGCTGAAACAGCTGCGCCCGGTACCGCCGAAGCGCAGGGCGCGCCGGATGCGCAAGGCGGCCAAGGGACCGGTCGACCCGCGCCGCACGATCCGGAAGATGATCGAGGCCGGTGGCGAGATCGTCCTGCCCGAACACCGCAGGAGGACGCGCAAGCCGCGCCGGGTGGTGCTGCTGATCGACGTGTCCGGCTCGATGAGCGCCTACGCCGACGGCCTCATCAGGTTCGCGCACGTGCTGGCCAGGTCGATGCCCGTCGAGGTGCACACGATCGGCACCCGGCTGACCCGCGTGACGCGCCAGCTGCGGGAACGCGACCCCGAGCAGGCCATGCGGGCCGTCGCCAGGGCCGTGCCGGACTACGAGGGCGGCACCCGGCTCGGTGAGACGCTCCAGGCGTTCACCCGGCAGTGGCGGCAGCGCGGGGCCGTCGTCGTCCTGTTCTCCGACGGGTGGGAACGTGGTGATCCACAACTGCTGGCGGAGCAGATCCGAAGAATCAGAAGAACCTCCCACGCCGTCATCTGGGCCAACCCGCACGCGGGCAAGCCGGGGTACGAGCCGGTGCAGTCGGGCATCCTGGCGGCACTGCCGCACGTCGACCGGCTCGTCGCCGGTCACAGCCTGGAAGCGCTGCGAGAACTGCTGAGTGAGGTGCGTCGTGCGTGACGTGTTGTTCGAGCTGGCCGAACGGGTCGACTGCGGCGAGACGGTCGGGGTCGGCACGGTCGTCGCGACGTTCAGCTCCGCCCCGCGGCCACCGGGAGCGGCGATGCTCGTCGCGCCGGACGGCACGGTCACCGGCAGCGTGTCCGGCGGGTGCGTCGAGGGCGCGGTCTACGAGCTGGCACAGGGCAGTGAGACCCCGGTGCTCCAGCGCTACGGCGTGAGCGACGACGACGCGTTCGCGGTCGGCCTGACCTGCGGCGGGATCATCGACATCTACGTCGAGAAGATCAACCGGGAGAACTTCCCGGAACTACCCGACGTCGTTGAGACCGTCCGGGCCGAGCAGCCGGTCGCGATCGCCACCGTCATCACGAGCCCCGGCCGTCGCATGGTCATCTGGCCGGACCGCAGGGCGGGCACTCTCGGCTCGGCACGGGCCGACGACGCGGTCACCGACGACGCGCGCGGCATGCTCGCCAGCGGCCGCAGCGGGGTGCTCCACTACGGGCCGGACGGGCAGCGCCGGGGCGAGGGCATGGACGTCTTCGTCAACTCGTTCGAGCCGCCGCCGCGGCTGCTGGTGTTCGGCGCGATCGACTTCGCGGCCGCGATGGCCAGGCTCGGCTCGTTCCTCGGCTACCGGGTCACGGTGTGCGACGCGCGGCCGGTGTTCGCGACGAAGACGCGTTTTCCGGAGGCCGACGAGGTGATCGTCGACTGGCCGCACCGGTATCTGGCGAAGATCGCGGACAAGCTCGACGAGCGCACCGTCATCGCGGTGCTGACGCACGACCCGAAGTTCGACGTGCCGCTGCTGGAGGTCGCGTTGCGGCTCAAGGTCGGCTACGTCGGCGCGATGGGCTCGCGGCGAACGCACGAAGATCGCCTCGCGCGGCTGCGCGAAGCCGGGCTGACCGAGAGCGAACTGGCGACGTTGAGCTCACCGATCGGGCTCGATCTCGGCGCGCGCACACCGGAGGAGACCGCGGTGTCGATCGCCGCGGAGATCATCTCCCGGCGGTGGAACGGAAGTGGTTCGCGGCTCAGCGAGCTGAGCCTGCCGATCCACCGCTGATCGGGTTGTGTGAAGGCTCAACCGGGTGGAGGCTGGGGTGACCCTCGTCACACAGCCCCCTGGGAGGGTTCATGCACATCTCGGTCAACGTCGACGGAGTGAGGCACGCCGACGAGGTGGAACCGCGCATGCTGCTCGTGCACTACCTGCGCGAGCGGCTGGGGAAGACCGGCACGGTGGTTGGCTGCGACACGAGCAACTGCGGTGCCTGCACGGTGCACCTCGACGGACACAGCGTGAAGTCGTGCTCGGTGCTCGCGGTACAGGCGAACGGGCACGACATCACGACCATCGAAGGTCTCGCCCGTGACGGGAAGCTTCACCCGGTGCAGGAGGCGTTCCACGCCAACCACGCGCTCCAGTGCGGGTTCTGCACTCCAGGAATGATCATGCAGGCGATCGACCTGATCGCCGACGACCCGAGTCCGGACGACGAGGCCGTGCGCAAGGGCCTCGAGGGCAACCTGTGCCGCTGCACCGGTTACCAGAACATCGTCCGCGCGGTCCAGGACGCGGCGCACCGCATGAGGCCCGGCGCGGGGCCCGACGCCGAACGCGTGCAGGACGAGGCACGCGCGCACCACGTGGTGGGTGGCGAATGACCGCCACGGCGGAGCCCGAGGTAGGCAGGGCCCGGCTCCGCAAGGAGGACGCACGGCTCATCACCGGCCGGACCACGTGGACCGACAACGTCCAGCTGACCGGCCTGCTGCACATGGCCGTCCTGCGCAGTCCCATGGCGCACGCGCGCATCCGCGGCATCGACGTCACGCAGGCCGTCGCCATGCCGGGTGTGCTCGTCGTCCTCACCGGTGAGGACCTCGCCGCCGAGCAGGGCAGCCTGCCGTGCGCGTGGCCGATCACCGAGGACATGAAGGCACCGCCGGCGCCCGCGCTGGCAGTCGACCAGGTCAACTTCGCGGGCGAGGCCGTCGCCGTCGTCATCGCGGACAACGCCTATCGCGCGGTGGACGCGCTCGCGGCGATCGACGTCGACTACGACGAGCTGCCCGTCGTGCTCGACATGAACCAGGCGCTCGCCGAGGACGCCGACCTCGTGCACCCCGACCTCGGCACGAACAAGAGCGCCACGTGGGTGTTCGACTCCGCGGACGCGGGGTCGGGTGGCGACGTCGAGCAGGCCATCGCCGACGCCGAGGTCGTGCTGGAGCGGACGTTCCGCCAGCAGCGGCTGATCCCGGCGTTCATGGAGCCGCGCTCGGTCGTGTGCGACCCGTCGAACGACATGTTCACGGTCACGTCCGCGACGCAGATCCCGCACATCCTGCGCTGGATGCTGTCCGCCGTGCTGGGCATCGCTGAGCACAAGATCCGCGTCATCGCGCCGGACGTCGGCGGCGGGTTCGGCGGCAAGCTCCAGGTCACGCCGGAAGAGGTGCTCTGCGTGCTGGCCGCGCGGCGGATGGGCCGCCCGGTGAAGTGGACGGAGTCGCGCACCGAGTCGATGCTGTGCGCGCACCACGGCCGCGACCAGATCCAGAAGATCACGCTGTCCGCGCGGCGCGACGGCACGGTCACCGGCCTGAAGGTCGAGCTGCTCGCGGACATGGGCGCGTACCTGCGCCTGGTCACGCCGGGCATCCCGATCCTCGGCGCGTTCATGTACAACGCGATCTACAAGTTCCCGTCCTACCGGTTCGTCTGCACCAACGTGTTCACCAACAAGGTGCCGACGGACGCCTACCGCGGCGCCGGTCGCCCGGAGGCCACGTTCGCGATCGAGCGGATGATGGACGAGCTCGCGGCCGAGCTGGGCGTCGACCCGATGAAGCTCCGGCAGCAGAACTGGATCAAGCACGAGGAGTTCCCGTTCACCACGGTCGCCGGGCTCACCTACGACTCCGGCAACTACGAGGCCGCGACCGCGCGGGCGCTGGAGCTGTTCGGCTACGACGCGCTGCGCGCGGAGCAGGCCGAGCGGCGCGCGTCGAAAGACCCGGTGCAGCTCGGCATCGGCATCTCCACCTACACCGAGATGTGCGGCCTCGCGCCGTCCCGCATCCTCGGCGCACTTCGTTACGCCGCAGGCGGTTGGGAGCACGCGTCGATCCGGATGCTGCCCACCGGCAAGGTGGAGGTGATCACCGGGACGTCGCCGCACGGCCAGGGCCATGAGACGGTGTGGAGCCAGATCGTCGCCGACCGGCTCGGCGTGCCGTTCGAGGACGTCGAGGTGCTGCACGGCGACACGGCGTCGTCGCACAAGGGCATGGACAGCTACGGGTCCCGCTCGCTCGCCGTCGGCGGCACCGCGCTGGTGCGGGCCGCGGACAAGGTGCTGGCGAAGGCCCGCACGCTCGCCGCGCACATGATGGAGTGCGACGAGGGCGACGTGGACTTCACCGCAGGCCAGTTCTCCGTGCGCGGCACGGGAACCAGCCGCGCGCTCGGTGACGTGGTGCTCGCCGCGCACGTCGCGCACGACCTGCCGGACGGCATGGAGCCCGGCATGGACGCGGACGCCACGTTCGACCCGGACAACTTCTCCTACCCGCACGGAACCCACCTGTGCGCCGCGGAGGTCGACACGCAGACCGGTCAGGTCAAGATCAGGTCGTACGTGGCGGTCGACGACGTCGGCACGGTCGTCAACCCGCTGATCGTCGACGGCCAGGTGCACGGCGGCATCGCGCAGGGCATCGCGCAGGCCTTGTTCGAGGAGGCCGTGCACGACGAGGACGGCACGCTGACCACGGCGACGCTCGCCGACTACCTGGTGCCGTCCGCGGCCGACCTGCCCAGCTTCACCACCGCCCGCACGGCGACACCCGCGACGTCGAACCCCTTGGGAGTCAAGGGTGTCGGCGAGGCGGGCACGATCGCGTCCACTCCCGCTGTCGTGAACGGGATCATCGACGCGGTGCGGCACCTCGGCGTCTCGGACATCGAGATGCCGTGCACGCCGGAACGCGTGTGGCGTGCCGTTCGCGGGAGCTCGGACGGCGGCTCGACCGCGCCGGAAGCCGCGGGCGGGCTCGGTTCCATCGACGCGCAGGGAGGGCAGTCGTGATCCCCGCGGAGTTCGACTACCAATGTCCGTCCTCTGTGGACGAAGCGATCCGGATGCTCGCCGACGCGGGCGAGGACGCGAAGGTGCTGGCCGGTGGGCAGAGCCTGATCCCGGTGCTGCGGATGCGGCTCGCCGCGCCGTCGGTGCTGATCGACCTGTCCGCGTTGACGGAGCTGACCGGCGTGCGCGACGACGGTGACTCGCTGCTGATCGGTGCGATGACCACGCACTACGAGGTGCAGCGCGACCACCTGGTCCACGAGCACGCCCGGTTGCTGTTCGCGGCGACGAACACGGTCGCGGACCCGCAGGTGCGGCACCGCGGCACGTTCGGCGGCTCGCTGGCGCACGCCGATCCGGCGGGCGACCTGCTGGCCCCGGTGCTCGCGCTGGACGCCGTGATGATCATCGCGGGCCCGAACGGCAGGCGCGAGGTGCCCGCGGCGGAGTTCTTCGTCGACTACTTCACGACCGCGTTGGCTCCGGACGAGCTGCTGCTCGACGTCCGCGTCCCGAAGTGCAGCGGGTGGGGCGCGCACTACGAGAAGCTCAACCGGGTCGCGCAGGCGTGGTCGATCGTCGCGGTCGCCGCGGCCGTGCAGGTCTCGGGCGGCGCGATCACGCAGGCTCGGGTCGGGCTGACGAACATGGGCTCGACGCCGGTCCGCGCGCGTGCCGTCGAGGACGCGCTGGTCGGCCAGCCGGCGACACCGGAGGCGATCAACGCCGCGGCCGAACGGGCCGCGGAGGGCACGTCCGTCGGTGACGACTACAAGGAGAACCTCGCCCGAGTGCTCTGCGGGCGCGCGCTGACCTCGGCGGTCACCGCATGAAGCTGGAACACCGGTTCACCGTCCCCGCACCGCTCGACCAGGTGTGGGAGGCGTTGCTGGATCCGGAACGGGTGGCGCCCTGCATGCCGGGCGCCACCCTGTCCGGGGTCGACGGCAAGACGTTCAGCGGGACGGTGAAGGTCAAGCTCGGGCCGGTGAACCTGCTCTACCGGGGCACCGGCGAGTTCGTCGACATCGACCCGGTCGCGCATTCGCTGGTGCTGCGCGCCTCGGGCAAGGACACGCGCGGCAACGGCACGGCCAGAGCGACCGTGACGGTGCACGTCGACGAGGAGGTGCGGGTCGAAACGGACCTCAGCATCACCGGCCGTCCGGCCCAGCTCGGACGGGGCCTGATCGCCGAAGTGGGCGGGAAGATCGTGGCGCAGTTCGCGGAATCCCTGGCGACGGAGCTCGAGCCGGGGGAAGCTGGCGATGTGCAGCAACAGCATCTCCGAGTCGTCCGCGATGAGCCCGAACCCATCGATCTCATCGGCACCGCCGGCGTTCCGGTGCTGAAACGCCTGCTACCGGTGCTGGCGGTCGCGCTCGTCGTGATCGTCTTCGTCCTGCGGCGCAGGCGGAACCGCTGAACCTCGTCACCCGGCGGCTGGCCCTGGTGCTGGCCGCCGGGTTCTTCGCGTCCGCGTGCACCGGCTCACCCGTCGTCATGACGCCGGTGCCCGCGCCGCCGTCCTCCACGTCGTCGGACTCGCCACCGCCACCGCGCTCGTTCACGCTGGCCGCGGGCGGCGACATCCTGATCCACCCGGCGCTGACCGACCAGGCCGTCGCCGACGGCGGCGGTGGCCGCAACTTCCTGCCGCTCTTCGACGGCGTGCGCAGGGCCGTCGACGCGGACGTGTCGCTGTGCCACCTGGAGGTGCCGCTCGGCAAGCCGGAGGGCCCGTTCTTCGGCTACCCGTCCTTCCTGGCGCCGCCCGAGGTGGCTCGCGGCCTGAAGGACCTGGGTTACGACAGCTGCTCGACCGCGTCCAACCACACGCTCGACCGCGGCCCGTCCGCGATCCAGACGACCCTGGACGCACTCGACGCCGTCGGGCTGAAGCACACCGGCTCGTTCCGCACGCCCGAGGAGGCCGCCGCGCCGCTGATCCTGGACGCCGGTGGCGTGAAAGTGGCGCAGCTGTCGTTCACCTACGGCTTCAACGGCATCCCGCTGCCGCAGCCGTGGATGGCGAACCAGATCAACGTGCCGAAGATCCTGGCCGATGCCCGCGCGGCGCGTGCCGCCGGTGCCGAGGTCGTCGTGCTGTCCGTGCAGTGGGGCGCGGAGTACCAGCACGAGGCGACGGACGAGCAGAAGTCGCTGGCCCGCCAGATCCTGGCCGACCCGGCCGTCGACCTGATCATCGGCACGCACGTGCACGTGGTGCAGCCGTTCGAGAACATCGGCGGCAAGTGGGTCGCCTACGGCCTCGGCAACGAGGTCGCCCGGCACTCAGAGCCGCGCGGCGTCACCGAGGAGGGCGCGATCGCGCGCTTCAAGTTCGTGCAGGGACCCCAGGGCTGGAAGGTCGAGACGGCCGAGTACGTGCCCACGCTCGTCGAGTTGGGGCCGCCCATCCGGTTGGTGGACCTGACGCGGATGCCCGAGTCGCCGCGGCGCACCGAGGCGATCAAGCGGACCGAAGGTGTGCTGCTCAGCATGGGTGCGATGGGTGCAGGCCTGACGCGCGGGAAGCCCTGAGCCGTCCCGGCCGCACGGAGGACGCTCGCGGGATCAGGGCCAGGACCACTGCGGTCAGCAGGAGGTAGGCGGGGACGAGCAGCACCGCGTCGGGCGCGACCAGCTCCGCGGACCACCCGGCTCCGCGCGTGTCGCCGAACAGCACGACCCGGTTGACCGCCAGGAAGCTGAGGTGCAGCCCGACGCACGTCCACAGCGACCCGGTGCGGATCCGGGCGACGAGCAGCGTGATGCCGAAGACCGCCATGAGCACCGCGTAGGCCACCGGGTCCTCGCCCGCCGGCGCGAACGTCAGCGGGTGCGCGGGGTCGATCAGGTGCCGCACCGCGTTCGACGTCAGCGCGGCGCACGTGAACAGCGCCAGCGTGCCGGCGAACTTCAGGCCACGCGGCAGGGCGGTGAACACGTAGCCGCGGAAGACGAGCTCCTCCGGCATCGCCTCCAGCAGGAACGCGATCACGGTGTTGGTGAGCAGGAACAACGCCAGCTGCGGCCAGTCCGGCGTGCCCCACCGCAGCCAGCCGAGCGCTGTACCCGCGCCGAACACGATCGCCGCGGACAGCAGCGTCACCCCGGCACCGAGCACCACCAGACCTGGCCGGACGAGCCCGAGGGTGCGCAGCGGCGCGCGGTCCGCGAAGCGGCGCAGCAGCAGGATGAGCGGCACCACGATCGCGAAGCAGACGACCGCGGTGAGCCACCTGTCGCCCACGGCTCCCGCGACTCCGAGCCCCACCGCCATCACGGCGGTCCCCACCAGCGCCCTGATCATGCCGACCAGACTACCGGGGATTTAGCTCACTTGTGTCAGAAACGCGTTGGAGTCGGGAACGCCACAACTCCGCGGTCTCCTCGTCGGCCGCGAACGCGTCGTTCGGCACCGGTGGTGTGCTCAGGACGGGTATGAAACCGTCGACCGGCACCAGGGACGAGTCCGTCACGTCCCCGGTCATCAGCGCCATCGTGGCCAGTCCGCAGGCGTAGTCCAACGTCGGCAGCGCGCCCGCCAGCGCCAGTCCAGCGGCCAGCCCGACCGACGTCTCGACCGCGGACGACACGACGCACGGCAGCCCGCAGGCCTCGGCGACCCGCAACGCCCGCCGCACCCCGCCCAGTGGTGCCACCTTGATCACCGCGATGTCCGCGGCACCGGCGACGGCCACCTTCAGCGGGTCCTCCGCCCGCCGGATCGACTCGTCGGCCGCGATCGGCACCGAGACGCGCCTGCGGACGGCGGCCAGGTCCTCGATCGTCGGGCACGGCTGCTCCACGTACTGCAGGCCGCCTGCCGCCCGGTCGAGAGCGCGGATCGCCACGACGGCCTGGTCGACGTCCCACATCATGTTCGCGTCGACCCGGATGAAGCCGGACGGGCCCAGCGCGGCCCGCACCGCTTCCAGGCGTTCGCAGTCCTCGGCGAGCGGGGACTCCGCGACCTTCACCTTGGCCGTCGAGCAGCCGGAGGCGGCGACGATCTCGAACGCCCGTGCGGCGGAGACCACCGGAACCGTGCAGTTCACCGGGATGCGCGACCGCACCGGCGCGGGCCACCCCTCGAACGCCGCCTCGCGTGCGCAGGCCAGCCACGGCACGCACTCGGCGTCGGAGTAGTCGAGGAACGGGCAGAACTCGCCCCACCCCGCGGGTCCCTCGAACAGCAGGCCCGACCGGACGGTGATGCCGCGGAACCGGTTGCGCATCGGGATCGAGTAGACGAAGGACACGGACCGATCTTCACACGCCGAGCCGCCGCCTGACGAACGAGGACAGCTGGTCCACCGCGACGACCAGCACGAGCACCACCAGGATGTGCGTGACCATCTCGTCGAAGCGGAACAGCTTGATCGACTGGTTGATGAGGAAGCCGATGCCGCCCGCGCCGACCAGGCCGAGCACGAGCGACGACCGCACGTTCACGTCCAGCCGGTAGAGCAGCAGGCCGGCCAGCGACGGCAGCACGGTCGGCAGCACCGCGTTGACCGCGACCTGGGCGCGGGACGCGCCGGCGACGCGCAGCGCGTCGCGCGGGCCGCGATCGCTCTCGTCCATCGACTCGGCCCACAGCTTGCCCATCACGCCGGTGTTGTGGCACACCAGCGCGAGCACGCCGGCGAACGGGCCGAGTCCGACGGCCGTCACGAAGATCAGCGCGAACACCACGTCCGGGACCGAGCGCAGGAACGACAGGACCGAGCGCGCCGCCTGGGCGGTCACCGAACCAGGCGTCGTCGCGCGAGAAGACAGCAACGCCAGCGCCAAAGCGGACGGGATCGACAGCGTCGTGCCCAGCAGTCCCATGTAGAGGGTCACGACCGCGGCGTCGAGTCCCGCGCCCAGCACGGACAGGTCGGGCGGCAGGGACGACGCGAGGAAGTCGGCCATGCCTCGCCAACCTGAGACCAATGTGGACGGTGAGATGTCCGTGGCGCGCCAGGCGAGCACGTGCGCGGTCACGACGACCAGTGCGATGGCGATCGCGAGCTTCGACGGTGCCCTTCGGCGTGGAGGTGCGAGCGTCATCGCGTCACCTCCGGTGAAGCGGCCTTGCCGTTGTGCAGAGCCACGATCCGGTGCGCGTAGCAGTGGGCCAGCTCGGGCTGGTGCAGCACCGCGACCACGGCCAGGCCGTCGGAAGCGAGTTGCCGCAACAACTCCACGACCTGTGCGGCGGCGGCCGGGTCGAGCGCGGACACCGGTTCGTCGGCCAGGATCACCTCCGCGCGCTGGCACAGCGCCCGTGCGATGGCGACGCGCTGCTGCTGTCCGCCGGACAGCCGCGCGCACCGCTCAGCCGCGCGGTCGGCGAGCCCGACCCGGTCCAGACACTCCATCGCTTCGGACCGCAAAGTGTTGGGGAAGAAGAAGGACCGGCGCAGCGGCAGCCTGCCGAGCGCGCCCGTGCAGACGTTGTCCAGCGCGGTTCGCCTGCGCACCAGGTGGATGCCCTGGAACACCATCGCCGCCGGGGCCGAGGTGATCTCGCCGGCGTCCGGCCGTTCGAGCCCGACGGCGCAGCGCAGCGCGGTCGACTTGCCGGACCCGTTCGGGCCGAGCAGCGCCACGAACTCACCGGGCCGCACGTCGAGGTCGAACCCGTCGAGCACCGTGCGGCCGTCGTACGACTTGCGCAGGCCGCGGATCTCCAGCGACATCAGACGTCCTCTTCGGTGAGCCCGAGCGTGGCAGCGAGGTCGAACAGCGGCCGATAGGTGTCCTTCGTGACCGCGGCCAGCGGACCGGGCGGGTCGACGTCGAGCAGCGCGCCGACCTTCGCGACGTCCGCGGGGCCCAGCTGCAGCAACGCCTTGCGCACCCGGTCCTTGAACGCCGGGTCGAGGTCGCCGCGCACGGTGATCGGGTCGTTCGGGATCGGCTCGGACGTCCACACCGCGCGGAACCGCGTCTCGTCGAACGCACCCGCCGCCTTGGCCGTCGCGAGCTGCTGGCTGTTGATCTCGGCGGCCTCGACCTTGCCGTTGGTGAGCGCCAGCATCGCCTCCGGGTGCCCGCCCGCGTAGTCGAGCCTCGCCGTCACGCCCGCCTGCCGCAGCGCGTACCGGGGCAGCGCGTCACCCGAGGTCGAGCCGATGCTGCTCAACGCGAGCGATTTGCCGTCGAGGTCCTTGACGCTCTTGACCGGTGAGTCCTTCGGCACCCAGATCGCGGCCGTGTACGTGGTGAGTGCGCCCTTGGCGTCGCCGAAGGACACCAGCGGCTCGGCCTTCGCCTTGGTGCTGGCGAACACGTACCCGAGCGGCCCGAACTGGGCGATGTCGAGCCTGCCGTTGCGCATGGCGAGCACCTCGGCGGCGTAGTCGTCGACGACCTGGAGCTCGACCGGGCAGTTCAGCGCGCCCTGCAACGCCTTCGCCAGCACCTCGTAGGCGGGCTTGAGCTTCGCGGGGTCCTCGTACGGTTCGACGCCGAACCGGATCTGGCCGCCGGGGCACGTCCCGGCGCTGGTGTCGGTGAGGGATCCGCACGCGGTCAGCAGGACGGCGGCGGTCATCGTTGCGGCCAGCAGGCGCATCACAGCTCCTGGAAGAGGTCGTCGATCACGGTCGGAGCGAGTCCGAGCGCGGTGGTCATGCCGATGCCGGAGGTCACCGAGACCACCCGGACGTCGTCGGCGGGCGTGGCCACCAGGAACGGGCCGGGCGCGGACGCGTAGACACCGCGCCAGCGCTCGAGCACGGTCAGGCGCGGCACACCGAGCAGCCGCGCGGTCTCGGCGAGCACGCGCTCGTCCAGCTCCTCGGTGCGGTACGGCTCGACGGTCTGCCCGTAGGCGTGGGTGTCGCCGATGGTCAGCGAGCCGTCGGGCAGCTGGGTGAACATCAGGTTGAGCCCGATCTCGACGAGCTCGGGGTGCTCGCGCGCGAGCCGCTCCCGGACGAGCGGGTGGCTGGGACAGCGCGCGAAACCGTTGTAGCGCAACAGGGAGAAGCCGGTCAGCACGGCCGGCTCGACGGTCGTGCCGTGCGGGTCGGCGACGCGCAGCATGCGCAGTTCGCAGCGCCGCACGTCGTGTTGTTCGGCGGTGCCGGGGAAGTGCCGGTCGACGTCGTGGCCGACGGCCACCACGATCTTGCGCGCCGCCAGCGGGCCGCGGCTGGTGCGCACCAGTCCGGGCTCGATGGTGTGCGCGCTGGTGGACCAGTGGAACCGCACGCCCCGTTCCGCGAGGTACCGGGCGATCCGGTGCACCGCTTCGCGCGGGTCCACCCTGATGTCCAGCGGCAGCAGCGCCGCGCCGAGGACGCCGTCGAGCGGCACCGGCAGCTGGCGCGGTGAGAGCAGCCGCACATCGCGGATCTCGGCGAACTCCCGCAGCACGGCCAGTTCGTCGTCGGCGCGAGCGGCGACGAGCGTTCCCTTGTCGCGCAACCAGAACCCGGCTTCCTTCGCGAGCCGCAGCCACGCTTCGCGGGCGACGAGCGCGTAGTCGAGCGCGACGCCGTCCTGCGCGGTGAAGCAGCCGTGCCCGAAGTTGCGGACCGACGCCCCGGTCGCGTGCGCGTCGCGCTCGACCACGGTGACGGAGAGGCCGCGCTCGACCGCGTCGAACGCGTGCGCCAGCCCCACGATCCCGGCGCCGACCACGACCAGGTCACTTGTCATGACATGTACTCTCAGCTGGCCAGGCGGAGTTCGTCAACGCCGATGGTGACGTGTTCATGTGGTGTTCAGACTTGTCATGACAGGTAGGGTTCGGTTCATGGAGACACCGCTGCACGAGCGCATCGCCGCCGACCTGCGCCGGGCCATCGCGTCCGGCGAGCTCGCGGTGGGCGACCCCGTGCCGTCCGAGTCGCAGCTGAGCGCGATGTGGAACGCCTCCCGCGCGCCGGTGCGCCAGGCGCTGTCCGCGCTGCGGGCCGAGGGCATGATCGGCGGTGGTCGCGGCAAGCCCGCTGTCGTGCGGATGCAGGCGCTCAGTCAGCCGTTCGAGACGTTCCTGTCGTTCTCCAGCTGGGCGGCCGGGATGGGGCACACCCCCGGCCAGCGGACGCTGGAGATCGCGTTGCGGCCCGCGTCGGCGGAGGTGGCCGACGCGCTCGGGCTCGAGGAGGGCGCGCAGGTCGTCCAGCTGCTGCGGCAGCGGTCGATCGACGGGCGGCCGACGATGCTGGAGCGCACGACCTTCGTCGAGCCGGTCGGGCGGTTGCTGCTCGACTTCGACTGCGACTCGGGCTCGTTGTACGCGCACCTCGGGTCGTGCGGCGTCGACATGTCCGTTGCGCGGCACCAGATCGACGCGGTCGCGGCGGACGAGGTGGACAGCTCGCTGCTGGACGTCCCGGTCGGCGCACCGCTGCTGAGGGAACGCCGCCGGGCGTCCGGTGTGGACGGCCGGCCCGTCGAGTACTCGGACGACCGCTACCGGCCGGACATGGTCAGCTTCTCGATCGAGAACTCCCAGCAGGCGCGACCAGCTCTGCTGCGGGACTGGAGGGCGTCGTGATCTCACTCGTCGTGCTGGACGTCGCGGGGACGACCGTGCAGGAGCACGGCGCCGTGTACGACGCGCTGCGGGACGCGGTCGTCGCGGCGGGCGGCGACGCGGGCGACGTGCACCGGTGGATGGGCGCGTCCAAGCGGGAAGCCATCGCCGCCATGCTCGGACAGTCCGAAGTAGACGTTGTGGACGCCGCGTTCGCCGACTTCCGGCGACGGCTGGCGGCAGCCTACGAGGCCGTTCCGCCCGAACCGCTGCCCGGTGTGCCGGAGGCGCTGGCGAAGCTGCGCGCCGCGGGCGTCAAGGTCGCGCTCACCACCGGGTTCGACCGGGCCGTCGTCGACGGGCTGCTCGGCACGCTCGGGTGGGACTCCTCGGTGCTGGACGCCGTCGTGTGCGTCTCCGACGTGCCCGCGGGCAGGCCCGCGCCGTACATGATCTTCCGGGCGATGGAGCTGACCGGCGTCCGGTCGGTCGCCGAGGTGCTGGTCGCCGGGGACACCACGCGCGACCTCGAGGCGGGCGTGAACGCCGGGGCCGCGTACGTGGTCGGGGTGCTGAGCGGCGGGCACGACGCCGAGGAACTGGGCGTCGTGCGGCACACGCACCTGCTGCCGAGCGTCGCCGGGCTGCCGGAGCTGCTCGGCGTCTGAGTCAGTCCAGCGCAGTCAGTCCAGCGCCGCGGTGTGCCGCAGCTGCTCGGGCGACGGCGACGTGGCGAGCACGTGCAGCGCGTCGCCGAACCGGTCGAGCCGGCGGTCCAGCTCCATCAGCTCGCGCGACGGCTCGGCCACGAGCGCCGCACGGCCGGGACGGTTGCCCGCCGCGGTCAGCGCGTCGCGGATGGGCAGCGACCGGCGCAGCGCGACGAGCAACGTCCACAGGCGGCGTTCGACGATCGCGAGCTGCGCCGGGTCACCCGAGACGGTCAGGAAGTCCGCGCGGATCGACGTGGCCCTGCGGAGCTGGGCTGGACACGTGAAGTCGCTGCTCCGCACCACCTGTTCAGGGGGCGCGGACGCCGCCAGCGACGCCTCGGAGGGGCGGAAGAACCGCCGGCCCGCCGGACGCGGCGCCGACGGGTTCCACATCCACCAGAACGTCATCCGACCAGGTCGTCCGCGTCGACGATCTTGTACGCGTAGCCCTGCTCGGCGAGGAACCGCTGCCGGTGCGCCGCGTAGTCGGTGTCGAGGGTGTCGCGCGAGACGACCGAGTAGAAGTGGGCCTGCCGGCCGTCGCCCTTGGGTCGCAACAGCCTGCCCAGCCGCTGCGCCTCCTCCTGGCGCGAACCGAACGTGCCCGACACCTGTACGGCCACCGACGCCTCCGGCAGGTCGATCGAGAAGTTCGCGACCTTGGATACCACCAACACGCGCTGCTCGCCGCGCCGGAAGGCGTCGAACAGCTGCTCGCGCTCCTTGTTCTTCGTCGAACCCTGGATCACCGGCGCGTTCAGCGCCTCACCCAGTTCGTCGAGCTGGTCCAGGTACGCGCCGATCACCAGCGTCGGCTCGTCCGGGTGCCGGTCGAGGATCCGCTTGACCACCGGGATCTTCGTGGCCGCGGTCGAGCACAGCTTGTAGCGGTCCTCCGGCTCGGCCGTCGCGTAGTTCAGGCGCTCGTTGTCCGTCAGCGTCACCCGGACCTCGGTGCACTCGGCGGGCGCGATCCAGCCCTGCGCCTCGATGTCGCGCCACGGCACGTCGTACCGCTTCGGCCCGATCAGCGAGAAGACGTCGCCCTCCTGGCCGTCCTCGCGCACCAGCGTCGCGGTCAGCCCGAGCCTGCGGCGCGACTGCAGGTCGGCGGTCATCCGGAACACCGGCGCGGGCAGCAGGTGGACCTCGTCGTAGACGATCAGGCCCCAGTCGCGCGAGTCGAACAGCTCCAGGTGCTTGTACTCGCCCTTCGACTTGCGGGTGATCACCTGGTAGGTCGCGATGGTGACCGGGCGGATCTCCTTGCGCTCACCCGAGTACTCGCCGATCTCGTCCTCGGTGAGCGAGGTGCGCGCCACCAGCTCGCGCTTCCACTGACGGCCCGCCACGGTGTTCGTGACCAGGATCAGCGTCGTCGCCTGCGCCTCGGCCATCGCGGCCGCGCCGACCAGCGTCTTCCCGGCGCCGCAGGGGAGCACGACGACCCCGGAGCCGCCCGCCCAGAACGCCTGGGCGGCGAGCCGCTGGTAGTCGCGGAGCTTCCAGCCGTTCTCGTCGAGCGCGATCGCGTGGGCCTCGCCGTCGACGTACCCGGCCTCGTCCTCGGCGGGCCAGCCGATCTTGAGCAGCAGCTGCTTGAGCCTGCCGCGCTCGCTCGGGTGCACGACGACCGTGTCGTCGTCGATCCGGGCGCCGAACATCGGGGCGATCTTCTTGTGGCGCATCACCTCCTCGAGCACGGCTCGGTCGAGCGAGGTGAGCACCAGCCCGTGCACGGGGCTGTTGTGGAGCACGAGCCTGCCGAACCGGCTCATCGTGTCCACCACGTCGACCAGCAGGGGCTGCGGCACGGGGTAGCGCGAGAAGCGGACCAGCGCGTCGACCACCTGCTCGGCGTCGTGTCCGGCTGCTCGGGCGTTCCACAGCGCGAGCGGCGTCACCCGGTACGTGTGCACGTGCTCGGGTGCGCGTTCGAGCTCGGCGAACGGGGCGATCGCGGTACGAGCCTCGTCCGCCTGCGGGTGGTCCACCTCCAGCAGCAGGGTCTTGTCCGACTGGACGATCAAGGGGCCATCGGTCACGGTCACCAGTCTCTCAACAACGCACAAATCACATCCCTTCCCGTACCTTCCCGCGCATGAGCACCGAGTCGAACGAGTCCGTCGAGCCAGTGGAGTCCGAGGAGCCCTCCGCGGAGGAGACCCCCGAAGAGGAGTCCTCCGAGGAGGAGACCTCCGAAGACGAGTCCTCCGATGACCTGGACGACGACGAGACTCCGGCGAACAAGAACTGGGTGAAGTTCGCGGTCGTCGGTCTGCTGGCGGTCGTGCTGGTCGGTGGCGGCATCTGGCTGCTGACCAGGAGCGCCTCCGGCTGGGCCGTGGGCGACTGCGCCAGCGTCAAGCTGACCGAAGACGGCAAGACGGAGCCGACGTCCCAGTCGTGCGGGAGCGACGACGGGGCGTACAAGGTCGCGAAGATCCTCGCCTCCGACCAGGAGGTCTGCCCGGAGGAGGGCCTCTACGAGACGGCCCCGTGGGACTCCAAGCAGCTGTGCCTGATGCCGAACTTCGAGGAGGGCAAGTGCTACGTGCCCAACGACGAAGGCCTGTTCAAGAAGGGCGGCTGCACCGGTGAGGCGGTCGTGAAGGTGGTCAAGCGCATCGAGGGCAAGCCCGAGAAGATCGAGTGCCCTGGTGAGAGCTCGGACATGCAGTTCAGCGAGCCGCAGGTCGTCTACTGCCTGGGCACCGGCGACACCCCCTGATCCGGTGAATCGGGTCAGTTGATCTGACGACGGCGCCGATACCCAGGCCATGAAGAAGATCGGCCTGGGTGTCGCCGCTGTCTTCCTGCTCGTGCTGGTGAGCGGCTTCGTGCTGTCCCAGCTGCAGGGCAGTGCGTCGGACCAGGCGAAAGCCGGCGACTGCGCGCGCATCACCGGCGTCGAGGACAGCCCCGAGTACCGGGCGGCGGCCTGCGCCTCCGACGAGGCCAACGTGAAGATCGCCAAGGTCCTGCCGAGGGAGGACCGGGCCTGCCCGACCGGCGGCACCCCGTACTCGACCTTCACCGGCAACGCCACGTTCTGCCTCATGCCGAACTTCGCCGAGGGCAACTGCTACGGCCAGAACCCCGAGTCCGGCATCGCGAAGGTGACCTGCGGCACCCCGAACGCGGTGCGCGTCACCAAGGTCGTCACCGGCAAGAGCGACCCCGCTGCCTGCGGAAAGGCACGCTCGGCGACCTTCCCTGAACCCGCTGTCACGTTCTGCCTCGAACGCGGGGACGGCCGTTAGAACACGGTTTGGTAAACCGGGTGCGGTCCGAGCTTCCGTCTGACTACTTTCCTGTCGCCCGTGTCGGGGGACATCTGGGGAATCCACGGAAGCATTGGAAAGTCCATTGAGCACTGAGTCCGTCGCGCCTGCCAGCGAGCCCGTGCAGGAGCCGAAGAAGCAGAGCGTCGGCAAGCGCATCCTGATGTACGTCGTCGGCCTGGTGGTCGCCGGCGTCGCGTTCTACGGCATCAACTACTTCACCAGCGACGTCGCGCAGGCCAAGCCGGGCGACTGCGCCTCGGCCACGGGCACCGAGACGTCGGCCGACTACAAGACCGTGCCGTGCGACTCGGCCGAGGCGAACGTCATCGTCGGCAAGGTGCTGACCACCACCAGCGCGTCCTGTGGCGGCGACTTCACGCGTGAGTTCACCCAGCAGCAGCGCCGCGGCCCGGACACCAAGCTGTGCCTGGTCCCGAAGTACGTCGAGGGCAGCTGCTTCAAGGATGAAGCCGGTTACCCGAAGGTCGACTGCGGCACGCCCGCCGTCATGAAGGTGACCAAGGTCGTGAAGGACGACCCCGCGGCCGACTGCGGTGAGGCGAACGCCTTCTCGTTCACCGAGCCGAAGCTCACCTACTGCGTCGTCCCGCAGCAGTAACACCGTTGTACCGGAACCGGAGTCGCCGCCGCGGCTCCGGTTTCTATTTGGTCAAGTGGCGAGCGGCCGGTCTCGTGACGGGCTAGCGTCTGCGCGCCCGCGCGAAGCGAGAGGAAACCGCAGCAAGTGACGCCTCCCAACTACCCGCAGCAGCCTGGACCGTACGGGCCTCCGCCGCCGGGATACCAGCCCCCGCCGCCGCCGTACGGCACGCCGCCGCAGGGTTTCCCCGGCGCGCCCGGTCAGCCGGGAATGCCCGGTCAGCCCGGCATGCCGGGTCAGCCTGGGATGCCCGGACAGCCTGGGATGCCCGGTCAGCCGGGAATGCCGGGCATGCCGCCCGGTCCGCCGCCGATGGGCCAGCCGTTCGGCGCCGCCCCGATGCCCGCCCCGCCCGCGAAGAAGGCGGGCCCGGCGAAGTTCCTCGGCTGCGGTCTGCTGCTGGTCATCGTGATCGGAATCGGCGTCGTCGCGGTCATGAACTGGGGCACCGGCCCCGGTTCGGCGAAGGCCGGTGACTGCATCAAGGTCAACTCGGCGTCGGTGAGCAACGCGGACGTCGACAAGATCGACTGCAACTCGCCGGAGGCCGCGTTCAAGGTCGCGGTGAACCTCGACAGCAGCACCGACGCGTGCCCGGACGGCGACTACGCCGAGTTCCGCAGCAGCGGCAGGCGCAGCAACGGCTACAAGCTCTGCCTGATGCTGAACGCCAAGGAAGGCGACTGCTTCAAGGAAGAGGGCTCGTTCATCGCGGGCAAGACGACCAAGGTGACCTGCAGTTCCACCGCGACCTACAAGGTCACCAAGGTGGCCAACGCGGTCGACAAGTCGGCGTGCGAGGAAGGCGAGCGGTACACCACGTACAGCCAGCCCGCGACGACGATCTGCCGCGCCAAGCCCTGATCATCCGAGCATGCTGAAGGCCTCCCCGGGATTCCGGGGAGGCCTTTTCGCACTGCCTGGCTAACTGTTGTTCGTGCCTGGTGGCAGCAGTTGCTGGACGTCGAGACGACCGGAGAGGACGTCCTCGGTGTCCATCATGTCCGCCACCCGCTGAAGCCGGATCGGGTTCAGACCCAGCGGGAAGACGCCCACGGACACGAGCGCGGCGGTCGGCTGGTCGACGTCGGCGTAGCCGGTCAACGAGTCCTGCACGCCGAGCTTGTTGTTCGCGGCCGCCTGCTGCGCCTGGCGCAGCACGTCCCTGAAGAGCTTGAGCGTCTTCGGGTTCTGGTCGGCGAACTTCTTCGACGACGCGTAACCGGACATCGGGAAGTCCAGTGTCGGGCCGCGCGCCGTGTCGGTCACGATCTTCGCGCCGATTTTTCGCTGCGCCTTCGTGATGAACGGTTCGATCATGAACGCGGCGTCGACCGTTCCTGAGGTCAGCGCCTGTTCCATCTCGCCGAACGGCATGGTCTTGAACTTGATCCGCTGCTTCTCCACGCCCGCGGTGTCGAGCACCGCCCTGGTGGTCAGCGCGCCGATGTCGGTCTCGTTGTTCACCGCGATCGTGGGCGCCGGCTTCTTGGCGGGGTCGTCGTAGTCGGACGCGGCCGAAGTGACCAGCGCCATCGAGTTCGGACCCGCCTGGTACGCCTCGCCCTGCAGCTGCAGCTCGGTTCCCTCGGCGACCGCGCGGAAGAGGCTCACGTGCGTGGCCCACGTCAGGTCGAGCTGGGTGTCGAGCTGCTTGATGCTGTCGGCTTCGTTGGACTGCGGAACAAGCGTGACCTGCAAACCGGCCTTCTCGAACAGCTTCTCGGTCAGCGCGATCCGCAGCGGTGCGACGTCGACCACGGGCAGGACGCCGATCCGCAGGTTGGTGCGTTCGACATCGGCCGCGACGTTGTCCGACGAGCTGTCGAACAGGCCGCAGCCCGCGGTCAGGGCACACGTGATGAGCACTGCGGTGAGTCGCAGAGCATTGGCTCGGGTAGCCATGGCACCTCTCGCCGGTTGGCCTCGAGTAGTGTCGAGTTGATCAGTGAGTGTCGCCACAAGCCATACTCTCCAGGGCCCAACAGGGACTTCGGACAGGTATGAGGCATGCCGACGACCGGGGATGTTAACCACCTGAACGTATGAAAGGACACCCCGTCTCGATACGGTGAGTGCTTCTGGAGACTTCCCCCGAGGAGGGGGTGGCCGTTACGCTCCCCAGCCGGGTGGCACAGGTCGATGCGGACCACCGTGCCTCTGCTCGGGGGTGGGGCGCCTGACCGGCGCAACCGCCTCTGTGCTGCAATTCGGCCCGTTTGACGAGTCCATGCTCGGTCCTGGGGAGAGACCGGGACACTGCTGCTGGAAGAGGAAGCCCAGAGTGGCCCGACGTGAGAGAGGTCCCAGCCAGTTTGGCGTGGGGAAGTCGCCACGCTCCGAAAGGCCCGAATCGGGTGACGGACTGGCTGCGCTGGGTGACGAACAAGTGACCGACACAACTGTCACCGCGAAGACGGATTCGCAGCAGCAGTCGGCGCGTGCCGCGGGGTGGCGGCTTCGGAACTGGCGTCTGCGGACGAAGCTGTTCGCCGTCCTGCTCATCCCGACCATCGCCGCGCTCGCGCTCGGTGGCCTTCGGGTGCGTGAGGACCTGGGGAACGCGACCGACTTCAACCAGCTCGCGAACCAGATCCGGCTGGAGACCGCCGTAGCCGACCTGGTGCAGCAGCTGCAGCGCGAGCGCGACCTGAGCGTCAGCCACGTCGCGTCCGGCAAGAAGGTCGACCGGGTCGTGCTCGAGCGCCAGCTGAAGCGCGTGAACGACACGAGCGTCGCGTTCAACAACAAGATCACCGAACTGAGCTCCGACCTGCGGCCAGAGGCCGTGGAGCGGTTCCGCCTCGCGGCGGACCAGCTGGAGCGGCTGAACAGCCTCCGGAACGCGGTGCGCGAGACGCAGTACCCGTCCGAGGCCGTCATGCGGACCTACTCGGAGTCGATCGAATCGCTGCTCAACCTGGGTGAGCAGACGATTTCCGAGATCAACAACCCGGAGCTCGTGCGACTGCACCTGTCGACGAACGCGATCGCCCGGATCAAGGAGCAGGAGTCGCTCAAGCGCGGCATCCTCCTCGACGTCTTCCAGCGCAAGGCCTTCACGCCCGGCCAGTCGCGGTCCCTCCAGGCCGCCGACGCCGAGCTCGAGGCCGCGCGCAACGACTTCCGCAAGTCCGCGTCCGCCGACCAGGCCAAGATCTACGACGACACCGTCACCGGCCTCATCGTCGACACCGCGAACGACATGCAGGAGTCCGCGATCAACCGGCAGGCCGCCGGTCAGGACTTCACCGGCCTCACGCCGGAGAAGTGGGACATCGCGTCCACGCTGACCGTCAACCTGACCCGCGACGTGGAGAACCTGCTGCTCGAGAAGCTGCAGGCCCGCACGGACGAGCTGGCAGGCGACGCACGGGAGGCCGCGTACCGCGAGTCCGCCATCGTGCTCGCCGCACTCGCCCTCGCGCTGATCATGGCGTTCTTCGTCGCCCGCTCCGTCCTGAGCCCGCTGCGCACGCTGCGCCGCACGGCACTCGAGGTCGCCGACCACGGTCTGCCGGACGCGGTCGAGCGGATCCTCGCGGACCCGAACCCGGAGGACGCCGCCAAGAGCGCCGTCGAACCGGTGCCGGTGCACACCCGCGAAGAGATCGGCCAGGTGGCGCGCGCGTTCGACGCGGTGCACGGCGAAGCGGTGCGACTGGCCGCCCAGCAGGCCCTCCTGCGCGACAACGTCAACGCGATGTTCGTCAACCTGTCCCGCCGCAGCCAGGCGCTCGTCGAGCGCCAGCTGAACCTGATCGACCGGCTGGAGCAGGACGAGCAGGACCCGGACCAGCTGGCCTCGCTGTTCGAGCTCGACCACCTCGCGACCCGCATGCGGCGCAACTCCGAGAACCTGCTGGTCCTCTCCGGCACGGACCTCTCGCGGCGCCTCACGCGGCCCGTCCCGGCCGCCGAGGTCCTCGGCGCCGCGGTGTCCGAGGTCGAGCAGTACGCCCGCGTCCAGGTCGGCCAGACCCCGGAGCTCACCGTCCAGGGCCGCGCGGTCAACGACCTCGTGCACCTCGTCGCCGAGCTGCTGGACAACGCGACCGCGTTCTCCGACCCGGTCACCAAGGTCACCGTGCGCACCGCTCGCACCCGCAAGGGCGAGCTCGCGATCGAGATCCAGGACCGCGGCGTCGGCATGGGCGACCAGGAGATCATCGACGCCAACGAGCGGCTGGCGGACCCGCCGGACGTGGACGTCGCCGTCTCCCGCCGCATGGGTCTGTACGTGGTCGCGCGGCTGGCGAAGCGGCACGACATCAAGGTCCGGCTGCGCGGCAACGAGGACATCGAGGGCGGCACCACCGCGCTCGTCATCGTCCCCGAGACGCTCGTCGCGACGCCGGGTGCGGCCCCCGCGCCGTACCTGACGCCCGCCGAGCCCACGCAGGACTTCAGCGCGGCCACCGCCCAGCGGGCGAGCGGCATCGCAGGCGCCTTCACCGGCGCGATGCCGCGGGTCGAGGAGTCCAGCCCGAACCTGCAGCACAGCAACCCGCACCTCAACCTCAGCAGCCCGGATCTGCCGGTCAGCTTCGTGCAGAGCGAGCACTCCGGTGCCGGGGCCACCTCGGTGCCCGTGTTCGGTGCCGAGTCGCCGGTCGAGGTCTCCCAGCCGTCGCTGACGTGGCGGCAGGACCAGCTCGACGCGCTGGAGCCGGAGGGCTCCTTCGGTGAGCCCACCCTCTTCACGGCCTACGAGGACCGTCACGAGGACGAAGGCGCCATGGCCTTCGAGCCGGGCTACGAGACGACCCAGTTCGTGCCGATCCCGCCCGCGGAGTCGGACAGCGGGCACGGTGCGGACACCGGTGTGGTGCGGGTGCCCGTCGACCAGGAGCACGCGCAGCGCAACGGCACGTCCGAAGCCTCTCGCAAGGAGGTCGAGCACGACTTGGACGCGCCGACCGAGCGTCTTCCGATCTACGAGGCCGTGCTGTCGCAGTGGTTCCAGGCCGTTGGCAGTGAGACCCCGGCTTCCGCGGCTCAGGCGGTGCCTCCGGCTCCCGCGGAGCCCGCGCCGCCTCAGGCACCCCCGGCGCCCGTCGAGACGGTGGAGCCCGCTACAACAGAGCCGCCGTTAGCCGCTCCGGCGCAGAACGGCGCAGCACGACCCCAGAAGACCGAGGAGCAGGCGCTGCCGACCCGGAGCCCCAAGCCGGTGCCGTCCGTCGCTCCGACCACTTCGTCCGCTGGACTGCCGGTGCGCAAGCCGCGCAAGCAGACAGAGCCCGCGGTCGAGGAAACCCCGCAACCTGCCGAGCAGGAGCCCGTCGTGGAAACGCCGTCCGTCGAGCCGGAACCAGTGGCCGACGAGACAACGGACACCTCGGTGGCGCACACTGCTTCTGAGTCGGCTTGGCAATCGCCTGCCGACGAGGGCTGGCAGGCGGCTCGGGAGCTGCTCAACAAGGCTCCGGAGTCGAAGACGGCCGCGGGATTGCCGAAACGGACACCGAAGGCCCAACTCGTGCCGGGTTCCGCTGCGCCGAAGCCCTCAGCGGCGGAGCAGCAGACCCAGCGGCCGCCGTTGCCGCCTCGTACCGCTGACGCGGTGCGCGGGCGCATGTCGAGCCTTCAGAACGGTGTACGGCGAGGCCGGCACGCACTGATTGACGCATACGCTGGTGACCAGTCGAGCCGGCAGAACGAGGAGCAGGAGTGACGACCGCAGCGCAGCCAGGCAGCTTTGGTTGGCTTATCACCGACTTCGTGCGACGCGTGCCAGGAGTGGCACACAGCGTCGTGGTGTCGGCGGACGGGCTGTTGCTCGCAGGTTCCCAGGGACTGCCCAGGGACCGTGCAGAGCAGCTCTCCGCTGTTGCTTCCGGACTGGTCAGCCTCACAGCGGGCGCAGCGCGCTGCTTCGAGGCGGGCACGGTGAACCAGACGGTCGTCGAGATGGAGCGGGGTTACCTGTTCCTGATGTCGATCAGCGATGGTTCGTGTCTTGCCGTGCTGGCCGCCCCCAACTGCGACATCGGGCTCGTGGCCTACGAGATGACGCTGCTGGTGGAAAGAGTCGGACAACAACTCACCCCGGAACTGCGTGCGCAGCTCCAGGGTGTCGTCCGCCGCTAGACCTCACTGACCGTACGGGGTGAGAGGGAAATGGCTGGAAGACCTGGCGCCGGTGGCCGTCGCTTCGGTAGGAACTTCAACTACCAGGAGTGGGCAGCCGGCGGGTTCCAATTCGACGAGCCGGAAGCCGACCACCCCGAACTCGAGGAAGCCGAGGACGCACCCCACGATGAGCGGGTTACAGGGCAAGGGCTAGGCGATATGTCTCAGCGTGAGGTGGATGACTCGTCGTCGTACCCGTACGACGACGTGCCGAACCGGTTCGACATCGACGGGTACGGCAGCGGGCTGTTCGGTGGCCCCGGAGCTGATCTCTTCGGTCAGCACGAGGTCCCCGAGGCGGTGCCCGAACAACTGCCGTACACGACCGGCCCCCAGCCGGCGGTGCGGCACGAGGAGAGCTCGGCGGCCGATTCAGGCTCGCTGGTCCGTCCGTACACTCGCACCGGCGGGCGTACCAGGCCGGACTACGACCTGGCCATCGAGGCGCTGGTGTCCACCAGCGAGCGCGGGTTGGAGCGGGATGCCGCCGTTCTGCCCGAGCACAGGTCCATCTGCGGGCTGTGTGTGGACACTCGGTCGGTGGCCGAGGTCGCGGCACTCCTACGCTTGCCACTTGGCGTCGTGCGGGTGTTGATCGGCGACATGGCAAGCATGGGATTGGTTTTGATTCACCAGGGCGGCTTGGTCGTGGGGGACCGGCCTTCCATTGAATTCCTGGAGAGGGTGCTCAGTGGGCTTCGCAGGCTCTAGTCCCCAGGGCGCCGAGGGCGCACGGAAGCCGACGACGTCTGCCAAGATCGTGGTGGCGGGTGGCTTCGGTGTGGGCAAGACGACGTTCGTCGGCTCGGTGTCCGAGATCGTCCCGTTGACCACCGAGGCGGTGATGACCGAGGCCAGCGCGGGGGTGGACGACCTCTCCGCCACGCCGAACAAGGTCACCACGACGGTCGCGATGGACTTCGGTCGTGTGTCGCTGGACAGCGACCTGATCCTGTACCTGTTCGGCACACCGGGTCAGCACCGCTTCTGGTTCATGTGGGACGACCTCGTGCGGGGTGCCATCGGCGCCATCGTGCTGGTCGACACCCGCAGGCTCGCGGACGCGTTCGCGTCGATCGACTTCTTCGACGACCGGCAGCTGCCGTACGTCGTCGGCGTCAACTGCTTCGACGGCCTCCTGCACCACCGCTTGGAGGACGTGCGCGAGGCGCTGACGATCGACGAGTCGGTGCCGATCGTGACGTGCGACGCGCGCAACCGGCAGTCGACGAAGCAGACGCTCATCACGCTGGTGGAGCACGCGATGCGCCAGTGGATGTCCGTCCGCGCGGGCTGACCAACACCTGAAAACGCGAGACGCGCACCCCTGTCACGGGGTGCGCGCCTTTGTTGCGGCCAGATTCAGTTGGGAACGTCCAGCGGCGCTGTCCTCTCGTCGTGGGTGTGCTCGTTGATCAGCCGATGGTGAGGTTGGCGCCGACGTAGGCGTTGGCGCTCACGTCGCCGCTGCCGAGGTCGACGCTCGCGTCCACGCTGGCGTCCACACCCGCGTCGACGGTCAGCAGGTTGCTGTCCACGTTGACGCCGACACTCGCGTCGGCGTCGGCGTCGACGCTCGCGTCCACGTCGAGACCCGCGTCGACATCGACGCTGGCGTCGACACCGAGGTCCGCGTCCACGTCCGCACCCACGTCCGCGGATGCGTGCAGGTTGCCGAGGTCCAGGTCGACCCAGTTGCCGTTGCCCAGGTTGAGCGTCACGTCCGCGTCGGCGTTGATCCCGCCGACCGAGGCGTCCACATCGGCATCGACGTCCGCGTCCACACCGAGGTCGGCATCGACAGAGGCGTCCACATCAGCGTCCACGTCCGCATCGACGTTGGCGCCGACGTTCACGTTCAGCCCGCCCAGCAGGCTGCCCGCCGCGTGGAGCACGCCGTCCACGGTGCCGCCGAGGTCGACGCTCGCACTGATGCCGGCGTCCACGTCCGCGCCCACCGAGGCGTCCGCGTCGACGGACGCGTCCGCATCCACGTCCGCGTCGACTGAGGCGTCGACATCCGCATCGACATCCGCATCGACGTCCGCATCGACATCCGCGTCGACTGAGGCGTCGACATCCGCATCGACGTTCGCACCGAGGTCCACGTCCGCGCTGACGTCCGCGTCGACCCCGGCGTCGAGGCCGACCGAGGCGTCGACGTGCGCTCCGCCGCAGAGACCCAGCGCGACGGCGATGCCGGCGTTGGCCTCCAGGTCGAGCGTGACGCCGCCGCCTGTGTTGACGCTCGCACCGAGGCTCGCGGCGACCGGCACGGAGTCCAGGTTGCCGCTGACCGCGACGTTCGCGCTGACGTTGTTGTCGCCGAGGATCTGGATGATCGGATCAGCCTGAGCTGTGCCGGTCGAGAACGGCAAGGCGAACGCCAGTGCCGTGGCGGTGAGGACGGCTCTACGCGCCCACCGGGTGATGGCCATTGCGCTGCTCCTCCTTCGTCGATGCGAACGTCGGGAACGTTCACGCCAATCGACGCTAGGTGGCGAAGCGATCACGCACGGGTGGACGTGCGTCTCCAGAGGGGGATGACTGTCCGTCAGTCCTCGTCAACCAATGCGGCGGATGTGATGCGATGAAGGGGGAACCTTCGTACCTCGCCGTAGCTGTGGTCGAAGCCTTCGAGGACGCCGCCGCCCACGATCGTCGGCTCGATCACGCGCTGCGCGGCCGTGCCGTGCGAGTCGACGAAGCCGACCAGCACGCTCCGTCGCGCCCGCGCCGCCTGCTGGAGCAACGACAGGGTGGCCGACGGCCCCGCACCGAGGTTCGCGGGCACGGAGATGCGTTCACCCCGTGGTGTCGCAGCCGCACGATCACCCGCGCGCACCAGCCTTATGAGTTCACCCAACTGCTCGTCGCCGGGCACGGAGGGCGACAGGGGGCGCCGGGTGGCGCGGGCCCTCGGCGTGATCCGGCGTCCGCCGGGTCGCAGGTCGAGCACGCGTCCGTCCGGTCCTTCGGCCGCGGGCGCGAAGCCCGCCGAGCGCAGTCCGTCCAGCACGTCGGCCAGCGGCAACGGGCTGACCAGCACTGTTGGTGCGATGCGTTGCAGTTCGAGCTGGTGTGCCGCGGGGTGCGCGAGCACCTCGCTCACCAGCGCGAGGTCGTCGCAGCGGAGGAACGAGGCCGCCGCGCCGCCGCGCAGCCTCCCATGCCGCCGCGCGGTGTCGTCGACCAGGTAGGTCAACGACTGCGGGACGGGTGTGCGTGAGCGGCTCCTGAACAGCTCGTGCAGCTCGTCCGCGGTGCGCCCGGCGTCGAGCGCGCGCCGGATGGTGTGCTCGCCGACCCGGTAGACCGTCGCGCTGCCCGCCGACTCGACGTCCGCGACGAGCTTGATCTCGTCGGCGAGCTCCGGCTCGAGCCTGCCGGGCGCGATGACGGTGAGGTCGGCCTGGACGAGCACGTGGTCGATCGGCGCGGGCAGCGACTCGGCGAGCTGCTTGGCGGCGACGCCGGGGCCCTCGTCGAGCAGCACGCGGCCGGCCGACGTGATCGCGCCGTGCGCGAAGATCGCCACCGCGGTGGCCTCGTCGAACGTCCAGCGCACCAGCTCGTCGCGCTGCCGCCCGCCCCGGCGCGGTGCGCGCCAGCCCAGCACGGCGGCGAGCGCGGCCGGGTCCGGCACCGACGTGCCGGGCGGGAGCGCGGCGACCGCGTCGAGCACCCAGCGCCGGTCGCGCGGCGCCTGCTGGCGGCGGACCTCGTCGGCCAGCGGGTTGATCAGCTTGTCCCTGTCGTCGCGCTGGCCGACCAGCGCGGGCAGCCGCGGCAGGTCGAGCCACGCCTGCGCGAGCGTCGCCCAGCGGTTCTCCGCGTTCGCGGCGATCCAGACGTCCGCCTTCGTCGTCGGCACCCACTCCGGCTCGGTCGCCTCGCTGTTGCCGACGAGGTCCGCGCTGACGACGAGCTCGACGAGCAGCGCGGCGCGCCGCTCGTCCACGTCGACGTCCTTCGCGACCTTGCGCAGCTCGCGCACGCCGAGGCCGCCCGCCTTGAGCACCGGCGGTGGTTCCGCGGACCAGCTCGCGATGAGGGTTTCCACGTGCCGCACCAGCTCCAGCGCCTCACCGCCACCCGTCGCGTCCACATCGGACGGCGTGAGGTCGCGGGTGCGCAGCTTCGGCTCGGTGAGCTGGATCGTCCCCATCGGACGGTCGCCGCGCAGCACGAGCGCCACCTCGCGGGGCAGCTCGACGGTGATCGGGTCGCGGCGGACGAGCAGTCCGCGCGCGAGCAGCCGCTGGATCGGCGTCTCGGCGTTCTCCAGGCTGACCAGGCGCGCCGCGTCGCGGGTCTCGCCGATCGGGCGACCGGCGGACAGCGTGTCCAGCACCCGGCGCTCGGCGTCGGTCACGCCGGTCAGGTCGACGAGCTGCCCGGTCGAGCGGCCGAAGCCGCCGGGGAACTGCCCGAACGCCTCGCGCGTCACCGGCGGCACGCACAGCAGCGGGTCCTCGCCCCAGGCCAGCGCCCGGTCGCGCAGCCGCTGCACGGCCTGCTTGACCTGCTTCGGCTTGAGCTTGAGCAGGTCGGTGAGTGTGTTCAACGACACGGGGGCTGTGTCCGCGTCCAGCACCACCAGCGCCTCGAGGACGGTCAGCGTGAACGTGTCGAGTTCCTCGCAGGCCCGCGCGACGCTCGCCCGCGTCCCGATCCGCGTGGCCAGCACGGCCATGTCCGCAGGTGGGGGCGTGGCGATGTCGGGACGCGTGCGCAACAGCGCCACGAGCGTGGCGTCGTCCTGTGCGCGCAGCCAGTCGGCGAGTGTGATGCCGGACATCTGCACCACGGTATACGGGCGTGAGGCACACTTGTCCGGACACAGGCATCACCGAGGAGGAATCGTGGCCAAGGCCGCACGCCCGGAGCGGGTCGACCCCCAGTGGCCGGAGGGCCCGGACGGCGGGTACCCGGTGAGTGAGCTCGCGAGCGACATGCAGGGCGCGCTGTCGCCGTTCGGCATGGTGACGTTCCCGCTGCCCGCCGAGGAGATCGGCTACACGCACCCGGTCACGGAGATCAACAAGTCCTGAGTCAGGACAGCCTTAAGACTCGTCGAGTCGCGTGAGTTCCACAAAGGGGCCGGGGCTAGGCTCACTTCCCGCGTGAGCAGCAGATTTCGTGGGAGGATTCGATGCCGGTCCCCGGCCCTGGTTACTCGATCACGGTGCGCCTCGAGGCGCCGCCGTCCGCCAGCGCGGCGGGCGACCTGACGAGCGCGGTCGGCCGCGCCGGCGGCGTGATCACGGCGTTCGACGTCGTCGAGTCGCACGCCGACCGGGTGGTCATCGACCTCACCTGCAACGCGCTGTCGGCCAACCACGCCAAGGACATCACGGACACCCTGCAGACGCTGCCGGGCATCGTCGTGCGCAAGGTGTCCGACCGGACGTTCCTCGTCCACCTCGGCGGCAAGATCGAGATCTCGTCGAAGGTGCCGCTGCGCAACCGCGACGACCTCTCCCGCGCGTACACGCCGGGCGTCGCCCGCGTGTGCCAGGCGATCTACGAGAACCCGGACGATGCGCGCCGCCTGACGATCAAGCGCAACACCGTCGCGGTCGTCACCGACGGCTCGGCCGTGCTCGGTCTCGGCAACCTCGGCCCCGCGGCCGCGCTGCCGGTGATGGAGGGCAAGGCCGCGCTGTTCAAGAAGTTCGCCGGCGTCGACGCGTGGCCGGTGTGCCTGGACACCCAGGACACCGAGGAGATCATCCGCGCGGTCGAGCTGATCGCCCCGGTCTACGGCGGCATCAACCTGGAGGACATCTCCGCGCCCCGCTGCTTCGAGATCGAGGCGCGGCTGCGGGAGAAGCTCGACATCCCGGTGTTCCACGACGACCAGCACGGCACCGCGATCGTGGTGGTCGCCGCGCTGCGCAACGCTCTGCGCGTCGTCGGCAAGGACATCGGCGACTGCAAGATCACCGTCTGCGGCGTCGGCGCGGCGGGCTCGGCGATCATCCGCCTGCTGCTGTCGCAGAACCCCGGTGACGTGATCGCGGTCGACGTGGACGGCATCGTGCACCGCGACCGCCCCGGCCTGGACTCGAACCTGAAGTCCATCGCGGCGACGACGAACAAGGACAACACGTCCGGCCGCCTGCACGACGCGCTCGTCGGGTCGGACGTGTTCATCGGCGTGTCCGCGCCGAATCTGTTCGGTGCCGCGCAGGTGGCGACGATGGCCAAGGACGCCATCGTGTTCGCGCTGGCCAACCCGGACCCGGAGATCGACCCGATGGAGGCGCAGCAGCACGCCGCCGTCGTCGCGACCGGCCGGAGCGACTTCCCGAACCAGATCAACAACGTGCTGGCGTTCCCCGGCGTCTTCCGCGGCCTGCTCGACGCGCACGCCAGGACGATCACCGACGCGATGCTGCTGGCCGCGGCCACCGCGATCGCTGATGTGGTCGACGGCGACCGCCTGAACGCCTCGTTCATCGTGCCGTCGGTGTTCGACACCTCGGTGGCGCCCGCCGTCGCCGAGGCCGTCCGGAAGGCCGCGACCGAACGGACCTCGTGACCGCGCCGGGAAAGAAAGCCGATCGCAAGCGCGGCTCCCGGTTGATCAGGCATAACATCGCCGCATGACCAAGCAGTTCACCCACTTGGACTCCAGCGGCGCGGCCCGCATGGTCGATGTCTCCGGCAAGGAGGCGACGACGCGCACGGCGGTGGCCACCGGGGTGCTGCGCACGACGGCCGAGGTGATCGGCCTGCTCGGCGCGGACGACCTGCCGAAGGGCGACGCACTGGCCACGGCCAGGATCGCCGGGATCATGGCGGCCAAGCGGACCTGGGAACTCGTCCCGCTGTGCCACCCGATCTCGCTGTCGAGCGTCGCCGTCGAGCTGGCACTGGGGCCCGCCGAGGTGCTGATCACCGCGACGGTCCGGACCAACGACCGCACCGGGGTCGAGATGGAGGCGCTGACCGCCGTCTCGGTCGCCGGCCTGACCCTGCACGACATGGTGAAGTCCGTCGACCCGGCGGCCTCGGTGACCGACGTGCGGGTGGAACGCAAGGAAGGTGGCAAGTCCGGCCTGTGGGTGAGACCTTGATCGCTCGGGTGGTCACCGCGTCCAACCGCGCCGCGGCGGGCGTCTACCCGGACCGCAGCGGCCCGATCATCGTGTCGTGGCTGCGCGACCGCGGCTACGACGTGCCCGACGCGGCCGTAGTACCGGACGGCCCACCGGTCGCCTCGGCACTGCGCGACGCGGTGGCGTCCGGCGCGTCAGTGGTGATCACGACCGGCGGAACCGGGATCAACCCGACAGACCGGACACCCGAAGCCACCCGCGAGGTGCTGGACTACGAGGTGCCGGGCCTGGCGGACGCCGTACGGGGCGCCGGTTGGCCCCGTGTGCCCGCGTCGGTGCTCTCGCGTGGGGTGGCGGGGGTCGCGGGTCGCACGCTCGTCGTGAACCTCCCCGGCTCCACCGGCGGGGTGCGGGACGGCTTGGATGTGCTCGGCCTCGTGCTGGAACACGCGGTCGACCAGTTGCGTGGAGGTGACCACCAGTGAGTGTCGTACTGCGGGCGACCGTGACCGAAGAGCCGCTGTCCGTCGAGGAGCACGCCGCACTGGTCGCCGACGCTGCCGCGGGCGCGGTCGTGACGTTCTCCGGCGTCGTGCGCGACCACGACGGCGGCCGTTCGGTGCGCGAGCTCGAGTACCAGGGCCACCCGAGTGCGGCGGACATCGTCGCTTCGGTGGCCGCTGACCTCGTTGGCCGTTACCCCGGCGTGCGGGCGCTCGCCGTGTCGCACCGGGTCGGGCCGTTGAAGATCGGTGACGTCGCGCTGGCTTGCGCGGTGGCTGCTGAGCACCGCAAGGAGGCCTTCGCGTTGTGCTCCGACCTCGTCGACGAGGTCAAGAAGCGGTTGCCGGTGTGGAAGCGGCAGGTGTTCGCCGATGGCAGCGACGAGTGGGTCAACTGCCCCTGAGCCCGGCGGGCTGAGGTGGTGGCGGGCCGCGTGCGAGCCTGGGGCTCAGGTGGCCCCGCGCCGCGAACACGTCATGTGCGCCTGCTGCGGCGGCGAGCTTCGCGGACCAGTGGTGCCGTCAGCTCGCGAGTTGGGCGGTTCGCCGCCTGCCCGCGTGAGCTCACGTTCGCGCTGCTGCCGCGAACCTTCGTGCGCGGACCGGGCGGGTGTGCGTCTGCCGCCATGAGGCCGAGCACGGGCCCACACCGCCGCGAACACCTCAGGCGCGCCTGTTGTGGCAGTGAGCTTCGCGGAACAGCGGTGCGGTGAGCACTCGAGTTGGCCAGGTTCGCGCCTAGCTCTCCTGAGTTGTCCACAGGGCGCCAGTTGTCCACAGGGGCCGCTGTTGGCGCGCCGAACTGTCGGTGCTCGCTGGGAGAATGAAAGTCAGGGGATCCCCCGGCGGGGACGCCTGCGTGAGCTCGCGTTCGCTCGGCAGCTGTGATCTGTCCGGTGTGGTGACCGAGTAGATGGGCTGGGTGTGCGCTTGCCGCCATGCGGCGAGCGCCGGCTCACACCGCCGCGAACACGTCGTACGCGCCTGCTGTGGCGGTGAGCGCTTTGCGGAACAGTGATGCGGTGAGCTCGTGAGTTGGCCGGTTCGCCGCCCAGCCCGCGTGAACTCACGTTCGCCCCGCCGCCGCGAACGTCCTGCGCAGCACCGGGCTGGGTGTGCGCCTGCCGCCCTGAAGCGAGCGCCGGCCCTACACCACCGCGAACACGTGCCCGCGTTCACCGCGAGACAGGTAGGGCCCCCACCGCCGGGGGGACGCGGTGAGGGCCCTAGGTCTAGCTCCTGCTCAACTGCTCAGATCACTTGGTGGCGATCTTGTGGCCTGGGTAGATCAGGTCCGGGTTGGTCAGGAACGCCTTGTTCTTCTCGACCAGTGCCTGCCAGCCGCCCTGAACCTTGAGCTCGTCGGCGATCTTCGACAGGGTGTCGCCCGGACGGATCGTGAAGTCACCGTCGGGGTTGTTCTTCGAGCCCTCGGCGGTGGCGGCCACCGGTGCCGGGGCGCTCTGGCGCTGAGGCGCCGGAGCGGTCTTCTTCTGCGCCGGAGCCGGCGCGGCCTTCTTCTGGGCCGGCGCGGGCGGTGCCGCCTGGCCGGTCAGGCCCTTCGGGCCGCAGTTCGGCCACGCGTGGATGCTCTGCGAACGGAGCGTGTTCTCGGCGACGCGGATCTGCTCCTCGCGGGAAGCCTGGTGCGGCATGCCGGAGCCACCGTTGGCACGCCACGTCGAGAGCGAGAACTGCAGGCCACCGTAGTAGCCGTTGCCGGTGTTGATCGACCAGTTCTGGCCGGACTCACAGGCGGCGACGACATCCCAGTTGACTGCGGGGGCGGCCTCGGCGGTGCCGATGGCCAGACCCAGCGGAGCACCGGCGATGACACCGGCGACCGCGACCTTGGCGATGCTGCGAGCGGCGGAACCCTGCTTGCCGTGCTTGCCTCGGTTAAAAGCCATTTCCCTCTCGGCCCACCACACCTGCGGCGGGGAACTCGGGTTCGGGGGCCCGGTGCGTTCCCTCGTTCCTGTCCGGCGGTTTCTCTCGCTCGGGGTTTGTTCCGGAGTGCCTGCTGGACAGGATGCGGTGTTCGGCCCTCCGGGTCGTGCTCGTGGCTGGTCGGGGCCAGCCGAGAAGCGACGGTACGTAACCGCGAGCCGGTGCACCAAACGTTCCGAGCTGTGACGCACGTCACAGTAACACTCTGACAACGCTCCGATTTGGCCTCTTTCTGCAGGTCAGATGGGCCGTTATCGGTCCGTTTTCTTTCTGAGATTGGTCGTTATACATCACGCAAAGTGAGGCTTGCGTCACGTGGTTTGGGCCATCGGAGACGCCCCGCTCACGTCTGGGGGAGGCGATCAGGGGAGACGATCAGCCGCCGGCGAAGGGCGGCAGCACGTCCAGTTCGGCGCCCGCGTGCACGCGGGCGTGGCGGTCGCGGACGGCGACCCCGTCGAGCAGGAAGCTGGACGCCGCGAGCACGCGGCCCAGCTTGTCGCCATGGCGCTCGCCGACGAGCGCGAGCACGTCGGCCACGGTCGGCTCACCGGTCAGCTCGATGTCCTCGTAGGCCGTGCCGGTGGCCGCGCGGGCACCCGCGAAGTAGCGAACCTTCACTTCATCCTCCGATCGCGCTCATGGGCCGGTCGGGCTGGTGGAACCCGGCGTCGTTGATGCCGTGTCCCGCCGCCTTGGCCCACGAGTTGCCGCGCCACAGATCCGCGACCTCGTCGTCCGAGGCGCCCGCGCGCAGCGCACCGCGCAGGTCCGTCTCCGACTGGCTGAAGAGGCAGTTTCGCACCTGGCCGTCCGACGTCAGCCGGGTGCGGTCGCACGCGGCGCAGAAGGGCCTGGTGACCGACGCGATCACGCCGACGACCGCGGGCCCGCCGTCGACCAGCCACCGCTCGGCGGGCGCGCCACCGCGCGGCGCCTCCTCGGGCGTGAGCGTGAACGCCGTGCCCAGCTCGGTGAGGATCTCGGCGGCGGTGACCATGTTCGTGCGGGTCCAGCCGTGCTGCGGGTCGAGCGGCATCTGCTCGATGAACCGCAGCTGGTAGCCGTTCTCCACGCAGAACTTCAGCAGCGGGACGGCCTCGTCCTCGTTCTGCCCGCGCAGCAGCACCGAGTTGACCTTCACCGGGGTCAGCCCGGCCTCGCGGGCGCCGCGCAACCCGGCGAACACGTCGGAGATCCGGTCGCGCCTGGTGAGCGTGCGGAAGCGGGCGGGGTCGAGCGTGTCGAGCGAGACGTTGATCCGGTTGAGCCCGGCCTCCTTCAGCCCGGCGGCCCGCCGGTCGAGGCCGATGCCGTTGGTGGTCATGGACATCCGCGGCCTCGGGTGCAGCTCGGCGGTCGCCGCGATCACGTGCTCGAGCCCCTTGCGCAGCAACGGCTCGCCGCCGGTGAAGCGGATGTCGGTGACCCCGAGCCCGGTGACGGCGATCCGCATCAGCCGGACGAGCTCCTCGTCGGTGAGCTGGTCGGACTTCGGCAGCCAGTCGAGCCCCTCGGCGGGCATGCAGTACGTGCACCTGAGGTTGCACCGGTCGGTCAGCGAGACGCGGAGGTCCGTGGCGACCCTGCCGAAGCGGTCGACCAGCAGGGGGGAGTCCGGCCGGGCGGTCACATCGGGGGTGCCCCGCACGACGGGTAGGCCCAGATCCACTGCTGTCACCCATGCCAGGGTAATCCCCGAACTCTTGTGGGTGTCGCTACAAATAGGCCATACCGCGGCGTGACGATTGGCTCATCCCACAACGAGGTCTCTTAGTGGCTAAGATGTTTAACATGGAACGTGCTAACGAGGTCCCACCGGACGTGCTGGAGCGTTTCACCTGGTACATGCGCGAGCTCAGTGCGTTGACCGTCATGTTCCACTCGCGCATCGCCGAGCAGATGGGCCTGTCCGCGACCGACGAGAAGTGCCTCGACCTGGTCGCGCGCGCCGAGGGCCCGGTGACCGCGGGCCGCATCGCCGAGCTCTCCGGCCTGTCCACGGGTGCTGTGACCGGCGTGATCGACCGCCTGGAACGCGGCGGCTTCGTGCGCCGGGTCCGCGACCCGCACGACCGCCGCAAGGTGCTCGTCGAGATCGTCCCCGCGGACATAGAGAAGTTCATGCACCTCTTCGAAGGCGCCCGCGCGACGACCATCGAGGTGCTCGAGCACTTCACCCCCGAGGAGCGCGAGGTGCTCGACCGCTACCACCGCCTGCAGATCGACACGTTCCGCAGGCGTGTGATCGAGCGTTGATACTTGCTCCATGGCGGAGCAGTGGCACTACCTCATGGACATGGACGGCGTTCTGGTGCACGAGGAGCACCTGATCCCCGGCGCCGACGAGTTCGTCGCGGAACTGCGGGCGGCGGACACCCCGTTCCTGGTGCTCACCAACAACTCGATCTACACCCCGCGCGACCTCCGTGCCCGGCTGCAGCGCACGGGCCTGGACATCCCCGAGTCGTCGATCTGGACCTCGGCACTCGCGACCGCCAGGTTCCTGGACTCCCAGCGCCCGAACGGCTCGGCGTTCGTGATCGGCGAGGCGGGCCTGACGACCGCGCTGCACGAGATCGGCTACGTCCTGACCGACCGCGACCCCGACTACGTGGTGCTCGGCGAGACCCGCACCTACAGCTTCACCGCGATCACCAAGGCCATCCGGCTGGTCGAGGAGGGCGCGAAGTTCATCGCGACCAACCCCGACGCCACCGGCCCCTCACGTGAGGGCTCCCTTCCGGCGACCGGCGCCGTGGCCGCGCTCATCTCCCAGGCGACCGGCCGCGAGCCCTACTTCGTCGGCAAGCCGAACCCGCTGATGATGCGTTCCGCGCTGCGCGCGCTGGGCTCGCACTCCGCGCAGGCGTTGATGATCGGCGACCGCATGGACACCGACGTCCGCGCCGGCCTGGAAGCGGGCCTGCAGACCATCCTCGTGCTCTCCGGCATCTCCGCGGCCTCCACGGCCGAGATGTACCCGTACCGCCCGACCCGCGTGATCGACTCGATCGCGGATCTGGTCGGCCACGCGGCCAAGCCGTTCGGCCCCTGATCAGGGAGTACACGACCGGTCTCACAGCGTGGGCCCTGGGAAGCGGACGCACCGAAGCGGTCCCGATCGCTTATCGTCGCGTCCGTGGACACCGATCGACGCCCGCTGCACGTCGTGGGAGATGTGCATGGGCACCTGGCCGAGCTGGCCAGGGCCCTGCACAACGCGAACCTCATCGACTCGGAGGGGTCGTGGTGCGGTGGCACGGCTGAGCTGTGGTTCCTCGGTGACTTCGTGGACCGGGGCCCGGACGGCGTCGGCGTGATCGAGCTGGTCATGCGCCTCGGCGAAGAGGCGCGTGAGGCGGGCGGCACGGTCGACTCGCTGATCGGCAACCACGAGGTGCTGCTGCTGGGCATGCACCGGTTCGGCGACACGCAGGTGCCGGAGAGTCCCGGCCCGCGGTCGTTCGCGCGGAGCTGGTTGCTCAACGGCGGGCTGCGCAGCGACCAGGACAGGCTGACGGACAAGCACATCGAGTGGCTGACGACGCGTCCCGTGCTGAAGCTGGTGGACGACCACCTGCTGATGCACTCGGACACGACGGCGTACCTCGAGTGGGGTCAGTCGATCGACGAGGTCAACACGGCGGTCGAGGGCGTGCTGAAGGACGACGACCTCGGCAACTGGTGGGAGTGCTGGCGCAAGATGACCACGCGGTACGCCTTCCGCGGGCCGCAGGGCGGTGACGTCGCCGAGGAGCTGCTGGACGTGCTCGGCGGGAGTTCCATCGTGCACGGCCACAGCGTCATCGCCGACCAGGTCGGTCTCCCGCCCGAGGAGATCGACGGGCCGTTCCGGTACGCCGACGACAAGGTCCTCGCCATCGACGCGGGCCTGTACAGCGGCGGTCCCTGCCTGGTCGTCCCGCTGCCGTACTGAGCGGCACCGTTGGGGTGACTCGCCGTGCGCCGCGGCGACGGCACTGGCACCTTCCACCGAATGAGGATCAGGATCGCCGCGCTGGTGCTCGCCATCGCCATTGCCGGCACCGGCCTCACCTCGACCGGTGCGGACGCGGGTGCCGACCTCGGCTGCCCAGCCTTCGCGACTCCCGACGACGAGGTGCTCGTGGAGCAGCTCGCCGAGCGGATGACGGGTCTCATGCGCACGCACCTGAGACCCGCGACCGTCGCCTGCGCCAGAGCCGTCGTGCTCACGGTCGAGTTCCGCGGCCTGCCGGAGCACGCGGCGACGATCGCGATCACGACCGCGATCGTCGAGACCTACGTCCGCAACCTCGACCACGGCCACGGCAGCAGCGTCGGCCTGTTCCAGCAGATCAACTCGTGGGGCACCTTCGAGGAGCGCACGGACCCGGTGTGGGCGACGGACGCCTTCCTCGAGGAGATGGTGCAGCTCTACCCGGACGACTCGTGGACGTCGCCGCCGGTCGGCGAGGTGTGCCAGGAGGTCCAGCGGTCCGGGTACCCCGAGCGCTACGAACCGGAGGCGGGCGACGGGCGCACGATCGCCCGCGCGCTGTGGCGGTCGACGGCCGCCCCGGAGCGATGACAGGCCGAAACCCGGCCAGGTTTTCTGGGAGAAGTATGGGGAGACATTCGCACTCGGCGTGCCTACGTTGAGTGGCATGACCGTCAGCTACTCATCTGGCACTTCGGACGTTCCGCTGCTGGGCGACACGATCGGCGAGAACTTCGACCGCACCGTCGCCGCGTTCGGCGACCGCGAGGCGTTGGTCGAGTACGCCACCGGCCGCCGATGGACCTACCGCGAGGTCGCGCGAGAGGTCGACGCGCTCGCGCAGGGCCTGCTGAACCTCGGTGTCCGGGTGGGAGATCGCGTCGGCATCTGGTCGCCGAACCGCGCGGAGTGGTACTTCGTCCAGTACGCGACCGCCAAGATCGGCGCGATCATGGTCAACGTGAACCCGGCGTACCGGGTGCACGAGCTGGAGTACGTGATCAACCAGGCGGGCATCCACACGCTGATCGCCGCGCGCGAGTTCAAGACCTCCGACTACGCGGCCATGATCGACCAGGTCAGGCCCGACTGCCCGGACCTGCGCAACACGATCCTCTTCGACAGTCCTGAGTGGACGGATCTGCAGAAGCCTTCGGAGCGAAGGGAATGGCCGGAGCTCGGCGCCGACGAGGCGATCAACATCCAGTACACCTCAGGCACCACGGGCTTCCCCAAGGGCGCGACGCTGAGCCACCACAACATCCTCAACAACGGCTACTTCGTCGGTGAGCTCTGCGGTTACACGGAGAACGACCGGATCTGCGTGCCCGTCCCGTTCTACCACTGCTTCGGCATGGTCATGGGTAACCTGGCGGCCACCAGCCGCGGCGCGTGCGTCGTCATCCCCGCGCCCGCGTTCGACGCCACGCAGACGCTGGAGGCGATCGCGCGGGAGAAGTGCACGAGCCTCTACGGCGTGCCGACGATGTTCATCGCCATGCTGGACACGTCAGACGACTACGACCTCTCGAGCCTGCGCACCGGGGTCATGGCGGGCTCGCCGTGCCCGGTCGAGGTGATGAAGCAGGTCATCGAGCGGATGGGCATGCGCGAGGTGGCCATCTGCTACGGCATGACCGAGACGTCTCCGGTGAGCACGCAGACCCGCAAGGACGACTCCATCGACCGGCGCGTGTCGACGGTCGGCCGCGTCGTGCCGCACGTCGAGGTCAAGGTGATCGACCCGGAGACGGGCCGCACCGTCCCACGTGGAACGCCCGGCGAGCTGTGCACGCGCGGCTACTCCGTGATGCTGGGCTACTGGAACGAGCCGGAGAAGACTCGGGAGTCGATCGACGCCGCGCGCTGGATGCACTCCGGCGACATCGCGGTGATGGACGAAGAGGGCTACGTCAACATCACCGGCCGCATCAAGGACATGGTCATCCGCGGCGGCGAGAACATCTACCCGCGGGAGATCGAGGAGTTCCTCTACACGCACCCGGACGTGCTGGACGCGCAGGTCATCGGCGTTCCGGACGTCAAGTACGGCGAGGAGCTGATGGCGTGGGTGCGGATGCGCCCGGACGCCGAGCCGCTGACCGCGGAGGCGCTGAAGGCGTTCTGCACGGGCAAGCTCGCCCACTACAAGATCCCGCGCTACGTGCACGTCGTCGACGAGTTCCCGATGACGATCACGGGCAAGATCCGCAAGGTCGAGATGCGCGCGGAGGCCGTGCGACTGCTGAGTTTGGAGGCGGCGGCGGCCACCAGGCACGCCTGACGAAAGACCCTTGTCAGCGCGCGGACCGGGGCGCACGATAGGCCATCTGGTTGAAGGAGGCGCCATGCTCACTGCCACCAGGACCACGACGATGCTGCCCGTTTCGGACCCCGAGCGCGCGAGTCACTTCTACGCGGACCTGCTCGGCCTCAAGGCGGTCATGTCGGCTCCGGACGGCACCAGGATCTTCGAGCTCGGTCAGGGCGACGCGCTGGGACTGATGCCTGCGGAAGCCGGTGCGCAGACCAAGCACACGGTGATCAGCTTCGAGGTGCCGGACCTGGAGTCCGAGATCCGCGAACTGGAGGGCAAGGGCGTCAAGTTCGCGGACTACGACCTGCCGGACCTCAAGACGGTCAACCACATCGCGGTCATGGGCAGCGAGAAGGCCGCGTGGTTCTGCGACACCGAGGGCAACATCCTCTGCCTGCACCAGCTGACGGACAACGGAGCCTGACAGCGGTGCGAATGGTCCCCTGCGGGTGCCCCCGACACCCGCAGGGGACTTTTCACACGACCTCGACGATCTGCTTGCCCAGCGGCACCAGCGACACCGGCACGAGCTTGAAGTTCGCGACGCCCAGCGGGATGCCGATGATCGTGACGCACAGCGCGACGCCTGTGACGATGTGCGAGAGCGCGAGCCACCACCCGGCGAAGATGATCCAGATGATGTTGCCGAGCAGCGAGCCCGCACCGGCACCCCGCTTGTCGACGACCGTGCGGCCGAACGGCCAGAGCGCGTAGTTCGCGATGCGGAACGACGCGATGCCCCACGGGATCGTGATGATCAGCGCGCAGCAGATGAGACCGGCGATCGCATAGCCCACGGCGAGCCAGAACCCCGCGAGCACCAGCCAGACCACGTTCAGGATGAGACGCATACCCCTATGCTCCCGTACGTGCTGAACTGGGGAGTCGTCGCCACGGGCGGAATCGCCGACGTCGTGACCGCCGACATGCGGAAAGTGCCTGGTGTGAACGTGCTCGCGGTGTCCTCCCGGCAGCTCGCCAGAGCGCGGGAGTTCGCCGCGAAGCACGGCGTCGAGCGCGCGTACGGCGACTACCGCGAGCTGCTCGCGGACCCGGACGTCCACGTCGTCTACGTGGCCACGCCGCACGGCCAGCACCACGAGGTCGCCAAGGCCGCACTCGAAGCGGGCAAGCACGTTCTGTGCGAGAAGGCCATCACGCTGACCGTCGCGCAGGCCGAGGACCTGGTCGCGACGGCCCGCGCGCGGAACCTGTTCCTCATGGAAGCGATGTGGACGCGCTTCAACCCGCTGATCCGCGACGTCCGCGCGCTCGCGGCGAACGACGCGATCGGCGAGGTGCGCACGATCCGCGCGGACTTCGGCTTCCAGCACGACTTCGACGCCCAGGACCGCCTGTGGGCCAAGGAAGCCGGCGGCGGCGCACTGCTCGACCTCGGCATCTACCCCGTGGCGCTCGCGCACGCGCTGCTCGGCGAACCCGAGTCGGTCACCGCGGTCGGCGCGCTTGCACCGACCGATGTGGACGCCGACGCGGGCGTGCTGCTCAGCTACCCGCACGGCGCGCACGCGCTGCTGAGCTGCTCGCTCGTCGCGACGTACGAGACGAAGGCCGAGATCGTCGGCACCGCGGGCCGCATCCAGATCGCGGACCCGTTCTACAACCCGACGCGCATCGTCGTGAACGGGGTCGAGCACACCTGTGCGGACGGCGGCTACACGCACCAGATCCGCGAGGTCGTCGAGCGCGTCACGGCGGGGGACACCGAGAGCCCCGAGATGACGCTGGACGACACGCTCGCCGTCATGCGCACCCTCGAAGCCGCGCTGCACCAGATCGGCGTCGACTACACGACGGTGGCGTAGCCCGCGCGAACGCGTCGGGCGTAGTTGTCCACAGGCTGCGTCATCGCGCCCCGAAATTGTCGGTGTCGAGTGGGAGAATGAAATCAGGGGACCCCCTGGCGAGGACCCCTGCGTGAGCATGGTGTCGCCCATCAGCCGCTGACGGTCAGGTAGATCAGCGCCACGTTCAGCACCACGACGGCAACCGCCACGACCGAGGCGCCCACCGTCACCCCGCACCGGTTCGCGTAGGCACCCATCACGGACCGGCGAGCGGTGAGCCACACGAGCGGCACGAGCGCGAACGGGATGCCGAACGACAACACGACCTGCGACAGCACCAACGCCCACGTGGGATCGACACCGAGCGCCAGCACCCCCAAAGCGGGCACGAGCGTCACCAACCGCCGCACGAGCAACGGAATCCGCACGCGCAGCAAGCCGTCCATCACGACGGCACCCGCGTAGCAGCCGACCGCGGTGGACGCGAAACCCGAAGCCAGCAAAGCGATCGCGAACAACAGCGCGATCCCGCCACCCAAGGTGGACGCGACCGCCGCGTGCGCGCCTTCCAGAGTGTCCACACCGGACGAA
Source organism: Lentzea tibetensis (assembly GCF_007845675.1). Classification (GTDB taxonomy): domain Bacteria; phylum Actinomycetota; class Actinomycetes; order Mycobacteriales; family Pseudonocardiaceae; genus Lentzea; species Lentzea tibetensis. The sequence continues at coordinate 176,835 of NZ_VOBR01000014.1, read as the reverse complement.
CCCTGCAGCGAGGCAGCGGCCAGCAGCAGCATGGCCATGTTCACCGCGCCGGCGAGCACCATCGCGATGACCACGTCGACCTTGGTGGTGGGCAGGAGATGAGGCGCGCGGCCGTGGCGGGCACGTGCCAGAGCGGAGTGCAGGTACACCGCGTGCGGCATCACGGTCGCGCCGAGCATGCCCGCGGCGAGCAGGACGCTGTCGGCGTCGGCGAAGCGGGGTGTCAGGCCGCCGAGCACGGAGGGCACGGAAGGTGGTGCCACGAACAGGCCGGCCGCGAAGCCGACGGCGATCACGACCAGCAGGGTGGTGATGACGCGCTCGAACGGGCGTTGCCCGCCGCGGTCCTGCACGAGCAGCAGCACGGTCGACACGACGCCGGTGATCAGGCCGCCGAGCAGCAGGGGCAGGTCGAACAGGAGGTGCAGCGCGATGGCGCCACCGAGCACCTCGGCGAGGTCGGTGGCCATCGCGACGACCTCGGCCTGGCCCCAGTAGGCGAGCCGGACCGGGCGCGGCAGTTCGTCGCGCACGGCCTCCGGCAGTGACTTGCCGGTGACGAGGCCGAGCTTCGCGGACAGGTACTGCACGAGGCCTGCCATGACGTTCGCCACGACCAGCACCCACACGAGCAGGTACCCGTACCGCGCACCGGCCGCCGTGTTGGTGGCCACGTTGCCCGGATCGACGTAGGCGATCGCGGCGACGAACGCCGGTCCGAGCAGCGCGGCACCCGCGCGCAAACGTGTGCCGACGGCGACCACGACGAACCCCCTCTGTTGCCAGTATCTTGCAACAAGGGGTCAGTCTGTGCGAACAGGGGTCAGCGGGACAAGGTCACCTCCATGGTCGCTCGGGAGACGGTGATCACGGCGTCGATCGCGTGGTCGATGTCCCCGGTCGGCAGCAGCAGGTGGCTCAGCGCCAGCCGGATGGTCGTCTCCGCGCACAGGTGCACGTCGGCGCCGGGGAAGTGGCGCGTCAGGTGCGCGGCGATGACCGCGGTGGCCGGCTCGAGCACCGGCATGCCCCGCGTCGTCAGGAACGGCAGCAGGTCTTCGGCGTCGGCGCCCGTCAGAACGGCCGACACGAGACGATCCTTCGCGGTCTGCTCGAAGGTGAACTTGAACGCCGACCGCATCGCTTCCCACGGCTCGCCGTCCTCCTCGAGCCTGGTCGCCACCCCCTTGAGGTACTCCGTGGTCCGGTGCGCTGCTACCGCCTGCACCAGACCTTCCTTGTTGCCGAACTCGTTGTAGACGGTCTGCCTGCTCACTCCTGCGCGGCTGGCGACCTCGATCATGCGCAACCCCTGGAACCCGTGTGCGGCGAGCAGGTCAGCGGCTGCGTCCAGTAACAGCGAGGTGATGTCGCTCACCTGATCAGCTTTACAGCTCAGTGGGAGTTGTAAAGACGTAAAGTGCCGCATTGTGGCGCTGACCGTGGGCTTCGACCTCGACATGACGCTCATCGACCCCAGGCCCGGCATGGCGGCCGTCCTCAACGAGGTCGCGACCCGCACCGGGTACGACCTCGACGGTGAGCATTTCGCCGCGAACCTCGGCCCGCCTCTCGACATGACCTACCGCGAGATGGGCGTGCCGGAGGAGGAGATCCCGGAGCTCGTCACGCTGTTCCGGTCGCTCTACCCGGAGCTCGTCATCCCGAACACGGTCGCGCTCCCAGGTGCCGCGCAAGCGCTTGCCGCGGTGCGCGAGCTGGGCGGGCGCACGATGGTCGTCACCGGCAAGTACCGCAAGAACGCCGCGCTGCACCTCGAGGCGCTCGGCTGGGAGGTCGACCACCTCTTCGGCGAGCTCTGGTCCACCGGCAAGGCCGAGGCGCTCAAGCTGCACGGCGCGTCGGTCTACGTGGGCGACCACGTGGGGGACGTGCACGGTGCGAAGGCCGCGGGCGCGCTGGCCGTCGGTGTCCTCACCGGACCGTGCAGCGGCGAGGAACTGGCCGAGGCTGGCGCCGACGTGGTGCTGGCCGACCTGACCGGCTTCCCGGCCTGGCTCAGCTCTTCCGGCGTGCGTTCCTGACCGCGGCGGCGACGCCGACCGCCAGCCCGATGGGGGCGAGCAGCGTCGCGGAGACGTTCAGCCACCACGGCAGGTCCGAGTAGCCGAGCGCGAAGAGCACGAAGACCGCGACGATCGCGAGTACACCGAGGGCGAACACGCCCACAGCCAGCGGCATCACCTTGTTAGCGGTCATGCGCGTGAGCGTAGTCGCGCTAACGGAGGTGCCTTCACAGCGGTGTTCTGGATACGCTGGTGTGACGCGTCCTGGGTACGCCTGGGGCGCGTTCGTTGTGTGGATTAAAGAAAATGGTGAGCGCGGTGCCGACCGGCAAGGTCAAGTGGTACGACACGGAGAAGGGCTTCGGATTCGTCACCCAGGACGGTGGCGAAGACGTCTACGTCCGCAAGTCCGCGCTACCTCCGGGCGTGCAAGGCCTCAAGGCCGGGCAGCGCATCGAGTTCGGCATGGCCGAGGGCAGGCGCGGCCCGCAGGCGCTGTCCGTGCGCCTCGTCGACCCCGTGCCGTCCGTCGCGGAGGCGCGTCGCCGCCCCGCAGAGGAGCTGCACGGCCTCATCGAGGACATGATCAAGCTGCTCGAGGCCAAGATCCAGCCGGACCTGCGCCGCGGCCGCTACCCGGACCGCAAGAACACCAAGCTGATCGCCGAGGTCGTCCGCGCCGTCGCGCGGGAGCTCGACCCGTAGTCAGGCGACGACGTCGACGACCCAGGCGCCACGGGGAGCGAGGCTGCCGTCGTCCAGCACGACGGCAGCGATCTCCTGCACCGCGATCTGCGTGATCTGGTCGGCCTTGTCGGGCACGGTCACCGTGTACGTGTAGTCCTCGCCGCGGCCGAGGATGTCCTTGCTCTGCTCGCCGACGACCTGGCTCTCGCTCGCGTCGACGTAGGTGAACGTGACCACCCAGCGGCCTGCGGCCAGCTGACCGGGCACGGAGATCTGCACCGGCTGGCCCGGCGGGACCTTCATCGTCGCCGGCTCGGCGCGCTGCCCGCAGTTCTGCTCGCCGCGCGCGTCGTCGCAGTAGAACGTCGGCGTGAAGCGGATCGTCTTGCCCGCGCTGTAGAACGTGACCTCGGGGTCGCGCGGGGTGCCGCAGCCCGTCAGCACGAGCGCGGCGCAGGCCAGGACAGTCAGAACTCGGCGCACGGTCAGCGAGCCTACGGGGTGAGCGGAGCGGGCCTGCGGATCGGGCGCAGGACGACCTGGCGCAGCGACGTGCCGTTGCGGTAGAGCCACGTCTGCGCCAGCCCGACCGCGAGCAGCACCGACATCACGGTGAACCCGAGCCAGAACCACGGCGGCAGCAGCACGCCGAGCGCGCCGCCGAACACCCAGGTGAGCTGCAGGATCGTCTCGGAGCGGCCGAACGCCGACGCGCGCGACGCCTCCGGCAGGTCGTCCTGGATCACCGCGTCGAGGCTGACCTTCGCCAGCGAGCTGGCCGTCGCGCCCAGCAGGCCGACGACCGCGGCGGTGGTGATGCCCGGCAGGACGGCCGCGACGACCGTGGCCGCGAGCGCCGCGGCCACGCAGCCGATCACCACCTCGTCCGGCTTGCCGAACTGCTGACGCGCGCCGATCGCGTTGCCGAGGAAGCTGCCGATGCCCGCCGCCGCGGCGATGCTGCCCAGCAGCAGCAACTGCCGCACCGCGTCGCCCTCGGTCTGCGCGCGCACGACGAACGCAGCGAACAGCGTGAGGAACCCGGTCAGCATGCGGATGGAACCGTTGCCCCACAACGAGACCACGATGTGCCTGCTGATCGGCTGCCTGGCGGGCTTCGGCGACAGCGATGCGGGCACCTCGCCCTCGGTCACCTCGACCCAGGCCGGGATCCGCATGCACTGCACGGCGTTCACGACGCACAGCGCGGCCATGAACCACAGCGCGCCCGGCGAACCGAAGATCTTCGCGAAGCCCGCCGCGAACGCGCCGAACACGGCGCCCGCCGCGAGGCCGAAGACGGTCATCCGGGCGTTGGTCTTGGAGAGCGTGATCTCCGGTGGCAGCACGCGCGGCGTGATCGCGGACTTGAGCACGGTGAACGACTTGGACAGCACCATGCTGCCCAGCGCCGCCGGGTAGAGCAGCCAGTTGTCGAAGTTCAGCGCCATCACGATCGACAGGAACACGCGCAGCACGCAGGAGAGCGCGAGCGAGATCCGGCGGCCGCGCTGGATGCGGTCGAGCAGCGGGCCGATCACCGGCGCGATCAGCGCGAACGGCGCCACCGTGATCAGCAGGTAGAGCGCGACCTTGCTCTTCGACTCGGCGGACGCGGCGCTGAAGAACAGCGTGTTCGCCAGCGCGACGGCCATCGCGGCGTCGGCGGCGTAGTTCATCATCACCGCGTAGGTGACGGCCGACATGCCGGACTTCTTCGCGCCGTCGGCGTGCGCGGCCCTGCGGAACGCGGCGACGGCCTGCTGCGAGAGCTGCTTGCCGCGGAACAACGCGACCCGCGTGACCGTGAGCTTCTTCGGCATCTTCGGGGTCGGTGCCGTGTCCTGCTCGTCGATCGGCAGCGGGCGGGTGTTGCGCGGCGGCTGGGGCGGTCCTTGCGGTGGACCCTGGCGCGGATTCCGGGGCGGTGGTTGCAGCCGGTGCTCGTGCTGACGCGGCTGGTACTCGTCGTCCTGCCACGGGTAGCGCTTCGGCTCGTCCGGCCTCCCGCCGTTCGTCCTGCCCCGGTTCCACGTCACACGTCAATCCTGCCTGACGCCGGTGAACCGCACACGGAAGATGGAAGGCCAGTTCTTGCCTGTGACCAGGAACTCGTCAGTTCCGGGGATGGCGGCGATCCCGTTGAGCACGTCCTCCTCACCGGTCTCGGACGGACGGAGCGAGGCGAGGTTCACCGTCGTGGTCACCTTTCCGGTCTTCGGGTCGATGCGGACGATCTCGTCCGACTTCCACACGTTGGCCCACACCGCGCCGTTCACGCATTCCAGCTCGTTGAGCTGCGTCAGCGGCTGGCCGTCCCGCGTGACCTGCACGGATCCGGTTTCGGCGAACGTGGCCGGGTCGCGGAAGGCGAGCTTCGCGGAGCCGTCGCTCATGATCAGCCGGTCGTTCGCGAGGCAGAGACCCCAGCCCTCGCCCTCGTACGCGATGCGCCGGGTCTCGGCGAGCGTGCCCCGATCGCGTTCGATCGCGAAGCCGTTGCGCCACGTCAGCTGCCAGATCCGCGGGCCGACCACGGTGATGCCCTCGCCGAACAGCTCCTGCGGCAGATCGACCTTCTTGCGCACCTCGCCGGTCGCCGGATCGAGCGCGCGCATCGTCGACTCGCCCTCGAGGCCCGTTCCCTCGTAGAGAACTCCGTCGACCAGTTCGAGACCCTGGGTGAACGCACCCGTGTCGTGCGGGATCTTCTGCAGCACTGTGACCTGCGGGGAAGCGGATTCTTGCGACGCTGGTCCCGCTGAGCAGGCGGCCAGGGACGCGACTACTGCTAGCCAGAGGAGGGGGCGCACCCCGTGGAGGGTGGCACGAGTTTTCGTCCCGGCGTAGACCTGCGGCACAATTCACCTCGTGACCGCCACGACTTTGCTCGCCGATGCCATTGACCTCGCTCGTGCCGCAGCGCAGGACGAAGCAGGCGCGGAACGCGTCGGTGCTCACGTCGGGGTGCTCGCCGAGGACGAATACTCGGTGACCCACCTGTTCGAAGCCGACCACGCCGGCTACCGCGGCTGGAACTGGGCGGTGACCGTCGCCTACGCGGGCGAGGGCACGCCGGTGTCCGTCAGCGAGGTCGTGCTGCTGCCCGGCAACGAGGCGCTCGTCGCGCCCGAGTGGGTGCCGTGGAGCGAGCGCGTCAGGGCGGGTGACCTCGGCGTCGGCGACCTGCTGCCGACGCGTGAGGACGACCCGCGCCTGATCGAGGCCTACGTCCACTCCGACGACCCCGCCATCGAGGAGGTCGCGCTCGAGATCGGTCTCGGCCGCCAGCGCGTGCTGTCCCGCGAGGGCAGGCTGGACGCGGCGGACCGGTGGGCCGTCGGTGACTTCGGGCCGCGCAGCGAGATGGCGCGCAGCGCGCCCGCGCACTGCGCCACCTGCGGTTTCTACACGCGGGTCGCCGGAGCGTTCGGTGCCGCGTTCGGCATCTGCGCGAACGAGATCTCGCCCGCGGACGGCCACGTCGTGCACGTCGAGTACGGCTGCGGCGCGCACTCCCAGGTCGAGGTCGACGCCAGCCCGCTGGTGCCCGTCGCCGACCTGGTCTACGACGACGCCCAGCTGGACGTCCTGGACGACTCGGAGTGACCGACCCCTTCGGGACCGCGGCACTGAGGGCCGCGGTTCTCTCCGCGTGGCGCGACTCCCCGACCCGGTTCCGCGAGGACGCCAACGCGGAGGAGGACCTGCGCATCGGGTCCTACCGCGACCGGCTGTTCGTCGAGCTGGCGCAGAACGCCGCCGACGCGGCACCGCCGGAGGGCGGGTTCCTGCGGATCTCGCTGGTCGACGGTGAGCTGCGCGCGGCCAACACCGGCGCCCCGCTGACCACCGCTGGCGTGGCAGCGCTCGCGTCGCTGCGCGCGTCGGCCAAGGAGAGCGGCGTCGGGCAGTTCGGCGTCGGCTTCGCCGCCGTGCTCGCCGTGACCGACGCGCCGCGAGTGGTTTCTCTTTCCGGTGGTGTGGAGTTCTCCGCGGCTCGCACGCGTGACGAGGTGCCCGAGCTGGCGGCTCAGCGCGGCGGTGACGTGCCCGTGCTGCGGCTCGTGTGGCCCTGCGTCGAGGACGTGCCGGACGGGTTCGCGACCGAGGTGCGCCTGCCCGTTTCGGGCGAGGTGTCGCTCGACTCCTTCGCTCTGCAGGCACCCGACCTGCTGCTGGCGCTGCCCGGTCTGCGCCGCATCGAGGTCGGCTCGCAGGTGTGGGAGCGGTCCGAGTCCGCCGACGGTGTGGTCACCGTCGGCTCGACGCGCTGGCTCGTGGAGCGTGCGTCCGGTGAGGTGCCCGCCTCGTTCGTGCAGGGCGTCGAGACCCGTCCTCAGTGGACGGTCACCTGGGCCTACCCGCTCGACTCGCCGTTGGGTGAGGACGTGCTGCACGCGCCGACGCCGACCGACGAACGGCTGTCGTTGCCCGCACGGCTGCTGGCCACGCTGCCGGTCGAGCCGTCGCGGCGGCGCATCCTGCCCGGCGAGGCGGCGTGGTTCGTGCTGGACCAGGCAGCCGCTCTGTACCCGGCGCTGGTCGCGCGCATCCCCGCTGTCGAGCGGACTTCTCTGGTGCCGCTGCCCGGCTTCCCCCTGTCCGAAGTGGACTCGCGGCTGCGTTCCTCGCTGCTGCAGTCGTTGCGGACGGCCGCGTGGCTGCCGTTGGCGAGCGGTGAATGGGCCGCGCCTTCGGCTGCTCGGGTGCTGGACGTCGTCAGCGATGAGCTGGTCGAGCTCGTCGAGGACGCTCTTCCCGGGCTGCTGGACGCGTCGTTGTCCGAGCCATCGCACGCGAAAGCCCTTGCTGCACTTGAGGTTCCGCGTCTCTCGGTGGCCGAGGTCGTCGCTGCCCTGTCGGGCGTGGGTGGCGATCCGGCGTGGTGGCGCGACGTTTACGCGGCCTTCGAGCCGCTGGCTGATGTTTCCTCGGACGTGCGCGAGGCGTTGTCCGCGCTCCCGGTCCCGCTGGCCGACGGCCGCCTCGTGACCGGTCCGCGCACCGTGCTGATCGCCGACGAACCGTTGCCGGGCCTGCGGATCGTGCACCCGGACGCCGTGCACCCGCTGCTGACGCGGCTGGGCGCGGTCGAGGCGGGCGCGTCGGAACTGCTGGACTCGGCCGGTCTGCGCGAGGCCGTGCAGCGCAGCGTCGAGGACGCCCAGGCGGGCCTCGACGGTGCCGAGCTGGTGGAGACCGTGCTGCGCCTGGTCGACCGCTCGTCGGTGCGTCCGGGTGAGCAGCCGTGGCTCTCGGCCCTGGCGTTGCGCGACTCCTCCGGCGACTGGCGCCGAGCCGACGAGCTGGTGCTGCCGGACTCGCCGTTGCGCGAGGTGCTGGAGCCGGACGCGTTCGCCGTGCTGGACAAGCGCGTCGCCGACGCGTGGCCGCGCACCGCGCTGGCCGCGGTCGGCGTGCTGGACGGGTTCCAGGTCGTCGTCGACGACGAGGCGACCGAGCCGGACCACGACCTGCCCGACGAGGGCTACTGGTGGGACTCGGCTGAGGAACCGCCGTCGCGCGTGATCGGCGTGCGCGACCTCGACCTCGTGGCGGACTGGCCCGCGGCTCTGCGCCTGCTGGCCGCCGACCCGGTGACGTGGCGCGCGGTGACCGAACCCGACGGCTACACCGGCTGGTGGATCTCGCAGTACGCGCGGCTCGCCGGCCAGGCGCCGGGGACGTGGTGCCTGCCGGAGGCCGCCGACCTGCTCGGGCTGTACGACCCGGTGCCCGATCTCGACCTGCCCCGGCACGCGCTCGTCGCGGCAGGCGTGCGGTCCGAGCTCGTGCTGCGCGGCGACGACGACGTGACCGACCTCGTCGCGCGGCTCGGCGATCCGTCGCGCGCCGTCCCGGACGCGCTGGCTCTGCGTGCTCACGCGGCGTTGGCCGAGGTGCCGCCTTCGGGCGATGTGCTCGACTGCGAGCGCGTGCGGGTGCTGTCCGGTGAGGCCGTACCCGCCGACGACGTCGTGATCCTCGACCAGCCGTGGCTGCTGGGTGTGCTGCCTCCTTCGCGGGTGCTGGCTTCGGCGGTCGCCACCGAGGAGCTCGCCGAGCTGCTCGACCTGCCGTTCGCCTCCGAGGAGGTGGGCGGGACCCCGTCGTCGGACGGGGAGCCGGTGCCCTGGCACTCGCTCGGTGCGGTGCGGGTGGCGTGTGAGCTGCTGGAGGTCGAGCTGCCTGCCGGGGTCGTGGTGGTGCACGACTCGCTGGTCGTGTCCGGGCAGGTCGTCTCCTGGTGGATGGTCGGCGGTGAGCCGCACGCCGAGGACACGCCCGAGGGGCTGGCCCGTGCGCTCGCGTGGACGACCGGGCGGTGGGCTGACCGGCACACGTTCGCCGCTCTGATCACCGACCCGACGCCCGCGGTGCTGCTGGGCTAGTCGGTGCTGCTGGGCTAGTCGGTGCTGCTGGGCTGGCTGTCCACAGGGTCCGAGTTGTCCACAGGGCTCGCCGCGGGCGCCCCGAATTGTCGGTGTCTCCTGGGATTCTGAAAGCAGGGGACCCCTGGCGGGGACGCCTGCGGCAGCGCGCTCGCGAAAGCGTTTGCGGGGCCGTGCTTGCGGGACCGGTGTTGAGCGTGCCTGCGAAAGCGCGCCGGCGGGCAGCTCTTCGGGGGCGCTGTCGAGTCTCGGCTAGATGTCCTCGAGGCCGGACTGAGCCGTCCGCGACCCTCGGCGCGCGGCGCGGCGTTGCCAGCGGAACACTCCATACCCGATGATCCCGAGCACGCCACCGGACAAGGTCGTCCAGAGCAGGGTCCCGTTGGCGCGGTCGAAGATCAGCACCAGCAGGAACCCGAGGAACCACAACGCGGTACCTCCGAGCACCACCGGCACCGGATCGGCGAGCCTGTGCGGCAGCGGCGGTGGACTGGGCGGGTTGTCGCGTTCGGACACGCCGTAAGGAGACCAGATGCTGGACGGGTTCTTCAAGATTTCCGAGCGCGGGTCGACGGTGAGTCGTGAAGTTCGCGGCGGTGTCGTCACGTTCTTCACGATGGCCTACATCGTGGTGCTGAACCCGTTGATCATCGGCAGCTTCGCCGCCGACGACGCGGGTGCGAAGAAGGACGTGCTCGGCAACATCCTGCCGGTCGGGCAGGTCGCGGCGGTGACGGCGCTGGTCGCGGGCGTGATGACCATCCTCTTCGGACTCGTCGCGAACTACCCGTTCGCGATGGCCACCGGCCTCGGCATCAACTCGTTCGTCGCGGTGGCGGTCGCCACGAAGATGACCTGGCCAGAGGCCATGGGCCTGGTGCTCGTCAACGGGCTCGTGGTGCTGATCCTGGTGGTCACGGGCGTGCGCACCGCGGTGTTCAACGCGGTGCCGAACGAGCTGAAAGCGGCGATCGCGGTCGGCATCGGCCTGTTCATCTGCTTCATCGGGTTCGTCGACGCGGGCTTCGTGCGCAGGCTGCCGGACGCCGCGAACACGACCGTTCCGGTCGGGCTCGGCATCAACGGGTCGATCGCCAGCTGGCCGACGCTCGTGTTCGTGCTCGGGCTGGTGATCACCGGTGTGCTGTTCGCGCGCAAGGTGAAGGGCGCGATCCTCATCGGCATCGTCTCCAGCGCCGTGCTCGCCATCGTGCTGGAGGCGATCGTCAGCGCCGGGCCGTCGCGCGGCACCAACCCCAAGGGCTGGAACCTCGGATATCCGGCGTTGCCCGACACGGTCTTCGGCATCCCGGACCTGTCGCTGCTCGGCGACGTGTCGTTCGGCGCGTGGACCCGCGTGCCCGCGCTGACCGCGGCGCTGCTGGTGTTCACGCTCGTGCTGACCGACTTCTTCGACACCGTCGGCACGATGACCGGACTCGGCAAGGAAGCCGGCCTGATCGGCAAGGACGGCCAGCTGCCGAACGTCAGCAAGGCGCTGTTCGTCGACGGGCTCGGCGCGGTCGCGGGCGGTGCGGCGTCCAGTTCGTCCAACACCGTCTACATCGAGTCGGCGTCCGGCATCGCGGAAGGCGCGCGGACCGGCCTGGCGAACGTCGTGACGGGCGTGTTGTTCCTGCTCGCGATGTTCTTCACGCCGCTGTACCAGGTGGTGCCGATCGAGGCAGCCGCACCGGCGCTGGTGATCGTCGGCGCGTTGATGATGATGCAGATCCGCGAGATCGACTTCGGCGACTTCACCGTCGCGCTGCCCGCGTTCCTGACGATCGTCGTGATGCCGTTCACTTTTTCGATCGCCAACGGCATCGGCGCGGGCTTCGTCAGCTATGTCTTGCTGCGAGCTCTGACCGGACGAGCGCGCAGCGTGCACCCGCTGATGTGGGTCGTCGCCGCTGCGTTCGTCGTCTACTTCGCCATCGGCCCCATCCAGGCCGCACTGGCCTGACGTTCGGCGGGAAACAATTTCGTGAGGTATGCTAAATACGTGGCGGAGACCGAGCAGATCGGGTTGGCGAGCAGGCTCAGACTTGCCGTCGTCCGGCTGAACCGACGACTGCGCGCGCAGCGCACCAACACGTCGGTCTCACTGACCCAGGTGTCCGCGTTGTCCACGCTGCACAAGTGCGGACCGCTGACGCCGGGTGAGCTCGCCACCAAGGAAGGCGTGCAGCCGCCGTCCATGACGCGCGTGATAGCAGCGCTGGAGGACTTCGGCTTCGCCACGCGGCGCCCGCACCCGACGGACGGCCGTCAGGCCATCGTCGAGCTGACGACCGCGGGGCTGGCCTACCTCGAGGACGAGATCACCGCGCGAGAAGCGTGGCTGGACAAGCGGATCGCCGAGCTGGCGCCGGAGGAGAGGGAGTTGCTCTCCCGCGCGGCCGAGATCATCGACAGGATGGCGGGGCAGTAACGCGTGTCGGGTTACGTGGGTGGCGAATCTTCGGACACATCGCCATCCACGCGTACCGGCATGTTCCGTTCGTTAGCCGTGCGCAACTATCGTCTTTACGCATCAGGCCAGGTCATTTCCCTGATGGGCGTGTGGATGCAACGCATCGCACAGGACTGGCTGGTGCTCGAGCTGTCCAACGGCTCACCGGTCGCGCTCGGCATCGCCGCGTCGCTCCAGTTCTTGCCCGCGCTGGGCCTGTCCCTGTGGGCCGGTCTCCTGGCGGACCGCATGGACAAGCGGAAGTTGTTGCTGGGGCTGGAAACCGCGCTCGGCCTGTGCGCGCTGGTGCTCGGCCTGCTGGACGTCACGGGCGTCGTCGTCCTGTGGCAGGTGTACGTCCTCTGCTTCCTGCTCGGCGTGTTCGCCGCACTGGAAACCCCGGTGCGCCAGTCGTTCGTGGTCGAGATGGTCGGCCGCTCGCAGCTGACCAACGCGGTGGCCCTGAACTCGATGATGTTCAACCTGGCCCGCATGGTCGGCCCGGCGATCGCCGGTTTCACGATCGTCAGCGTCGGCACCGGCTGGGTGTTCCTGGCCAATGCGATCAGCTTCGTCGCCGTCGTGCTCGGCGTGTACCTGATGGACCCGGCGAAACTGCACCGCGCGGACCCGGTGCCGCGCGAGAAGGGCCAGCTGCTGTCCGGGCTGAGGTACGTGTGGCACCGCCCCGACCTGCTCACCGTGATGGTGCTGGTGTTCTTCATCGCCACGTTCGGCATGAACTTCTACATGACCCTCGCGATCATGGCCCGCAACGTGTTCCGCGGCGACGCCGACGCCTACGGCCTGCTGTCGACGCTGATCGCCGTCGGCACCCTCGCCGGCGCCACGTGGGCCGCGCGCCGCAAGAAACCCCGCCTCGCGGTGTTCATCGGCGCCGCCGTCGTGTTCGGCGTGCTGGAGATCGTCGCCGGCCTGATGCCCACGATGCTGTCGATGGGCCTCGCGCTCATCCCCGTCGGCATCGCCATGATGACCTTCAACACCACCGCCAACGCCACCATCCAGCTCGCCGTCGAACCTGCGATGCGCGGCCGGGTCATGGGGCTCTACATGCTCGTGTTCCTCGGCGGGAACCCCGTCGGCGGACCGTTGATGGGGTGGCTCGGCGAGCACGTCCACGGGCGGGCGCCGATCGTCATCGGTGGTGTCGTGTCCGTGCTCGTCGCCGTGGTCGCGTGGGTGATCCTCCTGCGGCGCGGGGACGTCCGGCTGCCGCGGCGGCTGTGGTTCCGCCCGCGCCGAGAGGTCGAAGAGCTCGTCTGAGTACGACCGCTAGGACCACGCGACGACGTTGCGGATCTGCAGGATCCCGTCTCCTCGTTCCTCGAGTCCCTCGTTGATCCTCGGCCCGAAGATGGCGTAGAAGGCCTCCGCGAGGCTGGAGAAGTCGAACTGGATTCGCATGGCGTGCCATTCGCCGTCCGCGTAGTGCGCCAACGGGATGAACGAGCGCTGTCGGAACGGCGACCTCGGGTTCCGGTGGTCGCCCTGGACGTTCGTGCCGACCTCGATCAGCCCGGCTCGCCCAGGACCGGTCTCCTGCATCGGGATCACCGCGAAGTACATGTGCCCGCGGGATCCGCCCGAGTCCGCGACGCGGTATTCGAACTCGATCGTGCCGGACGTCATCGGGAGCGACTTGTTCAGGCCGACCGACTCCTGAAGCTTCGACTGAATTGCGAGTACACCGCGGTCTCCGACTGGGAACTTCTCCGGACGCACACCTCGCTCTGCGGTGTAGGTCCAGGTCCGCCACGCGTCCGCGTCGCCGCGACTGTCGTACTTCACGGTGGTGGGTGGTGCGGGTTGCGCCTGGTCGAACTGTGTGGTCGTCGAGCTCGGCCGGCGGTCCTGCTCGCCTCGGTCCGGGTTCAGCACGGCCTGCAGGTTCCACTTCAGCGTGGTGTACGACCGGTGGCTGAGCGAGTCGGGTCTGATGATGGAGCTGTGGTCACCCGGTATCACGCCGACATCCCGGAACACGCTCTTGGCCGACGACGGGGTGACGATGTTGTCCGAGTCGCCGGCGTAGGCGAACATCCGGATCGGGCACGTGGTCTCGGTGATCTGCTTCGCGGAGATCACGGAGTGCACGATCGTTCGCTGCGTCGCGGTGATGGACTCGTTGATGGGACGGAGTTCCTGCTCCTGCGGGTGCTTCCAGAACCGCAGACCGCGCCGGATCGTCAGGCCGAGCTCCGAACCGGAGTTGGGGCACGCGAACATGACGATCCTGCGGATCTTCGCCAGCTCGTAGCCGCGCGAGTCGGCGAGCATCCTGGCGAGGAATCGTTGTGCGACGAGGCCGCCCTGGCTGTGCGATATCAGCGCGATGCTGTCGTACTGGGTGGTTTCCACCTCGAAGAAGACCGCCAGGCTGTCCGCGATGTCGTTGAAGTTGGGGATCCGGCGCACCGGGTTGAGTCGCATCACCGGCGATTGGTACGAGAAGTGCAGGACGGCCAACCCGCGCAGGTCAGGATCCTGTTCCAGCAGGCTGTCGACGGCGGACCAGGTCGCCGGGGAGGAGAACAGTCCGTGGATGAAGATCGCGGCGGTCCGGCTGTCGTTCATCCTGGTGTTCCCCCGGTGAGAGTTCAGCGAGTGCAGGGCCGAAGATCCTAGGGGCGTTCGCGCGAGCGTCACCAGAGCAGAAGGTCATCGCGCTCTCGGTGCGCGAGTGCGGTGAGATCACCTCATGGTCATCGCGACGGACTGGCCCCGGCTGGCGATCATCTGCGTCCTCTTCACCGCCGCGGCGGGAGGCGTCGCGTGGTGGGCGGCCCTGACGACGGCCAGGCCCTTCGTCAGGGCCGCCGCGAGAGCGGTGGTCCAGCTGGCCGTCGTGAGCGCGGTGATCACCGTCGTCCTCACCCGGCTCCCGCTGACCGCGGCGTTCCTGGTCCTCATGGCATCGGTGGCCACGGCGACGAGCGCGGCCCGCACCAAGACGGGCAAGAAGGGCATCTGGGTGGGGGCGGCCATCCTGGCGGGCACGGTCCCGGCCATGGCGGCACTGATGCTCAGTGGCCTCGTCCCGCTCGAGGGCATCGCGCTGATCCCGATCGGCGGCATCCTGATCGGCGGCGCCATGACCGCGACGACCCTGTCGACGCGACGGGCGCTGGACACGCTGAGCGACCGCTACGGCGAGTACGAGGCGGCGCTCGCGCTGGGGTTCACCGTGCCCGAAGCGACGCGGGAACTGATCCGCAAGCCGGCCGCGGAGGCGCTGCTCCCGGCGCTCGACCAGACGAGAACGGTGGGCCTCGTCACACTGCCGGGCGCGTTCGTGGGCATGTTGCTCGGCGGCGCGCCCGTCTGGCAGGCCGGAGCGTTGCAGCTCGTGGTGCTGTTGGGCCTGCTCGCGGTGGAAGTCGTGGCCGTGACCACGGTGATCGAACTCGTGGCGAGAGGCCGGGTGAGACGGGCTTCCCAACAAGGCGAGCTTAGGCTAACCTAAGTCACGTCGCTTCGTGGTGGGAGCGGCAGTCAGTTCGGGAACAGAAGAGGCCCCGCTCCTGGGCAGGAGCGGGGCCTCTTCGTATCCAGCAGCAGAGCTTGTCGGAGCATCCACTACTGAAGGTTGAGGCCGTTCCGGCCGGCGCGGGCCGCCTCGAAGCGGGCCGAGACGTCCGTCCAGTTGACGACGTTCCACAGCGCGTTGATGTAGTCCGCCTTGAGGTTGCGGTACTGCAGGTAGTACGCGTGCTCCCAGATGTCGAACGCGAGCAGCGGGGTCGTCGCGATCGACAGGTTCGAGTGGTGGTCCTTCAGCTGCTGCGTGATCAGCTTCTGGCCGATCGGCTCCCACGCGAGGACGCCCCAGCCGGAGCCCTGGATGGACGACGCGGCAGCGTTGAGCTGCGCGCGGAACTTGTCGAACGAACCGAAGTGCTCGTCGATCGCCGCGGCCAGCTCGCCGACCGGCTTGTCGCCGCCGTCCGGGCTCAGGTTCTTCCACCACACCTGGTGCAGCGCGTGACCCGCGAGGTGGAACGCGAGCGTCGTCTCCAGGCCGACGATCGAGCCGAACGCGGACTTGTCGCGCGCCTCGTCGATCTGCTCGAGGGTGTCGTTCGCGCCCTTCACGTACGCCGCGTGGTGCTTGCCGTGGTGCAGCTCGTTGATCTCGCCGATGATCGCCGGCTCCAGGTCGCCGTAGTCGTAGTCGAGATCCGGCAGCACGTACTGGGCCATTGCCAACTCCCCATGTTGCAACTTCTTCTTATTTGCAACCTACTGGCAATAAGCGAAGTAATCCAGTTGCCCCGGCACGTACCGTCGAAGGCGTGTCCGTGCTGACAGCTAGGAACCTGTCGCTGTCGTTCGGTCCGAGGACCGTGATCTCGGAGGTTGATCTCGATGTTTCGCCTGGTGACCGCGTCGGCCTGATCGCGCCGAACGGTGTCGGCAAGTCCACGTTGCTCAGGTTGCTCGCCGGTGAGCTGACGCCGGACGGTGGCACCGTCTCGCGCATGGGGACCGTCGCCTTCCTGACCCAGGAAACCCAGGTGCGGGCAGGGGAGTCGCTCCGCGACCACCTCGCGCGGCGCACCGGTGTCCAGGCGGCGGAGGAGTGGCTGCAGAAGGCCGCTGAGGCGCTCGGGACCGGTGGCGGCGACGACTTCTCCGCGGCGCTCGACCACTGGACCGCTGTCGGTGCCGGTGACTTCGCCGAACGCGCGGAGGTCGTGTGCCAGAAGCTCGGGCTGCCCGCCGACCTGCTCGACGGGCGGGCCGCGCACGAGCTGTCCGGCGGGCAGGCCGCGCGGCTGCGGCTCGCGTCGGTGCTGCTGGTCAAGGCGGACGTGCTGCTGCTCGACGAGCCGACGAACGACCTCGACGCGTCCGGGCTGGACCTGCTCGAGTCGCACGTGCGCGGGTCGAACGCGGCGATGGTGCTGGTCAGTCACGACCGGGAGTTCCTGGCCCGCGTCACGACCGCGATCGTCGAGCTCGACGAGTTCACGCACGGCGTCACCGTGTTCGGCGGCGGCTGGGACGCCTACGTGGCGGAGAAGGAGAACGCGCAACGCCGTGCGCACGACGAGTACGAGGCGTACGCGGCCAAGCGCGACTCGCTCGTGCAGCGCTCGCGCCAGACGCGCGAGTGGTCGCGGCAGGGCGTGACGCGCAACGCGAAGTCCGACGAGAGCGACAAGTTCATCAAGTTCTTCCGCAAGCAGGGCGCGGAGAACCTCAGCTCCAAGGCGTCCATTGTGGACCGCCAGCTGGACAGGCTGGACGAGGTGGAGCAACCGCGCGAGGCGTGGGAGCTCCGGCTCACCCTGCCGTCGGCCGGACGCGGCAGCTCGATCGCGTTCACGCTGCGGCGGGCCGTCGTGCACCGCGGCGACGTGACGCTCGGACCGGTCGACCTGACGATCGGCGCGGGGGAGCGGTGGCGCATCACCGGCCCGAACGGGTCGGGCAAGTCCACATTGCTCGGTGCGCTGCTCGGCAGGCTCCCGCTGCAGTCGGGCGAAGCGACGATCGGGCCCGGTGTGGTGGTCGGCGAGGTCGACCAGCTGCGCGCGGAGTTCGCGTCGGACGAGACGGTGCTGCGCATCGTCGCCGACGCGACCGGCATGCGGGACGTCGAGGTGCGCACGCTGCTCGCGAAGTTCCGGCTGGGCGCGGACGCCGTGCTGCGACCCGCGCGCGAGCTATCGCCGGGTGAACGAACTCGCGCCGGGCTGGCGTTGTTGCAAGCTCGTGGCACGACGTGTCTGGTCCTTGACGAACCGACCAACCACCTCGACCTGCCTGCCATCGAACAGCTCGAGCAGGCGCTGGCGACCTACGAGGGAACGTTGTTGCTGGTCACCCACGACCGGAGGCTCGCGGAGGCGGTGCGCGTCGATCACGAGATCGACGTGTGCGACCTGCTCACGTTTGACTGAGCTGAGGGTGGAAGATAGACGTCATGACCACCGAGGAGGACTGGCCGGTCGAACAGACCTGGTCGATGCGCAACACCCACTGGCACGCCTACGTGGAGCACACGTCGCTCGACCACGCCTCGCCCCGGCAGGTCCGCCTGGAGCGCACCCCCGAGGAGGTGCTCACCAGCCCGGCCGAGGTGGCCGCGTGGCTCGAAGTGAACCTGCGCAGTGCCACCAGGCCGGAGGAGGCCGGCAAGAAGCGCGTCAAGGACGAGCGCGACTTCACGGACTCCAACCGCGTGCACGCCTCGCTGGCGTCACGTGGTGAGTCGATCTACACGGGTGTGAAGGGCATGCTGACGCTGGCCGTCGAAGCCGTCACGCCGGACGAGTGCCGCATCTCGCACGACGGCGCGGACGTCGCACCGCTGAAGTCGGGGCGCAGGCGGTAGATTCGGCCCCACTTGGCTGGGGGGTCGAATGAAGAAGCTGCTCGGTGTCATCGGCGTGCTCGCACTCGTCATCGGACTGGCGGTGTGGCAGCGGTCCGACGACGCCCCGCCGCCCGCGGTCGTGCTGAAGGACGTCGTGCTGCAGTACGCGGACGGTTCCGAGCTCGAGCGCATCCCCGGCAGCACCGCGCACGCGCTGAGGCTGAGCCGGGTCGCCACGCAGGTGGTCGCCGAGCTGCCGCGCACCGGGATGACGCTCGACCAGCTGCGCTCGGGCGGCGCGACGATCCGGACGACGCTGGACCCCAAGGCGCACACCGTCGCCGCCACCACGGCCGACCTGACGACCAGGGGACAGCCGGAGACGCTGCGCACGTCGCTGACCGCGATCGACCCGGCTTCGGGTGCGGTGAAGGCGTACTGGCCGGGCAAGGCGTACAAGGAGGACTACGCGCGCGGCATCCTGCGACAAGCGGGCTCGACGTTCCTGCCGATCGACCTCGTGGCCGCGCTGCAGGCGGGCAAGACGCTCGACACGACCTACGACGGCCGCTCACCGCGCAAGATCGGCGGGCAGACCATTCGCGGCCCGCAGCAGTGCAGCGCGACGTGCACGTTGCGCGAGGCCCTGGCGAAGTCGAGCTACCCGGTGTTCTACGACCTGGTCGTCAACGACACCGGCACCAACGGCGTCAAGAAGGCAGCTCACCAGGCAGGAGTGCCGCAGAGCGTCGAGCTGGACGGCAAGAAGGTCGCGCTGCTCGTGGGCGAGGACGGCAGTACGCCCAACGGAGGGATCGCGCTCGGTGCCGACAACGCGGAGCTGCGGCCGTTCGACCTGGCCGCGGCGTACGCGACGCTCGCGTCCGGTGGCGTGCGGAACGAGCCGTTCTTCATCGAGAAGATCACCGGCGCCGACGGTGCGCTGCTCCACCAGGCCGTGGCCAAGCCGGTCTCCGCGTTCCACGACGACCACGTCAAGAGCGGCGACATCGCCGCGCAGATCACCGGTGCGCTGCAGGCGAACCCGATCTGCGATGGCAAGGCGTGCCAGCCCGGCGCGTACGAGTCGCCGGGCAGCGCCGACCAGAACTCGACCGCGTGGATGGTCGGCTACACACCGACTCTGGCCGTCTCCGTGTTCGTCGGCTCCGATGACGAGCACACGGCGTTGAAGGACGCGGCCGGTGCGCCGATCGACGGCACCGGCCTGCCCGCCACCATCTGGAAGGGTTTCCTCGCCGGGCTCTAACCGACCGGCCAGCTGTGCACCGGCTCGCCGGCGTGCATCAACTCCATGTACCGCATCAGCATCCCGGCCAGCGCGGACTCCCGGTCGGCGCCACGCCTCTCCAGCAGCGCCACGGTCGCGCGCTGCCACGAGGAACCCGTGCGCCGCGCGAGGCAGCGCTGCTCGATCACGCCGAGGTAGCGCTCGCGCACCTCGTCCGACACACCGCAGTCGCGCAGGCCGTCGTGCGCCATCGGCAGGAGCTTGCGCAGCACCAGTTCGTCCGCGGGGATCCAGCCGATCCCCGGCCAGTACAGCTGGGCCGCCATGCCGTGCCGCGCACCGGTGTACAGGTTCTCCTCGGCCGCCTGGAACGACATCTGCGTCCACAGTGGACGTTCCTGGGACGCCAGCGCCCGCTGTGCGCCGTAGAAGAACGCCGCGTTGGCCAGCGTGTCGATGACGGTCGGACCGGCGGGCAGCACGCGGTTCTCGATGCGCAGGTGCGGCACGCCGTCGACCACGTCGTAGACCGGGCGGTTCCACCGCCAGATCGTGCCGTTGTGCAGCCGCAGCTCGGTGAGGTTCGGTGTACCGCCGCCGCTGAGGACGCCGACCGGGTCCTCCTCGTCGGTCTCCGGCAGCAGTGCGGAGAAGTACCGCGCGTTCTCCTCGAAGAGGTCGAAGATCGACGTGATCCAGCGTTCACCGAACCACACCCTCGGCCGGACGCCCTGGTTCTTCAGCTCGTCCGGGCGGGTGTCCGTCGACTGCAGGAACAACGGGATGCGCGTCTCGTGCCACAACGCCTTGCCCAGCAGGAAAGCCGAGTTCGCCGCGATCGCCACCTGCACGCCGGCCAGGCACTGCGCCGCGTTCCAGTGCGCGGCGAAGTCCTGCGGCTCGACCTGCAGGTGCAGCTGCACGGACGTGCACGCCGCCTCCGGCAGGATCGACTCCGCGTAGCTCAGCAGCTTCTCCGGGCCGTGGCCCGGCATCGGCGACCCTTCCATGTTCAGCACCATCTCCTCGCCGCGCGCGGCGAAGATCTGGTCGTTGAGCAGGCTGTAGCGCGGGCTCTGCGAGAGCCACTTCTTGTCGAAGTGCTGATCCCGCAACGTCGGCAGCACGCCGATCATCACGAGGTTCGCACCCGCGTCGTTCGCCTTGGTGTCCGCGGCGTTCAACGAGGTGCGCAGTTCCTCCTCCAGTCCGATGACCTCGTCCCCGTCCAGCGCGCGTGGCGGCACGTTCAGCTCGATGTTCTGCTGACCGAGCTCCAGCGTGTACGACGGGTCGTTGATCTTCTCGAGCACTTCGGCGTTGGCCATCGCCGGCCGCATCACGTCATCGACGAGGTTCAGCTCGATTTCCAGCCCCATCTGACGGCGGGGAAAGGAAAAAGTGTCCTCTGCCAGCATGGTCGCCAGTGCGTCCAGGCACCTCTGCACCTTGGAGCGGTAACGCTGGCGATCCTCCCTGGTGAACGTGCGGCTGGATACTTCGCTTCCCATGCCGCTACCCCTTCGGTCGGCGCCGGTAGGCGCGGGCCAGGCGGAAGTTCAAACGTGACACAGCGGTAACTTCGTTTCCATCGTCCATATCGGTGCTCTCAGTCACATGCGAGTAACAGCCCGCGATCATGTGCTGGTGGGCGCCTCGCTGTTCCGCCCTCTGGACTACCCGACCGTGTTTCCACGTCAGGCGGGGTGCGAAACTTCCGCGGTGGCGGAAGTGACCGAGATCAACGACCCGGCGGATCCGCGCCTCGACGACTTCCGGGACCTGTCGACCGCGGACCGTCGTCCTGACCGGCCGGGAGGTCGCGGGCTCGTCATCGCCGAGGGCGTCGTCGTGGTCGAACGACTGCTCGCCTCGCCCTATCCCGTGCGTGGTCTGCTGGGTGTGCGCCGCCGCATCGAGGCTCTTGACCTCGAAGAACTCGACGCGCCCGCTTATGTTACTTCCGCCGAGGTGATGGCGGAGGTGGTCGGATTCCACCTCAACCGGGGCGTGCTCGCGGCCGCGGACAAGTGCGCTCAGCCCTCGCTCGAGGACCTCGCGTCGAGCGCCCGCAGGCTCGCCGTGCTGGAGGGTGTCGGCGACCACGAGAACCTGGGATCGTTGTTCCGCAACGCCGCTGCGCTGGGCATCGACGGCGTCGTGCTCGGCCCCGGTTGCAGCGACCCGCTGTACCGGCGCAGCGTGCGCGTGTCGATGGGCCACGTGCTGCGTGTGCCGTTCGCTAGCACGGATGACTGGCCCGCAGGGCTGAACGTGTTGCGACAAAAGGGTTTTATCGTTGCTGCTCTCACACCGCGCGCGTCGGCCGCCGGACTGGCCGACGCGGGTCTGCGCGGTGAGCGGGTCGCGGTGCTGCTGGGCTCGGAGGGACCTGGCCTCACCGAGGAGGCCATCGAGGCGGCGGACCTCGCGGTGCGCATCCCGATGGCGGACGGCGTGGACTCGCTGAACGTCGCGACCGCTGCCGCGATCGCGTTCTACGCACTCGTCTGAGTCCGATACGTTTGGCTGCGGAGAAGACCGTAGGGAGGCTTCGTGGAGTTGCGCGTACGGGACGGCCGCGCCGTGCTCGCCGGTCAGGACGACACGGGTGAGCGCGAGGTCGACCCGCACAGCCTGCCGCTCGGCGCCGAACTAGCCGACGCCCTGCACCAGTGGGCCCAGGTCGCGGACGCCGTCGTCCGCACCGAGACGCCGGCGGACGGCGTGGCCACCGCGCTCGTCACGAGACGCGGCCGCCAGCTGGCGGGCCGCATCGCCGCCGCCATGGGCTCGCCCGTCGCGTACGTGGACCCGGTCACCGGCGAGCTGGTCACCGTGGAGGCACCCAGCCCGTCCGGCGCACCCGGTGATCCGGTCGCGGTCGAGCCGGTCGCCGCCGTCGAGGCGCCGGAGCCGACGCCGTGGGCCACCGGGCTCACGGTCTCGATCATCACCGCCGCGATCGTCACGGTGACCGTGGTGTCGCTGTCGCTCGGTCTCGGTGAGACGTCGCAGTGGCTCGCGCTGATCGCGAACGTGCTGGTGGTCGGTGGTCTCGCGCCGTCGGTGTGGCTGGGGCGGAAGACGCCCGTGTGGCGGTGGGTCGCCTACGGCGTGGTCACCGGCGTCGGCGTCGCCTGGTTCGTCCTGATCCTCACCCTGCTCTAGTGCGGTGACCACAATCCTCGCCGGCAATTCCGCGCCCAGGAGGCCGGCTCGCGGCACCTCCCCCACGCCCCCGTACTACCAGTACGAGGACGTGGGGGCGGCACCACGATCCGGCCGCCTGGACACGAAATGGCACGGCAAGGGTTAGCGGCCACCGCACTAGCCGGGCCGGAAGGCGTCCGTGGCGCGGGCGAAGTAGTCGAACAGCGTGTCGAGCTGCTCCGGCGAGTAGCTCTGGAGCACCTCGGCGACCTTGCGGCGTGCGGGTGCCAGCGCCTCGTCGAGCTCGGCGGGGGTGCCGACCTGCTCGACGATCACCTTCCTGCGGTCGCCCGGATCCGGGACCCTGCGCACGTAGCCGGCCTGTTCCAGGCGGTCGATCAGACGCGTGGTCGGACCGGTGGTCAGCCCGGTGCGGGCGGACAGCTCGCCCGGCGTCATCGGCCCGGTCGCACCGAGAACGTTCAACGCGTACAGGTCGGTCGCCCCCAGCCCGCACGCGCGCGCGGCCGCGAGCCCGTTGAGCATCACCGCGCCCAGGTACCGCCGGTAGACCTCGGTCGCGTCGTCCGGCATCCCCGTCGTTGACATGCGCCTGCCCTCTTCCTAATCTCTTCCTCAGAGAAGATAAATCTCTGAGGAAGTAACTTCCTCTACGAAGCTACCAGGGGGCTGCTGTGGGCACCATCGAGGACCTGTTCGACCGCCACCGCGACGCGTGGAACCGCGGCGACGGCGCCGCGTACGGCGCGACCTTCGCCGCCGACGCGACCTACGTGTCGTGGCTCGGCACGCTCTACCGGGGCGGCGAGGAGATCGGGCGCTCGCACCAGGCGCTGTTCGAGAGCTACCTCAAGGGCACCCGGATGACCGTGGAGGTGCTGGACGTCCGGCACTACGGGCCTGATGCCGCGGTCGTCACCACGCGCGGCGACGTGGGGCGGAAGGCGCCGGGCAGGCTGTCCAAGGTGCAGACCTACACGGTCGTGCGGCAGGACGGGGAGTGGCGGATCGCCGCGTTCCAGAACACCAAGCGCGCACGCCTGCGTGAGGCGGTGTCGTTCAAGCTCCAGCCGGAAACGGGCCCGAGGACATGACAGCCCACGACCGACTTCCCGGCGACCGAGCCGCCGTCTGCGGAGCAGCGGCAATCGAGCACAGCGGGGTTCGTGCCCCATCCCCAAGGGCACGAACCACCACTCCCTCCTACGCGAGCGAGTCGCGCCAGGCTGTGTGCAGAGCAGCGAACTGGCCGCTCTCGCCGATCAGCTCCTCCGGTGAGCCGTCCTCCACGACGATGCCGCCGTCCAGCACCAGCACGCGGTCGGCGATCAGGACCGTGGACAACCGGTGGGCGATGATGAACGCCGTCCGGTCGGCCAGCACGGTCTCCAGCGCCGACTGCACCGCACGCTCGGTCGGCACGTCCAGGCTGGACGTGGCCTCGTCGAGCACCAGCACCGCCGGATCGGCGAGGAACGCGCGGGCGAACGCGACCATCTGCCGCTGGCCCGCGGACAGTCGGCCGCCGCGCTTGCGCACGTCGGTGTCGTAGCCGTCCGGCAGCGCGGCGATGAACTCGTGCGCGCCGACGGACGCGGCCGCTGCCTCGATCTCGGCGCGCGTGGCGTCCGGGCGGCCGAGGCCGATGTTGTCCGCGACCGAGCCGGAGAACAGGAAGTTCTCCTGCGTCACCATCACGACCGCGCGCCGCAGGTCCGCGTCCGTCACCGCACGCAGGTCGGTGTCGTCCAGCCGGACTGAACCGGACGTCGGGTCGTAGAACCGGGCGACCAGCTTCGCCAGTGTCGTCTTGCCGGCACCGGTCGCGCCGACCAGCGCCACGGTCTGACCCGCGGGCACGTGCAGCGAGAACTGCGGCAGCACGACCCGCGTCGACGCGGTGTAGCGGAACTCGACGTCCGAGAACCGCACATCACCCCGCGAGTGGCCGAGCGGAACCGGTGAGGCGGGCTCGGGCACCGACGGCTTCTCCTCCAGCAGGCCGGAGATCTTCTCCAGCGCCGCCGTCGCCGACGAGTACGAGTTCGCGAACATCGCCAGCTCGTCGAACGGGTCGTAGAACCGCATCACGTAGAGCATGAACGCGGCCAGCACACCCAGTTCGAGCGTGCCGTTCGCGACCCGCCAGCCACCCCACGCGAGCACGATCGCGAGCGACACGTTGCCGATCGTGCGGATGGTCGCGATGAACACGGCCATCACCGACAGGGCGTCGGTGTTCGCGTCGCGGAACGACGAGTTGAAGCCCGTCATGATCTTCTCGTTGCGGTCCTCGCGGCGGTACGCGAACACCGCGCGGATGCCGTTCATGGTCTCCACGAACTGCACGATGATCTTCGCGATCGCGCCTCGGGTGCCGCGGTAGGCGAGCATCGAGCGGCGGCGGAACCAGCGCCAGATGAAGTACACCGGCAGGAAGCCCGCGACCACGACCATCGCCAGCGGCCAGTCCAGCCACAGCAGCACGACGGTGATGCCGATCAACGACAAGCCCGCGTAGAACAGGCTGTCCAGGCCTTCCTCGACGAGGTCCTGCAGCGCGTCGACGTCGGACGTCAGCCGCGCGATGACCTTGCCGGACGTGTACTTCTCGTGGAAGCCGACGGACAGCGTCTGCGCGTGGCGGAAGATCCGCTGCCGCAGGTCGAGCAGCACGTCCTGGCCGATCCGCCCGCACAGCCGCAGGAACGCGTACCGGGTGGACGTGGTCAGCACGGCGCACGCCAGGTACCCGGCGACGCACCACAGCATCGGGACGTAGTCGCCCCTGCGCGCCGCCGGGATGGCGCTGTCGATCGTCGCCGCGATCAGCAGCGGGAACGCCAGGTAGCCCAGGTTCGTGGTGATCACGGACGCCAGCGCGACCGACGCTTTGCGCGCGTGCGGGCGCAGCAGCGAGCCGAGCAGCTTGCGCGACCGCGCCTGCAGCTTCACGCCGGTGGCGTGGTCGAGCTCCTCGATCTCCTCGGACGCGACGCCGCGCCACGCCTCTTCTTCGGTGTCAACGGGTGTGGTCACGACGCCACCTCCTCCTCGATCAACTCTTCATCCATTGTGGACAGAAGCCTGCGGTACTCGTCGTTGGTGTGCAGCAGGTGCCGGTGCGTGCCGACCGCCGCGATCCGGCCGTCGACCAGCATCGCGACCCGGTCGGCGAGCTGCACCGTGCTCGGCCGGTGCGCGACGACCAGCGCCGTCACGCCGTGCAGGACGCGCCGCAGCGCGGCCTCCACCTCGGCCTCGGTGTGCACGTCCAGCGCCGAGAGCGGGTCGTCCAGCACCAGCACCGACGGCCTGCCGACGACCGCGCGCGCCAGCGCGAGCCGCTGCCGCTGACCACCGGACAGGGACATGCCCTGCTCGCCGATCCGCGTGTCGAGTCCCCACGGCAGCGCCTCGGTGAACTCCTCCGCCTTCGCGACCCGCAGTGCTTCGCGCACCCGGTCCTCGCCGACGTCCGGAGCACCCAGCGCGACGTTCTCCGTCACGCTCGCCGAGAACAGCACCGGCTCCTCGAACGCGGTGCCGACCACCCGGCGCAGCTCGGCCAGGTCCAGGTCGCGCACGTCGACACCGTCGATCGTCACGCGGCCGCCGGTCACGTCCGCGAGCCTCGGCACCAGCGCGGTGAGCGTCGTCTTGCCGGACCCGGTCGCGCCGACCAGCGCCACCGTCTCGCCCGGCCGGACGTCCAGGTCGACGCCGGCGAGCACGTCCTTGCCGTCGCCGAACGAGAAGTGCACGTCTTCGAACCGCACGTGCCCGGTCACCTGCTCCGGCAACGACTTCGGCTCGGCGGGCGACGTGATCGTCACCGGTGCGTCGATCACCTCGACGTACCGCTCGACCGCGGACGCCGTCTGGTTCGTCTCCGCGAGCAACCAGCCGATCGAGTCGACCGGCCAGCGCAGGTAGGCGGTCACCGTCACCGAGGCGACCAGCGTGCCGATGGTCATCGTGCCGTTCGCGATGCCGATCGTGCCGACCGCGAGCTGCCCGGCGATGCTCACCTCGGGCAGCGCGATCAGCACCGCCCACAGCGCGGCCAGGATGCGGACCTTCGCCAGCTCCGTGCTCCGCAGCTCGCGCGCCTGGGCGGCGAACTTCTTCGCCAGCTCCGGTCCGCGGCCGAACGCCTTGAGCACCCGGATGCCGAGCACCGACTCCTCGACCGTCGTGGTCAGGTCGCCGGCCTGGTCCTGCGCCCTGCGCGCCACGACCTTGAACTTCGCCTCGAACAGGTACGAGATCACCATCAGCGGCGCCGCGCAGCAGAGCGCGACCAGGAACAGGTGGAACGACAGCGTCGCGATGATCGACATGCCGATCAGCACGACCAGCGTGTTCACCACGATGAAGACCACGCCGAACGCGACCCACCTGCGCACGGTCACCAGGTCGTTCGTCGCGCGGGACAGCAGCTGGCCCGACTGCCAGCGGTCGTGGAACGAGACCGGCAGCCGCTGCAGGTGCCCGTACAGGTCCCCGCGCATCCGCGCCTCGACCTCGGCCGCGGGGCGGGCGACGACCCTGCGCCGCACGTAGAACAGCATCGCCTCGCCGATGCCCAACGCGGTCATGCCCGCGATCAGCAGCGGCAGCTGGTCGGTCGCGTGGTTCGTGATCGGTCCGTCGATGATCCGCTGCACGACCAGTGGAATCGTGATGCCGCACAGCATCGCGCCCATCGTCGCCGCGAACACGACAGCGAGCCGCGCACGGGCGGGCCGGACGTACGGCCACAACCTGCGCAGCGTTCTGAGTGTCGAGTTGCCTTGCTCGCTCACGCCGAGATCCCCTCTGGTCCTCACGACAGTACGAAGGACCACCGACAGTCGGCATCCGGTTTTCCGCCCCGACGAGCGTCCCGGCTCGACTTAGGTGGAGGTCAAGCGCACTATGAGGCACATGACAACGCGCTATCTGCGCAGCGAGGAGACCATGGCTTTTCCGCACGGCAGGCTGCTCGCGGCGACCGACGGGCACATGTTCGTGCTGGCGCCGGACGGGTGGGATCTGCTCGGCGGGACACGTCCGCGGCGGGCCTCGAGCCTGTCCCGCGAGGAGGCGGAGGACTGGTGCGAGCGCGAGGGGTGGGACCTGAACCTGCTGGACGCGCTACCCGCCGACTGAGTCCTTCGGGGCGGGTTGTCCACAGCCGGTGAGTTGTCCACAGGCTGCCTGCTGACGGCCCGGATCTGTCGGTGTCGAGTGGGAGAATGAAATCAGGGGACCCCCTGGCGAGGACCCCTGCGTGAGCGTGGTGTCGGGAGCGCGGCGTCGCGGGGCGGACGCGCTACTTGCCGATTGCGCGACGGATGCGCGACTGGGCTGCGGACGCGCGACCTGCTGACTGCGGGGCGGATGCGTGACGTGCCGGCTGCGCGGCGGACGCGCGACTTGTCGACTGCGGGGCGGACGCGTGACCTGCCGACTGCGGGGCCGACACGCGACCTGCCGACTGCGGGGCCGACACGCGACCTGCCGGCTGGGCAGGACGCCCGACATGCCCGACTACGCGGCGCACGCGCCCTGAGCGCGGTGTCGGGTGACTACCGGCCCGCCGACGGCCGGAACGTGATCAGCCCGACGACCCCGTAAGCGACGGCGGCCAGCGCGGCCTCGGCGTGGTGGCGGTTCGCGAACCACTGCAGCAGCGGCTCGTGCACCTTGAGGTACAGACCGAGCCCGAGCAGCACCGGGCCGAGCAGGATGATCGGCCACACCGGGCGCACCCCGAAGAGCCGCAGCAGCGGGCCGGCCAGCAGGAGCGACAGCACCAGCGCCATCGGCAGGCCGACCAGCACGAGGATCAGGAACTGCGACAGCGACGTGCTGTCGAGCCACGACTTCAGCCAGCCCGAGTCGTAGGCCCACGTCCAGCCGAGCACGAGCCCGGCGCCGACGACCATCGACATCAGGACGCGCATCAGCAGCCTGCGGCCGGTCCGGCCCGCGCTGACTGGAGTCTTCTCGGTCACGCGGGTCACCGTAACCACGTGCGGGCGGCCGGGGCTACACCGAACGAGTGGCAGGGTCCGAAGAGGACAGCGAATGCGTCAACTCGGAGTCCCTCGATTGATCAACGGTTCAGCCGCGAGCGCGGCCACGGCGTACGCGATCGCCCCCAGCGTGCCCAGCGCGATCACCGGGTCCGCGGAGAGCTTCAGGTCCACGGCGTTCACGAGGAACCCGATCACGAACACGAACACCGGGCCCAGCCCGGCGATCAGCCACGTCGGCCGCACCTGCGCCGCGGCCAGCACCAGCCATGCCAGCGCGGTCCACACCATCACCAGCACCGGTATCGCGAGGAACGCCACGCCGAGGCACTCCAGGCCTCCCGACCGGCACATCGCGTCGACCCCGTGCTGCAACGCGGGTGTGTAAGTCGCGCCGGCCACTCCGCCGACGACACCACTGATCAGAAAACGTCCCCAAACCCCCATGCGGAAATGATCGCCGAGCACCGAGGGAAAAATCTTGAGTAGGACTACCCGAAGATCGCGGCGAGCGCGTAGGTCGCGGCGAACACGAGCGGCGCCAGCACCGGCATGCCGGGCACGAGGATCAGCGCCAGCACCCCGATGACCGTGCCGAACAGGGCCACCAGCCACGGCATCCGCACGGAGAACGACCGCAGCGCGAACGACCCGAGCGCCCAGGCCACCACGGCGAAGATCGGGACCGAAACGACCGCGACACCGAGGCAGCCGAAGTTGTCCATGGAACAGACAACTCCGGCTGCGATCAGTTCGAACAGCCCCCACCAGGCAAGGCCCAGCAGGGCGCCGATTCCGGCTGCCAGGGAGAGTCGACGACCCACCACAGCGTCACCTGTTCGAGCGGACGCCCAGTAAAACGTCTTCCCACGAAGGCACGATGGGGTGGTTCTTCTTCCCTCGCTTCGGTGCTTCCTTGCGGACCGGCTTCTCCGCCGCGGGCTCCGCCTGCGGCTTCGGCTGAGCCGGAGCCTTCGGCTGTGGCTTCGGAGCGGGCTCCGGCTCCACGACCGCCTCGGGCTCGGGCTCGGGCAGCGCCTCCTGCACCGGCTCCGGTGCGGGTGGCGGCGCCGCGGGTGCCGGTGCGGGAGCAGCCGGTGCCGGAACGGGCGCGGCCTGCTGCTGAGCCTCCAGAGCCTGCCGCGCCAGCTGCGTCACCGGGCGCACCGTCCGCAGGGTGCGGTTCGGCTGCGGGTCCATCAGGTCGACGGCCGAGTCGTCCAGCGCGGTCACGGTGCCGCCCTGCGCACCGGGGTGGAACGCCCAGTGCGCACGGTTGTCCGACCGACCGGCCTGCCAGTGCAGCTGCACGACCCAACGGCCGTCCTCACCGCGCCACGAGTCCCACGAGACGTCCGTGTACTCCTGGCCGCGCAGACCGAACGAGTGCGCGACGACCTCGCCCAGCGTCTGCACGTCCGGGCCGTCCTCGCGGACCGGGTGCGCGCGCTGCGCGAGCTCGGCCGTGCGGGACCGCTCCAGCAGAACGGGGTAGGCGTAGCGCTCGACGCGGTGCGCGGGCAGACCGGAGGCAGCCGACACCTGCTGGATCGACTCACCGGCGCGAATGCGGGCCTGGATCTCCCGCGGCCGCATCTGGGCCTCGACCTCGATCTCGATCTGGCCGAGCCGGGTCAGGTCACCGCGCGCCGCGGCACGCAGGCGCTCGTCCGCGGGGAGCTCATAACGCTCGCCGCGGTTCTCGGGGTCCTCGAGGATGACGGACTTGCCGTCCTCGCTGAGCCCGATGACTCGCAGCGCACGCATCATGGCCTCCCTGAAATTGCACCTCGCCAGCGGATCACGTTAGGACAACGAGCCCCGTTCATGTGGGAGACTCGCCGATATCGCAACGTGATCTTGCCAGTTCACAGGGGCTGTCGCACCTGTGTTTCCCCGAGGTTCACCTCGACGACGAGACCACCTCCCCCGTTCGGACGCGCGCGGACCACACCCTGGTGCGCGCGAACCACCGAACGGACTATCGACAACCCGAGCCCCGAACCGGTCGTGCTGCCGGTGCGGTCGGCGCGCAACCTGCGGAACGGTTCGAACAGTCCGGGCACCGCGTCGGCGGGCACGACCGGCCCGGAGTTGGTCACCGTGAGGCTGCCGTCGACCCGCACGTCCACGTGGCCGCCGGGCGCGTTGTGCAGGATCGCGTTGCGCAGCAGGTTGCCGACGAGCTGCGCGAGCAGCACCGGATCGCCCTCGACGACCCACCGGCGCACGACGCTCTTGACCTCCACGTCGCGCTCGGCCGCGAGGTAGGCGCACGACTCGATCTCGTCGGTGACGATCTGGTCGAGCCGCACCGGTGACCGGGTGGCGAGGCCGCGGTCGCTGCGGGCGAGCTGCAGCAGCCCGTCGATGAGCCGTTCGCTGCGCTCGTTCGCGTCGAGCAGGTGCCTGCCGAGCCGCTCCAGCTCCGGTGTCGACTCGGGACCGCTCATCGAGACCTCGATGAGCGTGCGCTGCACCGCGAGCGGGGTGCGCAGCTCGTGCGACGCGTTCGCGACGAAGCGCTTCTGACTGTCGAACGCGCCCGCGAGCCGGTCGAGCATGCCGTCGAACGTGTCCGCGAGCTCCTTCAGCTCGTCGTCCGGGCCGTCCAGGCCGATCCGCTGGTCGAGGCGCTCGGCCTCCAGCCGGTGCGCGGTCGCGGTGATCGACTGCAGCGGTTCGAGCACCCGGCCTGCCACGACCCAGCCGAGCCACACGGCCAGCACGGCCGCCGCGACCAGCGCGACCACGGACCAGAGGAGCAGCGTGCCCAGCACGTCCGACCGGTACTCCTCGATCAGGAACACGCGGTCCTGCACGAGCCCCGGTGTCGCGGGCTCGGCCGCCGCGACGGCGAAACCCGCCGCGTCGGGCAGTGCCGCGACGGTCAGGAAGTAGTTGATCGCGATGAGCGCCGCGCCCGCGATCAGGAACACCCCGCCGTACCAGGCCGTCAGCCTGGTGCGCAGGTTCACGGGCCGAACCGGTAGCCGGCGCCGGGCACGGTCTCGATCACCTGCGGCTGGCCGAGCTTGCGCCGCAGCGTCATCACCGCCACCCGCACCGCGTTGGTGAACGGGTCGGCGTGCTCGTCCCACGCCTTCTCCAGCAGATCCTCGGCGCTGACGACCGATCCCTCCGCGCGCATGAGCACCTCCAGCACGGCGAACTCCTTGGGGGACAAGGGAAGGAACCGTCCGTCGCGGGACGCCTGGTGGCGCGGCAGGTCGAGCACGACGCCCGCGCACCGCAGCACCGGCGGCAGCGCGGGACGCACTCGCCTGGCCAGCGCCTGCACCCGCGCGACCAGCTCGGCGAACGCGAACGGCTTGGTGAGGTAGTCGTCCGCGCCCAGCCCGAGCCCGGCGACCCGGTCTTCGATCTCGCCTGCCGCGGTGAGCATCAGCACCCGCGTCGCCTGTCCGGCGCCGACCACGGCCTTGCACACGTCGTCGCCGTGCACCAGCGGCAGGTCGCGGTCCAGCACCACGACGTCGTAGTCGTGCACGCCGACGCGTTCCAGCGCCGCGTCACCGTCGTAGCAGACGTCCACCGCCATCGAGAACCGGCGCAGCCCCTCGGCGATCGTGTCCGCCAGCAGCTGCTCGTCCTCGACCACCAGCACGCGCATGCCGACAGTGTCCACGTATCGGGCATAAGCACCGGATAAAGCGATGCGCTTAGCGTCCCCAGATCACCCCGTCCGTAGACCTTCAGCCATGAAACCGACCATCGCGGTGCTCGTGCTGCTGCTGGCCGTTGGCTGCGGTAGCGCGCCGAAGGACAAGGTCGCCTCGGTATCCGGCGACGGCAAGACCACTTCCGAACAGCCGAAGAGCGACGGCGACGGGAAGTTCGACGAGAAGAAGATGCTCGAGTTCACGAAGTGCATGCGGGACAACGGCGTCGACATGCCCGACCCGGAGACGGACAAGGGCGGCGTCGCGATGCGCGTCGAGGAGGACAACGCCGAGCAGATGCAGAAGGCGACCGAGGCGTGCAAGCAGTTCCTGCCCAACGGCGGTGAGATGCGCAAGCCGTCGCCCGAGGAGATGGACAAGATCCGCGAGCAGACGAAGTGCATGCGGGAGAAGGGCTACGACATGCCGGACCCGGACTCGGACGAGCCCGGTGCGCTGGCGCTGCCGTTCGACGCCTCCGAGAAGACGGACAAGGACATGAAGGACTGCGGCTTCAAGATGGACGGCAAGGTGACGGTCGGTGGCTGATCGCACGCGCTGGCTGCTCGCCGGCCTCGTCACCGTTCTCGTCATCGGCACCGGGTCGGTCGTGGTGGTGACGCGGGTCGCCGCCGACCGGGCGAACGCCGAACCACCCAAGGCCGAGCCGGTGAAGACCGCTCCGGTGACGCGCACCGACCTCGCCGACACGCAGACCGTGTCCGGCACGCTCGCCTACGGCGCCGAACGCCCGCTCGCCGGGCGCAAGCAGGGCACGATCACCGGTCTGCCCGCGCAGGGCGCCGTCGTCGACCGCGGCAAGCCGCTCTGCTGGGTGGACGCCAAGCCGGTTCCGCTGTTCTACGGGCAGACGCCGCTGTACCGGGACATCTCCGTCGGCGTCACGAACGGGCCGGACGTGAAGGTCGTCGAGGAGAACCTGCGCGACCTCGGGTTCACCGGGTTCGGCGAACCGGACGAGAAGTACACGTCCGCCACCGCGACCGCGCTGCGCAAGTGGCAGAAGGCGAACGGGCTGGAGCAGAACGGCGTGCTCGGCATGGCCGACGTCGTCGTGCAGCCGGCTGCCGTGCGGGTCGCGTCGCTCGCCGCGCAGATCGGCGGCCCGGCTGGCGGTGAGCTGATGAAGGTCACCGGCACCGACCGCGCGGTGACCGTCGAGCTCGACGTCTCGAAGCTCCGCTCGAAGCAGGGCGAGAAGGTCGAGCTGGACATCGCGGGCGGCAAGCGCACGACCGGCACCATCACGTCGATCACCAAGACCACCAGCTCCGAGCCGGGCGCGAAGCCGAAGGCCGTCCTGACGATCTCCGTCGACGACGCCGCGGCCGCCGAGGGGATCGACTCCGCGTCCACCTCCGTGGTGTTCACGGTGGGCAAGCGGCAGGGGGTGCTCGCCGTTCCGGTGGGTGCGCTGCTCGCGCTGGCCGAGGGCGGTTACGCGGTGGAGACCGAGGATCGCAAGCTGATCCCGGTCAAGACCGGCCTGTTCGCCAAGGGCTTCGTCGAGGTCACCGGCGACGGGCTGCGCGAGGGCGTGAAGGTGGTGACGACGTCGTGATCGCGGTCGACCGGGCGAGCCGGACCTATCCCGGCGGTGTGGAGGCGTTGCGCGAGGTCTCGCTGACCGTCGGGGACGGTGAGATGGTCTCGATCGTCGGGCCCTCCGGCTCGGGGAAGTCGACGCTGCTGCACCTGATGGGGACGCTCGACCGGCCGACCACCGGCCGCGTCGAGGTGGCCGGTCAGGACGTGGCCACGTTGTCCGACCAGGGTTTGTCGGCTCTGCGGGCGCAGGAGATCGGGTTCGTCTTCCAGCAGTTCTTCCTCACCGACGGGCTGTCGGCCGTGGAGAACGTCGCGTCCGGGCTCGTGTACGCGGGTGTGCCTCGGGTGAAACGCCGTTCGCTCGCGATGTCCGCTTTGGACAGAGTGGGTCTGTTGCACCGCGCGTTGCACAAGCCGCACGAGCTGTCCGGCGGTGAACGCCAGCGCGTCGCGATCGCGCGCGCCGTGGTGAACCGGCCGGGCATCGTGCTCGCCGACGAGCCGACGGGGAACCTCGACACGGCGACGGGCTCCGGCGTGCTGGAGCTGCTGGCGGAGCTGAACTCCGACGGCACCACGGTCGTGATCATCACCCACGACCGGGACGTGGCGGCGTGGACGTCGCGCAAGATCGAGGTGCGCGACGGGGTGATCGTGTGAGCTTCCTCGACCTGGTGCGCCTCGGGTTCTTCGGGATGCGCACCCGACCGTTGCGCGCGGTGCTGTCCGCGCTGGGGATCGCGATCGGCATCGCGGCCGTGGTCGCGGTGATCGGGATCCCCGCGTCGAGCGCGCAGTCGTTGCGGGACAAGATGTCCAAGCTCGGCACGAACCTGCTGATGGCCGAGCCGGGCCAGACGTTCTTCGGTGACAACGCCTCCCTGCCGGACACCGCGGTGCCGATGGCGCGCCGGATCGGGCCGGTCACGGGCGCGTCGGCGACCGGCGCCGTGTCCGCGAAGGTGCGCCGGTCGGACGTCGTGCCGACCAGCGACACGCTCGGGTTGTCCGTGCAGGCCGCGCACCCGGACCTGCTGGACGTGCTGCGCGGCAAGGTGCGCACCGGCAAGTTCGTGTCCGACGGCAAGACGGTCGTGCTCGGGTCGACGGCGGCGTCGCGGCTCGGCGTCGAACGGCTGGGCGTGCAGGTGTGGATCGACGGCCAGTGGTTCACCGTCGTCGGCATCCTGGAGCCGATGCCGCTGTCACCGGAGGTCGAGCGGTCCGTGCTGGTGTCGTGGGACACCGCGCGCGAGGCGTTCGGCTTCGACGGCCACCCGTCGACCGTGTACGTGCGCACCGACGAGGACGCTGTCGAGGACGTGCGCGGTGTGCTCGGTGCGACGCTGAACCCGGCCAACACCAACGAGGTTCGCGTGTCGCGGCCGTCGGAGGCGCTGGAGGCGGCGCGCATCGCGGAGAGCTCCTACAGCGGCCTGTTCCTCGGTCTCGGCGCGGTGGCGCTGCTGGTCGGCGGCGTCGGCGTCGCGAACACGATGGTGATCTCGGTGCTGGAGCGGCGCAGGGAGATCGGACTGCGGCGGGCGCTCGGGGCGACCCGCAGGCAGGTGCGAGGGCAGTTCCTGGCGGAGTCGGTGCTGCTGTCCGGGCTCGGGGGCCTGGTCGGCGTGCTGGCCGGGATCGCCGTCACCGCCGGGTACTCGGTGTCGCAGCGGTGGCCCGCCGTGATCCCGCTGCCAGCCCTGCTGGGCGGAGTGGGCGCGGCGATGCTCGTCGGGATGGTCGCAGGGGTCTATCCCGCCGTGCGCGCGGCCAGGCTGTCGCCCACGGAAGCCCTCGCGTAGAAGGGATGAGGGGATCTTTCCTCGACGTGATCTTGAGGTGAGATCCCCTCATCTACCGTGTGCGGAGTGACTTCACCTGTGAGATGCGCGTGCTGCGGTGCGGAACTGGCCGATCCCCAGCGCATCGACGTGCGGTTCGGGCTCCCGGACGCCGCGCTCTCGCT
Source organism: Lentzea tibetensis (assembly GCF_007845675.1). Classification (GTDB taxonomy): domain Bacteria; phylum Actinomycetota; class Actinomycetes; order Mycobacteriales; family Pseudonocardiaceae; genus Lentzea; species Lentzea tibetensis. Next base: position 141,255 of record NZ_VOBR01000014.1, on the reverse strand, counting down.
GCCGGAGGACGAGGTGCTCCACGTCAACGGCGGGCTGCTCGCGGTCAAGGACCGGGGCTCGTTCGCGCGGTGCCTGCTGCCGGTGTCGCTGAGCGGTGACTTCGAGCTGGTGCTCGGCACCTGGATGAAGATCTCCGACGCCGACCTGGAGCGCACGGCCGCCGTGTGGGAGGAACCGGAGTACGCGGAACTGGTGCTGGGCGGCACGCTCGCGAACGACATCAGGCCGTGGGGCATGCTCGGGGCCGAGCTGACCGCCGAGGTCCGCGACACCGAGGACATCCCGTACGCGGCGTCGTCCACCGACGGGCTGCTCGACCGCGTGCTGCACGGCGTCTGGGACCGCGACGACGTGCTGAGCTGCTTCGGCCACGAGCTCCCGGTCGCCGTCCGGACCTCGCTCACCGAGGAGTGGAGCGTCGAGCGGTCGGCGGGTCTCATGGGCCAGGTCGTCGACGGCCGCTCGGAGTTCGCCGCCGAGGACCGCGCCGTCTACACCGAGGTGCTCATCGACAACGGCACGCGCACACCGGAGGAGTTCCTGGAGTCGATGCTCGACGGCGCGCCCGAGGTGCCGCCCGAGCACAGGACGACCTTCCGCGCGGACGACGGCATGCTGCGGCACGCGTTCTGGCACGCCGTCGAGGTGGACGACGAGGAGCGGCAGCAGTTCTACGGCTTCGTCGTCCGGCCGGGCAGCGCGGTGGTCGTCGGGTGCATGTACGGCGACCCCGCGCTGCACGGCTGGGCGATGCACGTGCTGCGTTCGGTGAACTACGTCAGCTGATCTGCTCGACGACCCACTCGATCGCCTGGGTCAGGATCGTGACGTCGTCCGGCTCGATGGCCGGGAACATCGCGACGCGCAGCTGGTTGCGGCCGAGCTTGCGGTACGGCTCAGTGTCCACGATCCCGTTGGCGCGCAACACCTTCGCGACAACAGCGGCGTCCACCTCGTCGGTGAAGTTGATCGTGCCGACGACCTGCGAGCGGTGCGCCGGGTCCGCGACGTACGGCGTCGTGTACGCGGTCTTCTCGGCCCACGAGTAGAGCCGGTCCGAGGAGTCCTTGGTGCGCGCGACGGCCCAGTCGAGCCCGCCGTTGCCGTTGATCCAGTCGATCTGGTGCCCCAGCAGGAACAGCGTCGACACCGCGGGGGTGTTGTACGTCTGGTCCTTCGTGGAGTTGTCCAGCGCGGTCGGCAGGGACAGGAACTCGGGGACCCAGCGGCCCTTGATCTCCTCGATGCGCTCCAGCGCCTTCGGCGACATCAGCGCGATCCACAGACCGCCGTCCGACGCGAACGACTTCTGCGGCGCGAAGTAGTAGACGTCGAAGTCCTCGGCGTCGACCGGCAGACCACCCGCGCCGGACGTGGCGTCGACGGCGATCAGCGCGTCACCCGAGCCCTCGGGGCGCAGCACCGGCATCGAGACACCGGTGGACGTCTCGTTGTGCGCCCAGCCGACCAGGTCGGCGCCCTCGGCGTAGAACAGCTCGGGCGCGGTGCCCGGCTCGGCCTTGGTGATCAGCGAGTCCTTGAGGAACGGCGCCTCGTTCGTCACCTTCGCGAACTTCGACGAGAACTCGCCGTTCGTGAAGTGCTGGGCCTGCTCGCGGACCAGTCCGAACGCGGCCGCGTCCCAGAACGCCGTGGTGCCGCCGTTGCCGAGCACGACCTCGTAGCCCTCGGGCAGCGAGAACAGCTCGCGCAGGCCGGAGCGCACCTGGCCGACCAGGTTCTTCACCGGCTTCTGGCGGTGCGACGTGCCGAGCAGCGCGGCACCCTCGGCCGCCAGCGCCGCGACGGCCTCCGGCCGCACCTTGGACGGGCCGCAGCCGAAGCGGCCGTCGGACGGCTTGAGCTCGGCGGGGAGGACCAGCGTGGTCGGGTCGGCGGTCTGGGTCATGTTCGACGCCTCCGGGCGGGGTACAGGGAACTGCCTGACCGGCGCCGTTGCCGGGCCTCCAGTGTTGCAGCCGGGTGGCCGACACGTGACGGCCGGGTGTCGGGGGTCACGACGCTCACGTCACGGTAGCCGTGGAGCAGCGGCGAAATTCCCTACAACAGCCCGCGATCCATCGCGGTCGTCACGGCGGCGGTCCGGTCGGACACGCCCAGTTTGTTGAACGCCCGCAGCAGGTGCGTCTTGACCGTGGCCTCGCTGATGAACAGGGTCCGTCCGATCTCGACGTTCGACAGGCCGCGGGCCACGCACTTCAGCACCTCGACCTCCCGTGCGGACAGCGGCGGCGTGCGGACCTGGCCGACCAGCTTCGTCACCATCGACGGCGCCAGCACCGTCTCGCCGCGCGCGGTGGCGCGGATGGCGTTGATCAGCTCCGCGGGCGTCGAGTCCTTCAGCAGGTAGCCAGAAGCACCCGCCTCGACCGCGCGCAGGATGTCCGAGTCGGTGTCGTACGTCGTGAGCACGAGCACCCGCCGTCCGGTCGGGACGATCTTCGCGGTCGCCGCGACCCCGTCCATGCCGGGCATGCGCAGGTCCATCAGCACGACGTCCGGGGTGAGCGCGGCCGCCTGCGCGACGGCCTCCTCGCCGGAGCTCGCCTCGCCGACCACCTCCAGGTCGTCGGCGACGAGCATGCCGCGCAGCCCCTGCCGCACGACCGGGTGGTCGTCCACCAGCAGAATCCTGATCACAACGGCACCTCCACCAGCACCGACGCCCCCGGAGCGCCGCCGAGCGTCAGCCTGCCACCCACCTGCTCCAGCCGTGCGCGCATCCCGCGCAGCCCGAAGCCCTCGGGTGCGTCACCGAACCCGCGGCCGTCGTCGCGCACCTCGAGCGACACCCCGGCCGGGTCGAACCGCAGCACCACGGCGACCGTCTTCGCGCCGGAGTGCTTGCGCACGTTGTGCAACGCCTCCTGCGCGGTCCGCAGCAACACCACCTCCACCGAGGTCGGCAGCGCGGCCGGATCGCCTATCACGCGGAACGACGACTCGACCTCGCTCGCGGACACCAGGCGCCGCACCGCGTCCTCGAGCGAGCTGCCGTCCAAAGGGGACGGTGCGGTCGCCGCGACGAGCGCCCGCGCCTCGCGGAGGTTCTCCCGCGCCGTCCGCAGCGCCAGCTCGACGTTCGGCTGCTGGGCCTGCAGCAGCGTGATGATCGACGTGAAGCCCTGCGCCAGCGTGTCGTGGATCTCCGCCGACATCCGGGCCCGCTCGGCCTCGAGGGTGAGCGACTCGATCTGGTCCAGCAACGCGCCGCGCTGCTCGTTCTGCTCGGCGATCCTGGTGATGGCCCAGCCGAACGCGTGCGAGAACACGATGATCAGCACCGCGAGCGCCAGCTGCAGAGCGGGTGACTGCCCGCTGATCAGCGTGAGGATCGACGGCGTCAGCACGAACAGCGCCATCGGCCAGAACGCCCACGACAGCGGCAGCACCATGTACAGCTGCGGCACCAGCCCGAACAGCGCGAACGTGGCCGAGCCGCTGAACCACACCGCACTGGCGAACGTGGCGAGCGACCCGGCCGCGTAGATGAACCCGCGCCAGTCGTCCGGGTGCCGCTCGACGAGCCTGCGGCCGTAGACGAGGAACCACACCGCGTTGAGCGCGAGGAACCCGGTCGCCGTCATGCGGCCGGCGACCGGGGTCTCGCTGTCGAACACGACGATCGTGGAGGTCGCGAGGTACGTCATCGCGAACAGCACGTACCAGGTCGTCAGCGGCGCTCGTTGTGCCACCGGAACGTCCGCGTCACCAGCACCAGCCCGACGACGCTCCAGACCCCGAGGATCAGCGCAGCCTTCCCCAGTTCCCATGACCCGGCCACCTCCTGGAGCGCGTACTCGTCACTGAAAGCGAACACCGATCGGAAACCCTGGCACACCCACCTGAGCGGGAAGATCGCACCTGCGGTCTGCAGCGAGCCGGGCAGTGCGCTGATCGTGATGAACACACCCGAGATGAACTGCAGGATGATGTACGGCAGGTTCAGCACGGCGGGCGCGCTGCGGGTGGACCGCGCGATCGAGCTGACGACCATGCCGAGCAGCGAGCACGAGACCACGCCGAGCAGGAACACCCACGTGAACGTCAGCCACTTGGCCGGGTCCGTCGGCACCTCGACGTCGAACCGCAGGATCGCGACGCCCAGCAGCAGCGCGACCTCGGCGAGGCTCGCCACCAGCACCATGATCGCCTTGCCGATGAAGTACGACGCGAGCGGCATCGGCGTGGTGCGCAACCGCTTCAGCGTGCCGTCCTCGCGGTCCGCGGCGACGCTGATGCCCAGCCCGACGAAGCTCGTCGAGATGATGCCGGCGCCGATCATGCTGGCCGCGAACATCTGGCCGTGGATCGGCTCGGTGACGTACACCGAGCCCAGCAGCAGCATGATCACGGCGGGCAGCGAGAACGTGAACACCACGTTCTCCTTCTGCCGGAAGAACTCCCTGAGCTCGGTCCCACCCCTCGCGAGGCCGAGGCTCAGAACTCCGGGCAGTGCGGCGACGGTGGTCATGCGATCAGCTCCAGGTACACGTCTTCGAGGCTCGGTCGGGTGACGGTGAGTCCGGCCAGCTCGCCGTGTCGTGCGAGTTCGGCGACGACCTTGGTGGGCTCGGACGTGAACAGCTCGCGCGGTCCGTTGGGGTCGGCCCACCGGATCCGCGCGTCGGCGTGCGCCCGGCCGCCCAGCGTCTGCGGCGTCCCCTCCGCGACGATCTTTCCCTTGGCCAGCACGGCGACCCGGTCCGCGAGCGCCTCGGCCTCGTCCAGGTAGTGCGTGGTGAGCAGGATCGTGGTGCCCTCGTCGGCGAGCTCGCGGATGAGCGCCCAGAACTGCCTGCGCGCCTCCGGGTCGAAGCCGGTGGTCGGCTCGTCGAGGAACACCAGCTCGGGCCGTCCGATGATGCCGAGCGCCACGTCCAGCCTGCGCCGCTGCCCGCCGGACAGCGTCCGCACCCGCGCCTTCGCCTTGTCGGTCAGCCCGACCAGGTCCACGACCTCGTCCGGGTCGCGCGGGTCGGCGTAGTACTTGGCGTAGTGCCGCACCGACTCGGCGACGGTCAGCTCCGCCGCGTCGTTCGCGGTCTGCAGGACCACCCCGATGCGCGACCGCCACGTCCGCGGCGCCTTGCCGGGGTCCTGCCCCAGCACGTGCACCTCGCCGCCGTCGCGCACTCGGTGCCCCTCGAGGATCTCGACGGTCGTGGTCTTGCCCGCCCCGTTCGGGCCGAGGACCGCGAAGACCTCACCGCGTGCGACGTCGAGGTCGACTCCGTCCACCGCCTGGTGGTTCTCGTAGGCCTTCATCAGGCCCCTCACTCGGATCGCGTTCATGTCCTCAATGCTGGTCCGGAGAGGGGGTCCGGCGGGACGACCGCGCGACTGACTCCGGCTGTCAACCGATCGGTGGACAGAGGGGTGCAACGGGAATTGCGCCGATTGCATCTTTGCCCGGCCTCACTCCAGGCGAGTACGGTTCTCGTAGCTGGGGGCTATTTGGGGGCTTCTGGTTTCTCGTGCGCCTTTTTGGGGAAAGGCTGTCTGAGTTATGGCTAATAGAAAGCTGGGTACGTTCCTTCTAGGATTGCTCGCGGTCGTGATGATGGTGTTCACGGCTGCGCCTGCTTCCGCGGCCGTGGATCCGTCGTCACTGGCGAAGGCGCCGAACACGGGAGACGTCAGTGCGCAGGCCTTTCGCGTGCTGCGCAATGTCGGCCTTTCGTCCGGCCTGTGTCTCGCGAACCATCATCCGGACGTGTTCCTGTTCGGCGGGTGCACCGGCCAGTACGCGGACCAGTACTGGCAGTGGTTCCCGAACGGTCAGATTCAGAACGGGCACAGCGGCGCGTGTCTCACCATGCATCCTGGCGGCAGGGTTTTCACGCATCCCTGCGTGCCGAGGTATGACGACCAGTTCTGGCGGAATTACAACGGCATCGCCGGAATGATCGAGAACGTGTTCCACCCGGGATGGTGCGTCGCGGCGCACGCCGACGGAAACGTGTTCGGGTTCCCGTGCACGTCCGCCTACAACGACCAGTACTGGTACTGGACCAACTAGGGTGATCGGTCGCGTGACCGTCCTGAGCGGCGGTCACGCGATCTCGGACCACCCCTCCACGTCCTCCGGCTGCCGGGGCCCAGGCCCGATGTAGGCGGCGGACGGACGCACCAGCCGCCCGGTCCGCTTCTGCTCCAGCACGTGCGCCGACCACCCGGCCGTCCGGGCGCAGGTGAACATCGCGGGCATCATGTGCGGCGGCACCTGGGCGAAGTCGAGGATGACCGCGGCCCAGAACTCCACATTGGTCTCGATGGCCCGGTCGGGCCGCCGGGTCCGCAGCTCGGCCAACGCGGCCTGCTCCAGGGCCGCCGCCACCTCGTAGCGCGGCGCGCCGAGTTCGAGGCACGTGCGGCGCAGCACCCGAGCCCGCGGGTCCTCGGCCCGGTAGACCCGGTGCCCGAAGCCCATCAGCCGGTCGCCCCGATCGAGAATCCCGCGCACCACAGCCGAAGGATCACCGCGTTCCGCCGCCTCGATCATCGGCAGCACGCGTGCGGGCGCACCGCCGTGCAGCGGCCCGGACATGGCACCGATCGCGCCGGACAGCGCGGCGGCGACGTCGGCGCCGGTGGAGGCGATCACGCGCGCGGTGAACGTGGACGCGTTGAGGCCGTGCTCGGCCGCGGACACCCAGTAGGCGTCCAAGGCCCTGACGTGCAACGGATCCGGGTCGCCGCGCCACCGGGTCAGGAAGCGCTCGGTGACGGTCGTGCACTCGTCGATGCGCCGCTGCGGCACGGCGGGCCGTCCGATGCCGCGCGCCGACTGCGCCGCGTACGACAGGGCCATCACCGACGCGCGGGCGAGCTGGGCGCGGGCCTCGGGAAGCGAGATGTCGAGCAGCGGCTCGTAGCCCCAGATCGGCGCGACCATCGCCAGCGCGGCCTGCACGTCCACCCGGACGTCGCCGGTGTGCACCGGGATCGGGAACGGCTCGGCCGGCGGCAGGCCGGGGCCGAAGCGGCCGTCGACGAGCAGTGCCCAGACGTTGCCGAACGACACGCGTCCGACCAGGTCCTCGATGTCGACCCCGCGGTAGCGCAGCGCGCCACCGTCGCGGTCCGGTTCGGCGATCTCGGTGCGGAAGGCGACCACGCCCTCCAGACCCTCGGCGGCAAGCTGAGTCATGACCCAACTCAACGCCTGTTGAGACGCTGACACAATCGTTTCGGGCTTGTTTCCACTCTGCGGTAGAGCGCTTCCGCGTGATAGACCATGTCGCATGCACCTGACTCCGCACGAGCAGGACAAGCTCCTCGTGCACGTCGCAGCGGACGTGGCTCGCCGCAGGCTCGAACGCGGTGTGCTGCTGAACTACCCGGAGGCCGTCGCGCTGATCACCGACCACGTGCTCGAAGGCGCGCGGGACGGGCGCACGGTGAGCGAGCTGATGCAGAGCGGACGCGCGGTCCTCGCGCCGGAGCAGGTGCTGCCCGGTGTGCCGGAGATGATCGAGTCCGTCCAGGTCGAGGCCACGTTCCCGGACGGCACGAAGCTCGTCACCGTGCACGGGCCGATCGCGCCGAGCGGTGCGCCCGCACCGGGTGAGGTGGTCGTCGGCAGCGAGCCGGTCGAGCTGAACCCCGGCCGGGAGCGCCGCACGCTCGTCGTCGTCAACACCGCGGACCGGCCGGTGCAGGTCGGGTCGCACTTCCACTTCGCGGCGGTCAACACCGGGCTGGAGTTCGACCGCGAGGCCGCGCGGGGCTACCGGCTCGACATCCCGGCGGGCACCGCGACCCGGTTCGAACCGGGTGTCGAACGCGAGGTCGTCCTCGTTCCACTCGCCGGGCTGCGCCGAGTTCCTGGACTGCAACGATGACGATCGATCGCGAGCGCTACGCCGAGCTCCTCGGCCCGACGACCGGTGACCGGATCCGGTTGGCGGACACGGACATCTACCTCGAGGTCACCGAAGACCGCTGCCGCGCCGGTGGTTCCGGCGACGAGGTCATCTTCGGTGGCGGCAAGGTCATCCGCGAGTCCATGGGGCAGGGCATGGCGACCCGTGCCGAGGGCGCCCCGGACCTGGTGATCACCGGCGCGGTGATCCTCGACCACTGGGGCGTCGTCAAGGCCGACGTCGCCGTCCGCGACGGCCGCATCGAGAAGATCGGCAAGGCGGGCAACCCGGACACCATGGACGGCGTCGACATCGTGATCGGCCCGTCGACGGAGATCCTGTCCGGCAACGGGAAGATCCTGACCGCCGGTGGCATCGACTGCCACGTGCACTTCATCTGTCCGCAGATCGTGGACGAGGCGCTGGCGTCCGGGCTCACCACGTTGATCGGCGGCGGCACCGGGCCCGCGGAGGGCACGAAGGCCACGACGGTGACGCCCGGCGCGTGGAACCTGGGCCGCATGCTGACCGCGATGGACCACCTGCCCGTCAACGTCCTGCTGCTGGGCAAGGGGAACACGGTTCGCGACGAGGCGTTGCGCGAGCAGCTCGTCGGCGGCGCGGGCGGGTTCAAGCTGCACGAGGACTGGGGCACCACGCCCGCCGCGATCGACGCGTGCCTGCGGATCGCCGACGAGTCCGGCGTGCAGGTCGCGATCCACACCGACACGCTGAACGAGGCGGGCTTCCTGGAGTCCACAGTGGACGCCATCGCCGGTCGGTCCATCAACGCCTACCACTCGGAAGGCGCCGGCGGCGGGCACGCGCCCGACATCATCCAGATCGTCTCCGAGCCGAACGTCCTGCCGTCGTCGACGAACCCGACCCGGCCGCACACCGTCAACACGCTCGACGAGCACCTCGACATGCTGATGGTCTGCCACCACCTCAACCCCTCGGTGCCCGAGGACCTGGCGTTCGCGGAGAGCCGCATCCGGCCGAGCACGATCGCGGCCGAGGACGTGCTGCACGACCTCGGCGCCATCTCGATGATCAGCTCCGACTCGCAGGCCATGGGCCGGGTCGGTGAGGTGATCATCCGGACGTGGCAGACCGCGCACGTGATGCTGAAGCGGCGCGGCGAGGACAACCTGCGCGCCCGGCGTTACGTCGCGAAGTACACGATCAACCCGGCCATCGCGCACGGCATCGACGACGAGGTCGGCTCGGTCGAGCCGGGCAAGCTCGCGGACCTCGTGCTGTGGGAGCCCAAGTTCTTCGGCGTGCGGCCGTCCGTCGTGCTGAAGGGCGGGTTCATCGCGTGGGCCGCGATGGGTGACGCGAACGCGTCCATCCCGACGCCGCAGCCGGTGTTCGCGCGGCCCATGTTCGGTGCGTCCGCCGGTGCGCAGAGCAGCGTGCACTTCGTGTCGGAGCAGGCGATCGAGGACGGCATCGCGGACCGGTTCGCGCGGCGCGTGCTGCCGGTGAAGAACACCCGCGGCGTCGGCAAGGCGGACATGATCCTCAACGACGCCATGCCGCGCGTGCGCGTGGACCCGGACAGCTTCGCCGTGCACGTCGACGGCGAGCTGATCGAGCCGCAGCCCGCCACCGAGCTGCCCATGGCGCAGCGCTACTTCCTGTTCTGATGATCACCGCGCTCATCCTCGCCGACTCCCGCTTCCCCGGCGGTGGTCACGTCCACTCGGGAGGGTTGGAGGAGGCGGCCGCGCGCAGGCTCGTCACGGACGAGAAGTCGCTGGAATCCTTCCTGTACGGGCGTTTGCACACCGCCGGACTGCTCGCGGCGGGGTTCGCCGCCGCGCGCGGGGACCTGGACGAGCTGGACGCGGAGCTCGACGCGCGCACGCCGTCACCGGCGCAACGGGCGGCTTCGCGAGCGCAGGGACGCGGCATGCTCAGGGCGGCACGGCGCGCGTGGCCCTCTGCGCGGCTCGACGAGCTGCCTCGCAACCCGCACCACCCGATCGTCGTCGGCGTGCTCGTCGAAGACCCGTACGAGGCCGCGCTGACGTGCGCCTATCTCGCCGTGAGCGGACCGGCGAGCGCGGCGGTGCGCCTGCTCGGCCTGGATCCCTTCGGTGTCAACGCGATCGTCGCGCGGCTGGCGCCGGACCTGCGTCAGGTCGCGGAGCAGGCGACGAAGGAACTACCGGCCATCGGTTCACCCGCACTCGACCTGCTGGCCGAGGCGCACGACCGCCACCACCAGGAAGAGGTGCGTCTCTTTGGGAGCTGATCACGGTCCCGACCAGCACGATCACCACCACGGACCGACGTTCCGCATCGGCATCGGCGGACCTGTCGGCAGCGGCAAGACCGCGCTGACCGCCGCGCTGTGCCGCGCGCTCGGCGAGCAGCTGGAGCTCGCCGTCGTCACCAACGACATCTACACCACCGAGGACGCGGACTTCCTGCGCAAGGCGGGCGTGCTCGACTCGGCGCGCGTCGAGGCCGTGCAGACGGGCTGCTGCCCGCACACCGCGATCCGCGACGACATCACCGCGAACCTCGATGCCGTGGAACGGCTGGAGGAACGCTTCGGGCACCTCGATCTGATCATCATCGAGAGCGGTGGCGACAACCTCACCGCGGTGTTCAGCAGGGGACTGGTCGACCGGCAGATCTTCGTCGTCGACGTCGCGGGCGGCGACAAGGTGCCGCGCAAGGGCGGTCCCGGCGTGACGACCGCGGACCTGCTGGTGATCAACAAGACCGACCTGGCGCCGTACGTCGGGGCGGACATGGACGTGATGACGTCCGACGCGCACCGCATGCGCGGCGAGCTGCCGGTGATCACCCAGTCGCTGGTCGAGACGCCGAACGCGCCCGACGTCGCCAAGTGGGTGCTGGACCAGCTGTGAAGGCTGCCGCGTTGGTCACCGTCACGCGGGACGCGCACGGCAACAGCGTCGTGCGCGACCTGCGGTCGATGACGCCGCTCACCCTGGTGCCGCACCGGAAACCGGGCCCGACCGCGCTCGTGCACCTGGTCAGCTCGGTCACCGCGCCGCTCGGCGGGGACGAGCTGACGCTGACCGTGCGGGTCGGCAGGGGAGCGCGGCTGGACCTGCGCGGTGTCGCCGCGACGGTGGCGTTGCCCGGCCCGCGCGACGACGGCAGCCGCATGACGGTGGACGTCGAGGCCGAGGACGACGCGGAGATCGTCTACCTGCCGGAGCCGACCGTCGTCACCTCCCGTGCGCGTCACGAGGCCGTGCTCTCGGTGTCGCTGGCCGCCACGGCCGTGCTGCACGCGCGGGAAGTGCTGGTGCTCGGGCGTTCCGGCGAGCAGGCGGGTCACCTGGCGAGCACGGTGCGCGCCAGTCGAGACGGGAAACCGTTGCTGCACCAGCGGGTCGTGATCGGTGACCCCGGTGTCGACCGGAGTCCGGCCGGACTCGCGGGCAAACGGGTGATGGGGTCTCATTTGGTGCTGGACAACGGGAATCCGGCGGTCGTCAGCGGCGACTGGTATTCGCTGGTCCCGCTCCCACGCGGCGGGTCGCTGGCGACGGTGCTGGCGGACGACGTGGTCACCGCCACTCGGCATCTCTCCGACCTCAATCGGCGTTTGATGCGTTGTCCCTGATGTGCACTCTGACGAACTAGAAGCGACCCTCCTGTCGTTGTGGACCGCGGAAGCCGGCATCGCCGACCCGTACCCGGTGTACGACGAGCTGCGCGAACGGCAGCCGGTCTACTTCAACGCCAACCTCGGCGCCTACTTCCTCACCCGCTACGCGGACGTCGAACAGGTGCTGACCGGCCCCGAGTTCCGCACGCCGGACGGCGCGTGGGCCGACGAGAACAAGCCGGGCTGGCGCGACCACCCGTCGACGCGGTTCATGCACACTTCGCTGCTGTACCAGAACCCGCCGGACCACAGCAGGTTGCGGCGGCTGCTCAGCAGGGGCTTCACCACGCGCCGCATCGAGGCGCAGCGCCCGACCGTCGAGGAGAACGTCGACCGCGTGCTCGGCAGGCTGGCCGACCTCGGCGCCGGTGGCGCGGTGGTGGATCTGCAGGACACCGTGTCGTTCCCGCTGCCGGTGTCCGTGATCGGCGACCTGGTCGGTGTGCCGCGGCCCGACCAGCCCCAGTTCCGCTGGCTGATCGACGACATGTCGAAGCTCTTCGACCCGGTGATCGACGGCGACACCCTCAAGCGCGCCGACGACGCGACCGTGCAGGTGCGCGCCTACTTCCAGGACCTGCTGACGTTCCGGCGCGGCACGCCCGCCGACGACCTCGTCTCGGTGCTGGCCGCCTCCGACGCCGAGGACGACGAGGCGATCGACCTGCTCGCACTCGTGTTCGGCGCCGGCTTCGAGACCACGACCGGCCTCGTCGGCAACGCCACGCGCGCGTTGGTGACTTTTCCTGATCAGGCACGCTTGCTGCCTGAGTTGGCGACCGCGGTGTTCGACGAGGCGCTGCGCTGGGACTCGGCCGCCCAGATGGTGCTGCGGGTGACCGGCAGAGCCACTCGAATAGGGGACGTGGACGTGCCCGAAGGCGTAGCCGTCACAGGCTTCCTGGGTGCGGCGAACCGCGATCCGGCCCGCTTCCCGGACCCCGCGTCGTTCGATCTGCGTCGTCAAGACGCACGTCCGCTGAGCCTCGGCGGCGGCACGCACTTCTGCCTCGGCGCCGCGCTCGCGCGGCTGCAGGCCGACGTGTTGTTCGCGCAGTTGTTCACCAGGTTCCCGAACCTCACCCTTGCCGGGGAGCCGGTCCGCCGGAAGGTGTTGGCCATGCGCGGATTCGACTCACTGCCCGTGGTCATCTGACTCGATCACGTGCTCGATAAAGAACGGCAACCGCACGGACAGTTACGAATAGGGGTGTTCGTCATCACCGCGCAGGCGGTTCCGTGATCGGTCGTTAACCCGTACGGTCGCTGGTCCGAGGACCACAAGTTCCCGCGCTGGAGGTAACCGATGACGGAGACCACGAACATCGCGCTGCCGGCGATGCGCGTGTCGTACGAGCAGGGCTCGCTCGGAGAGTCCGAGCTCGCCGCCACGTGGCACGAGCAGCTCCAGCTGTGGCTGGACCAGGCTGCCGGTGCTGGTCTCCCGGAGCCCAACGCGATGGTGCTCGCCACCACGGACACCAAGGGGCGTCCGTCGTCGCGCACCGTGCTCGCCAAGGGGCTCGACGACCGCGGGCTCGTGTTCTTCACCAACTACACGTCCAACAAGTCCCACGACCTGATGGCCACCCGGTACGCGTCCGCCACCTTCCCGTGGTTCGCGATGCAGCGGCAGGCCCATGTGCGTGGCACCGTCGAGAAGGTCGGGCCCGTCGAGACTGCTGCCTACTGGGCTTCTCGGCCTCGTGGGTCGCAGATGGGGGCTTGGGCTTCTCCCCAGTCGCGCGTCGTCGGTGGGCGGTCCACTTTGGAATCCGCGTTGCACAAGATTGAGCGGCAGTTCGCCGATACCGAGCAGATTCCTGTTCCTCCCCACTGGGGTGGGTGGCGGATTCGGCCCGAGGAGGTCGAGTTCTGGCAGGGGCGGCGGGATCGGATGCATGACCGGTTGCGGTTCCGGCTTGGGCGGGATGGGTGGCAGTTGGAGCGTGTTGCTCCCTAGAGCTTTGGGTTGCGGTGGTGGGTGGGGAGGGTCTCGCTGATCACCAGAGGTCGCCACATCGAAAATGCCCTGTCAAGGCGGAAAAGCTGCCTTGACAGGGCATTTTCGATGTGGCAAGGCTGCGCCTGATCAGCGAGACCCTCCCCACCCCCTGCCCTCCGGGAAAGTTTGTTCTGTTTATTTGGCCGCCGGTTTGTGCTCGGGGGCCGCGCCCGTTCGGCAGTGCGGGGGTTGCTAGCGCGGCGGGCGCTCTTTCTTTTGGTATCTGCCGGTTCGCTGGGGCTCCCTTGGCGCCTGCCGGTTGGGTGGGTGCTCCCTTGGTGCTTGCCGGTTCGGCTGGTGCTCCCTTGGTGCTTGCCGGTTCGGCTGGTGCTCGCTCGGCACCTGCCTTGGCCGTTGTGCCCGCCATGCACCTGCCGGTTCTCGCTTTGCCCTCTTCCGTTTCTGCGGGCGCAGAGTTGTCGGTGCTGGCTGAGAGCATGGATCGGGGGGTTCTCACGTGCGGGGACGCCTGCGTGAGCACGGCCGCGTGCCGTGTCCGCCACGCTTTTCGGCTCGGCTCGGCTCGGCTCGGCTCGGCTCGGCTGGTGCTCGCCGTGTTGACCGGTTGGTGTGTGGGCGGCCTTGGGGTCTGCCGGGTTCGTGGTGGGCCGCTGGGCGTGCTGGCCTCGCTCCGCTCGCGGGGGTCTCCGCCGCCCCGCAGAAAGTGCGGCCTTCCGTACCCCGGTTTCGCGGCTGACGTGTCGGCGCGGCCGGGATTGTCGGTGCCGGCTGCGAGCATCGATTCGGGGGTTTCTCGTGTCCGGGGGACGCCCGCGTGAGCGCGGGCGCGACCGGGCGGCCCGATGGGCATGTGCGTGAGTGGCCCGTTTCTGACCTGCGGGCCGTGTGTCGACGCGCCTGCGGAGCGCGGGGCGGGGCACACCGGCAACCCGCCTGAGCGGCTGGTCGTGGTCTCCGGCACAACCAGGTAAACCCGTTGTTAGTTGTCGTAAGCTAACCAACGTGGCTGCTCCGGGGGTTCGCGCGCGCTCGTTGTTCGTGATCGACACGCGTCCGCTGCGCATCCCCGCGTACCGGAGGTTGTGGCTCACCACGATCGTCACCGCGATCGGCAGTCAGCTGACCGCCGTTGCCGTGCCCAAGCAGGTCTTCGACCTCACCGGGTCGTCGGCCTGGGTCGGGGTCGCGGCGGGTGTGGCGTTGGTGCCGTTGCTCGTCTTCGGGGTGTGGGGTGGCGCGATCGCGGATACGCGTGACCGGCGCAAGCTCCTCATCGCCACGAACACCGGTATTGCGGTCGCCTCGGTGTTGTTGTGGGTGCAGGCTGCGTTGAACGTCGGGTCGGTGTGGCTGGTCATCGCGTTGCTGGGGTTGCAGCAGGTGTTCTTCGCGTTGAACTCGCCTGCGCGCAGTGCGTCGATCGCGCGGCTGGTGCCTGCTGAGCTGTTGCCTTCGGCTGGGGCGCTCGGGTCCACGGTCATGCAGTTCGGGGCGGTGCTCGGGCCGTTGCTCGCGGGTGCGTTCATGCCGGTCGTCGGACTGTCCACCTTGTACCTCGTGGACGCGGTGGCGTTGGTCCTCACGATCTGGGCGGTGTGGAAGTTGCCGCCCATGCCTCCCCTGAGCGGGCAGTCGCGGAGGGCCGGTATCCGGGACGTGCTGGACGGTTTCAGGTACCTGGCGTTGCAGAAGGTGCTGCTGGCCTCGTTCGTGCTCGACATCGTCGCGATGGTGTTCGGGATGCCGCGTGCGTTGTTCCCCGAGATGGCGCAGGAGACGTTCGGTGACCCGCCCGGTGGCGGGTTGGCGCTGGGGGTGTTGTTCGCGGCCATTCCCATCGGCGCGGTGGTGTGCGGGCTGACGTCCGGGTGGATCTCCAAGGTGTCGCGGCACGGTGCGGCGGTCGTGTGGGCCGTGGTCGCGTGGGGGATCGCGATCGTCGGGTTCGGGCTCAGTCACGCGCTGTGGCTGGCCGCGGTGTTCCTCGCGCTCGCCGGTGCCGCGGACATGGTGTCCATGGCGTTCCGGGGTGCGATTCTGCAGTCGGCTGCCACCGACGAGATGCGCGGACGCATGCAGGGCGTGTTCATCGTCGTGGTGGCCGGTGGGCCGCGGATCGCGGATCTCCTGCACGGCACCACGGGCGCGATGATCGGTACGTCCGGTGCGGTCGCCGGTGGTGGGGTGCTGGTCGTGGTGGCCGCCGTCGGGGCGACGTTGTTGTTGCCCGCGATCTGGCGGTACCGGTTCAGCTCCGCGGGCTGATCGAGTCCGGGCTCGGGGCGCTGATGTCGGCCACGGCGCCCCAGCTGAACGACGCCTCGTCCACGATCGGGCCCGTTTCGGAGGGCGTCGACACCACGATCCTGGTGGGCAGGCCGCCCTCGACGGTGATGGTGAACGTCGTGACCTCGACGGTCACCGCGTAGGTGGTCTTGCCGTCGCGCTCGACCGTCGACGTCAGCTTGCCCTGTGCCACGGCCTTCAGGTGGTGCTCGGTGAACAACGCCTGCTGCGCCGCCGCGTCGAAGTAGGCCAGCATGCCCGCGGTGAACTCGTCGGTTTGAGCCCGGTCGAGCTTGACCCACGGCTTCGCCTGCGGCAGGTCGAACACCGGGGGCAGGAGCACGTAGGTCTGGTCCGTGGAGACGAAGCGCAGGCGCTCGGGTTGCCCGCCGGTCCGCACGACGCGGTCCAGGGTCACGTCCAGCGACGGGCGGTCGGTCAGGCGCACGGTGCCGGACGCCGGGCCGCTGCGGGACGTGAGGGAGAAGCTGTAGCCGCCCTTCGCGCGTGCCGCCTGGGTCAGGGTCGTGGCCAGCTCGCCGGCCGTGCCCAACGCAGGGGGTGGCGTGTCCTCGGCACATGCCGTGAGCAGCGTTGTTGCCATCAGGAGACACGCGAGGCGCATGTCTTACACCATACGGGTGACGATCACGATCACTTCCGCTGGTCGTCTGGCATGTGGGGCACAATCTTCTGGCATGGCTGAAGCGACTCCGTCGACGGAACAACCGGAGCTCAAGCGGGCCATCGGCCCGAAGCTGCTGCTGTTCTTCGTGATCGGCGACATCCTCGGAACGGGCATCTACGCGCTCACGGGCAACGTCGCGGGGAAGATCGGTGGGGCGCTCTGGCTGCCCTTCCTGCTCGCGTTCGTCGTCGCTTTCCTCACTGCCTTCAGCTACCTCGAGCTGGTGGGCAAGTACCCCAAGGCCGCGGGCGCCGCGTTGTACACCAACAGGGCGTTCAAGATCCAGTTCTTGACGTTCATGGTCGCCTTCGCGGTCATGAGCTCCGGCATCACGTCCGCGTCGTCGGCGGCGCTCGCGTTCGGACGCACGTACCTGCAGTCGGTGATCAAGGAGTTCTTCTCCGACACGTTCACCGTCTCGGCGACGCTCGTCGCGATCCTCTTCATCATCGCGCTCGCCGGCATCAACTTCCGGGGTGTGTCCGAGTCGGTCAAGGCCAACGTCGTGCTCACCTGCATCGAGCTGTCGGGCCTGCTGATCGTCATCGCGATCGGCATCTACGCCATCGCCGTCGGCGACGGCGATCCCGGCAGGCTCACCGAGATCCACACCGCGCCCGGCCAGACCGCGCTGCTCGCGGTCACGTCCGCCACCGCGCTCGCGTTCTTCGCCATGGTCGGGTTCGAGGACTCGGTCAACATGGCCGAGGAGTGCCAGGACCCGGTGCGGATCTTCCCGAAGGCCATGCTGTGGGGCATGGGCGCCGCCGCGCTGATCTACGTGGCGGTCGCGATCACCTCGTCGCTGCTCATCCCGTCCGACGAGCTCGCCAAGGCCGGTAGCAGCGCGCTGCTGCGGGTCGTGCAGGTCGGCGCGCCCAGCTTCCCGCTGTGGGTGTTCTCCCTGATCGGCCTGTTCGCGGTCATCAACTCCGCGCTGATCAACATGCTGATGGCCAGCCGGTTGATCTACGGCATGGCGAACGAGCGCATCATCCCGAGATTCTTCGGGACGGTGCACCCGTTCCGCCGCACGCCGTGGATCTCCATCGTCTTCACCAGCGGCATCGCGGTCATCCTGGTGTCCACCGCGGACATCGCGAAGCTCGGTGGCACCACGTCACTGCTGCTGCTGATCGTCTTCACCATCGTCAACGTCGCGGTTCTGGTGCTGCGCAAGGAGAAGGCCGAGCACAAGCACTTCCGCGCGCCGACGTGGGCGCCGGTGCTCGGTGCGATCACCTGTGCGTACCTCGCGATGCCGGTGCTGTCCGGCCGTCCGTGGGACGACTACAAGATCGCCGGTTACCTGCTGGCCGCCGGCCTCGTGCTGTGGGGGATCAACCGCGTCACGCACGGGCGGGTCGAGATCCACCCGGAGAAGCTCTCGAAGTGAGCTCGACCGGATCGTGGGCGCAGAACACGTCGACCTCGTCGGCGTGTTCTGCCACCAGCTCCCGCAACCTGTCCTGATTGGACAGTCGCAGCTCGGGAACGGTCTCGACGGCGCGCTGGAACGTCTTCAGCAGCCAAGGACACGACGGCGGTCGCTGCACCTCGCCGCGGAAGAAGTACGCGTCACCCGCGTGCAGCAGCCACTTGTCGTCACCGCGCACCGCGACACCGGTGTGGCCGCGAGTGTGCCCGACGAGCGGCACCAGCAGGATGTCCTCCGGCAGGCCGGGGATGGACCTCACGGCCTCGAAACCGAACCACGGCTCGCCGCTCGCGGTGTGCGTCGCCCAGTTCTCGACGCCTGACCGCTGGATCGCCGGGTAGCGGCCGCGGTCGCCGCGGGTGACGGGGTTCATCGCCGCGGCCAACTCCTCTTCCAGCACGTGCACGGTGGCGTCCGGGAAGTCCCGCAGCCCGCCCGCGTGGTCGAGATCCAGGTGCGTGAGCACGATGTGCCGGACGTCGGAACGCTGGTAGCCGAGCCGCTCGACCTGGTGCGCGGCGGTCTCCGCCAGGTCGAGCGCGGGTCTCATCGCGGTCCGGAACAGCCGGTCCATCGTTTGCGCCGGCTCGCGCACGTCGTGCGTGCCGAACCCGGTGTCGACGAGCACGAGGCCCTGCTCGGTCTCGACGAGCAGCGTGTGGCACACCAGCTCGCCGCCGCCGAGCAGCGGCCGGAAGGTGCCGCAGTTCAGGTGGTGAGTCTTCATGGGCGCGAATCTCCTCCTCGGACCCGTACTCTTCTGCAACATGTTGGGGATCTCATACGGCGGCTCCAGCGCCGTGATCACGCTGGTCGGCGCGGGGCTCAGGTCGTTCGAGTCCGACGGCGTGCCGTACGTCGAGTCGTTCGGCCCCGACGAGAAACCCCCGATGGGCGCGGGCTCCGTCCTGGTGCCGTGGCCCAACCGCACCGCGGGCGCCACGTGGTCGCTCAACGGAACCGTCCAGCACCTCGACGTCACGGAACCCGCGCGCGGCAACGCGATCCACGGCCTCGTCCGGCGCAGGCCGTGGGACGTCGTCGAGCACACCGGGTCGCTGGTGGTGCTGGAGACGACGATCGAGCCGCAGCCGGGCTGGCCCATCGCACTGCACACCACGGTCAGCTACGCGCTCGACGAGCACGGCTTGACCGTCACGCACGGCGTCAACAACGTCGGTGACGGGCCGACCCCGTTCGGCGTCGGCACGCACCCGTACCCGAGGGCCGGCAACGCGCAGACCGACGACTGCGAGCTGACCCTGGCCGCCACGACCGTGCTCGACCTCGACCCGCAACGCATGGTGCCGACCGGCCCCGCGCGGAGCGTCGAGGGCACCGAGTTCGACTTCCGCGCGGGCAGGCCGTTGCGGACCGTGCACCTCGACACCCCCTTCGGCGGCTGCGAACCGGATTCTGACGGGCTGATCCACCACGTGCTGCGCGGCCCCGCTTCCGGCGTCGAGGTGTGGGCCGACCCGGACTTCCGCTGGGTCCAGGTCTACACCCCCGACGGGTATCCGGACCGGGGCCGCGCGTGCGCGATCGAGCCGATGACGTGCCCGCCGGACGCGCTGAACTCGGGCACCGGCCTCATTCACCTGGCACCGGGTGAGTCCTGGGGCGGCCGGTGGGGCATCCGTCCGCTGTAGTGCGGTGCCCGGCGAGTGCACAAAAGCGGGGTCGCCGCGCGTCTGGTGATCGTGGACGACTCGGGCGCCAGACGGCGCGGCTTCTGGTTGCTGCTGGGTCTTGTGTTCGTGGGTGCGCTGTTGGGCGGGATTTCGCGGAAACCCCGCCGACGACGCGCAGTTCGGCCGGTGCGAGCCGAAGCGACCCACCGCCCTCCGGTGGAGGTGGAAGCCGCCGGCGAGGGGTCGCTTGAGGATCCTCCCAGGGGCGTCGTGTGGCTGGCGGTCGCTTTCGGCTTCGCCGGTGTGCTGGTCGGTGGGTTCGTCTTCGAGCCCGTCGACCGCCTGCTCGACGCGCTGTACTGCACGCCGAGCGGGTGCTACTCCCTTCCGCTGGCCCTGTCGGGCTGGGCGCTCGCCGCTCTGCCGATGGCGGCCTGCCTGGTCGTGCCGAGGTACGCGGTGCACCTCTGCGTGTTCCTGGTGAGCTTCTTCTCCGTCTACTTCTGGACGGCGGCGCCGGATCACCCGTGGCGCGAGGAGGTGTGGCCGTTGCCGCTCAGCTACTTCCTCGTGCTGCTGCTGTTCGCCCCCGCCAGCTGGGGCTTCTCGTGGTTGTTCACTCATAGCCGGACCGCACGGCTCGCGATCGCCGGGGCGTGTCACTGGGTGCTGCTCGCGGCGCTCATCATCTGGCTGGCCTAGTAGTGCTTTTGCGAGCCCTAGCGCCGTGCGATGGGCAGGCTGATCGATCCGCTCCTCACGGTGATCTCGCCGGACGGCTGGGCAGGCCGGTAGGGCCACGAGGGGCCCGCCGCGTTGTTCGCCGCGATCACCACGCCGATGCGGTGTCCCGCCTTGAAGACGTAGTCGTTCGGCTGGAGCTCCCAGCGGAACGTCTCCGGCACGCCCGGCGTGAGCGGGAAGGCGCGGCTCAGCGTGTAGCGGTGCGCCGCGTCCAGCGTGCCGCGGGTGACGATCCGGTACGGGGCCGTCTTCGTCGCGTACTCGTAGTTCCGGTAGCAACCGGTGTCCGCGCCGAGCCCCTCGCCGAAGCACCGCTCGGGCCCGGCGACCACCTGCAGGCCCCATCCGTCGTCGACGACGCGGGTGTCCTCACCGAGGTCGACGAGGAACGCGTTCAGCGGTGTGTTGGGCACGTTCGCGGATACCCGCAGCGTGATCTTCGGGGTGCCGCTCATCCTCGAGTCGGAGGTCAGCGGCTCGGTCACGTGCAGCAGCCGGTGACCCTCGCCCTCCGGCCCGACGAGCTGGTCGCGGGTCAGCTCCGGGTCGTCGGTGAACACCTGCCCGCCCAGCGCGATCGTTCGCTGGGTGCCGGGCACGGGCCAGGTCCGGCTGGACTCCCAGATCTGGGGCGAGCGCTCCACGTCGACGGCGGGCTCGCGCATGATGCCGGTGTCGATGCCCCGCAGCCAGTGGTCGAACCAGCGGTGCACGGTCGCGACGTAGCGGTCGGGCGCGAAGTAGTGCGGGTTGGCGTGCCCGCTCTGCGACAGCCAGAGCTTGCGCGGCGCCTTCAGGTTCTGCCACCAGCGGCTGAAGTGGCGCGTGGTCACGTTGGTGTCGTTGAGGCCGTGGATCGCGAACACCGCGGCCTTGACCTTGTGCGCGTCATCGGTGATGTTCCGCTCTGCCCAGAACGAGTTGTAGTCGGCGTTCTGCTCGGCCCGCCGCACGAGCTCGGCGTGCTCCTCGGCGCACTTCGGCCGCGACTGCGTGCTCATCACGAGGTCCGCGAGCCAGTCCGCGTGGTCGGGGCTGCGCTTGATCCCGTCCACGCGCGTGTAGTCGTACCAGCTGGAGATCGCCCCGTTCGGCACGATCGTCTTCAGGTTCGGCACGTCCGTCGTGGCGACGTACTGGGGCAGGGTGCCGTCCCACGACGTGCCGTACATGCCGACGTTGCCGGTCGTCCAGTCCGGCGTGACCCGCCTGCCGTCGCGGTCGAACGCCTTCGCCCTGCCGCCCAGCCAGTCGATGACCGCCTTGGTGCCGAGCACCTCGTTCGGGCCGCCGAGGTCCGGGCAGCCCTCGGAGAACCGCGTGCCCGCCATGTCCACCGCGACGACGGCGTAGCCGCGCGGCACGAAGTAGTTGTCGTAGAAGTACGGGAACAGGTCAGGGTGCCCGTCGTCGACCAGGTCCTTGTGGCCCGAGTCGTGCGGCACGACCTGGTCCTCGTTGAACGCGGTCATGTTGCTCCACGGCGCGTGGTACGGCGACGCGCCCATGAGCACCGGGATCTTCTTGGTCGTTCTCGGCCGGATGACGTCCGCGACGATCCGGTCGAGCCGGCCGTCTCCGTCGCCGTCGATCGTCGACTCGACGTACACCGTCTCGCGGATCGCGTCCGCGTACGAGTAGATCGGCTGGGTCAGCTGGGGCGCGGCAGGCGAGGGCGGTGTGAGCCCGAGCAGGAGCAGGGTGACGAGTGTTTTCACAGCACGGGATGGTCGCGCTCTCACGTGCAACTTTGGGCTGGTTGAAGCTGTCGAGACGCTGATTCTTTGTTAGCGTAGCTAACCATGACAATCGCGATCACTGGCGGATACGTCGTCCCGGTCGAAGGCGAGCCCATCGACGGCGGGACCGTGCTCATCGAGGACGGCAGGATCGTCGCCGTCGGACCGGCCGGGTCGGTCGAGGTGCCGGACGGCGCGACCGTCGTCGACGCGGACGGCTCGTGGGTGCTGCCCGGCTTCGTCGAGGCGCACGGGCACCTCGGCGTGCACGAGGAGGCCGAGGGCTGGGCCGGTCAGGACACCAACGAGATGACCGACCCGATCGGCGCGCGGATGCGGGCGCTGGACGCGATCAACCCCGCTGACCTGGGCTTCGCCGACGCGTTGTCCGGTGGCGTCACCACCGCGGTGATCAAGCCGGGCTCCGGCAACCCGATCGGCGGCCAGACCGTGGCCGTGAAGTGCTGGGGCCGCACGGTCGACGAGATGCTGATGCGCGAGCCCGTCTCGGTGAAGTCCGCGCTCGGCGAGAACCCCAAGCGCGTCTACGGCGACCAGAAGAAGGTCCCGTCGACCAGGCAGGGCGTCACCGCGGTCATCAGGGACGCGCTGATCAAGGCGCAGGACTACAAGGCGAAGCGGGCCGAGGCGCAGTCCGACGGCAAGCCGTTCGACCGCGACGAGACGTGCGAGGTGCTGGTGCGCGTGCTCGACGGCGAGCTGCCGTGGTGCCAGCACGCCCACCGCGCCGACGACATCGCGACGGCCATCCGCCTGTCCGAGGAGTTCGGCTACAAGCTGATCCTCAACCACGGCACCGAGGCGCACCTGATCGCGGACGTCGTGGCGGAGAAGCAGATCCCGGTGATCATCGGGCCGCTGTTCACCACGCGGTCCAAAGTGGAGCTGCGCCACCGCTCGCTGCGCAACCCCGGCATCCTCGCGCGGGCGGGCATCGAGCTGGCGATCACCACGGACCACCCGGTCGTGCCCATCCACTTCCTGGTCCACCAGGCGACGCTCGCCGTCAAGGAGGGCTTGGACAGCGACGTCGCGCTGCGGTCGATCACGATCAACCCGGCCCGGATCATGGGCCTGGACGACCGGGTCGGCGCGCTCAAGCCCGGTCTCGACGCGGACGTCGTCATCTGGTCCGGCGACCCGCTCGACGTGATGAGCCGCGCGCTGCGGGTGTTCGTGCAGGGCCGCGAGGTCTACACGTTCTCCGAGGAGCTCGGTGAGGGCGTCGTCGCCGACCCCTACTACCGCGAGTCCTGATCTTTATATCGGGGTGGGCGGGTCGTCCCACGGGCGCGACGTCGTGCTGTCAGGCGCCTCGCGGGGCCCTGCCCACCCCCTGGTCTCACTTCCTCAGTGCTACTTCCTCAGCGACCGGCCGATCACCAGTCGCTGAATCTGGTTGGTGCCCTCGAAGATCTGCAGCACCTTCGCCTCGCGCATGTAGCGCTCGACCGGGAAGTCACGCGTGTAGCCGGCGCCGCCGAGCACCTGCACCGCATCCGTCGTCACCCGCATCGCCGCGTCGGTCGCGACGAGCTTCGCCACCGACGCCGCGCGCTGGAACGGCCTGCCGCGGTCGCGCAGCCGGGCCGCCGCGATGTACGTCGCGCGCGCCGAGTCGACGGCCGCCGCCATGTCGGCCAGCAGGAACTCCAGGCCCTGGAACTCCATGATCGGCTTGCCGAACTGGCTGCGGGTCTTGGCGTACGCCACGGCCTCGTCGAGCGCGGCCTGCGCCAGCCCGACGGCGCACGCGGCGATGCCGAGCCTGCCAGAGTCCAAAGCGGACAGTGCGATCTTGAGGCCGTCACCCTCGGCGCCGATCAGGCGGTCCGCTGAGAACCGCACCCGGTCGAACGTCAGCTGGGTGGTCACCGAGCCGGTCAGCCCCATCTTGCGCTCGGGAGTCGCGGCCGACAGACCGTCCGCGACGCCGGGCGCGAGGAAGCAGCTGATGCCCTTGCCGCCGTCCGGCGACGTGCGCGCCATGAGCGTGTAGAAGTCGGCGACGCCGCCGTGCGTGATCCACGCCTTCTGGCCGGACACCACGTACTCGTCGCCGTCGCGCGTGGCACGGGTCGACAGCGCGGCCGCGTCGGAGCCGGCGTGCAGCTCGGACAGCGCGTACCCGCCGAGCAGCTCGCCCTCGAGCATCTCGGGCAGCCACTGCTCCTGCTGCTGCCGCGTGCCGAACGTCGCCAGCCCGTAGCAGGACATGACGTGCACGGAGAGGCCGACGGCGACCGACATCCACGCCGAGCCGATCTCCTCGAGCGCCTGCAGGTACACCTCGTAGGGCTGCTCACCACCGCCGAACTCCTCGGCGTACGGCAGACCGAGCAGACCGCTCTTGCCGAGCAGCCGGAACATCTCACGCGGGAACTGCGCGTGCTCCTCGGCCGCGGCGGCACGGGGCGCCAGCTCGTCGCGTGCGATCTCCCTGACCAGCTCGATCAGGTCTTCCGCTTCAGTTGTGGGCAGCAGCCGCTCGGCGGGCATCCTCGACCTCCGTTGAGTACTCTCAGCAGTACTGTAGGACGTACCAGAGTACTGTTTCTACTAGATGTGGCAGGCTCCTCAGGTATGACGAGGGGTCTCACGACGCGGCAGGCCGAGCTGCTGACCAGGCTCGAGGCGCTGTTCCTCGCGGAGGGCTTCGCCCACTTCACGCTGGACGACCTGGCCGCGCGCCTGCGCTGCTCCAAGTCGACGCTCTACGCGCTCGCCGGCAGCAAGGAGCAGCTGGCCGTCAAGATCGTCGGGCTGTACTTCCGCGGCGCCGCCCGGCGCATCGAGCAGCAGATCGCACCCATGACCGACGTGCGCAAACGCGTCGGCAGCTACCTCGCGGGCGCGTCGCAGGAGCTGCGCAAGGCCTCCGAGAAGTTCATCGAGGACGTCGGCGCGTTCCCACCGACCCGCGCCACCTACGAGCGCAACGCCCGCGCGGCCGCCGAGCGCATCCGCACGTTCATCCAGGACGGCGTGCGCGAGGGCGTGTTCCGCGAGGTGCACGCCACGCTGTTCGCCGAGATGGCCGGCCTGCTCATCGAGGGCATCCAGACGGGTGTCCTCACCAAACGGGCGGGCGTTTCGGACGCCGAGGCGTTCACCGCGCTCGGTGAACTGTTGTTGGATGGGCTCCAGAGAGATGGGAGTCCCAAGTGATCGTGGTGGCTGGTGAGGCACTGGTCGACCTGGTGCCGGTGACCGACGGCGAGCTCGCCGACCTGGCGCCGCGCCTCGGCGGTGGTCCGTACAACGTCGCGGTGGCCGCCGCGCGGCTCGGGGCGCCCGCGAGCTTCCTGTCCCGCGTGTCCACCGACCTCTTCGGTGAGGCGCTCATCGCCAGGCTGCACGCGTCGGGCGCGCGGACGGACCTGGTCCAACGTGGACCGGAGCCGACGACGCTGGCCGTCGTGGGGCTGGCCGAGGACGGTTCGGCCCGCTACTCCTTCTACACCGACGGCACCGCGGACCGGCTGGTCACCGATCCCGGCCCGCTGCCGGAGGGCGCGAAAGCGGTTTCCCTCGGCACCCTCTCGCTGGTGCTCGAGCCGGGCGCGACGACGTACGAGCAGGTCCTGCGCAGGGAGAGCGGCCGGGTGCTGACCGTGCTCGACCCCAACATCCGGGCCGCGCTCATCCGGGACCCGGACGCCTACCGGGCGCGGTTCCGGTCGTGGCTGCCGGACGTCGGGCTGCTGAAGGTGTCCGTCGAAGACGCCAAATGGCTGGCCGACGGCGGTGATGTGATCGAGATCGCACGGGGCTGGCTGAAGCAGGGACCGGTCGCCGTCGTGCTCACGAAGGGGGGCGACGGGCTGGCCGTGCTCGCCGGGAACGACCTCGTCGAGGTGCCGCCGACGAAGGTCGACGTGGTCGACACGATCGGTGCGGGGGACACGGTCCAGGGCGCTCTGCTCGCCTGGCTGCACGAACACGACGCACTGGCCGTGGAAAAAGTACGTGCACTCACAACTGATGAATGGTCAGAAGCTCTCACATTCGCCGCCGCGGCCGCCGCGATCACGTGTTCTCGCGCCGGGGCCGAACCACCCTTTGCGAGCGAACTCACCGTCCGGTGAGCTGGATTAGCGCGACGAACGGACTACCGTGGGGTAGCACGCTAGCTACCAGCCATTCACTTGGTTCTGGTGCCGCCGACTAACGTGCGAGAACTGACTGGATCCCAACGGGGTGGTCCACAAGACGACCGGCTGACCAAGCTGACCAGCCACCCCGTCCGAGCGTTGAGAGGGACTTGAATGCCCGACGCGACGACTGCGCCGAACGACACCCGTACCGTCGCGCTGCGCCACGATGGCGGAGAGCTCGAGATGAAGGTGGTGCCGGCGAGCGAGGGCTCGGCCGGTGTCGATCTCGGGAAACTGCTGGCCACCACCGGACTCGTCACACTCGACTCCGGTTTCGTCAACACCGCCTCCTGCTCCTCCCAGATCACCTACATCGACGGTGACGCGGGAATTCTGCGTTATCGCGGCTACCCGATCGAGCAGCTGGCGCAGCGTTCGAACTTCATCGAGGTCAGCTACCTGCTGATCTACGGCGAGCTGCCGACCACGGCCCAGCTCGAGGACTTCTCGCAGAAGATCAGCAGGCACACGCTCCTGCACGAGGACCTCAAGCGCTTCTTCGACGGCTTCCCGCGTGACGCGCACCCCATGCCGGTGCTGTCCTCCGCGGTGTCCGCGCTGTCGACCTTCTACCAGGACAGCCTGAGCCCGTTCGACGCCAACCAGGTCGAGATCTCCACGATCCGCCTGCTGGCGAAGCTGCCGACCATCGCGGCCTACGCGTACAAGAAGTCGGTCGGCCAGCCGTTCCTCTACCCGGACAACTCGCTGGGTCTGGTCGAGAACTTCCTCCGGATGACCTTCGGCTTCCCCGCCGAGGCCTACGACCTCGACCCGGACCTGGTACGCGCGCTCGACCTGCTGTTCATCCTGCACGCCGACCACGAGCAGAACTGCTCCACGTCGACCGTGCGCCTGGTCGGCTCGTCCGAGGCGAACCTGTTCGCCTCGATCTCCGCGGGCATCAACGCCCTGTTCGGCCCGCTGCACGGCGGTGCGAACAGCGCGGTGCTGGAGATGCTCGAGAAGATCAAGAACGACGGCGGCGACGTGAAGTCGTTCGTCAACAAGGTCAAGAACAAGGAGGACGGCGTCCGGCTGATGGGCTTCGGCCACCGGGTCTACAAGAACTACGACCCGCGCGCCGCGATCATCAAGAAGACCGCCGACGAGATCCTCGGCAAGCTCGGCGCTGACGACCAGCTGCTCGACATCGCCAAGCAGCTGGAGGAGACCGCACTCGCGGACGACTACTTCATCCAGCGCAAGCTGTACCCGAACGTGGACTTCTACACGGGCCTCATCTACCGCGCGATGGGCTTCCCGACGAAGTTCTTCACCGTGCTGTTCGCGCTCGGCCGTCTCCCCGGCTGGATCGCGCACTGGCGCGAGATGATCCAGGACCCGGCGACCAAGATCGGCCGTCCGCGGCAGATCTACGTCGGCCCGACCGAGCGGGACTTCATCTCCATCGAGAACCGCTGATCGTTCCGAGCACTGACGAAGCGCGCCTGTTCTGCAGGCGCGCTTCGTGCTTTGTAGGTTCACCTGGTGAACATCGTGTGGTTCCGCCGAGATCTGCGCACGGCCGACCATCCCGCGTTGCTGGCCGCCGCTGAACGGTCGGGACGCGCGTTGGGGTTGTTCGTGCTCGACGACCGGCTGCTCAAGCCGTCGGGCGAGGCGCGCGTGCGGTTCCTGCACCAGTGCTTGCACGCGTTGAACGAGCAGCTCGGCGGGCGGCTGATGGTCGTGCACGGCGACCCGGCCGAGGTCGTCCCGGCTGTCGCGCGTGAGGTCGGTGCCGCGAGCGTGCACATCTCCGCCGACTGCGCGCCGTACGGCCGCCGCCGTGACGAGGCTGTCGAGAAAGCGTTGGGGGACATCGAGCTCGTGCGTTCCGGCTCGCCGTACGCGGTGACGCCGGGGCGGGTGCGCAAGGCGGACGGCACGCCGTTCAAGGTCTTCACGCCGTTCCGCACCGCGTGGCTCGCGCACGGGTGGCGCGCGCCGGCCGACACGGACGCGTCCATTGTGGACTGGATGGAACCGCCGCGCGGCAACGAGATTCCCGCGGCCGAACCGCTGCCGGACGCGATGGCGTTGTGGGAGAGGTTCCGCGACGAGCGGCTGCCGGACTACGACGAGACGCGTGACCGTCCCGACCTCGACGCCACCAGCAGGCTGTCGGCGTTCCTCAAGTTCGGGGTGCTGCACCCGCGCACGCTGCTCGCAGGCTGCGACGGCGCGTTCCGCTCCGAGCTGGCGTGGCGCGAGTTCTACGCGGACGTCCTGTGGCACAAGCCGGAAACCGCGCGGCAGAACTACGACCGCCGGTTCGACGGGATCGAGCACGACGACGACCTGGAGCTGTTCCGCGCGTGGCAGGAAGGGCGCACCGGTTTCCCGATCGTCGACGCGGGCATGCGGCAGCTGCTCGCGGAGGGCTTCATGCACAACCGGGTGCGCATGATCGTCGCGAGCTTCCTGGTGAAGGACCTGCACCTGCCGTGGTGGTGGGGCGCGCGGCACTTCATGAAGCACCTCGTCGACGGCGACATCGCGTCGAACCAGCACAACTGGCAGTGGGTGGCGGGCTGCGGCACGGACGCCGCGCCGTACTTCCGGATCTTCAACCCGGCGACGCAGGCCGAGAAGTTCGATCCCGACGGCGAGTACGTGCGCCGGTACGTCACCGAGGTCGTGGAACCGGTGGTGGACCACGCGGTCGAGCGGCAGGTGGCGCTCGACCGCTACCGGCGGATCAGGTCCTGAGCGCCTCGCGCAGCTTCACCCGGCTGCCGACGCGCAGCACCGCGTTCGCGTAGACCTTGCCGCCGAGCCACGTGATGGCGGCGATCGCGCCCAGCGCCAGCACGACGGCCACCAGCACCTGCCACGCGGGCGCGACGCCCATCGCGATCCGGCCCGGCATCAGGATCGGGGCGAACGGCGGCAGCATCGACAGCACCGTCACCGCGGTGCCCGCGGCGTTCTGGA
The DNA here is from genome assembly GCF_007845675.1 of Lentzea tibetensis. GTDB lineage: Bacteria > Actinomycetota > Actinomycetes > Mycobacteriales > Pseudonocardiaceae > Lentzea > Lentzea tibetensis. Next base: position 112,091 of record NZ_VOBR01000014.1, on the reverse strand, counting down.
TCATCAGGTTGATGCCGACGACGAACGCGATGATGATCGTCATGCTGATCGGCGTCAGCACGGACTGAAGCTCCTCCTGTCGCGACACGAGCGACGCGGCGGCCGCGAACACGGTGGCGTACAAGAAGAAACCGAGCAGGTACCAGAGCACGCCGTTCGCGACGACGCTGCCGCCGACCCCGCTGATGCTCAGCACGCCGGACCCGCTCGCGAGCAGCAGGCCGACGCCGCTGATCAGGACGAGCTGCACGAGCCCGACCGCGCCGAGCCCGATCACCTTGCCCAGCAACAGCTGCCACGGCCGCAGCGTCGCGAGCAGGATCTCCACGACGCGGCTGGACTTCTCCTCGACCACGCCCTGCGCGACCATCGTCCCGTAGACCAGCAGCGAGTAGTACAGCAGCGCGGCGACCACGAGCCCGACCGCGAGCCGTTCGCCGCGCAACGGGTCCGCCGGTTCGAGCGCCGTCACCGCGACCCGGACGTTCTGCAGCTCCTGCGCGATCGTCTGCGGCAGGCCGGCCTCGGCGAGCTGCGCGGCCAGCACCTGTTGGCGCAGCACGTCGTCCAGCACGTTGCGGAGCACGTCGTCGCCCTGGTCCTTCACGATCATCCGCAGTGCGGGCGGCGCGCCCGTGACGAGCGCGTCCAGCTCGTCGTCGCGGACGAGCTGCTCGGCGTTCTCCGCGGTCGTGACGTCGCGCGTCTCGACCTCGATGCCGAAGGCCTTCGCCTTCTCCCGCAAGGGATCCGCCAACTGCACGGCCTGGCCGGTCAGCCCGACCACGCTGCGCTGGCCGTCCGAGAACAGCGCGGCCTGCAGCAGCACGTACCCGGCGAGCACCGCGATGATCACCACCGTGCCGATGAGGAACGACCTGGTGCGCACCTTGGCGACGAACTCGCGCCGCGCCACCAGCGTCACCGACCTGAAGGGGCTCACGCCGTCCTCTCCTCAGTGACCACGTTGCGGAAGAGCTCGGTGAGCGACGGGCGTTGCCGGGAGAACTCGTGCACCGGGCCGGTGGCCAGCGCGGCGTGCAGCACCACCTGGTCGTCGACGCCGTGGTCCAGTTCCAGCACCGTGCGGCGTCCCTCGGACCCGATCACCCGCACCCCGTCCAGTCCTTCCGTCCAGCCGTTCACGGCCTCCGGCACCTCGACGACCAGCCTGCTGGTGCCACCGGCGCGCAGCTCGTCCACCGTCCCACACGCGACGAGCGACCCGCTGCGCACGATGCCGACCCGGTCGCACAGCCGCTCGACCAGGTCGAGCTGGTGGCTGGAGAACACGACGGGTACCCCCGCGGACGCCTTCTCGCGCAGCACGTGGCTCATGACGTCGACCGCGACGGGGTCGAGCCCGGAGAACGGCTCGTCGAGCACGAGCACGTCCGGTTCGTGCACCAGCGCGGCGGCGAGCTGCACGCGCTGCTGGTTGCCGAGGCTCAGCTTCTGCACCTCGTCGGTGCGCCGGTCGCGCAGCCCGAGCCGGGAGATCCAGTTCTCCGCGGAGCGGTGCGCGTCGTTCGTGCTCATGCCGTGCAGCTCGGCCAGGTACACGAGCTGGTCGAGGACCTTCATCTTCGGGTAGAGCCCGCGCTCCTCGGGCATGTACCCGATCCGGCGACGCGTGTCGATGTCGATGGGCTTTCCGTTCCACCGAACTTCACCAGAATCGGCGGCGAGCACACCCAGCGCGATGCGCATGGTGGTGGTCTTCCCGGCACCGTTGCTCCCGACGAAACCGAACAGCTCGCCACCACGAACGTCGAACGACATGTTCTGAAGTGCGACGACCTCTCCGTAGCGCTTGGAGACCCGGTCGATCTCCAGCACCCCCTCGACCACGGTGAGGTCCTTTCGTTAGCCCAGATGGCGGTATTCGGAACGTAAGTATCGACGATCAGGGAACGAGTGAAACGATACGGGCGTCTACGGCGAATCGAACCGTCGAAGGATTCACTCACGGGGGTGGCCATGCAGCCCGACCAATGGCTGGCGCAGTACGACTCGAAGATCGCGGCAGCCAAGCAGAAGTCCGAGCAGGCGACGTCGCAGCTCGGGGAGGTGGGAGGCAGTGCCGAGTCGCCGGACGGGCTCATCAGGGTCTCCGTCAACGCCTCGGGCGCGCTGACCGCCCTGGACATCAAGCCCGCCGCGCGGGGAATGGACCCGGACGAGATCGCGTCCGCCATTCTGACCGCCGCGACCCAGGCGCAGCGCTCCGCGTCCGGCAAGGTCGTGGAGATCATGACCGAGTTCGTCGGCGAGAGCCCGGCGCTCGACTTCGTGAAGCAGCAGATGCCTCACGGCTATTCGGGTGACGGAACCGACGAGGAGGAACCGGAGTCTGAGTTGAAGCGTCGGGACACCAGGCCCGACGACGACTACTTCACCAACCCGCCGGACGTCATGGCATAGCAGGGGGTAGGGATGTTCCACTCGTTCAACGTGAGCGTCGAGGAGTTGCGGACTCATGCCGCGACCATCGACCAGCTCGCGGCCCGCATGCGCACGGCGACGGACACTGCGGATCCGTCGTCGCTCACGACCGAGGCGTTCGGCATCTTCGGCAGCTTCCTCGCTCAGTTCATCCTGCAGATCGCGGGCAAGTCACAGGACGGACTCGGCAACGCCGCCGACTCCATCATGGACATGTGCAACGGCGTCAAGCAGGTCGCTGATCTCTACGAGAACGTCGATCTCGACAACGCGTTCGGCTTCCAAGGAAAGGGAAGAGGATGAGCGCCCCCGCGACGCAGTCGAAGGGCACCGACCCGGCCAAGCTGTTCAACGACGTCCAGGGGACCGTCTCGGCCGTCGAGCGCGGTGACTGGATCAACGCCGGCCTCGGCATCGCGAACACGGCGATGGACATCGTCGGCGTCGCGTCGAACCCGCTGAGCGGTTTCCTCTCCGCGGGCTTCAGCTGGGCGATCGAGCACGTCGACTTCCTGCGCGAGCCGTTCGACGCCCTGCTGGGCAACCCCCAGGCCATCCAGCAGATGGCGCAGAGCTTCAAGACCGCGGGCGGCCAGGTCCAGGGCATCGCTACCGAGTACCGCCGCGTCGCGGTCTCGCAGACGAGCCAGTGGACGGGCACGTCCGCCGACGGCTACCGCGCCGCTGCCGACAAGCACGCGGGCGGCATGGACTCGCTCGCCAAGGCGTGCAACGGTGTCGCCGCGGCCGTCTCCGGCGCGGGCCAGCTCGTCGCGACCGTCCGCAAGATGATCATGGACCTGATCAGCCAGGCCGTGGCCGACATGGTCATGAAGATCATCCAGTGGCTCGCGGCGTCGATCTTCACCTTCGGTGCGGCCATCGCGGGCGCGATCGCGGACATCGTCAGCACCGCCTGCAAGTACGCGAAGAAGCTCTCGGACTTCCTGTCCAAGCTGGCCGGTTCGCTGACCAAGCTGATGGACCTGGTCAAGAAGGTCTCCGAGATCGCCAAGGTGGCCGAGCAGGTCATCCAGGCCATCTCGACCATCGCCAACAAGGGCAGCAGCCCCGGCGGCGGCAGCACACGGCCTTCCGCGGGCGGTCTCGGGCTGACCGAGGGCCAGATGAACCAGGCCTCCCAGGGCGCGGGCGGGCAGTACGCCCAGAACCCCGGTGGCGGCGGCACGCACGCCTCCGGCGCGGGCCCCGGTCCGCACGTGTCGGCTCCGCCGAACATCCCCGGTGGTCCGGCCGGTGGGCAGGGCGGCTACGCCCCCGCCGCGGGTGGCGGTCAGGTGAATCAGCCGCCGAACCTGCCCGGTGCCGGTGGCTACGGCCCCGGTGGTGGTTACGGGCCTGGTGGTGGTTACGGGCCCGGTGGCGGTTACGGACCTGGCGGCCCTGGCGGTTACGGCCCCGGCGGTCCCGGTGGCTACGGTCCTGGCGGCCCCGGTGGTTACGGGCCTGGTGGACAGGGTGGCTACGGCCCCGGCGGTCCTGGTAACCCCGGTGGCTACGGTCCTGGTGGTCCCGGCAACCCCGGTGGCTACGGCCCCGGTGGACCCGGCAACCCCGGCGGTTACGCCCCCGGTGGTCCCGGTGGCGTCGGCCAGCCGACCGGTCCGGGTCGCTGGGAGGACGGTCACTACGACCAGTCGACCGGCAAGTGGGTCGAGGGCCACTGGGAGAAGGGCGCCGCGACGAACACGGCCGGCGGCGGTCAGGTCGGCGGCACGCCGACCACGCGTCCGGGCGACTGGTACCGCCCGACCACCATGCCGGGCCTCGGTGGCCCCGACAGCATGATGGGCTCCGGTGGCCCCGGTGGGCACATCCCGACGGGTGGGCCTGACCTGACGACCCACGCGGCCGGTGGCGGTGGCGGCGGCGGTGGCATCCCGAGCGGCGGCATGCCCGGCCTCGGTGGTGGCGGTGGCGGCGGCATGCCCCACGGTGGCCCCGGCGGTGGCGGCACCGGTGCGTCGATGACGCCCGGCGGTGCGGCCGGCGTGATGGCCGCTGGTGGCGGCGGCGTGATGCCGTCCGGTGGCGGTGGCGCGTCCGGTGGTGGCGGTGGCGGTGCGGCCGGCGGCGGCATGATGGGCGGCGCGCCGATGGCCGGCCAGGGCCAGCAGGGCGGTGGCGGTTCCGACCACAAGCGCAAGGTGAAGCTGGAAGGTGAGAAGCTCGTCGACCCGCCGAAGGCGTCGAAGCCGATCATCGGCGAGTGAGCACACGCATCTCGTGACAGGGGTCCCCCGCGCAGGGGGACCCCTGTTTTTCACACTGCCACAAGGCACCGACAATTTCGGCCGGGCTGAGGCGTGAACGGCCCGTTCACGCATCGAATTCGGCATAGGTTGGTTCCATGACCGAGGAAATGGTGCGCGCCAACGGTGTGGAACTGTGCGTCGAGACGTTCGGCGATCGCACGGCACCGGCGATCCTGCTCATCTCCGGCGGCGCCGCGTCGATGGACTACTGGGATCCCGAGTTCTGCCAACGCCTCGCGGACGGCAGGTTCGTCATCCGCTACGACCACCGCGACACCGGCCGCTCGGCCAGCTACCCGCCGGGCGAACCCGGCTACACGTCGTCCGACCTGGTGCTGGACCCGCTGGCGCTGATCGACGTGCTGGCGAACGGCCGCGCACACGTCGTCGGCCTGTCGATGGGCGGCGGCATCGCCCAGCAGCTGGCAGTCGAGCACCCCGCGCACGTCGCGACGCTGACGCTGATGTCCACGAGCCCCGGCCCCGCAGGCGACCTGCCGCCGATGGCGGACGAGCTCAAGGAGGTGTTCGCGAACCCCGTGCCCGAGCCGGACTGGACGGACCACGCCGCGGTCGTCGACTACCTCGTCGAGGTGGAGCGCCCGTACGCGGGGTCGTTCGACGAGGCACGCGCCCGCGCGCTGATCGAGAAGGTCGTCAGTCGCACGGTGAACCCCGAGTCGGCCACCAAGAACCACTGGGCTGCCCCAGGTGACGGCGCCAGTCTGCGTCCGCGGCTGGGTGGGGTGACCGCGCCGACGCTCGTCATCCACGGCACCGCGGACCCGATGTTCCCGCCGGGCCACGGTGAAGCGCTGGCGCGGGAGATCCCCGGCGCTGAGCTCCTGCTGCTCGACGGCGTCGGCCACGAGTGGCCACCGCCTCGCACGTGGGACACCGTCGTGCCCGCCATCCTCCGGCTCACGAGCTGACGCAGGGTCCCCGCCGGCTCCAAGCTCACGCAGGGGTCCCCGCCGGGGGATCCCCTGACATCATTCTCCCAGCCGACACCGACAATTCCGGTCGGTCATCCACAGGCAACCGGGGATTTGTCCACAGGCCAGCGGCTCAGAGTCCGGCCAGCGAGCGTGACACGAGGTCCGCGACAACGGGCTCAGCGGCAGCCCGATCCGCGGGCACGAGCCCGATCCGCGTCCGCCGGTCCAGCACGTCACCGGCGTCGAGCGCCCCCTCGTGCCGCACCGCCCACACGACATCGGCTCCGGTCACGCCGCACATGATCTCCGCGCCGAGCGAGGAGTCCACATCGGACAGAGCGGCGACCCGAGCCGAGTCGTCGACCAGCCGCAACGACGCGGTGCGAGAAGGTCCGGACGCCAACCCGACGGCGTCCACGGCGTCGGAAGCCATTCGCCGATAGGTCGTGAGCTTCCCGCCCACGATCGTCACCACACCGTTGGGCGCGGTCAGCACCGCGTGCCGCCGCGACAGGTCGGCGGTCGAACCGGGCGCGTCCAGCAAAGGCCGCAACCCGGCGTACGAACCGAGCACGTCGGCGCGCGTCAACCCGACGCGCAACACCTGCGAGGTAACGGAAAGCAGGAAATCCACATCGGCCGACGGGACGGGCACGACATCGGGAACGGGCCAGTCGACCGGCGAGTCGGTCAGCCCCAGGTACACCCGCCCGTTGCGCTGGGGGAGCAGCATCGCGAACCGGTTCCGCTCACCGGGCACCGGGAACATCACCGCGGTACCGACGATCCCGGTGGCAGCGGCGTCCAGCACGAGGTGCGACCCGAGCGACGGCCGCAACCGCACGCTGGGCACCAGCTGACCGGCCCACACCCCGGAAGCGTTGATCACCGAACGGGCCCGCACGGAGAACGAGTCCCCGCTGACCCCGTCGACGGCCGACGCGCCACTGCCGGTCAACGTGGTCACCCGAGCACGCGTGATGATCCGCGCGCCCAGACCAGCCGCGGTACGGGCCAGCGCGACGACGAGCCGTGCGTCGTCGACCAGCTGGCCGTCGAAGCTCAACAGCCCGCCGCGCAGCCCGGTGGAACGCAGTCCGGGCACCAGCGCGGAAGCCTCGGCGGCGGGTACGCGCCGCGGTCCGGGAAGCACGGCGGACGGGGTCCGCGCGGCCCGGCGGAGCAGGTCGCCCGCCCGCAGGCCGGCCATGATCCGCATCCCGTTGTCCTTGCCGTGCAACGGGAACAGCATCGGCAGCGCGCGCACCAGGTGGGGCGCGGTGGACGTCATGAGTATGCCGCGCTCGACGGCGCTCTCGTGGGCCAGCGCGACGTCGCCCTGCGCGAGGTAGCGCAACCCGCCGTGCACGAGCTTGCTCGACCAGCGCGACGTGCCGTACGCGAGGTCGTGCGCCTCCAGCAGGCACACGGACAGCCCGCGGGACGCCGCGTCGAGTGCCACGCCGGCACCGGTGACGCCGCCGCCGACCACGAGGACGTCGACGACCTCCTCCTGGACGGCGTGCAGGTCCTCGGCGCGGCGGTGCGCGTTCAACGACGTGTTCACGGCCTCAGTGCTCCGTCCAGTTGGGTGGCGAGCTCGGCGAGCAGCGCGTCGAACTCGAGTCCCGACGTCGCGGGCCGGGTCGACAGGACCATCGACTGCGTCGTCAGCAGCACGACCCGCGCCTGCAACGCGGCGTCACCGCGGCGGATCGAGCCGTCGTCGTGGCCGAGCCGGATCTGCTCCAGCAGGAACTGCTCGACGAGGCGTTGCGTGCTGCCGAGCCGTTCGACGAGGTACGGCAGCATCAGCTCGGCGTCCAGGTCCAGCACGCGCTGCATCAGCGGGCTCCCGGACAGCAGGCGGATGGCATCCACACCCCGGCTGACGAGCTGCTCGCGCGCGTTGCCGGTGCCGGTCGTCTGCCCGAGCAGCGCGGCGAACTCCCTGGTCATCAAGGCCCTGACCAGGTGGTCCACGTCCGGGAACCGCCGGTACAGGGTCATCCGGCTGACGTTCGCGCGCTTGGCGACGTCGGTCAGCTTGGTGCGCCGCACACCCACCTCGAGCACGCAGTCGCGGGCGGCGTCCAACAGCGTGTCATCGCTGTGACGATTAGACGTCATATGTCACACTGTATCAGTGACGAGAGCCAGATGGACCTCAGAAACGACGCCGTTGCCGCCGCACGCGCTCGCGTGGCTGAGCACCCGGATCGGGCTCGGCACACCGCTGGACGAGGTGCCGGTGACCGTGCCCGAGTCGGCGCTGTCCGAGGACGCCTTCGAGGCGCTGGAGGCCGTCGCCGAGATCAGCCTCGACGCCGGCGACCGCCTCGGCCGCGCGGGTGGACTGTCCTACCTGGACCTGATCAAGCGACGCGGCTGCGGTGAGCTGACCATCCCGGACGCGGTCGTGCTGCCGTCCTCGCCGGAGGAGGTGCAGGAGGTCCTGCGCGTCTGCGTCGAGCACGACATCGCGGTCGTGCCGTTCGGCGGCGGCACGTCGGTCGTCGGCGGCGTCGAGGCGCTGCGCGGCGGCAAGGACGCCGTCATCGCGCTCGACCTGGCCAGGCTCAACCGCCTCGTGTCGATCGACCCGGTGTCCCGGATCGCCGTGCTCCAGGCGGGCACGACCGCGCCGGACGCCGAGAACCTGCTGGCGGAGCACGGTTTCACGCTCGGCCACGTGCCGCAGTCGTTCGAGCGCGCCACCATCGGCGGCTTCGCCGCGACGCGTTCGGCGGGCCAGGCGTCGTCCGGCTACGGCCGCTTCGAGGACATGGTCGAGGGCGTGCGGGTCCAGACGCCAGCGGGCGAGTGGCGCCTCGGCAGCGCGCCGGCGTCCGCGGCGGGCCCGGACCTGCAGCAGCTCGTCATCGGCTCCGAAGGCCTGTTCGGCGTGATCACCGAGGTCGCCCTGCGCGTGCGGCCGAAGCCGGAGAACCCGGTCTACGAGGGCGTCGTCGTCGACGGCTGGGAAGCGGGCACCGCGCTCATCCGCGACCTGGCGCAGCGCAACGCGCTCGCCGACGTGACCCGGCTGTCCGATGTGGACGAGACCGAGGTGGCGCTGGCGCTGACCGGTGGCCGCAAGGCCGAACTGCTCGGCAAGTACCTGCGGTTCCGCGGCGTCGAGCAGCCGTGCCTCGTCATCTTCGGCTGGGAGGGACGTTCGCGCGACGTCACGATGGGCGCCACGTACGGCCACAAGCTGGTGCGGCTGGGGCGCGCGATGGGCGAGTCGTGGCGGCACGGGCGGTTCAACGGCCCCCGTCAGCGCGACGCGCTGCTCGACGCCGGCGTGTGCGCGGAAACCCTGGAAACCGCGACCCACTGGTCGAAGCTGCCCGCGTTGTACGACGCCGTGCGCGGCGCGTTGAAGGGCGCGCTGGGCGACCCGGTGGTGATGTGCCACGTGTCGCACGCGTACGAGACGGGCGCGTCGCTGTACTTCACCGTCCTGGTGCCGCGCGACGTCGAGGACCCGGTCACGCAGTGGCAGCAGGCGAAGGCCGCCGCGTGCGAGGCGATCTCCGGCATCGGCACGATCACCCACCACCACGCCGTCGGCCGCGACCACGCGCCGTACCTGGAGGCGGAGATCGGGAGCCTCGGCGTCGAGGTGCTCCGCGCTCTCAAGTCGACATTCGACCCGACGGGCATCCTGAACCCTGGCAAACTCATGTGATGCTGATCCGTTCCGTGCGCCCGTGGGGCGGCGACGAGGTGGACGTCCGCTGCGAGGACGGCCTGATCACGCAGATCGGCCCGAACCTCACCGGCGACGACTGGGTCGACGGCAAGGGCGGCGTCCTGCTGCCCGCGTTCGTCGACGCGCACGCCCACCTCGACTCCACCCGCCTCGGCCTTCCGTTCCGCAGGCACACCGCGGAACCGGGCCTGGCCGGCCTGATCGAGAACGACCGCCGCAACTGGCGCACCGCCGAACGCACCGTCGCCGAACGCGCGACGCACACGCTCGGCCGCACCATCGCGTCCGGCGCGACCCGCGTCCGCAGCCACGCCCAGGTCGACGTCGACTCGGGCTTGGAGAAGCTCGAGGGCGTCCTCGCGGCGCGTGAGGCCCACCGCGATCACGCCGACGTGCAGGTGGTGGCGTTCCCGCAGTGCGGCATCCTGCGCGAGAAGGGCACCGCCGAGCTGCTGGAAGAGGCGCTGCTGCTGGGTGCCGACCTCATCGGCGGCCTCGACCCGGCAGGCTACGACCGCGACCCCGTCGGCCACCTGGACGTGGTGTTCGACCTGGCGTCGCGCCACCAGCGCGGCGTCGACGTCCACCTGCACGACGCGGGCTCACTGGGCGCGTTCCAGGTGGAGCTGATCTGCGAACGCGTTGCGGCACTGGGCATGCAGGGCAAGGTGACGATCAGCCATTGCTTCGCGCTGCCCGGCGAGGGCCTGGTCGACCTGCTCGCCTCGCACGACGTGGCCGTGACGACGGTCGCGCCGGGCACGCGGGACCCGTTGCCGCTGCAGGAACTGCGGTGGGCCGGGGTGCGGGTGGGGCTGGGGCAGGACGGCATCCGCGACTACTGGTCTCCGTACGGCGACGGCGACATGCTCGACCGGACGTGGCAGCTGGCGTTCCGCAACGGTTTCCGGCGCGACGAGCAGATCGAGATGTGCGTGGACGTCGCGACGCGTGGCGGCGCCTCGGTGCTGGGCGTGGAGTCCGGCCTGAGCGAGGGGGCGCCCGCGGAGCTGGTCGTGGTGCCGGGTGACTCGGTGGCGGCCGCGGTGATGGACCGCGCACAGCGCACTCTGGTGATCCACAAGGGCAACGTGGTGGCTGCCGAAGGCGAGCTCCTCTAGCGAGCGCGACACCACAACGCAAAACAGGGGTCCCCGCCGGGGGGACCCCTGTTTCAATCATCCCACGCGACCCCGACAGTTCCGGGAGCCGCAAGATCAAGATCAGCCCAGCTGGACCAGCATCTTGCCGGTGTTCTCGCCGCGCAGCATGCCGAGGAACGCGGCGGGAGCCTGCCGGACGCCACCCTCGACGACGGTCTCGGTGTACTTGAGCTCACCGGAGGCGATCCAGGCGCCCATCTCGGCGACGAACTGCGGCTGCAGCGCCTGGTGGTCGCCGACGAGCAGACCGCGCAGCGTGATGCGCTTGCCGATCAGCTGCACGAGGTTGCGCGGCGCGGCGGGCGGCGTGGTGTCGTTGTACATGGAGATCGCACCGCAGAGCGCGGCCCGGCCGTGCGGGTTCATGACGGCGATGGCGGCCTCGAGGTGCTCGCCACCGACGTTGTCGAAGTAGACGTCGATGCCGTTCGGCGCGAGAGCGGCCAGCTGCTCGGCGACGGGGCCGTCCTTGTAGTTGAACGCGGCGTCGAAGCCGAGCTCGTCGACCAGGTACTTGACCTTGTCGGCGGAACCGGCCGAGCCGATGACGCGGGAGGCACCCTTGAGGCGGGCGATCTGGCCGACGAGCTGGCCGACGGCGCCGGCGGCGCCGGACACGAACACGACGTCGCCCTCCTTGAACTCGGCGGTCGCGAGCAGGCCCGCGTAGGCGGTCAGGCCGGGCATGCCGAGGACGCCGAGGTAGGTGCTGAGCGGCGCGACGGCCGGGTCGACCTTGAGGGCCTGCGTGCCGTCGAGGACGGCGTACTCGCGCCAGCCGAGGCCGTGCAGGACGTGGTCACCGGGCTTGAGGCCGTCGAAGTTGGACGCGACGACCTCGCCGACCACGCCGCCGTCGAGCGGCTCGCCGATCTGGAACGGAGCCGAGTAGGACTTGACGTCGTTCATCCGGCCGCGCATGTACGGGTCGACGCTCATCACGACGTTGCGGACCACGATCTGGCCCTCACCGGGCGACGGCACCGAGACCTCTGCGATCTCGAAGTTCTCATCCGTCGGCCAGCCGTGGGGGCGGGAGGCGAGGCGGACCTCAAGTGCGGTGCTCGGCACAGACATCGTGTGTTCGACCCTTCTGAATTCGAAACTGATCGGTACCTGTTCGAACAACGCGATGCCGGAGAGTGTTCCCGGTGTGACCTAACGCTCAAGACCGACGCGGCGGCCATCCCCGCCGCGTCGCGAAAGAACTGGTCAGCGCCGACGCAGCAGAGGCTTCTTCTGCAGGCTGGCCTCGAGCACGTCGTACGCCGCGTCCATCGCCGCGTTGTACTCGCCCTGCGGCCGCGGCGGAACGGACTCGTCCGGCTTCGGGAACACCGTCATCCGGAACCACGTTTCGTTCCACAGCTGCTTCTTGGCGGCCTCCCAGTGCAGCTCGGCACCGAACCGCACCATCTGCTCGCGCTCGCTGATCTCGGCGACGCGCTCCTGCGTCTGCCCGATCCGCGCGCTGAGCTCCGCGTTGCGCGCCGCGTCGTGCGCCCGCATCCGCGCGTGCGCTTCCGTCGCGGTCGCGACGATCTCCTTGTACCGCTCGATCGCCGACCCGGCGGGCTCAGGGACGTCGGACTCGTCGGACCAGTCCACAAGCCGAAGAACTGCGCTCATAGGACTTCCTCCCTTGTGTCGAACGGGATGACCACCTGCGGTCGCGAGTGCTCGAACCGGTCGAAGAACAGGCCGCGCTGCGGTCGGGGTGACCACGCCATGACCTGCTCGGGCCCGAGCGACAGCAGTTCCTTGCCCTGGACGTCGAAAGCGACCCACGCACCGATGTCGTCGTACACGCCCGGACTCAAGCTGCTCTTGAGCCGCTGCACGCCACGCCACCAGCCGAGCACGTGGGTGCGGTTCTCCGGGCCGTGCTTCAGCACGGTGCGCAGACTGTCCACTCCGGACGCCCGCGTGGTTGGGTCCTTCTGTTCGAGCAACGTGTGCGCGGCGTCGACCGCGTACAACACGAGGTAGTGAGGTTTCGGCGGCGTCTCCGCCGTTCCGGTGATGAACGAGTTGATCTGTCGTGCGGTGTCGTCGAGCAGCTCGCGCACGCCGTCGACGCGGATCAGGTTGACCGTGTGGCCCGCCGCGACCAGTCGCTTCTCCAGGTGGCGCGCGTTCGGCAGCGCCTCGTCGACCAGGCAGCACAGGCTGAACGTCGCCTCACCCGGTTCGTGTTGCCTGCCAAGGGAAGCGGCGGCGCCACCGAGCACGGCCGCGGCGTCCTCGACGACCGAGCCGATCACCGCGATGTTGCGGCCGGGCGTGCGGGCCAGGCGCACCTTGGCCGCGCTGCCCGCCACGTCGATGACCTGTCCCAGCAGGATGGTCGGGTTCGGGTCGCCAGGACCGAGGTCCAGGAAGTCCGGCAGCTCGTCGAGCAACGGCGTCCTGCTGCCGTCGAACAGGCTCGGCGGCTTGGAGTGGTCCCTGTTCCACAGCACGTTCTGCAGCAGGTCGAACGTGCCCTTGGTGGTGGAGTCCGGGATGCGCGCGATCTCGTTGCCCGGCTTGACGCCCGAGTCGTGGTTGATCACGGCGTGCCAGCGGGGCAGTTCGACGGCCGCGTCGTTGCCCGGCTCCGCGAGCACCCGGCGCGCCTTCGGCAGCGCGATGCGCACGGTGAACTGCTCGAAGATCGCCGACTTGCCCCAGAAGCCCTCGATGCCCGCGACGTCCTGCGACGACAGCACCAGGTGGATGCCCTGCGAACGACCGCGCCGCGCCACGTCCTCCAGCAGCTGCGTCGCCTGCGCGGTCACCTGGTCGCGCTCGCCGAACAGGTACTGGAACTCGTCGATCACCGCGACGATCCGCGGCCAGCGGCCCTCCGGGTCCTCCTCGCGGAGCTGCTCCAGCTTCGTGACCTCGTGCCGCTTCGCCGCGTCCGCGCGGCGGCGCATCTCGTCCGCGAGGAACTTCAGCAGCGCCACGCCGAACTCGCGGTCGGTGTTGACGTTCACGCCGACCAGCCGCGCGTGCGGCAGCCAGCTCTTGTCCTTCAACCCCGGCGCGAACTGCGCGAAGGACACGCCTTCCTTGAAGTCCAGCAGGTACAGCTCCAGCTCGTCCGGCGAGTAGCGCGCCGCGAGGCTGCCAAGCATGGCGTACAGGAAGTTCGTCTTGCCGGAACCGGAAGGTCCGCCGATCAACGCGTGTGGTGACGTGTCGCCCAGCCGCACGCACACCGGCTCGCCGTCGTCGAAGCCGACCGGCGCCAGCACGCACGTCGCCGCGTTCTCCGTCCAGTGCGGCTCGCGCGTCAGGTCGGCGAACGCGCCCATCCGGTTGCGCCGCTCCTCGCGCTTCTCCGCGATCGCCGCGCACGCCCGCGGCACCTTGGCGCGCGGCAGCGCCGGGTCGATGGTCACCGTGACGTGCTTGCCGGTCATCGTGCACGCCGCGGTGCCGTTGTCGTGCAGGCGAATGGTCTCGACCGGCGAGTTGACCGTGATCGGGATGTCCACGATGAACAGCTGCACGCCGGACGCCAGACCGTTGCGCGCCACGCGTTGCAGCTGCTGCTGGTGCTCCTCGCGCAACGGCTGCCGGTTGCCGAACAGCACGGCGACGTGCCACGGCTCGGTCCGCCTGCCCTCGTTGCTCACCGAGTGCAGCGTCAGGTGCCCGTCCACCAGCACCTTCGTGTGCACCCGGCGGATGTGGTCGGACAGCTCGTCCAGCATCTCCTGCAACCGCGACGGGTCGTGCACGGTCAGCAGGCCAGCGCGGGTCAGCGGGTAGAGCCCCGGCAGCGACCCGGTGAGCTGGTTGACGTCCCACACGTGCACGTGCACGAGACCCGGCTGGAAGTGGCTGAGCACCCGCAGCAACAGGTTCTCCACCAGCGTGTCCGCGGTCGATCGCGTGTCCACAGTGGACATCACGTGCAGGTGCGAGTGGTCGAGCAGCGGCACGGCGACGGGGAACGGCTGCTGCTCGGGCGCGCTCGGCACCACGCCGGTGCCGACGCGCCACAGCTCCGGCACGCCCTCGCTGCCGTCGTGGTGGCCCGGCTTGCCGAGCCAGTCCTCGTGCGGCAGCGACGCCGGGCTGTTCGCGACCTCGACGAGCCGCGCCAGCCGCGAGGGACCGTTGTCCGTCCACTCCCTGAACGCGTGCTCGCGGTCGCGCAGCACCCCGAGCAGCCGCTCGCGGAACCGCGGGTTCTGCAGCGCGGGCTGCAGCACCGGGTCGTTCAGCGCCTTGTCGACGCCCTCGCCGCGCACGATCAGCTCGAACATGTCCTGCGCGCGTTCCTCGGCGAGCAGGCGGTGCTCACGCGACACGGCGCCCAGCGCCGCCGACACGGCGACGCGGAACTCCGCGAAGGCCTCCTCGACCTTCTTGCGCCGATCGTCGCGCCTGCTCATCTACAGCTCCGCCGAGAGTCGTTGGATCCGTTCCAGCGTGGTCACGATCAGTTCGAGCACGTCGGGGAACCGCTCCTTGGCCCGCGCGAACTCGGGCGGCAGCAGCGACTCGTGGTGCGTCTCGCTCACCTCGGAGAGCAGCGCGACGGCCTCGTCCAGGTCCTGCTGCGCACCCCGCGCGGTGCGGTACGACTCGCGGAGCTGCTCGCAGACCTGCTCGAGTGCGACCTGGACCTCGGCTATGGACGTCACGTCAGAGCCTGGCGTTGATGCCCTCGGCCGAGGAGATCCCGGCTCCGAGGAAGTTCTGCAGTTCGCCGACGCCGCCGACGACCTGTGCGAAGTGCGCGTTCGTCTGCTCGACGTCGTTCTGCACGCTGCCCTGGGTCACCGAGGACAGCAGCGCCTGCGCGTCCTCGGCGAGCTGGGCGGCTTGTTGGAGAGCGGCCTGGCTCTGCGTGGCCTTGTCGACTGCCTGGGCAATTGCGGCACGGACCTCTTCGATGCTGGCCATGTCGGCTCCCGACCCTCCAACGGACACGATGAGCGGCACTGAGGCCACTCTCAGTAGACATTTTCGCAAATTTTCACAGGCGAGACGCAAGATGAGCTATCTGGGTGCGCCCTGCAGCACGTAGTCATGCGTTTGATCTAATGGTCAGTTAGCCCAGCGTGCAGATGGTGCCAGCGGACGAGTGAAGATCAACTGAATCGATGCCCGCCGGCTACTGCGAGTGCGTACTCCAAAAGGGGTCGACGCCGGCCCACGCCTCGACCAGGATGCGCTCCCCGCCGGGCACCAGCACGTCGATCAGATCGGGGTCGTCGAGCACCGTCCATGCCGTCGGCGGCTCGCACGACACGCGCGGCGTGGGGAACCCGTCACCCAGCCTGCGGACGAACGTGCGCACCGCCCGCCCCAGCGCACCGCTCACGCTGTGCGTCGCCTTCTCGTCCGTCGCCACTGTGATCGCGACGGACCAGCAGCCGGGCTCCTCGTCCGAGCAGTCCCGCGCGGCGACCACCACACCACCCGCACGGCTGACGAGCTCGTCGCAGGCCGCGCGGGCCTGCTGCTCGTCGGCTGCCCCGACCACGATCGTGACCAGCAGCTCAAGGTCCTCAGCGCCCATAGCGAGGCGAATTGTCCCGCAGGCCGCTATCACCCAGGCACCATGGGCTCGTGGAACTCGTGCCGTGGGGGAATGAGCACTTCGACGACCTGGTCCGGCTCGCCTCGGATCCGCGGGTCGTGGAGTACGTCGGCGACGGGAAGCCGTGGTCGCCCGACCACGCCGCCGAGCGGCACCAGAAGGCGCTCGCGCACTGGGCCGAGCACGGCTTCGGCTGGTGCGCGGCGCTCGAGCGGGGCGCGTTCGTCGGGCTCGGCTCGATGGTCGACCACGGTGACGGCGTCATCGAGATCGGCTGGTGGGTCGACCCCGAGCACTGGGGGCGCGGCATCGCGACCGCCATCGCGACGGAGCTGCGGGACGCCGCGCTCGCCCGAGTCCGGCGCGTCGTGGCCGGGTACGTCGACGGCAACGGCGCGTCCGAGCGCGTGATGGTCAAGATCGGGCTGCGCTACGACCGGAGCTTCCGAGCCGCAGGAAGACTCCAGCACGTGTATGCGTTGGAGCGGGCATGACGGAGGTTCTGCGGTACAGCGCGTTCACGGACGATCCTCGAGGCGGCAACCCGGCTGGCGTCGTGCTCGACGCGACGGGGCTGACCGACGACGACATGTTGAAGATCGCGGCCGATGTGGGCTACTCGGAGACCGCGTTCGCGGTCCGGACCGGAGACCGGGCGTACGACGTCCGGTACTTCAGCCCGCTCGCCGAGGTCGCCTTCTGCGGCCACGCCACCATCGCCACGTCCGTCGCGCTGGCCGAGCGCGCCGGGCCCGGCACGCTCACGTTCGCGACCAAGGCCGGCGTGATCGACATCGCCACCACAGCGGGAACCGCGAGCCTCACCAGCGTGCCCACCAGCACGCGGCCGGCCACGCCCGAGCTGGTGAGCCAGGTGCTGGAAGCGTTGCACTGGAAGGAGAGCGACGTCAGCCAGGACCATCCGGTCCACATCGGGAACGCGGGCAACGACCACCTGCTGATCGGCGTGAGCAGCCGGGAACGCCTGGCGGAACTGGACTACGACTTCGAGGCGCTCAAGAACCTCATGCACGCCAACGACCTCACCACCGTGCACCTGTTCTGGCGCGAGTCGCCGGAGCTCGTGCACGCGCGCGACCCGTTCCCGGTCGGCGGCGTCGTCGAGGACCCGGCCACGGGTGCCGCGGCGGCCGCGTTCGGCGGTTACCTGCGTGATCTCGAAGGGCCGCAACGGTTCGTCATCCGGCAGGGCGAGGACATGGGACGGCCCAGCAGGCTCGAGGTCGACGCCACCGGGGAGGACCGCCGCGTCACGGTCTCCGGTGGGGCCGTACCGATCACAGCCTGATGAGCCGTCGGTCGACCGCGGCTTTCACGGCCGCGGTCCGGCTGTCCACGCCGAGCTTGTCGTAGACGTGCGCGAGGTGCGTCTTCACGGTCGCCTCGCTGATGAACAGCTGACGGCTGACCTCGCGGTTGGACCGCCCGGCGGCGATCAGCTCCAGGATCTCGATCTCGCGCTGCGACAACGCGAGCTGCGGCGCGCGCACACGCCGCATCATCCGGGACGCGACCGGTGGCGACAGCGCCATCTCACCGGCCGCCGCGGTGCGCAGTGCCGCGAACAGCTCCTCGGGAGGTGACTCCTTCAGCAGGTAACCCGCGGCACCGGCTTCGACGGCGCGCAGGATGTCCGCGTCCGAGTCGTAGGTGGTGAGCACCACGACCTTCGGCGGCGCGGGCAGCGCGGTGATCTGCCGGGTGGCCGTCACCCCGTCCACGCCGTCGCCCATCTGCAGGTCCATCAGCACGACGCACGGGCGCAGCGCGGCGACGAGCTGCACGGCCTCCGCGCCGTCGCAGGCCTCGCCGACGACCTCGAACTCGTCCGGCACGGACAGCAGTGCCCGCAGCCCGGCCCTGACCACCGGGTGGTCGTCGACGATCAGCACCTTCACGAGCCACCTCGCGTCGGTAGGGACAGGGCCAGCACGGTGCCCTCGCCAGGAGCGCTCTCCACCGTCACCCGTCCTCCCAGAGCCTGCACGCGCTGCTCGGTCGCGCGCAGGCCGAAGCCGCGGCAGGCCGAGGCGTCGAAACCGACGCCGTCATCACACACGTCCAGCGTGAGCTCGCCGTTCAGGTAGGTCAGCGTCACGACGACCCGTGACGCCGACGCGTGCTGCTTGACGTTGGCCAGTGCGTTCTGCGCGACGCGCAGCACCGCGATCTCCACGTCCACGTGCACGGGGTAGGGCTCGCCGACGATGCGCACGTCGTCGGTGAGCCTGCTCAGCGCGTCCGGCAGCGAGCCGCCGTCCAAAGCGGGCGGTGCGAGCTCGCGGACGAACCGGCGGGCCTCGGCCAGGTTCTCCTGCGCGGTGCGCGCGGCCTGCCGGACGTGCTCGCGCGCCTTGCCGGGCGCCGTGTCCCACTCCTGGTCGGCCGCGTGCAGCAGCAGGTGCATGCTCGACAGGCCCTGCGCCAGCGTGTCGTGGATCTCGCGGGACAGCCGGACGCGCTCGGTGAGCCTGCCCGCCTCGTGCAGGTTGCGGAACAGCACGAACGCGAGCACGGCGATGGCGACCGGGGCGATGATCGGGCTCGGATCCCACGCGGTCAGCGCGTGCACCGTGCCCTCCACCGCCGCGAACGCGGTGATGCCGACGACCAGCACCAGCGCCGTCCGCGCCGGGAACGTCCGCAGCACCAGGAAGAAGAACGGCACGGCGAGCCAGGTGAAGCTCGCCGCCACCAGCGTCAGCACGACCCAGCCGACCAGCACCGCGACCAGTCCGGCGCGGCCGGTCGTGAACGCGAAGGCCAGCCCCAGCACGGCGGCACCGCAGACGACCGGCAGCGCGCTCGTGACCAGGCCGCTCCACCACAGGTACCGCACCGTGCAGGCGGCGAGCACGACGAAGAAACCGGTGCGCACGATTCGGTCGAACCGCTGGGTGTCCACATGTGCCTCCGCGCGTGAGTGTAAAACGAGCGAAAGCGCTCTCACGGGACCGCGCATCAACCTTTTGGATGACCGTCACCTCACTCGCACTGCTGAACCGGGCAGCGGCGTCAGCGCAGAGCCTGTGCACAAGCCGCCCAGAGCGAGAGGACGACCACCCGTGTGCGACACCTGCCCGTCCGAGAAGCCGACCCGGCGCAGCCTGATCAAGTGGAGTGCCGCTGCCGCGGCTGCGGCAGCCGCGGTCCCGCTCGCCGGCACCGCGCAGGCGGCCGGCCTGAGCATCGCGACCGGCGCCAAACGCGGCGCCGCCTTCTACGTCGCTCAGGCCGGTGACACGCTCAAGACGATCGCGGGCCGTTTCCTCGGCAACGTCGACCGCTGGAAGGAACTGCTCGCCGCCAACCCCGGCCTGCACGGCAGGGACCCTCGGGCGGGGCAGAAGGTGACGCTGCCCGAGTCGCCCGCCGGTCCGAACACCCGGACGTTCGCGCCGATCCCCGCGGACTCGAAGCCGACACCGTTCGGCCCGGAGGGCTACCGGCTGACGAGGTTCGGCGACCGGGGCTACGGCGTGCAGGTCGGTCCAGGGCAGAGCGCCTTCGTGGTCACCGACACCGGCGTCGTCGTGCTCGACGCGCCGTCCAGCCACGCGGCGGTGCTGCCGAAGGTGATCGCGTCCGTGACGGACAAGCCGGTGACGCACTTCGTGTACTCGCACAGCCACAGCGACCACGTGGGTGCCGCGAACCTCTTCGCCAACGCCGTCCTCATCGGACACGCCGACACCGCCAGCACGCTGCGCGCCGCCAAGGACCCGGCGCGCCCGGTGCCGACGGTGACGTTCACCGACCAGCACGTGCTCGACGTGGGCGGGCAGCGGCTGGTGCTCAGCTACCCCGGCCCCAACCACGAGTCCGGCAACATCATCATCCACGCGCCGCAGCAGCGGTTCGCGATGATGGTCGACGTGGCCGTGCCGGGCTGGGCGCCGTTCCGCGCGTTCGGCAGCGCGGACAGCGTGCCGGGCGTGCTGCGCGCGCACAACGAGCTGATGAAGCTCGACATCGAGCACTTCGTCGGCGGCCACATGCACCGCTACGGCGGCAAGCAGGACATCGCCGTCTCACGCGAGTTCGTCTTCGACATGTGGAACGAGACCACCAAGGCGATCGCCGCGACGCCCATCGCGCCGTTCTTCGGCCAGGTCGAGGCGGGCAACACCTGGGCTGCGGTGGAACTCTGGTACGACGCGATCGCGGTTAAAGCGGAGGACCCCATCATCAGGAAGTGGACCGGCCGCCTGGGAGCTGTCGACGTGTGGCTGCGCGAGAACCTGAAGACCATGGCTGTCTCGGCTCGGGTAGACCAGCCGAAGGATCTCGGTGTTTGATTGCCGCTGCTCCGCAGACGGCGGCGAGGTCGCCTGAAGTCGGTGTCTTCCCTCGCGGGGCCTGATCGAGCACCAAGACTGGAAATTCGGTCGGTGCGCTGCCGATAGCTGAGGCGCCACTCAACGTCCTTGTGCGCCAGGGACATCGACGCTACTGCCGCGCCTTGCAGGGTGCGCGGCAGTAGCGTCGGAATAGGGGCCCGTCCGCGCTGTCGCTGCCGCTAGCGATGCGCGGCCGCCGAGCCGCAGACACCAACTATGACCCGATCGAGGGGTGGCGGCTCATACAGAAGGGGGATAGAAGGTCCTTATGCCCGAGTTGGAACTGCGCCACCTGCGAGCGGTCAGGACCATCGCGGAAGAAGGCAGTGTGACCAGAGCGGCCACCCGGCTCGGACTGACCCAACCAGCGCTCAGCGCCCAGTTGCGCACCGTGGAGCGGCTGGTCGGCGGACAGCTGTTCGACCGTTCGCCGAACGGCTGCGTCCCAACGGATCTGGGCAAGCAGGTGGTCGGCACGGCGCGGCTCGTGCTGGACGAGGTCGCGCAGCTGGTCAGCTCCACCAGACCGGGCCGCAACGGGCCGCTCGTCGTCGGCGGCGTGCCGATGCTGTTCTTCGCGCACTTCGTCGAAGGCCTGCGCGTGCTGTGCCCCGAGGTGCGCGCGGACGCCCAGTCGTCGTCGGCCGAGGTCGTCGACCAGCTGCTGGCGGGCCAGGTGCACGTGGCGATGTTCGAGTACTTCGACGGCATGCAGAGCCGTGAGCTGCGCGGCATCGAGCTGCGCAAGCTCGTCTCCGAACCGCAGTTCGTCGCGGTCTCCGAGCACGACCCGCTCGCGCACCACGAGGAGATCGACCTGGCGCAGCTCGCGGCGCACGACTGGGTCACGCCACCCGCCGAGCAGATGGGCAACCGGCTCCAGCTCTTCCGTGCGTGCGCGGACGCGGGGTTCACGCCGCGCCTGACGCACCACACCAACGAGGCCGGTATGGCGCGCGGGCTGGTCGCGAACGGGGCCGTGTCGCTCGCCTCAGCGCCGTCCCGGACCGGCGACGGCATCGTCATCCGGCGGCTGCGCGGCATGCCGATCATGATCGACCTGTACGTCGCGACCCACCGCGAGTCACCGCTGGCCGGGCGGGCGCACGAGGTGTTCGCGTGCGCCGCCGAGGCCTACAAGTCGGTGCTGGACCGGAACCCGGACTACCGCCGCTGGTGGGACGCGCACCCGGAAGCGCACCCGGAGATCAGCTGATCGGCGCCGGCGTCCTGCCGAGCAGCTTCTCCAGGTCCGGGCGCACCTGCGCGAACACGCCCTCGCGCGCCCTGGCGAAGATGTCGACGATCACCTCCGGCAGCCCGGCCGCGCGGAGGTCGTCGTCGGTGACGCTCCTGAACCGGTCGCCCGCCAGCTCGGGGAACGACCACGCGGCCGGGCCGGTGAGCTCGTGGACGGTGTTCTCGTACCCGTCGCCCGCCGGCACGATCGCGGCGGCGAGTGCGAGGTCGTCCCTGGCCGCGCTCGCGATCCGGCCGTCGCCCGCGGACGTCGCGACCTCGTCCGCGGCGAGCAGGCCGAGGTAGTTCTCGTGGTACATCCCGTTGCGCAGGAAGGAGAACGGGATGCCGGTGGCGCGGATGCGTTCCTCGGTCGCCTTGTGCACCTGCGCGAGCAGGAGCGGCGAGGTGTCCGCGTCGGTGACGCTCGTGTAGGCGATGAAGCCGACGCCCGCCTGCTGCGCGGCGGCCACGGCGTTGGCGTGCTGGGCGATGCGGTCGTCGTTGTCGCCTTCCGACGACACGAGCAGCAGCTTGTCCACACCGGAGAAGTCGAGCGTCTGCGGGCGGGTGAAGTCGCCCTGCCGCACGTCGACACCCCGGTCGGCGAGGTGCTGGGCCTTGCGGGGGTCGCGCACGGAGACGGCGAGCAGCTCGTCGGTCCGGTCGAGGAGGTGGCGAACGGCCGCGCCGCCGAACTGACCGGTCGCACCGGTGATCAGGATCGTCATGTGAACGACGCTAGGGGTTGCGCTAACTATTCGTAAGTACCTACTTTGAAGTGGGGTACTAACGAAGGAGTAAGTGTGCTCGCCGCCGACGTGTACGACCGGAACTGTCCGTCCAGGCCGATCATGGAGCACGTCACGAGCCGCTGGGGCGTGCTCGTGCTGCACGCGCTGCGGTCCGAGACGCTGCGGTACGGCAGGCTCCGCCGCAAGATCATCGGCGTGAGCGAGAAGATGCTCACCCAGACGCTGCAGACGCTGGAGCGGGACGGCCTCGTGCACCGCGAGGTGTTCCCGGTGATCCCTCCGCACGTGGAGTACTCGCTCACCCCGCTCGGCGAGGGCGCGGCGGCGCGCGTCGCGGCGCTGTTCGCCTGGATCGAGGACCACACGAGTGACGTCGTGGCCGCTCAAGATCGCTACGACGACCGAAAAGTGTCCTGAGTCATCGGAGTTTTCACCCGATTGCCGCGTGATAGTCGCCACGAAACACCTAGATATCCGGGCAAAAGCTCGGATGTATAACGGTTGGGGGAAGCGGAGAAGACCAAAGTGTTGACACAATGGACCAATGGCCCAACCTTTCACGGACGACAGGCATCCGGCGGAGCCCTATCCGGGCACCCGTCCGGAGCACTGCTTCGTGCACCTGGACGAAACGGGCTGGCCAGTGACACCCGACCTGGCCATGGAGTCCGGGTGGCGAGTTGAGCCGGAGAACGTGGATCTGGACCAATGGCTCGCGGACCGCGGCGAGCCGCCACTCGCGGGCCGGATGCCGGTGCTCGGGTACGGCAGCAACGCCAACCCGTCCAAGGTCACCTGGCTGCGCGACGAGCTCGGCCTCGTGGGCCCCGCGGTCGTCCTGCGCGCCCGGTGCGAGGGTCTCGCGGCGGTGTGGGCCGCCGGTCTGCGCACCCGCGACGGGCAGCGCTGCGCCACCTTGGCCGCCGCTCCCGGCTCGGCCGAGGAGCACTCCGTCTGGTTCGCGACGCCGGAGCAGCTGCGCGTGCTGGACCGCTGCGAGGGCCGCGGCCTGCGCTACCGGCTCGTCCGGCTGCACACCGGGCGCGTGACGCTGCAGAACGGCGGCGTGATCGACTCGGTGCTCGCGTACACCGCGGCGTCGAAGAACCGGCTGCCCGTGCTGTTCAACGGGCGCATGGTGCGGTGCAGCGAGATCGAGCAGGAGTACACCCGGCACCTGGGCGACCGGCCGGTTCCGTCCGACGGCCTGGACGTCACCGAGGTGCACGGCGCCCCGTCGGCCGACGACTGGCCCGAGCTGCTGTTCGTCTACGGCACGCTGATGCCGGGCGCAAGCGCTTGGCACCTGATGGAACCGCACGTCACGGGCACCCCCGACGTCGTGCGCCTCGCGGGCACGCTGCACGACACGGGTCTCGGCTACCCGGCATTCCGCCCCGGCACCGGGCCCGGCGTGCCCGGCTACGTGGTGCGGCTGCGGTCGCCGGAGGACGCGTTGCCGCTGCTCGACGAGTACGAGGGCGACGAGTACCGCCGCGTGCGCGTCGTGCTGCCCGGCGGGCGCATCGCGTGGACGTACCTGTGGACGTCGCCGATCGAGAACATGCCGGTGCTACCGGACGGCTGGGTGCACTAGATCCGGTGAACTTCGCCCCGCGTGGTTCAACTCGCGCGTCGGTGGCTACGTCCTCCTGATAGGAGGTGCGTCATGACTCGACGGGTGCTCGCATGCGGACTGGTTGTGTTTGCGCTGGCGACGGCGGCGTGCGGTGAGAGAGCTCAGCCCGCCGCGGGTTCGCTCTCGGTGAGCTCGTTGCCGCCGACGACCTCTACTTCCCCCGCCGCGCCGGTCGTCAGCCGGTGCGACGCGGCCGTCCTCAAAGGTGAGATCACCCCGACGGACTCCGGTGCGGGCAACAGGTACGGCAAGCTGTTCGTCACGAACAGCGGCGCCGCACCGTGCACTTTGAACGGCTACAGCGGACTCCAGCTGCTCGCCGAGGACGACAGCGCGGTCCCGACGAAGCTGGAGCGCGTCGCGACCCCCGGTCCGACCCCGCTCGAGCTGGCGCCCAGCGGCAAGGCCGCGGCCAACCTGCACTGGTCCGTCGTGCCCGCGGGCGCTGAGCCGGTCGACCAGCCGTGCCAGCCCGAGGCGCGCAAGGCGGCCGCGATTCCACCGGACGACACCAAGCCGATGAGCCTCACCTGGGACTACGGCCCGGTGTGCGGCGGCGGTCGAATCGAGATCAGCGCGTTCTACCCTGCCTAGATGACATCGGACCGGTGGCTCGCCGTCCTCGTGCACAGCGCCTTCGCCGAGGCGCTCGAGTCCGCGGGCGTCCACGTCGTCGTGACTGACGACGTGGACGCCGTCGTGGGTGCGGCGGACGCGCCGGTCGTCCTCATCGGACACTTCACCGGCGCGCCGGTCGCCGCCAGGTACGCGCAGCACCACGGCGCGCAGCTCGCCGCACTGGTGCTCGTGTCGCCGGTGCTCGGCATGTGGGACGGCGCGTCCGACGAGTTGGCCGACCTGATCGACGAGGTCAACTTCGGCCCGCACCTCGGCGCGCTGCCGACGTTGTGGCTGCACGGCGAGGCCGACGAGATCGTGCCGATCTCCGACACCCGTGCGGGCACGGACCGCATCCGCGGCATGGCGTTCGAGGAGCACATCGCGCCGGGCCTGCTGGACCCGAAGGACGCCGTGAACGCGATCCGCGACTTCGTCGACCGCATCCTCTAGATCAGGCCGGTCAGCAGGCCTTCGCAGGAGCGGACGACGATCTGTGCGGCACGGCGGTGGTCGCCGCCGAGGTGCGGGTCGGTGGCCTGGGCCTGCCAGCGGGCCAGCGCGTCGAGCAGCACCGAACGCTGCTCCGCGGGCGTGGCGTCGTAGTCGAAACCCAGCCGCGCCAAGGAAGTCGTGCCCTCGGCGCCGACCAGGCGCATGGCCTCGGTCTCCAGCTCGGGCGGCAGCTTCGTCCTGCCGCCCTGCAACGCCGCCACCAGCCGCAGCTCGCGGAAGTCGTGCGCGGAGGCCACCGCGCGCTCCAGGTCGGCCATCAGCTTGCGCGCACCGGGCCGGGGTTCCATGCGCAGCACGACGTCCAACGCCAGCAAGGCGGACCGCGCCTTCAGCACCTCGCGCCGTTCCACCAGGTGGATGGCGATCGAGTCGCGCAGCTCGCCCAAGCCGCTGCGCTGCACCAGCTGGCCGGTCAGCTTCACCGTCGTGTCGAACCCCTGGCGCACCAGCGCGCAGCACAGCCGCACGCCGAACAGCCCGAACCGCTCCAGCAACCCCTGCCGCACCGCGGGATCCAGGTCCAGCGGGAACGCCGTGCCGACGAACCGGTCCGCCGACAGCAGGTGGTCCTCCAGCTCCTCGCGGCCCAGCGCGGCGAGTGCGCGCAACGCCTGGAACTCGTCCTCGCGCATCGTGCGCGCGGCCACCGCGATGAGTCCCGCGCACGCGACCACGTTCTGGCACAACGGTTGCACCTGCACGTCACGCCGGTAGCGGCGGGCGATCTGCTTCGCCGACGACAGCGCGTCGATGCGGCCGCCGCCGATCTCGTCGGCCCGCGCGAGCACGCCGATCGTGTTCACCGCGGCGACGCGGGCGATGGGGTGGTCGTGCGCCGAGCGCAGGAACTGCAGGTCGTCGTCCTTCAGGTGGCGCATCAGGTACACGACCGCGTCGGCGTCGGCGAAGATCTGCTCCGGCGCGGCGGACGCGGGGGTGTCGATCAGCACGAAGTCGCGCAGCGAGCGGGACGGCCAGTCGACGACCACGCGGTCGACGGTGTCCCACGACCCGGCGTCGACGGCCATCCGGCCACCCCGCCGCACCACCGGCGCCTCCGCGAAGCGGCCGCCGCTGAACACCTGCGCGTGCGCGGCGGAACCGTTGCGGTACCAGGAGAACGTGGGTGCGGGCGCGAAGGACTCGCCGATCAGCGCGTTGGCCAGCGTCGACTTGCCGATGCCCGGCTGGCCGGCGACGGCCACCCGCACCGGCTCGGTGAAGCGCTCGACGTGCGAGCGCAGCCACCCGAAAGCGCGCGGACTGTCGCGGTACACGGCCAAAGCTTCTTGCAGGATCGACCAGGTGACGTGGTCGATTTTCATGCGCTCAACTCCATAGCGGCCCCGCCACCGAGCGCCTGCACCCGCTTGTACAACGTCACCAGCTTGTCGAGCTCGCGGCGCGCCTCGCGCTGGCGCTGGTCGCGCTGGGACGCGTCGTCCTGCACGGCGCGCTTGGCGCTGCGGGCGGACTCCAGCAGGGTCTCCTGCATCTCCTCGGCGAGCGAGGCGAAGTGGTTGCGCAGCGAGCGCTGGATGTAGCGGCCGGCGTCGCGGCAGTCCTTGCTGAACTTGATGAAGAAGTCGTCGACGTGCCGTTGCGCGGCCGCCTTCGCCGCGGCCTGACGCCGCTTCAGCCTGGCGTCGCTCTCGTCCTTGATCGTCTTGCCGCCGAACAGGGCGCCCGCGCCCAGCGAGATCACGTTGATCAGCGGCATGCCGGCGAGCGACGTGACGAGACCGAACATCAGCACGCCGCCGTAGGACCCGCGCAGGCCGGTGAACACCTTCTGCGTGATCGTGAACGGCTCGATCTTCGGCTTGTCCAGCTTGCCGACCGGGTCGAGCACGTCGTCCGGCAGGATCGAGCCGGGCAGGATGTCCTCGCGGTAGACCGGGAAGTTCCGCGCGACCTTCTCCGCCACCCACTCGGCGCGTTCCATCAGCCACGCGAAGTTGGTCGTCGCCGCGTCGTTCAGGTTGTCCTCGAGCCACTGCTCGAACTGCTCCCAGCCCTGCGCAGGGTCGGCCTCGTCGAACGTCTTGTCGACCTCGCGCAGGATCTTGCGGGTGCGGTCGCGCAGGTCGTACTCGACGTCGGAGACCAGATCGGCCATCTCGTCGTTCAGCACGTTCTGCCAGCGCGCCGACCGCCTGCGCAGCTCGTCGACGCGGCGCTGCGCCTCCTGCAACGTCGAGATCGTCGCGGCCGTGTGCGACGAGTCGTGCGTCGTCAGCTCCTCGCGCAACGGCGTCACCAGCTGGCTGATCACCGACGACGCGACCACGGACACCGCGCGCCGCGCCAGCAGGTCGGCGCTCGCGACGATGTCCCGCTGCAGGCACGCGAGCAGGTCGGGGAAGCCGGACTCGGTGTTCAGCACCTGGTCGCCGGTCTTCGCCGCGCGCAGCCGCAGCGTCGCGGACACCGGCAGCAGCTTCGCCGGGATGCCCGCCCGCGCCAGGTGGGAGCGGTTGCGCTCGACCACCGTGCGCCACTGCGGGCACAGGTCGGTCTTGGTGATCACCACGGTCACGTTGGGGCAGGCCGCCATGACCTTCTTGAGCAGCGCCAGCTCGGCCGAGGTCAGCTCGCCGGTCGCGTCGGACACCATCAGCACCGCGTCCGCCTGCAGCACCGTGGCGAACGTGCTCGCGGTGTTCGCGGACCGGGTGTCGCCGATGCCGGGGGTGTCGATCAGCACGAGGCCGCTGGTGAGCAGCGCCCGCGGGATGCCGATCTCGGCCCGGACTAGCTCGCCCGAGTGAATGGCGCTCACCTGTTTGGTGACCTGCTCGATCGGCACGGCCACGCGCTCGGTCGGCGCGTTCATGATCGAACGGCGGGACGACGCGTTGCGCACGAGCGCCGCGGACGGGGTCTCCGAGTGCTGAACGAAGGTCGGCACGGTGGTGGTGATGTCGTCGCCGACGGCGCAGACGGGTGCGTTGATCAGCGCGTTCACCAGCTGGCTCTTGCCCTGTTTGGACTCGCCGATCACCAGTACGCGCAGCTTCGGGTCGACTTGCTGAGCCCGCTTCTCGCGCAGCCGGGCCTCCAGATCGGGCCTCCGGTGCGTGGCGCAGGCCCCGATCGTCTCGTCGAGAACGTCGAGCCAGGGCGGTGCCATCACCCGACTCAGTGTGCCGTGTTCACCCCGTTGGGTGAAGACCGGATACGACGAACCGGCCCCGCCCTCAGGGGCGGAGCCGGTTCGTGGCGCGGCCAGATGGCTCAGAACAGCAGGTCCGTCACGCCGAGGCCGTCGACTGCGTCGCCCGCCACGTCGGTGACGTTGCTCACGACGCTGCCGGCACCGGCCGAGTGCGCGACGCCGTTCGCGGTGTCGAGGACGCCGCCCACACCGGCCTGGTCCACGACGCCGGTCGCGGTGCCGACCAGGTTGCCGACGGTGTCGTCGCTGTAGATCTCGACGTTGCCGTTGGCGTTCTGGCCGAGGCTGGTGACGTCCAGCGCGGAGGTGACGCTCGCGTCGCCGCCGCCCAGCGCGCCGACGGCGCTGTGGACGATGCCGTTGACGGTGTCGACCGCACCCAGGTTCACGGTGCCGAGCAGCGAGTCGGCGCCGGGGACCAGCGACGTCGCGGTGTGCGCGGTCGAGTCGACCGTGGCGGTCGCGGTGTCGAGGGTGCCCAGCGTGGTGTCCGCGACCGGCGTGGTGGCCGTGGACGTGATGCCGAAGACGTCGTCGACGAACGAGAAGTCACCGGCGATGGTGGCCGAGCCGGCGCCGTAGGTGCCGAGGGTCTCGTTGCCACCCCACACGGTCAGGCCCTGCTCGTCGGCCGCGAGGACGCCGGCGGAGGAGGTGTTGAGGTCACCGAGGGACAGGCCCGACGAGGTCAGCTGCGAGGCGACCGCCTGCAGCTGGCTGATGGCGCCGGCCGTGCCCGACTCGAGAACCGTCTCCGGCAGACCCTCGAACGCGAAGCCGTCGAGCGCGAGGCCGTCAACGGCGGGCAGGCCGTTGGCGGCGGGCAGCGTGTCGAGGACCAGCGGGATGACCTCCTGCACGTCCACCGCGCTGATGTCGCTCAGGCCGGCCTGCTCGAGCGCGCCCTGCGCGTCGATGTCGAACGCGGCCTTGGCGGACGGGTCCGTCAGCAGGTTGAGGACGAAGTCGTGGATCGTGCTGGGCGACGTGGTCACGAGAAATCTCCTGGTGGGGCACGTATCAAATGGGTTGTGACCGACCGTATTGGGACGCCGGCACCCGAACATCGGGGATCACGCCCAGTAGATCCCCGTTCCCTGAAGGGGTGACGCTCGTTGACCCCTTAGGGGATTAGGGGCACAGCTTGAGCGCACGCGTTTCACCCGTGTAGCAACAGGGCACTAGTGCGAACAGGTGAGGATGGGCAGTGCCGTACGTACTCGGAGTCGACGTGGGGACAACCCACACCGCCGCTGCTGTCTGCCGTCTCGGCGACAGCACGCGGGAAGCCGAGATCGCGGTCGTCGCACCCTCGTTGTTGCAGCTCACGGACGCGGGGTCGTTCGCGGTCGGCGACGTCGACCCCGGCGGCTGGACCGCGTGGGGCTTCAGCAGGCGGGTGGGCGACGCGGTGCCGCTCGTGCTCGGCCCGGAGACCTGTTCCGCCGAGGAACTGACCGCGCTCATGATCATGTGGATCGCCGGGCAGGTCATGGCGCGCGAGGGCGTGCCAGCACAGCACGTAGCCGTCGCTCACCCGGTCGGGTGGGGTCCCTATCGGCGTGGGCTCCTGCACCAGGCCCTGCGCCAGGTCGGCATCGACAACGCCACGCTGCTGCCCGAGCCGGTCGCCGCCGCGGAGAATCACGCGGCGCGTGACCGGGTGCCGGTCGGCTCGACGCTCGCCGTCTACTCGATGGGCAGCCACGCGTTCAGCTGCTCGCTGGTGCGCCGCACGCCCGGCCGCACGTTCGAGGTGCTGAGCGGCGTCGACACCGTCGACCACCACGCGGGCACCGACTTCGACGACGCGCTCGGCACGCTCATCAGGGGCAAGCTCGGCAAGGGCGCGAACGAGGTGTCCGCACTCGAGTGCGGCAAGGCGAAGACCGTGCTGTCGCACGCGCCGCACGTCGACATCCGCGGCGTCACGATCACCAGGGCCGAGTTCGCCGAGGAGATCCGCCCGGCCGTCGAGCACTCGGTGCAGACGCTCGTGCGCACCGTCGGCGACACGAAGCTGGACGCGGTGCTGCTCGTCGGCGGCGCGGTCCGGGTGCCCGCGATCCCGGACGCACTCGCCGCCGCGCTGGACTGCCGGATCCTCGCCGAGGCCGCGCCGGAGACGTCCGTGGTCAAGGGTGCCGCGCTCGCCGCGCGCCTGCTCGTCGAAGGCCCGGAGGAAGAACCGGAGCCTCCGACGACCTCGGTGATGGCCCGCTCGGACGACCTCTCGCTGCGCTTCCCGGTCGGTGAGATCGTCACGCACGACCAGGAGATCACCGCACCACCACCGCGTCCGCCGGTGGACATCACCCCGCTGGACCTGCCCGAGCGCAGCTCGGTGAAGCGGGTGGTGCGCGGACTCAAGCCCGCCGGCGCCCGCCGGAGCACCCATGACGACGACGATGACGAGGACAGCCGTTGAGCAGTCGAGCAGGTACCCGGTCGCGGCTCGTGCTGGACGAGCGCACGCGACGCACGCTGGACGCGTTCACGGATCCCGGCGCGCGGCTGCGCGTCGCCGTGGTGGCGCCCGGTGGGTACGGCAAGACAGCCCTGCTCGGCGAGATCGACGCCGCTGACGTGAAGGTCGTCGACGACGCGCACCTGCTCGACGACGGGACGCTCGCCGAGCTGCTGACCGAGCCGAGGCTCGTCGTCGCGTACCGGCCGTGGCCGCGCAGGCAGGCGCTGTCGGCGCTGGCCCGCGGCTGCACCGTGCTGACGCTGCACCCGTTCACCAAGGACCAGGTGCGCGAGCACCTGCCGCACGCCAACCGCGGCGTCGTGGACTTCGTGCACGCGCAGACCGGTGGCGTGCCGAGGTTCGTCGACCTGCTCGGCGCGACCACCGAGGTGTCGGCGGACGCGGTCGCGGCGTTCCGGCACGACCTCGAGTGGCTGGACGCCGACCTGCAGAAGTTCCTGCTCGCCGCCGAAGCCGGGGTGGGCCTGCGGCTCGACCTGCTCAGCGCACTGCTGAACACCGACTTCGACGCGGTCGGCGACGTCATCGACGCGGGCCGCGCCACCGGGCTGCTCGCGGAGGACGGCTCGCTGCACCCGATCGCGGCACGGGCGGTCGCCACGCTCAGCCGCACCGAGCGGCGCATCGCCGTGCGCCAGCGGCTCGCCGAGCTGCAGCTGGAACGCGGCGGCCCGGTGCTCGACCTGATCAAACCGGTGCTGGACACCGGTGGCGTGCACGCGAACGTGCTGCGCGCCGCGGCACGCGAGGCGCTGCCGGTCGACGCGGCGCTGGCCGCGAAGCTGCTCAGCGCGTCCGCCGGTGGCGGCACGCCGGAGCCGGAGCTCGCGGCCCGCTGGGCGACGGCGTCCGCGATGGCCGGTGACCTCGACGCCGCGCTCCGCCTGTCCGACCAGGTGATCAGCGGTGCCGAGACGCCGCACCGGCGCACCGCGGCCGAGGTCGCCGCCGTCGCGCTCGCGCACCGCGGCCAGCTGGCCCGCAGCACCGAGCTCTTCCGCTGGGCGGCCACGCCGTACGCGCAGGCGTTCGCGGGCATCGGGATGATCGGCACCGGGCACCGCACCGACGAGGTCCCCAAGCAGCCGCCGACGATGCTCGGCGGCGCGGCGGACCTGATGCTGCGCGGCATCCAGCAGTCCGTCTCCGGCGCGGAGACCGCCGCTCTGTCCACTTTGGTCAGAGCGTCCGGTCTGCTGGAACCGGCCGGCGCCACCGTGTTGCTGCCGGACAGCCCCGCCTCGCTGGCGGCGCTCGTCGCCGTGCACTGCGGTGAGCCGGGTGTCGCGGAGAGCGTGCTGGAACGCGCGGTCGAGACCGGAACCGGCGGCGTGCTGATGTCCGTGCGGCACCGGCTTCTCCAGGCGTGGCTGCACATGCTGCGCGGCAACCTGACCGTGGCGCGCGAGTACCTGATGTCCGTGCGCGGCGTGTTCGAGCCGCGCGACTGGATCTTCGCGGTGGCGCTGGAGGTCGGGATCGCCAGGCGCAACAGCGATCTCGCCACGTTGCGCCGCACGTGGGAGCAGGCGTGCGAGGCCGTGCTGCGGCACCCGGTCGACCTGTTCAGCTTCCTCCCGCTCGGCGAGTTCGCGGCCGCCGCGGCCCGGCTGCGCGACCAGGACCGGCTGCGCCCGCACCTCAACGAGGCGCGCGCACTGCTGCGGCAGCTGGGGAACCCGCCGCTCTGGGCGACGACGCTGCACTGGAGCCTGCTGCACGCGGCGATCATCGACGAGAACCACGAGAGCGCCGAGGAGCACGCCGCCGCGCTGGCCGAGAACCGCGGCCACACCAGGTACTGCGCGATCATCTCGTCCGCCGCGGAGAGCTGGCTGGACGTCGTCGCGGGCAAGGTCGACGCGGACCAGGTCGAGGAGGCCGCGCGCGGCCTGCACGCGGCGGGGCAGTGGTGGGACGCGGCGCGGCTCGCCGGGCAGGCCGCGATCCGGACGTCCGACCGGCAGGCCATGGTGCGGCTGCTGGACTGCGCGCGCCTGCTCCAGGGCCGTGCCGTCACGACGCGTCGTGCGCACGACAGCGAAGTACCCGTGGTGGTGGAGGACACCGGCAAGCTCAGCGAACGGGAACGCGAGGTCGCGGAGCTCGTCGTGGAGGGAATGACCTACAAGCAGGTCGGCGACCGGCTGTTCATCTCGGCCAAAACGGTCGAGCACCACATGGCCAGGATGCGGCAGCGGCTCGGCAGCACGAGTCGAAGTGACCTGCTCGCTCAGCTACGCTTGATTGTTGGAAGCTGAGCAGGTTCACCCGAGGCACGGCCGTCTGCGGACCTCACGCTCTGAATCCCCTCAGTCGCCCATTAGAGCGAATGGGGGCGACCGGTAGGAGCCTGCGGTTTGCTGGCGGTAGGCTTCCGAACCGTTGCTCGTCGAGCAGGTCAGGTGGATCGTTTTGCCGAGCCAGGACGACGCGGGAAGTGCCGGCCCTCGCGGGCGGGATGACCTTGCGCGGGAGTGGGCTCTCCTCCTCAGCGCGACCGCGTACGTGCCCTTCTCGACCAACAAGCTCGCCAAGCAGCTTCAGCCGTTGGTGGGACGCCTGTTCGACGCGATGCAGGGTGACCCGGAGACGGCAGCGACGGTCGGCACGCGCCTGGTCGAACTGCACTGCGTCGGCGCGACGAGCCTGCGCGCGACGATCGACGTGCTGTCGAAGTACCTTCCGTACCAACCGGAAATCGCCGCCATCGCCAACCTGCCCGAGCGCGTCGGGCTGGTGATCGGCGCCGTCGCGGCCGGGTACACGGACAAGATGCAGGCGTTCGTGCTCGAACAGCAGGAGTCCGTGAGCCAGGCGCTGGTCCGCGCGAACAAGTCGGTGCAGCTCAACCTGAAGGTGAGCGAGCAGCAGTTCGAGGAGCTCTTCACGTACTCGGCCAGCGGCATCGCGATCACGGACCTCGACGGCACGGTCCAGCGCGCGAACGCGGCCCTCGGCAGGATCCTGCGCCGTGAGGTCGAGGAGTTCGAGGGGCTCACGCTCGCGGACCTCGTCGTGGAACCGGACCTGCCGCTCGTGGAAATCGCTCTCACGGAGCTCGTGGAGGGCGGCAAGCACCGCGCCGAGGAACGCCCGCGCATGCTCGACGGCGACGGCGAGTCCGTCCGCGTCGTGCTCGCGGCGACGATGCAGCGCGACGTCGACGACGTGCCGAACAAGTACGTCCTGATGATCGACGACGACAGCCAGCTCACCCTGCTCGGCGGCCAGCTCCAGTACCAGTCGCTGCACGACCCGCTGACCGGTCTGCCGAACCGCCAGTACCTCACGACTCGCATGGAGTCGTTGATGCACGCCGAGCCCGAGCACGGCGTGACGCTGTACCACCTCGACCTCGACGCGTTCTCGGTGATCACCGACGGCCTCGGCAGGCAGATCGGCGACCGCGTGCTGCGGCTCGTCGCCGAACGCCTCTCCACGGTCTTCGCCGAGGAGAAGGCGATGGTCGCGCGGCTGGAGGGCGACGAGTTCGCCGTGCTGGTGGAGAACGCGCCGACGACGCCGGACGTCAACGCCACGATCAGCCGCATCGAGGCCGAGCTCTCCGAGCCGGTGTTCCTCGAAGGTCACGGCGTCGCGGTCTCCGCGTCCGTCGGCGTGCTGCCCCGGCTGCCGGTCAACACGACGCCCGCCGAGATCCTGCGCGCGTCCGACATGACGTTGCGCCGCGCCAAGCGCAGCGGCCGCAGGCAGTGGGGCCTGCACGACGCGACCGCCGACAAGCAGGAGCAGAAGGAGTTCGGGCTCGCCGCCGTCATGCCGGGCGCGTGGGAGAACGGCGAGATCTCCGTCGTCTACCAGCCGGTCGTGGCACTCGGCGACCAGTCGGCTGTGTGCATCGAGGCCGAGCTGCACTGGGAGCACCGCGACGCGGGCGTCATCACCCACGACAAGTGCGTGTCGATGGCCGAGCACACCGGCCTGATGCTGCCGCTCGGTGAGTGGGTGCTGCGCCAGGCTGCCGCGGAAGCCGTGTCGCACACCGGGATGCTCGCCGTCTGCCTCACCGAGAGCATGGCGAACAACCCGGACCTCGTGCGCGACGTGCGCCGCGTGCTCGACGACACCGGGCTGCCCGCGTCCCGGCTGCTGCTCGGCTTCCCGGTGCACGTGCTCGGCTCGGACAACGGCGAGGCCATCGACAACCTCGACATGATCGCCGAGCTCGGCTGCGCCATCGGCGCCCGCGACTTCAGCGGCTCGTCCACCGAGGTCGAGCTCGTGCGGTCGCTCGGCGTGAAGGCCGTCCGGATCAAGGGCCGCACCATCAGGCCGGACGAGCTGATCACGCACGTACTCGAGGACCTCGTGACGTTCGTGCACGCGGCCGGTGGGCTCGTCGTGATCGACCCGGTGGAGACCGAGGAGCAGGCGTCCTGGTGGCGCGAGATCGGCGCGGACGCCTGCGTCGGTCCTCTCTACTGCCCCGAGCCGGGCGTCAGCTGGCCTGTTTCCTGCTGAGGTGCACGAGCACCAGGCCGAACGCCGCGATGATCACGTTCTGCAGCGCGGCCTGCAGGCCGTTCCACTGCTCGGACTGCCACATCACGAACCACTCGCCGCCGACGGTGATGAACCCGCCCAGGAACAGCAGCACCTGCATCAGCCAGCCGGTCGACGACAGCGACGCGGCTGACGCGCGGCCGCGCAGCCAGGCGACGAAGCCCGCGGTGAGCACGAGCGCCGTCAGCGCCTCCCACGCGATGATCGCAACGTAGACGACCGTGACGACGGCCGGGCTGGTGATCGCCCGCCACATCGTCTTGTCCGACTTGAACGTCGTGTCCATCGCGAGGACGTGCTTGACGAAGGCCTCGTTCGAGCCGTAGTCCGTCACGTTGCCGAACACCACGAGGAGCATGTACAGCGCGCTGATCCCGGTGAGGACCGTGACCACCGCGTTCAGACTGCCGACCCTGGCGAGAATGCGCATGGAGTGACGATAGCTACGCGCAGGGTGGCCGGTAGTCCAATTGAGGCAGATGTTCATCCCACGTTTGTTCCGTCAGGACACCGGGCGTCGACGCGCAGATCCGGTTGATCGCGGCCTGCTCGTCCAGCGACCACAGCCGCACCGAGCGATCACGGGTGCTGGCCGCGACCACGTTCGCGCGCGGGCTGAACACGGTCTCGAAGCTCGTCTCGACGTACCCGGTGATCGGGACGGACGTGCCGCTCGCGACGTCCCACTCCCGGATGGTGCCGTCACCGCTGCCACTGGCCAGCCGGGTGCCGTCCGGACTGAACGTCACGGCGCTCACGCCCTCGGTGTGCCCGTCGAGCGAGCGGACCTTCTTGCCCGTCGCCACGTCCCACAGGAAGATCCGGTGGTCACCGCTGGAGGTCGCGAGCAGCGTGCCGTCGGGGCTGAACGCCGAGCGGTTGACCGGGCCGATGTGGCCGGTCAGCTCGTGCCGCAGCACCGGTTTCGCCGGGTCGCGCACGTCCCACAGCCGCGCGGTCTGGTCCGCGCTCGCGGTGGCGAGCAGCGTGCCGTCCGGGCTGAAGCCCGCCCAGTTCACGTATCCCTCGTGCCCGGTGAGCGGCGTGCCGACCTTGACCGGCTTCGCCGGGTCGCGGGCGTCCCACAGCTGCACGGACTTGTCGTCGTCGCCGGTCGCGAGCAGCCCGCCGTCCCGGTTGAACGCGATGGGCGAGGAGTACCGGGTGCCGAGCCGCAGCGGCTGGCCGAGCGGGCCGCGGGAGCCGACGTCCCACAGCCGCACGGTCTTGTCCTCGCCCGCGGTGGCGAGCACCTCGCCGTCCGGACGGAACGTGAGCTGCCAGACGTCGCCCTCGTGGCCGATCATCGGCGCACCGATCTGCTTGCCGGTCGCCGGGTCCCACAGCCGCACGGTCCGGTCCGACGAACCGGTCGCGATCATCGCGCCGTCGGCGCGCCACGCGGGTGCGGAGACGCCCCCGCGGTGGCCGAGCATCAGCCCCTCCGGCAGGTGCCACAGCCGCACGACGCTGTCCTCGCTGCCGGTCGCGAGCGTGCGGCCGTCCGGGCTGAAACCGACCGCGAAGAGCCCGTTCGCCTGCGCCGTCAGCGGACTGCCGAGCGTCGCCACGTGCTCGGGGTCCGAGACGTTCCACAGCCGCACGGTGCTGTCGCTGTTGGCCGAAGCCAGCGTCGTGCCGTCCGGGCTGAACTTCACCGACCACACGCCACCTGAGTGCCCGGCCAGCGGCAACGGAATCGGCCGCGGTGCGCGCGGATCACCCACCCGCCACAGCCGGATCGTGCCGTCCTCGCTGCCGGTCGCGACCAGCGTGCCGTCCGGGCTGTAGGCGACGGTGTGCAGTCCTTCGACGTGCCCGCTCGGCACGTCGCTCAGCAGCGCGTGGTCCGCGACGTTCCACAGCTTCAGCGTCGTGTCGTCGCCGACGGTCGCGAGCGTCCGGCCGTCCGGGCTGAACGCGATCGACCGCACCTGGTCGGTGTGGCCGCGCAGCGGTTCGCCGAGCGGTTTCGGGTGCTCCGGATCGGCCACGTCCCACAGCCGCGCGGTCTTGTCCTCGTTGGCGGTGGCCAAGGTCTTGCCGTCGGGGCTGAACTCGACCAGGTAGATCGTGCCGTTGCCGCCGTCGATCGGGTCGCCGATCCGCCGGGGGTGCTCGCGGTCGCGGACGTCCCACAGGATCACGGTCTTGTCGTCGCCCGCCGTCGCGAGGACGGTGCCGTCGTTGTTGAACACCGCGGAGCTCACCCAGCTGCGGTGCCCGACCAGCGGCGCGCCCAGCTGCCTCGGGTGCGCGCTGTCGCTCACGTCCCACAGCCGCGCGGTGTTGTCGTAGCTGGCGGTCGCGAGCGTCCTGCGGTCCGGGCTGAACGACGTCAGGTACACCGCGCCGGAGTGCCCGAGCAGCGGCGCGGCGAGCGGACCCTGTTGCGTGGACAGGAGAAGCCCGCGCACGTCCGCGTCGTCCGGCCGCATCCGGTACGCCACCAGCGCGAGCTGCGCGGCGAGCGACGGGTCCTGCTCCTGCAACCGGTTCGCCTCGGCGACGACCTGGCGGAACACCGCGTCGTTGCGCTGCCGCACCGCGATCACCGCGGCCGACGCGGCGATCAGCGCGAAGACGGCCACCAGCGCCACGGCCGCGCGCCGCATCCACGCCGTCCGGCGCCGCTGCCGTTCCGACGCGGCGAGGAACTCACGCGCGCTGGCTGTGACCTCCTTCGCCACCGGCTTCGCGGTCTCCAGCCGGGCGCCCCGGTAGAGCAGCGACGACTCGCGTTCCTGCTTGACCCACGTCGCCGCGTCCTCCTCGACGCGCTGGCGCAGCAGGTTGCCCGCGCGGTCCTCGTCGATCCAGCTGCGCAGCCGCGGCCACGCGTGCAGCAGCGCCTCGTGGGTGATCTCGACGGTGCCGGCGTCGAGCGTGATCAGCCGGGCACGGGCCAGCACCTCCAGCGCGGTCTCGGTCGCCGCCTGGTTGCCAGCGGCCTCCAGCAGCCGGATGCGGCTCGACCGGCGCCGGGTGTCCTGCGTGTCGTCACCGACTCGGACCAGGCGCAGCAGCAACGACCGCGCGGCCTGCTGGCCCGGCTGGTCGAGGTCGGCCCACGCGCGTTCGGCGGTCGCGGCGACCGCGCCCTGGATGCCGCCCGTCGCGCGGTAACCGGCTGTCGTCAGCCTGCCGGCCTGCCTGCGCTGCCACGTCGCGAGCAGCGCGTGCGACAGCAGCGGGAGCGCTCCCGCGTCGTAGGCCTCCTGGCGCTTGCCGTTCTGCGCGCCGAGGTCCCGGAGCATCAGCTCGACGAGTCCCGGTTCCAGCTGGAGCCCGGCCGCCTTCGCCGGGCTCGCCACGGCCTCGCGCAGCTCGGCGCTCGTCATCGGGCCGAGCACCATCTGCCGGTTCTGCAGCGCGTCGGCCAGCTCCGGGTAGTCCAGGCAGCGCGCGTAGAAGTCCGCCCGCACCCCGAGCACGACCGACGTCCGCTCGGCCGCCGCGTGCAGTGCGCTGACGAACACCCGCAGCCGGTCCTCGTCGCCGCCGAGCGTGAACGCCTCCTCGAACTGGTCGACGATCACCACCCGGTCGCCGACCGCGACGCACACCCGCTCGGCGAACTCGGCGACCTCGTCGTGCAGCGCCGCCCTCTCCAGCGTCTCGATCAGCTCGGGAACCTGGAGCGCGAACTCCTTCAACGGATCGTTTCCGGGCGTGAGAACAATTGATTTCTTCTGCAACGCGGGCAGCAGGCCGGCTTTCATCAACGACGATTTACCGGCACCCGAAGCGCCGACGAGCATCGTGATTCCACGGTCTTCGATGCGATCGAGCAGCGCGGCCGTGCTGCGTTCACGTCCGAAGAACCAGTTCGAATCCTCGGACCGGAAAGCGGCCAGGCCGCGATAGGGGCAGACACCGGAGTCGTCCTGCGGTTCCTCGGCCTCGCCGACCGGGCTGGCGAGCGCCTCCTCCCACAGCGAGCGCCACGCGTCCAGGTCGTACAGCCCGGTGCTCGCGGGCTGCGGGCGGCGCTTGCGCGCCTCGCCGATGAGGACCTCGAGAACGGCCGACAGCGCGGTGAACCGGGCGGGCACGTTGCGGCCCCGCCGCCAGTCGCTGACCCGCTGCGCCGGTACCCGGACCGGACGGCCCTGCTCGTCCGTTCGGCGGGCACGCGCGACCGACTCGGTGACCCTCTTCAGCGGCGGGTCGCCCGCCTCCGCGTAGAGCAGCGCGAACCGCTCGGCGAAGACCCCGCGCGGCCCCATCCGGCCTCCACGCCCGTCCGGTCCGGAAAACCCGCGCGAGCCGCCTGAGCTGCGGTTGCGGGCACCGGAGTTGACTTCGGGGGCCCACCCTAACGATGTCTGCTGACAAGCTCGACCGCACGTGCCGATGTGATCGACGAAAGGGTCGAGATGATCTCGCACGCTGGGGGCAGAACTTCCACGGCTGAGGAGCACTGGGGGTCTCCTCAGCCGTGGGCCCTGCCCGAGTGGAACGGCGCGCCCTGCCTCGATCAGGCGGCGCCGACCAACTCCCACAGCTGATCCGCGTCCGGCTGCTTCGGCTGCACCCGGTTGGGGTCCGGCTCGTAGGGTTCCGTCGGAAGCGTCAGGTACGCGATGTTCGCCGGATTCAGGCCGTGCAGCTTTCCGGCGAGGTCCGCCAGTTTCGCGAGTGAACCGAGTCCGGAATCCGTGACGATCGATTTCGTGGCGTCCTCGGCGAGCCGATAGGTTTTCAACGGATCGCCGAGCCAGTTCTCGTCGCTGAGTTTCCTGCTCAGCGCCTCGAGAAACCGGTGCTGCATCTTTATCCTGTTCAGGTCGCTGCCGTCACCGATGCTGTACCGGGTGCGCACGAAAGCGAGCGCCTGCTGGCCGCTGAGCTTGGACGTCCCGGCCGGGAGGCTGAGGCCGCTCTTCTCGTCGTCGATCGGCTCCTGGAGCTCCACCTCGACGCCGCCGATCGCGTCGATGATCCGCGCGAAGCCCGCGAAGTCGATCTGGATGAAGTGGTCGACGCGCACGCCGGTCATGGCCTCGACGGTCTTGACCGTGCACGCCGCGCCGCCGGTGGAGAAGGCGCTGTTGAACATCACGAGGTTCGCGGGCCGGACGGACCCGCACTGCGGGCGCGGCACCATCGTGTCGCGCGGGATGCTGATCACCTTGGCCCGCTCGCCGTTCGCCGAGACGTTGACGAGCATGGCCGTGTCGGAGCGCCCGTCGTCCTTGCCGAGCACCAGGATGTTCATGGTCTTGCCGGGCGTGGCAGGGGGACGCGCGGCAGCGGGGCCGATCTCCTCGTCGAGGTTCACGGTCTGCACGTTGCGGTCGAGCCGCCAGTAGAGGTAGCCGGTGGTACCGGCGGCAGCGACCACCACGACGGCCGCCGCACCGAGCCACCGTTTCAAGTGGACTGATGCCATGGTTTCGACGGTGCCGACCAGATGTCCGGAGCGCGTCCGCGAAATGTCATGGTTCTGCAACGATGGCGGTATGCCCACTTTGGTTCGTGACGTCGTCGACGAGAAGGACGCCCTGCTGGCGTTCCTCACCGAGCAGCGCGGTGCGTTGCGCCGCTCCGTGCTGGGGCTCACCGACGCGCAGGCGCTCGAGAAGCCCGGTGTCAGCGCGTTGACGCTCGCGGCGCTGCTCCGGCACGCGGCGATCGTCGAGCGCAACTGGACGGGCATCCTCATCGGGAAGCCGTCCGAGGGAGTCAGCGGCTTCGACGTGCCGGAGGGCGCGACGGTCGCCGACCTGCTCGCCGACCTCGCCGCGGCTGCGGCGGAGACCGAGGCCGCGGTCGCCGGGGTCGACCTGTCCGCGCCGGTCGACATCGGTCACGGCGTCGTCCCCGCGGGCACTTTCCGATCAGGTAGGTGGATCGTGCTGCACCTGATCGAGGAGTTCGCCAGGCACGCCGGGCACGCGGACATCATCCGCGAGTCGCTCGACGGCGCGGACGCCGTCCGGCTCGTGCTCCAGTCCGGTGACTGGCCCGAGCTGCCGGACCTGCTCAGGCGGGCGGGGTACAGCATTTGATCCGGTCGAGGTGCCGTTCGAGGAACGTCGCCGTGTCGACCGTGACGGCGTACTTCGCGGGCGTGCGGTCCTTCGCGATGTCCCGGTCGAACGGCGAGCCCGGCGCGAGGTAGCGCAGGTCGGCGACGAGCTGGCCGCGCGTGTGCCGCCCGGTCAGCTCGATCGCCAGCCGTTCCTCGCGGTACGTGGCGAGGTCGGGGTCGATCATGATCGCGACGGCCAGCGAGTCGTGCGGCACGAAGCCGGGCTTGCCGAGGAAGCTCTCGTAGAAGTTCGCGTAGAAGCCGACGATGTCCCGCGCGTACTTCGCGATCGGGCCGTCGATCTCGGCGAGCCGGGTGAGCCACGCGGTGTCGGCGTGCGACTCCATGGTCACGTCCAGGCCGATGATCGTGAGGTCGCCGAAGCCCGCGTCGAGCACCAGGTCCGCGGCCTCCGGGTCGTGCCAGAAGTTCGCCTCGGCGTAGGACGTGATGTTGCCGGGCACGGTCAGTGCGCCGCCCATCACGACCACCTTGGCCAGCAGCTTCGGCAGCTCGGGCTCCAGCTGCAGCGCCAGCGCCACGTTCGTCAGCGGGCCGAGCGCGAGCAGGGTGAGCTTGCCGGGGTTCTGCCGCGCGAGCCGGACGAGCTGCTCGGCGGCCGACTCGTCGACCGGCTCGGTGCGCGGTTCGGGGCCGGCGAAACCGCCGAGCCCGTCGTCGCCGTGCACCGCCTCGGCGGTCATCAGCGGCTGGGCGAGCGGGCGGAGCGCGCCGCGGGCGACCGGGACGTGCTCGAGGCCGAGCAGCTCCAGCAGCCGCAGCGAGTTGGCGGTGGTCACCGGGGTCGGGGCGTTGCCGTGCACGCTGCCGACGGCGACGATCTCGACGTCCGGTTCGGCGGCGAGGTAGAAGAGGGCGAAGGCGTCGTCGACGCCGGGGTCCGTGTCCACGATGATCCGCATGAACCCCAGTCTGCCCTGGTGAGCTGGGCAACGTTGACCGATTCGCGCGGATGTTCCGGCGTAGCTTCGAGATCGTGGGCTTGGGGGAGCACTTCCGACTGACCGCCGCGGATCACGGGTTCGCGCTGGACGCCGCGCAGTCGCGGGCGGTCTCGGCCTTGGAGGGCAAGCGCGGCGTCTACCTGTGGGGACCGGTCGGCCGCGGCAAGACGTGGCTGATGGACGCGTTCTTCGCCGGTGTGCACGAGAAGCGCAAGCAGCGCTGGCACTTCCACGACTTCTTCCGCTCGTACTACGCCGGTGGCCTTGCGCTGGACGGTCTGCGGCTCGTGTGCTTCGACGAGTTCCACTTCCACGACCCCGGTGACGCGATGATCGTCGCCCGGCTGATGCGGGAGCTGTTCGAGCGGCGCATCCGGCTGGTGACGACGTCGAACTACCCGCCGTCCGGACTGCTGCCCAACCCGCTCCACCACCACCTGTTCGAGCCGACGATCGAGCTGATCACCGCGCGGATGGACGTCGTCGAGCTCGCCGGGCCGGTCGACTACCGGTCGCTGGACGCGACCGAGCACTGGGGCGTGTACTCGTGGCCCGCCTGCGAGCCGTCCGACGGCGTGCACTTCACGTTCGACTTCCTGTGCCGCGGGCCGCGTTCGGTGCAGGACTACCTCGGCTGGGCCGCTGAGGGCCGGAGCTGGGTGGTGACGGGTGTGCCCGCGTTGGCGGCTGTCTCACCGGATGCGCGGCAGCGGTTCCTCAACCTGGTGGACGTGTTGTACGACAAGGGGATACACCTGGTCCTCAATGGACAGTTGCCGCTGGACGCCGTGCTCGCGGACGTGAACCTGCCGGACTTCGCGCGCACCGCGAGCAGGCTGCGGCTGTTGAAGCAGGTGTGGCGAAACCATGACACGGTGCCTACAAGTTCTTCATAGTTGCCCGACAGCCTGACCCGCATGACCCGAATCCTGCTGGCAGCGCTGGCGATGCTCGTGGCGGCCGCGCCGAC
Source organism: Lentzea tibetensis (assembly GCF_007845675.1). Classification (GTDB taxonomy): domain Bacteria; phylum Actinomycetota; class Actinomycetes; order Mycobacteriales; family Pseudonocardiaceae; genus Lentzea; species Lentzea tibetensis. Next base: position 68,710 of record NZ_VOBR01000014.1, on the reverse strand, counting down.
GGCGTCCGCCGACGAGCTGCCCGTTGTCGACGTCCTGGTCCTGTACACCCCGAAAGCCCTGCACGGCGCCGGCGGCGTGGAGCAGCTGAAAGCCATCGCTCAGAAGAACGCCGACTACACCAACGGCGCGTTCATCAACAGCTACGCCGAGGTGCGCACGCGCATCGTCGCCGTCGAGCCCGCGCCGGACTACAACCCCTCCGGCAAGGAGGAGAGCCCCGCCGCCTACGACTACACGGTCCGCACGCCCGCGTCGGCCGCCGCCGTGCGCGACCGCGTGCGGGCGGACGTCGTGCACGTCATGGCGGCCGAGGTGGGCGGCTTCTCCAACAGCCAGCGACGTCCCGTGCCCACCACCAGTGAGGGGCCGGGCAAGAAGGTGCTGGTGGGATTCGACCGGCCGGAGACCTTCTTCGCGCACGAGCTCGGCCACCTGCTCGGCCTCGACCACGACGAGCACCTCGGCCCCGGCCGCGGTGACGGCTACGACTACGTCCGCGGCTACGTGGCGCCGTCGCTGAAGTGGCGCACGATCATGGCCTACGAGACCCAGTGCAAGGACGCGGGCACCACCTGCCCGGACGTCCAGTACTTCTCCAACCCGTCGCTCACCTACGAGGGCGAACGGCTCGGTGTGCCGAAGGGCGAACTCCACGAGGCCGACGAGGTGTCGATGCTGAACGAGTCCGCGCCGATCGTGGCCGCCTACCGCTAATCCGTTGGTGCCGTCAGGGCCACATTTGCGACCCTCACGGTTGTGAAGGTGGCCCTGACAGCACTCCGGGGGTGGCTGTGAGCGTGCGGCGGGCAGTGGCGGCGGACGCCGAGGCGATCGCCGAGGTGCACACGCGGACGTGGCAGGTCGGCTACCGAGGGGTCCTGCCCGACGAGTTCCTCGACGCGATGGACTGGCGGCAGCGCGTCGAACCCTGGCGCCGCAACCTGGAGAACGGCACGGTGCACGTGGCCGTCGCCGGCCCGGTCGTCGGGTTCATCGCCATGGGGCCCGCGCGCGGCGTGCCGGACACGTACGAGCTGTACGCGATCTACGTGCGGCCCGAGTCGTGGGGTACCGGCGCGGCCGACGAACTGATCGCCGTGCTGCCCGCGCAGACGACCGTGCTGTGGGTGCTCGCGGAGAACCCGCGCGCCCGCAGGTTCTACGAGCGGCACGGGTTCGTGCTCGACGGTGAGACGCGGGTCGACACGATCGGCGGCCGCGAGGTGGCCGAGGTCCGCTACACCCACGTGTCGCCCTAGTACGTCGGCAGCGGCTGCCTCGACCTCGGCTCCTACGCCAACGGCTCGCCCGCGAAGCTGGCCAGGTGTGCGAACAACGTCGCGAGTCAGTGGCGCCTGGAGTAGGTCAGCAGCACGACCTGGCCGTCGAACGTCCGTGACTCGACGAGCTCCAGGTCGAGACGTGCGGCGGGGTCGAGGAACGTCGGCTTGCCGCCACCGAGCACGACCGGGTGGACGAAGATCTTGTACTCGTCGATCAGGCCCCGCTCGGTGAGCGACGCGGCGAGCTCGGCCCCGCCGAACAACACGAGGTTCTCGTCGCCGAGTTGGTCGGGGCTGCTCACGACCCTGGTGTTCCAGCCGGCCTCGGTCAGCGTGCGCGACACGACGACCTTCGCCCGTTCCCGCCACACCGGCGCGAACTTCAGGTCGTGCGGGTGGTCCGAAATCTCCTCGGCGTTCGGCCAGAAGCTCGACATCATGTCCCACACCTTGCGCCCGTAGAGGAACGCGTCGGCGCTACCGGTGAGCTCGTGCGAGGCGGCGGACAGCTCGGGGCCCATCACGGGCCAGTCGAACTCGCCGTTCGGGCCCTCGATGAATCCGTCGACGGACTGGTGCACGAAGTGGGTGATCATGGCTCCTCCATCTCGGTCAGTGGGGCAGACCGGCGCCGCGCGTGGAACTCATCTGTGACCTGCGGCACAGTAGCTGGATGACCTTCGCTGTGGTGCCCCGCGACTACGACAGCACGCCCGAGCGCTACCGGCTCGGCATCGGCATCAGCAAGGCGTACTCCAGCCACGATCTCTGCGGACGCGTCGCGGAGCAGCTGCGCGGCCGGGAGCTGGTGCTGGACGTCGGCTGCGCTGAGGGCGTGCTCAGCGCAGCCGTGACCGGCTCTCGGCTGGTGGGGCTGGACGCGTCGATGACGCTGCTGCGCGGCCACCCGGAGCCCCGAGTGCTCGGTGACGCGGTGGCGCTGCCGTTCCGCGACGGCGTGTTCGACGCGGTGACGGCGATCAACGTGCTTTACCACCTGCCGGACCCGGCGGTCGCGCTGCGCGAGGCGCACCGCGTGCTGAAGCCGGGTGGACTGCTGGTGGCCGCGACGATCACGCGCACCGACTCACCGGAGTTCTCGGCCTACCGCGTCCGCGTTCCGTCCACCTTCGACGCGGAGGAAGCACCGTCCATTGTGGAGTCGGTGTTCGACGCGGTGGCCGTGGACGCGTGGGACGCGCCCTACGTGACGCTGCCGACGCGCGAGACGGTCCGCGACTACCTGCTCATGCGGCGGGTCGCCGCGGAGGCCGCCGAGCGGGCCGCCGCCGAGCTGCCGGTTCCGCTAACGGTCACCAAGCGCGGTGCACTGGTGATGGGGACGAAAGCGGCTTACCGTCACTGACGTGCGCGTTCTCTTCTCGTCCACGGCAGGCGCCGGGCACTTCGGGCCGTTGGTCCCGTTCGTCCGCTCGTGCCTGCGCGCGGGCAACGAGGTCATGGTCGCCGCACCCGCCGCGCTGGCACCTGCGGTGTCACCGACCGGCGCCACGTTCTGGCCGTTCGACGACCCGCCGCCGGACGAGATGGGTGCCGTCATGGGCGGGCTCCACGGGATGTCGCACGACGAGGCCAACCGCACGGTCGTCGGCGAGATCTTCGGCAGGCTCGACGCCACGGCCGCCGTCCCGCGGCTGCTGACGCTGATGGAGTCGTGGCGCCCCGACCTCGTCGTGCGCGAGTCCGCCGAGTTCGGCTCCGCCGTCGCCGCCGAGCTGCACTCGGTGCCGGTGACGCGGGTCGGCATCGGGCTGGGGGAGATGGAGGACATGATGATCTCCATCGCGGCGCCCAACGTCGACGCGCTGCGCCGGTCCTACCGCCTGCCGTCGGACCCCGACGGGGCCGGCCTGCGCAGGAGCAGGTACTTCACGCTCTTCCCCGCCGGGATCGACGACCACCCCGCCACCCGGTTCCGCGACCCGTCGTGGATGCGGTCCACCGGCGCGGATCCGTTCGTGTACGTGACGTTCGGCAGCGTGGCCGGCGGGATGCCGCACGTGGCCCACGTGTACGCCGAGGCGCTGACCGCGCTGGCCGGACTCGACGCGGAGGTGCTGCTGACCGTCGGCCGCGGCGTCGACCCGGATGCTTTCGGGACGCCGCCGCCGAACGTGCGCGTCGAGCAGTGGGTGGACCAGGCTTCCGTGCTCACGCGCGCCACGGCCGTCGTGTGCCACGGAGGAGGTGGCACGACGGTCGGCGCGCTGGCCGCGGGCGTTCCGCTGGTGATCGTTCCGCTGTTCGCGGAGGATCAGCACGTGAACGCACGACACGTCGCGGCCTTCGGGGCCGGGTTGTTCGTCGCACCGGCCGACATCCGGTCCGCTGTGGACAGTGTGCTGGAAGACGGCTCTTACCGTGCTGCCGCTCGTGCTCTCGCTGACGAGATCGCCGAACAGCCCAGCACGGAGGAGGCGTTCGCGTGACCGACCTGGCCGTGGGCGGTCGCGTGCTGCACGAACAGATCGCGGAGGACCTGCCGAAGTACGCCTCGCTCGTGCTCGCCGAGGTGACGTCGCGCATCCCCGCGTACGGCCTGCTGCCGTCCGAGCAGCTCGCGGGCGACATCACGCGGGTGATCGAGCAGAACCTGCGCTCGTTCGCCGACGTGCTGCGCACGCGAACCCTTCCGGGACAGGAGGAAGTGGACCTCCTGCGCGAGTCGGCCGCACGCCGTGCCGAGGAGAGCATCCCGGTCGACGTCGTGCTGACGGCGTACCACATCGGCGTCCAGGTGGTCTGGGAGTCGCTGATCCCGCAGGCACTCCCGTCCGACGTCGCCGATGTCATGGCCGTCAGCGCGCTGTCCCTGCGGTACCTGGAGCTCGTCGCGCCCGCCGTCGCCGCGGGCTACCTCGACGAGCGCCAGACGATGTTCGGTGAGGAGCAGTCCGCGCGGCACACCCTGCTGACGGCGTTGCTCGAGGGGACTTCGCTGGACGCCGCCGTGAGCCGGACGGGCCTGCGGCTGCCGTCGCACTACCTCGTGCTGGCTTTCGGCGTCGGCCCGCATCCCGACGAGGAGCGTTCCGGTGTCGTCGCGGGCGCCGGAAACTGCGCCGGCTGCGCGGTGAGCTGGAGCGGCAGAGCGGTGAGCCGGTGCTGTCGGCGTTGACCCCGGAGGGCGGGATCGCTCTCCTGCCGGGCTTCGACCGGGCTCGGCTGGACCGGGTGGTCGCGGACGTCGGCAAGGCCGCCGGTGCTCCGGTGTGGGTGGGCGCGGTCTCGGCGGAACCGTCCGAAGTGGCCGGTGCGGCTTCGCTGGCACGCGAGGTGCTCGAGGTCGCCACGTCGTTCGGCAGGCCACCGGGTGTGTTCCAGCTCGACGACGTGCTGCTGGAGTACCAGATGTCCCGGCCCAGTCGGGCCCAGGACCGCTTGGCGGCGATCCTGGATCCGCTGGACGACGACCTGCTGCTCACCCTGGAGACGTTCCTGCGCCGGGGAAGTCGTCGCCCGACGGCCACCGAGCTGCACGTGCACCCGAACACCGTGGACTACCGGCTGCGCAAGATCTCCGAGCTCACCGGCCTCGACCCGTCGAGCGTCAGCGACATCGCGCTGCTGACCGCGGCCATGGCCTCCCGGCTCAACCGCCGTTAGCCGCGGCGGCGACGGCGTTGCCGAACGCCACCATGCCCTGCGCGTTCGGGTGCAGCGGTGCCGCGATGGTCGTGGGGATGAGTCCTTCGAGGTACCGGTCCTTCGGCGCGGCGCAGATGTCGTGCCCGACCGTGACGGCGGCGAAGTCGACGAACACGGCGTTGCGCTTGGCAGCCTCTTCCTTGCTGTGCAAGGAGATCCGGCTCATCACGCTCTGCAGGTAGTTGGCGTCGCGCGCCCACACCGGCTGGATCGGGTGGCAACCGTTGTGCCGCACGTACGTGCCGTACCCGGTGACCACGATCTTGGCTTGCGGTGACCGCTTCTGGATCTCGTCGAGCGCCTGGCCGAAGTTCGGCGCCCACGCGTCGACGGCCTCGGCGAGCTGGTCCCTGCCACCCGCGGTGAACCGGTCAGCGCACGAGATGCCGACGGGTTCGGGCAGGAAGTTGATGCACGACAACGCCGTCTGGAACAGCCCGATGTCGTTGGCGCCGATCGTGACGGAGACCAGGTCGGTGCTCGGCTTGATGGCGTCGAACTGCGGCGCGAGGATGCCGAACCGCCGGTTGGCGAGGTCGTCCGTCGTGGCGCCGGAACAGGAGACGTCGGTGAGCTTCGCCTGCAGTGCCTTGGCCGCGACGGCCGGGTAGTCGCGGTTCGACCGCAGGCACAGCAGGTTCGGGTCCTGCGTGGGGATGAGCGGCCCGGCGGCGGCGGAGTCGCCCAGCGCCACGTATTCCAGCTCACCCTGCGCGTGCGCGGGTGTCACCGTCATCGCCAGCCCGCCCGCCAGCAGCACTGCCACGAGTCGCCGCATCCCGACCTCCACGTCGTTGTTACCGGTCAGTCACATCGTGGGGTCAGATCACTGGCGTGGTGCTCGGAATCTCCCCAGATTCTTCTTCGGTCCGTTGTTACCGATCACAAAGCCCTATGACACTTTCGAGTCACCTCGTAACGGCTCCTCCGGTCCCGCGCGATGCACCGTGCACACGTCGCCTTCGACTGGAGTCACCCGTGATCGAAAACTCGCCTGCCGGTCTCGTGATGCTCGAATCCGAGGTGATGGTGACCGTCATCGGCGAGGAGCACCACCAGGCCGCACTGGCCCGTTTCCCCGTGGCGCAGGGGATGCAGCGCCACGTGGTCGTCGAGCTCGCCTGGTGCGTCATCGCGTCGGGCAAGTACCGCGGTCAGCGCGCCATCGAGGTCAGACTGGACGGCCAGCGCGTCGGTTCGCTGACCCACCTCATGTCGCAGCGCTACGCACCACTCGTCGCCCAGCTCACCGCGCGCGGCGCCCGTCCCGGCTGCCAAGCGTTGATCCAGTGGGGCAACCGCGGCATCGAGGTGCTGCTCCGCTTGCCGCGCAACGGCAACGTCGTGATTCCGCTACCCGCTCCGCCGGTGGCGCACGTGCCACCGCCGGTGCGCCGCAGCTCGTCCCAGGCGCCGAAGTGGATCGCCGCGGCGGTCATCGCCCTGATCTTCGTGGCGGCACTGGCCAGCACGGACAACGACTCCCCGTCGACGACTCCCGCCGCCCAGCTGGCCACGTCGACCTACGAGACGACCGCAACTACTTCTTCCACCACCACAACTTCTTCCACCACAACGACTGTTGCGCCTACGACGACGACCACCACTGTTGCCCCGCCGGTGGCTCCGCCGCCTGTGGCCCAGAACCCGGTCAACACCCCGGCTCCGCCGCCTCCGGCAGCTCAGCCGCAACCCAAGCCCCAGCCTCAGCCTCAGCCGACGTGCGACTCCAACTACAGCGGCTGCGTCCCGATCGCGAGCGACGTGGACTGCGCGGGCGGCAGCGGCAACGGCCCCGCGTACGTGTCCGGCCCGATCCGCGTGACCGGCACGGACATCTACGGCCTGGACAGCGACAAGGACGGAATCGCCTGCGAGTGAACGAAAAGCGGGCCCCGACCGCTGCCGGTCGAGGCCCGCTCTACGTCAGCTGTTGATCAGCCGATCAGTCGCGTACCGCCCCAGCCGCTGCCGCGGAGTGCGACGTGCCAGGTGTTGTCGGACTCGGTGTAGGTGAACTCCAGCAGAGTGCCGTCGACACCGTCGATCACGACGAAGTGGTTGACGTCCGTACCCGCCATGAGACGAGCCCGCGAGAAGTCGGAACCCTCGAACTTGGTCTCCTGCAGACCGTTGAAGTCGATCCACTCGGACAGCGCGCTGACGCCCTGCGGGTCGGCGCCCTTGACCTCCATGAAGTCGAGGTCACCGAGCCCGGTGATGCTCTTGGTGTTCTCCCAGCCCGTGCCGCGCACCGTCGCGAACAGGTTGTTCGCGGCGTCGAACGTCCACAGGACGAGGTTGCCCTGCTGGTTGATCTCCAGGAACTTGTTGGCGGAGACACCGGTCACCAGGCGGGCGTTGTTCCAGCCCGAGCCGACGATCTGCTGGATGTAGGTGCCGCCGTTCCACGTCCACTTGGCCAGGCGCCCATCACCCTTGACCTCGAGGAAGCTGTTCGCGGACAGCGTGGAGATGATCCGCGTGTTGTTCCAGTCGGACCCGCGAACCTCACCGTAGAAGGTCTCGCCGGTACGACGCCACAGAACCAGCTGACCGGCAGAGTTGATCTCCATGTAGGAGTTGCCGTCGGTGGTGCTGGCCTGAACGTCCTGCTTGCGCTCGACCCCGCCCGACGGCAGGTAGTCGTGCCCCTCAGCGGAAGCTGGAACGCCCGTCACGACGGACAGCGCCGCCGCCAGACCCAGGACAGCCGTCATTGCACGCTTGAATCGCACTGTTCAATTCCCCCAGAGTTCTGTCTTCGTCAGACGACTCCATCCTTACGCGCCCGAGCCGCAGGTCACAACCGCTTTGTGGTCTAGACGAAACATTCGCGACACGCGGAGCGATGTACCCGATGCGCGGTGGTCGGCCGTCTCCACGAGTTGTTCGTCGAATGACCAACCCGGTGGCTGCAGGCGCGCCGCGACTAGTCCACGGCGGCCAGCCAGATGTCTTCCATGTGGAGCATGGCTTCTTCGGTGTGGCGCACGCGGAAGAGAGACATCTTGAGTTCCGCGAAGCCCCATGGGTTGTACGGATCCAGCAGCTGACGGCCGAAGTGCTCCCAGGGAACGGTCCACTGCTCCTCGCCGAGGTCGATGTAGGCCGAAGCGAGGACTTCAGCGCTGATGCCGAGCGCGCTCACGACGGCGTGCGGGTCACCATCGATGTAGAACTGACCGGCGGCGGGCCAACCTTCGGTGTGCAGCTTCAGTCCACCGGGCAGGTGAACAGCGGTCTCGTCGTGGTTCTCCCCGCGGTCGATGTTCGCCGCCCCGACGATCCTCGCCTCGGGGTAGCGCTCGGCCAGAGCGCTCGTCACGGTCAACAGCGTGCAGTCGAGACCGTCGTCCGCGTTGACTTCCTGGTCGTCGATCACGCCACCACCGTAGCCAAATCGAGGTTTCAGCCTGCTGATGTCACTGAACGCGATCACGCTCACCACCGGTCGTCCTGTTAGGACAGAGCACCCGCGTGGTGGCGGCCGGGATGAGCATGGGAAGCCGGGGCCGTCGTGACAGACAGCTCAGGTGCTCGGCACACTACCCACACATTGACTGGGCGAGGATGCTGGTGAACGCTCGTTCACTCGGGAACCCTGGAGCGCGCCGCAATGAAGTACACCGTCTCGATCGAGATCGCTCTGCCGCGGGAGAGGGTGGTCCAGCTGCTCGCCGACCCGGCACACCTGCCGAAGTGGCTGCGGGGCCTGGTGCTGCACGAGCCGCTGAGCGGGGTGCACGGGCAGGTCGATACCAAGTCGCGGGTCGTGATGCAGATGGGGCGGCAGAAGATCGAGTGCACCGAGACCATCACGCGCCGGGAACCGGCAGACCTGCGCGAGATCCCGACAGGGAGCGTCGTTCACTTCGACCGCGAGATCGTCGGCGAGGGCATGTGGAGCGCCGTGCGCGACCGGCTGACCGAAGCCGGTCCGGAGACGACGCTCTGGGTGAGTGAGAGCGAGTACCGGTTCAGCGGCGTGCTGATGCGGCTGGCAGGGGTCCTGATGCCCGGTGCCTTCCGCAAGCAGTCGCAACAGCACATGCAGGACTTCAAGGCGTTCGCCGAGCTGGGAGAGGACGTCCGCGAAGCGAAGGACTGATCTGCTCGGTCTGCGGCCACGGACCCCAGGAGCTGGCATGGCTCTACGAGTGAGCTCGTCGGTGTGGCGCTGGCAGGTGGTCGAGTCGTTCGCAATGGTTTCGCGGATGGTGGCAAACCGGGCCGGATGGTGGCAGACGGTGACCGATGAAAAAGATCAAGCCTTGACCGCATTGCTGCTGGTCAAGGCTTGATTTCACCCGGCGAAAGGTGGTGCCCCAGGCAGGATTCGAACCTGCGACACACGGTTTAGGAAACCGATGCTCTATCCCCTGAGCTACTAGGGCCAACGCGGACATCCTAGCGGGACCAACCCCCCGCCCCGGCCCCAGGGTCCCGCTCACCGTCCGTGAGAACCACCCGAGACGCCTGCCGCCGTTGGAGGGAAGTGAGCCAGGCCACCTTCCCGCAGGCCACGGCGTCAGGTAAGGAGTAGCCGTGAGCGGCAGACCTTGGCCTGATACCCGACCCGGCCCACTCGGGGCGTTCGGCGCGTGGTGGCGTCGGCGTCGTGACCTGGGGCGCGTCGAGGATTTCACGTACGCGGTGCCGCAGTCTTCGCACCAGCAGGAGTTCGAGACGCCGTTGCCGAGTGCGGTGTACGGGCTGGACTTCCGGGTGAAGTTCACGGTCGTCTACCGGCTCGATCTGCACACCGGGCTGCGTCATCACGCGCCGCGCAGTGCGGCGATCAACAGCATCGTGCAGCGGGCGCGGGCGATCAGTTCGCAGGCGATGCTCGTGCATCACGCGCCGTTGCAGCACCAGCTCGGGGCTGAACTGGCTGAGGAGCAACAGGTTCCGGAGACGCACGTGTGGGCGCGGGCCGAGCAGGTCAAGATCTCGGTCGACGAGGGCGACCTGGAGATGGCGCGCAAGCACATCGAGCTGCTCAGGAACTCCACTGTGCGGCACGCCGAGCGGGAGCTCGAGCGGGCGGAGATCCGGTATCTGCGCGACGAGGTGCTGACGGACGTCGGGACCGCCACGATCTGGTGGTTGCAGCGCAACGGGTACGAGGTCGAGCGGGCCGTTCAGCTCGCGGGTGAGTTGCAGGAGCTCGTGCGCATCGCGCGGCACACCAGCGATCCGCACTGGGCGGAGAGCCTGGTCAGCAGCTTCGAGCGGGCGTTGCCGCGGTTGGACGACGGGCATCGGCGGGATCTGCGGCAGCACCTCGCCAAGGCGCTCGGCGTGTACGGCGGGAGCTCGGTGGCCGCCGAGTTCGCCGACCAGGTCGGACTGCCCGCGGCGGAGCAGCACATGAACGGGAACTCGCCGCACGTCTAGGCTGTGCTGATGACCGAACTCCGTGGCGCCGCCGTCGCCGCCGGCCTGCGCGTGCTCGCCAGGCTCACGCCGTTCGCAGAACCCGAGCTCATCGGGCTGGAGAGAGTCGTCAAGCCCGGTGACGTCTGCATCGACGTCGGCGCGGCCCTCGGGCTGTACACGGTCACGCTCTCACAGCTCGTCGGTCCACAAGGGACTGTGCACAGCATCGAGCCACTGGTGTTCGCGCACCCCACGCTGAGCATGATCCTGCGGCCGCGTGAGGGGCGGAACATCAAGCGGCACTCGGTCGCGCTCGGCACGATCGAGGACGGGCGGGACGTCATGAGCGTCCCGGTGCGCCACGGCAGCCCGGTGACGGGACGCAGCTTCCTCACCGCGGGCGCCAGCGGGCTCGGGTCCAACGCCGAGTTCGACGACCACCTCGAGGTGTTCGTCCGCACCGACACGCTCGACGGGTTCGTCAAGAAGAACGGCATCACGCGGCTCGACTTCGTCAAGGCCGACGTGGAAGGCGCCGAGCTGAAGGTGCTGCAGGGCGGCGAGGAGACCATCGAACGGTTCCGGCCAGCCATCCTGCTGGAGATCGAGGAACGGCACGTCGAGCGGTTCGGCTACCGGGCGCAGGACGTCGCGGACTGGCTCGTCGACCGGGGCTACCGGATGAGCGTGTGGCACGCCAACGAGTGGCGGCCCGCGGTGCGCGTCAACGACCACGTCAGGAACTACCTGTTCCGAGCTTGATGAGCGGGTTTCGCGCCCTGGTCCCGGTCGTGGTCTGGCACGACCTGCTGCGGAGTGCCGAGCGCGCGGACTTCAAGGTCAACGAGAAGCTGCTGTACGAAGGCGCGCCGGGCACGTTCCTGCTGGCGCTGCAGACCGGGCGGGTGGCCGTGCTGAGCTCCGCCCGGCTGATCGCGTTGCGCGGTCCGGGCGACCTGCTGGGTGAGATGGCCGCGCAGGACGGCCGGGCGCGCTCGGCGACGGTCACCGCGCTCGAGCCCTGCGTCGCGTACAAGATCCACGCCGCGCCGTTCAAGCGGCTGCTCGACCGGCACCACGTCGGCAACGTGCTGAACGAGTACGTCCTCGCCAAGTTCCGGCAGTCGCTCGCGTTCGCGGCGACCAGGTCGGAACGGCCCCTGTGGCGCACGGCCGACCTGTTCGTGCGGCTCGTCGAGCTCGCCGATCCGCAGCACCCCGACCCCCACCTGATCCCGATGTCCCAGGCGTTGCTCGCGCGGTCGTTCGAGCTGTCGCGGCGCGTCGTCGTGCAGGCCGTGGGGGAGCTGCGGGAACGCGGGCTGCTCAGCGACACCAACCCGATCCGGGTCGCCGACGTGGAAGGGCTCCGCCGGCTCGCCAGCTGAGGAGGTGTTACCTCGTGCGCACCTCGCTCGCCGCCGCGCTGCCATTGTGCAAGGCATGACTCAGCCAGCGACCGTGCGCGATCTGCCGCCCTACCGCGCGGTCGTGGTCGTGGACATGAAGGACTACAGCCGTCACCCAGGCGCCGAGCAGCAGCAGCTCACCGAGACCATCCCGGTGGTGCTGGAACGCGCGTTCGGCCAGGCGGGCCGGCCCGAGATCTGGGCGGCACGGCGGTTCCCGGACAGCACCGGCGACGGGTACGCGGTCGGCTTCGCACCCGAGGTCCTGCCGTTCCTGGTCGGCCCCTTCCTCGACAGCCTGCAGCGGGAACTCGAGTACCGCGACCAGGTGCTGCGGTCGGTCAGCCGCTCCGCACGGATGCGCATGAGGGTCGCGATCACCGTTGGACCTCTCGCGGAGGCGGAGGGCGACGGCGACGGAACCGGCGACAGCCGCGTCGAAGCACACCGGCTGGTCGACGCGGACGAGGTGCGCCGGCTGCTGGACGAGTCGGACCCCGACGTCACGTTCGTCGCGGCGATCCTCTCGGACCGCGTGCACCGCGACGTGATCGCCGCCGGGTACGCACCGAAGCCGGCGACCGAGTACGTGCGGACGTCCGTCAGCGTCAAGTCGTACCGCGGCGAGGCGTTCCTCCACGTGCCCAAGCCGTCGGACCGGTTGCTGGAGAAGGGATTCGGGCAGCAGCAGGTGGAGCGGGCGGAGGAGGCGGCCGCCGCGGTCGGCGAGCCGAAGCACTACAACACGCACAACGAGTTCTCGGGTACGGCGAGCGGGATGGTCATCCAAGCAGGTCGCGTCGGCAACGTGCACCAGACCGACAACTCGGTCAGGCAGCACGTCCAGGGCAACAACAACACCGTGTCAGGGCGTGACATCCACGGGAGCGGGCGATGACGCAGCACGTCGAGGGACACGGCAACACCGTTGCCGGACGCGATGCTTTCACGTTGTACGGCGACCAGCTCGCCAAGCAGGTGCTCATCAGGGATGAGATCACGACCGCGCAGGTCAGGGCCGTGCGCGAGCGGTTCGCCCCGCCGGTCGGTTTCCAGGCCGCGCTCGACACCCTGCGCCGCGAGTCGGTGGTGATGCTGGAGTGCTCTGGCGACGGCCTGCGCACCGCGGGCATCTGCCTGCTGAGGGAGCTCGACCTGGGCCGTGAACGGCCGATCGAGCACATCCCCGTCGACGAGGACACCGAGCTCGGGTTGCGTCGCGTCGAACCGGAAGCACTGGTGCTGGTGGACTTCCGGGCCGCCGAACGACTCGGACACGTCGAGAGGCGGTTCGAGGGCTTCAGGGCCGCCGTGACGGGTGAGGGCGGGCGCATCGTCCTCCTGTTGTCCGGCAACGAGAGCAGCGATTTTCGCCACGAGTACTGGCACCTCGTCAAGAGGCTGGACGCGCCGATCGTCCACGACGTGCTCGAAGCGCACCTGCGCGGCGAGATGCAGGAGCACCTGCCGGAGATCCTGTGCAGGTGGGTGGAGACGGCACCCGACGCACGACCGGCGGACGCGGTGCGGTTCGCCCAGCTCCTGCGCGACTTCCGTGCGCAGTCACCGGAGTTGCCGCTGTCGACGTGGCTCGCCGAAGCGATGTCGGTGTTCGAGCACTACGTCGAGGACCTCGCCGAGAGGTTCGACAAGGCGCCGCCACGCAGGCGCGGCCTGACGCTGGCGATCGCCTTGCTGAACGGCGCGAGGAACGAGGTCGTGCACGACGCCGAGAGAAGCCTGTTGAAGGTCGTGGACTACGCACCGGAATCCCTGAACCCCCTGGCCGGCGAAGGGTTCTCCGGCCGGGTGGTCGAGCTGAAGTCGGCCACGCTCAGCGGAGGCAGGGTCTCGTTCACCAAGCGCGACTACGACACCTCCGTGCTGCATCACGTGTGGCAGGGCTTCTTCGAACTGCGCGACCCCCTGGAGAAGTGGATCACGGCGATACCCGGCACCGTGCAGCTCGACGCGTCCGAGCAGGGCAAGCTGGCCGGTCGGGTGTTGGCCCTGTGCGCTGAGAACGGCAACGCGGCACTGCTCCTCAACGCCGTGGCAAAGTGGGTCCACCACGACGAGTCGCTCGCGGTCGCGCTGCTCAGCGGTGCGGCAGCCGACGACAGGATCGCTGTGCAGGTGCGCAGGAAGCTGTACAGCTGGGCCAAGGATCCGCAGCTCTCGCCGCTGCTCGGGAGGGCCGTGATCACCGTGTGCGCGGGCGACTTCGGGCGTGCCTACCCGGAGATGGCGCTGACGAGGCTGGGGCACGTCGCGAGCCACGGCAACCCGGACGTGGTCGCGAGGGCCGTCGACGCGATGCTGGGCCTGGCCACCGGTCGCCCCGCCGTGCTCAACCGAGTGGTCACGTGGTTGCGCGACGGCACTCGCGAGCAGTGGCTGATGGCGGCCGGGTTGTTGCAGAGGTTGACCGAGCGCGGCGGACCGGAGCTGACCGGCGAGCTGCTCGGCAACGCCTGGTACGAGCTGCTGAACGGGCGGGACCGCGTCGAGGTCGACCGGGTCGTGCGGGAGCGGTTGACGCTCGCGCTCGTGAACGGCGCCGGGTTGGACTCGCTGGTCCGAGCCGCTCGCGGTGATCGCGCCCTGCTCGACCTGATCGACATGGCGTCGTTCCGCTGGCTGCGCGAAGACCCCGACGAGCGCGGGTCGGTGCACGAACGGTTGCTGGCCCTGATCGACCAGCAACACCCGGCAGGAGTCGCGTGATGTTCCGGCGACGTGGGCACAGCGTGGAATCCGGACCTCTCGGTGACACCGACCAGCAACTGTGGCGCGGGCACGTCGCCAGCTCGGTGCCAGGGGTGCAGTTCGACGCGGCCTGGCTGGTCACCTGGTGGGCGGAACGGACGGAGACCCGGCACCCTGAACCGCGTGCGCTGGCAGTCGACGCGATGTACCAGCGCGCCGTCGAGCTCGCGGCCGTCGCGCCGCCGGACGAGCGCGTGGTGCGGGACCGGCTGGCCGCCGAACTCGGCAAGCAGCTGCGCGTCGAGCGGACGTCGATGTGGGTGTCGGCCAGTGCGGTGGAGGTTGCGTTGTCACCTGCGGCGGCGGAGGCCGTCGCTCGTCACCGGTCGCGGACCGCTGAGATGGCTGAGATCGCGCACCTGCGCGAGACGGTGTTCGCCGACCTGACCACCGCCGTCCTCTGGTGGTTGCAGCGCAACGACTTCCGTGTCGACGAGGTCAGGTCGGCGAGGGGCATCCTCGAGGAGATCGTCGAGCTCGTGCGGGGCGTGGACGACGTGCACTGGTCGGAGAAGCTCACCGCGGCGCTGGTGGAAGCCACACCCGACCTCGACGTGCACGACAGACACGGGTTGAACCGGCAGATCAGGAAGGTGCTCGGGTTCTACGTGGACCCACTGGCCTCGTGACGGAACGCGTCACCGTGACGGAAGTGGACTTTCCGGAAATAGCAGAGGACCTCGGCCCCTGGGGGTGGACCGAGGTCCTCTCTCGAGTGGTCTACGAGCCGTAGACCTCAAGTTCGTACAGCGAGTATCCGTAACCAGTCGCGCGTTGGGTACCCGTCATTCGGACGTATCGCGCATCCGTTGGGGCGAATGACACAACGTCGTCCCCACCGTTACCCGTCGTGGTGGCGTAGACGGACTGCCAGGTGGAGCCGTCCGAAGAGACCTCGATGCGATATCCCTTGCCGTACGCGGATTCCCACCGCAACACAGCGCGACCGACCCGTTGCACGCTGCCGAGGTCGACCTGGATCCATTGGTCGTCGTTCCAGTCCGACGCCCAGCGCGACGCCGGGTTGCCGTCCAGCACGTTCAGCGGTGGCAGGCTGTGCCAGCCCTTCTCGTGGCTCGACGCGGTGGCCGCGCGGCCCTGCGCCAGGTTCGCCAGAGAAGCGCCGCGGCGGGACGGGAACTGCACGACCTGCTGGTAGGTCGGGCGGTTCTGCCAGTGCATCTTGTCCTGCGTGATGCCGCCCATCGCGCGGTGGACGATCGTGTCGGCGCACCACTGGTCGCCCGCCGCGCAGTCCGCGTCACCGGGGTAGACCTGGTTCGCCGGCTTGGCCGCGGCCTGCTTCAGCGTGTCCAGCAGGATCTGACGGCACGCGGACAGCACGCCGTTGCCGCAGTAGGTCTGCGGGAACGGGCCCTTCACCTGGTCGCCGAGCACCTTGCGGATGTCCTTGTCCACGTGGCCCCACCAGCCGAACTGGAACGCGGAACCCTTGTGCGGCGAGCTGTTCGGGCCGCCGTGCGAGTCGGACGGTGCCTCGTCGACCTGCAACGCGCCGGTCAGTGCCGTGTAGAGGTCCTGGCCGAGCGGCTGGAACTGCGCCTGCACCAGCAGCGGCCACCACGCGTCGAGCGTGCGGATCGCCTCGGCGTGGGCGTAGGCCTTGCTGCCCTTCGCCGTTTCCTTGCGCAGGGCGCCGGAACGCTGCCAGTCCTTGAGCTTCTGCACGACCGGTGCGAGCGACGGGTCGGTGACGGCCGCGGTGTCGATGACGCGCAACAGGTTCGGCAGCACCTCTTCGCCGCGCAGGTCGGCGAGACCCGCCTCGGCCATCGCCTGGGTCAGCGACGCGCGGGTGATCTTCTTGCCGCTCGCGACCATCTTCTTCACCCGCGTGTCGAGCAGGTCACCGCGGTGCACGGACGACAGGTGGAACCCGCCCGCCGTGAAGTCGACGGCCTGCTTGTTGTTCCACGAGATGAAGTAGTCCTGGTTGATCGCGTTCGGGTGCTGCGCGAACGGCGTGTACGACGCCGTGTTGAGGTCGGGGTTCCAGCCGTCCCACTCGTACGCGGACGCGCCCCAGATCGGCAGGTTCGGGTCCACAGTGGACTTGCGCACCGGGTTGAGGCCCGAGTTGAAGTACGCGGCGTCCTTCGAGTCGACGTACAGCCAGTTGAACGCGTAGCCGATCTTGTCTACGACGCGCTGGAAGTCCTGCGCGGACTTCACCGCGCTCGGATCGTTCAGCTCCTGGAAGCCGACGATCGAGTCGACCTCGTGCATGTACGTCGAGCGCAGCGTCGAGTACGCGACCGGCTTGCCGTTGATCAACGCGCGGTGCGTCACCAGGCCGTACTTGGTGCGCCACATGACGAGCGAGTAGGAACCCTCCTTCGTCCCGTCGGCCACCGTGGGCTTCCAGGAGTTCTTGCGCTCCAGCTTCTCCAGCGGCACGCAGGCGCCGTGGAACCTGTAGTGCTGCGACGCCTTCGTGGGAGCGGAGCCGTTCGGCTCGCACAGCTCGACGGCGTAGGTGTCGACGATGTCCTGACCGGCCGACGTCGCGCTCCACGAGTAGTCGACGCCGCGGCCGAGCTGCACGTACATGCTGACGCCCGCGAACGAGACGCCGCGCGAGCGCAGGCCGGGCCCGTTGAGCTCCTGCAGCATCAGCAGCTGCGGCGCGAAGTAGCCCGCCTGCGGGCCCCACACGCCGATCGGGTTGCCGGTGTCGGTGTAGGCACCGGACACCGCGAGAGCGTTGGACATGCCGCGCCGCTTCGCCAGGTCGGCGGGCAGCACGCCGTCCTCGAACATCCCGCGCAGCTTCTCCTGCTCCGCGGGGGCGGGGACAGCGGTCGTGCCCGCACCGCCGACCTCGTCGTAGACCATCCGCTCGGGCGTCACGCTGCCCGCGTCCGGCAGCGCGACGCCCTGCGGGTTGGCCGGTGTGGCCGAATAGGGGAACGACTGTCCGTTGTGGAGGGTGAGGACGGCCTCCGGGTCGTTCTGCGCGCGGAACGAGCGCCACACCTGGTCGCCGACCGCGGCACCGTACTTGTTCTGCGCGGCCAGCTTCACGAGCGCCGACTGCACCTCACCGCCGCCGCCCGCGCCGAACAGGCCGCCGACGACCGAGGCGATCGCGACCATGTCGGTGGGCTTGAACGGCTGGATGTCGTTCCAGTTCGTGATGGAGTCCGCGTGCGCGGTGAGCACGTACTCACCGGGGAAGTTGCGGTCCTTGATGGACTTCGCGAGGTAGGCGTTGATGCCGTCGACGTAGTCCTTGACGTCCTTCAGCGCCTGCTGGCCGCGCGGGCCGGTGTTCGCGACGCGGTCGATCTGCGCCTGCAGGTCCGCCTCGGTGTAAGCGATCTGGCTGTAGAAGCCCTGTTCCAGCACGCGGTTGCCCGGTGCACCACCGGCGAACCCGCTGAGCGTGCCGCGACCGAGGTGGCGGAACAGGTCCATCAGCCACAGCCGGTCCTGCGCGGCCGCGTAGCCCGCGCCGAACTCGGTGCCCGACCGGGTGGTGCCGTTGACGTGCGCCATGCCGATCTTCTTGTCGCGCACGATCGTCACGTCGGAGCGCGGCTTGATCGTGCTCTCGACCTGGTCGGCGGGAACGCCGAACGCCGCGTCGTTGTAGAAGTCGGTCAGCTGCGCGTTCGTGAGGCCCTGGTACCCGTGCGCGAGGGCGTCGTACTTGCCGAGCTGGTCGGCCGAGTGCGCGGGACGGGTGCCGAACGCCTTGTGCGTCAGGATCTCGGCGAGTGTGGCGTTGCCGTTGTTGCCGGGCGGGAGGATGTCCTCGCACTGGCCGAGGCAGTAGTCGTCAGGAGCGAACGCCGCCTCCCGTGCTTCCTCCGCCTGTGCGGCGCTGATGACCGAGGCTGTGACGACGGCCGTGGCGAGCAGGGTGACCACGGTGCGCCTGTGGGCGGCTCTCCGCATGACGGCGAAGCTCCTCTCAGTGCAGGGCTGATGTGGCGCACGTTACTTTCCGGTAAGCAATTGCGAAAGTGTTTCGCGTTCACTCCTGTCAGGCGCTGAATCGATCAGGTGTGAGATCAAGATCAGATGCGCAGACGAACGTTCCTCCTGGGCTCCGTCGCCGTGGTCGTCCCACCGGCCGAGCTGTCGGTGCGGACGTGCCAGGACTGGCAGGCCAGACCCCCTGCGCAGGAGCTGGTGACCGTCCACCGCAGGCCGTCGCGCATCCTCGTGCACCACACGGCGACGGAGAACGTCGAGGACTACTCGATCGGTCACGCTTACGACCTCGCGCGGTGGATCCAGGACCTCCACATGGACCGCAACGGGTGGGTCGACTCCGGCCAGCACTTCACGAACAGTCGCGGCGGCGTCCTCATGGAGGGCAGGCACGGCAGTTTCGAGGCGCTGCGTGCTGGTGACCAGATAGTTGTAGGTGCACATTGTCCGGGACAGAACGACGTCGCCATCGGAATCGAGAACGAAGGTCTCTACGTGGCGGTGGAGCCACCACAACAACAGTGGGATTCACTCGTCGCGTTCTGCGCGCACGCGTGTGATCGGTACAACATTCCAGCCAGTGAGATTTTTGGGCATCGAGACTTCACGGTTACTCAGTGTCCCGGTGATGCCCTCTACGCCCTGCTGCCCCGCTTACGCAGCGAAGTCGCCGGTCAATTCCGGTAACTGTGAACGAGTCGGAACAACCGGCAAATCTCCTACCACATGATGAGATAACTGAGAATTAACGCGAGCTTGCGCGTTCGTACGCGAAGCTTGCGCCATGTGGGAGCACGGAACGCCAATGCGGGAGGCGTCGTGATCAAGGTTTTGCTGGCCGACGACGAGGATCTCGTTCGATCGGGCCTCCGCATGATCCTGAGCAGCGTCGGTGACATAGAAGTGGTCGCCGAATGCGATGACGGGCACCTGGTGGCCGACCTGGCGCGCCAGCACCGTCCTCATGTCGTGCTGTTGGACATCCGCATGCGCACCTCGGACGGCCTCGTGGCACTGCGCAGGCTCCGGACTCTTCCGGATCAGCCGAGGGTGTGCATCCTGACGACCTTCGACGTCGACGAGTACGTGAGCGAGGCGCTGCGGCTCGGGGCGTCCGGGTTCCTCCTCAAGGACACCGAGCCTGAGCAGCTGGTGAAGGCCGTGCGCGACCTCGCGCGCGGTGGAGCGGTCCTTGACCCCGGCGTCGCGGCTCGCGTGCTCGCGGCCGTCGCGGACGGTGAGCGGATGGCCGAGCCTGCTCGGCGGCTGCTGGCATCGTTGTCGGAGCGGGAACGCGAGGTGCTCGTGCTCATCGGGCAGGGCATGTCGAACGCCGAGATCGGCGGGACGCTGCACCTCTCCGAGGCCACGGTGAAGGGCTACGTGTCGTCGGTGCTGGGGAAGATCGGTGCGGTCAACCGGGTGCAGGCGGCGCTCGTGGCTTACCGGGGTGGGCTCATCGCCTGATCGCATCGGCTGATCGCTTGATCGCGAGTTGTCCACAGCGGCTGAGTTGTCCACAGATCGCCGAGTGGCAGCTTGACCTGCGGTTTTGGCGGTAGGCTGGAGCAGGGACGCCCCCCGGGATGGGTGGGGGCTGCCCTTTGGGCTCTTTCGCGCTTGGGCTCTTTCGCGCTTGCGCGCTCGTGGCGTACCGGGCTGGGCGGGCTCATCGCCCAGACGACAGGTTCGGGCCAGTACTTGATCGCCTGGCAGCTTCAGGTCAGCGCTTGGTCGCGTGTCAGGGGTGCAAGCCAGCGCTTGGTCGCGTGGCTGGCTGAGGCCTGTGCCAGCGGTAGGTCAGTTGCCGGAGACGATCTCGGGGATCTCGGCGGACGGCTCGACCTCGACGCGGTTGCGGCCGTGGCGCTTGGCCCGGTACAGGGCCATGTCCGCGGCCGCGAAGAGCTGGTCGAGCTTCGCCGGTCCGGCCGCGACGCCGATCGACACGGTCGGACGCCGTGCGGTGCCGAGCACCATCGTCCAGTCGTGGCTGTCCACCGCCGCGCGGATCCGCTCGGCCACGTTCGGGCCGACCTCGCCGTTGTTGCCCGCGTCGCCGAGCAGCACCACGAACTCGTCACCGGCCCAGCGCGCGACCAGGTCGTCCGAGCGGCACTCGCGGCGCAGCAGCTGGGCGATCTCGCGCAGCGCCGCGTCGCCCGCCGCGTGACCGGCGTCGTCGTTGACGCCCTTGAACCAGTCCACGTCCACCAGCACCAGCCACGGCACTCTGCCGCGCGCCGCGGTGGACTCCAGCAACGCCTGAGCAGCGCGTTCGAGGCCGAGCCTGTTCGCGAGGCCCGTCAACGGGTCCCGTGCGGCCGCTTCCTGCGCCGCCACCGCCAGCCGCTGCGCCTGCACGGCGACGCGGCGCTGTTCCAGCGCTTGGCCGAGGCCTTCCTGCAGCGTCTCGGTCGCCGTCCGGCCCGCCGCGACGGAACGCCGCAGCGCGGCGGCCTCGCCGACCGAGTCGCCCAGCGCGGCGCAGATGTCCGCCAGCTCGGTCGAGAACCGCAGCAGCAGAGAAGTGTCGTTGATGCGTTCGGCGCTGGTCACCGCGCGCGAGGCGTGCGTGCGGGCGTCCGCGAGGTTGTCCTGTTCACGGCGCACCACGGCGAGCACCCAGTTGCCGACCGAGATGCCCCACAGGTCGTCCGCCGCGGTCGCCAGCTCGAGCGTCTCGCACGCCACCCGCTCGGCCTTCTCCAGCTCACCGACACCGGCGAGCGAGCGGCCGAACGCGCCGAGCAGCGCGCGGTGCAGCACCTCGTCCTTGACCAGCGCGAGGCCCTCCTCGAGGTACGCGCGGGCCTCCTCGAAGATCGCGGGCGCGGCCGACGGAGCGCCGGCGCACGCGCGGAAGTTCAGCAGGCCGCCGACTCGCTGCAGGCACTGCGCGAGCGTGTCCGTGTTCCCGGCCCGGCGCGCGACCTGCACGGACAGGCGCACCATGTCCAGCGCGGCGCGGCGGTTGCCGATGCCTTCGAGCAGGTAGCCGAGAGCGCCCATGGTCTGCGCGACAGCGGGGCTGTCCGCACGATCCGCGTCGAGATCGGTCCAGCCCTCGGCGGCGAGCTCCAGCGCGAGCGGGATGCGGCCGAGCCGCCACGCCAGCACGGCCCGGTTCACCAGCACCGCGGACCGCACCCAGCGGTCGACACCGGGCGACACCTTCGTGACGACCTCGTCGAACAGGCTGTTCGCCTCAGGAAGGCGCCCAGCATTCAGCAGCGCGCGGACCTCACGGTCCAGCCGCGGAATCTGGCCCGCCACCAGCGGGTCGCGCTGTTCCACTCGTTCTCGACTCCGTTCCGACTCGCCGCGCGGCCGGTTGAGCCCCCACAGGCTACCGGGATGGTCGCGCCCTGTACCGATCGTGGTGCAGGACGTCATCGAGAGGTAGACGGTTGCGCCAACCGTGACGTTCCAGATCCGGGGTTTCCGGCAAAGAACGAACAGGGCCCACGCAGAGCCACGCGACCGGGCGCAGCCGGGCCGGGATGTCGAGCAGCCGTCGCAGCACGTCCTCCCGGTAGAAGCTCACCCAGCCGACGCCGAGCCCTTCGGCCGTGGCCGCGAGCCAGAGGTTCTGGATCGCGAGGCACACCGAGTAGAGCCCCGCGTCGGCGATCGCGTGCCGTCCCAGCACCGCAGGTGATCCGCGGTCCGGGTCGTACGTGACGACGACGCCGAGGCTCGACTCCATGACGCCTTCGACTTTGATACGGCTGAACAGCTCAGCTCGTTCACCCTCCAACCCGGCGGCGAACACGCTGCGCTCGGCCTGCACGTGGTCGCGGAACGCGCGCCGGGTGTCCTGGTTCTTCACGAGCACGAAGTCCCACGGCTGGGAAAGCCCGACGCTGGGCGCCGCGTGCGCGGCCGCCAGGATGCGGCGCAGCACGTCGTCTTGAATTTCCGCACCGGTGAACTCGCCCCTGGTGTCGCGGCGGCGGTGCAACACCTCGTACAGGTCGGCCAGGCTCATTCGTACGATCGTGCCTCACGCGAAAGCAGTAACTTCACACCGGTGAGGTGGCGCAAATCTCAGCGCGACGATAGACCGTTCTGATGCGAAGAATCGGTGGTGGCTACGGCTCGGCACTCGGATTCGGCTGCGGAGTGGCGGTGAGCGTGGTGACGGCCGCATGGCCGCTGCTCGCGCTCGTGCTGCTCGTGGCGGTCGTGCTCGTCGTCTCGCTGCACACGACGGTCGTCGGCGCGGTGCTGGCCGCGCTCCAGTGCTGGGGCCTGTACGCCACGTTCATGGTCGGCCCGTCCGGAGACCTGACGTTCACGGCCGAGACGCAGTGGGTGCTCGCGCTCATGGTGCAGCTCGCCGTGCTGGCGACGCTCGCCAGCGGAGCGGTCCGCGTCGTCAAGCTGCTGACCCGCGCATCACCGGGCACCGTCACCGCGCACTAGGGAACCGGTGGGCCCAGCTGGGTCGCACCGTCCGGCGAGTCCCGCCACTGCGTGAACGGGCGGTCGAGCCTCCACTCCGAGTCGACGAAGTCCAGCACCCTGTTCTCGCAGGTGTCCAAATTGGACAGAGACTCGAAGAGATCGACGCTCCACGAGAACAACCGGCGGCACAGCAACCGGATCGTCAGACCGTGCGACACGATCAGCACGGTCTTCGGGTGCGCCCGGTCCATCAGCATCCGGAACTGCAGCTCGCCGAGGAACGCGGCGATCCGGTCGTCGACGTCCGCACCGGACTCGCCGTTGGGCAGCCGGAAGAAGAAGTGGCCGAACGCGTGCCGCTGGTGCTTGAGCATCTCCTGCTGCACCGGGTCCTGCAGGTTGCCCCAGTCCTGCTCGCGCAGCCGCGGCTCCGCGACGATCCGCTCGGCCGCGACGTCCAGCAGCTCGAACGTCTTGCGCGTGCGCTTGTAGGGCGAGACGTACACGGCGACCGGCCCGTCACCGATCAACGCGCGCACCTGCGGCCCGAC
Source organism: Lentzea tibetensis (assembly GCF_007845675.1). Classification (GTDB taxonomy): domain Bacteria; phylum Actinomycetota; class Actinomycetes; order Mycobacteriales; family Pseudonocardiaceae; genus Lentzea; species Lentzea tibetensis. The sequence continues at coordinate 45,276 of NZ_VOBR01000014.1, read as the reverse complement.
CGTGCGCGCCTGCCGTTCGCCCGTGGGCGTCAGCGGGAGCGCGTGGTCGGGTATTCGGCAGTAGGCCAGTTCGTCGACGTTGCCGAGGCTCTGCCCGTGCCGCACGAGGATGATCCGCACACCTCCATCGTGCCCGGTCGCCCCAACCGGAGCAGCGTTACAGTGCTGGGCGAGTCGACATCGGGAGTGTCACATGATCAAGTACGTCGCCCTGTACAAGAAACCCGCCGACCCGGAGGGCTTCGACCAGAAGTACTTCGAGACGCACCTGCCGATCGCCGACTCGGTGCCGGGGCTGGTCAGGGCCGAGGTCGCCAAGATCCAGCGGGTCGTCGTGCCCGGCTTCCTCGGTGACACCGAGCTGCACCTGATCGCCGAGCTGTACTTCGAGTCGAAGGAAGCGATGCGCGCGGCCTTCCAGACCCCCGAGTGGGCGACCTCCGGTGCGAACCTCACCGAGATCGGGGGCATGGAGCTGGTCAGCATGTTCACCGCCGAGGTCGTCGCGTGAAGGCCGTGGTGATCGGCGGCGGCACCATGGGCGCGGGCATCGCGCACCTGCTGCTCGCGCACGGCCACGAGGTCACGCTCGCCGAGGCGCCCGAGCGCTGCGACCACGCGTTCAAGGCCGTGAAGGCGTCACTCGCCAAGGCGCAGGAACGCGGCAAGCTCGACAACGCGGACGAGGTGTTCGCCAACCTCGCGGTGACCGGTGACTTCACGCTCCCCGGCGACGCCGAGCTGGTCGTCGAGGCCGTGCCGGAGACCGTCGAGCTGAAGCGAGAGGTCCTCACCAGGGCGGCCGACGCCTGCCCCGGCGCGGTGCTCGCGTCGAACACCTCCAGCCTGTCCATCGCGGACATCGCCGAGGGACTGCCCGGCGACCGCGTGCTGGGCATGCACTTCTTCAACCCCGTTCCGGTGCAGCAGCTCGTCGAGCTCGTCCACCACTCCGGGGTCGACCCGGTGAACGTCGCCAAGGCCCGCAAGTGGGCCGAGGAGATGGGCAAGACCGTCATCGAGGTGCGCGACTCGCCCGGTTTCGCCACGTCACGCCTGGGCGTCGCGGTCGGCATGGAAGCCATCCGGATGCTGGAGGAGGGCGTCGCGTCCGCCGAGGACATCGACACCGGCATGCGGCTGGGCTACGGCTGGCCGATGGGGCCGCTCAGGCTGACCGACCTGGTCGGACTGGACGTCCGGCTGGCGATCGCCGAGCACCTCGCCCGCGAGCTGGGCCCGAGGTTCGAGCCGCCGCAGCTGCTCAGGGACATGGTCGCCAGGGGAGAACTGGGCCGGAAGTCGAAGCAGGGCTTCTTCTCCTGGTAGTCAGTGTGGTGTGGACATTCGTGAACAGACCGAAGACGACTTCGAGCACGTCCAGCGCATCCGGAAGCTCGCCTTCGGCAGGGTGAACGAGGACGCCCCGCGGATCGAACCCGGCTCGCGGGGACTGGTCGCCGCGCTCGACGGCCGACCGGCCGGCGTGCTGGGCATCGGCGAGTACGCGCAGTTCTTCGGCGGCAGGGCCGTGCCGATGGGCGGCATCGGCGGCGTCGCCGTCGACCCGTACGCACGCGGGCGCGGCGTCGCGTCGCAGCTGCTCGACACCGCGCTGCGCACCATGCGTGAACACGGCCAGGTGCTCTCCGTGCTCTACCCGACGGTGCCCGAGCTGTACCGGACGCGCGGCTGGGACCGCGCGGGCGTCTTCGAGTGGACGACGCTGCCGATGGACCGGCTGCTCGCCGCACCCAAGCCCGGCACCCGGCTGCGGGCCGAGCCCGCCACCGAGAACACGCTCAAGGCGTTGCACGAGTGCTACGTCGGCCTCGCGCGCACCGTCAACGGCATGATCGACCGGCGGCCGCCGCGCGTCGACGTGTCCAAAGTGCTCGAGATGGACACCGTCAGCGTCCTGCCCGGCGACGACGGGACCGTGCGCGGTTACCTGACGGCGCAACGGCAGTCCGACGGCGGGCTCAAGGTGTTCGACCTCATCGGCACCGACCCGGACGCGCAGCTCTCGTTGCTCGCCGAGCTCAAGTCCTGGACGGGCATCGTGGAGAACCTCCAGATCAGGATCACCGATCCCGGGCTGCTGTCGTTCCTGACGTCGCAGCAGCTGCGCTACGACGTCGGCCGGTCCACCTGGCTGATGCGCGTGGTCGATCTGCCCGCCGCGGTCGCCGCGCGCGGCTGGCCCACGCACCTGCGCGACAGCGCCGTCGACATCGAGGTGGTCGACGAGACCGCGCCGTGGCACGCGGGCAGGCATCGCATCGTCGTCGAGGACGGCTCCGTCCGTTGTGAACCGGGTGGGTCCGGTGCCGTGACGATGACGGCGCGGGCGCTCGGGCCGTGGTTCTCCGGCATGCACGACACGCACGCGCTGCGCCGCGCCGGGCTGCTCGACGGCGACCCCGCCGACGCCGCGCTGCTCGACCAGCTCGCCGCCGCACCGGGTGTGCCGAGGCTGGCCGACTTCTTCTGAGGCCGAGGTGGTTCAGGTCACAGGTGTCGACGACATTCCGTCTCACTTGAACTAGCGGGAGGGCGCGGCCCGTTCGTCTGGCCATGGACCAAGAGGCCACTATGGACGGTGCGGTGCTGGGTGCCGGCTTCATCCGCGATCCCCACCCCACCTACGCACGGCTGCGGGCCGATGCGCCGGTCTTTCCCACCCTCACCCCGAACGGGATGAAGATCTGGGTCGTCACCCGTCACGACGACGCCAGGGACGTGCTCTCCGATCCGAGGCTGAGCAAGTCCGTGCGCGACGCGATGCACCTGTTGGACCCGGACACCGCCGAGGCGCGCAACTTCGCCGCGTTGCCCGGACCGCTGCGGGACAACCTGCTGTCGGTCGACGGACCGGACCACCTCCGGCTGCGGCGGCTGGTGAGCCGCGCGTGCACGGTGCGGCAGGTGGAGTCGTTGTGCCCCGGCATCGAGCGCATCGTCGGCTCGCTGCTCGACGGCATGGAGGGCTACGACGTCGTCGACCTGGTGTCCGCGTTCGCCGCGCAGCTGCCGGTCAAGGTGATCTGCGCGCTGCTGGGCGTGCCCGAAGAGGACAGTCCGGCGCTGCTGGAGTGGACGCAGACCATGGTGTCGCTGTCGTTCGCGCCGGTCGAGCGGGTCGCGGCGCACAGCAGGGCGTTGCACGACCACATCGCCGGTCTGGTGATGACCAAGCGCGTCGCGCCCGGCGCGGATCTCATCAGCTCGCTCATCCACCTCCGCGACACCGAGGACGAGCTCACCGAGGACGAGCTGATCTCGCTCATCGCGGTGATGATCATCGGCGGGTTCGAGACCACGTCGAACCTCATCGGCAACGCCGTGCTCGCACTGCTCCAGAACCCCGAGCAGCTGCGGATCCTTCGGCACGACCCCGACCTGGTCCGCGGCGCCGTCGACGAGCTCATCCGGTTCGACGGCTCGGTGCACACCTCGACGTTCCGCTACACCACCGAACCCGTCGAGGTCGCCGGCGTGACGATCCCGGCGGGCGCGGTCGTGTTCGTCTCGCTGCTGTCCGCAAACCGCGACGAGAGCGCCTTCGAGCACGCGGGCCAGTTGGACGTGACACGTGACGCGCGTGCACACCTCGGGTTCGGGCACGGCGTCCACTACTGCATCGGCGCCGCGCTCGCCCGCATCGAGACCGAGGTCGCGCTGCGCGAGCTGATCACCCGCTGCCCGAACCTGCGACTGGCCGTCCCCGCCGAGGAACTGCGGTGGCGGATGTCCCTGCTGAGCCGCGGCCTGGAGGCGCTTCCCCTGCGCACCAACGCCGAGCGCGACGTCTCGAGGTTCTACGACGTCTACAGCCACGTGCTGCTGAAGATCTGGGACGACAACTTCCACTACGGCTACTGGGTTTCCGACACCGACGACAGTTCCAACCGGATCGCCGCGCAACGGCTCACCGACCTGATGATCTCGTTGGTCGACGTCTCCGCGGACGATCGCGTGCTCGACCTCGGTTGCGGCGTCGGCGTGCCCGCGCTCGCGCTGGCCGACGCGACGGGCGCCGAGGTCGTCGGCATCTCGATCAACCAGGCGCAGGTGGACGAGGCCAACCGGCGCGCGGGTGGCCGTGCCTCGTTCGTGTGCGCGGACGCGCTGGCACTGCCGTTCCCGGACGCCCACTTCGACGCCGCGTGGGCGTTCGAGTCGTTGCTGCACATGGACCGGCCGAAGGCGCTGACCGAGCTGGCGCGCGTCGTGCGGCCCGGCGGGCTGGTGGTCGTCGCGGACATCATCCAGCGCGGACCGCTCAGCCAGGAGAGCGAGGCGGCGCTCGGGCCCGCGCTGGAGACGTTCGCGCTGACGCCCGTGCCGACGATCGAGGACTACCGGGTGCTGCTCACCGAGGCCGGCCTGGAGCCGGTCGAGCTGCGTGACATCAGCGAGCACACGAAGAAGACGATGGAGCGGCTCGCCGCGGGCGCCACCGAGCACCACGACGAGCTCGTCGAGCGGTTCGGCGACGAGGCGAAGGCGTACCTCGACGTGGTGCGCTCGCCGATCGCGGCGCTCCCGGAGTGGGGTTATCTCGTGGCCATCGCCCGAAGGACGTAATCTCCGCTCCCGTGCTGCTCATCGCACTGGAAATGATCGGTATCGCCGTCTTCGCGGCGTCCGGGGCCGTCGCGGCCGTCCGGGCGAGGCTCGACGTGTTCGGCGTCATCGTGGTGGCGCTGACGACCGCGCTCGGCGGCGGCATCATCAGGGACGTGCTGCTGGGCGTGCACCCGCCGACGAGCCTGCGGAACTGGCCCTACCTGCTCGTTCCCGCGCTCACCGGACTGATCGTCTTCTTCTACCACCCGCAGGTCGCCCGGCTGCGCCGCAGCGTGTTGCTGCTGGACGCGGTCGGGCTCGGCCTGTTCGTCACCTCCGGCACGACCACCGCGCTCGCGCTCGGCGCGACCCCGTACGCGGCGTGCCTGATCGGCATGACGTCCGGCATCGGCGGCGGCGCCGTGCGCGACCTGCTGCTGCGCGAGATCCCGATGGTGCTGCGCAGGGAGATCTACGCCGTCGCCGCGCTCGCCGGTGCCGTCGTCATCGTGGTCGGCCACTGGGCCCGGCTGCCCGAGGCGCCGGTGGCGCTCGCGGCGTCCGGGCTGATCGTGGCGTTGCGCCTGGTGGCGCTGTGGCGGAAGTGGAACGCGCCGGTGGCCAGGGGCCTTGAGGGTTAACACGCAACTCACATCCGCTGTTGAGGCCCTTCTCAGGCGCCTCTCAGGACGACAAGCAACACTGCAGCCATGCGCATTCTCGTTGTCGATGACGACCGGCAGATCCGCGAGTCACTGCGCCGTTCGCTCCAGTTCAACGGCTACCAGGTCGAATGCGCTGGCGACGGCATGCAGGCGCTCGAGTCGGTGACCGCGCAGCGACCGGACGCGATGGTCCTGGACGTCATGATGCCCCGGCTGGACGGGCTGGAGGTGTGTCGCAGGCTGCGCAGCACCGGCGACGACCTGCCGATCCTCGTGCTGACCGCCCGCGACGCCGTGAGCGACCGGGTGTCCGGGCTGGACGCGGGTGCCGACGACTACCTGCCCAAGCCGTTCGCACTGGAAGAACTGCTGGCCCGGCTGCGCGCGCTGCTGCGCAGGTCGGCCACGGACGCGGACGCGGCCTCGTCACCGGCCGCCGTTCTCAAGTTCGCCGATCTCGAGCTCGACCCGTCGACCAGGGACGTGCGCAGGGGTGATCGTCCGATCAGCCTCACGCGCACCGAGTTCTCGCTGCTCGAACTGCTGCTGGCGCACCCGCGACAGGTGCTGACCCGCGGCCGGATCCTGGAGGACGTGTGGGGATACGACTTCCCGACATCAGGCAACGCACTGGAGGTCTACGTCGGGTATCTCCGCCGCAAGACCGAGGCGGATGGGGAGCCGCGCCTGATCCACACGGTTCGTGGAGTGGGCTACGTCCTCCGCGAGACCCCTCCGTGAACCTGGCTCACCAGGGCCGGTTCCAGCGCGCCTCACTGCGCGCACGGGTGACGTGGCTGGCCGCGTTCTGCGTGGCCGGCGCCGTCGCCCTCGTGTCTCTCGGCGCGTACGTGGTCGTCCAGGACAACCTGGTCGACTCGCTCGACGAGAACCTGCGCCAGCGCGCCGTGTCGGCGGTGAACTCGCCGATCGTCGAGAGCGAGGTCACCTCCGTTCCCGCGGCCGTGCTGGTCGCCGGTGACGTCCGGATCGGGCTGCTGTCCGCGTCCGGCCGGATCGTGTCGCCCAAGTACTCGCCGCCGCCCCCGACGCACCCCGCCGACCTGCTGGTCGCGAAGGGCGAGCTGCCCGAGCACCTGTGGACGGACAGCAAGACCGACATGCGGGTCATCTCCGTACCGTACGGCGACGACCAGGCCATCGTCGTCGCGCAGTCGCTGCGCCAGCAGCGCACCACGCTGGCCAAGCTGAGCGTCGTGCTGCTGCTCATCGGCGGTGCGGGCGTGCTGTTCGCGGCCATCGCGGGCACCGCCGTCGCGCGCACGGGCCTGCGGCCGGTGCAGCGCCTCACCGACGCCACCGAGCGGGTCGCCAACACCGGTGACCTGACCCCGATCCCGGTGTCCGGTGACGACGAGCTGGCGCGGCTGACGCACAGCTTCAACGCGATGCTCGGCGCGGTCGCCGAGTCGCAGGAACGCCAGCGCAGGCTGGTCGCGGACGCCGGCCACGAGCTGCGCACGCCGCTGACCTCGATGCGGACCAACCTCGAGCTGCTGCTGGCGTCCGAACGACCGGACCGGCCGACGCTGTCCGACGAGGACAAGACCGAGATCCACGCCGACGTGCGCGGCCAGCTCGACGAGCTGACCACGTTGATCGGCGACCTGGTCGAGCTGGCCCGCGAGGACGCGCCGCAGGTCATCCACGAGCCCGTCGACCTCGTCGAGGTCGTCGAACGCGCACTCGACCGGGCCAGGAGGCGGGCGTCCACGACGGACGTCTCCTTTGAAGTCCGGCTCCAACCGTGGACACTTCTGGGTGATTCCAGCGCGCTCGAACGGGCCGTGCTGAATCTCCTCGACAACGCGGTGAAGTTCAGCCCGGACGGTGGCGTGGTACGTCTGGAGCTCAGGCAGAGCGGTGACGGGAGCGCGGTGATCGAGGTGGCGGACTCCGGTCCCGGCCTCGCGGACACCGATCTACCACACGTTTTCGAGCGTTTTTACCGCTCGTCCGAGGCGCGGACCCTGCCGGGATCCGGGCTCGGGCTGGCGATCGTCAAGCAGGTGGCGGCGCGGCACGGCGGCACGGCTTACGCGGGCAGAGCGCCCGAGGGCGGTGCCCTGTTCACGTTGCGCCTACCGGGACGTCCGTAAGGTGGTTGCGTGAGTCATCGAGTGAACGACGAGCCCGGCTCGACGAGCAAGCTGCGTCGGCGTGCACGATCGTCCGAATCACCCGATTCGCCCTCGGGTTCGTGGGAGTCCCTCGCGGCGCCGGCCGAGACCGTGCGCATCGGGAACACACCCGAGCCGTCCGAGGAGACCCAGCGGTACTCGCCCGCTGAGCGCGGGCCCGAGTGGGCGACGTCGGAGCGTTCCTCGTCGAAGCCGCCGAAGAAGCCGAAGAAGAAGCAGCCGTTCTGGCGCGAGCTGCTGGTCATCGCGGTCGTCGCGGTCGTGCTGACCACGGTCATCCAGACGTTCATCGCGCGCGTCTTCGTCATCCCGTCGGCATCGATGGAGACGACGCTGCACGGCTGTTCCGAGTGCGTGAACGACAAGGTGCTGGTCGACAAGATCACCTACCTGTTCGGCGACCCGAAGCCCGGTGACGTGGTCGTCTTCCGCGGCCCGCCGAACTGGACCGGTGGCCAGGAGCCGCCGAACTTCTTCGTCGGCACCGTGCAGGACCTCGGCTCGATGGTGAACCTGTCCGAGCCGAGCGGCACGGACTTCATCAAGCGCGTCATCGCCGTCGGCGGCCAGACCGTCGAGTGCTGCGACGAGCAGGGCCGCGTGCTGGTCGACGGCAAGCCGCTCGACGAGCCGTACCTGAACCTGCCCGGCGAGCAGAAGCAGGAGCCGTTCGACAAGGTGACCGTGCCCGAGGGCCGGATCTGGGTCATGGGCGACAACCGGAACAACTCCGCCGACTCGCGGCGGCACGGCGACCCGACGCCCGCGGACGGCGCCGTCCCGATCTCCAACGTGGTGGGCAAGGCCCGCGTGATCGTGATGCCGGTGTCCCGGTGGCAGACCATCTCGGACCACAACCCGCAGGGCGGCAACTAGCCCTCAGGGCCAGTCGCTCGTCGCCAGAAGCTGACGCAGGGTCCCGCCGGGGGCGGGTTCCGGCAAAGTCATGTGGCCTGGACAAGGGGCGTGCACGGCGCTCGTTGATCATGTGAGCGTCTAAGTTGCATGATCTTGTGGGAGTGCCCTGCCCGCCTTGTCGTCCTGCCCGATCCCCGCTGTGGTGGATCGGCTGGTCCCGGTGATCAAGCTCTACCCGCAGCTGGACTCGTTGCCCTGGTCCGGCCTTCCCACGCTGGAGTTCACCGATCGCGAGCACGGTCGCACCGAACGTCGCACCGTCGCGGTCGCACCACTCGGTGACCACCTCGGCTACCCGCTACCCGGTCCTCGACTTTCCCCACGCGGGGCACGCGTTCTGTGTTGAGCGCTACGTCCACCACCACGCCACCGGCGTCCGCAGCGCGCACACCGCGCTCGGGCTGACCAGCCTGACCGGTGATCACGCCCACCCCGCCCACGTCCGCACGCGGGGTTGCGGACCACGGCCCGCAACCCCACACGACCACTCCAACTCCTCGGAGTCCCCACCTGACAAGCCCGAACGACTTCGCCCTGAAGCTGAAGCAGGGGTCCCCGCCCAGGGGACCCCTGCTTTGATTCTCCCAGCCAGGTCTGACAGTTTTCGGTGCTGAGCGCGCAGTTGACGGCAAATCAGGACTGAACGAAGTACCGCGGCACGGGCTCGGAGAGCAGGCGTCGCGTGGTGGCCAGGCCCCACTCGTCGAGCTGGTCCAGCCCGTCCGACGAGCCGCGCAGCCCGCCGTACCGCGACACGTGCGCCGCCCACTCCTCGCGCCGCTCGATCTCCGGCCGCGCCACGACGCAGTCCGGGTCGTTGACCCAGAACCGGCCGTGCTGGAACGCGCGGGACACGCCGTTCAACGTCGCCCCGAACTGGCTCGGCATGGACGCGTCGCCGTTGAACGACGCGTAGGTGGGCGCGATGTCCGGCGACACGCGCATGGCGTCGAACAGGCCGATCGACGGCAGCTGCGGCGCACCGCAGCCGAGCAGGTAGGACGAGCCGATCACCTCGCGGATGAGCGACACACCGGACCGGTACGCCTCGATCGGCGACACGTCCTCATGGCGCACACCGGGGATTGCCGCGGCGTAGATGAAGTCCGTCTTGTGGAAGTCGATGCCCCACGAGGTGAACGTCGAGAACACCGCGCGCAAGTAGTCGCGCGCACCGGGGTTCGTGGTGTCCAGCGCGTACAGGTTCTGGTGCCAGTTGTACCCGGCCGACACCGGTGCGCCGTCGGAGGAACGGACCAGCCACTCGGGGTGCGACGCGAACGTCCGCGAGTTCTCGGCGACCAGGAACGGCGCGGTCCAGATGCCCGCGCGACGGCCGTTCGAACGGATCCGCTCGAAGAGTCCCGGTACGTCGGCGAAGCGGCCGGAGGGGATCAGCCAGTCACCGATCTCCGCCTGGTAGCCGTCGTCGACCTGCACCACGTCGATCGGCAGGTCCAGCGTCTTCATCAGCGCCAGGTTCGAGTCCACATCGGACTCGGTGACGTCGGTGAAGTACTGGTACCACGAGCACCAGATCGTCGGCGCGGGCCGAGGTGCGGCCAGGCCGAGCGAGGCGACGAGGTCGTCCGCCCAGTGCGTCAGAGCGGCCTCGACCGAGGTGTCCGTCCGCACCACGACTTCACCGTTGGCGGACACGACGACCTTGTCGCCGACGACCTGTGCCTGGATCGAGGGCACTTCCGTCAACGGCGAGGCCGCGGCGACCAGCGTGACCGGCGAGCCGTCACCGGGGTCGACGGCCAGCAGGCCCTCGCCCCAGAACACGTCCGTGCCCTGGGAGTTCTCGTAGCGGTACGAGCTGATCCGGTGCGGCTTGTCCACCCAGCGGTACGGCGCGGCGTCCAGCGCGTACCCGGTCGACGGTGACCACGACTGCCAGCCCTGCTCGTGCACCTGAGCGCGTGCGGGATCGACGCCGATCTCGGCAACCGTGCGCATTCACTAGCCTTTCGTGGATCCGAGGGTGAGCCCGCCGATGAAGTGGCGCTGCAGCGCGAAGAACACGATCAGGGTCGGCAACGCGACCATCATCGAGCCCGCGGCGAGCAGGTTGTTGTCGGTGAAGAACGCGCCCTTGAGGTTCAGCAACCCCGAGGTGATCGGCATCTTGTCACCGGTCTGGATCAGCACGAGTCCCCACAGGAAGTCGTTGTAGATCCAGGTGAACTGCAGCGTGGCCAGAGCCGCCAGCACCGGGCGGCACAACGGCATCGTCAGCTGCCAGTACTGCCGCCACACCGACGCACCGTCCACCCGCGCGGCCTCGGTCAGCTCGTACGGGATCGTCTTCATGTAGTTCGACAGCACGAACGTGCAGAAGCCGGACTGGAACGCGATGTGGATCAGGATGACGCCGAGCGTCGAGTCGATCAGCGACTCGCTGTCGCTCACCCACAGCGGCACCTCGATCAGCCGGTACAACCGCCACAGCGGAGTCGCGATGACCTGCTGCGGCAACAGGTTGCCCGCGGTGAAGAGCATCAGCAGCACCAGGTTGAACTTGAAGCTGAACCGCGCCACGCCGAACGCCACCATCGACGACAGGAGCAACGTGATCACCAGCGCGGGGATGGTGATGAGGAACGTGTTCAAGTAGTAGTGCGGCAGGTCGCCGATCTCCCACGCGTTGCTGTAGTTCTTCAGCGTCAACGACTTCGCGATCGAGAAGTAGCCGTTGGTCGACGTGTCGTCGTACGTGCGCAGCGAGGCGTAGAGCGCCCACAACAACGGCGCCAGGACGCCGAGGCAGGCGACCACCAGGAACGTGTGCGTGGCGATCGTGCCGATGCTGACCGACCGCTTGCGCTGGGTTGCCACTGCCGCGGTCACGACCGGCTCTCCTTGCTGAACGTCTGGTACAGGAACGTGATGATCGTGCCGAGCGAGATCGTCAGCAGCACCACCGCGACCGCGGAGCCGCGGCCGATCCGGCTGGCCTCGCCGATGATGTTGTCCGTCACCAGCACCGACAGCAGCTCGAGTCCGTTGCGCCCCTTGTTGATGACGTAGACGATGTCGAACGCGCGCAGCGCCTCGATGACCGTCACGACCAGCACGACGATGTTCACGGGCTTCATCACCGGGAACGTCACGCGGAAGAACGTCTGCCACGAGTTCGCGCCGTCCAGCGCGGCCGCTTCCTTCAGCGCCGGGTCGACGGACTTCAGGCCCGCCAAGTAGAGGATCATGATGTAGCCGGTGTGCCGCCACGCGGCGGCGACGAGCACGGCGTACAGGTTGATGTCCGTGTCACCGAGCCAGTCGATCGGCTTGCCCTCCAGCCCGAGAAGGCTGTTCAGCAGGCCGTCGTCCGGACGGTAGATCAGCTGCCAGATGAAGCCGACCAGCGCGAGCGACAGGACCACGGGCATGAACAGCGCGCTCTGGTAGACCTTGGTGAAGCGCAGCTGCCGATCCAGCAGTACGGCGAAGAACAGGCCCGCCACCGTCGGCACGACGAGCAGGAACACCAGCCAGATCAGGTTGTGCTGCACCGCGGGCCAGAAGCGCGGGTACTCGGTGAAGATCTCGACGTAGTTCTCGACACCGATCCACTCGATGTCCTCGAACCCGCCGATGCCGTCCCACGAACTGAACGACAGCACGATCGAGCCCAGCGTCGGCACCCACACGAACAGCACGTGCACGAGCGTGGGGATGCCCAGCATGAGCCCGAGCACGAGCTTGTCGGTCTTGGCCAGCGTGGTGGCCTTCTTGCGGACGCGCCGGGGCGGCGGACCCGAGGGGTCCGCCGCCCGCTTGTCGTGCGACTTTTCTTGCAAGGCAGTCACTTGAAGATGTTCTTCGCTTGGTCGGCCATGCCCTTGAGCACGGAGTCGATGTCATCGGGGTTCTTGATGAACGCGATGAGCCCGTTGGTCGCCGCCTCGGACGCGAAACCGGGGTCGGTGTCGCGGTCGAGGAACTGCGTGATGTGCTTGGCTTCCTTGATGACCTGCGCGGCCTTCTTCTGCAGCGCGTTGTAGCCGTCGGTCTTCGCGCCCGAGTTCGTCGCGACCGCCGTCGGGTCGGCCTTCAGGTACGCCAGCTGCGGCTCGGCCGTGGACAGGTACTCGAGCAGCTTGATCGCGCCGTCCTTGTTGGCCGGCTTCTTCGCCATCATGTAGCCGTCGATCGGTGCCTCGACCGTGTCCGTGCCGTGCTGCGGGTTGATCTCCGGGAACGGGAAGAAGTCGATGTCGTCCTTCTCCGCGTCGGGGAACTGCTGACCGACGAACGAACCCAGCAGGTACATGCCGGACTTCTTCTGCTGCAACGACTGCGCAGCTTCCTGCCACTCGCGGCCGAGCGCGTTCTCCTGGTGGAACGGCAGCAGCCGCTTCCAGGTGTCGAAGACGTCCTTGACGCGCTTGTCCTGCCAGTCCTCCTTGCCTGCCAGCAGGTCGACGTGGAACTGGTAGCCGTTCGTCCGGAAGTTGATCTGGTCGAACGTGCCCATGCCCGGCCAGCCCTGCTTCTGGGCGAAGGCGATCGGGATGAGACCGTCGGTCTTCATCTTGGTGCAGAGCGCGACGAGCTCGTCGAGGGTCTTCGGGGCCGCGTAGCCCTTCTCCTGCCACACGCTCTTGCGGTAGAAGAGACCCCACGGGTACTGCGTGAACGGCACGAAGTACTGCTTGCCGTCCGAGCCCGTGGACGCCTGCTTGAGCGCGTCGGAGTACGAGCTGCCGACCTTGCCCCACAGCTCGGACAGGTCACCGGTGAGGCCCTTGTCGGCGAAGAACCGCATCCGGTAGCCGGCGAACCAGGCGAGCACGTCGTCCGGCTTGCCCTGCAGGTAGTTGTTGATCTGCTCCTGGTACTGCTCGTGCTGCTTGGTGTTGACGGCGACGGTCAACCCGCCCGAGTTCTTCTCGAAGCCCTTGACCGCGGCGGTGATCGCGTCCTTCGGCACCTGGTCGGACAGGTTGTTGCCAAAGCTGACGCTCGTTGACGACGCGCCGGAGTCAGAGCCGCCGCCACAGGCAGCGAGACCGGGAAGAGCTGCGACACCCGCGCCCGCCAGCATCACCTTGAGCATGGACCGCCTACCGAGCAGCGGTAACGCGCTGGAACTGGACGAGTACCGATCCATCATCGCTCCTACGGGTGACGTCGGCTGAACCAACCGAACACTGACTCAAACAAAGTTGCGCACAATGTGTCCCCAGCCACACATCCTGTCAAGCCCTGTTACGCAGCCGTTAAACCAGGCCACTGGTCACTTCCTGGCATGACCATGCCCGAAGTTGACCTCATACCGCCGAACAGACCCAAACGAGAAGTCCTGTTTGACTGTGTTGACGTTGTGGGTGTTCGTCAGCCACCCTTGCGGCCGTGACCACTTGGCCCACCGGCATGCCCGGCCTCGGCTGGGGTGCCGATTACAACCCCGAGCAGTGGCCCGAGCACGTGTGGGCGGAGGACGTCGAGCTCATGCGCGCGGCCGGGGTCAACCTGGTCAGCGTCGGCATCTTCAGCTGGGCCCGCATCGAGGTGGCGAAGAGCGAGTACCGGTTCGACTGGCTCGACCGGATCATGGACATGCTGCACGCGGGCGGGATCCGGGTGGACCTCGCCACCGCGACCGCCTCGCCGCCGCCGTGGCTCACCGCCGAGTACCCGGAGATGCTGCCCGTCCGCGCGGACGGCGTGCGGCTCTCGCACGGCTCGCGCCAGGCGTACTGCCCGACCTCCCCGATCTACCGGGAACGCGCCACGGCGCTCGCGGCCGAGTTGGCGTCGCACTACCGCGACCACCCCGCGCTCGCCGCGTGGCACGTCGGCAACGAGTACGGCTGCCACGTCCAGCGCTGCTACTGCGACACCTGCGCCGCCGCGTTCCGCGACTGGCTCGCCGAGCGGTACACGCTGGACGAGGTGAACGACGCGTGGTCGACCGCGTTCTGGAGCCAGGGCTACACGCGCTGGGAGCAGATCCTGCCGCCGCGCGTGACGCCGACGTTCAGCAACCCCGGCCAGGTGCTGGACTACGACCGGTTCGCATCGGACGCGTTGCTGGAGCTGTACAAGGCCGAGCGCGACGTGCTGCGGATGATCACGCCGGACGTGCCGGTCACGACGAACTTCATGGTGAACTGGACGTTCGCCGCGCTGGACTACTGGAAGTGGGCGCGCGAGGTCGACTTCGTGTCCAACGACCACTACACCCAGTCCGAGTCACCCGACCGGCACGTCGAGCTGGCGCTGTCCGCGGACCTGGTGCGCGGTCTCGCAGGCGGGCACCCGTGGTTGCTGATGGAGCACTCGACGTCCGCGGTGAACTGGCAGCCGCGCAACATCGCGAAGCTGCCGGGGGAGATGCGGCGGCACTCGTTCGCGCACATCGCCCGCGGCGCCGACGGCACGCTGTTCTTCCAGTGGCGGCAGTCGCGCGGCGGATCGGAGCGCTTCCACTCGGCGATGGTGCCGCACGCCGGCACCGAGACGAAGGTGTTCCGCGAGGTCAGCCAGGTCGGCGCCGAGTACCAGCTGGCCGCTGAGGTCGTCGGGTCCACTGTGGACGCCTCGGTCGCGGTGGTCTACGACTACGACTCGCGCTGGGCGGCGCGGCAGCCGTCGCACCCCACCGCGGACTTCGACTACCAGCGCACCGTCCTGGACCTGTACCGGGCGCTGTGGGAGCTGGGCGTGACGGTCGACTTCGTGCCTCCCGGCGCGGACCTCTCGTCGTACCGCCTCGTGGTCGTGCCGTCGCTCTACGCGGTGCGCGACGCCGACGCCGCGGTGGTCACGGACTACGTGTCCGGTGGCGGGCACGCACTGGTCACCTACCTGTCCGGCGTCGCGGACGAGCACGCGCGGATCAGGCTCGGCGGCTACCCCGGCGCGTTCAGGGAGATGCTCGGCGTGTGGACCGAGGAGTTCTTCCCGCTGCGCCAAGGAGAAACCGTTTCGCTCGACGACGAATCGACCGTTTCGGTGTGGACGGAGCACCTGCACGCGCGCGGTGCTTCGGTTGTCGCGTCGTACCTGGACGGGCCGCTTCCCGGCGTGCCCGCGGTGACGCGCAACGAGCACGGCGCCGGTGTCGCGTGGTACCTGGCGTGCGGGCTGACCGGTGAGGGCCTGACCCGAACGGTCGAAGAAGCGCTGCGCGGGGCATCGGTTCCGGTGTCCCGTGCTGGACTTGAGATCGTGCGGAGAAGCAGTGCCGGAGCTGATGGGCACGTATCGTGGCTGTTCGCCGTCAACCACACCGACACCGACGCAGAGCTCGACGCGTCCGGTGTCGAGTTGTTGTCCGGCACACGTGTCTCCGGACGCCTCACCGTGCGGGCCGGGGACGTAGTCGTCCTCAGGGAAGAGGTGTGAGGTGCTGGCACGGCAACGGCAAGCGGTGATCCTGGAGGAGGTCCGGCGAACGGGGGCGGTGCGCGTCAGCGACCTCGTGGTGCGGCTGGGCGTCTCGGACATGACCGTGCGCCGCGACCTCGACGTGCTCGCGTCACGTGGACTGGTGGAGAAGGTCTACGGCGGCGCGACGTCCGTGGTCGGCCGCAGCACCGACGAGCCGGGCTTCGAGGCGAAGTCCGTCCGGCAGCTGCCGGAGAAGGAGGCCATCGCGGCCCAGGCCGCGGGCCTCGTGCGTCCCGGCACCGCCATCGGTCTGTCCGCGGGGACGACGACGTGGACATTAGCCCGCTTCCTGGACGACATCCCCGACCTGACGGTCGTGACGAACTCGATCCGGGTCGCGGACGTGCTGCAGCAGAGCGGACGCACGGACCGCACCGTCGTGCTGACGGGTGGCGTGCGCACGCCGTCCGACGCGCTGGTGGGCCCGGTCGCCGTGCAGGCGCTGCGCTCGCTGCACCTGGACGTGGTGTTCCTCGGCGTGCACGGCATGGCCGAGCGATCGGGTTTCACCACCCCGAACCTGAACGAGAGCGAAACGGACCGCGCGCTTGTCGACGCCGCCGGCCGCGTGGTCGTTGTCGCTGATCACACGAAGTGGGGAACCGTGGGCATCTCCACGATCGCCGACCTCGACGAGGCCGACGTGCTCGTGACCGACGAAGGACTGTCGGCCGACGCGCGCGCGGTGCTCGGCGACCAGGTCGGAGAACTCGTGCTCGCCCACGTACCGGGAAGCGGCGAGGAGTTGGCGTGAGGCGTACCGCGGGAAAGCTGGCGGACGGCCGGGAAATCATCTACTTCGACGACACGCAGGACGCACCACCTCGCATCGCGGTCGACACGCGGGACCTGCCCGTGACGCAACCGCTGTCCGAGGTGCGGCGCGACCCGCTGACGGGCGAGTGGGTGGCGATGGCCGCGCACCGGCAGACGCGCACCTACAAGCCCCCTGCCGACCTGTGCCCGCTGTGCCCGTCGACGCCGGGGCGTCCGACCGAGATCCCCGAGGCCGACTACGACGTGGCGGTGTTCGAGAACCGCTTCCCGTCGTTGTCCGTCGGCTCCCCCGAGGTGTCGTCCACTGTGGACGGCATGCCCCTGGTGGCCCGCGCAGCCGGTCACGGCAGGTGCGAGGTCGTCTGCTTCACCTCGTCGCACGACTCCTCCTTCGGCTCCCTGTCGCCCTCGCGCGTGCGCACGGTCGTGGACGCGTGGGCGGACCGGACCGCCGCGTTGTCCGAGATTCCCGGCGTGGAGCAGGTCTTCCCGTTCGAGAACCGGGGCGAGGAGATCGGCGTCACGCTGCACCACCCGCACGGGCAGATCTACGCGTACCCGTTCATCACGCCGCGCACCACGCAGATGCTGTCGGTGGCGACCGAGTACTTCGCCGAGCACGGCCGTGCCTTGATGGGCGACCTGCTGGCGTCCGAGCTGGCCGCCGAGACGCGCGTGGTCGCCACCAGCGAGTGCTGGGTGGCCTACGTGCCCGCCGCCGCGCGCTGGCCGGTCGAGGTGCACGTGGTGCCGCGGCGCCAGGTTCCCGACATCGCCGCTCTGTCCGATGTGGAGCGTGACGACTTCGCCGTGCTGTACCTGGACGTGCTGCGCATGCTGGACGCGCTGTACGACCGGCCGCTGCCCTACATCGCGGCGTGGCACCAGGCGCCCGTGCACGTGGGCCGGTCCGAGCTGTGGCTGCACCTCGAGGTGTTCTCGGTGAAGCGCGCCGCGGACAAGCTGAAGTACCTCGCGGGCTCGGAGTCGGGCATGGAGGTCTGGATCAACGACGCCACGCCCGAGCAGATCGCGGAACGACTTCGAACGCACAACTGATACCCAGCTGGGTTTAAGGGTTCTCTCAGGCGTGCACCACACACTATGGGCATGACCGAGAGCAACCAGCCAGCGCCGCAGCCCGAGCCGAACCCGTGGCAGCGAGACGCCGGTCAAGCTGACTCCGGCGCAGGGGTGCAGGGCTCCTCGCAGCCGGAACCCGGCCAGCCGGATCCTTTGCAGGGGGGATCCGGCCAGCCGGGGCACACTCAGCAACTGCCCGCCGCCGACGCGCGGGCAGCTCAGGAGAACGTCGCTCAACCGGGCCAGGAGAACGTCGCTCAGCCCGCTCACGAGAACGTCGCTCAGTCCAGCCACGAGAACGTCGCCCAGCCTGGCCACGAGAGCGCTGGCCAGGTCTGGGCGCACCAGGAAGGCCCCGGTCCTCAGGGGCAGCCCGGTCCGTACTACGCGCCGCCCGGCTACCAGCCGCCTCCCGCGCCGCTCGCGGGTCCCGCCGCTCGCGGCCGAAGCAAGGTCGTGGCGGGTGTCGCGGCGCTCGTGCTGGCGGTGGGAGGTCTGTCCGGCGCACTGGGCGGGTACATCGGCCACCAGTTCGCGCGGGAGACGTCGTCGGCGAACGCGCTGAACGCGCCCAAGCCGATCCAGCAGACCGGCAACGTGTCGCAGGGCTCGATCGAGGCCGTCGCGTCGCAGGTGCTGCCGTCGGTCGTGCAGATCCAGGTGACGACCGGCCGCGGCGCCGGTGAGGGCTCCGGCTTCATCACCAGCGCGGACGGCCAGATCGTCACGAACAACCACGTCATCGAGGGCGCGGTGGGCGGAGCGGGGCAGATCAAGGTCGTCTTCCAGGACGGCAAGACGGCCAGCGCCAAGGTGCTCGGCCGCGACCCCAGCTCGGACGTCGCCGTGATCAAGGCGGACGGCGTCGCCGACCTGCCCATCGTGCAGCTCGGCAGCTCGTCCGACCTGAAGATCGGCCAGCAGGTCGTCGCCATCGGGTCGCCGTTCGAGCTGTCCGGCACCGTGACGTCCGGCATCGTCAGTTCGCTCAACCGCCCGGTGTCCGCGGGCGGCGAGAGCGACAACCGCTCGCAGGCCACCGTGCTCAACGCCATCCAGACCGACGCCGCGATCAACCCCGGCAACTCCGGCGGACCGCTGGTGAACATGCAGGGCCAGGTCGTCGGCATCAACTCGGCCATCTACAGCCCCAACTCGGCCAACGGCCAGGCCGGCTCGGTCGGCATCGGGTTCGCCATCCCGATCGACCAGGCCCGGCGCACCGCCGAGGACATCGTCAAGACCGGCAAGGCCAAGCAGACCGTGCTCGGCGTCGAGGTCACCGGTGCCGAGAACGGCGGGGCCAAGGTCGGCAAGGTCACCAGCGGTGGCGCCGCCGAGAAGGCTGGGATCAAGGTCGGTGACGTCATCACCAAGTTCGGGGACCGCCGCATCGACAGCTCGGACACGCTGGTCGCGGCCGTCCGCTCGAAGGCGCCGGACGAGAAGGTGACCATCACCCTCTCCGACGGCCGCACCGTGGAAGCCACCCTCGGCGGTGTCGAGGTGGAGTAGTCGGGGGATGCTCGGCCGACCGCCGTCCGGCCGGGCATGCGACCGGGAGCCGCACCTGTGCCCGCAGGTGCGGCTTCCGCTTCTTACGGGCTGGTGACGGAATTCGGCCGGCCCCGCACGCGTGGCCTAACTTGGTCCGTGTGGAGAGGGTGCTGGTCGTCGACGACGACACGACGGTGCGCGACGTCGTGCGCAGGTATCTGGAGCACGCGGGCTACGAGGTCGAGCTCGCAGGCGACGGGGAGCACGCGCTGAGGTCGGTGCGCCGGCAGCCGCCGGACCTCGTCGTGCTCGACCTGATGCTGCCTGGCATCGACGGGCTGGAGGTCTGCCGCAGGCTGAACAACACCGTTCCGGTCGTCATGCTGACCGCGCTCGGCGAGGAGGAGGACCGCATCGCGGGACTCCAGCTCGGCGCGGACGACTACGTCACCAAACCGTTCAGCCCGCGCGAGCTGGCGTTGCGCGTCGGGTCGATCCTGCGACGTGCCAACCGCAAGGCGCCGGAGGTCCGCGAGCTCACCGACGGCGGCCTGAAGCTCGACGTCGGCGCGCACACCGCGACGCTCGACGGGCACGAGCTCTCCCTGACCACGCGCGAGTTCGACCTCCTCGCGTTCTTCATCTCCAACCCCGGCAAGGCGTTCAACCGCGCCGAGCTCCTGGAACGGGTGTGGGGCTGGCAGTTCGGCGATCAGTCCACTGTGACCGTCCACGTGCGACGGTTGCGCGAGAAGATCGAGAACGACGCCGCGCACCCGATGCGGATCAGCACGGTGTGGGGCGTCGGCTACCGGTACGACCGATGTTCAACAGACTGAGCAAGATCAGTCTCACCAGCGTGATGACCGTGATGGTCATCGTGCCGGTGCTGGCCACCGTCGGCGGGGTGCTCGCGGTCAGCGGGTTCATGTTCACCCCGGTGCTCACCACGACGCTGATCATCTGCGCGCTCGTCAGCCTCGTCACCGTGCCGATGGCGGTGGTGTTCGGCCGGGCCGTCGCGCGGCGCAGCGTGTGGGAGCGCGAGGCCGAGGCGGCGCGCAGGCAGCTCGTCGCGTGGATGAGCCACGACTTGCGCACACCGCTCGCCGGCATCAGGGCCATGACCGAGGCGCTCGCGGACGGCGTCGTGCACCAGCCGGGCGAGGTCGCCACCTACGCGAAGCAGATCAGCGTCGAGGCCGAGCACCTGGCGAAGATGGTCGACGACCTGTTCGAGCTGTCCCGCATCACCGCGGGCGCGCTGCGGCTGACGCTGTCCGACGTGCCGCTGGCGGACGTCGTCAGCGACGTCGTGGCGTCCGAGGCCCCTGTGGCGCAGCTGAAGGGCGTCCGGCTCGTCGCCGAGGCGCACACGTGGCCCGTCGTCCACGGCAGCGACCCCGAGCTGATGAGGGTCGTGCGGAACCTCGTGTCCAATGCGATCCGCCACACACCTCCGGACGGGACGGTCGCCGTCCACGTCGAAGTGGACGGCGCCGACGCACTGGTGCGTGTGGACGACGGGTGCGGAGGAATCCCCGAGAACGACCTGCCGCAGGTGTTCGAAGTGGCCTTTCGCGGCAGTCCCACCCGCAATCCGTCCGGTGCGGGACTGGGCCTCGCCATCGCGCGCGGGCTCGTCGAAGCGCACCACGGGCGCATCGCGGCGCGCAACCACGGTCCTGGCTGCCGCTTCGAAGTGCGCCTCCCGCTACGGTGATCGGTATGGAACGCAGCGCGCAGCGCCTCGGACGCGCCCTGGTCGTCATCGTCGACGACCGGGTGGCGCACGGCGAGCAGGACGACAACTCAGGCCCACTCGTCACCGAACTGCTCGAGGAAGCAGGCTTCATCGTCGACGGCACCGTCGCGGTCGAGGGTGAGGTGGTCGACATCCGGGCCGCGCTCAACACGGCCGTCATCGGTGGCGTCGACCTCGTGGTGACGGTTGGCGGCACCGGCGTCTCGCCGCGTGACGTCACTCCGGACGCCACACAGGGCGTGCTCGACCGCCCGATCCACGGCATCGCCGAGGCACTGCGTGCCTCCGGTCTCGCCGCGGGTGCTGTCGACGCGGGAATCTCGCGTGGACTCGTCGGTGTCTCGGGTAGCACCCTCGTGGTGAACCTCGCGGGGTCGCGCTCCGCCGTCCGCGACGGCATGGCGACCCTCTCGTCACTGGTGCCCTACGTCATCGAACAGCTGTCCGGTCTTGACGAAGAGTAGTGACCAGCCCCAGCCGGCCGACGACGACGCGATCGCGCGTCGTCGCCGGTTGGCCGAGGTGTTCGGCGACGTCCTCCCGGAGACCACGTCGGACGAACGCGGTTCGGATGCCGAACCCGACCGCGAGTCCTGGTACCGGGAGAACCGCCCGCCGCACCACGGCGGCTAGCTAGTCCCTCGACCTCTGCTGCGACGCGAGCAGGTCGCGGATCTCGATGAGCAGCTCGACGTCCGTCGGCTCGGACGGACCGACCTCCTCGCCGCGCTTGCGCCGCTCCTTGACGATGTTCATCGGCATGACGAACACGAAGTAGATGACGGCGGCGACGATCACGAAGTTGATGGCCGCGGTGATCAGCGCACCGAAGTCGATGGTCGACTTGTCGTTGCCGTCGACCAGGGTGACCGCGAGGCCCTTGACGTTCGAGCCGCCGAGTGCCGCGATGATCGGGTTGATGATGTTCGACGTGAACGCGGTGACGATCGCGCCGAACGCCGCGCCGATGACCACGGCCACGGCCAGGTCGATGACGTTCCCGCGCATCAGGAAGTCTTTGAATCCCTTGATCACAGCCGTACTCCTGTGCAGTTGACTACCGGGGGGCTAGCGGAGAGTAACGGCTACCGCTTGTTCCAGTGAGAGCGCGGCTAGTCGTGTTGCGTTGCGTCTCGGCAACGCCACCACCACGACCTCGTCCCGCGTCTCGCGGACCACGGCGTTCTCGGCGAGCGTCTGGCCGTCCTTGCTGACGACGTCGACCCTGCTGCCCGGCCTGACCAAGCCCGTCAGGCTCGCGTCGGCCAGCTTCACGGCCACCGCGGCCGATCCTGGTTCTGTGGCCGCGAGGTGGACGTCCGTGACCGGCTCGCCCGCTCTTGCCGGACTGTTCAACGAGCGACCCTGGAGAACCGCGGGATTGTTGAACGATCCGACCAGGGGGTTGTTGAACGACACGACCCGCAGATCGTTCGGCGAAAGAACAGCGCCGGGCGGCAGGTCGCGGGCGGCGGTGACCACGGGATGCCCGTCGTCGGGCCAGAAGCCCAGGGTGATCGCTGTCAGCACCAACGCACCGGCGACGAGTTTGCGCAGGCGGGCGGGGTGCGTGGGGCGGAAGCGGAGCAGCGAGCGGATGCGGTCCGCAGGGGTGCCGGAAAGACTCATGCCCCCGACGCTAGGGGCGCGTCAGGGGCATGAACCGAGCAACAGCTCAGGCTGTGGACAACTCAGGAGGCCTTGGCGGCGGGCGCGCTCTTCGACTCGGACTTCGTCTCCGACTTCGGCTTCGACTCGGTCTTGGCCGCGGCCGGCTTCGACTCGGTGGCCGAAGAGCCCGTGGAAGCAGGGCTCTTGCTCGACGACCGGCTGTCCGTGCGGTAGAAACCGCTGCCCTTGAAGACCACGCCGACGGCGCCGAAGAGCTTGCGCAGCTTGCCCGCGCACTCGGGGCACTCGGTGAGGGAGGCGTCGCTGAACGACTGCACAGCCTCGAACCGGTGCTCACACGCGGTGCAGGCGTACTGGTACGTAGGCACTGGACTTCGCTCCTCTGTCTGGCACTCGGCCGATGTGAGTGCCAACACGATTTTGCGCCAGGACCTTCCCGGAGCGCAAACAGCACTGGTCGAAGTCACAGCAGGCGGAGACCGACCGAGGGGGTCAGCACGGCGTTCATCCGAATGTCGTGCTCCTCGCCGGGCAGCTCCGCGACGAACTCGGAATCCCTGATCACGGCGATCAGCGGCGCCTGGACCAGCGGCAACGACCTGTCGTAGTGCCCGGCGCCCTTCCCGAGCCGCACGCCGGACCGGTCCACGGCCAGCGCGGGCACCAGCACGAGCGCCGCCGACGCGATGGCCGTCACGCCGAGCCGCGGACCGGACGGTTCGAGCAGTCTGTGCGGGCCGGGGCGCAGCCCGTCGGCACCGGTGAACTCGGCCCACTCCAGCGGCGCCGCGCCCACCACGACCGGCAGCAGCACCCGGCAGCGCAGTCCCGTCAGCATCTCGACAGAACCCGGTTCCGAGCCGACCGGCAGGAACGCGCAGATCGTCTGATCACCGGGAACGTCCAGCTCAGCGACGTGCCGGGCGAGCGCGGCGGCTTCGGCGGCGCGCACGTCAGGTGGCACGGCGCGGCGGGCGGCGAGCAGACGTGCACGCTCGGTGGCTTTCCGGTCACGAAGATCGGACGTCATGGTGGGTAACCCTAGGTAAGTCGTTAGCATCGCTGCCCATGAGCAGCGCCTTCCAGACCGCTATCGTGCCCGCTGCCGGCCTGGGCACCCGTTTCCTCCCGACCACGAAGGCCGTGCCGAAGGAACTGCTGCCCGTGGTCGACACGCCCGGCATCGAGCTGGTCGCGGCCGAGGCGGCCGAGGCGGGCGCGACGAGGCTGATCATCGTCACGTCGCCCGGCAAGGAGGCCGTCGCCGAGTACTTCCGGCCGCAGCCGGAGCTCGAGGCGACGCTCGAGGCGCGTGGCAAGTCCGACCTCGTGGCGAAGGTCCGCCGGGCCCCGAACCTGCTGCACGCCGAGACGGCGATCCAGGAGAAGGCGCTCGGGCTTGGCCACGCCGTCGGCTGCGCGGAGGGCAACCTGACCGGCGCGGACGAGGCCGTCGCGGTCCTGCTGCCGGACGACATCATCCTGCCGACCGGCGCGCTCAAGCGGATGGCCGAGGTGCGCGAGCAGCACGGCGGCAGCGTCCTGCTGGCGTTCGACATCCCGCGCGAGCAGATCTCCGCTTACGGCGTGTTCGACGTCCGTGAAACGGGTGACGACGACGTCAAGCAGGTCGTCGGAATGGTGGAGAAGCCGAAGCCGGAGGACGCGCCGTCGACGTTCGCCGCGGCCGGCCGCTACCTGCTCGACCGGGCCGTTTTCGACGCGCTGAAGCGCATCACCCCTGGTGCGGGCGGTGAGCTGCAGCTGACCGACGCCATCGCGCTGCTGATCGCGGAGGGTCACCCGGTCCACGTAGTCGTTCACCGTGGTGGGCGACACGACCTCGGCAATCCCGGGGGTTTCCTCCGCGCTGCGGTTGACTTCGCACTCAAGACCCCGGAGTACGGGCCCGACCTGCGCGAGTGGTTGCGGGAACGCCTCGACAACTCCTGAGCGCGAGGACTCACGACATGAGGTCAGTGGACGAGCAACTCGCTCGGGTGATCGGTGCCGCGGTGCGGCCCGCCCCGGTGCGAGTGGCGATCTCCGAGTCGCAGGGCTTGCTCTGCGCGGAGGAGGTCGTCGCCGAGCGCGCGTTGCCCGGCTTCGACCAGGCCGCCGTCGACGGCTACGCGGTGCGCAGCGTCGACGTCGGCCGCGCCTCCGTCGAAGCGGTGCAGCTGCCGGTCGTCGGTGAGATCGCGGCCGGGTCGAGGCAGCCGCGCAGGCTGCAGCCGGGTCAGGCCGTGCGGGTCGCGACCGGTGCTCCGCTGCCCACGCTGGCCGACGCGGTCGTGCCGCTCGGCTACACCGACGGCCACCACGCGAAGGTGACGGTCAACCGGGGCGTGCCGTCGGCGGGCTTCGTCCGCCGCACCGGCGAGGACGTGCAGACCGGTGACGTCGCCGTGCGCCGCGGCGCGTCCATCGGCGCTGCTCAGGTGGGCCTGCTGGCCGCCGTCGGGCGCAACAAGGTGCTCGTCCACCCCCGGCCGCGCGTGTCGGTGATCTCGATCGGCGAGGAGCTGGTCGACGTCGACCGCACGCCAGGCCAGGGCCAGGTCTACGACGTCAACTCCTACGCGCTGGCCGCCGCCGCCCGTGACGCGGGCGCCGAGGTCAGCCGGGTCGGCATCCAGTCGTCGGACCCGCGCAGGCTGCGCGAGGTCGTCGAGGGCAGGCTGCTGCTGTCCGAGATCGTCGTCGTCGCCGGTGGCGTCGGCGGTGCGATCGGCGACGAGGTCAGGGCCGCGCTCGCCGACCTCGGCGACCTGGACTGCACGCGCATCGCGATGCACCCCGGCTCGGCGCAGGGCTTCGGGCGGCTCGGCCCGGACGCCGTGCCGACGTTCCTGCTCCCGGCCAACCCGATGAGCGCGCTGGTCGTGTTCGAGGTGCTGGTCAGGCCGTTGATCAGGGCCGCGCTCGGGAAGAAGAACCCGTACCGCAGGGCCGTGTCGGCCCGCCTGCTCTCGCCGCTCGCGTCCACCAAGGGACGCCGCGGCTTCCTGCGCGGCCAGCTGCTGCGCGACGCGGACAACGGCGAGTACCTGGTGCAGCCGCTCGGCACGGGCGGATCGCACCTGCTCGCCTCGCTGGCGGAGGCGAACTGCCTGATCATGATCGACGAGGACGTCACGGACGTGTCCGTTGGCGAGGAAGTGCTGGTCAGCTTCCTCGCTCAGCGCGGATGAGCGCTTTCGCCGCCGAAGCCGGACGTCATCCGGGCTGGCCTGCGCGCCTGGGCCCGCTCGAGGTGAACGCGGGCGTCGTCGCGCTGCGCGGCCCGCGGTTGTTCGACGCCTCGCAGTGGTCGCGCATCCGCATCAGGGACCGCGAGTACCTGGAGAACTGGGAGCCGACCGCCACCGAGGGCTGGACCGAGCGCAACGCCGTGCTGTCCTGGCCCGCCCAGTGGTCGTCGCTGCGCGCCATGGCCCGCCGCGGCCAGGCGCTGCCGTTCATGATCACCGTCGACGGCGCCTTAGCCGGTCAGATCACCGTTGGCAACATCGTCCGCGGCTCGCTGCGCTCAGCCTGGATCGGCTACTGGGTGGCGGCCGACCGCGCGGGCGGCGGCGTCGCGACGGCCGCGGTGGCCATGCTCACCGACCACGCGTTCTCCGAGGGTGGTCTGCACCGGGTCGAAGCGACCGTCCGCCCGGAGAACGTGGCCAGCCTGCGGGTGCTGACGAAGTCGTCGTTCCGCGAAGAAGGCCTGTTCAAGCGTTATCTGGATGTTGCAGGACAGTGGCGCGACCACCTCTGCTTCGCCCTCACCGCCGAGGAGGTCTCAGACGGCCTAGTGCGCCGTTTGGTCGCTCGCGGAGAGGCCCGAATTCCCTGACGGCTACGGCTGGGCGCAGTAATCAGTTCACCCAATAGTGGGTGATACACCACACTTTGGTACGCACCGCGTTCGGCGTGCCTCCGACACTGGTGTGACTGTTGTGACTAGCGTGGTTAGCGTTCAGGGGAGGTGAACGGGGATGCCCAGCTCACTGATCATCGTTGCACTGGTTGTCGCCTGGTTGGTCGTCCTCGTGCCCATGGTGGCCCGCAAGCGCCAGGAAAACGCGCGCAGCGTGGAGGAGGACTACGACCTCATGCCTGACGCCGAGTTCGACGACTACGAAGAGTTCGACGAGTTCGAGGACGACTCGGACGTCGACGCCTCCTTCGCTGAGCGCCCCTTCCGGCCCGGCCGAGGCGGCTACGACCCCGAGACGGCGGCTGTGATCGCACAGGCCCGCTACGCCTTCCGGCGTCGCGTGGTCGCGTTCCTGCTGTTCGCGTCCATCGTGTCGGGCCTGGTCGCGGGTCTCCTGTACGCGGTGGTCTGGTGGGGTCACGCGGGCGTCGACCTGCTCCTGGTCGGCTACCTGACCTACCTGCGCCGGCAGGTGCGGATCGAAGAGGAGATCCGCGCCCGCCGCCTCGCGCGCATGCAGCAGATGCGCCGCCGTCGCGTGCCGACGCAGCGCGTCGAGACTCCGCCGTCGGTGGTCGAGGCCACCGTCGTCGAGCCGGCGGCGCAGGAGCAGGAAGAGGAGGACGCTCCGGCGTTAGCACCCTTGCCGCGCTTCGAACACCACGTCCGTCCGGGCACGATCCCGGTGGACGCCGACGATGAGGACCCGATGTTCGTCGAGCTCGACGGGCTGGAGAAGCTCCCCTACCGGGGGGCCGTTGGTGCGTAGCGGGGGGTGGTCAAACCACCCCCCATCGCTCTGCTAAGCTCTTCCCCGTAACACCGCAAGGGGCTGTAGCACAGTTGGTAGCGCGTCTCGTTCGCATCGAGAAGGTCAGGGGTTCGATTCCCCTCAGCTCCACGTAAATCAGGGCCCGTCCAATCCGGACGGGCCCTGATTCTTTTGTTGTGGCACTCACCTGCGTTGTCTGCGGTAACTACGGAGGCCCCGTCGACGGCCGTTGTCGCCATTGCGGCGCCGCCTCCGCGCGACCGTTCCTGCCGCTGCTGATCGTCACCGGCGCTGCGGCTTCCGGGAAGTCGACCGTGTGCCACGCGTTGGCGCTCCGGCCGTCGTTTTTCGCGCTGGACGGTGACGTTGTGGCTTCCGGCGCTGCCGCGGTGGCTGACGGGCGCACCGACTACGTCGCCTTCTGGCGGTACGTGCTGGACCTCGCTGGTGCTGTGGTGGAGAACGGGCTCATTCCGGTGATCTGCTGCGTAGGGCTGCCTTCGCAGGTGCTCGCCAACGCTGAATGCGCTTCGTTCGACGGCGTGCACTTCCTCGGGTTGGTCTGTTCTGAGGACGAACTGGTGCGGCGGATCGTTCAACGGCGTGGTGCTGAGTCGGCTGTTCGGCGCGTTGATCGGCACGTCGCGTTGAACGACACGCTCAAGAACGCGGAAGTGCCGCCGCCGCATTCATTGACAATCGTCGACACGACGTCTCTGAAGCCCGGAGAAACGGTGGCGCGAGCCACCGCGTGGGCGGACGGCCTGCTCACTCAGGCGTGACCCACGGGGCCAGCCGCTCGCCAGGGCGGAGGTCCTCCCGCCAGTAGCGGTAGACGATGCCCGGCACGACCTCGACCCGCTCGGCCGCGATCAGGCACCGCATGCGTGATCGGGCGCCCTCGGTGTCGAACGCGACCACCACGGCCGGCTCCTCGTCGAGGAAGGCGTGCAGCCGGCCGAGTTCGGCGCGCGTGGGTTCGCTGAACGCGGGGTCCTGGAAGGACGAAGGGTACGACACGTGCTGCACCTGGACGAGTAAGTCCGTCGCTCCGCGCGGCGCGGGCGGATCGGTTCGCGGTGGTCGTGAGCCGGCCGCACCTGGGCTTCGAACAGGTCGAGGAGAGCGGCGTGATCACGCTCGGGGACGGCTCGTACGTGGTGCTGCCGGTGGGGTAGGTGCCCCGGCGGCGGTCGGGGCGTCAGGTCCTACCGGATGGGGACGACGATCACGGTGCCGTGCGAGGTGTCCGGCACGAGCAGACGCCCGCCGCGCTCGTCGAGGTAGAAGTCGGCGGTGCTGGACCGGCCGACGTCCTTCAGCAGGACCTTGGGGTTCTCGCCGGAGCGGTCCATCTTCCAAACGGCGCCGTTGTCGAACGACGACACGTAGATCGTGCCGTCGTGCCCCTGCTCGATGCCGTCGATGCCGCGGAAGCCGGTGGCGATGACGGTGCGCTGACCGGTCGCGATGTTGGCCTCGACGACGTTGCCGTAGAAGAACTCGCCGACGAGCAGGTGGCCCGGCCTGCGGCTGGGCGCGGTGCCGTTGATGACGAGGTTCTTGCGGGACGGGCTGACGACCTCGGTGATCCGGCCGGTCAGGGTGATCTTGTAGACGCGGCCGAGCGCGGGGATGTCCAGCGCCTGCTGGCTGTCGGTCGGCCACAGGAAGCCGTTGGGGTCGCGCATCTTCGTGCGCGCGCCCATCTCGGTCACGTAGACGCCGTCCGGTGCGGGTGCCGCGTCGTTGAAGAACTCGGCCGGGTGCGGGAACTGGGCGGCCGACGCGAGCAGGCGCTTGGTGCCCGTCTTGTCGATCAGCCAGATCTTGTCGGTGTCCGTGGCCACCAGGTGGTTCTGGGTGAACGCGAGGCCGCGCGGGTTGTCGAGGCCCGTCGCGAACGTCTTCACCTCGCCGGTCGCCGGGTTGACGGTGCGGATCTCACCGTCGTTGCGGCCGAGGTCCGGTACGCCCTGGATGGACACGAAGTACTTGCCGTCCCAGCCCCTGGTGATGCTCTCCGGTCGAGGGCCGACGGTGATCGTCGTCGGGTCCGCCTGTGCGGTGCCGGGGACGACGGCCGCGACTGCGGTGAGTGTGGCGATCAGTGCCGCGATTCTCATGCGGCGGAGGTTTCCACGTCTGGTACAGACCACACCAGGAAGTGCGGCCATCCGAGACGATCGTCAGTCCGTTCGGAACAACCGCAGGTCATCCCGTCCCATTTGGCGCGGATCCGATTCGTTACAGAGCGGTGCAGCAACACGGGGCGTCCCGAGCGTCTATTTACCCGTAATCCATGTAGAGGTGTGGACCGGTACGAGGTTGCTGTGGTCATGACCGCAGACCAATCACGCACCGTAAGCTCTAACCACGCCTAGGCTGGGGACGTACCTGGAGGGTGGTGAACGGTCGTGGGGCTCGCGGAGTCCTTGCTCACGTGGCTGCACGGCTTCGCCGGTGTGCCCGTGTGTCCCGGCGACTGGGTGTGGACCACCACCGCGCTGGGGGCTGCGCTGGGCGTGTTCCCCACGGTGGGGGCGTTGATCGCCATCGCCATCAGGCGGATGGTCGGCAACTCCTACGGCCCGGTCGTCGGCGCGATCTTCGCGGTCGTCGGCGTGACCTCCTGCCTCGTGCTGCCCTGGCTGATCCTGCGGGACGCCACCGAGCTGCTGCAGACCCGCGCCCTGCCGGGTGCGAACACGCTGGACGAGTCGACCTGCTTCGACGTCGTCACGCAGGGCCGGTACCTGGTCGACGGCGCGCCGTCGATCCTCAACGTCATCCAGCACCCCGGACGCGCGCAGCTGTTCATCGCGGCCGCCGCGGCCATGGCGGTGCTGGCGCTGCTCTGCCTGATCTTCGTGATGCTCCAGGCGGGCTCGGCGTTCCGGCTCGGCCCGAACTGGCCGCGCCGGGTGTTCTGGCTGCCGTTCCTGGTGCTGTTGCTCGCTACGAGTGCTCTTCCGGTCACGCTCGTGGGTCACGTACTCCTCGGGTTCTTCCCGATTGCGATAATCGGCTCAATCGTCGTTCGGATTTTCGGGTTGACTACCGCCATGCTGAACCGCCCCGGCCGCGACCGCGAGAAGCCACAGCCCGCTGCCGCGCGCTCACCCCAGCCCTCGCCGCTGCCCCAGAACAACCAGCGCAACCAGCACGGCAACCAGCCGCACCAGAACAACCAGCACGGCAACCAGCAGCACGGCAACCAGCAGAAGCAGTACCCGCCGACGCGGGTGCAGCCCGCCGCGCAGCAGTCGAGCCAGCAGAAGCCGCCGCCGTACCAGCCGGCGCACATCCCGCCGTACCAGCCCGCGCCGATGAACCGGCCGATGACGCCGGTCCAGCAGCCGGTGCCGCAGCCCGTCGTGCAGCCGAAGCAGTACCCGCAGACGCGGGTGGCGGAGTCGCCCCAGCCGTCGCAGCCGTCCGCGCTCGCGGACACGCCGGGCCCGCTGCCGTTCGGGCCGGGTGCGGCGAACGCGCAGAGCCCCGCGCCCGCGCAGAAGTCCGGCAAGGTCTGGAATCCGGGCAACGGCCGGTTCCGCCGCGTCCGCGAGATCGGCTCGGGCGGGTTCGGCACCGTGTGGCTCGCCGTCGACGAGCAGCTGGACCGGACGGTCGCGATCAAGCTCGCGCACGCGCCGGACAACGAGACCGAGCAGCGCATGTTGCGCGAGGCCAGGGCGCTCGCGGCCGTGCGGCACCCGAACTGCGTGCGGGTCTACGACATCGTCCAGGACCCGGACGGCCTCGCACTGGTCATGGAGTACATCGACGGCAAGTCGCTGTCCGAGGTCGTGCTCGGCAACGGCCTGCTGGAGGACGCGATGGCCGCGCGCCTGTGGGCCACCATGGCCGACGCACTCGCCGCCGCGCACGAGCGGGGCGTGCTGCACCGCGACGTGAAGCCCTCCAACGTGCTCGTCGACTTGACCGGCACCGCGCACCTGATCGACTTCGGCATCGCCCGCTCCAAGGGCGACAGCACGCTCACCGCGACCGGCATGATGGTCGGCACGCCGGACTTCCTCGCGCCCGAGACGGCGCGTGGCGAGGCGGCCACCCCGTCGTCGGACTCGTGGCAGCTCGCCGCGACCATCAGCTACGCGCTGACCGGCCAGCCGCCGCGCGGGTCGCGGGAGAACCCGATCTCGTCGCTCATGGCCGCCGCGCAGGGCGAGCCGTGCACGAAGCTGCCGCAGCGCAGCGCCCACTCCAGGCTGCTGCTCGCCGCACTGGACCCGGACCCCGGCAAGCGGCCGGCGCTCGCGACCGTGCGCGGTGAGCTGACCCGGTGGATCGACCAGAGCGGCGTGAGCAAGGAGGGGCCGATGACCACGATGATCACCAAGCCCGTCCCGCCTCCGACCAGGCACATGCCGAACGGGTGAACCTCGCGCCCGGTCCGTAACGGTTGTTCAACGCTCAACGAAGTCCCCGGTGGCAAGCCATCGGGCGTCGTTCGGGCGACGCCTCGCGAAGGGTGGTGAGGCGGTTTCCGCCGATCGCCTCACCACTCACCTAAGCCTTGCCCGAACGCAACCGCCGGGTCAGCCAGAAGGCACCGCCCAGCGCCACCAGCACCCCCGCGACCACCCAGATCGGCCGCTCCGACGGCTCAGGGGCCGTCGGGGTCACCGAAGCGGCGGGCTGCGGAACGGGAACGGCCGGAATGAGGCCGGCGGGCAGCGGTGGCCGAACCTCACCCCACGTCTTCCCCGCGTCCGGCCACGGCATCATCTCGCCGCGCTCGACGGGCTTGATGTCCAGCGTCCCAGGAACGGTCAGCGTCCCGATCTCGTGGTCGGCGAACCACCCCTGCACGCCGAACACCCGGTACTTCCCGGCCGGCAGCGCGAACGAGACGGCGTAGTGCGCGGTCTCGTGCAGCCGAACCCCCTTGAACAGCACGGGTTCCCCCGAGCCGCCCGCGAACTTCAGCCCGGTCGTCCCGAGATCTCCTTCGTACGGGTGCGTGCCGTGTTGCAGCACCCAGTACCCGACGGTGTGGGCGCGGCCGGGTTCCACCGCGGCCACCGGATCGACGTACGTCACGGCCCAGCCGCCCGCGTGCGCGGGAGGCGTGACCAGCAGCAGGAGCAACACCAGCGCGACGATTCTCATGCTGCGGATACACCGGGAACCAGGTCGCGGTTCCCGGTGTAGGAAAGACATCACGGACGACGAAGAGGCGGTGGCGAGAGCCCAGCGGGGTGACCTGGACGCGTACGGCGTGCTGGTCGCCAGGTACACCGCGCTCGCGCACCGGACCGCGTACCTGCTCGGTGCCGGTGCGGACGCCGCGGACATCGTGCAGGAGGCGTTCGTGAAGGGCTTCCGCAAGCTGTCGACGTTCCGCGAGGGTGCGACGTTCCGGCCGTGGCTGCTGGCCATCGTCGCGAACGAGACCAAGAACCTGCACCGGGCGCGCAAGCGCCGCAACCTGATGGAGCTGCGCGTCCACAACACGACCGACACCGTCGACCACAACGACCCCGCCGAGCTGGTCGACGACTCGCGGGCACGACTGCTCCAGGCTCTCGAGCAGCTGCCCGAGAAGGACCGGCAGGTCGTCACGTGCCGATACCTGCTCGACCTCACCGAGGCCGAGACCGCGCAGACACTGGACATCGCCAAGGGCACCGTGAAGTCGCGGTTGTCCCGCGCGCTGGCGAAACTGCGACCGCTGCTGGAGGTGGCCCGTGACTGACGACGTCGAGGCCGCCCTGCGCGACCTCGCACCGAAGATCCACGTCCCGGAACCGCCGGACGTGGCGGACGCCGTGCGCGCCGAGATCGCGAAGGAGCCGCCGCCCAGCCGGTGGTGGGGTGCGCTGGTCGCCGCGGTGGCCGCGTTCGGCGTCGCGATCGCCGTGTCACCGGCGGTGCGGGCCGGTGTGGTCGAGCTGCTGGAGTTCGCGGGCATCGAGTTCCGCACCGAGGCGCCGCGCACGCCGACGCCGCCGCCGCTCGGAGTGCGCGAGGTGTCGCTCGACGAGGCGCGCAACCTCGTGAAGTTCGAGATCCGCGTGCCCAAGACCCTTGGCGAGCCCCAGAAGGTCACCGTCCACGATGGACGGTTCGTCACGCTGCACTACGGGGACGTGCTGCTCGACGAGTTCGACGGCACGTTCGAGTCGATCATCGGCAAGGTCGTGAACCAGTCGGACGTCGAGGCGGTCGACGGCAAGTACTGGATCCCGCGCCCGCACGAGGTCTTCTACATCGACCCCAAAGGCGCCTGGCACCGCGAGGAAGCGCGCAGCACCGGGAAAACCCTGCTCTGGCAACAGGACGGCGTGACCTACCGGCTCCAGGGCGAGCTCACGAAGGAGCGCGCACTGGAGATCAGCGCCAGCTAGGCAGCCACAGCTCCTGCTGCCACCGCTCGTTCGTGATCGGGTCGCCGTTCAGGATCGGCCACAGCCACACGAAGTTCGCCACGACCAGTCCCAGGTACAGCGCGACCACGAGCAGACCGGTGCCGCGGCGTTCGGATCCGGCACTGGCCCGGCCGAGGATCTCGCCGAGCGCCAGCGTGATCATCAGGACGAGGAACGGCGCCATCGGCGTGACGTAGAAGAAGTACATCTGCCGGTCGACCTTGAGGAACCACGGCAGCAGCCCGGCCATGTACCCGACGAGGACGGCGGCGTAGCGCCAGTCGAGCTTGCCGAACGCGCGCCAGAGCGCCCAGCCGATCACCGGGAACGCGAGCCACCACATCGCGGGCGTGCCGATCAGCATGATCGCGCCGACGCAGGTCGCGGCACCGCAGCCCTGCACGGTGCCTTCCCAGTAGTAGAGCATCGGCCGCAGGCCCATCGGCCACGTCCACGGCTTCGACTCCCACGGGTGCCGGTTCGTCGCGGACGTCACGAGCTCGGTGTGGAACTTGAAGACGGTCTTCGCGTTGTACCAGAGCGACTGCAGCAGATCCGGGATCCACAAGATGTCCTCGACCTTGGTGCCGACGACGTGCCGGTCGATGCCGGTCTCGCTGGCCATCCACGGCGTCCACGTCGCGATGTACGCGGCGACCGGCACCAGTCCGAGCGCGATGACGGACGGCAGCAGGTCCTTCGCGAACGCACCCGCCCACGGCCGCTCGACACCCGCCGCACGGCGGGCCGTCGCGCTCCACACCAGGCAGAGCAGACCGAACGCGATCATGTACCAGAGCGCGGACCACTTCACGCCGCCCGCGAGTCCCAGTGCGACACCCGCGCCGAAGCGCCACCAGCGGAAGCCGAGCCAGGGTCCATAAGGGGAGTTGTCGACAAATCCCTCGCGCACCGCGACGGCCAGCCGCGACCGCACCTGCTCCCGGTCCACCACGAGGCAGCCGAACGCGATCACCACGAACAGCGCCAGGAAGATGTCCAGCATCCCCATCCGCGACTGCACGTGCGACACGCCGTCCGCGATCAGCAGCAGACCGGCGATCGCGCCGAGCAGGTCGGACCGGGTGAGCCTGCGGGCGATCCGCACGATCAGCAGGATCGTCAGCGTGCCCGCGACGGCGGACGCGAACCGCCAGCCGAGCCCGTCGTAGCCGAAGATCCCCTCGCCGATCGCCATGAGCTGCTTGGCGAACGGCGGGTGCACGATCAGCTCGTAGCCGGGGTTGTCCTCGTAACCCCCGTTGCGGAGCACCTGCGCCGCCTGCGGCACGTAGTGCTTCTCGTCGAAGATCGGGGTGCCCTTGTCGGTCGGGTAGCCCAGGTTCCAGAACCGGACGACCGCGCCGATCAGCGTCACGGCCAGCGTCACCAGCCAGCCGCGCAGGCGGTTCGCGGGCATCGGCAGGTCGAGCTGGGCCGCGCGGTCGGAGCGGGGCTCCTCGACGGATTCGGTCAGCTCGCCTGGCGGTACGAGGACTGTCACGCCGCCGATCGTAGGGTGAACCACGTGAGTCCCGTATCTGGATCAGGCCGCTTGGTCCTCGCCGCCACCCCGCTCGGCGACATCCGCGACGCCTCCGCACGTCTCGTCGACGCGCTGCGGACCGCCGATGTCATCGCCGCCGAGGACACCCGGCGGTTCCACTCGCTGGCCAACGCCTTGCAGGTCAAGCCGTCCGGACGGGTGATCAGCTTCTACGACCAGGTCGAGTCCGCGCGGCTGCCCGGCCTCGTCGAGGCGCTGCACGGCGGCCAGACCGTGCTGCTCGTCACCGACGCGGGCATGCCGAGCGTGTCCGACCCCGGCTACCGGCTCGTCGCCGCCTGCGTCGCCGAGGACATCGTGGTCACCTGCCTGCCCGGCCCGTCGGCGGTGACGACCGCGCTCGCCGTGTCCGGGCTGCCGTCCGACCGGTTCGCGTTCGACGGCTTCCCGCCGCGCAAGCAGGGCGAACGCAAGCGCTGGTTCGAGCCGCTGAGGACCGAGCCGCGCACGGTCGTCTTCTTCGAGGCCCCGCACCGGCTCGCGGACACCCTGGCCGACGCCGTGGACGTGCTCGGCGCGGACCGGCAGGCCGCGGTGTGCCGCGAACTGACCAAGACCTACGAGGAGGTCCGCCGCGGCACCCTCGCCGAGCTCGCAGAATGGGCCGTCGAGGGTGTGCGCGGCGAGATCACCGTGGTGCTCGCGCCCGCGCCGCCGTCCGAGGCGCCGGACATGGCGACGCTGGTCGCCGAGGTCAAGCAGCGCGCCGCCGACGGTGAACGGCTGAAGTCCGCCGCCGCCGAGGTGGCGGAGGCTGCGGGCGTCAGCAAGAAGGCCCTCTACGACGCGGCCGTGAAGAGCCCTTGAGCACCCACGCCACCACGCCTGACGGGGTCCGCATCGCCTATCAGGTCCGGGGTGAGGGGCCGCCGCTCGTGCTGCTGGCGGGCCAGGCGAACAACCACCACTGGTGGGACGGGGTGCGCGACGACTTCCACGCCGCCCGCAGCACCGTCACGCTCGACTACCGCGGCACGGGGGAGAGCGACAAGCCCGACCGGCCGCACAGCACCGAGGGCTTCGCGCAGGACGTGATCGCCGTGCTCGACGACCTCGGTGTCGACCGGGCCGACGTGTACGGAACGTCCATGGGCGGACGCGTGGCCCAGCACCTCGCGGCCCGCCATCCGCACCGCGTGCGCGCACTGGTGCTCGGCTGCACGTCGCCCGGTGGCTCGCACGGCGTCGAACGCGACAACGACGTGCGCAGGTCGCTGGTGCAGCAGCAACCGGGTGCGGCGCGGCAGGCCCTGCTCGAGCTGATGTACACCCCGGCCTGGCTGGCGACCCACCTCGGCCCGTACCAGGTGCTCGGCGACCCGGCCATGCCCGCCCACGCCCAGCGTCACCACCTGGTGGCCAGCAACCGGCACGACGCGTGGGACCTCCTGCCCGGCATCAGCGCACCGACCCTGGTCGTGCACGGCAGCGACGACCTGCTCAACCCGGCCGCCAACGCTCCCCTCCTCACGAGCCGCATCCCCGGCGCCCGGCTGCACGTGCTCCCAGGAGCGCGGCACGCCTATTTCGACGAGTTCCGCGCCGTCGCGAGCCCGCTCGTCCTGGACTTCCTCACCGCGGTGCCGTGAGGGGAGCTTTCCCAGCGCTGACCGCTCGGAAAGCTCCCCTCATGGCGTTCAGGCGGCTTCGCGGCGGAAGGTGCGGGTGCCGAAGAGGACGGCCGCGCACACGAGCAGCACGGTCGCGCCCAGGCCGAGCAGCACCGAGCCGCTGGTGAAGATCGCGCGTTCGGCGTCGACGACGTGGCTCAGCGGGTTCGCCCGCGAGAGCCAGTACAGCCAGCGCGGCCCGTTCGACATGGGCAGCAGCACGCCCGAGAGCAGCATCAGCGGCACGACGGTCGACGAGATGACCGACGCGAGCACGTACTCGTACTTCGCCCTGAGCGCGACCGCGTAGGACACGGAGCCGACCGCGACGCCGAGCAGCGCCACGAGCCCGATGCCGAGCAGCACCGCGCCGACCGACGTCTCGAAGCCGAACAGCAGCGCCACCAGCACGATCAGCACGGCCTGCACGACCAGCAGCACCACGTCCTTCAGCACCCGGCCGACGAGCAGCGCGACCCGGCTGACCGGCGTCACCTGGAGCCGCTCCAGCACACCCGCGTGCATCTCGGGCATCAGCGAGAAACCCGCGTACGCGGTGCCGAACAACGTCATCTGCACCAGCAGGCCGGGCACGAACCACTGCCAGCCGTCGTCGCCGAGCAGCGGGCCGAACAGGCCCAGGTAGAGCAGCGGCTGGGCCAGCCCGACGACGATCATCGCGGGGCTGCGCAGCGCGGGCCGCAGCGAGCGGAGGAACACGAGCCAGATCTCACGCAGCACGGTCGTCCTCCCGCAGCGAGCGGCCGGTCATGGTCAGGAACACGTCGTCGAGCGTCGGCCGGTGCACCTGCACCGAGCGCAGCTCGACCCCGTCCGCGTCCAGCGAGCGGAGCAACGACGGCAGCGCGCGGTCGCCGTCCGGGACGCGGAAGCTGACCACGTCACCGTCGACGGTCGCGCCGTCGAACCGAGGCGCGATCCGCGCGGCCTGCGGCGTGCCGAGCACGACGAGGTCGCCGGACACGCGGTTCTTCAGCTCGTCCGGCGAGCCCTCGGCGACGATCGCGCCGTGGTCGATGACCAGGACCCGGTCGCACAGGAAGTCCGCCTCGTCCAGGTAGTGCGTGGTCAGGAAGACCGTCACGCCGAGCCCCCTGATGTGCTCCCACAGGTTGCGCCTGCTCTGCGGGTCGAGCCCGGTGGACGGCTCGTCGAGGAACACCAGCGCCGGCCGGTGGATCAGCCCCATCGCGATGTCGAGCCTGCGCTGCTGGCCACCCGACAACGTTGCGACCAGCCGCTTCTCCAGCCCGGTCAGGTCGAGCCGCTCCAGCAGGCCGGCGGCTCGGCGCCTCGACTCGTGCCGGGACAGCCCGTGGAACCGGCCCTGCAGCTCCAGCTCCTCGCCGACGCGCTGGTCCTGGCCGCCGCCGGGCTGCTGGCCGACGTACCCGATGCGCTCGCGCACCCCGGCCGGGTCGGTCAGCAGGTCGCACCCGGCGACGAGCGCCTCGCCCGCCGTCGGCGTCAGCAACGTCGTGAGCATGCGCAACGTCGTGGACTTGCCCGCGCCGTTCGGACCGAGGAACCCGACGAGCTCCCCTTCAGCGACGTCGAGATCGACCCCTCGCACGGCCTCGACCGGTCCCTGCCTGGTCTCGAAGCGGCGCGCGAGCCCGCGTGCCTTGATCATGCGAAACCCCCTCTAATCAAATTTGATTAGAGGTTAGGGCAACTCGTCAAGTTTGACTAGTCGACGAGGTCGTACTCGCCCGCCCTGAGCCGTTCCAGCAGCTCACTCGTCCACTTGACCTGCGCCTCGATGCTCACGAGCCAGAACCGGGCCAGCTCGCTGACGTGCGCGGGCTTGCCCATGTCCGGGTACGAGCCCACGGCGTGCTCCATCGCGGGAACCTGGGCCTCGAGCCCGGCCAGCCGGTGTTCGAGCAGCACGATCGCCTGCCGCCGGGGGAGCAGGGTGATCAGCGCGACGCCCGCGCTGAGCTGGTCCGGCGCCGATCCCGCGTTCACGAGCGCGTCGCTGATCATCGTGATCAGGTCGTGCGAGCCCGCGTCGGTGATCCGGTAGATCGTGCGGGCCGGGCCGTCGCCGCCCTCCTCGGTGCCGGTCGACTCGACCAGTCCGTCCTTGGCCAGCGACTTCAGCGCGTGGTAGATCGAGCCGGGCTGCACGTTCGCCCACCGGTCCGCCGACCAGCTCTGCAGCTCGCGCCGCACCTGGTAGCCGTGTGCCTCGCCGGCGAGCCGCACGACCCCCAGCACCAGCATCCTGGTCGCGGACACCCCGTCCCCCTACGTTCTCATCGGTCGAGCAGGCGGCGGCCGAGCGGCGCGGCCGTGTGGACGACCAGGTTCGCATGTCTGCACGTGGTGATCAGCCCGGCTTCCCGCAGCACCCTGGTGTGCTGGCTGATGTTGCCCGCGGTGACGTCGAGCCGCCGCGCGAGCTCGCCGGTCGTGAGGTGCGCGCCCGCCAGCAGGTGCAGCAGCTCGGACCTCGTGCGCCCGATCAACGCCGAGAGCGGTCCCGGCGTGACGGCCAGGTCGTGCTCGACCGGGTAGACCAGCAGCGGCGTCGATCTGGCGACGTCGACGAGCGTGACCGGCGCGCCCCAGCAGAAGTACGACGGGATCAGCAGCAGGCCCCGGCCGTCCAGGTGGATCTCCCGGTCGACCAGGTACGCGGTCTCCAGCACCGGGCGCGGACCGTCCGCCAGTGCGGCTGGATCACCGCGTCGAAGTACGTCCGCAGCCCGTCGGTCAGTGCGCTCATGTGGTCACCCAGATCCCGCGCCCACGCCGGAAGCGCGCGCTGCGTGCCGATGTGCGCGATCTCCTCGCGGAGCTGGTGGTCCGGTGTGGACCGGACCGCGTCGAGTCCGGCGTCGAAGCCGTCGAGTGCCGCGAGCGGGGTCAGGAAGTCCGGGAACGCGCCGGGCCGGGTGAGCTCTGCCAGCATCCGCTCGCCGCCGGACAGCGGTCTGCTCGCGAGCTCCCGCCGCGCCTGCCCGCGCCACGCGACGACGTCGAGCGCCGGACCGGGATCGCGCAGCGAGTACGCGCTCAGCACCAGC
Source organism: Lentzea tibetensis (assembly GCF_007845675.1). Taxonomy (GTDB): domain Bacteria; phylum Actinomycetota; class Actinomycetes; order Mycobacteriales; family Pseudonocardiaceae; genus Lentzea; species Lentzea tibetensis. The sequence continues at coordinate 5,470 of NZ_VOBR01000014.1, read as the reverse complement.
TCCCAGAGCGGGTCGGGAGCGGTCGCGAGCCGCAGCTTCGCGAGGTCCTCGCTGGTGAAGTGGATGCGCAAGTCCCCGGCCATGCCAAGCCCCCTGATTCGACGTTGAGTTCTGACTAAACGTCATCGACTCGTCGCACAGCGTCATCTGACACTCAACGCCATGAACATCAAGTGGTCGAGCCCGGTGCTCGCTCTCCTCGCCCTGTCGACCGTTCTCGTCGTCCCTGCACACGCGGACGAACGTCCGCCGTTCCTCCTGCCGTTCGCCTGCGGCCAGGAGTGGGTCGCCGCGACCCGCTCCGACCACAGCCCGAACCCGAACAGCCTCGACTTCACGAAGGTCGGCGGCGGCTCGAACGGTCAGCCGATCGTCGCGGCGGCCGCCGGGCGGGTGACCTTCGCGGGCTGGGACAGCGGTGGCGGCTGGATGGTCAACATCAGCCACGCGAACGGGTGGGGCACGACGTACCTGCACATGATCGAGAGACCGTCGGTCGGCAACGGTCAGAACGTCTACCAGGGGTTTCAACTCGGCAAGGTCGGCAGCACCGGCAACTCGTCCGGCCCGCACCTGCACTTCCAGCAATGGCGCACCAGCCCGTCCAACACCGTGCGGTCGGAGTTCAACGGCTGGCAGGTCACCGTCGGGGTCGGCCGGTCGCAGCGGTTGAAGAGCCAGAACTGCACGCCGCTCGAGATGAAGAACGCGGCCAACACGAAGTGCCTCGACGCGGCAGCGGGCGGGGGCAGCGGTGCCGCCGTGACGCTCTACGACTGCTGGGGCGGGAACAACCAGAAGTGGGTCTGGGAGGGCAACCAGCTGAAGAACTCCGCCAACGGCAAGTGCCTGGACGCCGAGGCGGGCGCGGCCAACGGGGCCAGGGTGATGGTCTACGACTGCTGGGACGGGCGGAACCAGCAGTGGTGGAACTGACCTGTCCTATGCAGTGAAAAGGTGATGGCGGGGGCTCTCTAGGCTGTGCCCATGAGTGCCCCCGTACTGACCGCGGTGGCCTGGCCTTACGCCAACGGCCCCCGTCACATCGGTCACGTCTCCGGATTCGGTGTCCCGTCCGACGTCTTCTCCCGCTACATGCGAATGTCCGGACACCGGGTGCTCATGGTCAGCGGTACCGACGAGCACGGGACGCCCATCTCGGTCCAGGCCGAGAAAGAGGGCCTGACGACCCGTGAGCTCGCGGACAAGTACAACCGCGTGATCACCGAGGACCTCCAGGGCCTCGGACTCGGCTACGACCTGTTCACCCGCACCACGACCGGCAACCACTACCAGGTGGTGCAGGAGCTGTTCCTGTCGCTGTGGCGCAACGGGTACGTCATCCCGAAGACCGAGCTGGGCGCGATCAGCCCGTCGACCGGCCGCACGCTGCCCGACCGCTTCATCGAGGGCACCTGCCCGATCTGCGGCTACGACGGCGCGCGCGGCGACCAGTGCGACAACTGCGGCAACCAGCTCGACCCGGCCGACCTGAAGAACCCGCGCTCGAAGATCAACGGTGAGACGCCGAAGTTCGTCGAGACCGAGCACCTGTTCCTCGACCTGCCGCAGTTCATCGGTTCGCTCGGCGAGTGGATGCAGACCCGCACCGAGTGGCGCCCGAACGTCCTCAAGTTCAGCCAGAACCTGATCAAGGACCTGCGGCCGCGCGCGATCACCCGCGACCTCGACTGGGGTGTGCCGATCCCGCTCGACGGGTGGCGCGAGCAGCCGATGAAGCGGTTCTACGTGTGGTTCGACGCGGTGATCGGCTACCTCTCGGCGAGCGTCGAGTGGGCGCGGCGCAGCGGGAACCCCGATGCCTGGCAGGAGTTCTGGACGGGTGACGCCCAGAGCTACTACTTCATGGGCAAGGACAACATCGTCTTCCACTCGCTGATCTGGCCGTCGCTGCTGCTCGGGCAGAACGGCGCGGGCGACAAGGGCGGCGAGGCGGGCGCGTTCGGCACGCTGAACCTGCCGACCGAGGTCGTGTCGTCGGAGTACCTGACGATGAGCGGCTCGAAGTTCTCGACGTCGCGCGGCACGGTCATCTACGTCACGGACTTCCTGAAGCAGTTCGGGCCGGACGCGCTGCGGTACTTCATCTCCGTCGCGGGTCCCGAGAACCAGGACACCGACTTCACCTGGGAGGAGTTCGTCCGCCGGACGAACTTCGAGCTGGCGAACGAGTGGGGCAACCTGGTCAACCGCTCGATCTCCATGGCGCACAAGAACGTCGGCGCGATCCCGAAGCCGATCTCGCAGACCACGGCCGACCACGAGCTGCTCGGGCTGTCGAAGGCCGCGTTCGACACGGTCGGCGCGCACCTGCGGCGGTCGCGGTTCAAGCAGGCGTCGTCCGAGGCGATGCGGGTCATCAGCGCGGCGAACAAGTACCTGTCCGACCAGGAGCCGTGGAAGCTCAAGGACGACCCGGACCGGCGCGACACCGTGCTGCACACCGCTCTGCAGGTCGTGCAGGACGCGAACACGCTGATGACGCCGTTCCTGCCGCACTCGGCGCAGAAGGTGCACGAGGCGCTGGGTGGCACGGGTGTGTGGGCCGCGCAGCCGCAGATCCAGGAGGTCGACGACCTCGACGTGCCCGAGCGCTCCTACCCGGTGCTCACCGGTGACTACGCGGGCGAGCAGGCCAAGTGGGAGTCGACGCCGATCGAGGTCGGCCGTCCGCTGGAGAAGCCGTCTCCGCTGTTCGCGAAGCTCGACCCCGAGCTGGGCGAGACCGGGCCGGAGTGGGCCCCGATCGTCAAGTGAGCCAGCCGAAAGAGCGACCGCCGGTGCCGGAACCCCTTCCGGTGCCGGTGGTCGACGCGCACACCCACCTCGACGCGTGCGGCGCGACGACGCCCGCTCTGGTCGCCGAGATGCTGGACCGGGCCAACGCGGCCGGCGTCTCGCGGGTGATCACCGTCGCGGACGACATGGCCGCCGCGCGGTGGGCGGCCGAGGCGTCCACATGGGACTCCCGCGTGTTCGCCGCGGTCGCCGTTCATCCGACCAGGACCGCCCAGTTCGGTGAGTCCGAGAAGGCTGAACTGGAGAAGCTGGCGCAGGGGTCCCGCGTCGTGGCCATCGGCGAGACCGGTCTCGACTACTACTGGGACTACTCGCCACCGGAGGCCCAGAAGGCCGCTTTCCGTTGGCACATCGAGCTTTCCAAGCGCGTCGGCAAGCCGTTGATGATCCACGACCGGGACGCGCACGACGACATCCTGCAGATCCTGGACGAAGAAGGTGCGCCGTCCACAGTGGTCTTCCACTGCTTCTCGGGTGACGCGGAGTTCGCCCGGAAGTGCGTCGAGCGCGGGTTCGTCCTGTCGTTCGCCGGGCCGGTGACCTTCCGCAACGCGCGCGCGTTGCGCGAGGCGGCCCAGCTGGTGCCCCAGGACCAGCTGCTCGTCGAGACCGACGCGCCGTTCCTCACGCCCCATCCGTACCGCGGTCGCCCGAACGAGCCCTACTGCGTGGCGTACACGGTCCGGGACCTCGCCACGCTCCGTTGTGAAGATGTGAACGAACTCTCTTCCGCGGTCACCCGAAACGCCCAACGAGTCTTTGACCTCGGTGACTCAAATGGTGAGTAGTGCGAACGGAGCACGGCGTTGCACCACCGAAGGGGTGGCTCAGGTCACAAGATCTGCCGGGGTGTTTGCGCAACGTCCCCGACCCCGTTACTGTCCCGTGACCGTGCCACGAAGTAGCTAGTTGCTTCGCGGCACGCCCGCAGTCGGGGCGGGATCCCAGCCAGAAGCGAGAAGACGCGAGACCACGTAGGAGGCGTTGCCGGGAACCTTCGAGCTCCAACTCGAATGATCGCGTCAACACCAACTGTGCGGTGGCCTCGAGCTTCCGCAATGGAGGTATCGACCCTGTGACACGCGGAAGACAGTCCGAGTCCTACGACTTCAACGAGGACACGGACTGGTTCACCCCCGTCGACAGCCCGAAGACGGCTGTCGGCCTGATGGATCACCCGAGCTTTCCCGCTGACGCGTTGAGCATCACGCCGGCGGACGTGCTCGAGGTGCTCGGCCCGGACGCGAACGACCTGCTCGCGTCGGCCAACGTCGATGTCGACGAGTTGATCCGGCTCATCAACGCCGAGACCACCGTCATGGCGCCCCTCGTCTTCCCCGCGGAGGACCAGGACGACGCGCCCGCCGCGATCGTGGAGGTCGCGACCAACTGGAAGCGCCGCTTCCTCAAGGCCGCCGTCGCCACCGTGCTGGTGTCGCTGTCCGGCGGCGGTGTCACGGCGATGGCGATGGACAAGTCCGTCACCGTCGACGTGGACGGCAAGGCCGCCACCGTCCACTCGTACGAGTCGACCGTCGGCGAGATCCTCGAAGAAGAGGGCATCAAGGTCGGCGAGCACGACGTGCTGTCGCCGTCCATGAACGCCACCGTCTCCGACGGCGGCAAGATCACCCTCGACCGCGGCCGCCTGCTCAAGATGAGCGTCGACGGCCAGCAGAAGGAAGACTGGGTTCGCTCGGTCACCGTCGAGGAAGCCGCCAAGCAGATGGGCGTCCCCGTCGAAGGCGCGTGGTTCTCCGCGCCCGCCGGCCAGGACGTGCCGCTCGAGGGCATGAACCTCGAGGTCAAGACCCTCAAGACCATCAAGCTGTTCGACGGTGCCAACGAGCCGCGTGAGATCAAGTCCACCGCGGTCACCATCGACGAGCTGCTGAAGAACGAGAACCTCACGCTCGGCCCCGAGGACGCCGTCGCGTCCGGTGTGGACGTGAAGCTCACCTCCGGCGCCGAGGTGCACATCTCGCGCACCGGCGTCACCGTCATCAACGCCAACGAGCCTGTTGCGCCGCCGGTCGAGGAGACCACCGACGCCAACATGATGCGTGGCGAGCAGAAGGTGCTCGACCCCGGTGAGGCCGGCGAGCAGATCGTCACCTACCGGGTGACTGTCAAGAACGGCAAGGAGATCGCGCGCGAGAAGCTGGGCGCCAAGGTCACCAAGGAGCCCAAGGTCAAGAAGGTCGTCAAGGGGACGAAGATGCCCCCGGACGGTGAGACCTGGGATCGGCTTGCTCAGTGTGAGGCCGGGGGTAACTGGGCCATCAACACTGGGAACGGGTACTACGGCGGACTGCAGTTCGATGCTGGTACTTGGCGGTCCAACGGTGGTACTGCGTTCGCTGCGTTGCCGCATCAGGCTTCTCGGGAGCAGCAGATCGCTATCGCTACCAAGGTTCGGGATGCCCGTGGTGGGTACTCGGCGTGGCCCGGCTGCCGCGCGAAGCTCGGCTTGCCGTAGAGCGTCTTGGTTTTTGGGGCCCCGTCCTTTTTGGGCGGGGCCCTTTTTGTGTGCTGCTCGTGGGTTAAGTGGTTGGGGCGCTGCCCCTCTTGGGTTCTATTGATCGTTGCAACACCTGGGTTGTGAGCAGGGGTTGCAGTGGTCGAGAACCGGAAGTGTCGTGCATCGCAG
>NZ_VOBR01000013.1 GCF_007845675.1 Lentzea tibetensis | reverse complement strand
TTGCCACATCGAAAATGCCCTGTCAAGGCAGCTTTTCCGCCTTGACAGGGCATTTTCGATGTGGCGACCGTGAGGTGATCAGCGAGACCCTCCCCACCCCACCACGAAAGCCAAAGCCCACACCGCTAAGCGGCCAGCACCGAAGCAGCCATACCGATGAGAGCAGTCCCGCACACCCGCTCGAACGCCACTCGGATCTTGGGGTTGGCCAACACCACGGACAACTGCCGAGCCAACGGCACCACGATCACCCAGAACAACGCGAACACGCCAACAGTGACCGCCGACAGCAGCGCAGCCTGAGGCAGCGGAGGCGCGGCAGGGTCCATCGCCTGCGGAATCAGGCTGAGGAACGTCAGCATCACCTTGGGGTTGAGCAGATCGCACAGAACCCCGCGCAGGAACACACCGCGAGCGCTGTGCTCGACCGTCTCCTGTGGACTGGTGCGGGCAGCGCGCAGAGTCATGACCCCGAGGTACCCGAGGTAGACGGCGCCGACGGCTTTGACCGCGAACAACGCGGCCGGCACGGCGACCACGAGGGCGGACAGCCCGATGGTGGCGAGAGCGGCGTGGACCAGCAACCCGGTCACCACGCCGAGCGCGGCCAGCACGCCGAGGCGCAGGCTGCGCACCGCGTTGCCGGTGATCAGGACGAAGTCGGGACCAGGCACGATCGTGATGACCACGAGCGCGAGCAGGAAAGAAGTCCAGGCGATGTGCACCGACTGATCATGGGCAGTCGTTCGGCGCGATTCCACGTCACCAGTACGATGTTCGGTTGTGAAGGAAGTAGCCGAACTGGATTCGGTCGACTGGCACATTCTGGAGGAGTTGCAGAACGACGCGACGCTGCCCAACCGGGCGCTCGCGGAGATCGTCGGGCTGGCGCCTTCGACGTGCTTGCAGCGGGTGCGCAGGCTGCGTGAACTGGGCGTGATCACGGGATGCCACGCGGTGGTCGACCCGGCCACCACGGGGCTGCCGCTGGAGGCCGTCGTGAGCGTCAACGTGCGGCCGCACAACCGGCCGGTGACCACGGCGTTCCGGGCGTTCGTGATGGCTCAGCCCGAGACGCGGTCGATCTTCCACGTCAGCGGGCAGGCCGACTTCCTCATCCACATCGCGGTGGCCGACTCGACGCACCTGCAGGCGTTCCTCGTGGACAAGCTCGCGTCGCGGACCGAGGTGCGCAACCTCACCAGCTCGGTCGTCCTCGAACGCGTGGAGACCCGTGCGCTCACGCCACCGGTGAACCTGCGGCCCACGCACCGGCGCAGGCGGTCATGACGAGGGCTTGATCACCCGGACCAGACCCTCTTGCACGACGGTCGCGACGAGCTGGCCGTCGCGGGAGAAGAACCGCCCGGTCGCCAACCCGCGGTTGCCCGAGGCCGACGGGGACTCGCAGTCGTAGAGGAACCACTCGTCCGCGCGGAACGGGCGGTGGAACCACATGGCGTGGTCGAGCGACGCGCCGAGCACCTTGTCCAGGCCCCAGTAGACGCCGTGCCGCATCAGCACGGAGTCCAGCAGCGTCAGGTCGGACGCGTACGCCAGCACGCACACGTGCAGCAGCTGGTCGTCGGGCAGGCTGCCGTCGGCGCGCATCCAGACCTGCGAGCGCGCCTCGGCCGGACCGTCCTCACGGGACATCCACGGCGCCTCGGTGACGTAGCGCACGTCGATGGGGCGCGGGAAGCGGGACGACACGAGCTTGTCCGTGTAGCCGGCGAGCGACTCGCCGAACGTCGGCAGGGTCTCGGGGTCCGGTACGGACGGCATCTCGTCGGCGTGCTCGATGCCCGCCTCGTCGATCTGGAACGACGCGGAGAGCGCGAAGATCGGCTTGCCGTGCTGGATCGCCACGACGCGGCGCGTGGTGAACGAGCGGCCGTCGCGGATGCGGTCGACCTCGTACACGATCGGCACGCGCGGGTCGCCGCCGCGGATGAAGTACGAGTGCAGCGAGTGGACCTTGCGCTCCGGCGGGACGGTCCGTCCCGCCGCGACCAGCGCCTGGCCCGCGACCTGCCCGCCGAAGACGCGCACGGGCGACTCGGCGGGGCTCACGCCGCGGAAGATGTTCTCCTCGATCTTCTCGAGGTCGAGCAGTGCCACCAGGTCGTCGAGTGCCGGTTGCCCGCGCAGTCCGCTTGGTACCGCCGCGGCGGCGCGAGCAGCTTCCGTCACTGGAACTCCTTAGGCGTGGTCTTCCTCTCCGAGCCGGTGGACGCGGATGAGGTTGGTGGAACCGATGGTGCCAGGAGGTGAGCCTGCCACGACCACCATCAGATCACCCGCCTGGTACCGGCCGATCGCCAGCATCGAGGTGTCCACCTGGCGGACCATCTCGTCGGTCGACTCCACCCGCGGGACCAGGAACGTCTCGGTGCCCCACGTCAACGACAGCTGCGAGCGCACGGACGGCTCCGGCGTGAACGCCAGCAGCGGCAGGTGCGTGTGCAGGCGGGCGAGACGGCGCACCGTGTCACCGGACTGCGTGAACGCGACCAGCGCCTTGGCGTTGAGGCGCTCGCCGATGTCGCGCGCCGCGTAGGAGATCACGCCGCGCTTGGTGCGCGGGACGTGCGTCAGCGGCGGGACCACAGTGGACTCGGTCTCGACGGCCTCGATGATGCGGCCCATCGTCTGCACCGACTCGATGGCGTACCGGCCGACCGAGGTCTCACCGGACAGCATCAGCGCGTCCGCGCCGTCGAGCACCGCGTTCGCGACGTCGGACGTCTCGGCGCGGGTCGGGCGGGAGTTGCTGATCATCGAGTCGAGCATCTGAGTCGCGACGATGACCGGCTTCGCGTTCTCGCGGGCGATCTGGATCGCGCGCTTCTGCACCAGCGGCACGTGCTCGAGCGGCAGCTCGACGCCCAGGTCACCGCGGGCGACCATCACGCCGTCGAACGCGAGGACGATGGCCTCGAGGTTGTCGACGGCCTCCGGCTTCTCGATCTTGGCGATGACCGGCAGGCGACCCTTGCCACCCCGGTCCATGACCTGGTGGACCAGGTCGATGTCCGCGGGCGAGCGCACGAACGACAGCGCGATGAAGTCCACGCCGAGCTCGAGTGCGAACTCCAGGTCCTCGATGTCCTTCTCGGACAGCGCGGGCACGGAGACGTCCATGCCGGGCAGCGAGAGGCCCTTGTTGTTGCTGACCGGGCCACCCTCGGTGACCTCGGCGACGACGTCCGAACCTTCGACGTCCACGACGATCAGTCCGACCTTGCCGTCGTCCACGAGGAGCCGGTCGCCGACCTTGGCGTCCTTCGCGAGCTCCTTGTACGTCGTCGACACGCGGTCGTGCGTGCCCTCGACGTCCTCGACGGTGATCCGGACGATGTCACCGGTGTTCCAGTCCACCGGGCCCGCCGCGAACCGCCCGAGGCGGATCTTCGGGCCCTGGAGGTCGGCCAGGATGCCGACTGCCCGGCCCGACTCGTCCGCTGCCACGCGGACCATGTCGTAGACCTGCTTGTGGTCAGCGTGGCTGCCGTGGCTGAAGTTCATCCGAGCGACGTCCATACCGGCCGCTACCAGGTCGCGCACCTTGTCCGGCGTCGCGGTGGCAGGGCCGAGGGTACAAACGATCTTTGCGCGTCGACTCACGTCTGCAGAGACTAGTCCCCGCTGCTGGACCGATCCCGAAGTACCGGCGAGTAATCTTGCGACAATCGCCGCGTGCCGCGCAGATTCCTTCCGTTCGTGACCGCCGCGTTGCTCAGCGTCGTCGTGTTGTTCACCCCCGAGTCAGGTGTGCCGACCGCGCCGCCCGGCACCGACAAGGTCGTGCACACCCTGCTGTTCGCCCTGCTCGCGGCCACCGGGCTCTACGCGAAGGTGCCTCACGTCCTGATCTTGCTGGTCGCGTACGCGGGCGTCTCGGAGGTGCTTCAGGCGGTGGTCACGCCGCTGCGCCGCAGCGGCGACTGGCTGGACGCGCTGGTCGACGTGATCGGCATCGGGCTCGGCGTGGTGATCACCACTTGGCTTCGCTCACGCCGACGTGATCGGCGCACCAGTCGTTGAACTCGCGGACCTGACGCCACGACTTGCGCACCCGGTCGAGGCAGTCGCGCTCGTGCAGCGCGTCGTCCGGCGGCCACACCCGGCGGACGTAGATCGACCGGTGCTTGAGCAGGTCCATCCGCGGATGATCGGGGTCGAACCCGCGCGGCCGCGACTTCAGCTGGTCGCCCGCGAGCGTCCAGCCGCCCTTGACCAGCTTGGCGACGATCTTGCGCAGCGCCTCGCCGTGCACCTCGGTGTCGACGGCCGTGCGGTAGCGGGCCAACTGGTCGGACGCCATCGCGAACGAGCCGCCGCCGACGAGCAGGCCCTCGGGGCTCACCTGGACGTAGTAGGCACCGCCGCCGCGGCCCAGTTCGACGACGCCGCCGCAGTGCGTCTTGTAGGGCGTCTTGTCCTTGCTGAACCGGACGTCGCGGTAGGGCCGGAAAACCTTTCCAGGTCCGAACTCCTTCTCCAGGTCGTGCAGCAGCGCCTCCATCGGGGCGCGCACGTCGCGCTGGTAGGTCTCCTTGTTGTCGTCCCAGTAGGCCTTGGAGTTGTCCTGCTCCAGCCCGTCGAAGAAGTCGATGGCGTACTCGCCGAAGCCGGTGAAGTTCACGCGAACAGCCTACGAGGCCACCAAATGGCTTTCGCCCATTGGCTTGACGCGTGCCGCGAACCGCGCTGGTGGTGTGGACTTTTGGCCATACTCGGGAGACATGGGACGCCGGAAAACCACGCTCGCGACCTGGCTGCTCCGACTGGAACCCGACGAGGTCACCGCGATCCTGCTGCGCCGGCGCGATGTCGCGGACAGGTACCTGAGGTCGATGAAGGACCTCGCCGAAGAACTGACCTCCCCCGACTCCGTCCGGGCCTCGGTCGCCGCACTGGACCAGGGCGCGCTCGACGTGCTGGGCGCGGTGGTGGGACTCGGTGAGCACGCGACACCGGACGCGGTGTGCAGGATGCTGGACTGTCCACCTGACGAAGTGGACCGCGCGCTGGGCGAGCTGCGCTCGCGCGCACTCGTGTGGCCGGACGACCACACGCTGCGGATGGTCAATTCGCTGAAACCCGAAGGCGCTGTGCGGGGCCGGATCACGCCGCGCCCGCCCGCGCCACGACTGCAGGAGCACCGCGACGGCGACCGCACCGGCGTCGCGGCCGCCTTATCCACTGTGGACGGTGTGACCCGGTTGCTCGAACACTGCGACGCCGAGGAGTTCGCCGCTCGACGGTACAGCGGTGGCGCGGGCACGCGGGACGTTCGTCGCGCGGCGTCGCTGATGCGCACGAGCGAGTCGAGGTTGCGGCTGTGGCTGGAGCTCGCGGTCGAGGCGCAGCTGATCGGCATCGCCAAGCGGCAGGACCGGTTGCTGCCGACCCGCACGGGCGACGAGTGGCGGGCGCAGCACCCCGGACGCAGGCTGGCCGCGCTGATCCCGGCGTGGCGGCGGATGAACTGGCAGCCCGCGACGGACAAGGCGCGCTCGGCGCTGCTGGACCACCCCGGCGACCAGGGCGCCGCGATCCGCCGTTCGATCGTGGAGCGGTTCGCGGAAGTCCCGGAAGGACAGGCCGTCGCGGACACCCGCGAGCTCGTGGCGGAGCTGACGTGGCTGCGACCCGCGCTGCACGACCCGGTCGCGACGGCGGCGGCCGTGGCCGAGGCGGAGTCGCTCGGGCTCGTCGCACGCGGCGGGCTGACGTCACTGGGACGCGCGCTGCCCGAGGACCTCGGTGACGTCGCGGAGAGCCTGCTGCCCGACGCGACCGCGGCGGCGCGGTTCCAGACGGACCTGACGGTCGTGGTGCGGGGGCTGCCGACCGCGGAGCTGAGCTCGCTGCTCGACCTCGTCGCGGACACCGACGAGCGGGACGTGGCCTCGGTGTGGCGGCTGTCGACGGCGAGCGTGCGGCGGGCGCTCGACATCGGCATGACGGCGGACGACGTGCTGGCCGAGCTCGGCTCGTTCGGCGAGCTGCCGGAGCAGGTCACGCGGCTGGTGAACGACGTGGCCCAGCGGCACGGTCAGCTGACCGTGACCGGGGTCGGGTGCTGCGTGCGCGGCGACGACCCGCTGCTGACCGAGCTGACCAGGCAGCGGTGCCTGCAGTCGCTGGGACTGCGCTTCCTCGCGCCGACCGTGCTCGCGTCGGTCAAGCCCGTGCCCGAGACGCTGGCCGCGTTGCGCGCGGCGGGGTACGCGCCGACGAACGTCGACGCGTCCGGGACGTCCATTGTGGAACGGGTGGAGCCGGAGCGGGCCAGCGGGCGCGGGCAGCGCGACACCGGGTACCGGTCGTGGCGCCAGGAGCTGTCCGACGTGGAGATCACCCAGCTCGCGGTGCGGCTGGTCGAGCAGGAGAGACCCGTGCCGCCACCGCGCGAGTCACCGCGGCTGAGCAACGCGCGGCTGCTGCGCGACCAGTCGCTGTTCCTGCCGGACGCCGAGGTGCTGCTGCTCGCCGAGGCGCTGGTGACGTCGTCGCCGGTCGAGATCAGGTACGCCGACGGCCCGCGCCGGACGGACCAGCACGTGATCACGCCCGTCACGCACGCCGCGGGGAACCTCACCGCGCACTGCGCACCCACGGGCGACGCACGCGACTTCCTGGTCAGTCACATCCGCAAGGTCAGCATCCCCGAACAGCGCTCGTGAGTGATCAGGAGGCCTACAGCACTCCCAATCACTCACGAGCGGTTCACCAGTTGATGTCGTCGAACGAGTCGAGCGGCGGACGGTCGGCCGCGTCGAGCAGCTGGACGCCCGCTGTGTCGGCGGTGTGCAGCGCGTCGGGGAAGGCGAACCCGCACCGCTGCTCGATCTCGGTCACCGCGACCTGGAAGACGCGGAACTCGTCGAGGTCGAGCGCCTCGGCGAGCACCAGGTTCTGGGTGAGCATGAACGCGCTCGCCCGCAGCTGCCCGTCGCGCACGAAGACGATGACCTTCCAGAACTCGCGCGGGATCTTGACGCCGCGGAACACCCGGTCGTCGTCGTGGAAGATCGGCCCGCCGTAGACGCTGATCTTGAGGTCGTCGACGTCGACGTCCGCCAGCACCGCGTCCTCGAGCCTGCCCCACAGGCCCTGCCGGGCGCTCTGGTTGAAGTCGTCCATCTGAGGCGTGATGTTGGTGAAGAAGAAGGAGTCCTTGTTCGCCTTCTTCGCGTCCGCGGTCGGGCCCCAGCACAGGTCCGCCCGGCGCGCGAGGTGGCCCCGGTCGAGCCGGTTGTCCCGGTACAGCTCGTCGCCCGCCTGGAACTCCTCCGGCACGCGCGGGTCCTTGACGAAGGCGATGTTGCTGCGACTCAGCGCCTTCAGAGCTCCCCCGTCGACGTTCCAGGCGACCCAGAACGCGAACTTCCGCGACTTGCACATGGCGAGCGAGAAGTGCGTGTAGCCGATCACCTCGGTGCCGTCGAGCAGCACGGCGTCCGCCTTGGCGGCGTCGCCGAGCACCGGGACACCCGTCGGGGTCCCGAGGAACTCGCTGTCGTATCCGGTTCTGAGCACGGTCCTGGTCATGGTTAGCCCCCTTGGTTCACCCTTGGGGTCGGCCGTTCGAGGTACCCCGTTAGCCCGCTACACCCGTTCGGCCCAGCCAGCGGACCGCCTCACGCGGCGGTCGTGCCGCGCGCGCGTTCGTGGTTCCTGCGGATGAGCTGCGCCAGCGGGCAGGGTTCGCGCACGTACGTTCTCCAGTCGCCGTCGTCCAGCGACTGACCGGGGACCAGGTCGTCGCTGAGCAGCACGACCTCGTCCGGCCCGTAAGGGTCCCAGCCGAGCTCGGCGAGACTGCAGAACATGCCGTGGGACACCTCGCCCCGGTAACGGCGTCTGCGCATCTTCTTCCTACCCGGCAACACCGCTCCAGGCGGTGCCAACGGGACGAGATCGTTCTTCTTCACGAAGGGCGGGCCGCCGAAGACGACCTGAACCGTTTCACCCTGACCGTGATCGACGATCGCGACCCACACGCGCTCCCCGTTGGGATGGGAGCGAACCTCGACGACCTGCGCCGCCACGACTCCGCGAGTCCGCACGGCGACAGAGCGTAGACCACTCGTATGGAGTAACGGTAGTGGATTGTGACTACAAGCGGCCCGCGGTCGCCCAGAGCGCTTCGAATGCCTGGCGCGCCGGCTCGACCCGAGCACTGCTCATGAGCATGTCGAAGTTCGACTCGTTGTTGGGACGCACCAGGTAACCGAGCTGACCATCGTCGTCCAGGTATGCCGAGAACTGCTCGTAAAGCAGGGGTTCATCCTGCTTCAGCGATTCGAGGTCCAGCCGGTACAGGGCGGCACCTGCCAGCACCGGTTGATCCGTCCAGCGGAATGCGCAGTTCTGGTTTACGTGGTCGGACACGTTGTGCGCGCCGAGCAGCACCCGGAACCTGCCGACCACATCGCGTTGCTCCTCTTCCGCTCCGGTCAGCAGAAAGCGGTACGTGCACCCTTTCTGCAGATTCTCTGCGACCACTTGGAGGAACTGACCGGGCGCCGCGTCGCCGTCGTCCATGCTGATCACGTTGAACGCGAGGTTGAGCGGCATGATGTCGGCCGAGACGCAGTACCGCTCGAGCCGGTAGACCTCGTCGTCGAGCACCAGCCCCTCACCCGCGACGGAGCCCAGTTGCCGCGCTGTGGCGTCGATCTGGTCCGCGATGAGCCTGCCCAGACGCACCACCTGGGCCGAATGCCTGCTGGCTTTGGTCTGTATTTCCCCCAGCGCGTGGTTGACGTACCGTGCTAGCGGTCCGTGGTCCGGTATCGCGCCCATGGGCTCGCCGTAGACGAGGTAGTCGAGCGTGACGCCGAAGAACTCGGCCAGCGCGAGGAGCTTCTGCAGACTGGGCCGCGCCTGGTCCCTCGTGTACTGCGACAGAGCGGCCGCGCTTACCCCGACGGCGTCCAGAATCGGTCGTCGATTTCTGCTGTATCCACGGCTGTCGATCAGGTGCGCGAGTGTGGCGCCCAGCTTGATTTCCCGGTCCTGCACTTCAGCGACACCCCACTTCCGGGTCGCCACTAGGCCGACCAGCCGAGAGCAGCGTTAAGTGCAGCTTAACGAGAAAAGGGCATTGGTGAAAGGCGTTCTTGACTGGAAGATCTGTGGCCCCATACTGGCCTTGCACCCGGATTTACACCCCACATACCAATCCGTGCGGTCGGGCACAGCGGAACGGCCTCGGCTGTAGCGGGATAATCGCGACCCCGCAGCGCCTCGTCGTTGCGGGGTCGCGGGGTGTCTAGGCGCGGAGCAGGACGACGCCGGCGACGACCGATCCGACGACCGCGGTGCCGTAGCAGACCACGATGATCAGAGTGCTCGCCTGCTTGAGCTTGAGCCCGTCGTAGAGCGTGTAGCGGAACCGGTGCGCCCAGTGGAACAGCGCCATCGCGCACAGCCCGAACAGCACCAGCTTGGTCACCGGGTGCCGCACCAGCGCCAGCAGGTGCTCGTGATCGGGCGCGGGCAGCCAGCCGAGCGGGAACGCGAGGCCGAACAGGACCAGCAGCACGGGCACCAGCAGTGCCGCGACCATCCCTCCCCCGCTGAACAGCAGCCACACCAGCGGCTCCGGTGACCGGCGGCTCATCGCAGCACCACCCAGACCACCCCGGCGGACAGCACGGCCCACGCCAGGTAGTGCGCCACCAGCACCACCCACGGCGGCACGCGCGGCACCACGATCGCCCTCGGCGCCAGCGCGAACCACGTGACCGCGTGCAGCAGCACGAACGCCAGTGCGACGACGTTGAGCACGAGCACCCAGCCCTGCCCGCTCCACGCGAGGAAGTCCTCGTACGGGCCCTGCCCGGCGCTGACCGCCGACACGAGCATCAGCAGGTACACCACGAACCAGGCCACGAAGACGCTGCTGAGCTCCCTGAGCACGAACAGCAGGTACGACCACTGGTGCAGCCACCAGAACGCCGACACGGGCTGCTGGTGGGCGCTCATCGCCGTGCCCCGCGCGGCAGCAGGTAGTCCTTCAGCGCCGACACGGCGGCCGTCAGCTTGTACCGCTGGATCGCGCCCGCCGGGTCGACGCCCTTCGGGCACGCCGTGCTGCACTCGCCGACGAACGTGCACGCCCACACGCCCGCCGCCGACGCGAGGACGTCACGCCGGTCCTCGGCGCCGTCGTCGCGGGAGTCGAGGTTGTACCGCTGGCCCAGCGCGATCGCGGCCGGTCCGAGGAACTCGGGTTCGAGCGCGTACACGGGGCAGGCCGAGTAGCAGAGCATGCAGTTGATGCACATGCTGTACTTCTTGTACTCGTCCATCTCCCGCGGTGTCTGCAGGAACTCCCCCTCCGGCGGCTCTCCGTCGTGGATCAGCCACGGCTTGACCTTCGGCAGCTTCTCCATGAAGTCGCTGATGTCGACGACGAGATCGCGGATGACCGGGAAGTTGCGCAGCGGCTCGACCCGCACCGGGCCCGGCGCGTAGTCGGTGAGGAACGTGGCGCAGCTCAGCTGGGGCTTGCCGTTGACGGTCATGCCGCAGCTGCCGCAGATCCCCATGCGGCACGACCAGCGGTACGACAGCGTGCCGTCCAGGTGGTCCTTGATGTGGTTGAGACCGTCGAGCACCGCCCACTCCTTGCGCAGCGGCACCTCGTAGGACTGGACGACCGGTGCTTCGTCCTCACCCGGCCGGAAGCGCGTGACCTGCATGGTGATCGTCTTGGGAGTGTTCTTCATCGGCTATCTCCCGTACACGCGTTCGCCGGGCGGCCAGCGGGTGATCGTCACCGGCAGGTACTCGACCCGTCCGGAGTGGTGCACCAGCGAGTGAGCGAGGAAGTGCTCGTCGTCGCGCTTCGGGAAGTCGGTGCGCTGGTGCGCGCCCCGCGACTCGGTGCGCCTGCCGGCGCAGGCGACGATGCTCTGCGCGATGTCGAGCATGAAGTCCAGCTCCAGCAACGCGATCAGCTCGGTGTTGAACTCGCTGCTGTGGTCGTCGATCGCCGCCCGGTCGAACCGCTCGCGCAGCTCGTGGAGCTTCACCGCGGCCTTGTCGAGCGAGTCGCCGTCGCGGTAGATGCCCGCGCCTTCCTCCATGGTCGTCTGCATCTCCGTGCGGATGTCCGCGATGCGTTCGGTGCCCTCCGTGCGCTTGCCGAGCTCGTGCCGCAGCCTGCGTTCCTCGTCGCGCCCCTGTGCGTACACGGCGCTGCGCGGCCCGGTCTTGAGCTCCCGCACGTACTCCGCGGCCGCCTTTCCCGCCCTGGCGCCGAAGACGAGGAGCTCGGGCAGCGAGTTCGAGCCGAGCCGGTTGGCTCCGTTGATGCTGACGCACGCGACTTCCCCTGCGGCGTAAAGACCTCCGACCGGGGTGGCGCCGTCGATGTCGGTGTGGATGCCGCCCATCATGTAGTGCACGACCGGGCGGACGGGGATGAGCTCCTTGACCGGGTCGATGTTCTGGTACTTGGAGCAGAGCTCCCGCACGAACGGCAGCTTGGTGTCGATGACGTGCGCGCCGAGGTGCCGCAGGTCGAGGTGGACGATCGGGCCGTACGGCGTCTCGATCGTGCGCCCCTTGGCGTGTTCGTGCATGAACGCCTGCGACAACCGGTCGCGCGGACCGAGCTCCATGCTGCGCAGCACGGGTTCCGCGGTCGGCCTGCCGAGGTCGTAGTCCTGCAGGTAGCGGTAGCCGTCCTTGTTGAGCAGCCAGCCGCCTTCCGCGCGGGTCGCCTCGGTGATCAGGATGCCGGTGAACGGCAGCCCGGTCGGGTGGTACTGCACGAACTCCATGTCCTTGAGCGGCGCGCCCGCCCGGTGCGCGAGCGCCATCCCGTCGCCGGTCTTGATGTTCGCGTTGGTGGTGAAGGGGAAGACGCGCCCGCAGCCGCCGGTGCACACGATGACGGCGTTGGCGATGATGGTCTCGATCCGGCCGGTGGCCAGTTCGACCGCCACCACGCCGTGCACCCCGCCCTCGTCCTCGAGCAGCTTCGTGACGAACCACTCGTCGTACCTGACGATGTCCTGATAGGACAGTGCGGTCTGGAAGAGCGTGTGCAGCAGGTGGAACCCGGTCTTGTCGGCGGCGAACCACGTGCGCTTCTTCTTCATGCCGCCGAACGCGCGCACCGCGATGCGCCCGTCCGGCTGACGGCTCCACGGACAACCCTGGTGTTCCAGCCGGAGCAGTTCCGTTGGCGCCTCCCGGACGAACGCCTCGACCGCGTCCTGCTCGACGAGCCAGTCCCCGCCGGACACCGTGTCGTACGCGTGCTCGTCGAGGCTGTCGTCGTCCGCGATGACCGCTGCCGCGCCGCCTTCGGCCGAGACCGTGTGGCTGCGCATCGGGTAGACCTTCGACACGATCGCGACGCTGAGCAGCGGGTTGGCCTCCGCGATGGCGGTAGCGGCGCGCAGTCCCGCGCCGCCACCACCCACGACCACGATGTTGTGGAACGCGGTCATGCTTCGTGGTCCCCGCTGTGCTCGTCGGCGAGGACCTTCCCGTCGTGGCGAACCGTCTGGACGCGCATGCTCCCGTCGTGGAACGCATGCCTCGTCTGACGGCAGCCGCACGCCCAGATCAGGTCGTCGATGACCAGGCCGGAGTCGTCGTCATCGCGATGGCGATCCCCCTCGGCGGGCCGCCCGCACGGTGCGATCTGCTGGGTGAAATGCGTCTTCGTACCGACCATCGTCGGCCTCCTCGAGTTGTGACGCAGCTCACAACGAGGATATCCCTCTCGACCACACCCGCAACGAGAGCAAATGGACCACCAGCAGGAACGGGACACCGAACGCCGGGATCAGACTGAGCGGCAGACGGCCCATCACCTCCATGGACGGCTCGGTGAACGAGTGCCACACGCCGAGGCTGACGGCCGTCACGAGGTCCAGGATCCCGAACGCCGTCCAGACGACGAACCCCTTGCGCCGGACCGCCACGAACGGCGCCAGCGCCGCGATGACCACGTCACCGATCCCCGCCGGCAGCGCGAACCCGGCGGGCAGCAGCCCCTGCGCCCAGAACGCGACGAACACGAACCCGCCGATCCGCCACCCCTGCAGGTTGATGAGCAGCCCGAGGTCGAGCCCGTCCGCCCAGTCCTTGACCCGCTGCGAGAACAGCAACCCGGCACCCACCAGCAGCGGCGACACTCCCGCCGCGACCCCGATGACGATCGGCGGCTCACCCGGCCCGGTGGTGAACCACCCGGCCGCGCCCGCCGCGTACGCGGCCGCGAACCAGACCGCGGCGATGACACCCAGCATGTCGACCTCCTCACTTGTCACTTGCAAGCGACAAGTTAGCCTCGTCACTTGTAAGGTGCAAGTCATGAGGTCGGAGTGCGCTGTCGCGAACACGCTGGACATCGTCGGCGACCGCTGGTCGCTGCTGATCGTGCGCGACCTGCTCGCCGCCGGTCAGCTCAGGTACGGCGAGTTCCTCGAGTCCGCCGAGCACATCCCGACGAACACGCTCGCCGACCGGCTCAAGAAGCTGGAGCAGGCCGGGGTGCTGGAGCGGGAGCTCTACAGCGAGCACCCGCCTCGCGCCGTCTACCGGCTGACCAAGGCGGGGCGTGAGCTGGGCGCCGTCGTCGACGCCATGGCCGACTGGGGTGTGCGGCACCTGCCCGGCACGCGCCGCATCACCCCGTAGCGGCTCAGCAAGGGGCCACGGCGCGGGGTCGGTGAGTCGAAGCGCTCGCCCAACCAGCACCCCGCCCGTGCCGCTCGGCGCGGGGTCGGTGAGTGAAGCATTCGCCGCACAACACGCGCCACCTGCTGTTGCCCGGACGCTGAGCACGAACTGCGGCTGCCGACGCGAGGGGCGGCCGGCTCCCGGCACCCCGCCTCTGCGAGGCGCCAGGCCACGCCGCTCAGCGCGAGGTCAGCGAGTTGAAGCGCTCGCCCGACCAGCACCCGCCCGCGCCGTCCACCGGCCGACCAAAGCGGGCCGCGAGCTGGGCGCCATGGCCGATCGGGGTGTGCGGCACCTGCCCGGCACGCGCCGCATCACCCCGTAGCCGGCGTGGCTCAACTCTCCTTCTTGACGAGCTTGCCGTCCGGCGCCACGGCGAACCACTTCTCGTCGACGCCTTGGCCGTTGAGGTCGCCCGCGACCGCGTCGCCGACGTAGTAGTACAGCGGCCACTTCCCGTACACGGCCTGGGTTTGCTCGGTGGCGCTCAGCAGGTTCGAGTCCACTCCGTCACCGGACTCCACTTTGGACGTGCTGGTGAGCGCGGGCCACACGGCGATGCAGTCGGCGTCGCAGGCGCTGGACTTGTTCTCGTCCTTGGTGAACGCGTACAGGGTGCGTCCGGCCTGGTCGACCAGGATCGGCCCGAGGTCGGTCTGCGCGACCTTCACCGCGGCCTGCTCGGGCGCCTGCTCCTGCTGGCTCGCGGGCTGCGCCTCGTTGCCGCACGCCGCGAGGCTGAGCAGCAGTAACGGTGCGGCTAGCAAACCCATACGTGCACGCATGTTCCGACCAT
Organism: Lentzea tibetensis; assembly: GCF_007845675.1. Lineage (GTDB taxonomy): Bacteria > Actinomycetota > Actinomycetes > Mycobacteriales > Pseudonocardiaceae > Lentzea > Lentzea tibetensis. The sequence goes on along the minus strand of NZ_VOBR01000013.1, from coordinate 232,386 downwards.
CCCTCGGTCTCGGTGAGTACCTGTTCCGGGAGCTACACGTCTGCCGAGGTCGTTAGGTTCGATAAAAAGTTTGTTGAACCGGACAGGCGGTTCGTTGCGTGTAGATGGCGTTGGGTCCGCCAAACCCTCCCCGACTTCAGAACTGACTAGCCTTGGAGAAGAAATCCATGCCAGCCAACAAGGTGGCCGTCGCCACCGTTCTCGGAGCCGCGGGCGCACTCGCATTCGGCGTCCTTGCCCCCGTCATGGCCGTTGCGGCACAACCGAACGCGCAACCCGTGACCGTGACCATCAAGCAGAACGGCGACTACACGGCAACGCTGTGCGCCGCTGACATCCTCGAAGGACGCTGCCTCGACGGCGCCAAGAAGGGTGACACCAAGACCTTCACGGTCAAGCCCCCGAAGAACTCCCCGAACATCGAGGTGCGCGTCGTCGTCAACGGCGGCGGCTCGACGTTCCAGAACTTCACCGCGGACGGTCCGAAGCTGGACATCGAAACCGGTGGCAACAAGCAGAACCCGACCGCGGTGAAGGCCGCGGCCGGCGGTGGTCACGGCGACCACGGCACCGCGCCCACCCAGCCCCAGCCGCCCGCGGAGCAGAAGCCCGCTCCGCAGAAGCCGGTCAAGGGAACGCCGACCTTCTTCTCGGCTGAGCTCGACGGCAAGCAGGAAGTCCCCGCCGCTGGCCAGAAGGTCGGCGACCCGGACGGCCGCGCGAGCGCACTCGTCGAGATCAAGGGTGACCGGATCACGTTCGCACTCAACTGGAAGAACACCTCACCGCTCACCCTCGGCCACATCCACCAGGGTGCGGCGGGCCAGAACGGCCCGGTGAAGGTGCCGCTGTTCAGCACCGCGATGCCGGACACCGTCACCGCCGCCGCGGGCCAGGTCGTCGTCGACCCGGCGCTGGCGGAGGAGATCCGCAAGAACCCGGCCGGTTTCTACGTGAACCTGCACAGCACCGAGTTCGGTGGCGGCGCGGTCCGCGCCCAGCTCAAGCCGCTGAACAAGCGCGTCAACCCGCTCGACATCATCAAGGGCGGCAAGCTGCGCGCGTTCTCCAACGGCAAGCAGGAGGTCCCGGTCGAGGGCGGCCCCAAGGTCGGCGACCAGGACGGCCAGGCCGTCACGTTCGTGCAGCCCGCCGGTAGCGGTGTGGACTTCTCGATCGCCTGGGTGAACATCGAGGCGCCGACGCTGGGTCACGTGCACCAGGGCGTCAAGGGCCAGAACGGCCCGGTGAAGATCACGTTCTTCGGCACGCCGATCCCCGCGGGCATCTTCGCGGTCAACGGCACCGTGTCCAATGTGGACAAGGTGGTCGTCGATGAGCTGAAGAAGAACCCGGCAGGCTTCTACTCGAACCTGCACACGCTGACCTTCGGTGGCGGCGCGGTCCGGGGCCAGTTCCACAGCTGATCTGAATTGCCATGAGGGGAGCTTTCCCAGCGGTCAACGCCGGGAAAGCTCCCCTCATGGCGTTCAGCCGTAGTAGGCGTCGATCGGAGCGCGGGCCTCGTCGAACAGGGCCGGACCCTCCTGCGGCACCTCCGGGAAGCCGGTGAACGACGCGACCTCGTTGAACTGCTCCGCCGACAAGGCGAACACGACCCGCCCCAGCCCGGACCGGGCGATCCCGCCCGCGCACATGCCGCACGGCTGGGTGCTGGTGTACATGGTCGTGGCCGCCGCGGCCTCCCGGTCCAGCTCGCGCGCCGCAAACCTCGCCATCTTCAGCTCGGGGTGCGCGCTGATGTCCTTGTCCCCCAGTACGGTGTTCCACGCCTCCGCGAGCACGGCGCCGTCCGGCCCCACCAGCAGCGAGCCGAACGGTGCCTCACCGCTCGCCCTGCCGTGCTCGGCGAGCTCGATCGCCCGGCGCAGGAACCGCTCGTCGTCCGGTGTCATCCTCACTCCATTCCCTTGTGCGCCATCACGGTCGCGATGTCGCGCCACGCCACCTCGGGGTCCGCCGGGTCGAACGGGTCGAGCACGACCGTGTCCGCGCCCAGCGCCCGCAGCTCGTCGAGGTCGGCGACGACCTGTTCGATCGTGCCCTCACCGGCGAGCCTGCCCGGATCGGTGACCGGCTCGTCGGTGAGCCGCAGCACGATTCTCGGCTTCATGTCCGCTGTGGACCTCTCCCGGATCCACGGCATGGCGAAGCGCAACGGGTGCCACGCGGCACCGAACCGCTTCGCCCTGCGGACGGCGGCGTCGCTGTTGCCGCCGATCCAGATCGGGATGTCCCCGGCGCGGTAGCCGTCGTCCCTCCAGGCTTCCCGCATGGCCACGAGGTGCTCGTCGGTCAGCTTTCCCCGGTGCTGGAAGGGAATCCCGAGCGCCTCGAACTCCTGCCGCGCCCACCCCACCCCGACGCCCAGCACGAGCCTGCCGCCGCTGAGGTCGTTGAGGTTGGCCGCCATCCGCGCGATGACCAGCGGATGGCGGTACGGCACCACGAGCACCGTCGTGCCGAGCCGCACGCGGCTGGTCATGCCCGCCAGGTAGGACAGCGTGGTGAACGGCTCGTAGAACGGCGCCGGGTACTGCTCGGCGACGTCCGGCGTCACCGCCACGTGGTCCGACATCATCAGCAGGTCGAGCCCCAGTTCCTCGACCGTCCGCGCCCACTGCCGCAGCACTCCGGGGTCTGCGCCGGGCCCGAAGTTGGGAACGTTCACGCCTATCTGCACCGCTCAAGGCTATGCACTGAACGACTCGCTTTGAAGAGATCCATCACGGCGTTCGGGGCGTTTCGCCGCGAATATCGCGGTACGTTGGCCGTATGGCCGAGAATCTTGACGCGACCGACTGGTCGATCCTGATCGAGCTCCAGCAGGACGGCCGCATCGCCATGACCGAGCTGGGCAAGCGGGTCAACCTGAGCGCGTCGGCGACCACCGAACGCGTCCGCCGCCTGGAGACGATCGGCGTCATCAGCGGCTACCGCGCCGACGTCGACCTCGCCAAGGCCGGGTACGCCGTGCTCGCGGTGGTGCGCCTCAAGTACCCCGGCAACCGGCACCAGCCGTTGCACGAGCTGCTCGCGCAACGCACCGAGATACTCGAGTGCCTGCGCACCACCGGCGACGACTGCTACACGCTGAAAGTCGCCGCCTCGTCCATGGCGCACCTCGAAGAGCTCGTCGGCGAGCTGCTCGAGCTCGGGCCCACGACGACGAACCTGGTCTACAGCGAGACGCTGCCCTACCGCGGACCCCGCCCGTCGAGCACGTGAAAAAACGAAGGCCCGCAACGACGCCGTTGTCGTTGCGGGCCCGGATCAGGTGGTCAGACGACCGCGAGCGGGAGCAGGTTGGGGATGACGGGCGAGGGCAGGTTCGACGAGCCCGTCAGGAACTTGTCGACCGAGTTGGCCACCGAGCGGCCCTCGGCGATCGCCCACACCACGAGCGAGGCGCCGCGGTGCGCGTCACCGCAGACGAACACGCCGGGCGCGGTCGTCTGCCAGTCCGAGCCGCACGAGATCGTGCCGCGCTGCGTCAGTGAGATCCCGAGGTCGTCGAGCAGGCGCATGTGCTCGACGCCCTCGAAGCCGATCGCCAGCAGCACCATGTCCGCGGGCAGCACCTCGACGTCGTCGGACAGCGGCACCACGGAACGGCGGCCGGACGCGTCCTTCTCGACCCGCACCTTCTGCAGCTCGATCTGCCGCACGTGGCCCTCATCGTCACCGACGAAGCGCTTGACGGCGACCGCGAACTTGCGCTCGCCCGCCTCCTCGTGCGCCGGGTAGGTGCGCAGGATCCACGGCCAGACGGGCCACGGCGAGCGCTCGTCGTCGCGGACCGAGGGCGGCTGCGGGTACTGGTCGAGCTGCGTCACGGACAGCGCGCCCTGGCGGGTCGCGGTGCCGTAGCAGTCGGCGCCGGTGTCGCCACCGCCGATGATGATGACGTGCTTGCCCTCGGCGCTGATCGACGACGCGCCGTCGCCCTCGCACGCGCGGTTCGCGGGCACGAGGTGGTCCATCGCCAGGTGCACGCCCGTGAGCTCACGACCGGGAGTCGCGACGTCGTCCCTGCCGCGCAACGCACCCACGGCCAGCACGACCGCGTCGAACTGGGCGCGCAGCTGCTCGACGGTGATGTCGACGCCGACCTCGCAGCCGGTGACGAACTTGGTGCCCTCCTTGCGGAGCTGCGAAAGCCTCCGGTCGAGGACCTTCTTCTCCATCTTGAACTCGGGGATGCCGTACCGCAGCAGCCCGCCGAGCCGGTCATCCCGTTCGTACACCACGACTTCGTGGCCGGCACGGGTCAGCTGCTGCGCGGCCGCGAGTCCGGCGGGGCCGGAGCCGACGACCGCGACGCGCTTGCCGGACGTCACAGTCGCCTGGGACGGCTGGACGTAGCCGTTCTCCCACGAGACGTCCGCGATGGTCTCCTCGACGCGCTTGATCGCGACCGCGCCACCCGCGTCGGTCGAGATCGCCAGCACGCACGCCGCCTCGCACGGCGCGGGGCACAACCTGCCGGTGAACTCCGGGAAGTTGTTCGTGGCGTGCAGGCGGTCCGACGCCGACTCCCAGTCGCCGCGGCGCACCAGGTCGTTCCACTCGGGGATCAGGTTCCCGAGCGGGCAGCCGGCGGTTCCGCTGTGGCAGAACGGGATTCCGCAGTCCATGCAGCGCGTGGCCTGGGTGCGCACCTGCTGGTCGCGCACCTTCGGCTCCAGGTCGAGGTAGACCTCGCGCCAGTCCGACAGGCGGTCCGCGACAGGACGCTTCTTGAAGTCCTGCCGGTTGTGCTTCATAAAGCCCTGCGGGTCAGCCACGGGACGCCTCCATGATCGCCTGGTCGACGTCCCGGCCCTCGGCGCGTGCGAGCCTCATCGCTTCGAGCACGCGCTGGTAGTCACCGGGCATGACCTTCGTGAACGCACCGGCCCTTCGGGTCCAGTCGCCGAGGAGAGACGCCGCCACAGCTGAACCGGTCAGCTTGTGGTGGCGCGCGACGACGCCCTTGAGCCAACGCAGATCCTCGGCGTTGAGGCGCTGCAGTTGCACCATCTCCTGGTTCACCGACAACGGGTCCAGGTCGAGCACGTACGCGATGCCGCCGGACATGCCGGCCGCGATGTTGCGGCCGGTCGGTCCGAGCACCACCGCGCGTCCGCCGGTCATGTACTCGAACGCGTGGTCGCCCACGCCTTCGGCCACGGCCAGCGCACCGGAGTTGCGCACGCAGAAGCGGACGCCGACGCGGCCGCGCAGGAACATCTCACCGCTGGTCGCGCCGTAGCCGATCACGTTGCCCGCGATCACCTGCTCCTCGGCGATGAACTGCGCGTCGTCGTGCGGGCGCACGATGATGCGGCCACCGGAGAGGCCCTTGCCGACGTAGTCGTTCGCGTCGCCGACCATCTCGAGCGTGATACCGCTCGGCAGGAACGCGCCGAGCGACTGGCCCGCGGAGCCGGTGAGCTTGATGTGGATCGTGTCGTCCGGCAGGCCCTCGCCGCCGTAGCGGCGGGTGACCTCGGCGCCGAGCAGCGTGCCGACGGTCCGGTTGACGTTGCGCACCGGCAGTTCCAGCGTCAGCGGGTGCGCGTCCTCCAGCGCCGCCTCGGCGAGTTGGATGAGCGTGCGGTCCAGCGCGTGCTGCAGGCCGTGGTCCTGCTCGCGGACGCGGCGCTTCGCCGTCTGGTACGGCGTCGCCGGCACCTCGAAGATCGGCTTCAGGTCGAGCCCGTCGGCCTTCCAGTGGTCGATCGCCTCGTCGGCGTCCAGCAGCTGCGCCTGACCGACGGCCTCGTCGATCGTGCGGAAACCGAGCTGCGCCAGCAGTTCCCGGACCTCCTGCGCGACGAACTCGAAGAAGTTCACCACGTGGTCGGCCTGTCCGGTGTAGCGCTCGCGCAGCACCGGGTTCTGCGTCGCGACGCCGACCGGGCAGGTGTCCAGGTGGCAGACGCGCATCATCACGCAGCCCGCGACGATCAGCGGCGCGGTCGCGAAGCCGAACTCCTCGGCACCGAGCAGCGCGGCGACCACGACGTCGCGGCCGGTGCGCATGGCGCCGTCGACCTGGACCGTGATGCGGTCGCGCAAACCGTTGAGCAGCAACGTCTGCTGGGTCTCGGCGAGGCCGATCTCCCACGGCGTGCCCGCGTGCTTGAGCGAGTTCAGCGGCGACGCGCCGGTTCCGCCGTCGTGGCCGGAGATCAGCACGACGTCCGCGTGGGCCTTCGCGACACCCGCCGCGACCGTGCCGACGCCGATCGAGCTGACCAGCTTCACGTGCACGCGGGCCTGCTCGTTGGCGTTCTTCAGGTCGTGGATGAGCTGCGCGAGGTCCTCGATCGAGTAGATGTCGTGGTGCGGCGGCGGCGAGATGAGGCCGACGCCCGGCGTGGAGTGCCGGGTGCGCGCGATCCACGGGTACACCTTGAAGCCGGGCAGCTGCCCGCCCTCGCCGGGCTTCGCACCCTGCGCCATCTTGATCTGGATGTCCGTGGCGTTGACCAGGTACTCGCTGGTGACGCCGAACCGTCCACTCGCGACCTGCTTGACCGCGGAACGGCGCTCCGGGTCGTAGAGGCGCTCGCGGTCCTCGCCGCCCTCGCCGCTGTTGGAGCGGCCGCCGATGCGGTTCATCGCGATGGCCAGCGTCTCGTGCGCCTCCGCCGAGATGGAGCCGTACGACATGGCGCCGGTGTTGAAGCGCTTCATGATCGAACTGATCGGCTCGACCTCGTCGATCGGGATCGGCGTGCGGCCCTCGGTGCGCAGCTTGAACAGGCCGCGCAGCGTGCCGCCCTGGCGCGCCATGCGCTCGACCTCGTCGGTGTAGCGCTGGTACACCTCGCGCTTGCGCGTCTTGGTCGCGTGCTGCAGCAGGAACACCGTCTCCGGCGAGAACAGGTGCAGCTCGCCCTCGCGGCGGTAGGAGTACTCGCCGCCGACCTCGAGGCGCCGGTGCACGCGGTCCGTCGGGTTCTCCGGGTGCGCGCGGCGGTGGCGCAGCGCGACCTCCTCGGCGAGCACGTCGAGACCGACGCCGCCGAGCTTGGAGATCGTGCCGGTGAAGTACTCCTCCAGCAGCTCGTTCGACAGGCCGACGCCCTCGAAGACCTGCGCGGCGGTGTACGCGCCGACGGTGGAGATGCCCATCTTCGACATGATCTTCAGGACGCCCTTGACGAGCGCCTTGACGTAGTTGCGGATCGCCTTGCGCGGCTCGATGCCGGTGATCGTGCCGTGGGCGATCAGGTCCTCGATCGTCTCGAACGCGAGGTACGGGTTGACCGCGGCGGCGCCGTAGCTGAGCAGTGCGGCGATGTGGTGCACCTCGCGGGCGTCACCGGTCTCGACGACGAGCGCGACGCGCAGGCGTTCCTTGGTGCGCACCAGGTGGTGGTGCACCGCGGAGACCAGCAGCAGCGACGGGATCGGCGCCATCCGGTGGTCGGAGTCGCGGTCGCTCAGCACGAGCGTGCGGGCACCGGCCGCGATCGCCTCGGACGCCTCGCGGCGCACGCGCTCGATCGCGTCGGCGAGCGCCTGACCGTCGCCGTCCACTTCGTACAGTCCGGACAGGACGGTGCACGCGTAGCCGGGCAGGTCGCCGTCGTCGTTGATGTGGATGAGCTTGGCCAGCTCGTCGTTGTCGATGACCGGGTAGGTCAGCTGCACGTGGCGGCACGACACCGGGCCTGGCTGCAGCAGGTTCTGCTCCGGACCCATGACGCGCGAGACGGAGGTGACGATCTCCTCGCGGATCGCGTCCAGCGGCGGGTTCGTGACCTGCGCGAAGTTCTGCACGAAGTAGTCGTAGAGCAGCCGCGAGCGCTGGCTGAGCGCCGCGACCGGGGTGTCCGTGCCCATCGAGCCGAGCGGCTCGAAGCCGTTCATCGACATCGGCGTGAGCAGGATCCGCAGCTCCTCCTCGGTGTAACCGAAGGTGAGCTGGCGGCGCACGACGGACTCGTGGCTCTGCACGACGTGCTCGCGGTCCTGCAGGTCGGCCAGGTCGAGCAGGCCGGCGTGCAGCCATTCGTCGTAGGGCAGTTCGTCCGCCAGGCGGGACTTCACCTCGTCGTCGTCGACGATGCGGCCCTCGATGGTGTCGACGAGGAACATGCGGCCCGGCTGGAGCCGCCCCTTGGCGACGACCTGGTCGGACGGCACGTCCAGCACGCCGGTCTCGCTGGCGAGCACGACGCGGCCGTCGGCGGTCTGCCACCAGCGCGCGGGGCGCAGGCCGTTGCGGTCGAGCACGGCGCCGACGATGGAGCCGTCGGTGAACGTGACGCAGGCGGGGCCGTCCCACGGCTCCATGAGGCTCGCGTGGAACTGGTAGAACGAACGCCGCTTCGGGTCCATCGTGGCGTGGTTCTCCCACGCCTCGGGAATCATCATCAGCACGGCATGCGGCAGGCTGCGGCCGCCGAGGTGCAGCAGCTCCAGCACCTCGTCGAAGGACGCGGAGTCCGAGCCCTCGGGGTCGCAGATCGGGAAGAGCCGCGCGAGGTCGCCGGGAATCAGGTCGGACTCGAGCAGCGCCTCACGGGCGCGCATGCGGTTGCGGTTGCCGCGGACGGTGTTGATCTCACCGTTGTGCGCGACGTAGCGGAACGGGTGCGCGAGCGGCCACGAGGGGAACGTGTTGGTGGAGAAACGGCTGTGCACCAACGCGATCGCGGTGGCGAGCCGCTCGTCCGTGAGGTCGGGGAAGAAAGCGGGCAGCTGGCTCGTCGTCAGCATTCCCTTGTAGACGATCGTCCGTGCGGAGAGCGACGGGAAGTACACGTCGCCGTCGTGCTCGATGCGCTTGCGCAGCGCGAAGGTCATCCGGTCGAGCTCGATGCCGCTCTGACATCGGTCGCCCTTGACGAACAGCATGGCGAAGTGCGGCACGACCGAGAGAGCGGTCGGACCGACGCTGGCGCCTTCCGGGTCGACCGGCACGTCGCGCCAGCCGAGAACGGTGAGCCCTTCCTCCGCGGCCATGCGTTCAGCAGCTTGAACCGCATACCAACGCTTTTCGGGCTCAAACGGAAGAAATGCGATTCCGGCCGCGTATTGCTCGCGCTCCGGCAACTCGAAGTCGACGACTTCCCGCAGGAACTCGTCGGGGATCTGGAGCAGGATTCCGGCACCGTCGCCGGAGGTCGGCTCCGCACCTGCGGCGCCGCGATGCTCCAGGTTCGCGAGCGCGGTCAGCGCATCCTTGAGAATGCCGTGTGAACGCCTGCCCTGGATGTCGGCCACCATGGCAACGCCGCACGCGTCGCGCTCGGCGGAGGGGTCGTAAAGACCCTGGGGGCCGGGGATGGCGGAGAAGATCACTGCGCAGACCTCCTACGTCGTCCTCGCTAAAGAACAAAGTCCTCGTGCTCAGACCTCGAACCAACAGGTTGGGCACGGGACGACGATGGCCCGCGTGTTGACGCGACTTTAACAGCCGCGAAACCAGGGAACACCATCCAACGGGTGATCCCGGTCATTGACGCGTAACGATTGGGAGCGCCCGAGCGACATTGCGTCGCACACTGACCCTTGGTTACGGCCAGGTAAGAGTAGCCGAACGTCCAACCGGCGCCAGTCCCCTGAGAGTTGCGCGACATTCACGTGTGACAGCGAAGTCGCCGGGGTACTCCCGCGTGTTCCCTGCTCAGGCCTCTGCCGTCTCAGTTAGCGGACGCTTACCTGTCGCTCGGCTGTCACCGGACGTAGTTGTCCGCGCACACGCCGCCCCGCACTGTCCACTTCGTGCAGGGAGCTGTTGTGAGAACTCTCGTGACCGCGACCGGTCCGCCGGGCTAACCACGTGCCGGTCCAGCGCGACATCCTCAGTGAGAGGTTGAGGAGGCGTGATGGTCAGCATCTGGCTCCTGCGGATCGCCGCGGCGGCAACGCTCGTGTTCGCCGCGTGCGGCGGCGACGAGAACCCCGTGCTGCCGGTCGTTCCGCCGTCGTACACGCTCACGGTGTCGGGCACGACGGTCGTCGTCACCGACCTGATCACCAAGTCCATCACCGCCGAGCTGCAAGCGGAGGTGGAGAGGCGATGCGTGAGCCAGAGCGGTGTCCCGCTCGGCGCTGACTGCCTCGGCGACCTGGTCCCGCAGATCGGCGCGCTGCCCAACTGCGCACCGGCGTCCGGGCGCTGCCTCGAGCTGGCGCTGAAGAACAACGGCAGCGTCGGAATTCTGCGGGTCAGGGAGCAGACTCCCGGAGGCTCGGCGTGCAGCACCGGAAGGCTGTGCGGCGGCGTCGAGATCCTGGCGGACGCGGTCAAGTCGGCGGGCAAGAAGGCGCCCACGTCCTCGTCCGCACCGAGTTCGACGTCGAAACCCACGAGCAAGACCCAGGTGACCACGACGACGAAGCCGTCGAAATGACCGCGGCTGCGCCGGCGACCACATGGCGTTCACTGCTGGACGTTCTCGGGGTCGTCGGCCCGGCAGGCGTGCTGACGGCGATCGTCTACTACTTCGGGTACGTCAGCACGCGAGCGTTCTACGCCTACTTCGGCGTCAGCGTGAGCGCACTCAACTTCTCACCCACGACGTACCTGGTCCGCAGCGTCGACATCGTGTTCCAGCCCGCCGTGACGCTGCTCGTCGCGGCGCTCGTCGTCCTCGGTGCGCACGTCGTGGTGCGAACGGTTCTCAAACGCGTGCCCCCGAAGGTCGCCCGGCGGGTCGTCGCGGTGCTCGGCTGCGTCGCCGTGGCACTGCTGGGAGTGGGGCTGTTCGGCCTCTACGGTGGCCTGCTCGGGCTCTTCGCCCCGCTGGCGCTGGCCGGTTCCGCCCTGCTGGCCGAGTACGTGGTGTGGACGACCGGCGAGTACGCCACGCCACCGCCCTGGGCGGAGACCCTGATCCAGACAAGCACCAAGCTGCGCCGCGGCCTCGTGGTGGCGCTGACGCTCGTCGCGACGTTCTGGGCCGTCACCTACCTGGCCAACGCGCGCGGACGCGCCACCGCCGAGCTCTTCGAGTCGTCCCTGCCGTTGCAGGGGCAGGCGCTCGTGTACAGCGAGAAGGACCTGCGCCTGCAGGGGTTCGGCATCGGCACCACCTCGATCGCGGGCAAGGACAGCGCGTACGGCTTCCTGCACAACGGGCTGCGGCCGTTGCTCCACGCGAACGGCCGCTGGTTCCTGCTGCCCGCCGGGTGGCGACGCGACAACGGCGCGATGGTGATCGTCCTGCCGGACGATCCCGGTCACGTCCGCGTCGACCTCGTTCCGGGGTTCCGCCCGGCCGGACCGTGACGGCCGGCCGGGCGGAACAGGCTCAGTGGGCTGCTGCTGTCTCGGCGTGGTGCTTGGCCATGAGGTCGTCGACGTCGACCAGGTCGGGATCGTCCAGGACCTCCTTGAGGCGGTCCCGGTCGAGCTGGCCCTGCCAACGGGCGACGACGAGCGAGCCGACGCCGTTGCCGATGACGTTGGTGATCGCGCGGGCCTCGGACATGAAGCGGTCGATGCCGACGATCAGCGCGATGCCGACGGCCGGGATGGCGCTGTTGGCCTCGAACGCCTGCAGCGACGCGGCCAGCGTGACCAGTCCGGCGCCGGTGACGCCCGCGGCGCCCTTCGACGCGATCAGCATGAACAGCAGCAGGCCGATCTGCACGCCGAGCGACACGTCGTGCCCGGTGGCCTGCGCGATGAACACGGCGCCCATGGTCAGGTAGATGCAGGTGCCGTCGAGGTTGAACGAGTAGCCGGTCGGGATGGTCAGGCCGACGACGGACTTGTCCGCGCCCGCGGCCTCCAGCTTGACGAGCATGCGCGGCAGCACCGACTCGCTGGACGACGTGCCGAGCACGATCAGGATCTCGTCCTTCATGTAGCGCAGCAACTTCAGCAGGCTGAACCCGGCGAAGTAGCAGACGGTGCCGAGCACGACGAGGATGAACAGCAGGCACGTCACGTAGAACGAGCCCATCAGCCACAGCAGCTTGGTGAGGATGCCGGCGCCGAACTTGCCTACCGTGTAGGCGATGCCGCCGAACGCGCCGATGGGCGCCGCGTACATGACGATCTTGATGACGCCGAACATCACCTTGGCGAGCGTGTCCACCGCGCCCACGACCCGCTTGCCGCGCTCCCCCATGCCGGCGACCGCGACGGCCACCAGGATCGCGACCACGAGCACCTGGATGAGCTGCCCGTCGGTGAACGCGCTGACGAACGACTTGGGCACCAGGCCGAGGATGAAGCCGGTGACACCGGTCTCCGCGGTGGACGCCGCCTTGAGGGTCTCCGCCGCGGCGTCCGGGTTCACCTTGACCTCACCGCCGTGGTGACCCGGCGCCACCACGTTCACCACGATGAGGCCGATCGTGAGCGCGACCGTCGTCATGGCGGTGAAGTAGAGGATCGTGCGGCCGGCGAGACCACCGGCCTTGGCGAGGTTCCCGAGCCCGGCGATGCCGACCACGATCGTGGCGAAGATCGTCGGAGCGATGACCATCTTGACCAGCGCGACGAAGAGATCGGCGAGCCACTTCATCTCGCTCGCAGGTTTCGGGAAGAACCACCCGAACGCCGCGCCCAGCAGGATGGACACGACCACCCAGAAGTACAGGTGCTTGTAGATGGGTTTGCGGGCTACGGCGGTCGTCGCCACGGCTCCTCCTCGAGTTCGGGTTAAGTGAGGGTGACCACACGGAGGAGTGCCGACAAGGCGACACCCGGAAACTTCAGACACATCTGACGTAACAGCTAGTCTTTACCGGTGTTGCTCAGCCGTCGCACGCTGCTGGTAGGGGCCGCGGCGCTCACGGTGCCCGCGTGCACCGCGCAGCGCGTCCAGGCACCCGCGTCGCTCGTGCTCGCGACCGGCCCCGAGGGCGCGGTGTTCCGCGAGATCGGCGCGGCGCTGGTCAAGGCGCTCTCCGAGCAGCTGCCCGGCTGCCGCGTCACCGCCCGGCCGACCGGCGCGTCCGTGGAGAACCTGACGTTGCTGCACCGCGGCGAAGCGCAGCTGGCGCTGTCCTCTTTGGACCCGATCGTGGACGACATCCGCGGCATCTCCGCTGTCGGTCGGCTCTACGACAGCTTCATGCAGGTGGTCGTGCCCGCCGGCTCGTCGGTCCGCGGCGTCCGGGACCTCGCCGGGCTGCGGGTGTCGGTCGGGCCGCTCGGCTCGGGCACCGAGTTCACCGCGCTGCGCATGCTGAAGCTGCTCGACGTCCAGGTCGACGCGCAGCGGATGGCGCACACCGAAGCCGCGCAACGGCTCGCGGCCGGTTCGCTGGACGCTTTCCTGACGCTGACCGGGATTCCGACGCCCGCGATCACGTCCGTGCTGGGCAAGGTGCGGCTGCTGGAGCTGCCCGAGGAGGCCAAGGCGCTGACCGAGAGGTATCCGGGGCCGTACGTGCCCGCGACGATCCCGGCCACGACCTACGGCGACCTCCCTCCCAACAAGACGTTCGCGGTGCCGAACCTGTTGCTGGCGCTCGATTCCCTGAGCGCCGACGTGGTCGAGGTGGTGACGCGGACCGTGTACACCGAGTCCACCCGGATCGCGGACGGGCACCCCGAGGCATCGCGGATCAACGTGCGCACGGGGATCTCGACGGGTCAGGTGCCGCTGCACCCAGGTGCGGCGCGCTGGTTCCGCTCGGTCAAACGCTGAGCTGGACCACGGCCTCGAGCCCCTGCGGCTCGTGTTCTTTCAGCGTGAGCGTGCCGCCGGCCGACTCGATGAGCTCCGTGCAGATCGCCAGGCCCAGGCCGGTGCCGGGGACGTTCTGGTGCCGTGTCGCGCGCCAGAAGCGGCTCTTGGCGTTCGCGCGCTCGGACTCGTCCAGGCCGCTGCCGTCGTCGACGACGCGCAGCTCGACGGTGGTGTCCTCGCGGCGGCCGCTGACCGTGACGGTGGTGCCGCCGGAGAGCCTGATCGCGTTGCTGACCAGCTCGTCCAGCACGCTGCCCAGTCCACCCGGCGGTTCCTGGGCGCTGAGCCCGGCCGGGACGTCGATCTGCAGCGTCATCCCGGCCTGCTCGGTCAGTGCTCGCCAGGCCGGGACGTGCGTGGCGAGCAGCGAGTCGATCTCGACCGGCTCGGTGGCGGACGCGCTGTCGAGCCTGGTGGCGGCGAGCAGGGTGTCGAGCACGCGGCCCATCTCCTCGGCCTCGTCGACGGCGATCTGCTGCATCTCCCTGGCGGCGTCGTTCGTGATGTGCGGCGCCATGTTGTCGACGGCGAGACGCAGGCTGGCCAGTGGGTTGCGCAGCTGGTGCGAGGCGTCGCTGACGAACGCGCGTTGTCTCCTGAGGGCGCGGCCGACCACGTCGACCATGGTGTTGAAGCTCCGCGCGAGCCTGCGCAGTTCCGGCGGGCCGCCGACCTCGTCCGCGCGGACGTCCAGCTCACCGCTCGCGACCTTCGCGGTCGCCTCGTCGAGCCTGCGGACCGGGCGCAGCACCCAGCGCGACATGGGCCAGGCCGCCGCGACGACGGCGAGCATCGGCAGCAGACCCAGCAGGGCCATCAGGCCCCACTGGCGGACGACCTCGTCGCGCAGCGCGTCCGTCGGCGAGATCGTGACGACCGCGGCGACCACCTCGCTGTCCCTGCCGACCGGTTCGACCACGACCATCGGGCCGGTGCGCCACGGCCACCCCGTGTAGTCCGGCTCCGGGCGGTAGCCGCCCAGTGCCGCGGTCAGGCCGGACTTCACCGCGGAGTCGGCCGGGTCGAAGTCCGGGCGGGTCGCGGCGAGCACCTTGTTGTCCGTGCCGACCAGGCCGACCGCGACGCCGTACAGCTCGTCGTAGCGCTGGATCTCCTCCTTGAGCGCGGTGAGCCGGTCCGACTGCAACGCGCTCTCACCTAGGCTCGCGAACCGGCTCGCGTCGCCCAGCCGGTCGAGGTAGGTGGCCTGCGTTTCCCGTTGCACGACGGCGAAACCCAGCGGGACGCCCAGCGCGCCGACGAGTGCGACGAGCAGCGGGACGACGATCACCAGCAGGCGCTTGAGCATCAGGTGCTCACGAGCCGGTACCCGACGCCGCGCACGGTCTCGATGCGGACGTGGTCACCCAGCTTGGCGCGCAACGCGGCCATGTGGGTGTCGAGCGTGCGCGACGGCGCTTCCCAGTGCTCGTGCCACACCTGGTCGACGATGGAGTCCCGGCTGACCACGTCGCCCGCGCGGGTGAGCAGCAGCGCGAGGAGGTCGAACTCCTTGCGCGTCAGGCTCAGCGGCTGACCGTCCACAGTGACCGAACGCGCCGCCGCGAACAGCACCAGGCCGCCGACCTGGATCGGTTGCTCCGCCTCGGGTTCCGCGCGGTGCGCACGCGTGCGGCGCAGCACCGCCTCGATCCTGGCGAGCAGCTCGGACGTGCCGAACGGCTTCACCACGTAGTCGTCCGCGCCTGCCCGGAGCCCGAGCACGCGCTCCCGCTCCTCGCCGCGCGCGGTCACCGTGATCACCGCCGTGCCCGGCCGGTGCCGCAGCTCGCGCAGCACGTCGAGCCCGTCGCCGTCCGGCAGGCCGAGGTCGAGCAGCACGACGTCGGCCGGTGCGGCTTTGAGCGCGTCCGCGGCCGTCGCCACCCGGTGCACTTCGTAGCCCGCGTGCCGCAGTGCGGTCAGCAGGCCTCTCGCGACCCGGTCGTCGTCCTCGACGACGAGGATGCGCACCCGTTACTCCGGTTTCGCTGGCTCCTGAGGCCGGGACTCGGCCTCGGCCTTCTCGTCGGCCTCTTCGGCCTCGTCCGTGTCTTCTGGGGTGTCTTCTGCGGTGTCTTCGGTCTTGGTCGCGTCTTCGGTGTCGTCGCTGCTTTCGGCCCCTGCCTCGGCAGGCGCTTCCGGCGTCGCCTGGAGCGCGGCGACGTCCTCCCGCTCACCCTTGCGGGCCGCGAGGACGAAGTAGGCCACCGCACCGATGAGCACCAGCGCCGACACGAACACGTTCACCCGCACACCGGCGATGAGCGTGGCCTCGTCGGTGCGCATGAGCTCGATCCAGAACCGCCCGGCGCAGTAGCCCGCGACGTACAGCGCGAACGCCCGCCCGTGGCCGAGCCGGAACTTGCGGTCGGCCCACACGACCAGCGCCGCGACACCGAGGTTCCACAGCAGCTCGTACAGGAACGTCGGGTGCACGACCGCGATCGGCGTGCTGTCGACGGCGACACCGCCGAGCATGTCCGGCAGCCCGGTGGCCGGGTCGACGCGCTGGTAGATCTCCAGCCCCCACGGCAACGTCGTGTCGCCGCCGTAGAGCTCCTGGTTGAAGTAGTTGCCGAGCCGCCCGATGGCCTGCGCGACGACGATGCCGGGCGCGAGCGCGTCGGCCATCGCGGGCAACGGGATGCCCTTGCGCCGGCACGCGATCCACGCGCCGACACCACCGAGCGCGATGGCGCCCCAGATGCCGAGGCCACCGTTCCAGATGGCGAACGCGTCGAGCGGGTTCTTGCCCGGCCCGAAGTACTTCTGGTTGTCCGTGATGACGTGGTACAGCCTGCCGCCGACCAGTCCGAACGGGACCGCGAACACGGCGATGTCCGTGACGTCACCCTTCTGGCCACCACGGGCGACCCAGCGGCGTTCACCCCACGAGATCGCGACGATGATGCCGAGGATGATGCACAGCGCGTAAGCCCGGATCGGGACCGGACCGAGGTGCCACACACCGCGGTCGGGGCTCGGGATCGTGGCCAGGACGGCGTTCAACACGGGCACCACCGTAGCGGTTGGCTCTTGGACGGCTACTCCGACAGTGCGATCGTTATCCGGTTGAACGACTCCTCCTGTCTCTCCGTGACCGCGGTCGGTGGGTGGGACGTGGGGGTGCGCGGGTGACTGCGCTGGTCAGGTGCGCGGCGCTCCCCTTGTGTTCGCCCGCGTTGAAGGGCCGATGAGCGGATCTCGGACCGCCAGGCGGCGGGTTGGCGGGTCGGCAGAACGCAGCGCCGGGGCACGACGCTGGGCGAGGCTCGGGCCACCAGGCGGTGGCGCCGAAGGATGGCGGAACGGGTCACGGGCAGCGGGGCGCGGATGGCGCCACCTCACCCAGCACCGACGGGTAGCGGCATCGGCGGCACGGGTGGACTGCGTTGGTCAGACGCGCGCCCGCGCCTCGAGCCCGGCGCTGAACCGCCGATCGGCGAGCCTCGGAGCGCCAGCCAGCGGGTTGACGGGTCAGCAGAACGCAGCCTCCGCGTGCTCGGACTCGCGCCCGCCGCTGGACGGACCTCGGGACCGCCAAGCGGTGTTGGCGGGTCGGCAGAACGCGGCATCGGGGTACGACGCTGGGCGAGGCTCAGGCCACCAGGCGGTGGGTTGGCGAGTCAGCTCAACGGGTGGCGCAGGCACCGGCGGTGGCCCGATGGCGGGACATCGCGCCGACCTCGCCAGCATCGGCGTCAGCGGGCGCGCCGGTCAGGTGTGTGGCACTCCCTGCCTCTCGCTCGTGCGGCTCACCTCGCTTCTGCGGTCGGCTCGTTGTCGCCGAGCCCGATGTGAGCGGGTGCCGGCGGTGGTGTGTCGGTGCGGAACGCGGCGGCCTGGATCTCGTACAGCTCGTGGTAGTGGCCGCGGGCGGCGTGCAGTTCGGCGTGGGTGCCCTGTTCGACCACGCGGCCCTCGGACAGCACGACGATGCGGTCCGCGTTCTTGATGTTGGCGAGGCGGTGGGTGACCAGGATCGTGGTGTGCTTGCTCGCGTTCTTCAGCGCGGTGAAGACGCGGGCCTCGGCCTTGGCGTCGAGGGCTGCCGTCGGCTCGTCGGCGACGAGGATGCTGGCGTCGCGGTAGATGCCTCGGGCGATGCCCAATCGCTGCCACTGGCCGCCGGACAGGTCCTGACCGTCCTGGAAGCGCTTGGACAACAGGGTCTTCTCCTTGTGGGGCAAGGAGTTCACCACTTCGTCCGCGCTCGACATCGTGAGAGCGGACTGCCACGCGTCCGGGTCGTCGCGGGTCAGGCGGCCCACCACGACGTTGTGCCTGGCGGTCATCGGCCAGCCTGCCGGGTCCTGGGCGATGACGGCGATCTGGTCGTGCACGCCGGACGGGTCGGCCGAGGCCACGTCCACACCGTCCCAGGTCACGGTGCCCGTCGTCGGCGGGTAGAGGCCCGTCAGCAGCTTGCCGAGCGTGGTCTTGCCCGAGCCGTTCTCCCCCACCAGGGCGACGATCTCGCCTCGGCGGACCGTCAGGTCCAGGCCCTGCACGGCCGGGGCCTCCGAGCCTGGATAGGTGAACGAGACGCCGGAGAGCTTGATCTCGGCCGGGTTCAGCGGTGCCTGAGCACCGGACGCCGGCTGGTGGCGAGCGGCGCACTCGGCGAGCAGGGTTTGGTAGAACTCGATGTGGAACGAGCCCTCGTGCAGCAGGTCGATCGAGCGCATGGTGTTCGAGAGGGACTGCGACGCGGTGCGCATCGCCAGTGCGGCCGTGCCGGCCAGCGCGAGTGGCAGCTGGCCCGTGTAGAGGAGCAGGCCCAGCACGCCGTACGCGAGGCCGGAGCCGAGACCTCCCACCGCGCGGCCCACCAGCCTGACCAGGTTGCTGCGGTGCGCCAGGCGCACGTCATCCGCCATCAGGCTCTCGGTGACCCGGCGGTGCTCCGCCAGCAGGCGCTGCTGCAGGGTCAGCGCGTGGCGCTCGAGCGCGAACTCGCGGGACATCGCCACGTCCTCGAGCACCGACTTGCTCATGTGCCTCGTCACGCTGTCGAGGAAGTGCCTGCGGTGCAGCCTGCCGACCCGCGCCGCGGCCCAGCCGTCGCCGACCGCGGTCAGCAGCAGCGCGAGCGTGAGCCACGGGTTGAGGAAGCCCGCCGTCACCAGTGCCGCAATGAGTGCGATCAGGGACGCCACGAGGTCCGCGATCCAGCGGATGCAGCCGTCGATGTACTCGACGCCGTCGCGGGCACCGCGGCGGATCAGCTCGCGGAAGTCGGCGTCCTCGAACGCCAGCAGCTCCACACCGATCACCGCCGACGTCACCGCGTCGTCGGCCGCCCTGGTGACCTTCGGCCGCAACGCGCCCTCGACGCTGCCCACCGCGGTGTCCAGCAGCGCGCGGAGCGCGTACGACCCCACCACCAGCGCCAGCGCGGGCAGCGACGCCACGAGGCGTTCCGGTGTCGGGCCGTCGCGCAGCAGCGCGGTGAACACGTCCGCCGTGGCGAGCAGGCCGAACGCGGTCACGCAGCCCGACGCCACGTGCACGACGGCCGCCAGCAGCGTCAGCCCCCGCGACGTCCGCCAGGCGAGGCCGACGACCACGCGGACCACGGCCGGCAGCTCCCTGAGCGCCTGCCGGAAGGTCGCCGCCGCGACCTTCTCGCTGACCTTGGCCCACTTCGGTGTCTTGATCTTCTCCAGGCCGATCAACGGGTCGGCGAATGAAGACGTGTTAGGTCGCAACGAATCCCCCGAGTCGCACGAATGATGAAGCCAGGATAGCGCGGTCGCATTTCAAAGGAAATAACGAAAGTAATTAATTAATGCGCTATGCCGACAGGGAAATCGTCACCGGGAACGGCCGATCCAGGGTCAGCACACCGTCATCGCTGGTCGTGACCTCGACGTACTTGACTCCCCGCAGCTCCAGCAGCGTCGCCGTGACCACCGGCCCCTGAGGATCGATCATCAGGTAGAACGGCACACCCGCTTCGGCGTACAACTCGCGTTTGAGCACGAGGTCGTTGATGCGCGTGCTCGGCGAAAGGACCTCGCCGGCGAGCAACACGTCCTCGACCGGCAGCATGACACCCTCGGCACCCGGCCTGATCACGGTGAAATCCGGAATCAGCAGGCGACCACCGGACAGCCGCACGTTGATCTCGACCGTCGCCTCGAACTCGGCCGGACAGTCGCGATCGAATGCCGCGAAGGCTCGACCCACCAGGCGCTGGTGACGAACGCTCCCCAGCGGGCTCACGATGAGCGTCCCGTCGATGAGTTCGATGCGTTGACTGTGGTCCTCCGGCAGCGCGAGGACGTCGTCGAGCGTCCACGGCCCGTTGTGGTTGGGCAGCAGGTACTCAGTTTCGACTGGAGCCGCCACTGGGCATCACCTCCGAAAACTGCCCGATCACAACCAGTGTGGCATGCCGGGCGGATGGCTGGCTTGAGCATGAGGCCAGCCTCTCGGGAGGCACCGACAATTTCGGGCCCCGAGTCCGCCATGGACCCGGAGGTTCACTCGATCAGGCGTTCGAACGGCTACGCCGGGGTGACCGCGCTCCGCACACCCTGCGCCAGCTCCGAGGTCAACGCGCGAACGGCGTGCTCACCCTCACCGGCTGCGGTCACGAAAGCGGAACCCACGATCACGCCGTCCGCGAACGCCGCCAGCTCGGCAGCCTGCGCACCCGACCGCACACCCAGCCCCACGCCGACGGGAATCGACGTGTGCTCACGCACGCGGCGAACCAACTCGGGAGCTGCAGAGGACACCACGTCACGCGCACCGGTCACGCCCATCACGGACGTCGCGTAGAGGAAGCCGCGCGAGGACGACGCGGTCAGGTCGATCCGCTCCTCCGTCGACGACGGCGCGACCAGGAAGATCCGGTCCAGCCCGTGCGCGTCGGAGGCGGCCATCCAGTCGGCGGCCTCGTCCGGCACCAGGTCCGGCGTGATCAGCCCGAGCCCACCCGCGGCGGCCAGGTCGCGTGCGAACGCGTCGACGCCGTAGCGCAGCACCGGGTTCCAGTACGTCATCACCACGGCGCGACCGCCGGCCGATGCCACCGACGACACGACGTCGAACAGGTCGCGCACCCGGAAGCCGGACCGCAGCGCCTGCTCAGCCGCCACCTGGATGGTCGGGCCGTCCATCACCGGGTCCGAGAACGGCAGGCCGACCTCGATGATGTCGCAGCCGGACTCGACCATGGCCCGCAGCATGTCCTTGGACCCGGAGACCGTGGGAAAACCAGCCGGCAGGTAGCCGATGAGCGCCGCGCGCCCCTCGGACCGCGCCTGCTCGAAGACGGGTGCGAGCTGGCTCATGACGTTTCCCCAGTCTTGTCGAAGCCGAACCACTCGACGGCCGTGCCCATGTCCTTGTCACCCCGGCCGGACAGGTTGACCAGCAACAGGGCCTCGGAGCCCAGCGACTGGCCGAGCTTGATGGCACCGGCCAGCGCGTGCGCGGACTCGATCGCCGGGATGATGCCTTCGGTGCGCGCGAGGAGCGCGAACGCGTCCATCGCCTCCGCGTCGGTCACCGGGAAGTACTCGGCGCGGCCGATGTCCTTCAGGTGCGAGTGCTCGGGGCCGACGCCGGGGTAGTCCAGACCCGCCGAGATCGAGTGCGCCTCGGTGATCTGGCCGTCCTCGTCCTGCATCACGTACGACATCGCGCCGTGCAGCGAACCGGGCGTGCCCGCGGTGAGCGTGGCGCCGTGGCGACCACTGTCCAGCCCGTCACCACCGGGCTCGACGCCCACCAGCCGCACCGACGGGTCGTCGATGAAGCCGTGGAAGATGCCGATCGCGTTCGAGCCGCCGCCGACGCACGCGACGACCGCGTCCGGCAGGCGCTCGGCCTTCGCCAGGATCTGCTCGCGCGCCTCGATGCCGATGACGCGGTGGAAGTCGCGCACCAGCAACGGGAACGGGTGCGGCCCGGCCGCGGTGCCGAGCAGGTAGTGCGTGCCGTCGACGTTCGCGACCCAGTCGCGCAACGCCTCGTTGATGGCGTCCTTCAACGTGCGCGAGCCGGTCTTCACCGGGATGACCTCGGCGCCGAGCAGCTTCATGCGCGCGACGTTCAGCGCCTGGCGCTCGGTGTCGACCTCGCCCATGTAGATCACGCAGTCGAGGCCGAGCAGTGCGCACGCGGTCGCGGTCGCGACGCCGTGCTGGCCAGCGCCGGTCTCCGCGATGACCCGCTGCTTGCCCATGCGCTTGGTGAGCAGCGCCTGACCCAGCACGTTGTTGATCTTGTGCGAACCGGTGTGGTTCAGGTCCTCGCGCTTGAGGAAGATCCGCGCGCCACCGGCGTGCTCGCCGAACTTCGGCGCCTCGGTCAGCAGCGACGGGCGGCCCGCGTAGTCCTTGAGCAGCCGGGCGAACTCGTCGAGGAACGCCGGGTCGACGCGCGCCTTCTCGTACTCGGCGGCCAGCTCGTCCACCGCGGCGATCAACGCCTCCGGCATGAACCGGCCGCCCCAGGGGCCGAAGTGCCCACGCGCATCGGGATCGTGCTGTGTGGGCGTGAACTGCGATGCGCCCCTGCTCGACTGCGTCGAAGACACCGCAAACCTCTCTTACCTGCTGGGCCGGGGACACGCCGGATGCGAACCGGCGGTCACCAGCTTGTTCACCGCTGCCTTGGGATCACCGCTGGTCACCAGGCTCTCGCCGACCAGCACCGCGTCGGCACCGGCACCGGCGTAAGCCATCAGGTCGCCCGGACCGGAGACACCCGACTCGGCGATCTTGATCGTCTCGAAGGGTAGTCCAGGCGCGATCCGGCCGAAAACGTCTTTATCGACCTCGAGCGTGTGCAGATTGCGCGCGTTCACTCCGATGACGCTCGCGCCCGCCTCGAGCGCGCGGTCCGCCTCCTCGGCGGTGTGCACCTCGACGAGTGCCGTCATGCCGAGCGACTCCACCCGGTCCAGCAACGCCACCAGCGCGTTCTGCTCCAGCGCCGCCACGATCAGCAGCACCATGTCCGCGCCGTGCAGCCTGGCCTCGTGCACCTGGTACGGGCTGACGATGAAGTCCTTGCGCAGCAAGGGGATCTTCACCTTCGCGCGCACCGCGTCGAGGTCGGCGAGCGAACCGCCGAAGCGCCGCTGCTCGGTCAGCACGCTGATGACCTGCGCGCCGCCCGCCTCGTACTGCGCCGCCAGCTCGGCGGGCTCCGGGATGTCCGCCAGTTGCCCCTTCGACGGGCTGCGCCGCTTCACCTCGGCGATGACACCCACGCTCGGCGCACGCAGAACCGACAGCACGTCGAGCGGCGGCGACACCTTGGTCGCCTGCTCCTTGACGGCGTCGAAGGACAACTGCGCCTCGCGAGCGGCGAGATCCTCACGCACACCCTCGAGGATCGATTCGAGAACCGTCACAGTTTTGCTCCCCTTCCCGCTTGAAGGATGCTAACCCCGCAGGAGTAACGCCTCTGCCACCGGGGGTTCCGAATCAGCGCAGCTCCGCAAGGTCCTCAACGGCCCACGTGCGCGAACGTGCGCGAACGATCTTCACTCGTTCGTGTGGCCGCGTGATTCCGTCGGGTCTTCTCCTCGTTCCAGCGCGCTCCACATGTCGCGTTCCGGGTCCGGTGCGGGCGCCTGCTGGCCGCCCATGCCGAACCGTGGCATGCGGTGCCCGAGCCACGCCAGAATCACACCGGAGACGAGCAGGCACACGCCGCTGGCGATGGCGAACGCGTGCCAGCCGGGCGCCGCGACGGCCGACGTGCCGATGAGCACGACGCCGAGCACGCGCCGCGGCCACCCGCTGAGCGCGACGAGCGCGGCGACCGACGCGAGGCAGAACAACGCGAACGGGATCTGCGAAGCCGCCCACTGCCCTGCTGCCGCGAGCAGCAGCAGGACGAGAACGGTCCACAGTGGACGTCTACCGGTCAACGGCGGGCGCCATCGTCTGGGCGGTCGCGATCGCGGCGAGCACGGCGCCCGCCTTGTTGAGGCACTCGTTGTCCTCCGCCTGCGGGTCCGAGTCCGCCACGATGCCGCCGCCCGCCTGCACGTACGCGGTTCCCTGGCGCACCAGTGCGGTCCGGATCGCGATGGCCGTGTCCGCGTCACCCGCGAAGTCGAAGTACCCGACGACGCCGCCGTACAGGCCGCGCCGGGTGGGCTCCAGCTCCTCGATGAGCTCCATCGCGCGCGGCTTCGGCGCACCGGAGAGCGTGCCCGCCGGGAAGCAGGCGGCGACCGCGTCGAACGCCGTCTTCCCCTCGGCCAGCTCACCGGTCACCGTGGACACGATGTGCATGACGTGGCTGTACCGCTCGACCTTGAAGAAGTCGACGACGTGCACCGAGCCGGGCTTGCACACCCGGCCGAGGTCGTTGCGGCCGAGGTCGACCAGCATCAGGTGCTCCGCGCGTTCCTTGTGGTCGGCGAGGAGGTCCTTCTCCAGCAACGCGTCCTCGTCGGGATCGAGCGAGCGCCACCGTGTTCCCGCGATCGGGTGAGTCGTGGCCTTGCCGTCGCGGACGGTCACCAGCGACTCGGGGCTGCAGCCGACGATGTCGAAGTCGTCGAGGCGCAGCAGGTACATGTACGGGCTCGGGTTGGACGTCCGCAGCACCCGGTAGATGTCGAGCGCGTCCGCGGTCGTCTGCATCTCGAAGCGCTGTGACACGACGACCTGGAACGCCTCGCCCGCCCGGATGGCCTCCTTGGCCTTCTCGACGGCCGCGAAGTGGTCCTCCTGGCTGCGTCTGCGCACGAACTCCGGCTTGGGCCGGGAGAACACGGCCGCGGTGGGCGGCGTCGGCGTGTGCAGGTCGTAGGTCATCGCGTCGAGCCGCGCGACCGCGTCGTCGTACGCCGCGTCCACGCGCTCCGGCGAGTCGTCCCAGTTGACCGCGTTCGCGATCAGCGTGACGGTGCCCTCGTGGTGGTCGAGCGCCGCGAGGTCGGTCGCGAAGAGCATGACGAGCTCGGGCACCTTGAGGTCGTCCTCGGCGAGCTCGGGCAGCCGCTCCAGCCTGCGCACCGCGTCGTAGCCGATGTAGCCGACCATGCCGCCGGTCAGCGGCGGGAGGCCGGGCAACGGATCCGTGCGCAGCACCTCGATGGTCTCGCGCAGCACGTGCAGCGGGTCGCCGCCGTCCGGCAGCCCGACCGGGCGGGTACCGGTCCAGAACGCGTCGCCGCCGGTCGCGGTGAGCGCCGCCGAGCTGCGCACGCCGATGAACGACCAGCGCGACCACGAACGGCCGTTCTCAGCCGACTCGAAGAGGAACGTGCCCGGCCGGTCCGCGGCCAGTTTGCGGTAGAGCCCGACGGG
Source organism: Lentzea tibetensis (assembly GCF_007845675.1). Taxonomy (GTDB): domain Bacteria; phylum Actinomycetota; class Actinomycetes; order Mycobacteriales; family Pseudonocardiaceae; genus Lentzea; species Lentzea tibetensis. The sequence continues at coordinate 207,416 of NZ_VOBR01000013.1, read as the reverse complement.
CGTCTCCGCGTCCGCGAGCAACCTGCGCACGACCGGGATGACGCGCCGGTTCGCCGCGAGCTCGCGGAACTCCTCGCGCGTGGGGCTGACCGCCCCGAGACCTGATTTTGCCACCGCTCCGATGACGCTCACCATGTGCGCAATTGTTGCACATATTCAACATCTGTTGAAAACTAGAGGGCGTGGACCAGGGCACTCAGAAGCGTAGAGGACGGCGCGCGGCGGGCGAGGACACCAAGTCGGCGTTGCTCGCGGCCGCCCGCGAGGTGTTCGTCGAGCGCGGTTTCGACGGCGCGACGGTGCGGATGATCGCGAGTCGCGCCGGCGTCGACGCGGCCATGGTGAACCACTGGTTCGGCAGCAAGGAAGGCCTGTTCGCGCAGGCCGTCCTCCAGGTGCCGATCGACCCGAACGAGCTGGTCAGACGGTTGCTCGACGGTCCGGCCGACGAGATCGGGTACCGGATCGTGCGCACTTTCCTGACGATCTGGGACGCCACCGGTGGCGGGCAGTTCGTCGCGCTCATCCGCAGCGTCACGTCGCACGAGGGCGTCGCCAAGGTGTTGCGCGAGGTCTTCCTCAACACGATCTTCAAGCAGATCACCACCGAGCTCGGACTCGACCAGTCCGAGCTGCGGGCGACGGTCTGCGCCACGCAGATGGTGGGGCTCGGGATGGTGCGGTACGTCGTCCACTTCGAACCGCTCGCGTCCACGCCGGTGGAGACGCTGGTCGGCATGATCGGTCCGACCATGCAGCGCTACCTCACCGGGCCGCTGGCGTGAGCAGCACGGTCTCGTCGAAGCACGTGCGGTCGCCCGTGTGGCACGCGGCGCCCACCTGGTCGACCTTCAGCAGCAACGTGTCGCCGTCGCAGTCGAGGCGCACCTCGTGGACGTACTGGGTGTGCCCGGAGGTCTCGCCCTTGACCCACAGCTGCTGACGGCTGCGCGAGTAGTAGGTCGCGCGGCGCGTGGTGAGCGTGCGGTGCAGCGCCTCGTCGTCCATCCACGCCACCATCAGCACCTCACCGGTGTCGTGCTGCTGCGCGACCGCGCACACGAGTCCGTCGGCGGTGCGCTTGAGCCGTGAGGCGACGGTCGGGTCGAGCGGGCTGGTCAACGGGGTCCTCCCAGGTAGTTGCGGGCGGGGCCGGTGTTGAGCAGCACGACGCCGTAGACGTGCACCCCGGACAGCACGCCGGAGACGACCCGAGCCCACACCGGGCCGTCGGCGAGCACGATCAGCAGGTGCAGCAGGCCGACGAGGACGAACACGCCCATGGCGACCTTGTGCGCGATCCTGATCCGGAGCATCAGGCCGGCACCGACGAGCAGCTCGAGGAGTCCGATGGCGATCGGGGCCTTGAGCACGTCCGCCCCGCCCTCGACCTGCCACCGCACCAAAGCGACGATGACGAACAGCAGCGCGCCGCCGCCCGCGACGAGTGCGGAGACCAGCACCTCGACGGGCGTGTCCGTCCGGCGGATCACCTGACCACCACGCCGGAGGCGCGCAGGCCGTCCTTGACCTCGCCGATGCGCAACTGTCCGAAGTGGAACACGCTCGCCGCGAGCACCGCGTCCGCACCGGCCTCGACGGCGGGCGGGAAGTGCGCGACGGCACCGGCTCCCCCGCTGGCGATCAGCGGCACGTCGACGACCTGGCGCACCTTGCGGATCAGCTCGAGGTCGAAGCCCGCCTTGGTGCCGTCGGCGTCCATCGAGTTGAGCAGGATCTCGCCGACGCCCAGCTGCTGACCGCGTTCGGCCCACTCGATCGCGTCGATGCCCGTACCCGTGCGGCCGCCGTGCGTGGTGACTTCGAAGTTCTTGCCGTCCGGCAGCCTGCGCGCGTCCACGGACAGCACGATGCACTGCGCGCCGAAGCGTTCCGAGCACTCCTTGAGCAGCTCGGGGCGGGCGATCGCGGCCGTGTTCAGGCTGACCTTGTCCGCGCCCGAGCGCAGCAGCTTGTTGACGTCCTCCGGGCTGCGCACACCGCCGCCGACGGTCAGCGGGATGAACACCTGCTCCGCGGTGCGGCGGACGACGTCGTAGGTCGTCTCGCGGTCGCCCGAGCTCGCGGTCACGTCGAGGAAGGTCAGCTCATCGGCCCCCTCGGCGTCGTAGACCCTGGCAAGCTCGACGGGGTCGCCCGCGTCGACGAGGTTGGTGAAGTTGATCCCCTTCACCACCCGGCCCCGGTCGACGTCGAGACAGGGGATGACACGGACCGCGACTGACATGCGGGAAAGCCTACTAGGGAGCGAATTTGCGCATCATTCGCGCTGAGGACCTGGCTGACCCGATCCACGTCGAGGACGCGCGGATCGCGGGTGTGCTCGACCTCGAGGGGCAGCGGCTGAGCCACCCGTTGATCCTCCGGAACTGCTACGTGGAGGAGGAGATCAACCTCCGGCGCGCCGAGATCCCCCACGTCGACCTGTCCGGCTCACACCTGTGGGGCCTGGACGCGAAGCAGTTGCGCACCAGGGACGACGTCGACCTGCGCGACGTGGTCACCGCCGGCACGGAAGTGTCGCTCATCGGCGCACGGGTGGACGGCTGCCTGCTGCTCAGCGGTGCTCGGCTGTCCAATGTGAATGGACACACGCTCGTAGCGAACGGCATAGAAGTCGCCCAGGACGTGTACGGCCTCGGCCTCACGTCGGTTGGCTGGTTCAGCTTGCGTGCAGCCCATATCAAGGGCGAACTGCACTTGCCTGGGGTACGGCTGTTCAACCCCAGACGCCCCGCACTGACGGCCGACCGCCTCGAAGTCGGCGGCCTGAACTGCAACGGTCTTAAGGCGACCGGCGGGGTATCGCTAATGAGTGCCAGCATCAGTGGCGACGCAGGGTTCGACGGCGCAAAGCTGGCGGACGGACTCACGGCGGCCGGGCTGGTCGTCGGTGGCGCGGCCCATTTCAAAAGGGGCTTCACCGCACGCGGCCAGGTCGTGCTCAGCAACGCGCGGATCGGCACCAACCTCGTGTTCATCGACGCCACCCTGTCGTGCCCCGTCGACGTCGCCCTGGCGGCGGACTCGATCTCCGTCGGCAGGCACGCCGACTTCACCCGGCTCACCGCGCACGGCAAGCTGCGGCTCGCCAGTGGCCACATCAAGGGCACGCTGCGCTTCCCGGACGCCCGGCTGTCGAACCTCGGCGACGACGCGCTCGACGTCCAGTCGGCGACCGTCGACCAGCACCTCTCGCTGCAGCGCTGTGAGGTCACGGGCGGCGTGCGGCTGGACAGCGCGCTCGTGCGCGGCCACGTCCTGCTCACCGACGTGCGGATCGGCGAGCTGTCGGCGGACGTGCTCGTGGTCGAGCGGGACTTCTGGTGCTCGGGCACGGCCGCGGGACGCGTGTGGGCGCGCGGGCTCCGCGTCGGGCAGGACGCGGCGTTCCGTGGCGAGTTCGCGGACGAGGTGGCGCTGCCCGACGCGCACGTCGGCGGCAGGCTGACCTTCACCAAGGCGACGATGACGAAGGTGGGGCTCGACGGTGCGCGCGCGACGACCCTGCGGTTCCGGCCCGCAAAGGCGATCGACGAGCTCGACCTGACCGACGCGACCGTCGGCAGCTTCGAGGACGACCCGGAGACGTGGCCGGAGAAGGTGTGGCTGCGCGGCTTCACCTACGACCTGCTCGAGCACGACCACGCACCGGTGAAGCACCGCGTCGGGTGGCTGCACCGCCACCCCGAGGGCTACACACCGGGCCTCTACGACACCCTCGCCGCCGCGTACAAGCGCGCCGGGCGGCTGAACTTCACCCGCAAGGTCAACATCGCCAAGCAGTGGGACCGGCGCGCCGAGTTCGGTCCGTTCGGCAGGGCGTGGAACTGGTTGCTGTACCTGGTGGTCGGCTACGGCTACCGCCCCATGCTCGCCGGGGCGTGGCTGCTGGCGCTGCTGGGCGCAGGCACCGCGGTGTACGCGAACACCACGCCGACGGCGACCGCTCCGGTCGTGGAGGCGTTCAACCCGTTCGTGTACGCGCTGGACGTGATGCTGCCGATCGTGGACTTGGGCCAGCAGAAGGCCTGGGTCGTGCAAGGTCCGGCGCAGTGGTGCTCGTGGGCGTTGATCGCGGCGGGCTGGGTGCTGACGACGGCGGTGGTCGCCGGTCTCACCAACGCGCTGAAGCGGGACTAGATTCAGCACCGTGATCACTGATCTGGGCAAGGGCGAGTACCTGCTGCTGACGACGTTCCGCAAGAACGGCACCCCGGTGGCGACGCCGGTGTGGGTGGCGTGGGAGGGCGAGGAGATCTACGCCTGGTCGGCCAAGGAGACCGGCAAGGTCAAGCGCATCCGCAACAGCGGCGACGTCGAGATCGGGCCGTGCGACTACCGGGGCAACCCCAAGGGCGACTCGGTGCCCGCGCACGCGGAGCTCATGAGCGACGAAGAGAGCGACCACGTCCGCGACCTGATCACGAAGAAGTACGGGGTCATGGGCTGGCTGACCATGTTCGGCAGCAAGCTCCGCAGGGGCCGGACGGGCACCATCGGCATCCGGATCACCGAGCGTCAACCCGAGGTTGACGGCTGATCAATCGTCAACCTACAGTTGACGCGTGGTCACGACGCCGATCCAGCTCACCGACCTGATCGTCACGGTCGCCAAGGAGCACGAGGACGCGCTGCACCGGCTCGCGGCCGCGGTCAGCCTGAGCGAGCAGCTCGACGAGCTCGGTGATCACCTCATCGGGCACTTCGTCGACGAGGCGCGGCGGACCGGGGCGAGCTGGACGGACATCGGCGAGAGCATCGGCGTCAGCAAGCAGGCCGCGCAGAAGCGGTTCGTGCCGAGGGAGTCGCCCGAGCTCGGCTCGAAGCCGAGCCTCGACCGGTTCACGCAGCGGTCGCAGCGGGTGGTGAACCTCGCGAAGCACCACGCGCGGTTCAGCGAGCGCATCGGCAGCGAGCACCTGCTGCTCGGGCTGCTGGACGAGAGCGGCGGGCTCGCCGCGAAGACGATCCGCAAGCTGGAGGCGTCCGACGGCACCACGCGCATCGCGACGCTCAACCGGCTCGACACCGAGAGCCACCGGCGGCCGGACCCGCAGCCGTTCACCACGCACTGCAAGAAGGCGCTCGAACTGGCCGTGCGCGAGGCGTTGCGGATGGGGCACACGTTCATCGGCACCGAGCACATCCTCCTCGGCGTGCTCGCCGAGGAGGAAGGCACCGCGGCGCAGGTGCTCCGCAGCACCGGTGTCACGCACCAGGCCGCGGAGGCCTACATCAAGCAGGTCGTCAGCGGACTGCTGCCAACGCCTCGGGAAGGGTGAAAGCGCCCGCGTAGAGCGCCTTTCCGATGATCGCGCCCTCGACACCGTCGCGGGACAACGCGGCGAGCGCGACCAGATCGTCCACACTGGACACACCGCCGGACGCCACGACCGGCGCGTCGGTGCGCGCGCAGACCTCGCGCAGCAGCTCGATGTTCGGCCCCTGGAGCGTGCCGTCCTTCGACACGTCCGTGACGACGTAGCGAGAGCAGCCGTCGCGGTCGAGCCGGTCGAGCACCTCCCACAGGTCGCCGCCGTCCTTGGTCCAGCCGCGCGCCGCGACGCGGTGGCCCGCCTCGGTGATGCGCACGTCCAGGCCGACCGCGACGCGCTCGCCGTACTCGGCGACGACCTTCGCGCACCACTCCGGGTCCTCGAGCGCGGCGGTGCCCAGGTTCACCCGCGCGACACCGGTGGCCAGCGCGGCCTCCAGCGACGCGTCGTCGCGGATGCCGCCGCCCAGCTCGACCTGCACGTCCAGCTTCCCGACCACCTCGGCGATCAGGTCGCGGTTGGAACCACGGCCGAACGCGGCGTCCAGGTCGACCAGGTGCACCCACTCCGCGCCGTCGCGCTGCCAGGCCATGGCGGCGTCGACCGGGTCGCCGTACGAGGTCTCGGTACCGGCTTCGCCCTGCACGAGCCGAACGGCAAGACCGTCGGCCACGTCAACAGCGGGGAGGAGTGTGAACGTCACCAGAACAGCCTAGCGTGCGTCTCCGAGCACAACTGCGGCCACGCGCTCCTGTGCGTCCGCGGTGAGCGGGTGCCGCACCGGCTGCCACGGGCCGGTCACCAGCAGGCCGACGTAACGCGGGTAGTACTGCGTCATCTCGAGGTACATGTACTGGGTCCGCATGACCGTCTCGTCGGTCTGCTCCGGGCACACCGGGCTGCCCTCGGGGAGGAGGAACAGCTCCTTGTCCGGAACGCGCTCCTCGAGCTTGGTCATCAGGGTCTCGAGCCGGCCGTAGTCGAGGCACGCCTCGCTGAACCCGACCCAGTCGGCCTCAGCCGGCGCCGTGAACGCGTCGTCCACCTGGGCTCCCGGCACGACGAGCAGCACCTTCTTGTCCGGGAAGGCCTTCTTGACGCTGCGCGCGGCCGCGGCGTCGGGCACGGAGAACGCGGCGACGCGCGAGAGGTGCGGGCGCACCTGCTGCTGCCAGTTCGCGCCGGTCGCCTCGACGACGCACGACGCGGGTGCGCAGCCCTTCACCAGATCAGCGCGCACCCGGTTCAGGTTGCTGTGTCCCTTGACCGCGGCCAGCTGCGCCGCGGTCGCGACGTCGAAGCCGTGGTAGCGCAGCCGCGGGTCGCGTTTGCGCAGATCGCTGGAGTTCATCGAGGACATGCGCAGGTCGTCGACGAGACCGGCGCGGTCGCCCCCGGAGTGACCGAGGTAGGTCCACAGGCGCTCGGTCGGCACGGCGGTGCCGAGAGCGACGTCCTTGCGCACGTCGTTCACCGTCAGGCTCAGCGTGGATCCGGTCAGCGTCACCGTGACGCGGTACGAACCGTCCTGGCACGGCTTGGCGAACCTGTCGAACGTCTGCGCCGGCTGTCCCGGTTGGACCACCTGCACGCCACCGTTGGCGCGCAGGACGAACGCGAGCCCTATGTCCTGAGCGGACACGTCGCCCGTGCTGTTCGCGGACTCGCTCAGCACGATCGACGAGCTGCCCGCGGCCGGGGTGAGCGTCGCCGAGATCGTTGAACCGGTCGACGGCGCGTCGAGCCGCACGACCGCGCTGCCCAGCGAGAGCTTGCCGGGATGCCGCTTGCTGTTGACCTGCGCGGCGGCCGTCTCGCCGGACAACCTGGTGTAGGTGACGGCTCCGGAACCCTGGCGCTGCTTGAGGTTGTCGTTGAGCCCGTAGGTCGGCTCGGCGTTGACGGCACCCTCGAACGAGTCGCTGAACGGGTGCGGCGCGGCGTGCGCGGGCACGGCGGCGAACGTCGCGGCCGCCAGCGCGACCACGATGGCGCGGATGATCACAGGGTCCCCAGCCAGTTCTCCAACAGGTGGGCCCCCGCGTCACCGGACTTCTCCGGGTGGAACTGCGTCGCCCACAACGGACCGTTCTCGACGGCGGCGACGAAGTCGTCCTTCGCGTGCGTCGCCCACGTCACGAGCGGTGGCCGGATGATCTCCCCCGGCTCCAGTTCCCACTGTCGCACACCGTAGGAGTGCACGAAGTAATAACGCGTGTCACTGTCCAATCCGGCGAACAGCTTGCTTTCCTCGGGCGCGCGAACGGTGTTCCAGCCCATGTGCGGCACGATCGGCGCGTCCAGCCGTTCGACGGTGCCGGGCCACTCGCCGCAGCCCTCGGTGAGCACGCCGTGCTCGATGCCGCGCTCGAAGAGGATCTGCATGCCGACGCAGATGCCGAGCACCGGGCGTCCGCCCGCGAGCCGGTTGTCGATGATCCGGGCGCCGTGCACGGCGTTGAAGCCCTCCATGCACGCCGCGTACGCGCCGACGCCGGGCACGACGAGCCCGTCCGCGGCGAGCGCGACCTTCGGGTCCGCGGTCACCTCGACATGGGCGCCGACCCGCTGGAGTGCGCGCTCCGCTGAGCGCAGGTTGCCGGATCCGTAGTCCAAAACGACGACGCGTGCCATGTGACCAGCCTATTCGGCGGCACTATTCGGTCGGCGCCGAGCCCTGCGTCACCGGGATCACCGGCAGCGCCGTGTTGATCGGCTTGCCCTTGACCGGCTGGCGCGCGACGCGCACCACGTACGTCACCCACGCGATGGTCAGCGGCAAGACCACGACCGCGGCGAGCGGACCGGGCAGCCCGGCCTGCACGGCCGCGATGGCGCTGCCGACGAGCACCACCGCGAACACCCACCGGTACCACCGGGGCAGCGCGCGCGGTGCGGGCAGCTGGTGCAGCCACAGGTCGGCGCGCCCCTCCCCCGCCAGGTCGGCGACCTTCGCGACGTCCGGCAGCGCGAGCGCCTCCAGCATCCCGGTGACCGCCCGCGGCCCACCGGTCTCCCAGTCGGCCAGCCGCTGGGCGACCTGCTCCTCATCGGCCTGCGGCAGCACCTTGACCAGGTGTGCGAGTGCCGCCTGCCGGTGCTTCTCCTGTGCGCGCCACCGCTGCGTGTAGACGGTGACGAGCCGGTCGAACACGCGGCCGACGGCGCCGGGGCGTTTGACCTCCGCGTTGAGCCGCACGACCGCGTCACTCGCGCCGAACGACCAGCCGCGCCCGAAGGCGCTGCCGAACGCGACCACGACCGCCGCGTCGTCGTTCCAGTAGACGAGCAGCGAGGCCCCCGCGAGCTTGCGCGCCGTGTCCGGGATGACCAGGTTCTGCCGCAGCGCGGAGCTCGGCGGCGGCAGCAGCACCGTCCCGGTCGGCACCGGTACCAGCGCCGACGGGCCGACGCCCACCTCGTGCAGCCTTCGCTGCACCTCAGCGGTGGGCATCGGGGTCCAGATGAGGGTTCTCGCGCTCACGGGCAACATCATTCCCTGTCGGTGATCCACGCCGACAACCGCAGAAGGTCGGTATCCGCGGGATCACCGGCGCGCGGCTGCCCCCTGCCAGTCCCGAGCGCACGACGTCCGTCCACGATGCGAGATCATGCCCGACTCACCGGTGGAAGAAGGCGCGAACGGCCGCGGCGATGCCCACGACATCGAGGTCGTGCGCCGCGTCGTGGTCCGCTGCCGTGCCGTAGGCGTGCAGTTCGAGGTGCCGTTTCACGCCCACCGAACGCAGCCGGTGCGGCACCTCCTCCAACGCCTCGGTGACCACGTGCGCCGACGTGCCCTCCAGGTACGGCTCGACGAGCATGACGTCCGAGCGCTCGGCCTCGGCGAGCGCCGCGCGCAGCCCGTCGCCGTCGAACGGCCGCACGGTCGACGCGTAGAGCACGGTCACGTCGGCCTGTTCCTGCTCGACGGCCTTCACCACGCGGTCGAGCACCGGGCCGACGGCGAGCACGACGCCCTTGCGGCCGCGGCGCACCTCGGTGACCCCCTGGCCCACCGGGTAGCCCTGCGCGTTCTCGTGCATCGACAGCCGGACGTACACGCGGCCGTCGCCCCTGATCGCGTCGCGGACGAGCGGGCCGACCTCGTCGCTGTGGCCGGGGACGTGCACGGTCCAGCCGGGCAGCGTGTCGAACAGCGCCACGTCGCCGGGTGCCTGGTGGGTGCGGCCCCACGCCGGGTCGTCGTACGAGGCGCCGACGCTGACCAGCACCGCGCCGACCTCCTGGTGGCCGAGGTCGAGCTTGATCTGCTCGAACGGGCGCTCCACCAGGAACGGCGCGTAGGTGTGCACGACCGGGCGCAGACCGGTGAGGGCGAGGCCGCCCGCGACGCCGATCATCGCCTGCTCGCGGATGCCCACGTCGATCACGCGGTCGACGCGCGGGAAGAGGTCGCGGGAGATGGCCGCGATGACCACGGCGACGCGCGGGTCGGCGTCCATCTCGGCGAGGACCGTCTTGGCGAACTCCGTGCGCATGTCAGTTGCCCTTCCGGATTTGCGCGACAACCGCGAGCGGCTGTCCTGGGTGTTCGGCGGTGAACGCGGCTTCGAGCGCGTCGTGGTCGCGGCCGTCGACGGTGAGCGTCGCCCAGCCCTCGACAGCGAACCGCTGGTCGATGCCACCGGGCCAGCCGTGGCTCGCCGAGTCGTTGTCGATCACGACCGCGGTGAGCCGCTCGATGCCGAACCGGCCCGCGATCGCGATGGCCTCGTGGTTGCTGCCCTCGTCGAGCTCGCCGTCGCCGACCAGCACGAACACCTTCGCCGGACTGGCCTGGACACCGAGACCGAGCGCGGTGCCGACGGCGAGACCGAGCCCGTGGCCGAGCGACCCGCTGCTGATCTCCACGCCGGGCACGAGCACGCGGTCCGGGTGCTGGCCGAGGGGTGAGTCCCACTCCGTCCAGTTGTCCAATGTGGACGGTTCGAGGAAGCCCTTCGCGGCGAGCACGGCGTAGTACGCCATCGGCCCGTGCCCCTTGGAGAGCAGGAACCGGTCGCGGCCGGGATCGGCGAGGTTCTTCGGTGATACGTTCAGCACGCGGTCGTAGAGGACCCAGAGCACGTCCAGCGTCGATGCCGCCGCCCACTCGTGCTTCTCGTCGCCCGTCATCCTCGCGAAGAGGGCGGGTAGCTCGGTCTGCATCATGCGACCCACTCTGCGACCTCGACCAAGGTAGAGGTCAAGCACGTACGATGGGGGTCGTGAGCAAGTTGCCGGAGATGTTGACCATCGGCCAGGTCGCCGATCGCAGCGGCGTGCCGCACACCGCGCTGCGCTTCTACGAGGACCGCGGCCTGATCGCGTCCGTGCGCACCACGGGCAACCAGCGCCGCTACGCCCGGTCGGTGCTGCGCAGGCTCGCGTTCATCCGCACCGCCCAGCGCGTCGGACTGTCCCTGGAGGACGTCCGCGACGCGCTGGCGACGCTGCCGGACAGCCGCACGCCGACCAAGTCGGACTGGGCCCGTCTCTCGAAGGGCTGGCAGTCCGAACTGGACGCGCGGATCGACGCGCTGCAGCGGTTGCGCGACCGGCTGACCGGCTGCATCGGGTGCGGCTGCCTGTCTCTGCGCAGCTGTTTCCTGCAGAACTCCGACGACGTCATGGCCAACGCGGGCCCTGGCGCGCCGAGGCTCAAGGCCGCCACGGAGGGCGGGATCTGATCAGCCGCGGAAGTAGTACGGCGCCCGGTTGTTCCAGATGTGGTCGTCGGCGTCGCTGCAGTGCCACAGCGTCAGCGGCGCGTCGTCGCCCCCGGTGCCGAACCCGTCGACGTCCAGGCACAACCGCGACTTCTGGTGCACGAACCAGTAGCCCTCGGGGATCGAGCCGCCGCCGCTGCGCTTCACCACGACGAAGTACTGGTTGTCCTCCGGACCCGCGCAGGTGTACTCGGTGACCCTGGTGCCCGGTGCCACCGAGCCGTAGTACGGCAGGTCCAGGCACAGGTTGTCGGCGGTGTTGTAGAGCGCGACGACGGCGTTCGAGCCCTCGTTCGGCTTGTACGCGAGCTGCCACATCTGGTTGTCGCCGTACGGACGGCAGGTGTACTGGTTGACCGGGCCGTCGATCGTGCCCGCCCCGTAGCCGGGCAGGTCGATGCACTTGCCGGTCCTGGCGTTCTGCATCAGCCACGGGCCGTACCACGGGTTCGCCTGCCCCACCCCCGGCGTGAGCAGCGCGAACAAGGTCATGACCAGCCCGAACAGAAGTGCTCTTCGCATGGTTCCCCCATTGGTGATGGCACTCGTCGCCAGTGTGGCGGGCCGGCCGCACAGAAGCCGCACAGAATTCGGTGGCGCGGCGTGCTTTGCTGAAAGCCATGCAACACGAAAGACTCGTCCGCCTCTCGAAGCGGATGTCCCGCGTGCTCCGGCACGACCCCGCGTCGGCGGGCCTCCAGCTCGACCCGGCGGGCTGGGTGGCCGTCGACGACCTGCTGGCCGCGCTGCACATGTCCCACGAGGAACTGCTCGAAGTGGTCGCGGGCAACGACAAGCAGCGGTTCGCCATCGAGGGCGACCTGATCCGCGCCAACCAGGGCCACAGCGTCACCGTCGACCTCGACCTGCCCGTCGCCGTGCCTCCGGTGGTCCTGTTCCACGGCACCGTGGCGAAGTTCCTGGACGCGATCCTGGCCGACGGCCTGCGTCCGATGTCGCGCCACGACGTGCACCTCTCCCCCACCAGGGAGACCGCCGAACGCGTCGGCGCGCGGCGCGGCAAGCCGGTGATCCTCACCGTCGACGCCTCGCTCATGCACCAGGACGGCCACGAGTTCCGGGTCAGCGCGAACGGCGTCTGGCTCACCTCGCACGTCCCGGCCCAGTACCTCGCCCGGTGAAGGACGTCGTCGAAGCAGGCTACGACCGGATCGCCCGGACGTACCTCGACTGGTGCGGGCAGTTCACCGACGAGGCCAGGCCCCGGATGCTCGCGGAGCTGATGGGCAGACTGGGCGAGCGGTCCCAGGTGCTGGAGCTCGGCTGCGGCGCCGGAATCCCCTGCACGCAAAGGCTTGCGGAGCGGCACGACGTGCTCGGCGTCGACCTCTCCGCCGCCCAGCTCGACCTGGCCAGGCGCCACGTGCCCGGCGCGCGCTTCGTCCAGGCGGACATGACCCCCTCGAGCTCGAGCCCGGCTCGTTCGACGCGGTCGCGGCGTTCTACAGCGTCCTGCACGTGCCGCGCGCCGAGCAGCCCGCGCTGTTCCGGAACGTCGCGTCGTGGCTGCGGCCGGGCGGATTGTTCCTCGCGGCACTGGGATCCGGCACGGACGACGTGCACACGACGTGGCTGGGCGCGCCGATGTTCTTCGGCAGCCACCCGCCACAGGTCAACCGAGAGCTGCTCGGGCTGGCCGGCTTCACCCTGCTCGTGGACGAGGTCGTGACGATGGCGGAACCCGAGGATCCCGCCACCTTCCACTGGGTGATCGGAACGGTCTGACTAGTGCCGTGACCGGCACTAGAGCAGCCAGAGCGCGGCGCCGGCCACCGCCAGCACGAACAGCACGCTGAGGACCACGGCCATCAGGCGGGCGGTCTTCCAGGTGGCGTACACGCCGCCCACCAGGAACCCCGCCACCGCCAGCAGTCCGATGACGACGACTTCCTTCGGCATTACAGGACGCCCTTGGTCGACGGGATGCCACCGACGCGCGGGTCCGGTTCGACGGCCGCGCGCAGTGCCCGCGCGATCGCCTTGAACTCGGCCTCCGCCACGTGGTGCGGGTCGCGGCCGTACTCGACGCGCACGTGCAGTGCGATCTGCGCGTGGAACGCCAGCGACTCGAACACGTGGCGGTTCAGCACGAACGGGTAGTTCCCGCCGATGGTGAACGTGTTGAACTGCTCGGGCTCGCCGCGGTGCACGCAGTACGGGCGGCCGGACACGTCGACCGCGGCGTGCGCCAGGGTCTCGTCCATGGGGATCCAGCAGTCGCCGAAGCGGCGGATGCCCGCCTTGTCGCCCAGCGCCTCGCGCAGCGCCTGGCCGAGCACGATCGCGATGTCCTCGACCGAGTGGTGCGCGTCGATCTCGACGTCACCGGTCGCGCGGACGATCAGGTCGAAGCAGCCGTGCACGCCGAACGCGGTCAGCATGTGGTCGTAGAACGGCACCCCGGTGCTGATCTCGACCTGACCGGTGCCGTCGAGGTCGATCTCGACGTACACCGACGACTCCTTGGTGGTCCGTTCCACCTTGCCGACACGGCTCACCGGCTGACCTCCTTGCTGGCCGCGAGGAAAGCGTCGTTCTCCTCGGGCGTTCCGATGGTCACCCGCAGGTGACCTGCGATTCCGACGTCCCTGATGAGCACGCCGTGCTCCACGTACTTGCGCCAGGCCGCCTTCGCGTCGGCGAACCAGCCGAACAGCACGAAGTTCGCGTCGCTCGGCACGACCTGGAAACCCATGTCCGCCAACGCTTCCACGACCCGGTCGCGCTCGGCGGCGAGCTTCGCGACCGAGCCGAGCGTCTCCCCGGCGTGCCGCAGCGACGCCCGTGCGGCGGCCTGCGTCAGCGAGGACAGGTGGTACGGCAGGCGCACGAGCTGCAGCGCGTCCACCACGGCGGGCGCGGCGGCCAGGTAGCCGAGGCGGCCACCGGCGAACGCGAACGCCTTGCTCATGGTGCGGCTGACGATCAGCTTCGACCCGTACTCGTCGAGCAGCCTGATGGCGCTCTCCTGCGACGAGAACTCCGCGTACGCCTCGTCGACGACGACGATCGCGGGCGCGGCCTCGATCAGCACGCGCAGGTCGGGAAGCGGGATCGACTGGCCCGTCGGGTTGTTCGGCGACGTCACGAACACGACGTCCGGGCGGTGCTCGGCCAAGATCTCCGCGGCACGCGCGACGTCCAGCGAGAAGTCCGCGCGGCGCGGCGTCGGCGCCCACTCGGTGCGCGTCCCCGCGGCGATGATCGGGTGCATCGAGTACGACGGCTCGAAGCCGAGCGCCGTGCGGCCCGGCCCGCCGAACGCCTGCAGTATCTGCTGGAGGATCTCGTTGGACCCGTTGGCGGCCCAGACGTTCTCCGACGTCAGCGTCACCCCGGTGTCCTCGGCGAGGTACGCGGCGAGGTCCTCGCGCAGCGCCACCGCGTCGCGATCCGGGTAGCGGTGCAGCTCGCCCGCGATCTCGGCGACCGCCGCCGTGACGTCCGCGACCAGTGCCTCGGTCGGCGGGTACGGGTTCTCGTTGGTGTTGAGCCGGTACGGCACGTCGAGCTGCGGTGCGCCGTAGGGCGTGCGGCCGCGCAGGTCCTCGCGCAGCGGCAGGTCGGTGAGCTCGACGCGCGCGCCGATGACTGGCTTGATCAACGGAACCTCGCCGTCACTGCCTGGCCGTGCGCGGGCAGGTCCTCGGCGTTCGCCAGCGCGACCACCTTGTCCGCCACGTCGCGGAGCGCTTCCTCGGAGTAGTCGATCACGTGGATGCCGCGCAGGAACGTCTGCACCGACAGTCCGGACGAGTGCCGCGCGCAGCCACCCGTGGGCAGCACGTGGTTCGAGCCCGCGCAGTAGTCGCCGAGAGACACCGGCGAGTGCGCGCCAACGAAGATCGCACCCGCGGACCGGACGCGGGCGGCGTCCTCGCGGGAGTTCGCGGTCTGGATCTCCAGGTGCTCCGCGGCGTACACGTCGACGACCCCGATACCTTCATCCACAGTGGACACCAGGACGGTGCCGGACTGCTTGCCCCGCAACGCGGTGCGAATGCGCTCGATGTGCTTGGTGGCACCGACCTGGCGCTCCAGCTCGGCGTCGACCGCGTCGGCCAGCTCCTCGGACGTGGTGACCAGCACCGAGGCGGCCAGCGTGTCGTGCTCGGCCTGGCTGATCAGGTCCGCGGCGACGTGCACCGGATCGGCCGTCTCGTCGGCCAGGATGGCGATCTCGGTCGGTCCTGCTTCGGAGTCGATGCCGATCAGCCCGCGCAGCAGGCGCTTCGCGGCCGTGAGGTAGATGTTGCCCGGTCCGGTCACGAGGTCGACCGGGGCCAGCTCGGCACCGTCGGTGTCCGTGCCGCCGTACGCGAGCAGCGCCACCGCCTGCGCGCCACCGACCGCCCACACCTCGGTCACGCCGAGCAGCGCGGCCGCGGCCAGGATCGTCGGGTGCGGCAGGCCGGCGAACTCGGCCTGCGGCGGCGAGCACACGACCAGCGACTCGACCCCCGCGATCTGCGCGGGCACGACGTTCATCACCACCGTCGACGGGTACACCGCGAGGCCGCCGGGCGCGTAGAGACCGACGCGCGCGACGGGCACCCACTTCTCGGTCACCGTGCCACCGGGCACGACCTGCGTGGTCGTGTCGGTGCGCCGCTGGTCCGCGTGGACCTTGCGGGTGCGCGCGATGGCCTCCAGCAGTGCTTCCCGCACCTCGGGATCCAGCTCGTCGAGCGCCTTCTTCAGCTCCGCTTCGGGCACCCGCACGGACGCGGGCCGGACCCGGTCGAACTGCTCCGTGTACTCCAGCACCGCGTCGACACCGCGCACGGCGACCGCGTCCACGACCGGGCGCACCTGATGCAGCACCGCGTCGACGTCCACCTCGGCGCGCGGCAGCGCGGCGCGCAGTTCGGCCGGTGACGTGGTGCGACCTCGCAGGTCGGTGCGGCTGAGCATGGCCTACAGCCTAAGCCAGGTTCGATTCTGTCAACTGTCAGCCCGCGATCGGCGCTATTCCAGTACGTCGCGGCGGCGCGACGCTGCGTAAGGCACCACTCCGTCGCAAACCCCTGCTGATGATGGAGGAGCAATGTCCACAGCACGCCGCGGCCTCGTGGCCGCAGTGGTCGGCGTCTGCCTGCCCCTGCTGGTAGGCACGAGCGCACCGATCCAGGCCGTCGGCTCGGGCCGCACGGTTTACGAGATCACCGTGAAGAACGTAGGACAGCTCAGGCAGGTCGTCCACACGGGCGCCGACCTGATCGACGAGACCACCAACGGGCCGGTGACCGTCATCGCCGCACCGGGTGAAGCTGTCGCGCTCCGGCACACCGGTCTGCCGATGAAGTACATCGGTGACGCCGAGGCCGAGTTCGCGAAGCTCGGCAAGGTCGACTTCAAGGACCCGGAGATCGGCGCGAAGGACTTCCCGTCCGGCTACACCGGCTACCACAACTTCGCGGAGATGACGTCCGAGCTGCAGAAGACGGCCTCCGACCACCCCTCGATCGCGAAGCTCTCCAGCATCGGCAAGTCGTTCCAGGGCCGCGACCTGTGGAACCTGAAGATCAGCGACAACGCCGGCACCGACGAGAACGAGCCCGAGGTCATCATCACGTGCAACCAGCACGCGCGTGAGCACCTGACCGTGGAGATGTGCCTGCACTTCATCCAGCGGCTGACCGACGGCTACACGACCAACTCGGCGATCAAGGCCCTGGTCGACTCCCGCGAGATCTGGGTCGTCTCCAGCGTCAACCCGGACGGCTCCGAGTACGACATCGCGACCGGTTCGTTCCGCGGCTGGCGCAAGAACCGCCAGGGCGCGGGCACCGACCTCAACCGGAACTGGGGCTACAAGTGGGGCTGCTGCGGCGGTTCCAGCGGCAGCACGTCCTCCGACACCTACCGCGGCCCGTCCGCGTTCTCCGCGCCGGAGACCGCGCGCATCCGCGACTTCGTGAACTCCCGCGTGGTCGGCGGCGTGCAGCAGATCAAGACGAACCTCGACTTCCACACGTTCTCCGAGCTGGTGCTGTGGCCGTTCGGCTGGACCTACAACAACACCGCGCCCGGACTGGACGCGAACGAGGAGCGGGCGTTCCGCACCCTCGGCACCCAGATGGCGTCGACCAACGGCTACACGCCGGAGCAGTCGAGCGACCTCTACATCACCGACGGCACCATCGACGACTGGATGTGGGGCCAGTACAAGATCTGGAGCTACACCTTCGAGATGTACCCGAGCAGCGGTGGCCTGAACGGCTTCTACCCGCGTGACACGGTCATCGCGGCGCAGACCGCCCGCAACGACCGCGCCACCGACATGTTCCTCCAGTACTCCGACTGCGTGAAGCGGGTCATCGGACAGACCTGCTGACCTCGTCGACGGCCTCGTCGATCTGGTCTTCGGTGACGAAGTAGTGCGGGGAAGCCCGCACTACTTCGTCGATGCCCCGCTTGGTCATGTCGAACAGCGTCGAGTTGAAGTCGCTGGTCGACACCGTGACGCCCGCGTCGTAGAGACGCCGCTTCACCTCACTCGCGCCCAGCCCGTCGACGGTGAACGTCACCAGCCCGGACTTGCGCACCCCGATGTCACGCACTTCTACGCCGTCGATGGCGCTGAGCCCGTCGCGCAGCCTCGTGGCGCGTTCCGCGATCTCCGCCTCGATCCTGCCGAGCCCCCGATCCAGCGCGTACCGGACGGCGGCGATCAGCCCGAGCCGGTCCGCGACGCTGCTCTCCCACAGCTCGAACACCCGCGCGTCGTCACGCAGCTCGATCTCGTTCGGCGCCACCCACGCGGCGCTGTGCATGTCGACCAGCCGCGGGTGCAGCCGCTCGCGCACCTCGTTGCGCACCATCAGCGCCCCCGTGCCGCGCGGCCCGCGCAGCCACTTGCGTCCGGTGAAGCTGAGCATGTCCGCTCCGGTGTCGCGCAGGTCCAGCTGACCCGCCGACTGGCACGCGTCCAGCAGCACCAGCGCGCCCACCTCGTGCGCCTTGTCCGCGATCTGCTTCGCCGGGTTGATCAGGCCGCTGTTGGTGGGGACGTGCACGATGGAGACGAGCTTCACCCGCTCGTCCAGCAGCTGCCCGAGCGCCTCCAGGTCCACCTGTCCACTGTGGTCGGACGGAACCACCTCGATGACCGCACCGGTCTCGTCGGCCCGCCTGAGCAGCGGCACCGCGTTGCCCGCGTACTCGACCTCGGTGACCAGGATGCGGTCACCGGCCTTCAGCGGCACCGCGTCGAACGCGGTGAGCCAGCTGCGGGTGGCGCTGTCGGTGAACGCGACCTCGTCCGGGCGGCAGCCGAGCAGCTCGGCCACCACGTCGTAGCCCTTCTCCAGGTCCTCCGCCCGTTCCTGGGCGGCCCGGTAGCCACCGATCTGGGCTTCGCGGCGCAGGTGCCCGATGACCTCGTCGAGCACCGGCTCCGGGGGCAACGACGATCCGGCGCTGTCGAGAAAGATCCGTTCGCTCACCTGGCCACTGTGCCACGAAGGGCGCCGGCGATCAGTCCGCTACTTGGGTTCCCACTTCTGGATGTTCCACCACGGGCCCCAGCCGAGTGCGCCGTACGAGCTCGGATCAACGACGGGCAGGTACCCGTTCCACTTGTCCCGCACGACGTACGAGTGCTCGGGAAACGCGAGCACGACCATGCAGGGCTCGACGACGTACGCGCGCTGGAACTGCTTGTAGGCCACCGCCCGCTGCCCAGGGTCGGTCAACCGCCGCCCGTCCTCCAACGCGACGTCGACCTGCGGATTCCCCTGCCCGCGCAGGTCGTAGAGCATGAGGTCGGCGTCGAACGGGTTGCCCTCACCGGACAGCAGGGCGTCCACACCCAACCGCGGCGTGATCGCCTCCCAGCTGAGCCCCGCGAGCTGCACGTCGACGCCGACCGCGCGGGCGTCGGCGGCGAACGCGGTGGCCAGGTCGGCGCGCAGATCGTCGCCGAGCGGGTACATGAGGGTGAAGCGGGCGGGTACGCCGTTGCGGGCGCGGATGCCGTCGGTGCCGCGCACCCAGCCCGCTACCTCGAGCTGGCGTTCGGCCTCGGTCTTGTCGTAGCGGAACTTGGCGGACGGCTCGAAGACCTCCGGCAGCGCCTCGGGCACCGGGGTGCTCGCGGCGGTGCCCTTGCCCTCCAGCAGGCTGTCGACGATGCCCTGGCGGTTGACCGCGTAGTTCAGCGCGATGCGCACCTCGCGGTTGCCGGTGACCGGGCCCGCGCCGGGCAGTGAGACGGCGCGGTAGTCGGCGCCGCGGTGGCTGAGGACCTGCAGGCCGGACTTGCCGGTGAAGCCGGCGGCGAGCTTGGGCGGCAGGACGGTGCCGTCGAACTCGCCGTCCTGCATGCGGCGCGCCCGCGTGTTGTCGTCGGCGACGAACACCACGGTCAGCTTCTTGATCTTCGGTTCGCCGTCGAAGTACCCCGCGTTGGACTCCAGCAGCAGGCGGTCGCCCTTCTTCCACTCCACGACCTTGTACGGGCCGGTGCCGATCGGCGGGACGTCCTTGCCGACGTGCTCGCTCGGCATCATGCCCAGGACGAGGAGGTGCGGGAACGCGGCGTGCGGCTGGGTCAGGGCGAACCGGACGGTGGACGGGTCGACCTGCTCGACGGCCTTCAGCGTGCTGAACGACGTGCGCGCGGTCGAGCCGACGGCCGGGTCGAGCATCGCCTGGTAGGTGGCGACGACGTCCTCGGCGCCGAACGCGGAGCCGTCGGTGAACTTCACGTCGCCGCGCAGCTTGACGGTCCAGGTCAGGCCGTCGACGGACGGGACGGGCTCGTCCGCGGCCAGCTGCGGGCGCAGGCTGCCGTCCTGGCGGTGCTCGACCAGGCCGTCGTAGATCTTCGACGCGCCCTGCCTGCCGTAGCCGAACAGCGGGTTCAGCGTGGTCGGCTCGTCGCGGTCGGCGAGGACGATCGACTGACCTGTCGTGTCGGGGTTGCCGTCCGGCGCCGAGTTGTCCGTGCAGCCCGCCACCACGAGGGCGGCGCCGAGCAGAACAGGCGGCAACAGGGAGGGCACGATCGCTGACACTACCTAGAGTGGTCCTCATGCGTATCGCGGTGTGCCAGATCAGCTCGACGACCTCGCCTGCCGAGAACCTCGACCAGGTGCGATCCTCCGTGGCGCGCGCTGCCGCCGAAGGTGCGCGCGTGGTGCTGTTCCCCGAGGCCACGATGTGCCGCTTCGGCGTGCCGCTCGGTCCGGTCGCCGAGCCGTTGGACGGACCGTGGGCGTCCGCGGTGCGCGCGACCGCCCGAGAGCACGGCGTCGTCGTCATCGCCGGGATGTTCACCCCGTCCGGCGACCGCGTGACGAACACGCTGCTGGTCACCGGCGAGGACGTGCACACCGGGTACGACAAGATCCACCTGTTCGACGCGTTCGGGTTCGCCGAGTCGCGCACCGTCGCGCCCGGCTCCGAGGTCGTGACGATCGACGTCGACGGCACCACGCTCGGCGTCGCCACCTGCTACGACATCCGGTTCCCCGAACTGTTCCGCGCGCTCGCGGACAAGGGTGCGACGGCCGTGCTGCTCGGTGCGTCGTGGGGTGCGGGGCCGGGCAAGCGCGAGCAGTGGGAGCTGCTGGTGCGGGCGCGGGCGCTGGACTGCACGTCGTGGGTCGTCGCGTGCGGCCAGGCGTATCCCGGTGATCTCGGCAGCACCGCGCCCACGGGAATCGGGTACAGCACGGTCGCCGGTCCGCTGGGCGACGTCGTGACGCAGCTCGGCGCCGAGCCTGGCACCGCGATCGTCGACATCGACACCGAATCGGTCGCGGAAGCGCGCAAAGTGCTGCCGGTGCTGGCAAACCGGGTGTTGACCTCGAGTTAAGTCGAGGTCGGAGGATGATCGGCATGACGATTCCCGCTGGCATCACCCGTGACCACATCGACGGCTTCGAGCTCTACCGCGGCGCCGTGAACGAAGACAAGACCCCCGGCTGCGTCGTGCTGGTGCACGTCGACACCGAGAACCGGGACGTCGCCCAGAAGTGGGTGGACGCCGTGTTCCACGCGATCGAGACCGACCCCGAGCTCCCGCGCGAGGAGGGCGTCTCCGCGCACTTCCACATCCGCGAGGACGGCAGGCACGTCATCAACTACGCGGAGTGGGTCAGCGAGGAGGGCCACATCGCGGCGCTCGAGGCAGCCGGGCCCGGCGTCGGCTCGGACACGCCGGAGTGGCGCCGGGTGCAGAACTTCCCCGGTGTCACCCCGGCGGGGTTCGAGCGCTACCGCGTCTGACGCAGGTCGAGGCCGAGGTCGAGCGCGGGCGACGAGTGCGTCAGCCCGCCGACGGCCAGGTAGTCGACACCCGTCTCGGCGTACGCGCGAGCCACGTCGAGCGTGAGGCCGCCGGACGCCTCCAGCCGCACGCCGTTCGCGCGCTGCACGGCCAGCGCGCACTGCGCGGGCGTGAAGTTGTCCAGCAGCACCAGCTTCGCGCCCTCGGCGACCGCCTCGTCGAACTGCTCCAGGCTGTCCACCTCGACCTCGCACTCCAGGTGCGGCGCGCGCTCGCGGACGGCCCTGATCGCGGCGCCGACCGATCCGGCCGCGGCGACGTGGTTGTCCTTGATCAGCACCGCGTCGCCGAGGCCGAGGCGGTGGTTCACGCCGCCGCCGCACCGCACCGCGTACTTCTGGAGCAAACGCAGGCCCGGCAGCGTCTTGCGCGAGTCGCGGACGCGCGCACCGGTGCCCTCGACCGCCTCGACCCACACGGCTGTGGCGGTCGCGATGCCGGATAGGTGGCAAACGAGGTTCAGCGCGGTCCGCTCGGCGGTCAGCAGGCCGCGCACCGGGCCGCGCAGCACGAGCGCGGGCTCGCCGGGCACGGCCTTGTCGCCGTCCCGCTGCTCGGACAGCACCTCGACGTCGCCGAGCACGGTGCGGAACACCTCCAGCGCCACCGGGACGCCGGCCAGCACACCGCCGTGGCGCGGAGTGATCTCCGCGATCGCCACGGCGTCCGGCGGCACCGTGGACGCGGTCGTGGCGTCCGGCCCGTACCGCAGGTCCTCTTCGAGCGCGGTCCGGATGACCCGCCGCGCGTCCTCCCAGTCAATGCTCACAGCCACTCCAACTCGCATCGCATTCGGGTCAGGCCACGCCGCGGGCCATCACCGGGTCGGCCAGCACGGGCTGCCCGGTCGGCGTGAGCCGCACGACCTGGCTGTGCTGCCACGCCTCGTCCCGCACCGGGAAGTCCGTGCGCACGTGGCAGCCGCGCGACTCGGTGCGCTCGGCGGCGGCCGCGATCAAGGCGCGCGCCGCCATGGTGAGCGCCGCGTCCTCCACCAGCTCCCGCGTGTCGAGCACCCGGTCCACCGCGGACACGTCCAGCACCGAGCCGACCACGGCCAGGCCTTCGGCGTCCCGGCCGATCGCCGCGTACCGCGACATGACGCGCTGCAACAGGTCCCGGTCCGCCACGGGCGCGACCAGCAGCACCGGCGTCATCACCCGCGGCTCGGCCAGCAGCCCGACGGCCAGGTCGGCGGCCACCGCCTCGGCGGCGCGTTCACCGCACACCAGGCCTTCCAGCAAGCTGTTGGACGCCAGCCGGTTCGCACCGTGCAGACCGGTCCGCGCGACCTCGCCCGCCGCGTACAACCCGGTCACCCCGGTACGGCCGTCCACAGTGGACACCACGCCACCGCACGCGAAGTGGGCAGCGGGCGCGACCGGGATCGGGTCGTGCGCGGGGTCCACGCCCGCCGCGAGGCACGCGGCATGCACGGTCGGGAAGCGGGAAGCCATGTCGTGCAACGAGGTCGCGTCGAGGAACACGTGGTCGTCGACGCCACCTGGCTCGAGCGCCATGTGCCGGGTGATCGCCGCCGCGACGACGTCACGCGGCGCCAGGTCCTCCAGCGGGTGCACGCCCTTCATCACGCGCGCGCCGGTCGCGTCGACCAGCACGGCGCCCTCACCGCGCACCGCCTCGGTCACCAGCGGACACCGGCCGCGTGCGCCGCGGCCGGTGTACAGGACGGTCGGGTGGAACTGCACGAACTCGACGTCCGCCGCCACCGCACCGGCGCGCAACGCCAGCGCCAGCCCGTCACCCGTCGCGACCGACGGGTTCGACGTCGCCTGGTACATCTGGCCGAGGCCACCGGTCGCCAGCAGCACGGCGGGTGCGCCGAGCACGCCGGGCACGCCGTTGCCGTCCAGCACCAGCAGGCCGCACACCGCGCCCAGCGGGGTGCGCAGCGCGTCGACCGCGACGTGGTTCTCCAGCAGCGGAACGCGTCCGTCCACAGTGGCCTTCAGCAGCGCGCGCTCGACCTCGGCGCCGGTCGCGTCACCACCGGCGTGCACGACGCGGAACGCGCTGTGCCCGCCTTCCCGCGTGCGCTCCAGCGTCCCGTCGGGGGATGCGTCGAACACCGCGCCGAGAGCGCGCAGGCGGGTCACCGCGGCCGGGCCGTCGGCGATGATCGTCGTGACCGCGACGTCCTCGCACAGGCCGGCACCGGCGACGAGCGTGTCCTCGATGTGGCGCGCGACCGTGTCGCCGGGCTCGTGCTCGTCCGGCAGCACGACGGCAACGCCGCCCTGCGCCCAGCGCGTGTTGCCGTCGTCGCCGGACGCCTTCGTCACGACCAGCACCCGCAGGCGCAGCTCGTGGGCCCGCAGCGCGGCGGTCAGGCCGGCGACACCGGTGCCGACCACGATCAGGTCAGCACGCGCCTCCCAGCGCGGCGCGGTCATTCCCCGCCGCCGGGCTGACCGATCTCGATCATGCGCTGCACCGCGCCCTGCGCCTTGCGCGCCGTCTCCAGGTCGACGTGCACCTCGTCGAGACCGTCGCGCACGCAGCGCAGCAGCGCGGCCGGCGTGATCATCTTCATGTAGGTGCACGACGCGCGGTCGTTGACGGCGCGGAAGTCGATCTCCGGCGCGGCCTTGCGGAGCTGGTGCAGCATGCCGATCTCGGTCGCCACGAGCACCGACTTGGCCTTCGTGCTGCGCGCGGCGACGACCATGTCACCGGTCGAGAGGATCTTGACCTTCTCCGCGGGGACGATGCCCTCACCGGCGAGGTAGAGCGCGCTCGTCGCGCACCCGCACTCGGGGTGGATGAACAGGTCGGCCTCGGGGTTGTCCGCCGCGCGCTCGGCCAGCTCGGGGCCGTTGATGCCCGCGTGGACGTGGCACTCGCCCGCCCAGATGTGCATGTTCTCGCGGCCGGTCTCGCGCTTGACGTGCGCGCCGAGGAACTGGTCCGGCAGGAACAGCACCTCGCGGTCCGCGGGGATCGAGCGCACGACGTCCACGGCGTTGGACGAGGTGCAGCAGATGTCCGTCTCCGCCTTCACCTCGGCGGTCGTGTTCACGTACGACACGACGACGGCGTTGGGGTACTGGGCCTTCCACTCGCGCAGCTGCTCGCCGGTGATCGAGTCCGCGAGCGAGCAGCCCGCGCGCTCGTCCGGGATGAGCACCGTCTTGTCCGGGGAGAGGATCTTCGCCGTCTCCGCCATGAAGTGCACGCCGCAGAAGATGATCGTGCTCGCGTCGCTCTGCGCCGCGATGCGGCTGAGCGCCAGCGAGTCACCCGTGTGGTGCGCGATGTCCTGGATCTCGGGCAGCTGGTAGTTGTGCGCCAGGATGACGGCATCGCGCTCCTTCGCGAGGCGCAGCACCTCCTCCCGCCACGCGGCGTCCGGCTCGACTCCACCGAACACACCGGACGCGGTCCGCTCTACCACCGCCGTCATCGCTGCCTCCTCAACCAGGGTTTTCGCCTATCGGTCGAAAACGTGGTCGATAGTATCAGCCGAGTGGGTAGCGCGGGGCATGAGGTTCTGGCCGCAGTTCTGCAGGTGAGAGCGGGATCACTCCAGGTCATGCTCTGGCGGCGCGCTCGGGAGCCGCACGCTCACCGCTGGTCACTGCCGGGTGGAGGGCTCCGTCCCGACGAGGACGTCGAGACCTCGATCCGCCGTCAGCTGGCCGAAAAAGTGGACGTGAGACAGCTGTCACACGTCGAACAACTGGCCGTCTTCAGCGCGCCGGACCGCGTGCCCGGAGAACGAACGGTCGCCACCGCGTTCCTGGGTCTGGTGCCGTCCGACATCGACCCGATCGTGCCCGACGACACGGGGTGGCACCCGGTCGACGCA
Source organism: Lentzea tibetensis (assembly GCF_007845675.1). Lineage (GTDB taxonomy): Bacteria > Actinomycetota > Actinomycetes > Mycobacteriales > Pseudonocardiaceae > Lentzea > Lentzea tibetensis. The sequence continues at coordinate 182,237 of NZ_VOBR01000013.1, read as the reverse complement.
CTGCCCACGACGGCGTTCGACCACGAGGCGATCGTGCACCGCGCGCGGCACCGCCTCGGCGCCAAGTTGTCGTACACCAACCTCGGATTCGCCTTGGCACCACCGGAGTTCACGATCTCCGCGCTGCGCGAGCACTACTCCGCCGCACTCGGTTACCGCGTGTCCGCGACCAACCTGCAACGCGTGCTCTCGCGCCGCGGTTTGCTGGAACCAACAGGCGGAACCGCTCCCCCGGGCCCCTCCGGCGGCCGCCCCGCCGCGCTCTTCCGTTTCAGCGCAAGGGGAATCCTCGTGACCGATCCGTTCGCCGTGTTGAGACCGCCGGGGACCGGCCGTCCGGCAGGCGCGTCCGGCACGCCGTAACGTGGAGCTCGTGGCCGAGACGCTTCCGCTCTTCCCCCTGGGCACCGTGCTGCTGCCCGGAGCGTCACTGCCGCTGCACATCTTCGAGCCGCGCTACCGCCAGCTGACCGTCGACCTGATGTCCGGCACGCTGTCCGGCCGCAGGTTCGGCGTCGTGTGCATCAAGCAGGGCTGGGAAGTCGGCCTCGACAACGTCGACTCGATGCACGACATCGGCTGCTCCGCGGTCCTGCTGGAGGCCAGGCGCCTGGACGACGGCCGCTACGACATCGTCGCGCGCGGCGAGCGCCGGTTCCGCGTGCTGGACGTCGACTCCTCCAGCGCCCCCTACCTCATCGGCAAGGTCGAGTGGCTGGAAGACGAACCGGTGCCCGAGGCGGCGCTGGAGGTCGTCCCGCTGCTGGTCGACGGGGCGCGGGGTGCGCACCGGCGGTACTGCTCGGCCGCGTGGAAGCCCGAGGACTGGTCCGAGCCCGATGCCGACACGCCGCTCGGTGACCTGTCGTACGTCATCGCGGCCGACTGCCTGTTGCCGGTCGAGGATCGCCAGCGACTGCTGGAGGAATCCTCTCCCGCGCGGCGGTTGCGGCTGGTGCGGAAGATGCTCGGGCGGGAGACCGGGATCCTCGGCGCACTGCGGGCGGTGCCGGTGCCGCTGACCGAGTTCGGGCACGTGCCCAACCCCAACTGAGCACCCGGAATTGTCAGACCCAGCTGGGAGAATGAGAACCGGGGGACCCCCTGGCGGGGACGCCCGCGTTGCGTTGTTCGGAAAGCCCGTGCACAACCGGCCACCGACCGGCCACAAGAGGAACGCGCCGGTTGCCGGCGGAGTGCACACACAGCAACTGCGGGCCGACACACGAACTGCTCGGCCCCAGACCGGCGTCCTAGGCGCACCACGAGCCGTACCAATGCCGCTGGCCGAGTTCGGTCACGCGCCCACCTCAGCACCCAGAATTGTCAGACCCAGCTGGGAGAATGAGAACTGGGGGACCCCCAGCGGGGACGCCCGCGACGCGCTGCGCAGGCGTGAGTCATGATCGAGGCATGACGCACTTCTGGGGGCAGCGCTGATGTACGCGATCTCACTGGGTGCCGACGGCGCCGAGCTCCGCTCGCTCGAACCGTGGCAGGCGGAGGAGTTCCTCACCCACATGAACCGCGGCCGCGAGTTCATCGGCCAGTACATCTCCTTCCCGGACGCCGCGACGGATCTGGAGTCGAGCCGGAAGCTCCTCCAGTCGTACGCGGACAAGGCCGCCATCGACACCGGCCGCATCTGGGGCATCTGGACGGACCGCCTGGTCGGCGGCGTCCTCTTCCGCACGTGGGACGTCCAGCGCGGCGTCGCCGAAGCGGGCTGCTGGCTCGAGCCGGACGCCGCGGGCAAGGGCCTGGTCACCAGAGCGGTGCGGGTCATCATCGACTGGGCCGTGCACGAACGCGGCATCCACCGGGTCGAGTGGCACGTCTCCTCGGCCAACGAACCCAGCATCGCCGTCGCCAAGCGGCTCGGCATGACCAAGGACGGCGTGCTGCGCGAGAGCTACCCGTATCGGGGCGAGCGGCACGACATGGAGGTCTGGTCGGTCCTCGCGACCGAGTGGAGACGAGTCTGAGGGATCGTTGAATTGCCCTCTTGTCGGATTGTTGAACAATCTCTACTGTGAGGTGGACAACACCGTCGGTCACCCTCCTGGCTGCGAGGTGCACCCATGAGCACGAACACAACCACCGAGGACACGAGGCCGTTCGCCTGGTTCCGCACGCTCGGCCGCAACGGCAAGCGGGCGTTCATCGGCGCGTTCGGCGGCTACGGGCTGGACTCCTACGACTACTGGGTCCTGCCGCTGAGCCTGGTCGCCATCACGTCGTACTTCGGCATCACCAAGGGGCAGGCTGGTCTGCTCGGCACGGCGACGCTGCTGCTGAGCGCGATCGGCGGCGCGGTCGCCGGCGTCATGGCCGACCGGCTCGGCCGCTCGAAGACCCTGATGATCACGGTCGGGATGTACGCGCTGTTCACGGTGCTGTGCGGCTTCGCGTGGAGCTACGAGTCGCTGCTGGTGTTCCGCGCGCTGCAGGGCCTCGGCTTCGGCGGTGAGTGGGCGGCCGGCGCCATCCTGGTCGCCGAGTACTGCAAGCCGCAGTACCGGGGCCGGACGGTCGCGTTCATCCAGAGCGCCTGGTCCGTCGGCTGGGGTCTCGCGGTCATCGCCTACACGCTGGTGTTCATGTTCGCCGACGCGGACAGCGCGTGGCGCATCATGTTCTGGACCGGCGCGCTGCCCGCGCTGCTGATCTTCTACGTGCGCCGCAACGTGCAGGACGCGCCCGAGGTCACCAAGCGCCGCGAGGAGAGCCCGATCAGGGGCTCGTTCAAGAAGATCTTCCAGGGCGAGGTCGGCCGCAAGACGTTCTTCCTGGCACTGCTGGCGACCGGCGTGCAGGGCGGTTACTACACGCTCGCGACGTGGCTGCCGGCGTACCTCAAGACCGAGCGTCACCTGACCGTCGTCGGCACCGGCGGGTACCTGGCGTTCCTGATCGTGGGCGCGTTCGTCGGCTACGTCAGCGGCGGCTACCTGACGGACTACCTGGGGCGCAAGAAGACCTTCACGGTGTTCGCACTGGCCAGCGCGGTGCTCATCATCGCCTACACGCAGATCCCGACCGGCGCGAACACGCTCGTGCTGTTCCTCGGGTTCCCGCTCGGCTTCTGCATGTCCGCGATCTTCAGCGGGTTCGGCAGCTACCTCGCCGAGAACTACCCGGACGACCTGCGCGGCACCGGGCAGGGCTTCACCTACAACTTCGGCCGCGCGTTCGGCGCGGTGTTCCCCGGACTCGTCGGGTTCCTCGCGGAGAGCTGGGGCATCGGCGGTGCCATGGTGTTCGCCGCGGTCGCGTACGGCGTCGCCGTGCTGGCGCTGATCCCGCTGCCCGAGACCGCGAACCAGAAGCTGCCGTCGTGACGACCTCCGGACTCGCACCCGGCTACGCGCAGGCGAATCTGATCGCGGTGCCGAGAGACTGGGCGTACGACGTTCTCCTGTTCGCGCAACGGAACCCGAAGCCGTGCCCGTTGCTGGACGTCACGGACGCGGGCGCCACCACCACGGAGCTCAAGCCGGACGCGGATCTGCGCACGCACATCCCGCGCTACCGCGTCTGGCACGACGGCGAGCTGACGCACGCGCCGACGGATGTCACCGAGTACTGGCGCGACGACCTGGTCTCGTTCCTCATCGGCTGCAGCTTCACGTTCGAGACGGCACTGCGAGAGGCAGGCGTGCCGCTGCGGCACGTCGACCAGGGCCGGAACGTGGCGATGTACCTGACGAACAGGGAGTGCCGTCCGGCGGAGCGGATGCACGGCCCGCTGGTGGTGTCGATGCGGATGATCCCGGAGTCCCTTGTGGACACCGCCGTCCGCACGAGTGGCCTGATGCCCGCGGTGCACGGGGCACCGGTGCACGTCGGCGATCCCGGCGAACTGGGGATCAAGGACCTGGAGAGCCCGGACTTCGGCGACCCCGTCGAACCGGAACCCGGTGACGTACCGGTGTTCTGGGCGTGCGGGGTCACACCGCAGGCCGCGCTGATGGCGTCACGGCCACCGTTCGCGATCACGCACGCGCCGGGTCAGATGTTCATCACGGACGTGCCGGACAAGGCCTACTTGAACCAGCCGTAGATGAGACCGCCGACGAAACCCATCGGCAGGAGGATCAGCCCTGGCGCGCCGACGGACAGCTGCATCTCGCCCTTGATGACGAACTGCGCCAGCAGGACGAGCAGGAGACCGGGCAGCGCACCGATCACCGCGAACTTCAAGGCGTTCTTCAGCTTCTCCGGCATCCGCCAAGGATGCACCCGTCAACCGAGCCTGCGCCCCAGATCGTCCAAACCGTTCCACGCGGCGCAGCAGCCGTAGGCCAGCGCGGTGGCCAGCGGCCAGGCCAGCAGCCCCCACCAGGTCTCCAGGGTGGGGGCCGCGGCCACCACCTGGTTGATCTTGAGGTCGGCCGGGATCGCGTAGATGCCCGCGGCGGAACCCAGCCCGGTCGTCTGCGCGACCCACGCGGCACCCAGCGAGCCGAACGTCGCCGCCAGCATGATCACCGGGCCGCGGCGCTGGCGCATCAGCCACATGCCGATGCCGGTCACCAGGCCGATGCCGAGCCCGACCATCACGAACACCATCAGCGCATCGAGCCGGTGGTAGCTCTCCAGCCCGACCGGGAACGGCTTGCCGTTCTCCAGGATGATCTTGTTCTGCGGCGGCGCGAGCCGCGCCCACAGCCAGCCGGCCGGCATGCCCAGCAACGGGATCGTGAACAGCACGGCGACCGCGGGCAGCAGGTCGCGCTTGATCACGACCCGCGGACGCGCCCGCACGAAGTGGTAGACGTACTGGACCTCGGGCTGGACTTCGGGCTGCGGTTCACCGACCGGGGCGGGGTCGATGCGAACCGGTGCAGCCTTCTCTTCCATTCGCCAGAGGTTACCGGGCCGAGGTGATCTCGCCGTGACGGCTGCACCGTGCCGTCCAGCCACCGGGTGTCACCTGGACGACCATCCGGCGAGCGCACTCGGCGCAGTACCGCGGCGGGTCGATCATCGACAGCCGCCGCTGGCACGCCGCGTGGTCGCCCTCGTCGGACGACTTGCCGCAGAACTGGCAGAACTTCGCGCTCACGACGGACATTGTCACAGGGTCTGGCTCAGCGCCTTGATGGGCATGTTGAGGTCGGTCAGCATGTCCAGGTCCTGCTGCGCCGGACGACCGAGGTTCGTCAGGTAGTTGCCGACGATGATCGCGTTGATGCCGCCGAGCATGCCCTGCTTGGCGCCCAGGTCGCCGAACGTCAGCTCACGGCCGCCCGCGAAGCGCAGGATCGTGCGGGGCAGCGCCAGCCGGAACGCGCCGACCGCGCGCAGGGCATCGGGGCCCTCGACGACCGGGTAGTTCTCGTACGGCGTGCCGGGGTTCGGGATGAGGAAGTTGAGCGGCACCTCGTCCGGCTGCAGCGAGGCCAGCTGCACCGCGAACTCGGCGCGCTGCGCGAGGGTCTCCCCCATGCCGATGATGCCGCCGCAGCAGACCTCCATGCCCGCCTCGCGGACCATCCGCAGCGTGTCCCAGCGCTCCTCCCAGGAGTGCGTGGTGACGACGCTCGGGAAGTGCGAGCGGGCGGTCTCCAGGTTGTGGTTGTAGCGGTGGCAGCCCATCTCGACGAGCTCGTCGACCTGCTCCTGCGTGAGCATGCCGAGCGAGCAGGCGATCTGGATGTCGTTGCCGTCAGCGCGGATGGCCTTGATGCCGTCGCGCACCTGCGAGAGCAGCCGCTTGTCCGGGCCGCGCACGGCCGCGACGATGCAGAACTCGGTCGCGCCGGTGTCGCGGGTCTGCCGAGCCGCGCGCACCAGGCCGGGGATGTCGAGCCAGGCCGACCGCACGGGCGACGGGAACTGGCCGGACTGAGAGCAGAAGTGGCAGTCCTCCGGGCAGCCGCCGGTCTTGAGGCTGACGATGCCCTCGACCTCGACCTCGGGCCCGCACCAGCGCTCGCGGACCTCGTGCGCCAGTGCCAGCAGGTCGGCGATGCGCTCGTCCGGCAGCTCGAGGACCTGCAGCACCTGCTGCTCGTCGAGTCCGACACCACGCTCGAGCACCTGCTCACGGGCGGCGTCCAACACATCGATCTGCTCGGGAGCTGCGGTCACGACTTTCTCCTCCACGGGTGCGGCTTGCAGAGCAGTTTGCCTCACGACGCCGGTGCTGTCGGGGCGACGAATGTCACTGCCTGATCGTCAATGTGTGGCGTACTGCCCGGTGAAGTTCTCCGGGTCGAAACAACCACCGAACCACGGCGAGAGCGACCGCTTGGCGACCGGCAGGAAGTCTTCCCTGCTCAACAGGGGTGCGCCGGCCGGAAGAGCGCCCAGCAACGGGCCTCCGGCCGCCTCCGGCAGGTCCACCAGGTTGCACAGCGTGGCGAGGTCCGGGTCCTCCGGCCAGCGGCCGACGACCACCCCGACGGCCTCCAGGCCGCGCCTGAGCAGGGCCTCGGCCGTGAGCGCCGTCATGTTCAGCGTGCCGAGCCCGGCGTGCGCGACGACCAGGACGGGCGCGTTCACCGCCCAGGCCACGTCCGCGATCGTGGAGCCCTCGTCGTCGAACCGGACCAGCAGGCCGCCCGCGCCCTCGACCAGCACGAGGTCGTGGTTCTCCTCCAGCTCGACGATCTCCGCCGCCACGTCCTTCGGGTGCACGGTCGGCATCCCGCAGCGGCGCGCGGCCGTGGCGGGCGCCAGCGGTTCGGGGTAACGGCGCAGCTCACGCGCGGTGACCGGGCCCGCGAGGCGGACGACCTCGTCGATGTCCCCCGGTTCGCCCGGCAGCAGACCCGTCTGCGCGGGCTTGAGCACCGCGACCCGTCTGCCTTCGGCGGCTGCCACAGCGGCCATCGCCGCGGTGACGGCCGTCTTGCCGACCTCGGTCCCGGTACCAGTGATCACGAGCACGCTCACGGAGCCTTACCCTATGCGGTCACCTACGGTAGCCACATGGGCGAGACCGGGATCGTGATGTACGGCGCGGAGTGGTGCGGTGACTGCCGCCGCGCGAAGTCGTGGCTGACCCGCAACGACGTGCCGTTCACCTACGTCGACGTGGAGCACGACGACGAGGCGCGCGACCGCGCGATCGGGATCGCCGGCCGCAAGAACATCCCGGTCGTGGTGCTGCCGAACGGCGACTTCCTCGTCGAGCCGACCGACACTCAGCTCGCCGCGGCGATCACGGCCTGACAGATCGCGGCGACGTCGTCGTCCGTGCTGACGTACGGCGGCATCGTGTAGATCAGGTCGCGGAACGGCCGCAGCCACACCCCGGCGTCGACCGCGGCCTTCGTGGCGCGCGCCATGTCGACCTGGTGGTCGAGCTGGACGACGCCGATCGCGCCGAGCACCCGGACGTCCGCGACACCGGGCAGCTCGCGCGCGGGTGCCAGTCCGGCGTGCAGGCCCTGCTCGATGCGCCGGACCTCGCACTGCCAGTCCTGCGACAACAGCAGCTCGATCGACGCGAGCGACACGGCCGCCGCGAGCGGGTTGCCCATGAACGTGGGCCCGTGGGCCAGCACCGGCACCTCGCCGCGGCTGATCCCGTCCGCGACCCGCGACGTGCACAGCGCCGCCGCCATGGTCATGTACCCACCGGTCAGCGCCTTGCCGACGCACAGGACGTCCGGGCTGATGCCGGCGTGGTCCATGCCGAACAGCTCGCCGGTGCGGCCGAAGCCGGTGGCGATCTCGTCGAACACCAGCAGCACGTCGTGGGTGAGGCACAGCTCGCGCAGCACGTGCAGGTAGCGCGGGTCGTGGAACCGCATGCCGCCCGCGCCCTGCACGACCGGCTCGACGATCACCGCGGCCAGCTCGGACGCGTGCTCCTCGATCAGGTCCGACAGGTGCTGGACGTACGAGGTCTCCAGCGAGACCGGTGGGGCGTCGGCGAAGACCTGCTCGGGCAGCACGCCGCGCCACAGCGCGTGCATGCCGCCGTCCGGGTCGCACACGGACATCGGGTTGAACGTGTCGCCGTGGTACCCGCCGCGCCACGTCAGCAGCCGCCGCTTCTCCGGACGGCCCTGCGAACGCCAGTACTGCAGGCACATCTTGATCGCGACCTCGACCGACACCGAGCCCGAGTCGCACAGGAACACGTGGTCCATGCGCGTGAGCTCGACGAGGCGAGCGGCCAGCCGGATCGCGGGCTCGTGGGTGAGCCCGCCGAACATCACGTGGCTCATCCGGCCGACCTGCGCGCGGACCGCCTCGTCCAGCACCGGGTGCCGGTAACCGTGGATCGCGGCCCACCACGACGACATGCCGTCGATGAGCTCGCGGCCGTCGGCCAGCCGCAGCCGGACACCCTCCGCCGACTCGACGAGCAGCGGCTCCTGGGTGCCCGGCATGGGGCCGTACGGGTGCCAGACGTGCGCCTGGTCCAGCTTCAGCAGGTCGTCCACCCGCCGAAGGTTAGGTCAACCGGATGGGCAGCGTGATCAGGCCTCGGATGAGGTTGCTGTCCCGCCACGCCAGCTCCTCCGGCTCGGCGGCGAGCTTCAGGTCGGGGAACCTGGCGAGCAGGCCCTTCATCGCGACCTCGAACTCCAGCCTGGCCAGCGGCGCGCCCAGGCAGTAGTGGATGCCGTGGCCGAACGCGAGGTGCCCGCCCGCGTTGCGCGTGACGTCCAGCTTGTCCGGCTCGGGGAACCGCTCCGGGTCGCGGTTGGCACCCAGCAGCGACACCAGCACGAACTCGTCCTCGGGCACGGTCACGCCGCCCAGCTCGACGTCCGCGGTCGTCCACCGGAACGTGGCCGTGTTGACCGGCCCCTCGTAGCGCAGGAACTCCTCGGCCGACCCGGCGATCAGCTCGGGGTTGTCCTTCAGCAGCTGGAGCTGCTCCGGGTTGCGCAGCAGCGCGAGCAGCGCGTTGCCGATCAGGTTGACCGTCGTCTCGTGACCGGCGATGAGCAGCAGGAACGCCATCGAGACCAGCTCGTGGTCGTTCAGCCGGTCACCCGACTCGTCGGCGTGCACGAGCGCGGAGAAGAAGTCCTCACCGGGGTCGCGCTTCTTGTTCTCGACGAGGTTGCTCAGGTACCCGGCCATGGACGACGACGCGTGCTGGATGGCCTCCGGCGTGGAGTACGACAGCATCGTGTTCGTCCACTCGCGGAACGAGTCGCGGTCGTCGGTCGGGATGCCCAGCAGCTCGCAGATCACCGTGATGGGCAACGGGAACGCGAACACGTCGAGCAGGTCGACGTCGCCGCTCATGCCGTCCAGCAGCTCGGCGGTGATCTCCTCGACGCGCGGGCGGAGCAGCTCGACGCGGCGGGCCGTGAACACCTTGTTGACCAGCTTGCGCATCCGCGTGTGGTCGGGCGGGTCGGTGTTGAGCATGTGCACGGCGAGCGCGTCGTCGAACTTCCGCCGCGGCACACCGGGAGCGGTGTGCCGGTCGAACAGGTCGTTCATCCCGGTCACGTCCTTGCTGAGCCGCGGGTCGTTCAGCGCGGCCCTCGCCTCCTCGTAACGCGTGACCATCCAGACCTTCAGTCCGTGCGGTAAGTACACCTCGCGCACCGGCCCCTCGGCACGAAGCTCGTCGTGCACGGCGTGCGGGTTCTGGTTGTAGTCAGGGGAGAAGTGCGTGAGTGTCGTCACCTCACCCAGTTAACCCTGTTAACCGGTGACTCGGCAACGTTTTGGAGAACTAGGGGTTGAGCCGCACCGGCAACGTGATCAGGCCTCGGATCAGGCTGCTGTCCCGCCATCCCAGCTGCTGCGGCGCCGCGGCCAGCTCCACGTCCGGGAACCTGGCCAGCAGGCCCTTCAACGCCACCTCGAACTCCAGTCGCGCCAGCGGCGCGCCCAGGCAGTAGTGGATGCCGTGCCCGAACGCGAGGTGCCCGCCCGCGTTGCGCGTGACGTCCAGCCGGTCCGGCTCGGAGAACCGCTCGCCGTCGCGGTTGGCGGCGATCAGCGACACCATGACGAGCTCGTCGGCGGGGATCGTCACGCCACCGATCTCCGTCGGCTCCGTCGTGTACCGGAACGTCGCCAGGTTGATCGGGCCCTCGTAGCGCAGGAACTCCTCGGCCGACGGCGCGATCAGGTCCGGGTCGTCCTTCAGCAGCTGAAGCTGTTCCGGGTTGCGCAGCAGCGCGAGCACCGCGTTGCCGATCAGGTTGACCGTCGTCTCGTGACCGGCCACGAGCAGCAGGAACGCCATCGAGACGATCTCGCGCTCGGACAGCTGGTCACCCGCGTCGTCGGCGTGCACGAGCGCCGAGAAGATGTCGTCACCCGGCTCCATCCGCTTCTTCGCCACGTGGGCGTAGAGGTAAGCGGTTGCCTCCTCGGAGGCCTTCCTGATGACCTCGACCGGGTTGAACGACAGCAGGGTCGTCGTCCACTCGCGGAACGAGTCCCGGTCGTCGGTCGGGATGCCCAGCAGCTCGCAGATCACCGTGATGGGCAACGGGAACGCGAACACGTCGAGCAGGTCGACCTGGCCCTCGCCGTTCATCTCGTCGAGCATCATGTCGTCGAGGAGCCGCTTGGTGATCTCCTCGACGCGCGGCCGCAGCATCTCCACCCGGCGCGGCGTGAACGCCTTGTTGACCAGCTTGCGCAGCCGGGCGTGCTCGGGCGGGTCGCTGTTCAGCATGTGCGTCGCCAGGTCGGCGGCGACCTCGCGGCGGTCGGAGCCGCCCCTGGTGTGGTGCTCGAACAGCCACCCGCCCTGGGCCATGTTCTTGCTGATGCTCGGGTGGGTGAGCGCCACGCGCGCTTCTTCGTACCTGGTGACGAGCCACACCTTGAGCCCGTGCACCAGGTAGATCTCCTGGACCGGGCCTTCGGCGCGGAGCAGGTCGTGCACGGCGTGCGGGTCGTCGATGTACGCGGCGGGCAGCTGACTGAGGTTCGTCACTCCGCCCAGTGAACTCCGGTTACACGCTGCGTCGCAACGTTGTTGCCACACTCAGGCGGGAAGATGCGCCCGCCAGCACCCGCGGGGCACGAGGGTGGGCTCGGCGGGCGCGTAGGGCGGAGGCGGCGGCACGAACGGGCCGTCCGGCTTGCTGTCCGGCCAGTGCACCCAGGCCGCGTCCTGCTCGGTGTGGGCGATCATCATCGCCCGGCGCAGGTCGATCTCGGCCGCGAGCTGCGCCGCGTTCGGCGCGCAGAGCAGGAACTCTCCCTCGTGCCCCCACAGCCAGACCGCCGGACCGTTCACGATGTCGGCACGCGTGGGATCGACGTCCCACGAGTTGAACCACGTGTTCGCGAGACCGGGTGGGACGTTGACCAGGTGCCCGACCTCGACGACGCGGACCGCCGTCCAGCTCAGGTGCTTGAGACCGCGGTGGACGTCCGAGCGGGCGTTGAAGTAACCGGGGAACCCCAGGGACGTCCGGCCGATGACGTACTCGACCGACTCCTTGGGCACCTCGGCGCCCAGCACGACGCTGAAGTCCTTGCCCCAGCCGCGCAGCTCGCCGCGGACATCGGGCACGTCGCGCAGCTGCGCGACGTCGTGCAGCGGGCGGGCCGGACGCGGCGGCAGGCCGGGCGACGGCTCCAGCGGCGGCGCGGGCTGCAGCGGTGACCAGGTGCCGGACGGCACGATGGCCGGTGCGGCGGGCGTGTTCGGCAGCGGGAGGTCGGCGCGCAGGGCGGGCACGCGGTTCCAGACCTGCTGCGCCGCGAACCCGCCGAGCCGGACGACCCGGCGCCGCCTGCGGTCGATCTCCCGCGCCAGTCCGACGGGATCGGGCGTGGGGATGATCCAGTCCGTGTTCGCGTACCGCAGCCAGACGGCCGGACCGTCCACAACGGACAGCCGGGCGGCCTTGTGCCCGTAGATCTCGTCGACGCGGAACTTCGTCTTGGCGGGCACACCGCGCAGCACACCCGGCTGCACCGCGGTGAGCGCGGCGATCGGCAGGCCCCAGGTGCCCTGCTCCGGGTCCTGGACGTGGTCCTCGCGCCGCACCACGACGCCGATCTTGTCCAGGCCGACCTGGAACGCGATCGTCGGCGTCTCCGTGCCCCACGACGACAGGAAGCCGAACACCGTCGTGCCCACGCCGGCGAACGCCTCCACCGGGACGTGGAACGTCGCGTCGGGCGAGGACGGCCAGACACCGGGAAGGGCGCCCGCGGGCCAGCCCGTCTTCGTCGGGTGCATCAGCCGAGGCACCCCGGTCCGAGCAGCGCCTTCAGGTCGCCCATGAGCGACGGCGTCGGTGCCACGCGCAGCGCGTCGTCCAGCTTCAGCACGGTGTTGCGGCTCGCGTTGATCACCAGGCTGAGGTGGACCTCGGTGGTGCCGGGGTGCGCGGCCAGCACCTGCTTGAGCGAGGTGACGGTCTGCGGGTTGCACTTCGACGCGGGCAGCCGCAGCTTCACGGCCTTGTTGCCCAGCTCGGCGAGGTCCGGCACGACGAGGTCGTTGGCGATCAGCGAGATGCGGTCGTCGCGCTTGGCGACGCGCGCCTTCACCAGCACGATCGCGTCCTCGACGACGGACATGCCGTGCACCGTGAAGCTCTTCGGGAAGAACAGCACCTCGATGCCACCGACGAGGTCCTCCAGCTGGGCCGACGCCCAGGACTCGCCGTTCTTGTTGACCCGCCGCATGACCGACGCGAGGATGCCGCCGATCGTGACCTGGGTGCCGTCCGCGACGTCACCTTCGAGGATGCGCGCGATCGAAGCGTCCGAATAGGACTCGAGGATGTGCTCGACGCCGTTGAGCGGGTGGCCGGAGACGTAGAGGCCCAGCATCTCCCGCTCGAGCGCGAGCTGGTGCTTGGACTCCCACTTCTCGTCCGGGATCTTGACGTCGAAGACGCCCGCGATGTCCTCACCCGTGTCGTCACCGCCGCCGAAGAGGTCGAACTGGCCGCGCGCCTCTTCCTTCTTGGTGATCATGACGGACTCGACGGCCTCGACGTGCACCATGTGCAGGCCCTTGCGCGGGTGGCCGAGCGAGTCGAACGCACCGGCCTTGATCAGCGACTCGACGACCTTCTTGTTGCACGCCAGCGCGTCGATCTTGCGCAGGAAGTCCGAGAAGTCGACGAACTTCCCCTTCTCCTTGCGCGCCTTGATGATCGAGTCGATGACGTTGGCGCCGACGTTGCGGACCGCGCCGAGGCCGAAGCGGATGTCCTTGCCGACCGGGGCGAACTCGCGCTCGGACTCGTTGACGTCCGGCGGGAGCACGGTGATGCCCATCCGGCGGCACTCGGCGAGGTAGATCGCCGACTTGTCCTTGTTGTCGGAGTTCGTGGTGAGCAGTGCGGCCATGAACTCGGCCGGGTAGTTCGCCTTCAGGTAGGCGGTCCAGTAGGAGACCAGGCCGTACGCGGCGGAGTGCGCCTTGTTGAAGGCGTAGTCCGCGAAGGGGACGAGGATGTCCCACAGCGTCTTGATCGCGTCCGGCGGGAAGCCGTTCGCGATCATGCCCGCCTCGAAGCCGGCGAACTCCTTGTCCAGGATCTCCTTCTTCTTCTTGCCCATCGCGCGGCGCAGGAGGTCCGCCTGTCCGAGCGTGTACCCCGCGAGCTTCTGCGCGATGGCCATGACCTGCTCCTGATAGACGATCAGGCCGTAGGTCGTGCCGAGGATGTCCGCCAGCGACTCCGCGAGCGCCGGGTGGATCGGCGTGATCTCCTGGAGCTTGTTCTTGCGCAGCGCGTAGTTCGTGTGCGAGTTCGCACCCATCGGGCCGGGCCGGTACAGCGCGCCGACGGCCGAGATGTCCTCGAAGTTGTCGGGACGCATGAGCCGCAGCAGGTCCCGCATGGGCCCGCCGTCCAGCTGGAACACGCCGAGCGTCTCGCCCTTCGACAGCAGCTGGTAGGTCTTCTTGTCCGTCAGCTCGATCTTGTCGAGGTCCGGCGCCTCTTTGCCGTTCAGCTCGATGTTGGTGAGCGCGTCCTCGATCGTCGTGAGGTTCGACAGGCCGAGGAAGTCCATCTTCAGCAGGCCGAGCGTCTCGCAGGTCGGGTAGTCGAACTGCGTGATGATCGAACCGTCCTGCGGGCGCTGCCACACCGGGATGTGGTCCATCAGCGGCTCCGCGGACATGATGACCGCGCAGGCGTGCACACCGGCGTTGCGGATCAGGCCCTCGAGGCCTCGCCCGGTGTCGATGATCTCCTTGACCTGCGGGTCGGTGTCGTAGAGGCCGCGCACCTCGGCGGCCTCGTTGTACCGCTTGTGCTGCGGGTCGAAGATGCCCGACAGCGGGATGTCCTTGCCCATCACGGCGGGCGGCATGGCTTTGGAGATCCGGTCCGCGACCGCGTAGCCGGGCTGGCCGTAGAGGACTCGCGCCGAGTCCTTGATCGCGGCCTTCGCCTTGATGGTGCCGAACGTGATGACCTGGGCGACGTTCTCCTTGCCCCACTTGTCCGTCACGTACCGGATGACGTCACCGCGCCGGCGCTCGTCGAAGTCGATGTCGATGTCGGGCGGGCTGACGCGGTCCGGGTTCAGGAACCGCTCGAAGATCAGTCCGTGGGCCAGCGGGTCGAGGTCTGTGATGCCCATGGCGTACGCGATGAGCGCGCCCGCGGCAGAACCACGGCCGGGGCCGACGCGGATGCCGTTCGCCTTGGCCCAGTTGATGAAGTCCGCGACGACCAGGAAGTAGGCCGGGAAGCCCATCTGGAGGATGACGCCGATCTCGAACTCGACCTGCTGCTTGTGGACGTCGTCCACGCCGTCCGGGAACCGGCGGTGCATGCCGGCCCAGACCTCCTCGCGGAAGTACTCGTGCTCCGACTTGCCCTCGGGGATCGGGAACCGCGGCATCAGGTTGCGGAACTCGAACATGCCCGCGGTGTCGACCTTCTCGGCCACGAGCAACGTGTTCCGGCAGCCTTGCTGCCACGCGTCGGACGAGTCGATCGCGCGCATCTCGTCCGGCGACTTGAGGTAGTAGCCCGTGCCGTCGAACTTGAACCGCGTCGGGTCCTGCAGCGTCTTGCCGGTCTGCACGCACAGGAGCGCGGCGTGCGCGTCCCGGTCCTCGGAGTACGTGTAGTGCGAGTCGTTCGTCACGACGAACGGGATCTTGAGCGTGTCCGCGATCTTCAGCAGGTCGTCGCGGACCCGGCGCTCGATGTCGATGCCGTGGTCCATCAGCTCGACGAAGAAGTTCTCGGCGCCGTAGATGTCCCGCCACTTCGCGGCCGCTTCGAGCGCCTTGTCGTAGTGCCCCAGCCGCAGCCGCGTCTGCACCTCGCCGGACGGGCACCCGGTCGTCGCGATCAGACCCTTGGAGTGCTCCGCGATCAGCTCGGAGTCCATCCGCGGCCACTTGCCCAGCTGGCCCTCGGTCGAGGCGCGGCTGGACATCTTCATCAGGTTGTGGAGGCCCTCGTTCGAGGCCGCCCAGATCGTCTGGTGGGTGTACGCACCTGAAGCGGAGACGTCGTCGGACTTCTGGCCGGGGTCGCCCCACAGCACGCGCTGCTTGTTGAAGCGGCTCTCCGGCGCCAGGTAAGCCTCGATGCCGATGATCGGCTTGATCCCGGCGGCCGTGGCCTGCCGGTAGAAGTCGTACGCCCCGTACATGTTGCCGTGGTCGGTGATCGCGGCGGCGGGCATGCCGAGGCGCTCGCACTCGGCGAACATGTCCTTCAGCTTGGCCGCGCCGTCGAGCATCGAGTACTCGGTGTGCACGTGCAGATGCACAAACGAGTCCGACACCATGCCTCCTGAGGGATGCGAAACGGGCGCGCGGGGAAGGCGCGGATGGGAGTCTCCCAACCCTATATCGCGCTCGGGACAGGGGGTGCGACCGACACAGGTTTCACCGTTGGCACCAGCCGCCTACGCGACGATCACGCCCGCGAGGTAGCGTGTTTTCGTGGTCGCGCCTGATCCAGTCGACGCCCGTCTTCTCGCACTGATCGCGGAGATGGGGCGTGCGGCAGTGCACGAGGTCGCCGCCCGCCTGGGTATGGACCCACGCGAGGCGGCCGCTCGGCTGATCACGCTGTCCGGCAGCGGCCTCCCGCTGCTGGTCGGCGTCGAGTGCGACCCCAACGGCATCCGCAAGGCGCTGGCGAACAGCGTGGCGTACGGGAACTACCAGGGCACGCCGTCCGGCCCGTACCCCGTCTACCAGAGCGGTCCGTACCAGACCGGTTCCGGCCCGCACCACGTGCCGGGCCCGCAGAGCACGCCGTTCCCGGCGCAGCCGCAACCGCAGCCCATGCAGACGTGGGGCCCGCCCCAGACGGCGGACTGGGCACGCGGCGACCAGCCCGCCGCGCCGCCGAAGGTGGTGTCGCGGACGGGCAAGATCGGCTCCACCCTGGAGGCCGACAGCCTCGAGGGCGCCCACCTGGCCATCCAGCTGGTCGAGGTCGTCGACCCGGCCGACTTCCTGTTCACCGCGGCCGGCTACAAGCTGGCCGAGGGCGAGCGGGCGGTGGTCGTGCACACCGAGCTGACCAACCGCAGCCAGATCGCGTTCAACTCGCTGCCGGACATGTACCTGGTGCTGGTGACCAAGACCGGGGAGACCGTGACGAAGGCGCCGGTGTCGCTGTCGTCACGGCCGTCGCACAAGATCGGCGTGCAGCCCGGCGAGACCGCCGGTGGGCACACGGTCTACGTGTTGCCCGAAGAGACCGTGGTCACGCAGGTGCGCTGGAGCGTGCGCTCCGAGGTCGACGTGAACACCCTGGTGTGGACCGTCGAGGACTGAGCCTCGCGGTCCAACCGGGTCAGCCCTCTTCGCGCAGCTTCTCCAGCGACGTGGCCAGGTCGGCCGGGTACTCGCTGGTGAACTCGACCCACTGCCCGTCGGCGGGGTGGTGGAACCCGAGCCGGTGCGCGTGCAGCCACTGGCGGGTCACCCCGAGCCGCTTGGCCAGCGTCGGGTCGGCGCCGTAGGTCAGGTCTCCGACGCACGGGTGGTGCAACGCCGAGAAGTGCACGCGGATCTGGTGCGTGCGCCCGGTTTCGAGGTGCACCTCGACCAGTGACGCGGCCCGGAACGCCTCCACCACCTCGTAGTGGGTGATCGACGGCTTGCCGGAGTTCATCACCGCGAACTTGTAGTCGTGCTTGGGATGCCGGTCGATCGGGGCGTCGATGGTGCCCTTGATCGGGTCCGGATGTCCCTGGACGATCGAGTGGTAGATCTTGTCGACCGTGCGTTCCTTGAACGCGTGCTTGAGCGCCGAGTAGGCGTTCTCGCTCTTGGCGACGACCATGACGCCGGTGGTGCCGACGTCGAGCCGGTGCACCACGCCTTGCCGTTCGGCGGCGCCGGACGTGGCGACCCGGTGCCCGGCGGCGGCGAGGCCGCCGACGACGGTGGGGCCGGTCCAGCCGGGCGACGGGTGCACGGCGACGCCGACGGGCTTGTCGACGACGATGATGTCGTCGTCCTCGTGCAGCACGATGAGGCCGTCGACGGGGATCGCGACGATCTCGACCGGTCGTTCCGGCTCGGGCAGCGTCACCTCGAGCACCGACCCGGCGACGAGCCGGTCGGACTTCCCGGCGGGACGCCCGTCGAGCACGACGTCGCCGGACTCGGTCAGCGCGGCGACGACGGTGCGCGAGAGCCCGAGCAGCTTGGCGAGGCCCGCGTCGACACGCATGCCGTCGAGGCCGTCGGGGACGGGCAGGGTGCGGTAACCGCTCACACTGAGACCTTCTTCTTGTGCACGGTGCCGTCGTAGTCGTGCTGGCGCAACGCCATGTACACGATCAACCCACCACCGCAGACGATCGCCATGTCGGCGACGTTGAACACCGGCCACACCCGGCCGTAAGGGTCGAGCAACGAGAGGAAGTCAACCACGTGCCCGCGCATCGGGCCCGGAGTGCGGAAGATCCGGTCGAACAGGTTGCCGAGCGCACCGCCCAGCACACCGCCGAGCCCGATGGCCCAGCCGAGCGACCGCAGGTTCCGCGAGATCCACAGGATGAACCCGACGACGCCCAGCGCGATCAGCGCCAGCACCCACGTCATGCCCTCGGCCAGCCCGAACGCGGCGCCGGGGTTGCGGACGAACGACAGGTAGAGCACGCCGCCGAACAGCTTGATCGGGGCCGCTTGCTCGAGAAACGCCACCGCCGCGACCTTGGTCAGCAGGTCGAGACCCAGCACGATCGCCGCGATGACGCTCAGCAGCTTGGTGCGCGGGATGGGGAGCTCGCCCGCCAGCGAGCCGCCGCCGAACGACTCGAACGGCTCGTCGTCCGCGGGCTTCTCGGGCTTGGCCTTGGACTTGGCCTTCGGCTTGGGGGCGGGCTCGTCGTCCAGCTCGTCGTCCAGTCGGAGCTCGCCCGCCTGGGACTCCTCCACCGGGGCTTCCGCCACGGACGCCTCGACGCGGTCCTCTTCGAGCTCGGGAATCTCGGTGACGGCCGGCTCTTCGGTGGGAAGAGACTGCTTCTGGAACGGAGCCGTCTCCAGGGAGGCGGACTCCGCGGAGAGCTGGGCCTCGACCGCGCTTTCCTGCTCGCTCGACGACGACAGGTCGGCCGGGGCCTGCTCGGATCGGGCCACTGAAGACTGATCAGCCGGACGCATCCCGGCCGGGGCTTCCGCGGGCCGCGCCACTGAAGGCTGGCCGGCCGCGGGCTTCGCGGCGGGGGCGTCGGCGGACCGCGCCGCCGACGACTGGTCGACCGGACGCTGCCCGGCGGGGGCCTCTGTGGGCCGTGTCGTTGAAGACTGGTCGGCCGAACGCATCCCGGCCGGGGCTTCCGCGGGCCGCGTCATTGAAGACTGGTCGATCGGAGGCTTCGCGGCGGGAGCATCGGCGGACCGCGCCGCCGACGACTGGTCAATCGGACGCTGCCCGGCCGGGACCTCCGCGGACCGCGCCGCGGACGACTGATCGGCCGGACGCTGCCCGGCCGGGGCCTCCGCAGACCGCGCCGGTGAAGACTGGCCGATCGGAGGCTTCGCGGCAGGAGCCACAGCGGACCGCGCCACCGAAGACTGATCTGCCGGAGGCTTCGCGGCGGGAGCGTCCGCAGACCGCGCCACCGACGACTGATCGACCGAACGCGCCCCGGTGGGGGCTTCTGCAGGCCGCGCCGGTGAAGACTGGTCGGCCGGAGGCTTCGCGGCGGAGGCCTCGGCGGCGCGCTCGCCCGAGGCCGGCGCGGGCGAGAACAAGTCGGCAGCGTCCTGCGCTGCCGGGGCGGCCTCCGCGGCGCTGGCCCGCCGCGCCGGGGAGAACAGGTTGACCGGAGACTTCTCCGGAGCAGCCGGCCCAGCGGCCGCGGGCTCGCCGGACGAAGCTTCCACTGCCGCGACTGGCTCGCCCGAGGCCGGTGCCTTCTTGGCGGGAGCCTGGTCGGGCGCACTCCCCTTGGCCGCACCCGCAGTCGCCGCCCCCGAAGTGGCCGAACTCTTCGCACCAGGACGCTTCTGGCCAGAACTCTTCGCAGCAGAACTCTTCGCAGCAGGACTCTTCGCAGCAGGACTCTTCGCGGCGGAACTCGGTGCGGCCTGCGTCGGTGCAGCCTGAGCAGGCGCGGCCGAGCTCTTCTCCCCCGCCGCCTTGCCCGCGGCCGCGGGCTCAGCAGCGCTCTTCGCAGCCGAAGCCGCGGCAGAGGCCTCAGAGGTGGCGCTGACCTTGGCGGCGAGCTTCTCGGCCAGCGCCTTGCGCGCGGCGAATCTCTCGGTCGCCGTCTTGGCCGGAGCCCCCTCGGGGAGCACGGACTTGGCGTCCGGGTTCTCCGCGACCGGGGTGTCGTCGGCCGGTGTGACCTCGGTCGACGCGGTCTTGGGCTCTTCACTCACCAGGTCATTGTCCACGAACTGTTCTACGCGAGGAACGGCGGCAGGGTTCGGCTGTCGTCCTCGGCCACCCAGCGGCCGTCGCGCTCGACGTAGTTCCAGCGGGGTCCGTCGGTCACCAGAGTGCGCAGCGCGGCGACCAGACGGTCGACGTGCTCGGCGGTCGTGCCGAGGCCGATGCTGGCCCGCAGTGCGCGCTGCTCGTGCGCGCCGGTGCGGGCGGCGAGGCGGGACACGGCCACGTGGGCGCAGAACGCGCCGTCCCGCACGCCGATGCCGTACTCGGCGGACAACGCGGCCGCGATGAACCCGGCGTCCAGCCCGGCCAGCGTGAAGCTCACGACGCCGACCCGCGACGAGTCGGTGAACAGCGACAACGAGCGCAGCCCCGGAATCGACTCCAGCCCGGAGCGCAGCCGCGCGAGCAGCGCCTCCTCGTGCGCGACGGTCTGCTCCCAGTGCCGCGACAGCACGTCGCAGGCGACACCGAGCGCGTGCACGCCGACGACGTTCGGGCTGCCCGCCTCGTGCCGCTCGGGCACCGCGGACCAGGCGACGCCGAGCCGGTCGCCGTGGTCGGTCACCTTGGCGGTGGCACCGCCACCGACCAGGTACGGCTCGGCGGCCTGCAGCCAGTCCGCGCGGCCGACCAGCACACCGGCGCCGAACGGCGCGTAGATCTTGTGCCCGGAGAACGCCACGTAGTCGACGTCCAGCTCGCGCACGGAGAACGCGCGGTGCGGGGCGAGCTGCGCGGCGTCCAGCGCGATGCGGGCTCCGTGCCTGCGGGCGACGCGCGCGAACTCGGCTACCGGCCACAGTTCGCCGGTGACGTTGGATGCTCCGGTGACGATCACGAGCCGCGGGCCGACCGGAGCGGCGGCGAGGGCCCGGTCCAGCGCGACGACAGCCGCGTCGGACGAAGTCGGGGTGACGAGTCGCTGGACGTGGCGGCCGCGCCACGGCAGCAGTGCGGCGTGGTGCTCGGAGTCGAACAGCACGACCGCGGTGCCCTTGGGCACGCTGCGGGCCAGCAGGTTCAGCGCGTCGGTGGTGTTGCGGGTGAAGACGACGGTGTCGGACGGGCGGGCGCCGACGAAGCGGCGCACCTTGTCGCGGGCCTGCTCGTAGACGCGCGTGGAGACCTGGGAGGCGAACCCGGCGCCGCGGTGCACGCTGGCGTACCAGGGCAGCAGCTCGTCGACGGCGTCGCGCACCTGCTCGAGACACGGCGCGCTCGCCGCGTGGTCGAGGTTGGCGTAGGTGACCCGCTCACCGGTGACCAGCGGCACGCGCAGGTCGGCACCGACGACGGCGGGAACGGTGACCTTGGGCAGTGCGAGCGTCATGGTGGAGGCTCCTCGGGCCAGGGACCCGTCGGAGGGCCCGCGCTTGCCCGGTGCACCACGCACCGGACCAGGTCCTCACCAGGGGCACCCCACCGCGGTAGGAGGGTTGCCGGCCAGCAAGCCTGGGCTTCGCGCTGGCACTCATGACCTCGTGTTCGAAGTTAGCGGAAGCGCCCACGCCCCGTCGACACCCGATCACATCGTGAGACTGAGCAGGAGCATGCCTCCCAGCACGGCGGACGACGCCACGCCCCACACGATGAACCTGGTCCCCATGCGCGCACCGTCGACGTCGCCGGCGGCCGGATCAGCCGGGTCGTAGCGCACCTCGACCGCGGTGCCGACCTCGTGCTTGCGCGAGGCGTGCACCTTCCCGACCGTGGTGAACGAGCGCCTGCCGACCTTGTAGCGCACCACCGGGAAGTACCGGCGCGGCTCTTCGGTGTTGTTCCACTTGCTGTCGACGATCGTGCCCTGCACGGACGTCCGCAGGGCCGCGATGCGTGCGCTCCGAACGCGGAGATGCACCCCGTACGCGATCAGCCCGACGCTGGCGAGCCCCCACAACCAGAGAACCATGCGCGCACGATAGGCGGCCGATCACATCGCGAGACGGGACAGCACGAACATCGCGACCAGCACCGCGATCGACAGCGCGCCCACCCAGATGTAGCCCTTGGCGGACACCGGCTCGTCGACGTCCGCGACGGACGGCCGGGTCGGGTCGTAGCGGACCTCGACCTTCGAGCCCATCTCGAGCGGGTCCTGCGCGCGGCCGACCTTCGTGAACTTCTCGTCACCGACCCGGTAGCGGACCACCGGGTACTTCCCCTGCTTGTTGTCCACGACCGTGCCCTCGACGGTCATGCCGAACGCGTCGATCCGGCCGTTGCGCCTGGCGCGGGCGACGCCGAGCAGGATGATCGCGAGACTCGTGGCCGCCCAGATCCCGATGACGACTCCCATGCGCGATCACTCCCCCGTCTCACCCACCCAGCGTGCGTACCTTCCTGCTCTATCAACGGCTCTGATGCGCCGTTCTGTTGCAGTGCGGACCTCTTCCGTGGTGACGACGAGCAGTTGGTCGTGCTCCTGGAGCCGGGTCGTCGGCTGCGGTGTGAACCCCTTTCCGGCCCGCACGATCAGGCTGACCGTCGCCCCCACCGGCAGCCGCAGCTCGGTCATGTACACGCCGTGCAGTTTCGAACCGGGCTGGATGCGCACCTGGAGCAGCTCGGCCGCGAGCTCGTCCAGCGGCGCCGCGTCGACCTGCACCTCGGTCGCCTCGCCGGATCTCACCAGGCCGAGCCAGCGCGCCAGCCACGGCAGCGTGCTGCCCTGCACCAGCGTCAGCACGATGACCAGCACGAACACCGCGTCCACCAGGTCCTGCGCGCCCGGCAGGCCCTGGATCAACGGGATCAGCGCGAACACGATCGGCACCGCGCCGCGCAGCCCGGACCAGGAGAGGAACACCTGCTCGCGCCACGGGACCTTGAACGGCAACGCGGCAAGCAGCACCGACACCGGCCGGGCGACCAGCAGCAGCACCGCGCCGGCGACCATCGCGGCGACGGCGGCGCCGAGCAGGCGCGACGGCGAGGCGTAGAGGCCGAGCAGGACGAACAGGCCGATCTGGGCGAGCCAGCCGAGTCCCTCGGCGAACGAGAGCGTGTCGGCGCGGTGCGGCAGCCGGGCGTTGCCGAGCACGAGCGCGGCGGCGTAGGTGGCGAGGAAACCGGACGCGTGGGCGAGGTCGCCCGCGGTGTAGGCGAGAACGCACACGGAGACGGTGGCGAGCGGGTAGAGGCCGGTCGCGGGCAGTGCGGCCCGGCGCAGCGCGACTCCGCCGAGCCAGCCGAGCAGCACGCCGACCGCGCCACCGGCGGCGAGCTCGTAGATCATCAGGAACGGGGCGGTCCAGGAGATCGGCTCGGTGGAGGCGAGCAGCACGACCGCGAGGTAGACGGGTGCGTCGTTGAGGCCGGACTCGAGCTCCAGCGCGCCGGTCAACCGCTTCCCGACCCCCAGCGTCCGCAGCACGCTGAACACGGCGGCGGCGTCGGTTGACGACAGCACCGCGCCCCACAGCAGCGCGACCCGCCAGTCGAGTCCGAGCAGGTAGTGCAGCGCGGTCCCGGTGATCGCGACGCTCACCGCGACGGCCACCGTGGACAGCGAGACGCCGAGCCAGAAGGACGACCTCACCGCCTGCCAGCGCGTGGTCAGACCGCCCTCGGTGAGGATCAGCACGAGCGCCGCGATGCCGAGCGACCTGGTCAGGTCGGCGTCCTCGAAGTCGATGCCGAGCACCGACTCGCCGAGCACCACGCCGATGCCGAGGTACAGCAGGAGCGACGGCAGGCCGAGCCGGATGGACACGCGCACGGCGAGAACCGAGATCAGCAACACAGCCGCGCCGATCCCCAGCACACTCGTGACGTCTCCCACCTGCTCATTCTCCCGATGACCCACGAATTGGACTAATCCGAAACCCCTAGTTCCCGCCGAAAGCACCTAGCGATACCCATTCGTTCAGGAGCATGTTGATCAGTGGCTCATCCCTATCCCTGCAGGAGTTGAACCATGAGGATCATCACCGCGCTGCTGGCCTCAGCAGCGCTGATCGGCGCCGGTACGGCCGCACAGGCCGCCCCGGTGACGGCTCTGGCCGCGCCGAACATCTCGGTCGCGGCCGTCCAGGCCGACCTGAACCAGCTGCAGAGCATCGCCACCGCGAACGGCGGCAACCGCGCACACGGTCGTCCGGGGTACCTGGCCTCGGTGAACTGGGTGAAGAGCAAGCTGGACGCCGCCGGGTTCGTGACCCGCGTGCAGTCGTTCACCAACGGCGGCGCGACCGGCTACAACCTGATCGCGGACTGGCCGGGTGGCGACCCGAACGACATCGTCATGCTGGGCAGCCACCTCGACAGCGTCACCGCCGGTCCGGGCATCAACGACAACGGCTCCGGTTCCGCCAGCAACCTCGAGGTCGCGCTCGCCGTGAAGGCGACCGGCTTCAAGCCGACGAAGCACCTGCGCTTCGGCTGGTGGGGTGCTGAGGAGCGCGGCCTGATCGGCTCGACGTTCTACGTGAACTCGCTGCCCGCCGCCGAGAAGTCGAAGATCAAGGCGTACCTGAACTTCGACATGACCGGCTCGCCGAACCCCGGCTACTTCGTCTACAGCGCGTCCGGCCAGCCGTCGGGCTCGCTGAAGCTCCAGCAGACGTTGCAGGCGGGCTTCACCGCGCTGAACGTGCAGACCGAGCTGACCAGCGTCGGCGGGCGCTCCGACCACGCGGCGTTCGCGCGGGCGGGCATCCCGATCGGTGGCACGTTCACCGGCGCCGAGGGCACCAAGACCTCGGCTCAGGCGGCGAAGTGGGGTGGCACGGCCGGCCAGGCTTACGACCGCTGCTACCACCGCTCGTGCGACACGACGGCGAACATCAACGCGACGGCGCTCGACCGCAACGCGGACGTCATCGCCCACGCGTTGTGGACGACGGCGGCCTGATCAGGTCGCTCTGGAGAACGCGATACCGCGCCCGGAGAAGCTCTGCACGAAGCGCTCCGCCGGGACGACCGAGTTCTCACCGCCCCATCGGGACGGATCCCGGAACACGACCTCGTGCTCCGGGATCCGCACCCCGGCCACGACGACGAGGTGGCCACCACGACGGCCGTCCACCGGCAGCTCGTGGGTCACCGAGACGATGACCGGTCCGCCGCCCCGCAACAGCGCGTGCAGCTCGTCGACACCGCCGATGGCCAGCGGAACCGCGACCAGGCCGCGCCGCACCGCGAGGTCGGCCAGCCCCTGGTGCTTCCAGCCGCGCGGGGTGTAGGCGTCCAGCTCGAGCGCCTCCACCAGCAGCTCCCACTGCGACGGCACCGGCAGCCCGAAGTGGTCGAAGACCATCCGCAGGCAGGCGAGGCCGCAGGCGCGGTCGCTCCAGTGCTGCGCACCCTCACCGGCCAGCACCGCACCCGCGGGCCACTCGTCCGGCGCGAAGCGCTGCGGGTACCGGACCACGTCGAGCACGCAGGACTCGTCAGGCCGCATCGACGGCCCCCGGCAGCTCGACGCGCTCCCATTCCCGGACGGCGGCGTAGTCCTCGCTCAGCTGACGCTCGTCCTCGTGGCACAGGTAGAGCCCGCCGGGCTTGGTGAACATGTCGACGGTGCGGGTCAGCCGTTGCCCGGCACCCAGCGCGACGCGCATCCCGTGGAACGACGGCAGCGCGCGGATCGGTCGCAGGTCCACCGGCCTGCGGAGGTTCCCGGTGACCGGCGAGATCAGGCTGACGCCCCACGCGCGTTTGCGCAGCGGGCGAACGGGACCTCGCGCGGCGACGGTGTCCGGCGCGAGGTACGACTCGACGACCTCGTCGACGTGGCTGGTGCCGAGCGCGGCCAGTGCGAGCGACGGATCGCTGCCACCGGGCAGCCGGGTGCCGGTCTCGAGCAGCAGCGGTCCGGCGGCACCGTCGATCAGCTCGGTGTGCGCGGCGCCCCAGCGGACGCCCAGCGCGTCGAGCACCCGGCTGACGTAGCCGATGATCCGCACGGCCGCCGGGTCGTCCGGGCTCTCGAGCACCTGGCGATCGTAGATCGGCCTGCCGTCGACCACCTTCTTGTCGGACCGCCACACCTCGACGACCGCGTGCCGCCCGGCCACGGTCACGGTGTTCACCATGTACTCGGTCCCGGTGAGGTACTCCTGCACCACGGCGCCGTCGTTGCGCTGCCCGTACGCGTTGCTGGCGCGCAGCACGTCGCGCACCGCGGCATCGGTCTCCGCGTCACCCGAGCACACCAGCACGCCGTCGGTCCCCGTGCTCGCGGGTGGTTTCACCACCACGCGACCGGGCAGCGGGCCGCCGGTCTCCCAGACGACCCCGCCGTCCGGCCCGAGGTGACGCTGCCACGGCACGGGCACGCCCGCCTGGTGCACGGCCTGGTGCATGACGCGCTTGTCCCGGCGAGCCGACGCGAAGCCGTCCTGGTTGGCGGTCGCGAGCCCGAGCCGGACGGCCAGGAGGTCGGCGACGTCACCACCGCTCTCGGTCCCGGCCAGCACGTGCCGCACGCCGAGCTCCGCCAGCTCGGCGGCGGTGGCCGCCACGTCACCCCGGTAGTCGAGGGCGGCCACGAAGTCGCCGCCGTGGAACGTCCCGACCTGCGGCCCGCAGTTGGCCTCGTGGTTGCGGACGTGGACCACCCGGACGCCACGCGCACGGAAAGCCGGGCCGTAGAGGTGTCCCGACGACAGCGCGTCGACCACCGCGACCGCTCGCTCGTTGTATCCCTGGTAGAGCACTGTTGCCTCTCACATCTTCCGGTCGGCCCGTGCGCGGACGTGCCGCCACCCGGACAGGATCGCCAGCAGGGCACCCGCCACCGCGGTGCTCGCCGCCACGGACATGACCGACAGCAGCCCCGACGTGAGCACGAGACCCGCGAGCGTGCTGCCGGACAGCAGCGTCGCCCGCAGGCTCAGCACCGCGGGCGCGTGCCGCACGTCGGTCGACGTCACGACGGCGAGGTTGAACCTCATGAACGCGAACTCGAACAGCACCATGAACACGAAGTACGCCGCGTAGCTCGGCACCGGCGCCGGGATCAGCACCGCGGCCGCCGCGGTCGTCGCGACCGCGAGCACCAGCGCCCACTCGGGCACCCGCGCGAGCAGCCGGGTCACGTTCTCCCGGCTCGCGAGCCACCCGCCTGCCACGACGCCCAGCGTGCTGACCGCGCTGACCACCCCGACGCCCGCGACGCCCGCCCCGAGCTGCTGCTCGGGGTACGCGACGCGGATCGCGTTGTGCAGCCCCTGGAACGCCGCGACCAGGCCCAGCTGCCACAGCCACGCCCGCACCAGCGGCTGCTCCCGCAGCCCGGCCAGGATCGAGCCCGCCGCCGGTTCCTCCGGCCTCGGTGCGGTGCCCGCGGGCGCCACGACGCGGTAGACCAGCCCGGTCGCGCACAGCACGAGACCGGCGGCGACCAGCAGCACCGACACCGACACCGTCTCGGCGAACACCGCGAACAACACACCCGCCGAGGACGTGCCGACGATCCGCCACAGCTCGATCCGCGACACCACGCGTTCGACCTCGGCGGGCGACTCCGCGGCGACCTTCACGACGAGCGCCGCCGATGCCCTCGTCACCGAGTCGCACAGGCCGCGGGCCATGACCAGCACCAGCACCGCGGTCACCGAGCCCGTGTGGACGACGCCGGCCAGCACGAGCGAGAGCGCGGCGGCGCACCACTCTGACCGGGCCGCGACGGCGCCCGCCCAACCGCGGGCGGTCAGGCGGGCGATCGCGGGCGGCCAGAGCAGCGGCACGACCCACTGGCAGCCGAACACCGCCGCGGACAGGAAGTAGGAGTGCGACGTCTGCAGCACCCACACGCTGAGTGCCAGGTAGCTGGTCATGCCGACGACGTTGGACGCCGCGGTCGCCGGGCTGAGCCCCGACAACCGCGGCACGCGACGCACCACGCGGTCCGCGGTGCTGATCGCTCCCGTTTCCTTCACATTCATTTCGCGACGAGACTCTTCCTCAGCCACGGAACGAGCTTGGTCCCGTTCGCGGAGCTGGCCAGCACGACGGCGAGCAGCGATTCGTAGCTGATTCCCGCGGCCTCGGCGGACAACACGAGATTGCTGCCGCGCTGCACGCCCGGAAGTGTGTTCAATTCGAGAAGAACCGGTTCGCCGTTCTCGCTGAGCACGAAATCGACCCGGATCGCGCCTTCGAAATCGATCTCATCGAGCACCGCGCGCGTCGCGTCGTGCAGGACGCGCAGCCGCGGGTCCGCCACATCGGTGACGGTGTCGTACCGCACCGATCCGGCCTCTTCTCCACAGAGCTTGCTGTACTCGTCGTAGTACTCGCGTTCGGAGATGCAGAGCACCGGAGGGAGCAGCACCACGTCGCCGCCGATTTTGAGTGCGGGAACGGTGACCGGCACCCCTTCGACGAACGACTCGACGATGAGATCGGTGAATCCGCCGCCGTGCAGGCGGTCCACCACGCCCGCGACGTCCGCGGTGTCGACGACGAGCTCCATCCCGACGCTGCTGCCGCCGTTCACGGCCTTCACCATGACCGGCGCGCTGACGCCGGCCACGTCGCCCGGCCGCACGCGGCGGTGGGCGGGCGCCGCGACCCCGCTGCTGCTCAGCACCAGTTTGGTGACCCGCTTGTCCGCACCCACGGCGCTCGTCAGCACACCGCTGCCCGTGTACGGGACGCCGAGGTACGCCAGCAGTCCCTGCAGGTTGCCGTCCTCGCCGAACTCGCCGTGAACGTTGAGGAAAGCGGCGTCGAAGCGACGGACCCGATCGACGAAGTCGGGGCGCGTGGGGTCCAGCCACACGGCCTCGGCGGTGACTCCGGAAAGTCCACCCACGACGTCGTGCACCGACCACTCGGATTTCGGTTTGCTCGCCATGTAAAGGCTGTCCTCGGCGGACACCCCGCCGTACACGACGGCCACCCGCCAGTCGCGCACGACATCGACCTCGTCGTCCACCAAGCAACGCAGAGAAGCGGACGAATGTTCATGCCAGCTGAAAACGGTCACGATTCCCCCAGTGAAATCATGACGTCACCCATCGCCGTGCGGCCCAGATCGCGACACGGTGAAGAAAGACGAAACGGATGATGAATGAACGGCACACGTGTGCCTGAAATATGAAGGCCCCCCAGCCCTGTGCGACAGCCCGATCACGTCACACGACCGGCGCGCCAACAATGCTACTCACATGCGATGCCTCATGGCCAACCCGATGTGCGACCGATCACGCCGCATTGGCATGATGACCAGAATGCGAGACGTCGTACTCATGTCAGATCCGCGTGTGACATCGGTGCCCGTGTGCGAACAGGGTGACGTCCTGCACGACGTCCGTTCGTCCGGAGAGTTCGCCGTGTCCGATCTGAAGGTGGACGAGACCGGTGCGTTCGCCCACCTGCGGACCGGAGTGGTCGACCGGCTCCGGCAGGCGCAGCACGCACTGCCGGACGGCATGCGGCTGCTGATCGTCGAGGGATACCGCCCGCTGTCGTTGCAGCGGCACTACTTCGAGGAGTACGGCGACGAGCTGCGCGCCGCGAACCCGGAGTGGACGGCGGAGCAGATCCACGTCGCGGCGAGCCGCTACGTGTCCCCTCCCGAGGTCGCACCGCACTGCGCGGGCGCCGCGGTGGACCTGACCCTGTGCGGCCCCGACGGCACCCAGCTGGACATGGGCTGCCGGATCAACGCGAGCCCGGAGGAGAGCGACGGCCGCTGCTACACCGACGCACCCGGCCTGACCGCGGCGGCCCGGCACCTCCGCACCGTGTTGAGCGAGGCCCTGTCGGGCGTCGGCCTGGTCAACTACCCGACGGAGTGGTGGCACTGGTCCTACGGCGACCGCTACTGGGCGATGACCACGGGCGCGCCCGCCGCTCTCTACGGACCCTGTTCCCACGGCTGATCAATCTCGCGTGAGCACCTGCACGACCTCGTCGAGCAAGGGCTCCACGAGCTCGGGCAGGGTCGCCATCATCTGCACCTGCCCCAGGTAGACCGAGTACGCGAGCACGGCCCTGCGGTGCGCCACGTCCGGCGGGAAACCCAGCCCCGCGAACAGCTCCGTCAGGTACTCGATCCGCCGCTCGCTCACCCGCTTCAGCACGGGCGCGACCACCGGGTCGTCCGCGGCGTTGTGCAGCGCCAGCTCGATCGACCCCTTCCGCGAGCGGTCGAGCACCGTCCCGAACAGCACCCGCAGCCTGCCGAGCGGCGTCTCCTCCGCCTCGACGAGCTCGATCACCGCCTCGGTGTGCTCGCGTTCCCACCGCTCGACGGTCGCCTGCAGCAACGCGTCCCGGTTCGCGAAGTGGTGGTAGACGCTCCCCTTCGTCGCACCGGCCCGCGCCGCGATCGGCTCGATCGCGACCGCGGGGACCCCGCCTTCCGCGAGTGAGGTCATCGCCACAGCAGTCCAGTCATCACGGGATCGACGCGCCACGTTCCATACGCTACCGTACGTTTCAGGAACATACGCAACCGTATGGAGGGGAACCATGATCAGGAACGTGCACGAGCGGGTGCTGAGCGGCGACGCGGGGTTCGCCATCGACCGCATCCAGGAGCTGTGGCCACCCGCCTGGGGCCGCATGGAGTTCGACCGGCCGCTGGGCGTCGGCGCGGACGGCGGGCACGGCCCGATCCGCTACCGCTGCACCGCCATCGAGCCCGGCCGCCGCGTCGAGTTCGCGTTCACCGGGCTGACCGGCACGCACGTGCTCGAGGCCGACGGCACCACCCTGCGGCACACCCTGCTCGGCGACTTCCCCCTGCTCCCCCGGCTGCGCTGGGCGTTCGTGATCCGCTGGCTGCACGACGCGTGCCTCGAGGACTTCCTGGACCGCGCCGAGACGGCGGCGGGCAGGCCACCGGAGCGACCGGCCCGCTGGTCGGTGTGGGTCCGGCTGGTCCGCCGGGTGTTCGTCAGGAGGGCTCAGCGGCAGCACCACTCGGTCACGGCGTGACCATCCGGCGGGCGCGCCACCGGTGACCACGACCTGCGAGCCGTCCGGCACCGGCGGGTTCGTTCTCGTCCACTGACGCGAAACCGCGTGCGCGGTGGCCGGAGCCACCACGCACGCGGTCAGAATCGCGGCCTGCGTCTCACACCCGGCGGACGGCCACCTTGACCTTCGAGCCGTCGCCGACGGAACCGTCGGAGCCCTCGGCGACGTCGCCGAACACCAGCTCGTTCGCCAGGGTCTCGCCCTTGACGAACTCGAGGTGTCCGGTGACGGCGTCCACGACCTCGGCGGGCACCTGCGCGGTCACCGCGATCCGGTCCGACACGTCCAGGTCGGCGTCCTTGCGGGCCTGCTGGATGACACGGACCAGGTCGCGCGCCACGCCCTCGGCGGCGAGCTCGGGCGTGACCGTCGTGTCCAGCACGACCAGGCCACCGCCACCGGGCAGCGCGGCCGTCGCGGCCGGGTCGGTCGCGACGAGGCGCTGCTCGTACTCGCCTTCGAACAGCTCGATGCCGGCGGCGACGATCTTTCCGTCCACTTCGGACCAGTCGCCGGACTTGACGGCCTTGATGACCTTCTGCACGTTCGGGCCGAGACGCGGGCCCGCCGCGCGGGCGTTGACCGCGAGCTCGAAGTGGCCGTGCTCGTCGACGTCCGTGGTCAGGTCGACCTGCTTGACGTTGATCTCGTCGCGGATGATGTCCGCGAAGTCGCCGAGCGCGGCCGCCGTGGCCGAGGCGATGGTCAGCTTGGTCAGCGGCAGGCGCACGCGCAGCTTGTTCGCCTTGCGCAGCGACGACGCCGTCGAGCAGACCGAGCGCACCTGGTCCATCGCGGCCACGAGCGCGTCGTCGGCGGGCAGGTCGGCGACCGACGGGAAGTCCGTCAGGTGCACCGAACGGCCACCGGTGAGACCGCGCCACACGACCTCGGTGGTGTACGGCAGCAGCGGCGCGGCGACGCGGGACACGACCTCCAGCACGGTGTGCAGGGTGTCGATCGCGTCCTGCTCACCGGACCAGAAGCGGTCGCGCGAGCGGCGGACGTACCAGTTCGTCAGCACCTCGAGGAACTCGCGCACCAGCTGGCACGAGCCGGAGATGTCGTAGACGTCCATGGCCGCCTGCACGTCGCGCACCAGGTCGTGCGTCTTCGCCAGCACGTACCGGTCCAGCACGTGCTGCGATTCCGTGCGCCAGCTGCCCTCCCGGCCTTCCGCGTTGGCGTACAACGCGAGGAAGTACCACGAGTTCCACAGCGGCAGCACGGCCTGGCGCACCGCGTCGCGGATGCCGCGCTCGGTGACGATCAGGTCGCCGCCGCGCAGGATCGGCGACGCCATCAGGAACCAGCGCATCGCGTCCGAGCCGTCGCGGTCGAAGACCTCGTTGACGTCCGGGTAGTTCTTGAGCGACTTGGACATCTTCTGGCCGTCGTCGCCCAGCACGATGCCGTGCGCCAGGCAGTTGCGGAACGCGGGCCGGTCGAACAGCGCCGTCGCCAGCACGTGCATGGTGTAGAACCAGCCGCGCGTCTGGCCGTTGTACTCGACGATGAAGTCGCCGGGGTAGTGGTTCTCGAACCACGCCGCGTTCTCGAACGGGTAGTGCACCTGCGCGAACGACATGGAGCCCGACTCGAACCAGCAGTCGAGCACGTCCGGCACGCGGCGCATGGTCGACCGCCCGGTCGGGTCGTCCGGGTTCGGCCGGGTCAGCTCGTCGACGTGCGGGCGGTGCAGGTCCGTCGGGCGCACGCCGAAGTCGCGCTCCAGCTCGTCGAGCGAGCCGTAGACGTCCACGCGCGGGTGCTCGGGGTTGTCCGAGATCCACACCGGGATCGGTGAGCCCCAGAACCGGTTGCGGGAGATGTTCCAGTCCCGCGCGTTCTCCAGCCACTTGCCGAACTGGCCGTCGCGGATGTGCTCGGGCACCCAGTTGATCTGCTGGTTGAGCTCGACCATCCGGTCCTTGAACTGCGACACGGCGACGAACCACGCCGACACCGCGCGCTGGATGAGCGGGGTCGCGCACCGCCAGCAGTGCGGGTACGGGTGGTCGTAGGTCTCGTGCCGGAGCAGCAGACCCGCTTCCTTGAGGTCGCGGATGATGTTCTTGTTGGCGTCGAAGACGTGCTGGCCCTGGTAGGGCGCGACCTCGGCGGTGAACGTGCCGTCGGAGGCGACCGGCACGACGACCTCGATGCCCGCCGCGTCCGTCACGACCTTGTCGTCCTCACCGAACGCGGGCGCGATGTGCACGATGCCCGTGCCGTCCTCGGTGGTGACGTAGTCGGCGGCGAGCACCTGGTGCGCGTTCTCGCGTCCGACGAAGAAGTCGAACACCGGTGCGTACTTCTTGCCGACCAGGTCGCTGCCCTTGTAGCGGGCCACGACGGCGGGCTCCTCGCCCAGCTCGCGTGCGTACGCCCCGACGCGGGCCTCGGCCAGCAGGTAGCGCTCGCCGTCGACCTCGACCGTCACGTAGTCGACGTCCGGGTGCACGGCGGCCGCGAGGTTGCTGGGCAGCGTCCACGGCGTGGTCGTCCACACGAGAGCCTTCTCGCCGGACTCGAGCCGCAGCGCGACGGTGACCGCCGGGTCCTGCCGCTCGCGGTAGGCGTCGTCCATCTTGGTCTCGGTGTTGGACAGCGGCGTCTCGCACCGCGTGCAGTACCAGAGCACGCGGAAGCCCTCGTAGACCAAGCCCTTGTCCCACAAGGCCTTGAACGCCCACATGACACTTTCCATGTAGTCGAGGTCGAGGGTCTTGTAGTCGTTGTCGAAGTCGACCCAGCGCGCCTGGCGGGTCACGTAGTCGCGCCACTGGTCGGTGTACTGCAGGACCGACGTGCGGCACGCCTCGTTGAACTTCTCGATGCCGAGCGCTTCGATCTCGCTCTTGTGCGTGATGCCGAGCTGCTTCTCGGCCTCGAACTCGGCCGGCATGCCGTGCGTGTCCCAGCCGAACCGGCGCTCGACGTGCTTGCCGCGCATGGTCATGTAGCGCGGGACGACGTCCTTGACGTAGCCGGTGAGCAGGTGACCGTAGTGCGGCAGGCCGTTGGCGAAGGGCGGGCCGTCGTAGAAGACGAACTCGTTCGCGCCGTTCTCACCGGCCGGGATCCGGTCGATGCTGGCCTGGAACGTGTCGTCCTTCGTCCAGTACCCGAGCACGTCCTGTTCGACGTCCGGGAAGGACGGCTGTGCCGGGACCGCTGGTTGCCCCGCCTTGGGGTAGGCCATCGCTGCTGCTCCTCGCGCGTCACTGGGTCCACGGGGACGACACGCCTGCCTTCGGCGTACCGCGGTACCACCCCGCTTGCCAGAGCGTCGAGCGCTGGCCTCTCATTCGGCTGTCACGGGCCGTACCCGTCCGGGTCTAATAGGGCTTGCGCCCGTTCTTCCGGAGGCTCCCCGGTGATGGCCGGATCGGTGCCTTGTAGGTCCAGCGTAGCCGGTCGACGCAAACCGTATGCTCGCGCGATGACCATTGCGTTGTCGATCGTGCTCGCGCTGCTCTTCCTGGCCACCGGCGCGGGCAAGGTGCTCGGCGTGAAGGGCTCGCTCGCGTACCGGGACAAGTTCCAGATGAGCGCCGGTCTGTGGCGGACGATCGGCGTGCTGGAGTGGGCCGGTTCCGCGGGTCTGATCGTGGGCCTGTTCGTGTCGTGGATCGGCATCGCCGCGACCGTCGGCCTGGGCCTGCTGATGGTGGGCGCGACGATCGTGCGGCTCCGCTACGACTCCAAGCCGGTCGGCATCGTCATCGACCTCGTGCTGCTCGGGCTGCTGATCATGCTGCTGTTCGTGGAGCGTTGAGCAGATCCACGCACTGAGCCACTTCGAGGAAGCCGTATCGGCACGCATGCCCACACCCGAAGAGGCTGGGGGCGACCGCTACGAGTTGATCCACCAGTTCCCGGCGGACCAGGACTCGGCCCGAGAGCGAACAGAGGTCACGTCTGCGACGCCCGGTGGCGGGAAGCCAGGGTCGAGTCGGGGCGGCAGTGCCCACAAGGCGTGAACCCGAGCTGACGGGCCTCCTGCACCGGGAGCCCCAGCGTGGGGCGCCCGGCGAGCCAGGAGCACGCGGCGAGGTGGTAGCGGGGGCGTTCGTCCAGCACCCGCACCTCGTCCGCGAGGTCGGCGACGGTCAGCAGGTCGCCCGCGTCGGTGTCCTCTTCCGGTGGTTCATCAGATGAGACCGGCGTGTCGGCTACCGACGGTGTGACTACCCGTTGATCATCGGCTACAGCATGTTGATCTACAGTAGGGCTGGCAGCGGGGTCCCTCCGGCGCAGCCACCAGTCGGCCACGAGGACGACTGCGGCCGCGGTGCTCGCGCCCACGGATGACCATGCCCACACGGTGGAGGACGTGGTCAGCGCAGGCACGAGCAACCCGAGGGCTGCCAGCACCAACAGCAGAACTATGTACAGCACGTGACGCAGGTTACGTCACGAGGACAAGATCAGCCTGCCTCGGCGCGGGCGCCGAAGGAGTAGCCCTGTGAACGGCCGTCGGACGGTGCGGCGGGGCCGCGGTCCTGCAGGTCGCGCAGTGAGGACTCCAGCATGGTCTTGAGTCGCGTGCGGTACTCGCGCTCGAACGTCTGCAGCTTGTCGATCTGCTTCTCGAGCGTGTTCTTCTCCTGGGTGATGTTGCCCATCACCTCGGCGTGCTTGCGCTGGGCGTCGCGGTCGAGCGCGGTCGCCTTCTCGCGGGCCTGCCGCTCCAGCGTCTCGGCGCGCGTGCGCGCCTCGTTGAGCATCGTGTCGGCACGCGTGCGGGCCTCGTTGACCATCGTGTCGGCCTTGGCACGGGCGTCGGACAGGAGCTGCTCGCTCTTGGTCCGGGCCTCGGACAGCATGCCGTCCGCCTCGGCCTTGGCCTCGCCGGTCAGCCGGTCCGCCATCTCCTGGGCGAGGCCCAGGACCTTGGCGGCCTGCACGTGGTGGTCACCGCCGCCACCGGGCGACGTCTGTTCCAGCACCGACGGCGGCGGAACCGGCGCCAGGCGGCGCGGCTCCTCGACGCGGGTGGTCATGGGACCGGAAGAAGCCTTGGCGCGGGCGTCGTCGAGGTCTGCACGCGCGGTCTCGAGCTGCTGGTCAAGCTGCTCCACCTGCTGACGGAGGTCGTTGTTCTCCTCGATCAGGCGGGCGAGCTCGCCCTCAACCAGGTCGAGGAACGCGTCCACCTCGTCCTCGTTGTAGCCCCGCTTGCCAATCGGCGGCTTGCTGAATGCAACGTTGTGCACGTCAGCGGGGGTCAACGGCATCGGATCACCTCTCGCACTCCTGGGCTGCGGATATCCCGGTTCCCCGTCACCTGGGATCTGCCACTCGCATCAAAATGATAACGACCAGCAACAGCACAATAATCGATAGGTCCAGCCCGACGCCCCCGATCCGCACGGTTGGGATCAACCGGCGCAGCAGACGGACCGGGGGGTCGGTCACTGTGTAGATGGTCTCCAGCGTGACGGCAACGCCGCCAGCGGGACGCCACTCCCTCGCAAACGACCGCACCAGTTCGACCACAACACGCGCGGTCAGGAGCAGCCAGAACGAGAAGAGCAGGTAGTACAGGACGAAGAGGATGGGCGCCACGACACAACTCTAACCGTGTGTGGAGAACCCGCCCTCAGCCAGCTTCTTGCGGTCCTCCGCGGTCACGTCCACGTTCGGCGGTGAGAGAAGGAACACCCTGCTGGTGATCTTGTCCATCGAGCCGCGCAGCGCGAACGCGAGACCGGCCGAGAAGTCGACGAGACGCTTGGCGTCCGCGTCGTCCATGTCGGTCAGGTTGAGGATCACCGGCGTCCCGTCGCGGTAGTGCTCACCGATGGTGCGCGCCTCGCTGTAGTTCCGCGGGTGGAGCGTCGTGATCCTCGTCAGCGGGTTGCTGACCGGCTCGGCGACCGGGCGCAGTCTGCTGACCGGCTCCCGGTGCGGGTCGACCGCCAGGGCTCCGTGCACCGGCGCGTCGGCGTTCCACCGCCGCGTGCTGGTGCGCCGGGACTCCGGCTCGTAGTCGTCCGAGTCGTCCAGCTCGGCCCGGTACTCGGACCGGCCCGAGAAGGCGCGGTTGCGCCGGGGGTAAGGGTCGTAGTCGTCGGCCTCAGCTGCGTAGTCCGGCCGGTAGTCGCCGTAGCGCCCCCGGTCGTCCTCGTAGCCGGGGTCGTCTGCGTACTCGGCGGGGACCATCCCGAAGTAGGCCTTCAGCTTGTGCAACGCGCTCATCCCAGCCCCTCCTCCGCGAGATCCCCACCATTAGGGACGGTGCGGCCGGCCCCTTGGTTCCCCGACAGTTACGGCGAGATTAGTCGCCGACTGCCCAGCAACGCGGTTCCGACACGCACGCATGTGGATCCGTGCGCGATGGCATCTTCCAGGTCTCCGCTCATCCCCGCTGACACCTCGGTGGCAGTGGGATGATCATCACGTAGGCCAGATACCACCTTCTCCAGCACCTCAAACGCTGCCACTGGAGACATCGCACGGGGTGCGACAGTCATCGCACCTCGGAGTATGAGATCACCCGATCGTGTGATCGCGCCAGCCAGTTCCGGGACGTCCGGGACGGCACATCCGCCCCGTGACGTGTCCCCGTCGATGCTGACCTGCACCAGCACGTCCAGCGGCCGTCCGCGCTCTTTCGCGGCCTTGGCCAGCGCCTCCGCGAGCCGGACTGAGTCGACCGAGTCGACCTGGTCAGCCCACGAGGCGACCGATCGCGCCTTGTTCCGCTGCAGCCGCCCGACCATGTGCCACCGCGCGTCCAGGCCGGGCAGCTCGGCGTGCTTGGGCCCGGCCTCCTGGTCGCGGTTCTCCGCGAAGTCGCGCAGGCCCAGCTCGGCGAGCAGCGCCACGTCGCTCGCGGGGAACGTTTTCGTCACCGCGAGCAGCTTCACCTCGGCCGGGTCGCGATGGACCGCCCGGCACGCCGCGGCGATGCGCTCCCGAACCTCGGCGAGGTTCGCCGCGAGCTCCTCGCGTCGGTTCACGGCTCCATCCAGATGACGGCCGCGAGCCGTCCCGTCGGGTTCTCCCTGCGGTGGCTGAAGAGCCCGGACTCCTCGAACGTGCAGCGCGGGTCGATGCCGATCTTGCCGACGCCGGCGTCCGCGAGCTGCTGCCAGAGCCCGGCGCGCAGGTCGAGCGAAGGCGTGCCCTTGCGGGACTTGGCCGCGCTGCCGGGCAGGTGCTTCTCGACGTCCGCGCGCATCTCGGCGGGCACCTCGTAGCACTCGCCGCACACCGACGGCCCGAGCAGCACCTCGATCCGGTCCAGCCGCGCGCCCTGGGCGAGCATGGTCTTCAGCGTCTCGATGATCACGCCCACGCGGGCGCCGACGCGTCCGGCGTGCACGGCGGCGATCACGCCCGCCTCGGCGTCGCCGAGCAGCACGGGCACGCAGTCCGCGGTCAGCACGACCAATCCGAGACCGGGCTGTTTCGTCACGACGGCGTCGGTGGCCTCGAGCGGCTCGCCGACGGGCCCGTCGACCACTCCGACCGTGCGGCCGTGGACCTGTTCCATCCAGACCAGGCGGTCCGGGGTGAGGCCGATCCCCTCGGCGAGCCTCGCCCGGTTCGCCTCGACGGCGGCGGGGTCGTCACCGACGTGGTCGCCCAGGTTGAACGACTCGTACGGGGCCTTGGAAACGCCGCCCTCACGGGTGGTCACAACTCGACGGATGCGCACGCGTACACCCTATTCGTACGACGAAGGGAGCCTCCCGGACCGGGAGGCTCCCTTCGTGAGCTGACTTCAGCGACGCATGAACGGCGGGACGTCGACCTCGTCGTCGGGGTCGTCGGTCACCGGGATCGGACGGCTCGGCAGCGAACCGTTGGGCGACAACGACCGCGGTGCCGGGTAGCCGTTGCCCTGGGGCTGCGGCGGAACCGTCGTCGGCGAGACCGACCGCACGGGCTCCGGCTGGGAGATCGGCTGCGGCATCGGCTGCACCGGCTGCGCGACGGGCGGCGGGGGCGTCACCGGTGGCGGCGCCACCGGCGGTGCGGGCTGCGAGAGCTGACCCGCGGTGGCCGAGGCGACGGTCCCCTGAGCCGACCGCGGCGGCGACGACAGCGCCTGCGGCTCCAGCTTCTTGTGGGTGGGACCGCCGCTGTCAAAACCCGCCGCGATCACCGTGACCCGGACCTCGTCGCCGAGCGAGTCGTCGATGACCGTACCGAAGATGATGTTCGCGTCCGGGTGCGCGGCCTCCTGCACCAGCGAGGCCGACTCGTTGATCTCGAACAGGCCGAGGTCCGAGCCACCCGCGATGGAGAGCAGCACGCCGTGCGCGCCCTCCATGGAGGCCTCCAGCAGCGGCGAGTTGATCGCCTTCTGCGCGGCCTGGACGGCGCGTCCCTCACCTCTCGCCGAGCCGATGCCCATCAGGGCGCTACCGGCACCGGACATGACCGACTTGACGTCGGCGAAGTCGAGGTTGATCAGACCGGGGGTCGTGATCAGGTCGGTGATGCCCTGGACACCGGACAGCAGCACCTCGTCCGCCGAGCGGAAGGCGTCCATGAGGCTGACACCGATGTCGCCGAGCTGCAGCAACCGGTCGTTGGGGATGACGATCAACGTGTCGCACTCGTTGCGGAGTGCCTGTATCCCGTCCTCCGCCTGCTTCGCGCGGCGCTTGCCCTCGAAGGAGAACGGGCGCGTGACGACACCGATCGTCAGCGCGCCGAGCTTGCGGGCGATCGAGGCGACGACGGGCGCGCCACCGGTGCCCGTGCCACCGCCCTCACCGGCGGTCACGAAGACCATGTCGGCGCCCTTGAGGACTTCCTCTATCTCCTCGCGGTGGTCCTCGGCCGCCTTGTGCCCGACCTCCGGGTTCGCGCCTGCACCGAGGCCGCGAGTGAGCTCGCGGCCGATGTCGAGCTTGACGTCGGCGTCGGACATGAGCAGGGCCTGTGCGTCGGTGTTCACCGCGATGAACTCGACGCCCTTGAGACCGACCTCGATCATGCGGTTGACGGCGTTCACGCCGCCACCACCGATGCCGACGACCTTGATCACCGCGAGGTAGTTGTGCGGGGGCGTCATCGGATCCGCCTTCCTGATCGTGGTCCGAGCTGTGGTGCTGGGTGGGACTCCACCCGGATTGAAACTCTCAACCTCAACTTGAGGCTCAGAGTTATGTCAACCCCGTATGTTCCTGCTGGACGGTATGCACCCATCCTGCCTCGGTCCAGCAGCCACGCCGTACGCAGCCGACACTGTGCGCTACTACTCCCCGGTCGTGCCGTCAAGCAGTTCGCGCACGATGTCGATGTGCCCCGCGTGCCTGCCGGTCTCCTCGACCATGTGCGCCAGCACCCAGCGCGCGGAAATCGATCCTTCCCCGCGGAACGGCACCTCGTGACCGAGGTCGAGGCCCGCGAGGATCTCCCGACTCACCGTGCACTGCGCAGCGTAGTCGGCCAGCAATCCGGTGATCGTCTCGCCTTCCTCCACGCGCCAGTCCGCGTCCGGATCCTCCTTCGTGTAGGGCGCGGTCGAGGGTTTCCCGGCGAGGACGACCTCGAACCAGTAGTGCTCGACCCACCTCAGGTGCTTCACGACACCGGCGGCCGTCAGCAGCTCGGAGGGCAGCGTCGAGCGCGCCGCCTGCTCGTCGGACAGGCCGTCGCACTTGAGCTCGATCGTGCCGCGCAGGAAGTCGAGGAAGCCGTTCATGGTGTCGCGCTCGTTCGCGGACATGGGTGGATCAACGCGTGTCATGCCGAACAGATTGCATGAAGGATTCTCAAAACTCGCGGGAATTGTGTCCGCGTCAGCCATAGTCTCGATCTCGTGAACAAGAGATCATCAGGCGTCGCGGCCACTCTCGCCGCGATCGCTCTGGGGGCAGTGGTCCAGGTTCCCGCACAGGCAGCAGCCAGCGGGAACGCCATCGTGGAGATCAAGAACGTCGCGTACGGCCAGTGCCTGCAGCCGGGCCGGGTCGACGACTTCGACTGGCTCGTGCTCGCACCGTGCTCGGGCAGCCCGGCGCAGCAGTGGGAGCTCGTGCCCATGCGGGACAGCAAGCTCGTCCTGCGCAACATCGGCGACGGCACGTGCGTCAACGGCTGGGCGGGCGTCCTCCCGACGAAGTGCCACGCGGAGAACGCCGACCAGCACGCCGACCTCGTACCGGACGCGGCGGGCTCCGTGAAGCTGAAGTACGGGAACAACTACGCGGACACGACCAGCTACAAGTACTCCGGGACGCTGAGCGCCTACCCGGCGTCCGACACGGACCACCAGCGGTGGCTCGTGCGCGAGGTCGGCGAGGCCTCCGCGCCCGTCGACACCACCGGCAAGGTGGTGAGCTTCCGCAGCTTCGAGGACGGCACCTGCATCGCCGCGAACGCGGGCAACGCGTCCCACCTGACGTGTGCCGACGACGATCGCCAGCGGTTCGCGCGGGTCGAGCTCGGCGACGGCGTCTTCCAGCTCCGCAACGTCGCCTCGGGCACCTGCATCGGCAAGTACGGCGTCTACGTGCACCTCCGCACCGCCTGCGCCGCGGACGACACCGGCCAGCACTTCCGGCTGGACACCGACGAGCTCGGCTACTCGCTGATCCGCCACGTCGAAGGCGAGGTGCTGACGCCGTTCTCGGGCAACGAGGTCGGGTCCTACCGGCACGACAGCGGTCTCACCTGGCAGAAGTGGGAGGCGTCGGTCGCATGAGGAAGGTCATGAGCGTCCTCGCGGCCGCGTTCGCCCTCACCGCCGTCGTGGCGGCGCCCGCGCAGGCGAGCGGCAACGAGGTCGTCGAGATCAAGAACGTCGCGTACGGGGAGTGCCTGCAGCTGACCGAGATCCGGAGGGCGAGCCTCGCCGGCTGCACGGGGGCGGCCGAGCAGAAGTGGGAACGGGTTCAGCTGAGCGACGGCCACTCCGCCTTCCGCAGCCTCGTCTCCGGTGACTGCCTGTACGGCTACTACTCCGTCGACACCGACGACTGCGACGCCGACGAGAAGAGCGAGTTCGTCGAGCTCGTGCCCGCCGCGGCGGGCACCGTGAAGCTGAAGTTCGAGAAGGGCTTCGCCGAGCCGGGAAGGTACCGGGGCTGGGTGGACCTGGGCTACGAGTCCGCCGACGACGGCCAGCTCTGGCGGGTGCGGGTGCTCGACGAGACCGCCCCGCCGCTCCCCGACACCGCGGGCAAGGCCGTCCGCGTCAGGAGCATCATCTCCGAGGAGTGCATCTCCGTCTCGGCCGCGCCGACCACGATGGCCACGTGCGCGAACGCACCCGAGGAGACCTTCCAGCGGATCGAGCTGGGCGACGGCAGGTTCAAGCTGCGCAGCACCTCCGGCACCTGCCTCGGCACCTTCGGCGGCGACTGGGACAAGCAGGATCGCTGGAGCGAGTGCGTGCCGACCGATCCGACGCAGGAGTGGCTGCTGGAGACCGACCAGCTCGGGGCGCACAGGATCCGCAGCGCGCCCGGCGGTGACCTGCCCTACCTGGTGCCGACCTCGGAGCACCGCTTGTCGCTGTTCCTGGACATGCTCCAGGGCGACAACTGGCTCAAGTGGGAGATCACGCTCGCGTGATCCCCTGAGTGATCCGGTGCGCGGCGAGCCGCCCGGAGATCAGCACGGGCGGCACGCCGACGCCGGGGGTGGTCCCACTCCCGGCGAGCACCGCGTTGTCCGTGCCGCGCACCAGGTTGCGCGGCCGGAACGGCCCGGTCTGGGCGAACGTGTGCGCCGCGGCGAACGGCGTGCCCGCGGCGTTGCCCCAGTCCGCCGGGGTGACCAGCCTCTCGGTGGTGATCGCGTCGCCGAACCCGTCGAGCCCTCGTTTCTCGAGCGTCCGCACGATCTCGTCGCGGTAGCGCGGGCCGACGCGCTGCCAGTCGATCGGCGCCGTCACGAGGTTCGGGCACGGCGCCAGGACGTAGTGCATGCTCTCCTGGGTCCGCGTGACGAGGAGCGACGGGTCCGACATCAACCGTCCCTTGTGGACGATCTCGTCGAACGTCCCGCTCCACGCGTCGCCGAAGAAGATGGTGTGGTGGTCCAGGTCCCAGGTGCGGTTCGTTCCCGCGTGGAGCACCACGGCTGACGGTGACCACCGGATCGGCGGCACCCGCTTCGGCGTGCGGCCCAGCAGCCGGTACGCCTCGGGCAGCTCGACCGCGAGCACCACGGCGTCGCACGGGATGCGCTCGTGTCCGGTGTGGACAGCCGTTACCTGTGTGTTGTTGCGCTCCAAGTGGGACACCGTTGTGCCGCAACGAAACTCGGCGCCAT
This sequence comes from Lentzea tibetensis, assembly GCF_007845675.1. GTDB lineage: Bacteria > Actinomycetota > Actinomycetes > Mycobacteriales > Pseudonocardiaceae > Lentzea > Lentzea tibetensis. The sequence goes on along the minus strand of NZ_VOBR01000013.1, from coordinate 139,287 downwards.
GGGCTTCAGCAGCCTCTGCCATGGCTGCCGGGAGCGCGTGCATCCCGCCGCGCGGGTAGTACACGCCGGCGATCGTGTCCATGTAGGCGATCACCGCGTACGCGCCGAGCGCCTTGCGCGGCGGCACACCCGCGTACAACGCTTGGAACGAGAAGACCCGGATGAGCCGCTCGTCGGTGAGGAACCGGCGCAGGTTGCGCTCCAACCGCCCGAACCCGCCCAGCCACGCCAGCTTGGCCAGCTCGGGCCGCACCAGCCCGAACGGCGAGTCGAAGTTCGCGCCGATGAAGTGCTCGCGCTGCACCTCGTACAACTCGGTCAGCCAGCGCCTCAGCCGCCGGTACCCGTCGGCCTCGCGCGGGCCGGCGAACCGCTCGATCTCGGCTTCCATGGCTTTGCCGTCGGTGTGCACGCCCAGCGTCTCGCCGTCGGCGAAGCGGGCCCGGTAGGCCGGGTCGACGCGGTCGAGCGTGAGACGGTCCGCCATCCGCTCCCCCACCACCGCGAACGCCTCCTCGGCGTACTCCGGCATCGTCAGGACCGTGGGGCCGGTGTCGATGCGGTAGCCGTCCAGGTCGAGACGTCCGGCGCGACCGCCGGGGAGATCTTCCTTCTCCACCACGGTGACGCGGCGTCCGGCGCCGAGCAGGTGCAGTGCGGCGGACAGGCCGGCGAGCCCGGCCCCGACGACAACGACGTGGTCGGCCTTCATCGCACTTCCTCCATTCGGGTGGTCACGGTAATGCCTGAGCGGACGGGCCGATGAGGACTGTGTCCCATCTCGAGGAGGCCCGTGTTGGAACCCGGCTCGTTCGTCCCGCCAGCAGATCCGGCCCCATCAGCGGATCCGGTCCCACCCCCACCTCCACCGTCGCCGCGAAGACCGCGGTGGCTCGTGGTCGCGCTGAGCGCGGTCCTCCTCCTCGCCGCTGGCGGCATCGGGTTCGGGCTCGGGCGCGCGACGGGCCCGGACGCGGCGAGGTCGAACGGCTTCACGGTCACCGGAAGCATGACGGTCTCAGACTGCAGGTCCCGCGGCTACAACGACATCCACGCTGGTGCACAGGTCGAGGTCACCAACCAGGCCAACGACGTGCTCGGCGTCGGCGTGCTCGAATCCGACAAGGGCTACTGCAAGTTCAAGTTCTCCGTGTCCGGCGTCCCGTCCGGCGAAAAGCTGTACGGCGTCACCACAGGAAACTCGAACCGCGGTGTCATCTGGAAGACCGAGCAGCAGGCGAGGACCGAGGGCTTTCACCTGACACTCGGCGACTAGCGCGCTCACGACACGGTGGGCAGATCCGGCGACGACACGTCGTACGTGGTGCCCGGCCGGGTCAGCAGCACCAGCAACACGGCGGCCTTGCGCGGCGTCTCGGCGGAGCTCCCCCACCGGACGATCCGCCCCTGCGTGAGCGTCACCTTCACGTCAGCCCCGGTGGTGGCGGCGACGGACTGCACCTCGGGCCGCAGCTTCTCGGGCAGCTCGTTCAGAACCCCCACCGCGGCACGGGTAGCCGCATCACCCTGACCAGGCGCGGAGAGCACCAGCTCGGGTACCAACGGCGGCGCCGTGGACAGGACCGCGTAGTCCTTGCCGGTGGAGTCGATGAGGTGGGCGCCGTCGGACGCCTTCACCACGCCCACCGGGGTGCGCTCGGCGATCAGGATCCGCACGGTGCCGGGCAGGGAGCGTTCGACCTCGACCGAGGCCACCCGCGGCACGGCGGCGACGCGCGTGACGATGCCCTTCAGGTCCAGGCGCACGAGCGGGGAACCGGGCTCGATGGCCGCGGCCGTGCGCACCTCGTCCTCGGTCAGCACGACGGTGCCGCGCACGTCGACCGAGCGGACACCGAAGAGCGGGGTGAACCAGACGCCGTACGCGAGTGCGATGAGCGACAGGATGGTCAGCAGCGCCACTGCGCGGCGGCGGAGGATCTTGCGGCGCTGGGCCCTGCGGTCCGGGCGCCGGTTGGCGCGGTCCGGGCGCGGCGCGGTGCGGCGCCCCCGGACCGTGCGAACCGGGACGGTCATGCCAACGACCTCAGTGCGGTGACGATCTCGGGGCCGAGCATCGTCACGTCGCCGGCGCCCATGGTCACGACCAGGTCGCCGTCGCGGACGAGTGAAGCGACCAGTGCGGGCACCTTGTCGAACGACGGCTCGTAGTGCACGGACGTCGTCGACACCGCGTCGGCCACCAGAGCGCCGGTCACGCCGGGCTCGGGCTCCTCGCGGGCGCCGTACACGTCCAGCACCACGACCTCGTCGGCCAGGCCGAGAGCGGCACCGAACTCGGCGGCGAACGTGCGCGTCCGCGAGTAGAGGTGCGGCTGGAAGACGACGACGACGCGGCCGTCACCGGCGACCGGGCGGGCAGCGCGCAGCTGGGCGTCGACCTCGGTCGGGTGGTGGGCGTAGTCGTCGTAGACCGAGACGCCGCCGGCGCGGCCCTTGAACTCGAACCGGCGTCGCACGCCGCCGAAGGCCGCGAGGCCCTCGAGGAAGCACGACTGGTCGGCACCGAGCTCGAGGCCGGCAAGCAGGGCGGCGATGGCGTTCAGCGCCATGTGCTCACCCGGCACGGCCACCCGCACGTCGACGAGCGAGCCGTCCAGCGAGACGGACGCGAGACCGCCGCCGTCGAGCGGCTTGTAGTCCACGATCCGCGCGTCCGAGGACGTGCGGCCGTAGGTGCGCACCCGGATGCCCAACGCCGCGGCGCGCGAAGCGAGCGCGGCCGCACCGGGGTCGTCCGAGCACGTGATCAGGACGCCGCCGGGCTCGATGCGCGACAGGAACGAGTCGAACACCGCCACGTACGCCTCGACGGTGCCGTGGTGGTCGAGGTGGTCGGCCTCGACGTTCGTCACGACCGCGACGGACGGCGAGAAGAACAGGAACGAGCCGTCCGACTCATCGGCCTCGGCGACGAACACGCCGCCGGTGCCCTGGTGCGCGTTCGCACCGGACTCGTTGAGGTCGCCGCCGATCGCGAACGACGGGTCGAGCCTGCAGTGCTGCAGCGCCACGGTCAGCATCGACGTCGTCGACGTCTTGCCGTGCGTACCGGCGACGCACGCGACGCGGTGGCCCTCCATCAGGGCTGCCAACGCCTCGGCCCGCCGCAGCACGGTGATGCCGCGCGACCGGGCCGCCGCCAGCTCGGGGTTCGACTCCTTGATCGCCGTCGACACGACCACGGCCGTCAGACCGTCCGCCAGCTGGTCCAAGTTGGACGCTTCGTGGCCGACGGCGACGGACGCGCCCTGCGCGCGCAACGCCAGCACGGTGCGCGAGTCCTTCGCGTCGGAGCCGGAGACCTGGCCACCGCGCGCGAGCAGGATGCGGGCGATGCCGCTCATGCCCGCGCCGCCGATACCGACCAGGTGGACCCGGTCCAGCACATCGGAGCTCACTTCTTGATCACCTCCAGCACGCGGCGCGCGAGCACCTCGTCGGCCTCGCGACGGCCGGTGCCCAGCGTCGCCTCGGTCATGTGCGCCAGCCGCGCGCGGTCCGCGACCAGCGGCACCACCAGCTCGGCGACCCGCGCGGGCGTCAGCTCCTCGTCCGGGACCAGCACGCCACCACCGGCGGCCACGACCGGACCGGCGTTCAACGCCTGCTCACCGTTGCCGTGCGGCAGCGGCACGAACACCGCGGGCAGACCCACCGCGGACACCTCGGCGACGGTCATCGCGCCGGACCGGCACAGCACCGCGTCCGCGGCGGCGTACGCGAGGTCCATCCGCTCCAGGTACGGCACGGGGACGTACGCGGGCGCACCCGGAACCGACTGCACCGCAAGGGTGTTCTTGGGTCCGTGCGCGTGCAGCACGCCGATGCCCGCCGACGCGAACGCGGCCGCCGCACCGGACACCGCGTTGTTGATCGACCGCGCGCCCTGCGAACCGCCGAACACCAGCAGCACCGGGGCGTCGGGGTCGAGACCGAAGAAGCGGCGCGCCTCGGCGCGCAGCGCGGCCCGGTCCAGCGAGGTGATCGACTGGCGCAGCGGGATGCCGATGACGTCGGCGTCCGCCAGGCCCGAGTCCGGGACGGCGGCGGCGACGTACTCGGCGAACTTCGCGCCGACCTTGTTCGCCAGACCGGCCTTCGCGTTGGCCTCGTGCACCACGATCGGCAGCCGGCCGCGGGCCGCGAGGTACGCGGGCAGCGCGACGTAACCGCCGAAGCCGACCACGACCTGCGCGCCGACGCGCTCCAGCACCTCGCGGGTCTGCTTGACGGCGCTGCGCACGTTCAGCGGCAGCTTCAGCAGGTCCAGCGTCGGCTTGCGGGGCATCGGCACGGGCGGGATCAGCTCGAGCTGGTAGCCGCGCGCGGGCACGATCTTGTTCTCGAGGCCGCGTTCGGTGCCGAGTGCGACGACGCGGGCGTCGGGGCGCAGCCGCATGACCGCGTCGGCCAGCGCCAGGGCCGGTTCGATGTGTCCCGCGGTGCCACCGCCGGCAACCACCACGCACGGACCACTGGGGGCAGGGTGCCCGGTCAAGACTTCCTCCGAGGAAATGCGTCAGTTAACGCCCGCGACCGCGGGCGGAACGATCAGATGCAGAACGGCCTTGCGAAGCTCTCCGCGACTCACGGCGACGGTACTCCGAGGGTGGTGCCGATCGTCCGGCCATCCTGCGTTCGGCCGGATCGACGACCGGCAGCTGCGCGGTGCGCCTGCCGGGTGCGCGCGGAGGGGTGGACGGGCGAACGGGCTTGCGCTTGGGCGGCGGCCGGTACGCCTCGGGGGCGGGCAGCTTCAGCAGCCCGCCGACCCGGCCGGGGCCGAGCGACCGCAGCGCGGCGACGGCGTCCGGCTCGTGCCGCGCGCAGTTCGCGAGGATGCCGAACACCACCATGGTCGTGACGATCGACGTGCCGCCCGAGGAGATCATCGGCAGCGTGATGCCGGTGACCGGCAGCAGCTGCACGACGTAGCCGATGTTGATCGCGGCCTGCGCGACCAGCCACACGGTCATCGTCGCGGACACGATCCGGATCCACGGGTCGGTGTTGCGGGACGCGATCCGCAGCCCCACCACGGCCAGCGCGCCGAACAGCGCCAGCACCAGGAAGCAGCCGACGAACCCGAGCTCCTCGCCGATGACCGCGTAGATGAAGTCCGAGTGCACGTTCGGCAGGTACCGCCAGCGCGAGCTGCCCTGCGCGAGGCCCTTGCCGAACAACCCGCCCTCGGCGAGCGCGAACATCGCCTGCCGCGCCTGCAGGCCCGCACCGAGCGGGTCCTCCTCAGGGTTGAGGAACGTGAGCACGCGCTGGAGCCGGTACGCGGCACCGATCGCGAGCACGACCGCGCCACCCACCGCACCCATCGCGATCACGCCGAACAGCCGCATCGGCGCGCCGACGAACCACAGCAGGCTGATCAGCACCACACCGAGCGTGATCGTGCCGCCCAGGTCCGGCTGGAGCATGACCAGCGCGAACACCAGCAGCGCCACCGGCACGACGGGCACCAGCAGGTGCCGGTACTGGGTGAGCAGCGCGCGCTTGGTGACCAGCACGTGCGCGCCCCACAGCGCCAGCGCGAGCTTCGCGGCCTCGATCGGCTGGAACGACACCGGGCCGACCTGGAACCAGGACTGCGCGCCGTAGTTCTCCTTGCCCAGCGGCGTCAGCACCAGCCCGAGCAGGATGACGCAGACGAGCATCGCCATCGTGCTGCCGTGCCGCACCTTGCGCAGCGGGAACCGCAGGACCAGGCAGAACAGCACCGACCCGACCAACACGTACAGCAGCTGCTTCTGGAACACGCCGTACGCCGACTCGCCGTCCGCGACCTGGCCGGGCGCGGACGCCGACAGCACCATGACCAGTCCGATCACGGTCAGCGTGCCGAAGATCGCGAGCAGCAGGTGGAAGTCCGCGAGGGGGCGCGACAGCCACGCGGTGAGACCGTTGCGCACGGCGGCGACGCGCCCGGTGGGGCGCACGCGCTTCGTTCTCGGCTTGTCCGCGACGACCGTCATCGACCCAGCAGCTCCCGCACGGCCGAGGTGAACGCCTGCCCGCGGTGGGCGTAGTCCGTGAACATGTCCATCGACGCCGCGGCGGGCGCGAGCAGCACGGTGTCACCGGCCTGCGCCAGTTCCGCTGCTGCCCGCACGACCGTGCTCATAGCGGCCATGGCGTCATGGTCCCCTGTGTCAAGCACTCGAACGGGGACATCCGGGGCGTGTCGCGCGAGGGCCTCCGCGATCACCTCGCGGTCGGCGCCGATCAGGACCGCGCCGCGCAGCCGGTGCGCCTCCGTCCGGACCATCTCCTCGACCGACGCGCCCTTGAGCAGACCACCGGCGATCCAGACGACCGACGGGAACGCGCGCAGCGACGCCACGGCCGCGTGCGGGTTCGTGGCCTTGGAGTCGTTGACGTACTTGACGCCGTCCGCGTCGGCCACGAGAACGGCCCGGTGGGCGGCGGGTTCGAACCGCTCCAGCCCGATCCGGACGGCCTCGGACGGCACGCCGTACGCGCGCGCCAGCGCCGTGGCCGCCAGTGCGTCGGCGATGCCGGGCGGGCCGGCCGGGCGGATGCGGGACACCTCGATCAGCGGCTCGTCGTCGGCGAACGCCCGGTCGACGAGCCAGCCGTCGCGGACGCCGAGCTGGCCGTCCTCTGGCTCGTCGAGGGTGAACCCGACCTGGTCGGTGGCGGGTGAGTCCTCGAGCAGGTCGGCGACGCGGTCGTCGTCGAGCCAGCCGATCGCCACGTCGCCGGTCAGCACCTGCGCCTTGGCCTGCGCGTAGCCGTCCATGCCGCCGTGCCAGTCGAGGTGGTCCTCGGCCAGGTTGAGCAGCACACCGGCCTGCGGCCGCACCGACGGCGACCAGTAGAGCTGGAAGCTGGACAGCTCGACCGCGAGCACGCGGCGACCGGCCAGCAGCGCGTCGACGACCGGGAGACCGACGTTGCCGCACGCCACCGCGTCGGCTCCGGCGGCGTGCAGGATCGACTCCAGCATGCCGACGGTCGTCGTCTTGCCGTTCGTGCCGGTGACGGCGAGCCACACGGGTGCGTCGGCCAGCTCCGCGCCCATCCGCCAGGCCAGCTCGACCTCGCCGATCACCTCGATGCCCCGCTCGGTCGCGGCCGCGAGCAGCGGCGACTCCGGGCGCCAGCCCGGCGAGGTGACCACGAGGTCGGTTCCCGGCGGCGGCTCGGTGAGACCCGGCACCAGTTCCACGCCGCTGAGCAGCGTGTCCAGTGCCTCCAGCCGATCCGCGGAGCCGTCCGTGACGACGACCTCCGCGCCCGCCGCGAGCAACGCCTCCGCGGCGGACCGGCCGGTCACTCCGGCACCGGCGACCAGCACCTTGCGACCGGCCAGGAACCCCATGCTCAACTCCCGACCGCGGTGAGCCACTCGCTGTAGAACAGGCCGAGGCCCAACATGCAGCAGATGCCCGCGAGCAGCCAGAACCGGATGATGACCGTGGTCTCGGCCCACCCGGCGAGCTCGAAGTGGTGGTGGAACGGCGCCATGCGGAACAGCCGGCGCCGGGACGTGCGGAACACCGCGACCTGCATGACCACCGACAGCGCCTCGACGACGAACAGACCGCCGATGACGACCATCAGCAGCTCGGTGCGGGTCGTGATCGCGAGACCAGCGACCAGACCGCCGAGCGCGAGCGAACCCGTGTCACCCATGAAGATCTTGGCCGGTGCGGCGTTCCACCAGAGGAAACCGATGCAGGCCGCCATCGCGGCCGCCGCCACCAAGGCGACGTCCAGCGGGTCGCGGACGTCGTAGCAACCGGCCAGCGCCGAGGTGGAGCAGTTGTAGCGGAACTGCCAGAACGAGATGACCACGTACGTGCCCAGCACCATCGCGGACGAGCCGCCCGCGAGGCCGTCGAGGCCGTCGGTCAGGTTCACCGCGTTCGACCACGCGCTGACGGCCGCGTAGCAGAACACCACGAAGCCGACGACGCCGAACGACACGACGACGATGTCCCGGACGAACGACAGGTTCACCGACGCGGGCGTCAGGCCGTCCTTGTTCGGGAACTGGAGCACGAGCACCGCGAAGATGATCGTGGCGACGAACTGGCCGACGAGCTTCGCGGTCTTGTTCAGACCCAGGTTGCGCTGCTTGCGGATCTTGATGAAGTCGTCGAGGAACCCGACGATGCCGAGCGACGTGGTGAGCGTCAGCACGAGCAGGCCGGACGCGGTGGGCGTCTGCCCCGCCGCCGACGCGGACATGGAGTTGACCAGGTGCGCGCCGAGGTAACCGGCCCACATCGAGATCAGGATGGCCACACCGCCCATCGTGGGCGTGCCGCGCTTGGTCTTGTGGTGCTGCGGACCCTCTTCGCGGATCTCCTGGCCGAATCCCTGCCGGGAGAAGACCTTGATCAGGTACGGGGTCAGCAGGATCGACACGATCAGGGCGACCGCTGCCGCGATCAGGATGCTCTTCACTGGTTTCCTGCCTCCAGCAGGGCCTCGGCGACGCGCCACAGGCGATAGGCGTTGGATGCCTTGACTAGCACGACGTCACCGGGCCGGATTTCCTCGCGCAGCAACGTGATCGCCGCGTCGGCGTCCGGCACCAGGACGGATTCCTCGCCCCATGATCCTTCCAGGTGGGCACCCTGGTGCATCGCGCGGGCGGGGTCCCCCACCACCACCAGCTTGTTGATGTCGAGCCGGACGGCCAGCCGTCCGATCTCGTCGTGTGCGCGCACCGAGTCGTCGCCCAGCTCGGCCATCGGGCCGAGCACCGCCCAGCTGCGGCGGGCGGGCTGCATCGCGCGCGAGATCGTCGCGAGCGACTTGAGCGCGGCGCGCACCGACTCGGGGTTCGCGTTGTACGCGTCGTTGACGACGGTCACGCCGTCGGCCCGGTCGGTGACCTGCATGCGGTGGGCGGACACCCGTTGCGCGGCACCGAGTCGTTCGGCGACCTGCGCGGGCGTCGCGCCCAGCTCGAGCGCGATCGCGGCCGCGGTCAGCGCGTTGCCGACCTGGTGCGGGCCGCTCACGCCGAGCTTGACGTGCGCGTCGCCCGCGGCGGTCTTCAGCGTGAAGCTCGCGCGGGCGTGCTCGTCCAGCTCGATGTCCACGGCGCGGACGTCGGCGCGCGAGTCCTCACCGACGAACACGACCTTGGCCTTCGTGCGGCTCGCCATGGCGGCGACCAGCGGGTCGTCGGCGTTGAGGATCGCGACGCCGTCCTCGGGGAGCTCCTCGACCAGCTCGCCCTTGGCCTGCGCGACGCCTTCGCGGGAGCCGAACTCGCCGAGGTGCGCGCTGCCGACGTTGAGCACCGCGCCGATCCTCGGCGGAGCCACCTGGCACAGGTGCGCGATGTGGCCCGGTCCGCGCGCGGACAGCTCCAGCACGAGGTAGCGGGTGTCCTCGGTGGCGCGCAGCGCGGTCCAGGGGTGGCCGAGCTCGTTGTTGAAGCTGCCCGGTGGCGCGATGGTCTCGCCCGCCGGGGAGAGCACCTGCGCGATGAGGTCCTTGGTGGACGTCTTGCCGGACGAGCCGGTGACGCCGACGACCGTCAGGTCCTTCGCGCCGAGTCGGCCCGTGACGTACCTGGCGAGCTTGGCCAGTGCCGCGAGCACCGCGGCGCCGGTGCCGTCCGTGTCGCCCGCCAGCACGTACGCGTTGCCGTGCGCGGTCGCGACGGGCGGTGCGATGACGGCGGGCGCGTCGACCTCACGGCCGGCCAGCACGCCCACCGCGCCGGACTCGACCGCCTGCGCGGCGAAGTCGTGGCCGTCGACGCGCTCGCCGGGCAGCGCCAGGAACAGGCCTCCGGGCGTGACCTCGCGGGTGTCGAACTCGATCGTGCCGGTGACGACGGGCGAGCCGTCGGTGGCGTGGAGCGTCCCGCCGACGATCTCCGCGATCTCGGCCAAGGTCAGTGCGATCACCGATGAGCCTTTCTGATCGCGGCGGCCAGCGTCTCCACGTCCGAGAACGGGTGGACCACGCCGGCGATCTCCTGTCCGGTCTCGTGCCCCTTGCCCGCGACGACCACGACGTCACCCGCCTGCGCGAGGGACACCGCGTGCTCGATCGCCTGCTTCCGGTCGCCGATCTCGACGACCTCGCCGCGGTCGGGCGTGTTCAGGGCGCCTTCGAGCATGGCGGCCCTAATAGAAGACGGTTCTTCGCTGCGCGGGTTGTCATCGGTGATGATCAACACGTCACTTCGCGCCGCGGCGGCCTCCCCCATGAGGGGCCGCTTGCCCTTGTCCCGGTCGCCTCCGCAGCCGAGCACGGTGATCACCCGGTTCGCGGTCTTGGCGCGCACGGCGTCCAGCGCGAGCGCGACGGCGACCGGCTTGTGCGAGTAGTCGACGACGGCGGTGAAGTCCTGGCCCTCGTCGACGCGCTGCATGCGGCCGGGCACCTGGACGGCGGCCAGTCCCTCGACGATCGCCTCGCCGGGGACGCCGCTCGCGTGCAGGCAGCCGATGGCGAGCAGCGCGTTGGCCACGTTGAACGAGCCGGGCAGGCGCAGCTCGATGCGCAGGTCGCCGTCCGGGCCGTGCGCGGTGAACGTCTGCTCGCCGGTGGGCGTGACCTCGACGTCGCTCGCCGTCCAGGTGGCGTCGGCCCCGGTCGTCGAGACGGTGACCGTGTCCGGCTTGACCAGCCGCTCGCCCCACTCCGTGTCGACGCAGACGACCTCCTTGCGCGCGCGGCCGTCGAACAGCTTGGCCTTGGCGCGGAAGTAGTCCTCCATGTCCGGGTGGAAGTCGAGGTGGTCCTGCGACAGGTTCGTGAACGCGCCGAACTCGAACTCGGTCGCGGCGACGCGGCCCAGCTCGAGCGCGTGGCTGGAGACCTCCATGACCACGTCGGTGATGCCGCGCTCGGCCATGACCGCGAACAGCGCCTGCAGGTCCGGCGACTCGGGCGTGGTGAGCGCGCTGTCGATCCGCTCGGTGCCGATGCGCATCTCGACCGTGCCGATGAGCCCGGTCGGGCGGCCCGCGGCACGCAGCGCGGCCTCGATCAGGTAGCTCGTGGTCGTCTTGCCGGACGTGCCGGTGACGCCCCAGACCCGCGTCTTCGTCGACGGGTTGCCGTAGACGTGCGCGGCGAGCGTGCCGACGACGCTGCGCGGGTTCGGGTGCACGAGTACGGGGACGTCCTTCAGCTTCGCGGCGCCCACCTCGTCGGTGAGGATCGCGACGGCGCCGTTGGCGAGCGCTGTCTCGGCGAAGTCCGCGCCGTGCGCGCGCGTGCCTGGCAACGCTGCGTACACGTCGCCGGGGACCACGTGCTGGGCACGGAGCGTCACGCCCGTCACCTGGACGTCGGCATGCGCTGGCCCGGTCAGGTGGGCGTCGACGATCGTCGCGAGAGCGGCGACTGACACGGGTCGAGTGCTGGTGGGGCGGGGCGGGGCGGTCGCGACCTTGCCCTCGAGCTTGGCAGGCACGGGCAAGAGGCTACCGGCGTACGGAGAGTGGCCGATCGGCGCGTGCGCGTTCGGGTGATGATCAGCAGGGATCCGCTCCGCCGCCGGGGACGGACGTGGTGAACGCGCCGCAACTGAAGCTCAGCCCGAACGCCACGAGCAACCCGTCGGGGATGCGCGTGCTTCCGGTGTGCAGGAGCAGCGGGCGGCACCGGGGCGTCCGGGAGGCAGGGCGGTTTTCCGTTGCCGCGCACCGGGCCGATCTCGACGGTGGTGTCGCTCAGTTCCGCGGTGTGTGCGGCACGTGCAGGTTGGCCGTTGCGTCTCGACGACGTCGATCAGCGCCGTGCTGAGTGGTGATCACAACTCGGTGATGGTAGGACCGGGTGGCGCAACGAAAGTCTTCGCCTCGGGTCCCTGAGTTGGGTTCGAGCCATCTGGATGATGCCGGGGATCAGGACTTTGGGCCCTTCTGTCGATCAATTAAGACAGGTGAGGTCAAGGCGACGGGGGCTGGCGAGTGAGGGCGGCGATGACGAAGACGATCGACAGGGACGTGGCGGCGGAGGCCAGGCGATTCTCCTTCTGGGCACCCGATTTCAGCCGCTCCGTCACGGTCGGCGTGGATACCTCCCAGGCCGCGTACCACGCGTTCGAGTGGGCGGCGCGGCATGCCTGGTCGTTGCGGACCGACCTGCAGGTGTTCCTCGCGGACCCGGCTGACGCGACCGTGCAGCGGGTCCTGGAGCGGCTCCCGATGCTGACGGCCCACTTCCGGCCCAGCGGTGACGACCCGGTCAGCGCGCTGGCCGACGCGAGCTCGTCGAGCGCCACGCTGGTGCTCGGGTGCCGAGGCGAACGGCACCGCAGCCTCGGGCTCGGTTCACTGGTGCTCCCGGTCCTGCGGCGCGCGCGGTGCAGCGTCGTGGTCGTGCGCGGACGACCCCCGGCGATCCGCGGCGAGTACGGCTGGATCACCGCCGCTGTCGGCGGGTGCGAGGACCCGGTCGTGCTGCGGCGCGCGGTCGAGCTCTGCCGCACCCGCCGGGCGCGCCTCCGCCTGCTGCACGTGCACCCCCCGCAGCCGCACGGCGCGTCCGTGCCGCGCGACGAGGTGTCCGTGCGCCGGGCGGTGCTGTTCCTGCGCACGACCGCACCCGAGCTGGTGCCGGAGGTGCAGATCGACGGCAGGCACCCGCACGAGGCGGTGGCCGCATTGGACAGCGACCTGCTGGTATTGGGACGCGGCGGTCAGCAGGACGGCGTGGGACTGGTCACCCGCGCCGCGCTGTACCACTCCTCGTGCCCGGTGCTCGTCGCACGCCCTGAGCCACTCCACGACCAGGGCGTTCTCTAAGGGGTGTGCCGTTAGGGGCACCCTTCGGACGCGTTGCGCCGCGAGGGTGTCCCTAACGGCACTCAGAGCTGGAGGATCGGGGTCTGCTCCGCCGACATGGGGACCTGGTAGCGCTGCGCCAGGTACGAGGCGATCTCGTGGAACAGCGGCGCGGCCGTCTGGCTCTTGCCGGGTGCGTCGAGCATGATCCCCACGACGTAGCGCGGGTTGTCCGCGGGCAGGATCCCGGCGAACGTGATCCAGTAGACCGAGCTGGAGTAGCAGGCGCAGTTGGGGTCGATCTGCTGCGCGGTGCCGGTCTTGCCGGCGATCTGGTAGCCCGAGAGCGCGGCCGCCGGACCGGTGCCGGCCTGACTGGGGTCGCGTGAGGACTGCGTGACGGCGCGGAACATGTCGCGCACCGTGCGGGCCGTCTCCGGCGACACGACGCGCACGTTCTCCGGCCGCTGCCGCTCGACGCGCGAGCCGTCCGTGCCGACCTCCGCGCGGATGATGCGCGGCGGCACGCGCACGCCGTCGTTCGCGATCGCCTGGTACATGCCGGTCATCTGCAGCAGCGTCATCGAGAGACCCTGGCCGATCGGCAGGTTGCCGAACGTCGAGCCGGACCACTGGTTCAGCGGCGGCACGAGCCCGGCCTCCTCGCCGGGCAGCCCGGACTGGGTGCGCCTGCCGAGGCCGAACTTCTGCAGCATCTCGGCGTAGCGCTCCTTGCCGACCTGCTGCGCGGCCATCAGCGTGCCGACGTTGGACGACCGGCCGAAGACGCCGGTGAACGTCATCGGCACGGTGCCGTGGTTCCACGCGTCCTTGATCGTGCGGTCGGAGACCTTGATGCTGCCGGGGATGTCCAGGACCGTGTCCGGCTTGAACAGGCCGTCCTCGATCGCCGCGGCCGCGGTCACGATCTTGTTCACCGAACCCGGCTCGTACACGGACTGCACCGCGGGGTTGCGCAGCTGGTCCGGGCCGGCCTTGGCGAAGTCGCCGGGGTCGAAGGTCTTGTCGTTGGCCATCGCGATGATCTCGCCCGTGTGCGAGTCCAGCACCACCGCGGAACCGTTCTTCGCACCGGTCTTCGCGGTGTAGTCGGTGACCATCTTCTGGACGGCGTGCTGGGTGTCGATGTCGAGCGTGAGCTCCAGGCTCTTGCCCGGTGTCGCGGCGACGACCTCGCGCTCGGTGTTCGGGATGACGAGCGTGTCGTCGCCCTGCATCGTGTCGACGACCCGGCGGCCCATCCGGCCGGCGAGCAGCGTGTCCTGCGAGTTCTCGATGCCCAGCAGGCCCTGCGTGGTCGGCGGCTTCTCGTCGAGCCGCCAGTTCGCGTAGCCGACGATGTTCGACCCGAGCGCGGCGTTGGGGTAGACCCGCTTCGCCCGGTACTCGGAGCCGATCTCCGCGAACTTCTTGACGATCAGCGCGGCCTTGCTCGGCTCGACCTCCTGCACCAGCACGAGGTACGTGGTGTCCTGGGTGAGCTTGCCGTGCATCGTCTGCTCGTCGGTCTTCTCGCCGTTGACCTCGGAGCCGAGCGTCTGCTGCATGAACTTCGCGATCTCGCGCGCGTGGTCCTCGTACGACGGCTTGGTGTTGTCCTTGGCGCGCAGCTCGTCCCAGTTGCGCCGGGCCGTCTGCGGCAGCACGTACAGCGCGCGCACCTCGATGCTGAACGCGAGCTGGTTGCCGTTGCGGTCGAGGATCGCGCCGCGCTCGGCCGGGATGTTCTGGCCGGTGGCGCGCTGCATCTTCGCCTGCGCGGACAGGGCTTCCGCCTGGAAGCCCTGCACCTGGATCAGCTTGACCCCGGCGAGCAGCAGCGCGCCGACGAGCAGGATGCGCCCGACGGCGAGGCGGACCCGGCCGTTGTTCTTGGCCCGCTTCGCCGGACGGGGGCTGCGCACCGACAGCGGTCGGCGTGGCGCGCGGCCGTTGTTCGGGCCTCGCATCACCGATCTCCCGGAGGCTGAGCGCCCAGCAGCTGGACCAGTGGCTGGTCCTGCTGCTGAGCCTCGTGCTGCTGAACCTCTTGCTGGCGCACCTCGTCCTGGACAGGGGTCTGCTGCCCCTGCACGGGCGGCGTCGCACCCTGCTGCTGCGCGGGCGGCGGCTGTTGCTGCTGCGCGGGCGGTTGCTGGTCCTGCGCGGGCGGCGTCGGCTGCTGCTGGCCCTGTTGCTGCTGCTGGCCTTGCTGAGCCTGGTCCTGCGCGGGCGGCTGGGCGGGCGGCGTCGTCGACGACGAGGACGACGGGGCCGGAGGTGCCGGCTTGGGCACCGGGACGGCCTTGCCGAACACGTCGATCGAGCCGTCCGCGTTCTGCCGCAGCCGCGCCGGGTCCGGCGGCAGCACGAGGCCCAGCTCGGCCGCGCGCTTCGCCAGCTCGGTCGGCGACTCCAGCAGCGCCACGTCCTGACGCAGCTGCTCGACCCGCAGGGTCAGCTTCTCCGCCTCGGCGCGCGCTTCCTGAAGGCGGTACGAGTCGGCCGCCGCCTGGGTGGAGAGGTACATGATCCCGGCGAGACCGACGCCGAGCACGACCATCACCATGACGACGAACGGCGCCTTCGGGGACTGGCCCGCCGGGCGCTGCTGCACCGAGCTGTTGCCGCGCAGGTTCTGGGTGCGCTGCGCACGCCGGGCGTACGCGCGCTCGGCCGCGGCCGAACGGCGACGTGCGCGTGCGGCGTCGGTGGTCTTCTCCGCGGTCTTGCCGGAGCCGTCGCGAGGAGACGGCTCGCCGACGCGTGCGGGTGCCGTCATGACGATGCTCCAATCCCCTGCGCCGAAATCCGCTGTGCGGCCCGCAGCCGCACCGGGGCGGCGCGCGGGTTCTCCTCTATCTCCTGCTCGTTCGCCTGCTCGGCGCCCCTGGTGAGCAGCTTCAGCTCCGGCCCGTGTCCGGGCAGCTCGACCGGGAGGCCCTGCGGCGTGCGCGACGTGGCGAGCGCGGCGAACGCCTGCTTGACCATCCGGTCCTCGAGCGACTGGTACGACTCGACGACGATCCGGCCGTCCATGCCGAGCACGGACAGCGCGGCGGGCAGCGCCAGCCGCAGCGACTCCAGCTCGCCGTTGACCTCGATCCGCAGCGCCTGGAACGTCCGCTTGGCCGGGTGGCCACCGGTGCGCCTGGTCGCCGCGGGCACGTTGTCGTACAGCAGTTGGACGAGCCGCCCGCTGTTGATGAACGGCTCGCGCTCGCGTTCGCGGACGATGGCGCTCACGATCTTCTTCGCGAAGCGCTCCTCGCCGTAGTCGCGGAGCACGCGGATCAGGTCACCGGGCGCGTAGGTGTTGAGCACGTCCGCGGCCGTCATGCCGGTGCCCGCGCTCATCCGCATGTCCAGCGGCGCGTCCTTGGAGTACGCGAACCCGCGCTCCTCCGCGTCGAGCTGCAGCGACGAGACGCCGAGGTCCATGAGCACGCCGTCCACCTTGGACAGACCGAGCTCGGCGACGGCGTCGGCGATCCGGTCGTAGGTGACGTTGACGAAGTGCACGCGGTCGCCGTGCGGCTTCAGCCGCTCGGTGGCGAGCGCGATGGCCTGCGGGTCGCGGTCGAGCCCGATCAGCGTGAGCTCGGGGTGTGCGCGCAGAAGTGCGTCGGAATGGCCGCCGAGACCGAGCGTGGTGTCGACGAGCACTGCGGGACGGTCGGCGAGGGCTGGTGCGAACAGCGCCAGGACGCGGTCCAGCAGCACCGGAACGTGCTGCGGTCGGCCCATGATCCCTCTCCCCGTACATGCGTTCGGGTGACGTCAGGTCCCCGCCCGCCCGTTGAACCTGGCGCCGGGGAAGGTGCGCCAGGGCCGTTTGTCGAGCGGACCGAGGCCTCACGGCACCCGAATCGCGTTGTTCTCTCCCGCAGCCGGCTGATCAGAAGACGCCCGGTAGCACCTCCTCGCGAGCCTCTGCGTAGCTGTCCTCGTGCTCGTCGAGGTAGGTCTGCCAGGCCGCCGCGTCCCAGATCTCCATCCTGGTGAACGCGCCGACGACCACGCACTCCTTGGTCAGCCCGGCGTACCGCCGCAACTCCGGTGCGATCAGGACGCGACCCTGACCGTCCGGACGCTGCTCGTCCGTGCCCGCGAACAGGTAGCGCTGGTAGGCGCGTACGGCCTCGTTCGTGAACGGTGCCTCGGCGACCTTCCGTGCCATCTGCTCGAACTCCGCTCGCGGGAACACGTACAGGCAGTGGTCCTGGCCCTTGGTGACCATGAGACCCCCCGCCAGCTCGTCCCGGAACTTCGCAGGCAGTGTCAGCCGGCCTTTGTCGTCCAGGCGCGGGTAGTGAGTACCGAGGAACATCGGTAACCACCTCCCCGCCGGGCGACAGACCGGCAGTGGAGCCCCCGTCTGCCCCACCGGCCGCCACAGTACCCCACTTTTCACCACAGTCAACGCTGAAACGGGTGTACACACAGCGAGTCGTGACCCGTTTGTGCTGGTAGACGTAGTGGGGCCCGATGGGGGGATGGTGGGGGAGCTGGGCAGAGGTCACCGGTGCAGGTGAGTGGTCACGCGGAATTTGCCACTCGGATGGCCTAGCAAATTGCGGCAAAACCGGTTGTTGAGACATGGCGGTGGGGGAACCTGGAGGGAGAGGATTCGAACCCTGGATAGCCCTGAGGTGTAGGGCACTTAGCCACGGTTTGACACACTGCGTGAAAAGCTCACACGTCCGTGTTCCCGGACGCGGCTGCTGCTGGAGGTCGAGTGACAAGCGCGAACAGCCACGCGCCGGTCGATCAGGTGCTGGGTGAACTGCACGGCTGCGTTCAGCGAATCGCGGCCAACGTCGAGCGCGTGCTCGTCGGCAAACCCGACGTGGTGCGACTTGCGCTGGTCACCCTGCTCGCTGAAGGACATCTGCTCGTCGAAGACGTGCCAGGTGTCGGGAAGACGTCGCTGGCGAAGGCGCTCGCGCGGTCGATCGACTGCACGGTGAGCCGGGTGCAGTTCACGCCCGACCTGCTGCCGAGTGACATCACCGGTTCGTCGATCTACAACCGGCAGGAGAACGACTTCGAGTTCAGGCCCGGCCCGATCTTCGCGAACATCGTGGTCGGCGACGAGATCAACCGCGCATCTCCGAAGACGCAGTCCGCGTTGCTGGAGTGCATGGAGGAGCACCAGGTCACGGTCGACGCGCACACCTATCCGCTCGGGTCACCGTTCATGGTGATCGCGACGCAGAACCCGGTGGAGATGGAGGGCACCTACGCCCTTCCGGAGGCGCAGCGCGACCGGTTCACCGCTCGCGTGTCGATCGGCTACCCGGACCCGCAGGCCGAGCTGGCGATGGTCGACGAGCACGCGGGCCACAACCCGATCGACGACCTGCGCCCGGTGTCGGACGCCGCGCAGGTGCTGCGGCTGATCGAGACCGTGCGCCGCGTGCACCTCTCCCCCGACGTGCGCCGCTACGCCGTCGAGCTGGTCTCGGCGACCCGCCGTCTGCCGGAGCTCCGGCTGGGTGCGTCGCCGCGCGCGACGCTGCACCTGGTTCGCGCCGCCCGTGCGCAGGCCGCACTGGCGGGCAGGGACTTCGTGGTGCCGGACGACATCCACGCCATCGCGATCCCGGTGCTGGCGCACCGGCTCGTGCTGACGGCCGAGGCGCAGGCCGCTCGCCGGTCCGCAGCGGAGCTGATCAGGGCGCTGCTGCAGCGCGTGCCGGTGCCGCAGGCGGCGCTGGACCCGAGCGCGCAGTTCGTCCGCAACCTGGGCACCAACAACAACGCAGGGACGCCAAGGTAAACCGATGCGCACCGCACTGTCCGGCCTGACCACGCGCGGCCGCTGCCTCCTAGCCGCCGGGTTCGCCGCCGGGCTGTGCGCGATCGCGTTGAACGAACGCGACCTGCTGCGCGTAGCCGCTTTTGTGATCGCGCTGCCGTTGCTGGCCGCCTGGCTCGCCACGCGGGCCAGGGTCGGCCTGCACGCGGCGCGGTTCCTGTCCCCCAGCCGCGTGCCCGTCGGCGCGGCCACCGAGGTGCGCCTGGACCTGCGTTCCACGGGCCGCCTGCCGACCGGCGGCCTGATGCTGGAGGACAACGTCCCGTACGCGCTGGGTTCGCGCCCGCGCTTCCTCGTGGAACGCCTGCCGCGCAACCACCCCACGGCGCTGCGCTACCCGCTGAAGCCGGTCATGCGCGGCATCCAGCAGGTGGGCCCGCTGATGGCCCGCATCACCGACCCGTTCGGCCTGGCCGAGTTCGACCGCGAGCTGGCGGGCCGTTCCAAGCTCGTCGTCGTGCCGCGCGTGCTGCCTCTGGCGGGCCTGCCCGGCGGTTCCGGCATGGGCGCGGGCGACGACGGCTCGGTGCGCCTGCGTTCCGGCCAGGGCGAGGACGACGCCGTGGTGCGCCAGTACCGCCAAGGCGACGACCTGCGCAAGATCCACTGGCGCTCGACGGCCCGCCGCGACGAGCTGATGGTCCGCGTCGAGGAACGCCCGTGGCGCGGCGGCACCACGATCCTGCTCGACCACCGCGTCGTCGCGCACCGCGGCAGCGGCCCGACCGCGTCACTGGAGTGGGCGATCTCCTTCGCCGCGTCCGTGTGCCTGCACCTGCACCGCTTCGGGCATCAGGTGCGACTGGTCGCCGAGGACGGGCGCGTGCTGGCCGGCGGCCAGTCCGACGGCGGCCACTCCGACACCGTCGTGCTGGACTCCCTTGCGGCGCTTCAGCCTTCGCACCGGCGTGAGCTGGCCAGCGGTCTCGATCCCGGTGCCGGGCAGGAGGTCATCGCGGTGCTCGGCGGGATCACGCCGTCCGCGGTCGAGGACCTGATCCGGTACCGGCCGCGCGGGATGCGCAGCCTCGCCGTGCTGCTCGACGTCAGCGCCTGGGCCGGTGCTTCCGAGGACGCGGCGCCCGATCCCGCTGACGGGCAACGGTTGTTGACCAGTGCCGGGTGGGGCGTGACCATCGCCCGGCCCACCGCGCCGATGGCTCAGGTGTGGCGTGAGCTGTGCGCTTCGGCCAGCAACAGGGGGCCGATCGTGCGCGCGGATGTGAACTGACCATGGCCGCTGGTTCGTCTCGTGGTTCGTCTCGTGAACGGGCCGTTCACGCCGCTTCGGCCCCGGAATTGTCGGTGCTGTCTGGAAAAATGGAATCAGGGGGACCCCCTGGGCGGGGGACGCCTGATTTGCGTTGTCTGCAGTTGCGCCGTCCGCAGTGGACGGCTGTCGGCTTCTGGTTGTGCGGGCCGGATTTCGCTACCCGCGAACACCACCCGCACGCCTCAGCACTCCCGAAACTGTCGGTGTCGCATGGCATGCTTGAAACAGGGGGACCCCCTGGGGCGGGGACCTCTGTTCGACCGCGCGCACACTCTTCTGCGTTGGTCACGCCTTCGGCTGCAGCGCACGCGATGGTGCTGGGCTCGAATGCGCTACCGCCGACTGCACTGCTGCTGACTGCACTGCCGCCGACTGCATTGCGATCGGCGCTCAGCTCTGTGGCCGAGTGCCGCGATGCGGCGCGTGAACGGCCCATTGACCTCCCTGCGCACCCGGAATTGTCGGTGCCGCATGGGAAAATCGAATCAGGGGGTCCCCCTGGGCGGGGGACGCCCGTGCGAGCGCGCGTGGCTGGCGGTGGCATCGGGGCTGGGGCCTGGTCGCCGGGCTTCGCGAGGGTGGACTGATCATGGCTTCCAGACCTGGCATCGAGTGGTCGGCCTCGGCCACCCCGTGGATCGCCGCGCTGGCGGTGCTGTGCTCGTCCACGGCGCTGGCCGGCGTGATCGAGGGCGGGCTGTGGCTCGTGCACATCGCGGTCGCCATCGCGGTGGTGACCGGAACCGGCGCGCTGCTGCGGTCGACGCGACTGCCCGCACCCGTCGTGGGGCTCGGGCAGCTGCTCGCGTTGCTGTGCCTGCTGGTCACGATCTTCACGCGCACCGGGTTCCTCTTCCTGCTGCCCGGACCGACGTCGCTCGGCGACCTGCTCACCGTCCTCGGCGACTCGATCGGCCAGGTGCAGACCGGTGTCCCGCCGGTCGAGGCGACGGCCGCGATCCGCTGCCTGGTGATGGTCGCGATCGGGCTCGTCACGATTCTCGTGGACACGCTCGCCGTCGCCGCCGCCGCGCCCGCGGCGTCCGGGCTGGTGCTGTTGTGCGTGTTCGCGGTGCCCGCCTCGCTGGCCGAGGAGATGCTGCCGTTCTGGACGTTCATCTTCGGCGCGGCGGCGTTCGCGCTGCTGCTGGCCGTCGACGGGCAACACCGGCACGAGGCGTGGCGCGGCAGGCTCGGCACCGGCGCGTCGAGCGGGTCCGGGTCGTCGGCGACGGCCGTCGCGGCGATCGCGATGGTGATCGCGCTGGTCGTCGGCGCCGGGTTCACCCTCGTCGGCACGATCGGGCGGCTGCCCGGATCCGGCAACGGGATCGGTGGCAGCGGGAGCAGCGGGCTCGGCATCAAGGCGATGACGAACCTGCGCGGCATGCTGAACCAGGGGCGCACGCGCGAGCTGTTCCACGTGCGCGGCCTGCAGACGGACACGTACCTGCGCGCGACGACGCTCGACCGGTACGTGCCGAACTCGGGCTGGGAACGCGGTGGCGACCCGTCCGGCAGGCCGGTGCAGGGCGAGCTGCCCAGGCCGCCCGGTGACCGCGGTGAGGGCAAGACGAGCCGCGTCGACATCGACCCCGTCGGCTGGCGCGACTTCTGGCTGCCGGTCTACGGCTCGCCACGGCGCCTCGACACCCCGGACGACGACTACCTGTACGACCCCGACAGGGGCATCGTCTTCGCGCAGAACCAGCGCAAGCCCGAGCCGTACCAGCTCGAGACGGTGCTCGACGTGCCCACCGCCGACCAGCTGCGCCGCGCGGTCGGCGACGTGCCGATCGACCGGTCGTACTTCGCCGCGGACGGCGTCGAGGAACCGGTCGCCCAGCTGGCACGGGACATCACGAAGGACGCGACCAACCAGTTCGACAAGGCCGCCAAGCTCTACGAGCACTTCACCAACCCCGTCCACGGCTTCAAGTACAAGCTGGAGACCAAGGGCGACCTGACGTCCGATGCCCTGTCCGACTTCCTGTTCCGGGGCAAGGTCGGCTACTGCGAGCAGTACGCGTCCGCGATGGCCGTGATGGCGCGCAAGATCGGCATCCCCGCGCGGGTGGCGCTCGGCTTCACCGCGGGCTACGTCGACGGCGACCGCCGGGTGATCACGAGCGAGGACGCGCACGCCTGGGTCGAGATCTTCTTCCCCGGCCACGGCTGGGTCACGTTCGACCCGACGCCGATGGACGACGGCCGCGCCGTGGTCCCGCCGTACCTGCGGAACACCTCGCCCACCGACGAGCCGATCCCGTCCGGCAGCTCGTCGGCCACCACGACGACCGCGCCGACGAGCACGTCGACGACGGCCGGGGCGACCGAGAACAACCAGGCGGGCACCGACCAGGGTGCGGCCGAGACGCCGATCCCGGCCTGGCACTTCTGGTCGCTGGGCGGCGTGCTGCTGATGGCCGTGCTGCTGACGTTGCTGATGGTGCTGCGCGCGGGCATGGCGGGTGCGCCGTGGGCGCGCAAGCTGCTGCTGCCGATCACCGTCGCGTTGTGGGCCCTCGCCGTGGCGCTGTCCGCCGCCTTGCTCTCGTGGCTGCTCGCGCTCGTGCTCGTCGTCGTAGGCCTGGCCGTGGCGCCGCTGACGATCCGCGCGGTGCGCAGGCACAACCGCCTGCACACCGTGGCCGGACTGGGCCCGCAGGCCGCCGCCGCGGCGTGGGAGGAGCTGATGGCCGAGTCGATCGACCGCGGCGTGCTCACCCCGACGGCTGAGACCGTGCGTGCGGCGTCGCGCAGGCTCGCCCGCGAGCACAACCTGGACGACGCGGGCCGCGACGGCCTGCGCACGCTGATCAGCTCGATCGAGCGGTCCTGGTACAGCGCCCGGCCCGAGGCCGACCCCGCCCTGCCCGCCGCGGTGGAAGCGGTGCGGGCGAGCCTCGCGCGCAACGCCCCGCTGTCGCTGCGGGCGCGGATCCTCCCGCGCTCGGTGCTGCACCCGGTGCCGCGTCCGACAGTCGACGCACCCGCACCGATCCCGGTCTAGGACAGCAAGGACCTCCGAACGCCGCTGGGCCCGTCCCCGTAGATCGGGACGGGCCCAGCGGCGTGGTGAGAACGGGTGGGTTACTCCTCGTCGAAGCGCCGGCGGAAGCGCTCCTCCATACGTTCGGAGAACGAGCTGCGACTGCGGGTCGGCCGGCCATCCTCCGCTGTCTCCTCAGCAACCTGGTCTCCGCGACGAAGTGTCGTCAGGGTGACCAGCACACCGAAGAACATCAACAGGAATCCGACAACGCTCACCACGGGAATCCCCACGATGGCGAGCTTCGGCAACATCACACCAGTGACGAGCAGCGCCACACCTAGCACGAACAACGCGATGCCTTGGATGCGGCGCCGCCGGGACGGCCTCCGCAGTTTGGCGCCTCGCACGGTGGATGCGAACTTCGGGTCTTCGGCGTAGAGCGCGCGCTCGATCTGGTCGAGCAGTCGCTGCTCGTGCTCGGAGAGTGGCATGGCTCCTCCTCCGGCACAGCGGTCGCGGGCGCCGGGTGTTCACGGTTGCCGCCGAACCCGGCGGACGGCCCACCCTGGGGACGTCATCTTCCAGGATACGATCCGCGCGGCCTGGCGACTACCCAGTCGGCCTTCTCATACGGTCGGTTCTGTCACCATCATCCTCCTGGGGCAGTGGTGAGGCCTCCGTGAGGCACTTCCCCCCTCGTGTTCACGCCCTGTTGAGGTCGCCGTCTCAGCAGGGCCAGGTCCGCTTGGTCCGATCGGCGCATGACCGAACTCATCGTCAACGGCGACGCCGAGCAGGGCCTGACCGGCTGGCTCACCGTCGCCGGCACCCCTGCGGCGATCCGCTACGACAGGGGCGACGGCTATCCGGGCGCCGGTGATCCCGGCCCCGCGAACCGCGGCACCCAGTTCTTCGGCGGCGGCACGAGCCCCCGCAGCACCCTTCGACAGAGCGTGACGATGCCACGTCGCGCGGCATCGTTCACCGTCAGCGCCTGGCTCGGCGGCTACGCCGGGCAACAGGACGGCGCCCAGCTGACCGTCGAGTTCCTCGACTGCGACGGCATCCCGCGCGGCGCCGTCGTGCTCGGCCCGCTCACCGCGTCCGAACGCGGCTCCGCCACGGGGCTGTTCGAGCGAACGGCGCGCGGCACCGTCCCGCCGGGCAGCCGCAGGGCGGTCGTGACCCTCCTGATGACCCGCGCGGGTTCGGGCACCTCCAACGACGGCTACGCCGACAACATCTCCCTCACCGTCACCGGAGGCCGCTGATGCTGAACAGACGCGACCTCCTCCGCGCGGCCGCGAGCGCCGGAGCACTCGGCGCGGCCTGGCCGCTGAGCGCGCAGCTGTCCCCCGCGTCGGCACTCGCCGCCGCACAGGACCTCGGCGTCTCCTACGACCCGGCCCCGTTCACGCTCGGCGTGGCGTCCGGCGACCCGCTCCCGGACAGCGTCGTCCTGTGGACCCGCCTCGCCCGGAGCCGCTGGCGGTGACGCAGCCGCTCCCGGACGTCGTCGAGGTGTCGTGGACCGTGTACTCCGACCGCGCGCTCCGCCGCCGCGTCGCGCACGGCACGGTCGCCGCGTCGAACCTGTTGGGGCACAGCGTGCACGCGGTCGTGCGTGGCCTCCTTCCCGGCCGGCAGTACTACTTCCGGTTCAGCGCGCTCGGCAGGACGAGCCGTGTCGGCCGCACCCGCACCGCACCGGTCGGTCCCGTGTCCCGCGTGCGCTTCGCGACCGCCAACTGCCAGGCGTTCCACGACGGCTTCTACGCGGCACACCGCGGCATCGCCACCGAGGACGTCGACTTCGTCGTGCACCTCGGCGACTACATCTACGAGCACGGCCAGGTGGGCGGGCACCCGGTGCGCGACCACGAGGGCCCCGCGATCCTGTCGCTCGCCGACTACCGCAGGCGCTACGCGCTCTACAAGGGCGACCCGTCGCTGCGCGCCTCGCACGCCGCACACCCGTGGTTCCTGACCTGGGACGACCACGAGTGCGCCAACGACTACAGCGGCACCGAGGGCGCGGCCCCGTTCGTCGCGCGCCGGGCCGCCGCGTACCAGGCCTGGTACGAGAACATGCCCGTGCGCGCGGGGAGCGCGCTGGAGCCCCAGCTGTACCGGCAGCGGCGGTGGGGTGACCTGCTCGACCTGACGGTGCTGGACCTGCGCCAGTACCGGTCGGCGCAGAACCTGGCGGACGGCACGATTCTCGGGACGTCACAGAAGAAGTGGTTGCTGGACCAGATCTCCTCCTCTCGGGACACGTGGCACTGCTGGATCAACTCGATCATGCTCAGCCAGCTCGCGCGGCCGGGCGGTGGCTACTACTTCACCGACCAGTGGGACGGGTTCCGCGCGGAGCGCGCGGAGGTGCTGGGGCACGTCGCTTCGTCCGGCATGGAGGACCTCGTCGTCGTGACCGGTGACTGGCACTCCGCGTTCGTCGACGACATCCGGCCGGACTTCGACAACCGGGACGCGCCTGTGATCGGGACCGAGTTCACCGCGCACTCGGTCACCTCTGGGGCGTACTCGGCTGAGTGGAACACCGTGAACGGGCCCGTGATGGGGGCTGCCAACCCGCATCTGAAGTACTTCGAGGGCAACCGGTACGGGTACGACGTGTACGAAGTGACGCCTCAGCGGTGGAGCACCCACATGCGGGTGATCGGGTCGCGTGGGGATGCTGCTTCGCCGGTGTCCACGTTGACCACCTTTCACGTGGATCGCGGGAAGCCTGGCAGTTATGAGGATCCGGGCAGTGTCGCCTCCCCTGCTCAGTATCGGCGGGTGTGAGTCGAGATCGGTGGGTTTGAGTCGAGGGACTTCGGGCCGTGTCGTGCGTCGGGCTCGGTGCGCGATGCGGCCTGGCCGGTGGCCGGGCGGAGTCGCTCGTGGTTGTGGGGCGGGCCGGGCTTGGCTGGCTGCGGGCCTAGGCGGGGCCGGACTGGGCTGAGCCGCGCCGGGCTGAGCCGCACTGGCGGAGTTGGGCCGGGCAGGCCAGGTTGAGCGGGATTGGGCCAGGCGAGGTTGGGCCAGGCGAGGTTGGCTGAGTTGGGTCGGGGTTGAGCTGGCCAGGGCTGGGGTGTGCTGGCCAGGGCCGAGCCAGGTTGGGCTCAGCGGGTTGGGCTCAGCGGGTTGGGCTCAGCGGGTTGGGCTCAGCGGGTTGGGCTCAGCGGGTTGGGCTCAGCGGGTTGGGCTCAGCGGGTTGGCTCGCGCTGGGTTGAGCTGCGCTGGGTTGAGCCAGCTCGCGCCGGATCGCGCCCGGTCGGGCGGAACGGGTCGGGCGGAACGGGTCGGGCGGGTTGGGTCGCGCTGGGTTGGGGCCGGGCCGGGCCGGGTTGGGGCCGGGTCGGGTTGGGTTGGGTTGGGTTGAGCAGGAACTGGCTTGAGCCGGGGTTGGGCCAGGCGGGGTTGGCCAGGGCAGGGGTGTGCTGGCCAGAGCTGGGGCGAAATGGGCCGCGCCAGGTTGACTGCGCTGGGTTGAGCTGAGGTTGGGCTGGGCTGGATCGCGACGGTCGGACAGGCCAGGCAGGGCGAGACGGGCGGTGGTGCGTGTGGCCACGGCTTGCGGGTGGCGCGTCGGGTGTGCGCGCGGCGCGGTGTGGTGTGAGTGGGAGAGCGACGGTTCACGGTTGCAGGGCCAGGCGTGAGGGGTGGGAGCCGGTCAGGATGTGGCGGGCGATGGTGGTGCCGCGGCGTGGGGCGGCTTCGAGTTCGGCGCGCAGGTCGGTGGGGTCTGCGAAGGTGGTCACCTCGTCCAGGAGCAGGCGGACGTCGACGACGGAGCGCATGCGGCGGACGGCGTCCAGGGCGGCTCTGGCCGGTGGGGCGACCAGGAAGCCGTTGCGCAGCACGGGGCGCGGGAGCCGGCTGGTGCGTTCGACGTGGACGGCGGTGCAGCCGCTGATGCCGCCGCGCAGCGGTATCAGCACGTGGACCTGGCCGTGGGCCGGTAAGGCGTGGATGCCGTGCAGTTGCAGGGCATCGAGGCCCGTGAGGATGGCGCGCGGGCCCGCGTAGCGCAGGGCGCCGTGGGCGAGTTGTGCGCGAGTCGGGGGTGCCTTGCCCAGCAACAGGATTCCGGGTAGCAGGTGCTGCCACGGGCCGCCGGGGCGGCATCTGTCCGCCACGAGTGACGGCGACAGTCCGATGTGGACGAGGTCGGAGATGGCCGCGATGCGGTGGGCGAAGAGGTCCGACAGGGCTTCCAGGTCTACGGGGTGGCGCATGGGTTCAGCTTGCTCTGGGGTGGCCTCGCATGCCGGCGAAATTGGTGGGCTGTGGACAGAGTCGGCGGGTGTGGACAAGTCAGGCGGAAACAAGATCAAGAGGGTTGGGTTGTCGGTGGGGTGTGGTAGGCGGCGTGGTCGCGACCCCTCGACGCGACCACGCCGCCTGATCTACAACCGAACGAGGCTGGACTCGTAGTCGATGGTGAACGACTCGGCCGACGGCAGCTCCATCGAGCGCAGTGCCCTGCCCTGCTCGCGGACGCTCTGCCAGGACTCGTAGACGTACATGAGGCCCGCGGCGAGTGCCAGAGCGGCGGCGACGGCCAGCACACCGGTGGCGTCGAGCAGGACGACGACGGCGACGGTCGCCCACAGTTCGACGACGGTGAACAAGACGGTGACCACGACCTGCTCGGTGAACTTCCGGCGGGCGCGGAGGATCTCCTCGCGGGAGTTTTCCTGGGGCAGTCGGTGGCTGTTCATGACGTCTCCTCTGTGGGATGCGAACCCTGAGGAGAGTCAAACCAAGACCGGAAAATACGTCTGCGTCAGATGACTCAGAGGAGGCGCAGTTCATCCTCGCGCAGGATCGTGATGCGATTGCGCTGGGTGTGAATGATTCCCCTGTCACGCAGGACTTTCAAGACCCGCACCAGGGTCTCCCGGGAAATCCCCACGATGCCGGCGAGCTCGCGCTGGGTCAGCGGCACCGTGGCGATGAGGTCGCGGGAGGCGCCGGCCGACTCCTGGGAGGCGACGTCCAGCAGTGCGGCGGCCACCCGGTGCAGGGGCGGGCCCGCGCGCAGTTCCTGCCTGCTGCCCACCGCACGGCTGCGCGCCACCACGACGTGCAGCATGGCCCACGCGATGCCCGGCCTCGTCTGGCACAACGACGCCAGCCGGATACCGGAGATCATCAGGCCGCGCACCGGATCCAGCGCGCGGAGCGTCGCGGTGCGGGGCCTGCCGTCGACGGCGGCCATCTCGCCGAGTATCTCGCCGCGGCCGCGCACCGCCTGCACGACTTCCACGCCGGACACCAGCACGACGCTCACCCGCACGCGGCCGCTGAACACCACCATGATGTTCTGCGTCGGGTCGCCCTGGTGGCAGATCACCGCGTCCGCGGGGAACTCGACCATCGCCCCCGCCGCGAGCATGGACGCACGGTCCGCGGGCCCCAAGAGGCCCCAGAACGTGTCGCCACCACCCATGACCTCAGCGTGCCCGCACCAACCGTCGCACCGCACTGGGCCTTCCGGGGGAGATCACTCCGGCTTGGGCTCGAACTCCCCCGAACGCTCCGGAGTCGCGCCCAGCAGCGACGCCGGGCGGATCGCCAGGTTTCCGAAGCGGGAACGAGCCTGGTCAGCGGCCTGTTCCGCCTCACGCCAGCCGCGCTCGGGCGCGTCGAACATCAGCTGCTCGCCATCCGCGTCCGACTCGATCAGCTGCTCCACCCGGACGCCGATCAACCGGACCGCGCCCTCGGGCACCTGGGTCTCCAGCAGCTCGGCGGCCGTCCGGTACACCTCCTGCGTCACGTCCGTCGGCACGCTCAACGTTCGCGAACGAGTGATGGTGGTGAAGTCCGAGAAACGCACCTTGATCGACACGGTGCGGCCGCGCAAGCCCTTGGCGCGCAACGAACCCGCCGAGCGCTCAGCGAGCCGCAACAGCTCGCGGCGCAGCAGCGAACGGTCGTAGTGGTCGACCTCGAAGGTCTCCTCGGCGCCGACGGACTTCTCGCGGTACTCCGGCACCACCTTGCGATCGTCGTGGCCCTGCGACAGCGCGTGCAGGTGCTCGGCCAGCGCGACACCGATCATGCGACGCAGGCGCGGCAACGGGGTCGCGGCCACGTCGGCGACGGTCTCCAGGCCCACCTGCTCCAGGCGGGCGGCGGTCTTCGCGCCCACGCCCCACAGCGCGGACACCGGCAGCGGGTGCAGGAAGTCCAGCACCGCGCCGCGCGGGACGACCATCATGCCGTCCGGCTTGCACATGCCGGACGCGAGCTTCGCGAGGAACTTCGTCGGCCCCACACCCACCGAACACGTGATCTGGTGCGCCTCGTACACGCGCTCGCGGACCAGCTCACCCACGCCGGCGGACGTCAGGCCCAGCCGCCGCAACGCGCCACCCACGTCGAGGAACGCCTCGTCCAGTGACAGCGGCTCCACCAGCGGCGTGATGTCGCGGAAGATCGCCATCACACCGCGGGAGGTCTCCGAGTACAGCGAGAACTGGGGCGGCAGGAACACCGCGTGCGGGGCCAGCCTGCGCGCGTGCGCGGTGGGCATCGCCGAACGGACGCCGTATTCGCGGGCCAGGTAGTTCGCCGAGCAGACGACGCCGCGGCCGCCGACTCCGCCGACCACGACCGGCACCGAGGCGAGCTCAGGACGTTCGCGGATCTCCACGGACGCGTAGAAGGCGTCCATGTCGACGTGCAGCATCGGGCAGCCTGTGTCGTCCGGCCACACGCCGTCACGTGCGCGGAAGCGGTCGACCAGCCCGCGCGGCAGGTTCCCGCTCCGTCCCACGGCAGCCACCCAACATGATCGAACGCCAGTTCGAACATCCTACAGGCCGTACACGCGCCGGGCGTTGTCCGACGCGACCAGGTGGGCGATCCGCACGGCGTCCGACTCGGTGAACGCGTTCTGCTTCATGCCCGACGCCAGGAAGTCCGACAGCGCGCGCCGGAACAGCAGCGCGCCGAGGTAGTAGAGCTCGGGCAGGCCGAACGCGTCCGACGAGTACAGGAACTTGCCGAACGGCACGATCTCCAGCGCCTCGGCGAACACGCGGGAAGCCTGATGCCCCAACGCATGCGTCGCGAGCCCGAGGTCGCAGTACACGTGCGTGAACACCTGCGCCAGGTAACCCGCGTTGCGGTGGAACGGGTAGTTGTGCAGCAACAGGATCGGCACACCACGGGACTCCGTCGCACGCAGGAAGTCCGTCAGCAGCAACGGATCGCAGCGGTGAAGTGACGCGTCCGAGTCGCCGTAGCCGACGTGGAACTGCACCGGCAGACGGCGTTCGATCGCCTCCCACACCAGGAACCGGGTCAGCACCTCGGACGCACAACGCTCACCGGACCACCCGTGCACCGCGCGGGCAACATCCTCATCGGACGGACGCGAGCCCTCCAGAGCCAGTCCGATCCGGTACGCCGCAACGGACTTCGCACCGACCGCCGACGACGCGTCGAGCTGGGCGCGCACCGCGTCGGCGAACGCACGAGGCCCGGCTCCCGACGCGCGCACCTCCTCCGCCAGCGTCTCCAGCCGCACGATCTCGTGCGCCTCCGCACCGTCACCCAGGTCGCCCAGCTCGCGGAACGACAGCAGCCGGTCGGGCTGGAAGCCGCCGTCCACCAGGTAGGCCAGTGTGCCCGTCGCGGTCAGGAACGTCCGCGACACCTCGGTGATGTGCAACGAGTTGCGCCGTTCGAGGTACGCCTCCGGCGACACGTGCCGGGGCAGGTCGAGCAGCGGCGCGCACCACTTCCGCACGGCGAACCCGACCGCCGAGTCGAACAGGGTGGTGCCCGGCGCTGGCGCGGCGGCCTCGGTGAGCAGCGACTCGAACTCCTCACGCGTGCTGTCGGTCCGCAGCACGCCGTGGCAGTGGTGATCCACGAGGCCGAGTTCAGCGACGAACGGCAGGATGCCCATACCGTAAGCATCATGGACTCTGCGGAACGGGACCAGCTCTTCGACCGGGCGACGGAGCTGTTCGACGGACTCAACGCGCGCGACGTCGCCGCGGTAGCGCTCACCTGGGTCGACAACAGCGGGATCACCAGGGTGAAATCCGTGCCGCTGCGCCGGTTCGCCCACGCGGCC
Source organism: Lentzea tibetensis (assembly GCF_007845675.1). GTDB lineage: Bacteria > Actinomycetota > Actinomycetes > Mycobacteriales > Pseudonocardiaceae > Lentzea > Lentzea tibetensis. The sequence continues at coordinate 108,324 of NZ_VOBR01000013.1, read as the reverse complement.
GCGTGGGGTGTCGGTGCGTCGCCGGTGTTCGACGCCTTCCTCTTCGACGACTGGATCATCACCGGGCGCCACGCCGGCGGCCCGGTCGGCGACCTGCGGCTGCACCCCGACCTCGACCGGATCACCGTGCTCGCCGGCCAGCCCGGCTGGGCGTGGGCGCCCGCCGACCGCCACCTCCAGGACGGCACGCCGTACGTGATGGATCAGCGCGGCGCCGCCAAGCGGGCCACCGCGAAGCTCGCCGAGCAGGGCTGCACGGCCAAGGCCGGGTTCGAGATCGAGTGGGTGATCGGCAAGGCGGACACCGACGACTTCGTGCCCGCCACCACCGGTCCCGCGTACGGGCACACCCGCCAGATCGAGATGTCGGACTACTGCGCGGACCTGCTGCGCGCGCTCGACCAGCAGGACGTCGTGGTGCTCCAGCTGCACCCCGAGTACGCGGCCGGCCAGTTCGAGATCTCCACGGCACCCGAGGACCCGGTCGCCGCGGCGGACACGGCGGTGCTCGTCCGGGAGACCATCCGGGCCATCACGGCGCGCCACGGCATGCGCGCGTCCTTCTCCCCCAAGGTCGTCGTCGGCGGCGTCGGCAACGGCGGCCACCTCCACCTGAGCCTGTGGAAGGGCGAGCAGAACCTGTTCGTCGGGATGACTCCGGAGGCCGAGTCGTTCAGCGCGGGCGTGCTGGCGCACCTGCGCGGCCTGTGCGCGGTCGGCTGCCCGTCGCTCGCGAGCTACCTGCGTCTCGTGCCGTCGCACTGGGCGGGCGCGTACGTCGCGTGGGGCACCGAGAACCGGGAGACCGCGCTGCGGATGATCGAGGGGCCGCACGCGAACCTCGAGGTGAAGTGCTTCGACCTCACCGCGAACCCCTACCTGGTGATCGCCGGCGTGCTGGGCGCGGGCGCGGCCGGCCTGGCCGAGCAGGCGAAGCTCCCCGAGCCCGTCGTCGTCGACCCGGTGTCGATCGAGGGCGTGCCCAGGCTGCCCACGTCACTGGCCGAAGCCGTCGCGGAGTTCGAAAAGGACGACGTGCTCACCGAGACGTTCGGCGCCGAGCTCGCCGCGACGATCGTGGACGTGCGACGCGGCGAGATGGAGCGCTACAAGGACGCGAGCCCGCAGGGCATCGCGAACGTCACCCGGTGGCGTCACTGATCTTGATCATCCTGGCTCTCCAGCGCCTTGCGCAGCGCCGCCAACGCGCGGTGCTGCGCGACCCGCACGGCGCCGGGCGTCGACCCGACCGCCTCGGCCGTCTCGTCCGCCGACAGCCCGACGACCACCCGCAGCACCACGATCTCCCGCTGCTTCGGGGGCAGGTTCCGCAGCAGCGCGCCCATCTGGTCGGACAGCTCGCCCTGCATGGCGCGCAGCTCGGGACCGGCGGACTTCTCCGGCCCGTCCGGCAGCTCCCACATCGACTCGACCTTGTTGCGCGCGCTCGCCCGGTGCGCGTCCGCGACCTTGTGCGCCGCGATCCCGTAGACGAACGCGAGGAACGGACGGCCCTGCTCGCGGTAGCCGGGCAGCGCGGTCAGCACGGCCAGGCACACCTCCTGCGCCACGTCGTCCGCCGACGCGAACGACCGCTCCTGACGCCCCACGCGGGCACGGCAGTACCGGACGACCAGCGGCCGGATCGACTGGAGGAGCCGCTCCACCGCCCGCCGGTCGCCACCGATCGCGGCACGCACGAGCGCGGCGGCTTCCTCGGGGCTGTTCGACAGCTGCGTGACGGGTGGCGACTCGACGGGCCTGCGGCGCGCCTCGCTGTGCGCGGTGGCGCGTTCGACCAGCTCTTCGAGCCGGGCGCTGTCGGCCTTGCTCGCGAGCGCCGAGGCGACCTCGCCACCGAGCGAGGACTCCTCGAGCGTGCCGAGCGGATCGGGGATCCGGCGGTGCTTGGCCTCCGGCAGGAGGGTTCCGGACAGGTCGGCGGCGGTCATCGTTCTCCGTCCGGGAGCTCGCGGGCGGTCTTGCGGGCGCGGCGGATCCGCGCTTCGACAGCACGTGGGGTGAGGCGCATGATCTCGGCGATCTCGGCGTGCGAGTAGCCCTGCTCGGCGAGGATCAGCAGTGCGTGGGCGTTCGCACCGAGCTCCTGGAACACCGCGGAGACCACGGCGCGCGCCAGCACCGTGTCCTCCGGCGTCGCGGTGGCCGCGACCTGCTCGACCTGCGACCACACGCCGAGCAGCTGGACCTCGCCCCAGCCCCTGCGGCTGTGCTGCCAGCGCCGGTAGATGTTGGGGAACGACAGCACGCACGCGTTCACGAAGTACTCGTTGAGCGGCTGGCCGCGCTCCGCGGACCAGCGGCCGCCCAGCAGGCCCTCGTTGACGAACAGTTCGTAGCCCGCCCAGAGCACCTCGCTGGCGAGGTCGTCGGTCTCGTCCGGCCCGATCGGCTGCTGGTGCAGGCTCATCCCGCGCCTGCGGCACCTGGCGAACATCGCACCCGACTCGACCAGCCTTGTAACGATCGTCAGGCCGTACCCGAGAAGTTGGTCGCGGTACACCTGCCAGGCGGGCTCGGCGAGTCCGCGCTCGCGGAAGTGCTGGACGAACACGGCGTCCGCGTGCAGCCGGTCGGCTAAGTCGTCCATGCAACGGGGTCCCTGGGTCGGCAGCGGTTTTGCACCTTGCGCCATACCTAATGTCGTTTGGGACCACTTACCCCACGTCAGTTGACGAACTAGTTTCGAAAGCAAACAACTTTCACCCGGTCGAAGCACTCACTTGCTCGGGAACGACCTCTTTGCGCAACCTGCCGAGTGCTCGGTGCTGGGCCACCCGGACCGCGCCGGGGGTCGATCCGACGGCCTCCGCGGTCTCCTCGGCGGACAGTCCGACGACCACCCGCAGCACGAGGATCTCCCGCTGCTTCTCCGGCAGCAGCCGCAGCAGTTCGGCCATCTGCTCGGAGAGCTCACCCCGCAGCGCGCTCTGCTCGGGCCCGGGACCCAGTTCGGGACCATCCGGGACCTCGTCGACGGGCTCGGAGCGGTTGCGCGCGGCCGCGCGGTGCGAGTCCGCGACCTTGTGCGCCGCGATGCCGTAGACGAAGGCGAGGAAGGGGCGCCCCTGCTCGCGGTAGTTCGGCAGCGCGGTCAGCACCGCCATGCAGACCTCCTGCGCCACGTCGTCAGCCGACGTGAACGACCGGTCGAACCGCCCCACGCGCGCGCGGCAGTACCGCACGATCAGCGGCCTGACCAGCGTCAACAGTCGTTCGACTGACCGACGATCGCCCTCGACGGCCATCGCCACGAGTCTGTCCGATAAGTCCGAGCTCTCCATGGGCGGCGCCCCCTGCTTTCAGGTGTCTCCGCATGTGTGACGTGTGGCACCGCCTTCCTTATGCGGAAAGTAGGAAGTTGTTTCGAAAGCAAACGAGGTTCACCCTTTAGTGGCACGGAGCACAGGTTGGTAGTAGGCGGTGAGGGGCCACTCCGAGTAATCGAAACCCGCCCGTTCCACCAATCCGGTGAGTTCCGCACGGGTGATCGCCCAGTAGGTCGTCCGGCGTACTTCGGCGCGCCACGACTCGCCTTCGTGCAGCTGGAAGTGCTCAAGGTCGTAGTGGTCGCCGTCCCAGTGCCAGAGCTGGAAGGTCACCACCCGGCCAGGGCCGACCTGAGGGGACGTGGCCAGCGGCCGATCGGCGAGCACCGCGTCGTAGTCGCGGACGGTCAGCACGAGCCTGCCGCCGGGGCGCAGCACCCGGCGCATCTCGCGCAACGCGGCCAGCACGTCCTCCGGCGTGAGCAGGTGGGGCAGCGCGTTGTCGGCCGCGAGCACGACGTCGAACTCCCCGTCGCGGAACGGCAGCGCCCGCATGTCCGCCGCGGCTGTGAGCACCCGCACACCCCGCTGAGACGCCTCCTGCGACGCCCGAGCGGCCGCCACGGGGCTCAGATCGGTGCCGACCACCTCGTGCCCGCGCAGCGCCAGTCCGATCGCCTGCGTGCCGATGCCGCACGCGCAGTCGAGCACCCGGCCCGGACCGATGACGTCGCCCAGCGCGGAGGCCTGGTACGCCATGCTGGCGTCCCAGTCCGCGAACATCAGGTGGTAGGTCGCCGCCAGGTCGTCGTAGAAGGGTCCGGTCACACGCCCAGTGTGGCCACGATGTCGCCGCCGGGCAGCGTCTGCAGGTGCCGGTGGTCGCGGGACATCGGCGGCTTGTCCTCGCACAGCACGATCGCGGCGCGCGCGCTGCGGGCCAGCGTCGTGACGAGCACGTCCCAGTCCTGGCCGTCGTCGCGCCGCTTCCCGGCCACCGCGAACGCCAGCGCCTGGGTGAGCGCGCAGTACAGCCGGTCCCCCGCGAGGCCCCGGTACTCCCGGTTGCCCGGATCGGTGCGCAACGCCGTCGACCGGCCCAGCGCGAAGTCGAACAGGGCGCTCGCCGCCAGCATGAGCTCGGAGGAGGGCCGCATGTGGTCCATCACATCCAGGTAGGCCACCAGCACGCCGCTGAGGAACACGGCGCCCTCGTCACCACCGACCCGGACGATGCCGAGCCGGTCGTCGTCGGCGTCGGCGGACACGAGCACCGGGGTGCGCTCGACGAGTCCGTCGCCGGCGAGCGCCGCACGCACCCAGATGCGGTCCTGGTTGTGCAGAACGCGGTCGTCGAGGCCCAGCCTGGCGAACCGCCTCGCCGCGTCGGTGATGCTCGCGGGCAGCAGTTCAGGTGGCAACAGCTTCAGCCGCGCGACCGTCAACGCTCACGCTCCTTCGCTGGAGTGAGAACCCGCCTGCCCGAGTCGTCACTCGGTTGGCGGTTTACGCGTCACCAGTGCAGCAAGATCGAAACGGGAGGTCAATCGCCCAAAGGCAGCCGACAGTCAACGGACAGGATCATCGTCGGGCCAGCACGTGCAGCCGAGCGGCCACGTCGCGCAACGGCGAACGAGTGGCCGCCTCCAGTTCCAGTTGGGCGAGCGCCTCCGCCGCGCCGGGGTTCGCGTCCAGCACGACGCCCGGCACCAGGTCCGACACGACGCCGTGGCCCTGGAGCACCTCGACGGTGAGGCCCACCTTCTCGACCAGCGCCTCCAGCCCGGCCACGTCGAACCGGCGCACCAACGGGTCGCGCGACCCGGCGAGCTGACCGGCGTCGTCGTCCAGCAGGCGGCGGGCGTCGACGATCCGGCCCGCGATGGCGCGGTGCAGGATCGCGGCGTACCGGTTCGCGACCAGCACCGAGACCGCGCCGCCGGGCGCGACGGCGAGCGCGAGCGCCCGCAGACCGGCCTCCGCGTCGTCGACGATCTCCAGCAGGCCGTGCCCGAGCACCAGGTCCGCGGCCCCGGCGGGCACCAGGTCGCCGAGCGCGTCCGTGTCGCCCTGGACCGCCTCGATCGTCACGCCCGCGTCGCGGGCGCGGCTGTGCAGCGTGGCCAGCGCGTTCGGGCTCGGTTCCACGACCGTGACGTGGCATCCGGCCGCCGCGAGCGGCACGGCCCACACGCCGCTGCCACCGCCGACGTCCAGCACGCGGGGTGCGTCACCGCCCCGGCGTTCGCGTGCGGCGGCCAGCTCGGTGTCGAGCACCCTGTGTACGGCGTCCGGTCGCATGGCACTCAAGAGTAGAGACCGTAGGCTGCACCCTGTGCATACGGTCTCCGTGCTCAGCCTCAAGGGTGGTGTCGGTAAAACGACGGTGGTGCTCGGCCTCGCTTCGGCCGCACTCCGCCGAGGCGTCCGGACGCTGGTGATCGACCTCGATCCGCAGTGCAACGCCACGTCGACGCTCGAACCCGACGACACCGAGGCGAGCATCTACGACGTGCTCCAGGACCCCTCAGAGGAGAACCTGGAGAAAGCGATCAAGCCCAGCCGCTGGGGCGACGGCGTCGACGTGCTGTCCGGCTCCGAGAGCGCCGAGCTGCTGAACCACCCGGATCCGGGTGAGTCGCGCCTCGGCAAGCTCCGCGACGCGCTGCGCACCCTGCGCGACATGTACGACGAGTTCCCGTACCAGCTGATCCTGCTGGACTGCCCGCCGTCGCTCGGCCAGCTGACCCGCTCCGCGCTCGTCGCCGCCGACCGCGCGCTGCTGGTGACCGAGCCGACGATGTTCGCCGTCGCGGGCGTGCAGCGGGCGTTCGAGGCGGTGCAGAACGAGCGGGACAACAACAACGACCTCCAGCCGCTCGGCGTCGTGGTCAACCGGGTGCGGCCGCGCTCCCACGAGCACCAGTTCCGCATCGAGGAGCTGCGCGACATCTTCGGCCCGCTGGTGATGCCGGTGGCGCTGCCGGACCGGCTCGCGGTGCAGCAGGCGCAGGGCGCGTGCATGCCGATCCACGAGTGGGGCACGCCCGGCGCGCGCGAGGTGGCGCTGGCGTTCAACCTGCTGCTCGCGCGCATCCTGCGGGTCTCGCGCAGCAGGCGCCGTCCGGTGCACGACGACTTCGACGACGAGGAGATCCAGGAAGCGGTGGATGCCTGAGGGTGACACCGTCTTCCTCGCCGCCCGGCGCATGCACGACGCGCTGGCGGGGAAGACGTTGCTGCGCGCCGAGCTGCGCCACCCTCGTCTGTCCACTGCGGAACTGTCCGGGTTGACCGTTCTCGGTGTCCGCTCGTACGGCAAGCGGATGTTCACCCGGTTCTCGTCGGAGCTCAGCCTGCACAGCCACTTCCGGATGGACGGCGCGTGGCACCTCTACCGGCCGGGCGAGAAGTGGCGGCGGCCCGCGCACCAGGCCCGCGCGGTGTTCGAGGTGGACGACCGGCAGGCCATCGGGTTCGCGCTGCACGACCTGGAGCTGCTGCCCACTTCGGACGAGGACCAGCTGATCAGCCACCTCGGACCGGACCTGCTGGCTGAGGACTTCGACGCCGATCTGGCGGTGTCCAGGCTGGTCGCCGAGCCGGACCGCGAGATCGGGCTGGCACTGCTGGACCAGCGCGTGATGGCGGGTGTCGGCAACATCTACAAGACCGAGGTGTGCTTCCTGCTCGGCGCGTCGCCGTGGGCGCCGGTGTCCGCCGTGGACGCCCGGCGCGCCGTGTCGTTGTCGCGGAAGCTGTTGATGGCCAACAGGTGGCGGCCAGAGCAGATCACCACCGGTGACCCCCGCAACCAGCACTACGTGTACGGACGCGCCGGTCGGCCGTGCCTGCGGTGCGGCACACGGGTGAAAGGGGGCACCCAGGGGTCCGGCGTGCAGGAGCGGGTGGCGTATTTCTGTCCGACTTGCCAGAACGGGTGAACCGGATCGCACTGGCGTTCGTGTCCTCGGACATGGCCGTCAATCTGGATGCTCTTCGTCCGGGGTTCACCGAAGATCCCTACGGGACGCTCGCCGCGTTGCGCGAGCAGAGCCCCGTGCACCAGGTCGAGATCTTCGGCATGCCCATGTGGCTCGTCACCCGGTACCGGGACGTCAAGGCGGCACTCGGCGACCCCCTGCTGTCGTCGCACGGGTCGAGCGCGGGCGAGGCGGCACGGGCGTTCCCCTTCGTCCAGGCCGGCTGGTTCAGCGACGTGTCGCAGCACATGCTGATGAGCGACCCGCCGGATCACGGCAGGCTGCGCCGGGCGGTGAGCCGCGAGTTCACCCCGCGCCGCATCGCCGCGCTGCGGCCGCGCATCCAGCAGGTCACCGACTCGCTGCTGGACGCGATGGTGCCCAAGGGCCAGGCGGACCTGATCGAGGACTTCGCGGCGCCGCTGCCGATCACGGTGGTCATGGAGCTGCTCGGCGTGCCCGATGTCGACCAGGAGAACTTCCGGTACTGGGCGGACGTCGTCACCGGCGTGCGCGAGGGCGACCACGAGCTGGCACCGCAGATCCACACCGAGGCCAGCGGGTACCTCGCGGACCTGGTCGCGCACAAGCGCGGCACCGGCGACGAGGACCTTCTCGGCTCGCTCGCCCGCGCCACCGGTGAGGACGCGCTGACCGACCAGGAGCTGGTGTCGCTGGCGTTCCTGCTGCTGGTGGCCGGATACACGACGACCATCGACCTGATCGGCAACGGCACGCTGGCCCTGCTGCGCGACCCCGAGCAACTGGAGCTGCTGCGCAACGCGCCGTCGTTGCTGCCCGGCGCGATCGAGGAGTTCCTGCGGTTCGACGGCCCCACCTCGCACGCCACGCTGCGGTTCGCGAAGCCGGGGCTGACCATCGGCGGCGTGGAGATCCCGGCGGGCGACATCGTGCTGCTGTCGCTGGCGTCCGCCGACCACGACCCCGAACGGTTCCCACGCGCCGACCAGCTCAACATCGAGCGGGCCGACCGCCAGCACCTGGCGTTCGGGCACGGCGTCCACTTCTGCATCGGGGCTCCGCTCGCGCGGCTGGAGGCCGAGATCGCGTTCCGGTCGCTGCTGGAGCGGTGCCCCGGACTCGCGCTCGACCCGGCGCAGCAGCTGGAGTGGCGGGTCAGCGTCAACATCCGCGGGCTGCGCAGGCTGCCGGTGAAGTTCCGCCAGCACGTGGCGCCCGTGATACCGATCGACGAGGCCAAGACCGTCAAGGTGCCCAAGCCCAAGATCGGCGGCGGGAGGGCTTAGGCTTCACCCCTGTGGTCTACAAGCAGGTGGTACGGAAGGCGTTGTTCCGCCTGCACGGTGGTGACGCCGAGCGGGTGCACGAGACGACGCTCAACACGCTCGCGCGACTGAGCCCGTTGATGCGGTTCAGCACGGCCGACAACAACCCGCGCACGGTGTTCGGCGTCCGGTTCCCCAACCCGGTCGGCCTGGCCGCTGGGCTCGACAAGGACGGTCGCGCGCTGCCCGCGTGGCCCGCGCTGGGGTTCGGCTTCGTCGAGGTCGGCACGGTCACCCGCCACCCGCAGCCCGGCAACCCCCGCCCCCGCCTGTTCCGGCTGCGCGACAGCGAAGCGATCATCAACCGGATGGGCTTCAACAACGCGGGCTCGCAGGAGCTCGCGGCGAAGCTCGACGGGCTGCGGCTGAAGGTGCCGCTGGGCATCAGCATCGGCAAGTCCAAGGTCACGCCGGTCGAGGAGGCCGTCGACGACTACCGGCAGTCGCTGCGCGCCCTCTACCGCTTCGGCGACTACTTCGCGATCAACGTCAGCTCCCCCAACACGCCCGGCCTGCGCAGCCTCCAGGACAAGACCGCGCTCGACGAGCTGCTCCAGGAGCTCACCGCGACGGCCACCGAGCTGGCACTGGGCCAGCCGCGCAAGCCGATCCTGGTGAAGATCGCACCGGACCTCTCGGACACGGCGATCGCCGAGGTGCTGCAGGTGTGCTCGGACAACGGCATCGCCGGGATCATCGCCACCAACACGACGCTGAGCCGCGACGGGCTGGCCCCCGCCGACCAGGCGCTGGCGCCGGAGGCGGGCGGCCTGAGCGGCCGGCCGCTGACCGAACGGGCCCGCGAGGTCGTCCGGTTCGTCAGCAAGGAGACCGACGGCAAGCTGCCGATCATCGGCGTCGGCGGCATCGCGTCGGCCGAGGACGCGCTGCGCATGTTCGACGCGGGCGCCAGCCTGCTGCAGATCTACACCGGGTTCATCTACGAGGGCCCCGGCCTGGTCAGGCGCATCAACCAGGCACTGTGAGGCCCGTGCGCTCCACGTGCTCCCACCGGCTCGCCGGCCGGTGCTGGCGAAGGAACATGGCGGCGGACCTGAGCACCGCGGAGAAGTCGACCACCACGATCACCATCAGCAGCGGGTAGGCGACCGGGACCAGCGCGAGCAGCGGCAGCTTGTCCCTGACCGGCTCGGTCCGGTCGCCGAGCACCGTGAACAGCGCGACCCCCGAGTACACCGCGCACAACAACCCGACACCGACGAACCACCCGGTGCGCGCGGTCGCGCTGACCACGACGTACAGGAACAGCGGTTCCAGCAGCACCAGCACCTCCCCCGCCGCCGTGTACGGCAGGTGCAGCCACGACAGCAGCCGCGAGTGCTCGGGCCGCCTGCTGAAGAACAGCTCGCGGTGCTTCGCGAACGCCTGCAGGCGCCCGAACTTCCACCGGAACCGCTGCCGCAGCAGGCCTTTCAGCGACGGCACCGCCTCCGTCAGCGCGACCACGTCCGCGGCGAACACGATGCGCCATTGAAGATTGCCCACCCTGGCGAGGATCTTCATCGAGAAGTCGATGTCCTCGGTGAGCGTGTCGCAGTCGAACAGCCCGCACCTGCGCACGATCTCCGTGCGGAACGCCGAGCCGACACCCCCGATCACGTACTCGCAGTTGAACACCGTGTAGCCCTGCTTGAGCCGGTGCACGACCGCGTACTCCAGCCGTTGCACCCACCCCAGCACCCCGCGCGGCGCGAGGATCTTGACGTTGGCCGCGGCCGCGAGCACCCGCTCGTCCGCGAAGTGGGCGACCATCTTGGTGATCGCGCCCTTCGTGAGCATGGAGTCCGCGTCCAGCACCATCAGCAGGCCGTCGCCGACGTGGTCGCGCACCCCGGCGTTGATCGCGGCGGCCTTGCCCGCGTTCGGCTGGCTGACCGCGGTGAACCGCGGATCGTCGACCTCGCCGAGCACCTCCCGCGTCCGGTCCGTGGAACCGTCGTCGACCACGACGACCCGGACGTCGGCGTAGTCGCTCGCGAGCACCGACCGGACGGCCCGCACCACGCAGAGCTCCTCGTTGTACGCCGGAATCACGACCCACACGCGCGGGCGGTACTCCGGTGTCTGCTCGGCGCGCGAGAGCGACAGGTCGTAGAGGTCCGCGGCGACGAGCACCACGCAGACCCGCGTCACACCGACGATGGCCAGCACCACCATCAGCACCCCGAGCAGGCTCACGGACGCGTCCTGCGGTCGCGCAGCAGCCTGATCCTGGATGCCGCGAGGCTGCCCGCGATGACCACGCACGCGGTCATCAGCACCGTGTAGTACGCCGCCAGCACCATCGAGACCCACCCCGTTTCGTCGTTCCCACGAAGGGATCGCACGGCGGGACATTTGCAAAACCACACGACCGGGTGGACCGGTACGCTGGGAGCCAGGAGGAGACGCCGGGTTCGAGTCCCGGCCTCGCCCGCGAGTCGTCCAACGGCAAGACGCCTCCTACTCACCTTCCCTCGGGCTGGTCAGCCGCACGAGGTCGAGCTCGTCGAAGCCGCCCACCGCGTCGTAACGGGCGGCCAATCTCCTGATCACCGCGCTCGGCGCCCGGTCCGTGCGCGAGCGCCGGTACCAGTTGCCCAGCACCTCCAGCGTCAGGTCCACCACCATCACCGCGCCGACGCCGAGCACCGTGTCGCCCTCGGCGCGGAACACTCCCGAGTGCAGCGACTGGTTGCGCGTCGCGTAGACGGCGTCGAGCACGCGGAGCAGGCGGTGCCGCTGACACTCGAGCCACTCCCCCGCCACGGCGTCGCGCCACTCGGCGACCTGCCGCCGCGCGAGCGGGTGCAGCCGCGGCACCAACTCCTCGCCGCGGCGCAGCATGCGGAACCACGCGTTGAGGTCCACCACGTTGTGGAACGCGTCGACCGGCGCTTCCTCGGCGATCCGGTCCAGCGCCGCCACCAGCTCCGCCTCGATCCGCGCCACCTCGGCGTCGGCGTCCGCCTTGCGCCGCAGCGCCTCCGCACGGCGGGCGCCGACCTCGGGGTGGTCACCGGTGAGCGAGCGCAGCACCGCGTCGGCTCGGGCGGCCCGCTTGCGGGCGGTGCGCTCGAACGCGGTCACGGACTGGTGCACCAGGTGCCGCGTGTCCGCGACCTGCTGCCGCAGCACCTGCAGCGCCAGCGCCTTCGCGAGTGGGTCGCGTTCCACCCCACACGCCTCCAGCGCGGACCAGGCGAGCGCGATGGCCGTGGTCGGCGAGTCCGTCGCGCGGGCCTGATGCGCCATGCGCAACGCACCGAGCAGCTCGTCCGGCGCACCGAGCACGAGGGGCCTGGCTCGGGTCGTGTTGCCGACCGGCACCCGGAACCGCAGGGTGTCCAGCTCGCCCGCTCTGCACACCACGGTCTCCGGGTGCAGCGCCAACGTCAGCAGCCGGTGTCCCGCGACGTACTGGTCGAGCAGCTCGGTGAGGCGCCTGCGGACCATCCGTGCCGCCGACGGCTTGTCCGGCGCACGGGTTTCGATGATCACGACGCACCCGCCGGGCTCGACACCGTCGAGGAACGCGCGCAGCCGCTGCGTCGCGGGGCCGAAGCCGAGCCGGTGGGCGTGCTTCAGCGGTTCCTGTCGCGCGGTCGGTTCGAACGCCGCCAGCTCGTCGAGGTGCTCGGCGCCGCGCACGACGCACGCGACCTGGTAGGCCCGGTGTGGCGGAAGCAGGGCGTCGAGGAAGGCAGCGGCATCGCCGTGCCCGCGCGCCACGTTCGTCAGGTCGCGCTGCAGCGTCTCCGGATCACGGCCGGTGGTGGCGACCAGGCAGGCCAGCTCGTCGCCGAGCCGCACCAGCTTCGGCCAGCCGGGGTCGTGCTCCCACGCGACGAGGAACTCGTCGGTGAGGAACCGCTCCACGTCCGGCAGCAGGGCGTCGAGAGCGTCGGGGATGCCACCCGCGAGCGGGTTCCCGGGCCACAGAGCGGTCAGCTCGGCGACGGAGCGGTCCGCCTGGTCGCCGAGCCTGCCCAGGAGCCTGGCCTGGGGCTGTCCGCGCCGCTCGTGGCTGCGCCGGGCGGCGGCCAGCCGGGGAAGCTCGGTGGCGAGACCACCCGCGGAGCTGACGTGCTTGCTCAGCATCGACGCGGGCTCGATCGCCCGGAGGACGTGCTGCAGGAGGTAGGTGCGGTGCGAGTCGTCGAGCTGTTCGAGCAGTTCGGCGTCGAAGCCGCGGTAGGTCACCCGGTCTGGCGCTGAGCAGCCCGCAACCACCGCATCACCGGGTGCAGGATCACGATCAGCAGCGAGCCCCACACGAGGCCACCCATGTCGAGCGTGCCGATGGTCAGCGTCAGATCCCCAACTCCGGCCACGATCGCCGCGCCGCCGACGAGCGCGTTGGCGGGGTTGGTGAGATCGACCTCGCTCTCCATCCAGATCCGCACACCGATCAACGCGATGAGCCCGTAGAGCACGAGCGTGGCCCCACCGAGCACCCCGGCCGGGATGGTGCCGAGCAACGCGGCGAACTTGGGCGAGAACGACAGCAGCACGGCGAACCCGGCGGCGAACGCGTAGGCGGCCGTCGAGTACACCTTGGTGACCGCCATGACGCCGATGTTCTCGGAGTACGTGGTGGTGCCGCTACCGCCGCCGAGACCGGCCAGCGTCGTCGACAGGCCGTTGGCGATGATCGAGTCACCGATGCTGCCGTCGAGGTTGCGGCCGGTCAGCGCGGCGACGGCCTTCACGTGGCCGACGTTCTCAGCGACCAGCACGATCACCACGGGCAGCACCAGCAGCACGACGGACGGGCGCAGCTCGGGGCGTTGCAGCTGCGGCAGGCCGAGCCACGCGGCCTCGCGCAGCGCGTCCAGGCGCGAGGACGACACGGCGCCGAACGCCAGGCCGCCCAGCCACACGCCGACCACGCCGAGCAGCACGGACATCCGGAACACCAGGCCGCGGCCGAGCACGCCGGCGACCAGGATGACGGCCATCGTCGCGGCCGCGAGCACGGGCTGCTGGGCGAACTGCTTGGTCGAGCTGTGCGCGAGGTTCAGTCCGATGAGGATCACGACGGCGCCGGTGACGACCGGCGGCATGACGGACTCGAGCATCCGGACGCCGAGCGCCTTGACGGCGATGCCGACGACGATCACCAGCAGGCCCGCGGCGACCACGCCGCCGAGCTGGGCGGCGACGCCCTGCTCGCGGGCGGCGACGAGCGGGGCGACGAACGCGAACGACGAGCCGAGGTAGCTCGGGACGCGGTTCTTGGTGATCACGAGGAACAGCAGCGTGCCGATGCCGGAGAAGAAGAGGGTGGTGGCGATGGGCAGACCGGTGGCGAGGGGAACGAGCACCGTGGCGCCGAACATGGCGATCAGGTGCTGCACGCCGAACCCGATGGTGAGCGGCCAGCTCAGCCGCTCCTGCGGTGCGACGGTTTCACTGTCGGTAACCCGACCGTCTCCGTGCACGGTCCACAACGCCAACGCAATGCCTCCCGGCAAACCCAGCCGGACCAGCCCTTGTCCGACTCAGGGATCCTGCCACGCCATGTAGTGGCTACGGCTAGATAACGGTCTGATAATCACACGATAGACGTAGTGAGATCCAGTGATAGCCGATCCTTTTGGCAAAGCTGGCTACGTAAGGTGACTCAGAACGCTGAGTAGCCTGATACATCTCGCATGGCGGAGGCGAGTCCGGCGAGGTGGTCCGTGGCGTCGTCCAGCACCGACCTGGGGTTCTGGGCCGTGCTGGCCGCCAGCGCGTTGCCCGCGGCGGCCACTAGCGCACAGTAGCCGTCCACGCCGTCGGCGAGGCGAGCGCGCAGCACCCGGACGCTCTCGACCAGCGGTGCGCGCTGGAGCGGCGGCGCGGTGTTGCGGGCCCGTTCGACGCCCTGGAGCTGCGCGGACAGCGCTCTGATCGCGGCCGACGCCTCGGCGCTCGTCGCACGGGCGTGCTGGATGGACGACGTCGGCATCGACGTGAGCGCCGACGAGTCGAGCTGGCGCAGCAGCTCCGCGAGCGTGTCCTCGGCGGAGTGCAGCTGCTCCATCGGCATGCGGGCCGCCGAGATGTGCGGCGGCAGCGGAGGGCGCTTCGGCGGCATGGTCAGCTCGAGGCGCTGCCGGGCGGCGGTGAGCTGGCGCATCTTCTGGCCGGTGCGGATGGCCAGCACGCCCATGACGCCCGCGCCGAGCGTGCCCATGACGCCCACGGCGGTGCCGAGCACGCCGGTGAACCCGAAGACGGCGAGCGTGCCGAAGATCGTGATCAGGATCGCCCACACGGTCAGCGCGCTGCTGGCGCGCTCACGCTTGCGGTCGAGCTTCCTGCGGGGGTCGTTCCAGGCCTCGATCTTGTTCCGGACCTGGTCGGCGAGCGGGTGACCCCGGAGGTTGTCACCGACGAAGTTGATGATCTCGTCGGCACGTCTCCGGGGCTCCATCATCACCGTCGAACTCCTCTACTAGCCCTGTGCCGGGGGGTTCTGCTGGGTCTTCTGCTCCTGCGCGACGCGCTGCTGGATCTCGGCCTGGATGCCGGCGGCAGCGTTGTTCGACGCCGCCTGACCCGCGGTGACCTGCGGTGCGACCGAGCCGCCGTGCATGGACGCGCGGATCTGCTCCAGCCGCGACGAGCCGGCCATCTGCGTGGTCGACTGCTGCACCTCGAGCATGCGGCCCTGCACCGAGTTGCCCGCGAGCTCCGCGGAACCGATCGCGGTCGCGTAGCGCTTCTCGATCTTGTCGCGGACCTCTTCGAGCGACGGCACGTTGCCGGGCGCCGCGAGCTCGGTCATGGACCGCAGCGACGCGGAGACCTGCTCCTGCATCTTCGCCTGCTCGAGCTGGCTGAGCAGCTTCGTGCGCTCGGCGAGCTTCTGCTGCAGCACCATCGCGTTGCGCTCGACCGCCTGCTTCGCCTGTCCGGCGGCCTGCAGGGACTGGTCGTGCAGCGTCTTCAGGTCCTCGATGCCCTGCTCGGCGGTGACGAGCTGGGTGGCGAAGCTCTGCGCGGCGTTCTCGAACTGCTGGGCCTTCTGCTCGTCGCCCTTGCCGCGGGCCTCGTCGGCCAGCACCAGCGCCTGCCGTGCGGACGCCTGCAGCTTCTCGACCTCGCCCAGCTGCCGGTTCAGCTTCATCTCCAGCTGACGCTGGTTGCCGATGACGGCTGCGGCCTGCTGGGACAACGCCTGGTGCTGCCGCTGGGCCTCCTCGATGGCCTGCTGGATCTGCACCTTCGGGTCGGCGTGCTCGTCGATCTTCGACGAGAACGCAGCCATGAGGTACTTCCAGAACTTCACGAACGGACTGGCCATCTCCTACGCCTGCCTTCTCCGTGCCGGTGTTGGATCCATCGTCTCAATTGTGCGGCTGCGCTTCCACCAACCTGGGGAGATATCCGGGTTCACCCTGAGTCACCCTCAGACCTTCGTTGCACAGCCTCAAGACGCCAATCCTGCCCGCGATGTTGCGCGGGCATGCGGCAACCCGGCGTGACGTAGCCAACCCGTTGCACGGGAACTTCCGACCTCGATGCGATCGGGACTACGCGGCGACGACCGCCTTCGCCGTCTGGTCGATGGACGTGGACAGCCGGTGCGACAGCACGGGCTGCAGACGCAGGTCGGACAGGTCGTCGGAGATCATCGACGGCAGCACGCGGCCACCCTCGATCTTCCCCGCCGCCGCGGTGTCCGGAACCGTGTCCGGAGTCTTCGACACGGCACCGATGTCCGATGCGACGTGGTGCAAGAGTTCCGATAGTGGCAGGTCGAGAGCCTCGCAGATGGCCGCCAGCAGCTCACTGGACGCCTCTTTGCGGCCGCGCTCCACTTCGGAGAGGTACCCCAGGCTGACACGGGCGGTCCGAGAGACCTCGCGCAGCGTGCGGCGTTGGGTTGTGCGAGCGTGGCGGAGCCGATCACCGATCGCCTCGCGTAGCAGCACGGTCATCGCGCGCCTCCTTCCGGCCGGCCGTGCCCCTACGTTACCGATCCACTCCGACAACGGGCAGTGACTTGGCAGCACGTCCGCCAAGGGCGAACGAGCGGGGAGGGCTCAATGTTCCCCGCTGCCGGTCATCGGCAGGTGTTCGGCCAGCAGGAGCAGTGCGTTCTCGACCGCTGCCGACCGTACCGCGTGCCGGTTGCCACGCACAGTGATGGTGCGCACACAGGACACCTCGGGCCCGGCGATGGCGATGTGCACGGTGCCGGGTTCCACCCCGTCCTGCGGGTCCGGTCCGGCGACCCCGGTGAGCCCGAGTCCCCAGGTCGCGCCGCACGTCCGGCGGGCACCTTCGGCCAGCTGCCTGGCGACCTCGGGGTGCACGGCGCCGTGCTCGTCGAGCAGCGTCTCGTCGACCCCGGCCAGCTCGTGCTTGAGCTCCGTGGCGTACACGATCAGCCCGCCGCGCACGACCGCGCTCGCGCCGGGCACCGACGTCAGCTCGGCGCACACGAGGCCACCGGTGAGCGACTCGGCCGTCGCCACGGTCTCCCCGCGCGCCTTGAGCGCGGTGATGACGTTCACGTGGTCTTGATGGCGCGCAGCCGGAACGCGCGGATCACGTAGTCGATGCCGGTGACGACCGTCAGCACGACGGCGATGCCCATGGTCACCCAGGCGACGAACACGAGGTAGCTGGGCAGCGGCAGCAGGTACAGGCCGATGGCGAGGATCTGCGCCATCGTCTTGGCCTTGCCGCCGGGGCTGGCCGCGATCACGCCGTAGCGGATCACCCAGAACCGCAGCAGCGTCACG
The DNA here is from genome assembly GCF_007845675.1 of Lentzea tibetensis. GTDB lineage: Bacteria > Actinomycetota > Actinomycetes > Mycobacteriales > Pseudonocardiaceae > Lentzea > Lentzea tibetensis. The sequence goes on along the minus strand of NZ_VOBR01000013.1, from coordinate 91,000 downwards.
CCCCACTCGCGGACCAGGATCAGGATGGTGACCCACCACGGCAGGTCGCCGACGACGCTCAGCCCGACCAGCGCGGACCCGGTGAGCGCCTTGTCCGCGATCGGGTCGGCGATCTTGCCGAAGTCCGTGATCAGGCCGTACTTGCGGGCCAGGTTGCCGTCGATCTGGTCGGTGAACGACGCCAGGGCGAACACGCCGAACGCCACGAGCCGCCAGAACGAGTCGTGGCCGCCGTTGGTGAAGAACAGGACCAGGAAGACCGGTACGAGCACCAGCCGCGACACCGTGAGGATGTTCGCGACGTTGAGCAGCGGGACCTTCCTGGCCTCAGTCACCTCGGTACGACCTCAATGGGAGTCACGACGAGGTCCACACCCTCGGAGGCGTCCACGCGGCAGCGGACCAGGTCACCTGTTCGCAGGTCTCCAGCCTCCAGCACGATGCACTCGCCGTCCACCTCGGGCGCCTGATGAGCGGCGCGGCCGACGCAGTCCTCGTCGGCGGCGTCGTCGGCCTCCTGCTCGATCAGGACGACGACCTCGGTACCGACCCGGTCCTCGGCGCGCTGCGACGTGAGCTCCTCGACGAGGTTGCCGATCCGCGTCACACGTTCGGTGATGGTGTCCGCGTCGAGCTTGCCGTCGAACTCCTCGGCCTCGGTGCCGTCCTCGTCGGAGTACCCGAACACGCCGACCGCGTCGAGCCGCGCCTCGGTGAGGAACCGCTCCAGCTCGACGACGTCCTCCTCGGTCTCACCGGGGAAGCCGACGATCACGTTGCTGCGGATGCCCGCCTCGGGCGCGTGCTCACGGATCAGCTCGACGAGCTTGAGGAACGACTCGGTGTTGCCGAACCGCCGCATCCGGCGCAGCACGGGCTCGCTGGAGTGCTGGAACGACATGTCGAAGTAGTCCGCGACACCGTCGGTCTTGGCGATGGTCTGCACCAGGCCGGGCTTCGTCTCGGCGGGCTGCAGGTAGCTGACGCGCACCCGGTCGATGCCGGGGATCGCGGCCAGCCTCGGCAGCAGCTGCTCCATGTTGCCCAGCTCGCGCGGCAGGTCCTTGCCGTAGCTCGTGGAGTTCTCGCTGACGAGGAACACCTCGCGCACGCCGTTCTCGGCGAGCCACATGGCCTCGGCGACGATCTCGTCGGGGTGCCTGCTGACGAACGCGCCCCGGAAGCTCGGGATCGCGCAGAAGCTGCACCGGCGGTCACAGCCGGACGCGATCTTCAGCGGCGCGACGGGCGCGTCGTCCAGCCGGGTGCGCATGACGCGCGGGCCCCAGCCGTGACCGGGCACCTGGACGTCCGCCGCGGCCTCCTGGCGCTTCACCGGCGTGATCGGCAGCAGCGTGCGCCGGTCCTGCGGCACGTGCGACTCGACCGTCCGTCCGGCGACCACGTCGTCCAGCCGGTCGGCCAGGTTCGCGTAGTGGTCGAAGCCGAGCACCGCGCTCGCCTCGGGCAGGCTCTCGGCGAGCTCCTTGCCGTACCGCTCGGCCATGCAGCCGACCGCGACGACCTTCGCGTTGCTGTCGCTCGCCGCGAGCAGCGTGTCGACCGAGTCCTTCTTCGCGCTCTCGACGAAGCCGCAGGTGTTGACCACCACGACGTCGGCCTCTTCGTCCACCAGCTCCCAGCCGCCTGCGGTCAGACGTCCGGCGAGTTCCTCGGAGTCGACCTCGTTGCGGGCACAGCCCAGGGTCAGCAGCGACACGCGTCGCGGGGTGGTGGGAGAAGACACGGGCCCAGGGTAACGGGGTAGGGCCTCCGACCTTGAATTCACCGCCTCAGGACGGCCTCGACCAGGCGCCAGACCCCGGTCGACGGGTTGCCCGGCTCCAGCGCCTTCGCTCGCTGAACTGCTTTCTCCACACCCGCATGGAACTGCGCGTAGTCGAGCTTCGTCTTGTCATAGCCAGGCACATGCCTGGCCACGAGTGCACAGGCCGCTTTTCCATCCGTCACGTACGCCCTGTGCTCGGTGAAGTGCAGGAGGAGCCAGACCTCGAAGCACGGGTTGGACACCGCGAGCTCAACACCCGCACGCTGGGCAGCTCGCTCGGCCGCACCGATGTCGAAGTGGTCCACGTCGACCACGCACCACACAGCGTCGAACTCGTCCGGGCTGAAAATCCGTTTGGCGTACATGACGAGGTTCTCCGGTGAGTCCACCTTGCCCTTGAGCTTGATCCGGGCACGATGCTTCTCCTTGAAGCCGGAGAGGTAATCGATCTCAGTCGCCTCAGCCCCGCACACGATCAGAACGTGACCTGGACGAATCTTCTGGTCACGGCCCTCGCGACGGCTCTGAGAGTTCTCACGCCTCGCCATCAGCGCTCCGGACTGCTTCGGCGAATCGGTCCTCGAACAACTCGGGTACCGCCCCATACCGGCCCGCCAAATACCGACGTTCCAAATTGTCCTCACTGCGCGGCTTGAAGTCGACCAGTGAATAGAGCCTGCTGACACCGGTCGCACTGTCCTTCTCGACGAACCAGATCTCGTCGCGCGCGAGCAACTCCTCGGCCAGCGGGGGGTGCAGCAACGTAGCGTCGTGGGTGGTGAAGATGAGCTGCGCACCGGAGGGGTTCGTGCTCAAGTCCTTGAACAAACCCACGAGTCGACCCGCGAGCAACGGGTGCAGGCTGGCGTCGATCTCGTCGATGAGGAGCACCCCACCGTCACGCAACACAGTCAGCGCGGTCGGCAGCAACCCGAACCACGATCGCGTGCCGGCCGACTCCTCCCCCAGCCAAAGAAGCTTCGAATGGCCACCGTGCTGCACCACGACCCGCGGGCGACCATCGTCCTCCTGTGGATGCGGTGCGTGCACAGTGACATTCGAGATGCCGAAATCGGCGGCACGCACGAGATCGATCAGCTGCTTGCTCATCGGTGAATCGCCCGCGAAGTGCTCCGCGATGTCCTCTTCGCTCAACGGCTCCTCACCTGCGAACCGGAACCAAACCGCCGATGTGAACCATCGGAAAACGGGAAGCACTTGAGCCACGTTGGACTGCGCCGCCAGGCTGAGCAACAAGGAATTCGGCCGCAGCAGCTTCACGAGAACATCGAGTTTCGCCCGATCAGGCATGCTGGTGCCGAACTTGACTTCATCACCGTTGCGCTCGAACAGCACTCGCTTCCGCTTCTCGGGATAGCTGTACAGCCATTCCTCGAGTACGCGCCGGTGACTCATCTCGAATCCGTACGTGTACCTGACTCCTTCGAGGACCAGTTCCACGACGAAGACGGAAGGCGGGTCTTGGGCCGACACGAATCGGAACGGGTCCAGGGGGATCCGCCCCTCCGGGCGCCACGAGGCGAACGAGTCGCGCACCGCCTCGGCCATGAACCGCAGCCCGTCGAGCAGGTTCGACTTGCCGGAGGCGTTCGCGCCGTAGATCGCGGCGACCGGGAGCGCCAGCCGGTCCTTCGAGTACGCGGGCATGAGCAACAACTCCTGCTCGTCGCGGAACGAACGGTGGTTGCCCAAGCGGAAGCTCCGCAGCATCTCGACACACCTCCTGCACAATTTTCGACGCGTTCTGTGCAAGTAAACCGCACATCTGGCCCTGTAGGCCCTCCAGGCGCCACGTCCCGCCAGGTAGAACGTCAAAACAGGACGCATCGGCCGGGAAGCTACTTTGATCGGCGTGAGCGGTGGCGTAGTCGTGCGGCGGGCCCGCACCAGCGACGTGCGGGCCATGAAGGCCCTGATCGACCAGTACGCGGGCAAGGTGTTGCTCTCCAAACCACTGGTCACCCTGTACGAGGACGTGCAGGAGTTCTGGGTGGCCGAGCAGGACGGCGAGCTGTTCGGGTGCGGTGCGCTGCACGTGCTGTGGGAGGACCTGGCCGAGATCCGCTCGGTGGCCGTGTCGCCGGTCTCACTCGGCAACGGCATCGGGCACCAGGTGGTGGCCAGGCTCATCGAGGTCGCGCGCGAGCTGGAGCTGCGGCGGATCTTCGTGCTCACGTTCGAGACGCGGTTCTTCGGCAAGCACGGGTTCGTGGAGATCGAGGGCACGCCGGTGTCGTCCGAGGTCTACGAGGAGATCATGCGCAGCGTCGACGAGGGTGTCGCGGAGTTCCTCGACCTCTCGTACGTCAAGCCGAACACCCTGGGCAACTCACGAATGCTCCTGGAACTCTAAGAGTAAATACTCGAAGAGTCTTGACTCTTAGAACGGGCGTCGCCAAGATCAGGGCGTGCCCGAAACGCTGACGATCGACGAGCTCGCCGCACGCGTCTCCCTGCCCAGCAGCACGATCCGCATGTACCAGACCAAGGGCGTGCTGCACGCGCCGCGCAGGCAGGGGCGGGTGGCGATCTACGACGCGACCCACGTCGAGCGGCTCAAGGTGGTGCAGCGGCTGCAGAGCAGGGGGTTCTCGCTGCCCGCGATCGCCGAGCTGATCGAGGCACGGGAGAAGGGCGCGAGCGTCGCGACGGTGCTCGGTGTGGGGGACGCCGAGGGGCCGGACGACTGGGTCCGCATCAAGGTCAGGGACGTCAAGGGCCTCATCCCGATGGGCGACGTGCAGCCGCGGGTGCTGCGCCGCGCGATGCAGCTCGGGCTGGTGCGCTGGCGGTACGGGTGGCCGCACGCGCGCCGGTGGGCGCTCGAGGCGGGCAGCAGGCTCGCGTCGCTGGCGGTGCCGAGTGACGACGTGATGGACAGCTTCACGGGGCTCAAGAAGGCCACCGACGGCATCGCGGCGGACTTCGTGCGGCTCTTCGAGGAGCGGTTCTGGCCGCAGCTCGCCGAGCACGCGGGCGACGAGGACCAGCTGGACCGGGTGCGCGCGCTGCTCGTCGAGCTCACCTACACCGCCGAGACGGCCGTGGTCGGCACGTTGCGCGAGTCGATCCGCGACGCCGCGGAGCAGTTCGCGCGCAAGCACGAGCTGTTGCCCAGCGGTGACTTCCAGCCCGTGTGGGCGGACCAGCCGGTGCCCGCGATCGCGGAGAGCCTGCTCGACTCCGCCGACGAGATCCCGGACGAGCCGGAGATCGCGCGCTTCCTCGCGCGCGGCGACGAGGAGTGAACCTGCCGTCCGAGCCGGTCTGAGGGGTACGGCTCGCACGGCCGACTCAGCCCCGGTGGGGTGATCCCGCCGGGGCTGAGTGCTACCCGCTGTGCAGCGTGATCGTGAACTACCGCCGAACGGCTGACGTCGATCGTGCGGACGTGTTCTACCAGGGCAATTCCAGGCCGCGCGCGTGTTACAAAGATCGCAACCCTGCCTGCATAGGAGGAAATCCTGTGTCGAGAACCTTGCGCGCCTTCATCACCGCGACCGCGGCCTCGCTGACGATCCTGTTCGCGGCCAGCACCGCCCAGGCCGTCAACATCCCCGCGGTCACCGACCAGTACCTGTTCTCGTCGTCGCTGAGCCAGTTCACGTCGGTTCGCGCGCAGCAGCCCTACGCCGACCAGCTCGACTGGTCGTCCGACGGTTGCTCGTGGTCGCCGGACAGCCCGTTCGGCTTCAAGTTCCTGCCGTCCTGCCACCGGCACGACTTCGGGTACCGCAACTACAAGCGGCAGAGCCGGTTCACCGAGTCGACCCGCCTGCGGATCGACGACAACTTCAAGGCCGACCTGTACAAGACGTGCGGCGGCAACTGGGCGTGCAAGCGCACGGCCGACGTCTACTACGCGGCGGTCAGGAAGTTCGGTGGCACCAGCTCGTCCACCGCGGCCGCCATCGAGGCCTACACCGGCTGAGCAGCACCAACAAGAGGGGGCGTCCGCGATCAGCGGGCGCCCCTTCCGCTACTCCTCGTCCACGTCGACCGGGCCGCCGCCGCGCATCAGGTGCACGACGGACTCGAGCTCGTCCGGCTTGATCAGCACCTCGCGCGCCTTCGAACCCTCTGACGGCCCAACGACTCCGCGGGTCTCCAGCAGGTCCATCAGCCGGCCCGCCTTCGCGAAACCGACGCGCAGCTTGCGCTGCAGCATCGACGTCGAGCCGAACTGGGACGTGACGATCAGCTCGGTCGCCTGCACCAGCAGCTCGAGGTCGTCGCCGATGTCGGCGTCGATCTCCTTCTTCTCGCCCGCCTTCTGCGCGGTGACGCCGTCGGTGTACTCCGGCTGCGCCTGGTTCTTGGTGAACTCGACGATCTCGGAGATCTCCTCGTCGCCGACGAACGCGCCCTGGATGCGCACCGGCTTCGACGCGCCCATCGGCAGGTACAGGGCGTCGCCCATGCCGATCAGCTTCTCCGCGCCCGGCTGGTCGAGGATGACCCGCGAGTCGGTCAGCGACGACGTCGCGAACGCGAGCCGCGACGGCACGTTCGTCTTGATCAGACCGGTGACGACGTCGACCGACGGCCGCTGGGTCGCCAGCACGAGGTGGATGCCCGCCGCACGCGCCTTCTGCGTGATGCGGACGATCGCGTCCTCGACGTCGCGCGGTGCGGTCATCATCAGGTCGGCGAGCTCGTCGACGATCGCCATGATGTACGGGTACGGCCGGTAGACGCGCTCGGAACCCGGCGGCGCGGTGATCTCGCCGGACTTCACCTTGCGGTTGAAGTCGTCGACGTGGCGCACCCGGTTGACCTGCATGTCCTGGTAGCGCTGCTCCATCTCCTCGACCAGCCACGACAGCGCCGCCGCCGCCTTCTTCGGCTGCGTGATGATCGGCGTGATCAGGTGCGGGATGCCCTCGTACGGCGTCAGCTCGACCATCTTCGGGTCGATCAGGATCATCCGGACCTCGTCCGGCGTCGCCCGCGCGAGCAGGGACACCAGCATCGAGTTGACGAACGAGGACTTGCCGGAACCCGTGGAGCCCGCGACCAGCAGGTGCGGCATCTTCGTCAGGTTCGCGGTGACCATGTGGCCCTCGATGTCCTTGCCGAGGCCGATCACCATCGGGTGCGTGTCCTTGACCGTGGACGGCGAGCGCAGCACGTCGCCGAGCCGCACCATCTCGCGGTCGCTGTTCGGCACCTCGATGCCGACCGCCGACTTGCCGGGGATCGGCGCCAGCAGGCGGACGTTGTCCGTCGCCACGGCGTACGCGATGTTCTTGGTCAGCGCGGTGATCTTCTCGACCTTCACGCCGGGCCCGAGCTCGACCTCGTAGCGCGTCACCGTCGGGCCGCGGGTGAACCCGGTGACCTGCGCGTCGATCGAGAACTGGTCCAGCACGCCGGAGATCGCCTCGATCATGAGGTCGTTCGCCTTGCTGCGGGCCTTCGGCGCGTCGCCGTCCTTGAGGATCGTGGGTGGCGGCAGCGTGTAGTCGCCGTCAACCGCGCGCACGGCCAGCGGTGCCTTCTTGGCAGCGGGTTCCTTGGCCGGCTTGGGAGCGGCGACCGGTTCGGGCTCGGAGTCCAGCGGCAGCTGCGACTGCGCGCTCTCCTCGTCGGTCTGCGCGGCCTGGCGGCGGCGCGACGGGCGGCGCAGGCGAACCGGCTTCGGCTCCTCGGCCTCTTCCTCGTCGAAGCCCGGCTCGGACTCGGAGTCCGAAGCACCGGGGTGCATCAGCGCGCTGAGCCGCTGCGGCACCTCCTTGATCGGCCAGTGCAGCACGAGCAGCAGGCCGTAGCAGAAGATCAGCACCAGCAGCGGGCCCGCGACCCACGGCGTCACGCCCTGCGCGAGGAAACCTCCTGCGAGGTACCCGAGTGCGCCACCGGCGGTGCGGCGCGCGACCGCCTCCATCGGGAGGCCGCCGACGAGGTGGAACATGCCGAGCAGGCCGATCATCATGAGCAGCCCGCCCACGACGAGGCGTGGCCGCGCCTCGGGCTTGGGATCGGTGCGCATCAACGCGATGCCGATGCCGAGCAGCACGACCGGCAGGATCACCGCCGGGAAACCGACGGAACTGCGCACCGCGATGTCGACCCACTGGCCGACCGGACCCGCCGCCTGGAACCAGACTCCGGCACCGGTGATCACAGCGAGTGCGATCAGCAACAGACCGAGTCCGTCGCGGCGGTGCTCGGGATCGAGGTCCTTGCCGCGGCCGACCGCCCGCACGATGCTGCCGACGCCCCGGCCGAGCGCACCCCACACGGTGCCGATCGCGGAGCCGCTCTTCCTGGCCGCGGGCTTGCGAGCAGCGGGCTTTCGGGCAGCGGTGGACCGCGCACGTGGCTTGGCAGGGGTCCTGCCTCGTGACGTGCTCTTCCGCGATGTCCCTGTTCGCCCGGCCATGTGTCTAAGGTAGTCCCTCGCGCCTCACCAGCCCCAACAGTCACAGGACGTGGTGGGCTACCCCATGGTTGCCCGGATCGGCTTCGGAGCACCGTCGACACGCCGTAGTCTCCCCGCCGTGTCCACACCTCTCTTGTGGCGCGTGCTCATGGCAATGGACCGGGGGCTCGTCGCGCTGACCGGTCGGCTCGAGGTCACCGGCGACATCCCGGCCGACCTGCTGGGCAAGCCGTTGCTGCTCGCGTCGAACCACATCGGGAACCTCGACCCGTTCGTCCTCATCGCCGCGTGTCGCCAGAAGGGCATCAACCCCAGGTTCATGCTCGCCGGCGGCCTGCTCGACGCACCGATCATGGGTCCCGCGCTCACCGCGTGCGGCCACCTGCGCGTCGACCGCGCGTCGGCGAACGTCGGCGAGGCCATGCACCGCGCCGTCGAGGCGTTGCAGAAGGGCAAAGACCCGATCGCGGTCTACCCCGAGGGCAAGATCAGCCTCGACCCCGGACTGTGGCCCGAGCGCGGCAAGACCGGTGTGGCGCGGATGGCGCTCGGCGGCCGGATCCCGGTGGTGCCGATCAGCCAGTGGGGCGCGCACGAGGCCGTCTACTGGGGCAACCTGCGGGTGTCCGGCTGGCGCGACTTCTTGCCGTACCTGACTTCCTGGCTCCGGTCGGTGCGCAAGCGCCCGGTGTTCCAGGTGCACTTCGGCAAGCCGGTGGAGCTCTCGGACCTCAACCCGGAGACCGCGGGCGACGCCCGCCGCGCGCACGAGCGGATCATGCGCGCGATCACCGAGGGCCTGGTGCCGCTGCGTCTCGACGAGCCGGACGCGCCGAGGTTCCACGACCCGACGCGGCCGACGACCGGCTCCTCACCGTGGCGGCCCGCCTGATCGAGTAGCCGATCACGACCAGCAACGACAGCACCGGCATCGGATTGCCCAGGTAGGTGCCGATCGCGATGTCCGCGATCGGCACCGCCACCGCGACCGCGACCATCGCGGGCGATCCGGACGGCAGCTTGGCGGTGCCCGACCACGGCGTCTTCGTCCACGGCTTCGCGACCGACAACCAGCACTGGAACGCGATCGCCGACGCCATCAGCGCGGTGCCGACCGACATCCAGGGGCTCACCGGCGCACCCTCGGCGGCCGCGTTGAGGTTGCCGCTCAACAGGAAGATGCCCATGTACAGCTGGACGATGGTGATCACGAACTTGCCGAGCACCCACCAGTGCCGGAAGTAGCCCCACGGCGTCAGCGCGGACAGCATCATCCCGGTGAACGCCGACGCGTTCGCCATCGCCGCGAGCACGTGGTGGTCCAGCACCCGCGCCATGCGGAACCCGGCGGCGTCACCGGAGCTCATGCCGTACACCAGCAGCGCGAACAACGCGATGGCCTGGCTCATCCAGCCGACCGACGTCAGGACGTGCAGCCACACCAGCAGGTTCTTCCAGCGCTTCGCCATGACGCGTAGCTTGCCTACGCATCAGGCGAAGCGCATCGGGTAGATCCCCTAGGGTTTCTCGGCGCGCAACGAGTAGAACAACGGCACCCGCGGCTCGTCGGCGGGAAGCTCCCACCAGCCCCGGTCGTTGCGGACCATCCGGGACCACCGCGGCCACGGCAGCTCGGACGACTCGCGCACGGTCGTCACCCGCAGCCCGGCACCGGCGACCGCGGAGATCACCTCACCGAGCCCGTGCGCCCACTCGTAGCTCACCGTCGCACCGGACAGCTCGGGGCCGTCGGTGTAGGTGTGCTTCGAGTCCTTGCGCTGCGGGCCGCGCCCCTCGAGGTAGTCGTGCCGCAGCACCAGTTCCTCGGACAGGCCGGGCTTCGGTGCCGGGCCGAACGCGTTGAGCAGCGGGTGGAACTCCGCCACGTACAGCACGCCACCGGGCTTCAGCAGCGACGCGACGAGCGTCGCCCAGCGCGCCAGGTCCGGCAGGTAGCAGAGCGAGCCCTTGGCGGTGTAGACGATCTCGAAGCGCTCGGGTGAGAAGTCGACGTCGTAGACGTTGGCGTGCACGAAGTCGATGTCGACCTCGTGCTCCTTCGCGATCCTGCGCGCGTGGGTCAACGACTCGGCGGAGATGTCGACGCCGGTGACGCGGGCACCGCGCCGCGCGAACTCGACGGTGTCCGCGCCGATGTGGCACTGGAGGTGCAGCAGCTCGAGCCCGTCGAGGTCACCGAGGTCGTCCCACTCGTACGGGCTGAACCAGTACGCCGGGTCCTTCGCGTAGAACTCGCTGGCCACGTGCACGGGGGTGCGCGTGTCCCAGTTCTCCTCGTTCGCCCGCATCATCTGCCGGACAGCGGAATCCATGTTCCCTCTCAGGACATCTCGTGCAGCAGCGCCCTGACCTCGGGCGTGGCGGGGTGGTCGTAGGTCTCGTAGATCGACAGCGCGTCCAGCAGGTAGGTGCGCGCCAGCTCCGGCTGACCGGAGCTGTAACTCGCCTCCCCGAGCCCGTGCATGGCCTCGGCGAGGCTCTTGCGGTCGCCGAGCATTGTCATCAACGAGAGGGCCTGACGGAAGTGCTCCATCGCGTCACCGAGCCGGCCGAGCGCGCGCTGCGCCCTGCCCGTGCTCGTGAGCGCCATCCCCTTGCCGTGCAACGCGGCGTGTTCGCCGAACAGGCTCAGCGCGGCTTGTGCTGAGCGCAGCGACGCGTCGAACTGGGCGCCCTCGCGCAGACTGTCGCTCATGAACAGCCTGGTCGCGGCCTCCCCGAACCACGAGCCCGCCTCCAGGTGCCCGGTCAGCGCGGCCTCGAACCGCTCCACCGCGAGATCGAACTGGCGCAGGCCGCCGTAGGCCATGCCGAGACCGGTGAGGCTCCACGCCTCCCCTTCCCGATCACCGATGGCACGGCGAATTTCCAACGCCCGGTCGAACATCTCCAGCGCGTCCGCGAACCGCTGCTGCCGGAACGCCGCCAGCCCCTGCCCGTGGATCGCGAACCCGCGCGCCAGCGGATGCCCGGCGCGCTCGGCGGCCTGCTCGGCGACCCGGTACGTCTCGTTCCACTCGCTCAGCGCGCTGGACACGATCAGGAAGTTCCACAGCGCCAACGGGATCTGCCACGCGCGGTCCCACTGGGCGTGGTCGAGCGCGAACCGCGTGACCGCGACCAGGTTCGGCAACTCCGTTACGCACCAACCGAAAGCCTCTTCGTGCGTGGCGAGGTCCGAGGTGGGCTCGACCGGTTCCCAGATGCGCGGGTGGTCGGGCGGCGAGATGATCGCGCCCGCCATGTCCGCGTTCGCGAGGTACCAGTCGAGCATCCTGGACACCGCGTCGAGCCTGCCCTGGCGCGACTCCTCGGTGTCCGCCAGCTCGGTCGCGTAGAGCCGCAGCAGGTCGTGCAGCCGGAACCGGCCGCGCGCGACCTCCTCCAGCATGTGCCCACCGGTCAGCACGTCCAGCAGCACCCGTGCGCGGGGCAACGGCGTGCCCGCGAGCGCGGCGGCCGCACCGATGCTGATCTCCGCGCCGGGATGCAGCCCGATCAGCCGGAACATCCGCGCGGCGTCGGGCTTGAGCGCCAGGTACGACCACGAGAACGCGGCGCGCACCGCGGTGTCCTCGTCATCACCGGTCGCCAGGACGTTGAGCCGGTCGTGCTCGTCGGCCAGGTCGTCGGCCATGTCCGCCAGCGTCAGGTGCGGCCGCGTCACCGCCCGTTCGGCCGCGATGCGCAACGCCAGCGGCAGGTGCCCGCACAACTCGACGAGTTTTTCACTCGCACTCGGTTCGGCGGAGACTTTCGCCGTCCCCAGCACGCTGCCGAGCAGCTCCAGCGCCTCGGCGCCGGTGAGCGTGCCCAGGGTGATCGAGTGCGCTCCGTCGCGGGCGACCAGTCCCCCGAGCTGGTTGCGGCTCGTCACCAGCACCATCGACGACGACCGGCCCGGCAGCAGCGGACGCACCTGCTCGGCGAGCCGCGCGTTGTCCAGCAGCACGAGCACCCGCTTGCCCGCCAGGACACTGCGGTACAGAGCGGACTTCGCGGGCAGTTCGTCCGGAATGCGTTCCGGTGGCACACCGAGGCTCTGCAGGAGCTGGTGCAGTGCGGCGGCGGGCTGGATCGGCGGCGAGGACGCGTCGAAACCGCGCAGGTCGACGTGCAGCTGGCCGTCCGGGAACCGCGCGGCGACGCTGTGCGCGAACCGCACCGCGAGCGCCGTCTTGCCGACACCACCGGAGCCGGTGATCGTGACCAGCACCGTCGAGTGCTCACGCGGCTCGGAGAAGATCGCCTCCAGCCTGCGCATCTCCGCGTCGCGGCCGGTGAAGTCGCGGACGTCGTGCGGCAGCTGGGCGGGCACCAGCGCGCTGGGCACCGGCTCCGGCTGCGGCTCGTGCTGCCCGACCAGCAGCTGCTCGTGCAGCTGGCGCAGCTCCGGTCCGGGCTCGATGCCGAGCTCGTCGATCAGCAGGCGGCGCAGGTTCGCGTAGACGGACAACGCCTCCGCTTGCCTGCCACCGCGGTACAAAGCGGACATCAGCAGTCCGTGCAGGCGTTCGCGCAGCGGGTGCGTGGTGACCATGGTGGCCAGCTCGGCGGCGACCTCGGCCTCCCGGCCGACCGACAGCATGAGCGCCGCGCGTTGCTCGATGGCGGTGAGCCGGAGCTCGGCGAGACGCGCCCGTTCCACCGCGGCGGTCGGGCCCGGCACACCGTCCAGCGCGATCCCGCGCCACAACCCGAGCGCGGTGTCGAACGCGGCGATCGCCTGGTCCGGTTCCACCGGGCGCAACCGCGCGGCCTGGTCCAGGCGAGCGCGGAACGTCGCGACGTCGGACCGGTCGCCCGCCAGTCTCAGCAGGTATCCAGCGTCCGTGGAGAGCAGCACCTGGCTCGGCGCGCGCGAGGCGCGGTCAGGCTCGAAAAGTCTGCGCAGCCCGGCGATGTAGGTGTGGATGCCGTTGTCCGCGCTCGCCGGTGGGTCGTCGCCCCACACGCCGTCGATCAGCTCGGCGCGGGACACGACGTGGTTGGCGCGCAAGGCGAGTACGGCCAGCACCGCGCGCTGGCGGGGCGGGCCGAGGCTCAGCGGGCGACCGCTCAGCGAGGCCGTCAGAGCCCCGAGCATGCCGACCCGAAGTCCGTCGTCCAGTTCCTGCTCCCTCGTTGCTGTCCGCGTTCGTCTCGCAACCTACCGTCAGTATTCGTCCAGAGGCCATCCAGAGACCATGCAGAGAGACGCTCCACACTTCACATCAGGGGGATTGGGCCCGAACGGCTGAGCTGGCTCGCTGGGGGTAGCCAGCTCGGCCCCGACGACGAGGAAGAGATGGAAGCGGCCGAGGTTTTCGACACGCTGGGACTCGAGTACCAGCGGGCGTGGTCCCACCAGCCCGCGTTGCACGGAACGCTCGCGTGGCTGGTCGCGACCCTGCCGTCCGGCAGCCAGGTCCTCGACGCGGGCTGCGGAACCGGCGTTCCGGTGGCCCGCACGCTCGCCAAGGCGGGCATGAAGGTGACCGGCGTCGACGTGTCGCCCGTGATGGTCGAACTGGCGTCCTCGCAAGTGCCGGGGGCGACTTTTCAACGGGCCGACGTCCGCGACCTCACCGCCGTCGAGGGCTCCTACGACCTGATCTGCTCCGTCTTCGCACTGCTGCAGATGCCGCAGGCGGAGATCGTGGAGACGTTGCGGCGCATGGCGTCCTGGCTGCGGCCAGGAGGTCACCTGTTCCTCGCGACGGTCGCCGTCGACGCGGAACAGGTGACCTTGCCGTGGATGGGCCAGGAGATCGTGGTGTCCAGCTTCTCCGAGGAGACCTACGTGTCGCACCTCGAGGACCTGGGTTTCCACGTCATCCGCCGCAGCCGTCCGGTGTTCACGCCGAGCTATCCCGGCGCGACACCGGAGGAAAGCCTTTACCTCGTGTGCCGCAGGGGTTCCTAGACGGGCCGGTAGTTCGGACCGCCGTAGCGCCACTCCGGCTCGTACACACCGCCCGTGTCGAACATGACGTGCCACGAACCGTCGGCCGGCGTGTAGAGGGCGTAGTCGGCGTTGCCGTTGCCGTTGAAGTCACCGGCGACCGGAACGTCGTCCGGCGAACCGAAGCGCCAGTCCGGCTCGTACGCGCCACCGCTGTCCAGCAGGACGTGCCACGAACCGTCCGAAGGGCGGTAGAGGGCGTAGTCGCTGTTGCCGTTGCCGTTGAAGTCACCGGCCACCGGAACGTCGCCCGGCTGACCCCAGCGCCAGTCCGGCTCGTACGCACCACCGCTGTCGAACAGGATGTGCCAGGAGCCGTCCGACGGGCGGTAGGTCGCGTAGTCGGAACGGCCGTTGCCGTTGAAGTCGCCCGCGACGGGGACGTCACCGGGACTGCCCCACTCCCGGTCGTAGACGCCACCGGAGTCGAACAGGATGTGCCACGTGCTGTCCGACGGCCGGTAGGTCACGTAGTCGCTGTGCCCGTTGCCGTTGAAGTCACCGGCCACCGGGATCTCGCCGGGAGAGCCCCAGTCCCGGACGTACTCGCCGCCCGTGTCGAACTGGATGTTGTACATGAGGTCGGACTCGCGCCAGAGCGCGTAGTCGGTCATTCCGTTGCCGTTGAAGTCCGACGAGTAGCGCGACGCGAAGTAGTCGTTGGCCGCCTCGAGCGCCGCGGCCTCGTACTGGTGGTAGGTGCCGTTCTTGTAGGTCGTCCACGCGTTCCAGTTCGTGCCGCCGCCGGACATGCGGTGCGTCACGATCGCGTTGTAGGCCGGAGCCTGGAGGTTGCCGTTCTTGCCGTTGCGCCAGGGGTCGCTCTTCTCGACCTTGATCTGCCACATGCCCTGGTCTGCGGGTTCGGGGTCGTAGAAATAGGTCTTGCACTTCGACTCCGCCATCCCGATCGCCACGGCCTCGACGAGGTCATCGCCTCGGAAACCGGCGTCATAGGCGTGCTCGGCGCAGTTCTCCGGACCGTCGGTGGCGGCTGCCGCCGTGTGCACCGGAATGACCAGTAAAGCCGCGAACAATGACAAAACAGACAAAAATATGCGCTGCTGCACGCAAACCCCCAGGTCTGTGAATCAAAACCGATCGATGCTAACAGCGCACATCTCCTACTGTGGGCGCTTGTGACGCGGATCCGGCTGCTGGGCGCGGTCGAGGTGCACGTCGGCGGAACGCCCCACCCCGTCGGCAGACCGTTGCTGAGGGGCGTGCTGACCCTGCTCGCCCTGCAGGCGGGCGAGGCCGTCCCGGTCGAGAAGATGATCGACGCGGTGTGGGACGAGGCGCTGTCCGACGACGCGCGCGGCCTGATCCACGGCTATGTGTCCGGCCTGCGCAAGGTGCTGCGCCCGGCCGGTGTGCAGATCTCCCGGCGCGGCCCCGGCTACGCGCTGGAGGTCGAGCGGGACCACGTCGACCTCCTGATGTTCCGGTCGCTGGTCGCACGGGCCCGCGCCGAGGAGGACCCAGGGCTGCTGCGCGACGCGCTGGCGCTGTGGCGGGGCGACCCGCTCGCGGGCGTGCCGAGGACGACGTTCTTCGACGGCATGCGCACCACGCTCACCGAGGAGCACCTCGTCGTGGCCGAGGAGTGGGTGGAGCACGAGCTGCGCGCGGGCAGGCACCGCGAGGTGCTGCCGGAGCTGTCCGTGCTGGTGGCCGGCAACCCGTTGCGGGAGACGCTCGTCGCCGCGCTGATGCGCACCCTGTACCGCAACGGCAGGCAGGCGGATGCGTTGCGCTGCTACGAGACCACCCGGTCGCGGCTGGCCGACGAACTCGGCCTCGACCCGAGCGGGGAGCTGCGGTCGCTGCACGAGCGGATCCTGCGCGCCGACGAGGAGCTGCTGGAACGCCAGCCGCCACCACCGGAGGCCGAGCCCGCACGGGGCCGCAACGCGTTGCCGCTGGACGTCGCCGACTTCACCGGCAGGTCGCCGGAGGTGGACCGGGTGCTGGCCGAGCTGCCCGCGCCGGGCACGACCGCGGTGCTGGTGGTCGACGGCATGGCCGGGGTCGGCAAGACGACGCTCGCCGTGCACGTGGCGCAGCGCCTGCGCGACCGCTACCCCGATGCGCAGCTCTTCGTCGACCTGCACGGGTTCACCGCGGGCAGGCAGCCGGTCGAGCCCGTGGCGGCGCTGGACGTGCTGCTGCGGTCGCTGGGCGTGCCCGCCGCGGAGATCCCGAACGACGTCGACCAGCGGATCGCCGCGTGGCGCACCGAGCTGGCAGGCAGGCGCGCGGTGATCGTGCTGGACAACGTCGCCGACTCGGCGCAGGTGGACCCGTTGATCTCAGGTGCGCCGGACTGCCTGGTGATCGTCACCAGCAGGCGCAGGCTGCGGACGGTCCACGGCGCGGTGCTGCTGTCGCTGGACGTGCTGGCCGACGACGACGCGCTGGCGCTGCTGACGCGCGTGCTCGGCGACCGGGTCGCGGCGGAACCCGACGCGGCGCGCGAGCTGGTCCGGTTGTGCGGCGGTCTGCCGCTGGCGATCAGGATCGCGGCCGCCCGGCTGCTGCACCGTCCACAATGGGCGGTCGAGGACGCGGTCGAGCGGTTTCGCGAGGAACGCAGGCGGCACAGCGACATCGCGGCCGCGTTCGCACTGTCCTATCGGGACCTCGGCCCGGCGCACCAGCGCATGTTCCGATTGCTCGGCCTGCATCCCGGCACGGACGTCGACGCGCTCGCGGCCGCGGCGCTGGCGGACGTGCCCTACCTGGACGCCGACGACCTGCTGGAGGACCTGCTCGACCTCCACCTGGTCGAGCAACGCGCGCGCGGCCGGTACACGATGCACGACCTGGTCCGCGACCACGCCAGGGCGCTGGTCGACGCGGAGGAACCCGCGCGGGAGCAGCAGAAGGCGACCGGCCGGCTGCTGGACTACTACCTGCACGTCGCGCACTTCGCGGCCGACCTGCTGCAGCCGGGCAGACGGGAGCCGGGACCGACGGTCGGCCGCGTGCCCGCCCGTCTCCCCCGGCTGCGCGACACCCAGACCGCGATGGGCTGGTTCACCTCCGAGCACGCGAACCTCGTCGCGCTGGCACGGCTCGCGGCGGCGTCCGGGTTCGACCGGGCGGCCAGCGAGCTGCCCAGCCACGTCGGCAACTACCTGGTGATCTCCGAACGCGTCGACGACCTGGTCGCCATCCAGGAACCGGCCGCCGAAGCGGCCCGCAGGCTGGGTGACCCCGTCGCCGAGTCGCGCAGCCAGTACCACCTGGCGCTCACCCGGTACATGCAGTGCCAGTACCGGGCCGGCTTGACGCACGCGGACCGCACCCTCGCGCTGGCGCGGGACGTGGCCGACCAGGCGCGCGAGAGCATGGCGCTGGTCGTGCGGGGCATGCTGCTGCACCGGCTCGGCGACTACGCCGACGCGATGGCGGCGTACGAGGCAGCGCTGCCGATCCAGCAGCAGCAGAACAACTACCGGCACGCCGCGATCACCATCGCGAACCAGGGACGGGTCCACCTCACGCTCGGGCAGCTGGCGGGCGCGCGCGAGCAGCTGGACAAGGCGCTGATCAAGAACAGGGAGATCGGCGAGCGCAGCGAGGAGGGGTCCGTGCTCGCCGCACTGGGCGCCGTCCACGCCAGGCTGGGCGAGCACGAGCAGGCCGCCGAGCTGTTGGCCGAGGCGCTGGAACTGGCGCGCGAGGTCGGCAACACCCACTACGAGATGCGCGCCCTGATCAAGTCGGCCGACGCCCGCCGTCGCGCCGGTGACCTCGCCGCGGCGGCCTCGTTCGGCGAGCGGGCGGTGGAGATGCTCGGCCACGGCCGCAGCGCGGACCACCTGGCCACCGCCCACAACGTGCTGGGCGACATCGCGTTCGACCGGGGCGACGTCCCGGCCGCGATCGCGCACCACACGCAGGCCCGGTACCTGGCGGAGCGCATCGAGTACCTGGCCGAGCTGGAACACGCTCTGGACGGTCTGGCACGCACCCGGTCCTGACGTACAGGTTCGTGCCAGGTTTCTGCCAGAACGGTTTTCTAAATTTCTTCCTGTCAGCCCCGAGAGGGAAACGCAGGAGGGAAACGAAATGCGCATCAAGAAGGCAATCGAATGGGCCGGAGCCGCGACTCTCCCACTGGTTCTCGCATTCACCGGAACCATGGTCGCGGCCACCGCGGTCAGTTCCACGATCATGGCCCCCGCCGCCTCTGCTTCCGACGTCGGCGGCGCGATCTCCCGCGACGAGGTCATTCAGCGCGCCGAGTTCTGGCTGAACAAGGGACTCAAGTACAACCAGAAGGGCACAGCCAAGGACTCCTCGGGCAAGGACTACCGGACGGACTGCTCGGGATACGTGTCGATGGCACTGCACCTGACGAACGACCCCGGCTCCGCGACCATGCTCACGGACTCCCGGTTCTTCAACATCAGCCGTGCCGAGCTGAAGCCCGGTGACTTCCTCGTCCTCAACGGCCACACCTTCCTGTTCGGCGGTTACCACGCCGACGGTGTGCATTTCACCTATTACACCTTCGGCTCGACGCCGGTCTCGAAGGAGGTCGGCACGTTCAACGGCGCGAACCTCGACGGCCACCCCACGAGCCAGTACCAGGCGAAGCGCTACAAGAACATCATCGACTCCTCCGCCCCGCAGCACTCCCGCGCGGCCCTGTACTCGTCGGACTTCAACGGCAACGGTTCCACGGACTACGCGGTCTGGCGCGAGTCCGACCTGATGTACAGCATCCTGTTCGACTCGGGCGGCGAGTACGTCCGCGACTGGGGCTCGCCCGGCGAGATCCCCGTCGCCGGTGACTTCAACGGCAACGGCAACTCCGACTACGTCACCTTCACGCCCGACACCGGCATGTGGCACATCCTGTTCGACGACGGCGGCGTGTACGACCGCCAGTGGGGCAACCCCGGCGACATCCCGGTGGCAGGCGACTTCAACGGCAACGGCAAGTCGGACTACGTGACCTACCGGCCGTCGGACAACACCTGGCACATTCTTTTCGACGACGGTGGTTTCTACGAGCGCCAGTGGGGTTCTCCGGGCGAGGTCCCGGTCGCGGGTGACTTCAACGGCAACGGGCACGCGGACTACGTGACCTACAGCCCCGAAGACGGTGTGTGGCACATCCTGTTCGACTCCGGCGGCGTCTACGAGCGCCAGTGGGGTTCTCCGGGCGAGGTCCCGGTTTCGGGCGACTTCAACGGAAACGGCAACGCCGACTACGTCACCTACCGGCCAGAGGACGGCATGTGGCGAATTCTCTTCGACGACGGCAGCGGCGTCTACGAGAGGCCCTACGGCGGCCCGAACTACCGCCCCATCTAATCCGACTTTCGCACCGATCAAGAGGGAATCGTCATGAAGTCCGCACTCGCTCTCGGCCTCGCCGCGACCGCACTCGCCACCGGCCTGTCACTGGCCACCACCCCGTCCGCACTCGCCTGGAACAACCTGCCCTGCCAGTCCGGCGGCCCGACCCAGTCCGACCAGGCGGTCGCCTCGTCACTGAGCGGAAAGCTGAACGGCCGGCTCAAAGGCGGCGTCAACGCCTACCAGATGTCCTGCGCCAGAGCCATCGTCGACGTGGTGAAGGCCCGCGGTCTCGACGAGCACACCGCGGCCATCGCGATCACCACGACCATCGTCGAGACCAACATCAAGAACCTGGACGGCGGCGACCGCGACTCGCGGGGACTCTTCCAGCAGAGACCCAGCATGAACTGGGGCACACCGGAACAGGTCGTGGACCCGGTGCACGCCACCAACGAGTTCATCAACCACCTGGTGAAGGTGTCCAACTGGCACAGCAAGCCGATCGGCGAGGTCTGCCAGGACGTCCAGCACTCCGGAACCCCGACCGCCTACTACGGGCAGGCGCACGACGGTGAGGTCATCGCCGATGCGTTGTGGGGTGCCGGCGCACCGTCCAAGGCCGCGCTCTACTCGTCGGACTTCAACGGCAACGGTTCCACGGACTACGCGGTCTGGCGCGAGTCCGACCTGATGTACAACATCCTGTTCGACTCGGGCGGCGAGTACGTCCGCGACTGGGGCTCCCCCGGCGAGATCCCCGTCGCCGGTGACTTCAACGGCAACGGCAACTCCGACTACGTGACGTTCACGCAGGAAACCGGGATGTGGCACATCCTGTTCGACGACGGCGGCGTGTACGACCGGCAGTGGGGCAACCCCGGCGACATCCCGGTGGCAGGCGACTTCAACGGCAACGGCAAGTCGGACTACGTGACCTACCGGCCGTCCGACGGCACCTGGCACATCCTGTTCGACGACGGCGGTTTCTACGAGCGCCAGTGGGGTTCACCGGGCGAGATCCCGGTCGGCGGCGACTTCAACGGCAACGGGCACAGCGACTACGTGACCTACAGCCCCGAAGACGGCGTGTGGCACATCCTGTTCGACTCCGGCGGCGTCTACGAGCGCCAGTGGGGCTCGCCCGGCGAGGTCCCGGTCTCCGGTGACTTCAACGGAAACGGCAACGCCGACTACGTCACCTACCGGCCAGAGGACGGCATGTGGCGGATCCTCTTCGACGACGGCAGCGGCGTCTACGAGAGGCCCTACGGCGGCCCGAACTACCGCCCGATCTAGATCGGATCGACCAGGGGCGCGTTCACTTCGGTGGACGCGCCCCTTCGCGTCGTCAGTGGTGCGCGGCGAGCGCCCGGCCGATGTAGTGGGCGCTGAGCGTCGCGAAGATGTAGGCCTGCAACACCATGATCAGCGCCTCCAGCATCGTGATGCCGATGGCGAACACGAAGCTGACCGCGGCCACGGGCTTCAGCAGCGGCCCGGCTTCGAGCAACAGGAACTCACCGCTGAGCACGAACACCAGGACCAGCAGGTGCCCGGCGAACATCGCGGCGAACACCCGGATCGCCAGGTTCACCGGGTCGAAGAAGAACTTCAGCATGACCTCGGTCGGGATGAGCAGCAGCCACAGCACCGGCTTCGGCACGTCCGGGATCACGAACTGGTTCTTCAGGTACTGCCTCAGTCCGTGCCGCTTGACGCCGACGAAGTGGTAGAGCGGGAACACCAGCAGGATCGCCACCGCCGCCGGGAACCCGATGTGCGCCATCGTCGGGAACTGGATCAGCGGCACGAGCCCGAAGATGTTGTTCACCAGCACGAACGTGAACAATGACAGGATGAACGGCACGTACTTCTGGAAGTCCGCCGCACCGATCTGCTCGCGCGCGATGGTGTTGCGGCCGAAGTCGTACACCGACTCCGCCGCGAACTGCAGCCTGCCGGGCACCAGCTTCATGTTGCGCGTCGTCACCAGGAAGAACGTGCTGATGATCAGCACGCTGAACACGATCAGGATCATCGGCTTGGTGACGCCGCCGAAGATCGGCGGCAGCTCGAAGTCAGCCGGGCCAGGCGGCGTGAACGTGTTGTCGGCCATGGGCGCCCCCTCGTCCAAGGTCATCGGGGCGAGGTTAGCGAACCGCGGCGACCAGGTCGTCCGCCAAAAGTTGATCGCGGGTTCGCCTGAACGTCGCCCGCTCCGCGGAATGTTCGTTGCCAAATGACCCTGGTTCGGTCATCCTGGAACCAGTTGCAACACCTGCTCGGCGACAGCCCGCAGCTCCTCCCGGCACTCCGGGGAGGGCGTGCCGGTCACCGTGTCCGGAGGCGAGACTCCCGGGCGGTGGCTGCACAAGTGAGGGGCGATGGGCCTCATTGCGCCGAGGTGTGACCGGGTCGGCCGCCGCCGACGGAGCCGCCGTGACTCCGCTTGGGGAGTCACGGCGGTTCCACCCGGATCTTCGAGCCCGAAGGTCAGACCGGGATGACGGTCGGCACGATCATCGGGCGCCTGCGGTACTTCTCGGCCACCCAGCGGCCCACGACGCGGCGCACGGCCTGCGCCACGCGGTGCGTGTCGGTGATGCCCTCGGCCTCGGTGCGCGAGAGCTCCATCTCCACGAGCGACACGCAGTCGTCGAGTGCCTTGGGGTCGTCGGAGAACCCGCGGCCGGAGACGGTCGGGCGCGTCACGGCGCGGCCGCTGCTCGAGTCGATCGCCACGTTGATGGCGATGAAGCCGCCCTCGCCGAGCACGAGGCGGTCGGACAGCGTGGACTCGCCGACGTCGCCGACGGACAGTCCGTCGACGTAGACGTGGCCGACGACGACGCGGCCCGAGATGGCGGCCTTGCCGTCGATCAGGTCGACGACGACGCCGTCCTCGGCGATCACGACGCGGTCCTCGGCGACGCCGGTCGCCACGGCCAGCGCCGAGTTGGCGCGCAGGTGGCGCCACTCGCCGTGCACGGGCATCACGTTGGAGGGGCGCACCGCGTTGTAGAGGAACAGCAGCTCACCGGCGGGCGAGTGGCCGGAGACGTGCACCTTGGCGTTGCCCTGGTGCACGACGCGGGCACCGAGCTTCGCGAGGCCGTTGACCACGTTGAAGACGGCGTTCTCGTTGCCGGGGATCAGCGACGACGCGAGGATGACCGTGTCGCCCTCGCGGATCGAGATCTGGCGGTGCTCGCCGCGGGCCATGCGCGACAGCGCGGACAGCGGCTCGCCCTGCGACCCGGTCGACACGAACAGGACCTCGTCCTCGTCCATGCGCATGGCCTCGTCGAGGTCGACGAACAGACCCTCGGGCACGTTGAGGAAGCCGAGGTCGGACGCGATGCCCATGTTGCGGACCATCGAGCGGCCCACGAACGCGACGCGGCGCTTGTACTGCACGGCCACGTCGAGCACCTGCTGGACGCGGTGCACGTGCGAGGCGAAGCACGCGACGATGACGCGCTGGTTCGCCTTGCGGATCACGTTCTCCAGCACCGGGCCGATCTCGCGCTCCGGCACGACGAAGCCGGGGACCTCGGCGTTCGTGGAGTCGACGAGGAACAGGTCGACGCCCTCGTCACCGAGGCGCGAGAAGCCGGCCAGGTCGGTGAGGCGGCCGTCGAGCGGCAGCTGGTCGAGCTTGATGTCGCCGGTGTGCAGCACCAGCCCAGCCGGCGTGCGGATCGCGACCGCGAGCGCGTCGGGGATGGAGTGGTTGACGGCGAAGAACTCGAGCTCGAACGGGCCGTACGAGCGGTGCTCGCCCTCGCGCACCTCGTGCAGGTGCGGCGTCTGGCGGTGCTCCTTGCACTTCGCCGCGAGCAGCGCCAGCGTGAAGCGGGAGCCGACGACCGGCAGGTCGGGGCGCAGCTTCAGCAGGAACGGCACGGCGCCGATGTGGTCCTCGTGGCCGTGCGTCAGCACGAGGGCGTCGATCTCGTCCAGCCGGTCCTCGATGGCGCGGAAGTCCGGGAGGATCAGGTCGACGCCGGGCTGGTCGTCCTCGGGGAAGAGCACGCCGCAGTCGACGATGAGCAGCCGTCCGGCGTGCTCGAAGACGGTCATGTTGCGGCCCACCTCGCCGATGCCGCCGAGCGCGACGACGCGGAGGCCGCCTTCCGGCAGTGGAGGGGGAAGCTGGGTGGATACGGTCACGCGTTGACTCCAAGTTCGGCCGCGATGGCCTCGATGTCTTCTTGATCGGCGGGCAGGAGCGGCAGGCGCGGTTCTCCGACGTCGAGTCCGCGCAGGCGCAGTGCCGCCTTGGTGTAGGTGACGCCGGGAACCCGGCGGAACGGTCGCAGCAGCGGGAGCAGCGACTCGTGGATCTCGCGGGCGTGCGCCACGTCGCCGTTCTCGTAGGCGACGGCCATGTCCCGCAGGCGATCGGCGGCGAGATGCCCGATGACGCTGACGAACCCGACGGCTCCGACGGAGAGCCACGGCAGGTTCAGCGGGTCGTCGCCGGAGTAGTAGGCGAGATCGGTGTCCGCGATGACGCGGCTACCCGCGTGCAGGTCGCCCTTGGCGTCCTTCACGGCAAGGATGCGCGGGTGGTCCGCGAGGCGCAACAGAGTTTCGACCTCGATCGGCACCACCGCGCGCGGCGGGATGTCGTAGAGCATCACCGGCAGACCGGACGCGTCCGCGACCGCGGTGAAGTGGGCGAGCAGACCGGCCTGCGGTGGCCGGGAGTAGTACGGCGTCACGACGAGCACGCCGTGCGCGCCCGCCTTTTCCGCCTCGCGCACGAGGTGCACGCTGTGCGCCGTGTCGTAGGTGCCCGCACCCCCGACGACGGTCGCCCGGTCGCCGACCGCCTCGACGACCGCGCGGATCAGGTCCGACTTCTCCGCGTCGGACGTGGTCGGGCTCTCGCCCGTGGTGCCGTTCACGACCAAGCCGTCGTTGCCCAGGTCGACCAGGTGTTTCGCCAGGTCCTGCGCCTTGCCCAGGTCGAGCGCACCCTGCGCGTCGAACGGGGTGATCATGGCGGTGAGCACGCGGCCGAACGGACGACCTGGCGTGGCGAACGGGCTTGCAGACATGCCCAGAAACTACCCGTAGAGGGGCTGCCCGCACCCACCGAGGTGGACGCGGGCAGCCGATTCGATCAGGACTGGCCGTACGCGCCACGATCGAGTGGGCGTTGCGCGCCACGGCGCCGAGGCCGTACTTGCGGCCGTCGCGCTGCAGGCCGACCCCGCGCCCCGTGCCGTTCTGCTGCTCGAAGATCGTCAGCTTGCACGGGCTGCGTCGCACGATGTAGTGCGTGCAATTCGCTTTCAGATGCCCCGGCTCATCGCCCGCACCGCCGACACGGCGTCGGCCTCTCCGGCGAACTCGACGCGCACCTCGTCGCGCCCGAACGCGTGCAGCAGCAGCTCACCGGGCTCACCGGTGATCACCACGCCGTTCGCGCCCCGCTTCACGGTGACCTGCTCGCCGTCCGGCCTGCGCAGCACGATGCCGACCGGGCTGTTGCGGTAGTTCAGCCGCGCCGCGTGCGGCAGCCCGCGCCACAGCGCCCGGTCCCGCTTGGCGTCCGGCGGCCGCGGCTCCCAGCCCTCCTGGGCGCGCCGGACGTCCTCGTGGTGCACAAAGAACTCGGCGGTGTTGGCGAGCTCGTCGACGACGCCGACCGAGTACGGCGACCAGAAGGGCGGGCCGCTGCGCAGCTCGTCCAGCAGGTCGCCCCACGTCTTCTTCGCGTAGCCGTCCTGCACGCGCTGCGTGTAGCCGGCGAACGGCTTGAGCACGATGCCCGGCGCGGCGTCGAACCGGCGCTCGCGGATCACCAGGTGCGCGGTGAGATCGCGGGTCGTCCACGGGCTGCACAGCGTCGGCGCGTCCGGCCCGACCTCACCGAGCAGCTCGACCAGCAGCCTGCGTTCGTCCCGCGCTACACCCATACCTACGAATCCTTCTTGGCCAGCACGCTCTTGGCCAGTTTGTCGCCGTTCTTGTGGGAGGTCACACAGAAAATCTTGCGCTGCGGGTTCTTCTCCTCCCACGCGGCCTGCGTCGGGACGAGCACGGTGATCTGCAGATCAGCCTTGTCGACCACCAGCGCGGAGTCGAACGTCAGCTGGCAGCGCGCGACGCCGAGCGTGGTGAGCGGCTCCTTGCCGGGGTAGCTGACGTCGGGCTTGCTCGACGACGACTCGTCGAACGTCGGCACCTCGTCGAACACCTCGATGTCGTGCGACTCGGTGCAGGTGTCGGTCTTGCTCTCGTTGGTGATCTGCTTGCCCGCCACCAGCTGGCCGTCGGCGCACTGACCCTCGCCGTACAGCTCGAACACCGGGATGTCGCCGGTCTCGCCGTAGGTGAGCGCGGTCTTCGCGGCGGGCGGCGTGCTGAACGCGCGGTGCGCGAAGATGCCGCCGGTGAACGCACCCGCGGCGATCACGACCGCTGCCACGAGCGCGAGGATCCGGTTGCGCTTCTTCTTGGCCGGGTCGACGGCCGGGCCCTGCTGGAGGTGCGCGGTCGCGGCGGGCGGGAGGCCCTGCGGCGGCGTCGGCTGGTTGCCGATGCTGTTGAGCATCGCGCGGGCCTGCGGCGCGCTGAGGCGGGCGTTGGGGTCCCCGATCAGCAGACCGGTGATGACCGCGCCGAGCACGCCCTGCGCCCTGGTCAGCCGGGGCGTCTCGTTCATGATCGCGTGCAGCGTGGACGCCGTGGAGGAGCGCTCGAACGGGCTCCAGCCCTCGACGGCGTAGCAGAGCGTGGCGCCCAGCGCCCACAGGTCCGACGCGGCTGACGCGTCGTGGCCGTGCAGGCGTTCCGGCGACATGTACGCGGGCGAGCCGATGAGGCTGCCGCTCGTGGTGAGGCGCGGGTCGTCGTGCGCCTGCGCGATGCCGAAGTCGGTGAGCTTGACCCGGCCGTCGGCGCGGATCATCAGGTTGCCGGGCTTGACGTCGCGGTGCACGATCCCGGCCTGGTGCGCGGCTTCCAGCGCGGACAGGCTCTGCTGGGCGATCGAGACGACCTGCTCCTGCGGCATCGGGCCGCGCGCGCTGATCAGCGTCGCGAGCGTCGGCGCCTCGACGAGCTCCATGACGACCCACGGCACGCCGCCGTCGGAGACGACGTCGAACACCGTGACGACGCCGGGGTCGTTCAGCTTGCCGGCGGTGCGCGCCTCGCGGAGCACCCGTTCCTCCAGCACGCGGCGCTCCTCGGGGGGAACGCCGTCGGCGATGTGCAGCTCCTTGATCGCGACCTGGCGTCCGATGACGCGGTCCTGCGCCCGCCACACGACGCCCATGCCACCGCGACCGAGCTCCGCCAGCAGGGCGTACCTGCCCGCGATCACGCGCGGTTCCACAGCCTGTCCTTGCACGTGCAACTCCAGTTGATGACGTGGTCGGGCGGATGACGCTACTTCAGACCACCGAGCGGGGTGTTCGGTTCCTGCGGAACCACTGTTTCGTGACCTGCCGCCCGCAGCGCGAGCACCGCGCGGCCCAGGTCCGTGTGCTTCACCAGCAGGTGGTCGGTGTCGAAGGTGGACACCGCGAAGAGCGTGACCCCCGCGGCGGCCAGCTCGCCGGCGAGCGCCGCCATGATGCCGGTGAGCGTGAACTCCAGCGGGCCCCGGACGGTCAGCAGCCGCCAGCCCTTCTCGTGCGGAGCGTCCTCGACGACCTGCGAGGTCGGGCAGATGATCGACAGCTCCTCGGGCGTCCTGGTGACGGAGACGAGGCAGTCGGTCAGGTCGAACAGCCCGGCGGGCACCTTCGCGTCGGCCGCGAGGCGCATGACGGTGTAGTCGCCGGGGCGGACGTCGACGATGAGCCGTTTCATGGGCGTCAGCCTTCAGTGACGAGCGGGCTGGAGGCAACTTCTGTGCCATCCGGGTGAGTCGAGATGACGAAGTCCGCGAACGCGTTGGGCGCCGCTTTCTGGAGTTCCCGCAGGCAGGCGACCGCGAGCTCGCGCAGTTCGACGTCCACGTGCTCGGTCGCGCGGATCGCCACGAAATGGCGCCACGACCGGTAGTTGCCCGTCACGACGATGGTCGTGCCGGTGGCGTTGGGCAGCACGCTGCGCGCGATCTGGCGCGCGCGGCGGCCGGTGACCGTCTGCTCGAGACTGTCCACGAGCTCCTGGTAGGCAGCGAGGCTCGCCTCGGTGGCGGCGACGAACTTCGCGTGCAGCTCGGGGTGCTGCCTGATCAGCTCGGGCTCGACGACGTCGGTCGGGTCGGTGCGCTGGTTCAGCTGCGAGTACGAGAAGTGCCGGTGCCGCACCAGCTCGTGCGTGAGACCGCGGGGCAGCTCGGTCAGGTAGAGCGTGGCGCTGCCGTGCTCGAACGCGCTCAGGTGCCCGACCTCGATGAGGTGCCGCAGGTAGGTGGCGTTGGTCGCGGTGCGCGGGTTGGGCTTGTCCCACGACTGGTAGCAGGCCCGTCCGGCGAACTCGACGAGCGCCTCGCCGCCCTCCGCGTCCGTCTGCCAGTCCGGCTCGACGAACTCCGTCTTGGCGATCAACCGCACCTTCGGCATGGGCTGGACACTAACTGACACTTGACTGATGTCAGGTGTGACGTCACAGTGGTGTCATGGATCTGTCGCCGTACATCGCGTCATTGCGCGAGGACCTCGCGACGGCGGCTTCCGCGGGGGACGAAAGCACCCGGCGGACCGCCGCCCTCTTGTCCGCAGCGCTCGAGCCAGCCGCGCGACTGGCGATCATGAACGCACTGTCCGACCTGGCCGCCGAGGTCACCGCCTCGCTGGAAGGCCACGTCGTGGACGTGCGACTGGACGGAAGGGACGTGCAGGTGGTCGTCACCGGCTCGTCCGCACCGGAGCCGGAGCAGGCTCCCCAGCAGGAGGTGCCGATGAGTGACGCCACTGGTGACATCAGCCGCATCACCTTGCGTCTGATCAACGAGCTGAAGACGAAGGCCGAGGCCGCTGCGGCCGCTCAGGGCGTGTCGCTCAACTCGTTCGTCGCCTCCGCCGTGCAGGGGGCCGTGCACAGCAAGCACAAGCACCACAACAAGGGGTGGAGCGGAGGCACGGGTTCGTCCCGCGTCCGCGGATGGGTTCAGGGGTGATCATGACCGACGCAGGCGCTGGGGTGGTCCGGCAGCAGAGCTTCGATCTCGACGGTGTCGCCGAGCTCGACGTATCGCTCTTGAGCGGCCGGGTGCAGGTGCAGTTGGTGGACGAGCCGGGTGTGCACGTGGAGCTGCGGCACGACCCGTCCGCGGGCAACTCGTGGACCGAGGGGCTCGGCGGGTTGCTGTCGTGGGTGAGCGGGCAGTTCGGTGCCGCGGGCGAGATGCCGACCGGCCCGGAGGAGGCCGTGCGGCAGGCGCGGATCGAGCTGCTGGGCAACCGCTTGCGGGTGGAGTCGTCGAAGGCTCTGCCGCTGCGGACGGTGCCGCTGTCCGTGACCGTGCGTGCGCCGGCGGGGTCGCACGTGACGACGCGGACCGGCGCCGCCGACGTGGTCGTGACGGGCCCGGCCGGACGGCTGGACCTGAACACGGGCACCGGCAACGTGTCCGCCGACCGCGCCGACTCCGAGGCGAAGGTCAACTCGGGGTCCGGCACGGTCCGGATGGGCACGATGGTGGCCGGCGTGCGCGCGAAGACGGGCAGCGGCAACGTCGAGGTGTCGTCCGTCGGCGGCAACTCGGTGCTGATCACCGGCACGGGCGACGTGTGGCTCGGCGCGGTCGCGTCCGACGTCATGGTGCGCACCGGTTCCGGTGACCTGACCGTCGCCGACGCCGCGTCCGGCGAGATCCAGCTGGGCACCGGGTCCGGGCAGATCCGGGTGGGCATCCGGCCGGGCGTCGCCGCTCGCGTGGACCTCATGTCCAGCGCGGGTCAGGCGCGGTCCGAACTGGACGTGTCGAACGCACCGATCGACGGGGCTCAGTTGACCGTCACCGGGCGGACCGGGAGCGGCAACGCGCTGGTGACCACCGCGACCACCTGACCGGGGGAATTGAGTGTGCCCGGACGACCTTCCGCATCGTCCGGGCACACTCGTGTTTCCGCGTTCGCGGACTTCGCCGTGCGGCGGCTCAGCGAGCTGCCAGCCCTCTGATCACCAGATCGCACACGGCGTCGAACGCGTCTTCCACGTCCGGCTCCGTCCACTCGCGCGCGTGCGCCGGGTTGTGGAAGCGGTCGGTGGCGCTGAACACGGCCAGCGCGGTGCGCTGGACGTCCTTCGTCTTGAAGTGCTTGGACTTCACGCCGTCCGCGACGATCTTCGCCAGCTGGCCGACCAGGTCGGCGATGTGCTCGGCGATGACGTCGCTGTTCTCCTTGGCGAGCACGTCGAACGTGGCGAACAGCTCCGGGTCGCCGAGCGCCTTCCTGCGCTTGCTGTCGAACAGCGCGCGCAGCCAGTCCCTGAGCCGGTCCGGTGCGGGCGTGGTCGCTTCAGCGATGTCCGCGAGCCCGGCGTGCGCCTGGTCGAGCCAGCGTTCGGTGACGGCCTCGCGCAGCGCGGCCTTCGTCGGGAAGTGGCGGTACACGCTGCCGTGGCTGACGCCGAGCGCCCGCGCCACGTCGACCACGGTCGCCTTCGCGGGACCGTAGCGCCGGAGCACGTCCTCGGTGGTGCTGAGGATGTGCTCGGCGGTCAGCGCTTCCGCCACGTTCTCACCTCTCGCTGTCCAGGTGCGCCATCTGCGCGGGCGCGTACCGCTCCCCCGCCGCCGCGTCGCGCGGCACCACGGCCTCGATGCGCGCGAGGTCATTGTCGGTCAGGCCGACCTCGGTCGCCCGCAACGCCTCGGCAAGCCTTTCACGCGTGCGCGCGCCGACGAGCGGCACCACGTCGTCACCGCGGCTCGCGACCCACGCGATGGCGAGCTGCGCCACCGTGACGTCCTTCTCCGCGGCGATCTTCCGCAGCTCCTCCACCAGCGCGAGGTTGTGCGCGAGGTTGTCGCCCTGGAAGCGCGGCGACATGCCCCGGAAGTCACCGGCGCCCCTCGTGGACGTCCAGTGCCCGGAGATCAGCCCGCGCGACAGCACCCCGTACGCGGTGATGCCGATGCCCAGCTCGCGGCACGTCGGCAGGATTTCGTCCTCGATGCCGCGCGACAGCAACGAGTACTCGATCTGCAGGTCCGCGATCGGGTGCACGGCGTGCGCCCGGCGGAGCGTCTCCGCGCCGACCTCGGACAGCCCGATGTGCCGGACGTACCCCTTCTCGACCTGCTCGGCGATCGCGCCGACCGTGTCCTCGATCGGCACGCTCGGGTCGAGCCGCGCCGGCCGGTAGACGTCCACGTGGTCGGTGCCGAGCCTGCGCAACGTGTACGCCAGGAAGTTGCGCACCGCCTCCGGCCTGGCGTCGACGCCCGACCAGCCACCGTCCGGGTCGCGCAGGGCGCCGAACTTCACGCTGATCGCGACGTCCTCCCGGTTGCGCAGAGCGCGGCGGATCAGCAGTTCGTTGTGCCCCATGCCGTAGAAGTCGCCGGTGTCGAGCAGCGTGACCCCGGCGTCGACCGCGGCCTGGATGGTCGCCACGCCCTCGGCCTCGTCCGCGGGCCCGTACAGGTCGGACATGCCCATGCAGCCGAGACCCAGTTCCGACACGACCGGTCCGGTGCTGCCCAGCTGACGCTTGTGCATCGCTCGCTCCCTCGTCTCCGCTTCGATGAGGCAAGGATGCACTGTCAGCTGACAGATTTCAACATCTGTCAGTCCACTTGTTCGGCCGGGGTCGTGCGAGGGCTCGCCAGGCTCCTCCTCGTGTTGGGTTGTGCGGACCAATGACCCGGCCAGATCGGCCCGGTGCCCGTTTCCGGCCGCGATGCGCCAGGACTGCGGGACCTCGTGGCGGGCGAGGTGCGGCGGTGCGGTGACGTGCCGGCGTTCGCCGCGGACCAGGCCGACGGGCGCCCGATCTGACCGGGCGGGAGTGCAGCGCGTTGGGATCGCCTGGCCGGAGCAGGCCATCGTGTCGGCGCAGTGCGTCGTCAGCGCCAACGACACGAGCGGGTCACGCGGCCCCGCACGAGTCAGACCGCGGCTTTGACCAGGGTCGGGTACAGGTCGCCCTTCGGGTTGATGATCACCTCCTCCAGCTCCAGCCAGGTGGCCATCTCGCGCAGCTCCGCGGCCAGCTCCGCCGCCACCCGCGCGTGATCGACGCCGGGCTCAGCGAAGGCGGACTGCACCAGCAGCGCCGAGCGGGCCCGATCCGCCTTCAGGTCCACGCGAGCCACCAGAGATCCGTCGAGCAGGAACGGGAACACGTAGTACCCGTGGACCCGCTTGGGCTCCGGCACGTAGATCTCGATGCGGTACCGGAACCCGAAGATCCGCTCGGTGCGCGCACGCTCCCAGATCAACGGGTCGAACGGGCACAACAGCGCGCGTCCGAGAACCCGGCGCGGCACGCGTGCGGAGACGTGCCGATAGGCGGGCGCGGTCCACCCCGTCACCGCCACGGGCTCCAGCACGCCCTCGTCCACCAGCGACGCCACGGCCTGCTGGCTGCGCCGGGGGTCGAGGCGGTAGTAGTCGCGCAGGTCGGGCTCCGTGGCGACACCCAGCGCGACGGCCGCGCGGGACACCAGCGCGCGGGCACCGTCCTCCGGCGACACCGAACGCGACAGGACGTCCGGCGGGATGACGCGCTCGGTCAGGTCGTACAGGCGCTCGAACCCCTTGCGGGTGCCCGTCGTCAGCACGCCCGTCCCGAACATCCACTCGCAGAGGCGCTTCACCTCGGAGCGGTCCCACCACGGTCCCCTGGCGCGGGGGCCTTCCCCGAGCAGCGCCCGTTCCAGTGCGCCCGCGCCGATGGGGCCGAGTTCCTTCACAGCGGCCAGCAGGTCCTCGACCAGGCCCGGTTCCCCGTCGGCGATCTGCTGGTAGCCCTGCCACCAGCCGGGTTTCTTGGCACCGGACCGCAGCAGCGGCCAGTCCTCGATGGGCACGAGGCTGGCCTCGTGCGCCCAAGACTCGACGAGCAGCCGCGGTTTGCGCGTCGAGTGGGACCACGCCGCCTCGTCCACGAGGGACGGCGCGTACCCGCCGAGCCTGCTGAACACCGGCATGTAGTGCGCGCGCACGGCCACGTTCACCGAGTCCAGCTGGAGGAGCTGGACACGCGACAGCACGCGCTGCAGGTGCCGTCTGCCGGGTGGCGTCGAAGGTCGGGGGTCGGCGAACCCCTGGGCTCCGAGCGCCATCCGGCGGGCGACGTCCGCGCTGATTCTCTGCACGGGTCAGATGGTGCCACGGACCCCTGACAAAAACGGGGAAAGCGCAGGTCAGGCCAGCGAAGAGAGATCAATGGACACCGGCGTGCCCAGGCTCGTCTCCACGAGGGACGAGTGCACGCCGGTCGACACGTGCGCACCGCGGTCGAGCGCGAACGTGTGCAAAGCGCCGTCGTCGAAGCGCCAGTAGTGCGGGATCCCCGCGCGTTCATACGCGGCGGCGGTCTCCGGCCGGGCGCCCGCGACCTCGACGACGAGCAGCACCTCGGCGCCGGGCACGAACCGGGTGTTCAGCGACACCTGCGAGCCGAACACGACGACGTCGGGACACAGGCAGTCGAGCGGCGCGTCCGCGAGCAGCAGGGACACGTTGGTCTCGAGCTGCCAGAAGTCGGAGAGCTGCGACTCGAGTGCGGCGGCGAACCGCCTGGTCATCCTCTGATGGACGGGCAGAGGGCTCGCGCGCACCAGCGGCGCGCCGTCGAGCACCTCCACCTTGCAGTCCTCGGGCACCGCCTGAAGATCTGCGAGCGTCCATCCATTCACGGTCTGTTTGGACATGAACGAGACGGTAGCGACAAGATCCCTATTCGCAGTTGTCCCGCGCCGGAAGACCGGCGAACCGATCTGCGACCCAGTTCACCGAGTCCGAGTTCGCCCAGTAGAACGTGCCGATGTGCGTCGGGCTGGAATAGGACTGCCAGTCGACCGACGCGCCGGTCGCGCACAACCGCACCCGCAGGCCCGTGCCCACGTCGTGCGGAATCACGTCGTCCAAAGTGGAGTGGTACAGCCGGACGGGTGCGGCGGGCTGGCGCAGACCGGGCAGCTGCTCGTCCAGCCGCGACGACCACGACGGCAGCACGAACGGGTCCGAGGTCGTGATGCCGGCCCACGTCTTGAAGCCGTACTTCGTGGCGATCCCCAGCGTGCAGTCGTCGCGCATGTCCTCGAACAACGCCTGCCCCTCTGGCGTGAAGAAGTTCGTCGGCAGCTCGGGGTACGCGGCCTTCAGACCGACCGCCGCCGCCAGGCCGAACCCGAAGCCCGCCTTGCCGTCGACGAACGCCGCGATCCGCTTCAGATCACCAGCGGCCGCACCGATCGACACACCGCGCAGATCCACGGCAGGCGCGTAGGTGGGCTGCAGCTCGGCCGCCCACGACGCGGACTGCCCGCCCTGCGAGTACCCCATGATCGCGACCGGGCCCTCGCCGAGCAGCGACTGCGCCGCACGGATCGCGTCCAGCACCGCCTGCCCCTGCGCCCGCCCGTTGACGTACGTGTGGTCGCCCGGCGTGCCGAGCCCCTGGTAGTCGGTGACCGCCACGGCGAACCCGCGGCTCAGCAACGCGTTGATCGCCGAGGCCTCGTAGTCGTTGCCCGCAGCGAGCTGGCGCGACGGCGCGCAGTCGTCGCCGATGCCGTGCGTACCGGGCGCCCAGCCGACCAGCGGCGGGGTTTTGTCGCCCGAACCACGCGGCACCAGCACCATGCCGGACACGTCGATCGGAGCACCCTGCGCGTCACGCGTGCGGTACACGATCTGGCGCGCGTCGGCGTCGCCCTGCGGATAGGCCGACGTGGCGCTCGAGATGACGTCACCGGCTGCGACAACCGGTGCGGCGTAAGCGGTTCCGCCAGCCAGAGCTGACAGGACCGTGACAGATAACAAGATCTTTCTCAAGGCATCTCCGAAACCGTTGTGTTTCAACGGACTCAGCTTCCGCGCAAACGCGAGTGATCACGATGTTCGGCGCAACACGAAATGAGCCTTTTGGTTGTCACCGGGAACAACAGGGGAGACCTACGCTTCGCTCATGGACGACAAGGGGGTCGTCGGACTCGCGGCAGCCGTGCACCAGCGGCTGCCGTCGCTGGCGGACGAGCTCGTCGAGCGGCTGAAGGGTCTGCCGGAGTACCAGTGGTCCTGGGCCGCGATGCCGGTCCCCTACCTCCGCGCGGTCTGCCTGCACCACCTCGACGCGATGGTGCGCGGCCTGACCACGCCGACCGCGGATCTCTCCACGATGCACGACGCCGGACGGAGAGCCGCCCAGGTCGGCGTCCCGCTCGCCGCCGTGCTGCACGCCTACCGGGCGGGCGCGCGGCTGGTCTGGGAAGCCCTGCTCGAGGAGGCGGAGGACGCGCGCACCCTCATCGCCGCCACCGCCGAGATCTGGGCGTTCGCCGACGCGGGCGCGGAAGCCGTCACGATCTCCTACCGCGACGCGAGCAGCGTCCGGCTGCGTCAGGACGAACGGTCGCGCTCGGCGGTCGTCGAGGCGCTGCTGGACGGGCGCGTCACCGGCACCGGCGCGTCCTGGCAGGCCGCGGACGCGCTGCACCTGCCGTACGAAGGGGAGTTCGCGGTCGTCGTCGCCGAGGCCGAGCTCGGCGTCGAACCGCTGGACGGCGTGCAGAGCAGGCTCGACGCGCTCGGCATCGCGTCGGCGTGGCGGCTCACCCCCGAGATGCAGATCGGGGTCGTCTCCATTCGCGACGGCCTGGAGCGGCTGGTCACCCTGCTCCGCCGGATCGCGGTCAGGCGCGTGGGCGTGAGCCCCTGCTACGCCGGCCTCGGCCTCACCCCGCAGGCGTTCCGCTTCGCGCGGATCGCCATGGAGGGAGCCGAGTCGGTCGCGGTCTTCGACGACCACCCGCTCGGCGCCGTGCTGGTCGGCTCCCCCGACGCCGCCGTCCGCGCGGCGCGGATCGTGCTCGGTCCCGTCACCGCCGACGCCGAGCTGCTCGCCACGCTCACGTGCTGGTTCGAGGAACGCGGTTCGGCCACCAGGGCCGGGCAGCGGCTGCACTGCCACGCCAACACCGTGCGGTACCGGCTGCGCCGCATCGAACGTCTCACCGGGCGATCCACCACGGACCCCCGCGCGCTGGCGGAGCTGTACATCGCGCTCGAAGCGGTCCGCCGCATCCCGGCACTGACGAAGGTCAGTACCGGCTGATGCCCTTCGTGCGGTGTTGTGCCGCAACGAAGTTCCTAGCGTCGACACCATGATCGTCGCACTAGCGCTCACCGCGGCACTGACCGCGCCCACCGCCGACCACATCGTCACCGAGCACGTCGAAGCCACCGGACTTCCCGGCGTGGCGGTCGCCGTCACGAAGGGCGACGAGGTGATCCTCACCAAGGGCTACGGCGTTTCCGAGCACACGCCGATGCGCATCGCCTCGCTCAGCAAGTCGTTCGTGGCGACGGCCGTCGTCCAGCTCGTCGACCGCGGCGAGATCGACCTGGACCGGCCGGTCCACGACCAGCTCCCCGAGTTCACCACGAAGGACCCGCGCGGCGAGAAGATCACCGTGCGCCAGCTGCTCAACCAGACCTCCGGGCTCGCCGACGAGACCACCGACGTCGACCGCGTGGAGAAGTCGAGCTCCTTGCGGGAAGCCGTCGAAGCACTCGCCACGGCCGAGCTGAAGAACGAGCCGGGCGAGAAGTTCCGCTATCACAACCCGAACTACACGATCGCCGCCCGACTGGTCGAGCACGTGAGCGGCATCCCGTTCGCGGACTACATGCGGGACAACGTGTTCACGCCGCTCGGCATGACGAGCACGAAGATCGGCGGCAGCACACCGGACGGGCACATCCACCTCTACGGCGTCTGGGTTCCGCGCCCCGAGCTGCCCGGCTTCGACGGTGACTCGGTCACCAGCACCGCGCACGACATGGCCCGCTGGCTGATCGCGCAGCGGAAGCCGGGCATCGTGTCCGCCGAAGGCCTCCGCACCCTGCACACCGCCCCGCCCGGCGGCGACTACGCGATGGGCTGGGACACCAGGGAACCCGGACGCAAGCGGCACGGCGGCAACCTGTTCACCCACACCGCGGCGCAGGTGTTCACGGACAGCGGTTACGGCGTCGTCGTCATGACCAACTCCGCCGCGTTGCAGGACGAGTCGTACCCGATCGTGGAAGCCCTGCTGGCCCAGGCGGAAGGCCGCGCCCCCACCGCCCCCGAGCCCGTCCTGTGGCTCATCGACCTGGTGCTCGGCCTGCTCGCGCTCGGTGCGCTCGCACTCGGGACCCGCGGCATCCGCACGGCACGACGCGACCGCGCCCGCTGGCGAGCCCTCCCCCACCTGCTGCCGATCGCCGCGCTCCCCGCGTACCTGCCGTTCGTCGAGTTCCTC
Organism: Lentzea tibetensis; assembly: GCF_007845675.1. Lineage (GTDB taxonomy): Bacteria > Actinomycetota > Actinomycetes > Mycobacteriales > Pseudonocardiaceae > Lentzea > Lentzea tibetensis. The sequence goes on along the minus strand of NZ_VOBR01000013.1, from coordinate 54,123 downwards.
ACCCGCCGCACGGTCACCTGGGCGCAGCTGCTGTACCTGACGCCGACCGTCGTGATCCTCCTGGCCGCGTGCGCACTCGCGGGCGCGGCCACGATCACCGCACGGGTTGTAGCGTGGCGAGGGTGAGACTGGGGATCCTCCTGCTGGTCAGCGTGCCCGTGACGGTGTGGAACACGCTGCACGGCACCACGGCGCACGTCCCGCCCGCGCGCGTGCTGCTGGGCCTGCTCCTGCTCGTGCCGGGCTACCTGGTCGGCAGGCACGTGGCGGGCACGCGGTTCCTGGTCGCCTCGGCGATCGTCGCGGTGACCACAACGGTGTTGCTGGCCGGCAACTACGTGGCTGTCTCCGAAGCACTCGGCGGCGCCGCGCTCACCGTGCTGGCGCCGTGGTTCGTCGGCCGATACCGCCGTCAGCACCTCGAGCTGGCCGAACGGCTGCGCCAGGACGCACGAGAGGCGGCGCGGCGGGAACGCACCCGCATCGCCCGCGAGGCGCACGACTCGCTGGGCCACGACCTCGCGCTCATCGCCGTCCGCGCGGGCGCGCTGGAGGTCTCGCCGGGACTCACCGAGCAGCACCAGCAAGCCGTCGCCGCGCTTCGCGAGTGCGCGGCGCAGGCGACCGAGCGGCTGCACGAGGTCGTCACGCTGCTGCGCGACGACACCCTGCAGGACCTCGTCGAACGCACGAAGGCGTCGGGTGTGCCGGTCACCGTGACCGGCACATCGGGTCACCCGCTCGCCTACGAAGTCGTCCGCGAAGCGCTGACGAACGCCGCCAAGCACGCGCCGGGCGAACCGGTCGAGGTCACCCTCGACGACCAAGAAGTGGTGGTGCGCAACGGTTTGCGCGGACTGGAGGAACGCGTGCGCCAGGCGGGCGGCACGTTCGAGGTGAGGGCGACGTTCCGGTGATCCGCGTGCTGCTGGCCGACGACGAGGGCATGATCCGCGCGGGCATCGCCGCGATTCTGGGCGCCGACGCCGGCATCGAGGTGGTGGCCGAGGCGGCGACCGGGCGCGCGGCCGTCGACGAGGCGCTGAAGCACCGCCCGGACGTGGCGCTGCTGGACGTCCAGATGCCCGAGCTGGACGGGCTCGACGCGCTCACCGAGATCCGCAGGCTCCTGCCCGACACCAGGGTCGTCATCCTCACGACGTTCAACGAGGGCGCGTACGTGGCGCGGGCGCTGGCGGGCGGTGCGAGCGGGTTCATGCTCAAGGCGGGCGATCCGCGTGAGCTGATCGCCGGTGTGCACGCGGTCGCGGACGGCGCCGCGTGCCTCTCCCCGCGCATCGCGCACCGGGTGATCACCGAGCTGGGCGGCGGTCTGGAACGCGCCACCGCCGCCCGCGCACGCACGGCCGAGCTCACCGCCCGCGAACGCGACGTGCTCGCGCTGGTGGGTTCGGGACTGTCCAACGCGGAGATCGCCCGGCGCCTGCACCTGGTCGAGGGCACCGTGAAGACCTACATGACGACGATCATGCAGCGGCTCGGCGCGCGCAACCGCGTGCAGGCGGCGATCACCGCGTACGAGGCCGGTCTGGTGATCCCATAGGGTTCGCGCATGGCCGACGCTGGCGTCCACGCAGCCACCGCGCAGGACGTTCCCGAGATCACCCGCATCCACCGCGACACCTGGCGCGTCGCGTACGCGGAGCTGCTGCCGCGAGAAGTGCTCGACGGCATCGACGCGCAGGACGCGTGGCGGGACGCCGTCGAGCACGCCACCGTGCTCGTCGCGACCGAGGGCGACTGGACGGTCGGCTACTGCGTGATCGGACTCGCGCCCGCCGAGGAGACGGCGAAGGCCGACGGCTCGCTGCCCGCGGACGCCGGGACGACGGTGCTGGTCACCGTGCTCGTCGAGCCGCGCTGGGGCCGTCGCGGCCACGCGGGCCGGCTGCTCGCCACGGCCGCCGAGGCGGCGCGGGAGCAGGGCGCGACGCGCGGCATCGCGTGGATCCCCGAGGCAGACAAGGCGTCGAAGGGGTTCTACGAGCGGGTGGGCTGGATGGCCGATGGGACCGTACGCACTTTGGACGCGGGCGGACGTCCGTTGCGCGAAATTCGAGTGTCCGGAGACCTGTCGCTACAACTCGCCGAGTGAGGCGTTGGTAGCCTCGGCCGGGTGATTGCCTGGATGGCGCTGACCTTCGGCATCGCTTTCGGCTCCGCGATCATCCCTCTCATCAGCATCGAGATGTTCGTGCTGGGCCTGGCGACGCAACAACCGGGACTGTCCTACTGGCTCGTCGGCGCGGCCGTCGCGGCGGGACAGGTCCTGGGCAAGCTGCTGTACTTCTACGCCGCGCGCGGCGACCTCCACCTGCCGAAGTTCTTGCAGCGCAAGAAGAAGGACCGCGATCCGGACAAGCCGAAGGGCCGCTGGCTGCGGTGGATGGAGTGGGTGCGCGACCGCTGCCACCGCCATCCGCAGTGGATGTTCGGCACGCACGCGGTGAGCTCCGTGGTCGGCGTTCCGCCGTTCATGGCGACCAGCGTGCTGGCCGGGTTCGCGGGGATGTCGACGGGCCTCTTCGTGGCCACCGGAGCGATCGGGCGCTTCGCCCGGTTCACGCTCCTCGCCGCTTCCCCCGCGCTGTTCGCGGGCTGGATCGCCTAGGCCATGACGATCGACATGGTGACCGCGGTGAGGATGACGAGGCAGGCGACGGTGAGTCGGGCGTTCTCAGACACGAACCTCAAGTTATCGAGTTTCTTCCGGACAGATCAAAGCGCAAACGGGTGAGAACCGAATGATCTGGCTCTCACCCGTCTGCTGACACCCGATCATTCAGCCTAAGACGATTCTGTCGCCAGCATGTCCTTCGGAAGCTCCGGGATGTCCTCGGACACCCACACCGAGCGCCAGTCGTCCATCTCCAGGAACCGGCGCAGCTCGGCGATCCCGCTGAGCCAGCCCATCCACGCACCCCACGACGGCTTGCCCTCGTCGAACCCGCTGTGGACGAACGTCAGCCGCGTCTTGCCGTTCGACTCCTCGAGCTCCCACGCCGAGACCTCGCCGTCCGCGAACTGGATGGCGACCTTGCGGCCCTCCTCCAGGTCGATGATCTTGGCGGGCTGCGGCTCGTTCTCGAACCCGCCCATCGCCCACCGGCCGCCCACCCACGGCTCGATGCCGACCTTCGCGCCGAACCACCGGCTGAACTTGTCCGGGTCCATCAGCGCGTCGTAGACATCCTGCCGGGACGCGCCGATCAGCACCTCCGCGGTCAGGTCCGTGGAGGTGAAGTCCACCTTCGGCATGAGCGGGCGGCCCTCGACGTGGTCGATCAGGTTCGCCATCGACAACGCCCAGTACGTGTGCAGCGCGCCGCGGATGCTGACCTCCTGGACCGCCACCTTCCAGCCGGGGTAGTGGCTCTGCGACAGCTCGATGATCGTGCCGTCCTCGTGCTCCGCGAGCCTGAGCTCGACGGTCGTGTCCTCGCCGTCGATCAACCAGCCGAAGCGGACGGTGCTGTCGTCGACGTGCAGCGGACGCTGGTGCGGCGCATCGCCTTCCGGCGTGTAGCGGCCCCAGAACGCGTACGTGTGCGGCAGGTCCACCTCGGCGTGCTCGGCGAGCCAGACGCGCATCTCGGCGGCGTCGGTGAGCGCGTGGAGCACCCTGCGCGCCGGGGCCTGCACCCGGACGCTGAACTTCATCGGTTCACTCATCGGTCGTCTCCCTTGGGATAACAGGCAACGGCGAGCTTGAACGCGTCCCCTTCGGCTCCGCCGTAGCGCGTGAAGAGGTCCTGGAGCGTGCTGCGCAGGTCGTTCAGGAACAGCTGCCGGTGCTCGGGGCGCACCCTGATCTCACCCGACACCCCGATGGACGGCAGTTCGGGCGAAGCTGGATCGAGGGCGGCGACGTCCTCCTGGACCTCCTCCATCAGGTCCAGCAGGTAGCCGAGGCTCAGCTCGTCCTGCGTGCGCCGCAACCCGCCGATGCGGCCGACCAGGCGCGGCGACAGCCAGTACGACCGCGCGCTCGCCTGATACACGCCCTCGTGCACGCCGCGGATCTTCCGCTCGGCCACCTGCGTCACCAGACCGGCTTCCACCAGGCGTTTCACGTGGTAGTGCACGCGTTGCGGGGTCTGGTCGAGGATGCCGGCGACCTCGGTGCACGAGCGCGGCTCGGCGAGCTGCCGCAGCACCTCGATGCGTTGCGGCTTGAGCAGGGTCTCGGCCTGCTCGACCTGCTCCAGGTAGAGGACGTCTCTCATGATAAAAACAACTTTGAACGTTCAAAACTCTTTTGTCAATCGCACGTTGATGAGGGGAGCTTTCATCAACCTGAGGTTGATGAAAGCTCCCCTCATCAAGCACTAAGGCGTGTGCAGCTCGATGGCGCGGCGCATGGTGTCGCGGGCCCGGCGGCGGTCACCGGCGAGGTCGTAGGCGTGCGCGAGGCGGAACCACGCGCGCCAGTCCTCCGGTGCCGCTTCCAGCTCCGACTTGCGCTCCTCGAACCACGCGTCGGCGGCGTCGCGGTCGACGCGGCCGGACGGGCGGCGCGGGAGGTCCGAGTCGTCGGGCAGGCCGCCCTCGTCGGCGAGCTCCCGCGCCATCTTCTCCGTCTGGTAGCCGAACCTGAGGTTCGTCCACGCGATCCACACGCCGATGAGCGGCAGCAGCAGGACGCCGATGCCCAGCGCGATGCCGACCAGCTCGCCGGTGCCGATCAACGCGATCGCGCGGCCGGTGAGCAGCACGAAGTAGACCGCCAGTGCGGCGGTCAGCACGAACGCGGTGATCCTGGTCTTCACAGGTCCATGTACTTGTCGAGCCCCAAGCTCAGGCCGGGGTGCTTCGCCACCTCGCGCACGGCCAGCAGCACACCGGGCATGAACGACTTCCGGTCCAGCGAGTCGTGCCGGATCGTCAGCGTCTCGCCCTCCTGGCCGAACACGACCTCCTGGTGCGCGATGAGGCCGGAGATGCGCAGCGAGTGCACCCGCACGTCCTCCACCAGCGTGCCGCGCGCACCCAGCTGCTCCTCGACCGTCGCGTCCGGCATCGCCGGAACACCCGCGGCGGCGCGGGCCTGCGAGATGAGGCGCGCGGTGTGCGCGGCGGTGCCGGACGGGGCGTCCAGCTTGCGCGGGTGGTGCAGCTCGATGACCTCGGCCGAGTCGTAGTACTTCGCGGCCAGCTCGGCGAAGCGCATGGAGAGCACGGCGCCGATCGCGAAGTTCGGCGCGATCAGGACACCGAGCGACGGCTTCGGCGCCAGCCACGACGTCAGCTTCTCGAGCCGCGGACCGTCGAAGCCGGACGTGCCGACGACGCAGTGGATGTCGTTGGCGACGCAGAACTCCAGGTTCCCCATCACGACACCGGGATGCGTGAAGTCGACGGCGACCTCGACGCCCGCCTCGGTCAGCGTGGACAACGGGTCGTCGGCGTCGATCGCGGCGACGACCTCCGCGTCCGGCGCCGCCTCGACCGCGCGCACCACCTCGGCGCCCATGCGGCCCCGCGCGCCGATGACTCCGACGCGGATCATGCAATCACCTCGTGAACCTGGGAGGGAAGATCGTCGGCGTGATCGTAAGGGCCGACCACGGCCGCCGCGACGGGTCGGCGCAGCAGATCACGTGCGAGAGCGGCCACATCGGACGCGGTGACCGCGTTGATGCGCTCCAGCGTCTGCTCGACGCTCAGGTGATCGCCGTAGTTCAGCTCGCTCTTGCCGATGCGCGACATGCGTGAGCTGGTGTCCTCCAGGCCCAGCACGAGCGCCCCGCGCAGCTGGCCCTTGCCGCGGACCACCTCGGCCTCGCTGATGCCGTTCGCGGCGACGTCCAGCAGCACCTCGCGGACGACCGACGCGACCTCGCCGAGCCGGTCCGGCTGGCAGCCCGCGTACACCGCCAGCGTGCCCGTGTCGGCGTACAGGCCGACCGACGAGTACACCTGGTACGCCAGGCCGCGCCGTTCGCGCACTTCCTGGAACAGCCGGGAGCTCATGCCACCGCCGAGCGCGGCGTTGAGGACGTTCAGCGCGAACCGGCGCTCGTCGTGCCGATCCAGCGCGCGCACGCCGAGCATCAGGTGCGCCTGCTCGGTGTCGTCCGTGTGCAGCACCAACTTGCGCGCGCCGGGGATGCGGGCGCGGCCGGTCCTCGGCGCCACCGCGCTGCCCGTGGTGGACAGCCGGTCGCCGATCGCCTTGCGCGCCAGGCGCATCACCTGCGCGTGCTCGATGTTGCCCGCGACGGCGAGCACCATGCGCGGCAGCGTGTAGCGCTTCTTGTAGAACGTGTAGAGCGCGTCGCGCTCCATGTCCTGAATGGACTTCTCGGTGCCCAGCACGGGACGGCCGAGCGCGTGCTCACCGAACAGCGCCTCGACGAACGCGTCGTGCAGCAGGTCCTCGGGGTCGTCGTCGCGCATGGCGATCTCCTCGAGCACCACGCCGCGTTCGGTCTCGAAGTCGCGCGGGCCGCAGACGGCCTCGAACACCACGTCGCACACCAGGTCCAGTGCCAGCGGCAGGTCCTCGTCGAGGACGTGCGCGTAGTAGCAGGTGTGCTCCTTGGCGGTGAACGCGTTCAGCTCGCCGCCGACGGCGTCCATCTCCTCGGCGATGCCCTTCGCGGTGCGCCGCGCGGTTCCCTTGAACAGCAGGTGTTCGAGGTAGTGCGCCGCACCGGCGACCTCGGGCCGCTCGTCGCGCGACCCGACCTGCACCCACAGCCCCACCGACGCCGACCGCACGCTCGGGATCCGCTCGGTGATGACGCGCAAGCCCGACGGCAGCATGCTGCGCCGGACCTCGGACCCCGCCGAGCTCTCCAGCACCCGTGTGGTGCCGGGCTTCTGCAGGTGCCCCGGTGCTCCCTGACGCGGACGGCCGCGGGTGGTTGCACCCGCGGCCGTCCCGTTCTTGTCAGTCACGCTCACTGCGCGGGGGCCGCCTCGGCAGCCGCCTCAGCGGCGGGCGCTTCGTCGGCAGGCTTCGCGGCGTCCTCTTCGTTCACGACGATGAGGCTGATCTTGCCGCGCTGGTCGATGTCGGCGATCTCGACGCGGAGCTTGTCGCCGACCTTGACGACGTCCTCCACCTTCGCGATGCGCTTGCCGTTGCCCAGCTTCGAGATGTGGACGAGACCGTCCTTGCCGGGCAGCAGCGAGACGAACGCGCCGAACGCCGCGGTCTTCACCACGGTGCCCAGGAAGCGCTCGCCGACCTTCGGCAGCTGCGGGTTCGCGATCGCGTTGATCATGCCGATCGCGGCCTCGGCCGACGGGCCGTCCGCCGCACCGACGTAGATCGTGCCGTCGTCCTCGATGGAGATGTCGGCACCGGTCTGCTCGGTGATCGAGTTGATCATCTTGCCCTTCGGGCCGATGACCTCGCCGATCTTGTCAGTCGGGATCTTGACCGACGTGACGCGCGGAGCGAAGGCGCTCATCTCGTCCGGGCGGTCGATGGCCTCGGCCATGACCTCGAGGATCGTCAGTCGCGCGTCGCGCGCCTGGCCGAGAGCCTGGCCCAGCACCTCGGACGGGATGCCGTCGAGCTTCGTGTCGAGCTGGAGAGCCGTCACGAACTCCTTGGTGCCTGCGACCTTGAAGTCCATGTCGCCGAACGCGTCCTCGGCGCCGAGGATGTCGGTCAGCGCGACGTAGCGCGTCTCGCCGTCGACCTCGTCGGACACCAGGCCCATGGCGATACCGGACACCGGCGCCTTCAGCGGCACACCGGCGTTCAGCAGCGACATGGTGGACGCGCAGACCGAGCCCATCGAGGTGGAGCCGTTGGAGCTCAGCGCCTCGGAGACCTGGCGGATCGCGTACGGGAACTCGTCGCGCTTCGGCAGGACCGGCATGAGAGCGCGCTCGGCGAGCGCGCCGTGGCCGATCTCGCGGCGCTTCGGCGAACCGACGCGGCCCGTCTCACCCGTGGAGTAGGGCGGGAAGTTGTAGTGGTGCAGGTAGCGCTTGTGCGTCTCGGGAGCGAGCGAGTCGATCTGCTGCTCCATGCGCAGCATGTTCAGCGTGGTGACACCCAGGATCTGGGTCTCGCCGCGCTCGAACAGCGCCGAGCCGTGCGTCCTCGGGATCACGGCCACCTCGGCGCCGAGGTCACGGATGTCCGTGAGACCGCGGCCGTCGATGCGGACCTTGTCGCGCAGGATGCGCTGGCGCACGAGCTTCTTGGTCAGCGAGCGGAACGCGGCGCCGACCTCCTTCTCGCGACCCTCGAACTGCTCGGCCAGCTTCTCCAGCGTCGCGGCCTTGATCTCGTCGAGCTTGCTCTCGCGCTCGGCCTTGCCCGCGATCGTGAGCGCCTGGGCCAGCTCGCCCGACGCGGCCGACTCGACGGCCTCGAAGGCGTCCGCCTGGTAGGCCGGGTACGTCGGGAACTCACCGGTGGCCTTCGCGGCGACCTGGGCCAGCTGGGCCTGGGCCTCGCAGAGGACCTTGATGAACGGCTTCGCGGCCTCGAGACCGGCGGCGACGACCTCCTCGGTGGGGGCGACAGCGCCCTCACCGATCAGGTCGATCACGTTGTCGGTGGCCTCGGCCTCGACCATCATGATCGCGACGTCACCGGAGTCGACCACGCGACCCGCGACGACCATGTCGAACACGGCCTTCTCGAGCTGCTCGTAGGTCGGGAACGCGACCCACTGGCCCTCGATGAGCGCCACGCGGACGCCACCGATCGGGCCGGAGAACGGCAGGCCGGCGAGCTGCGTGGACGCGGACGCGGCGTTGATCGCCACGACGTCGTACAGGTCGGCCGGGTTGAGGCTCATGACCGTGATGACGACCTGGATCTCGTTGCGCAGACCGTCCACGAAGGACGGGCGCAGCGGACGGTCGATCAGGCGGCAGGTGAGGATCGCGTCCGTGGACGGGCGGCCCTCACGCCGGAAGAAGGAGCCGGGGATGCGGCCCGCGGCGTACATGCGCTCCTCGACGTCCACCGTGAGGGGGAAGAAGTCGAAGTGTTCCTTGGGCTGCTTCGACGCCGTCGTGGCGGAGAGCAGCATGGTCTCGTCGTCCAGGTAGGCGACGACGCTGCCGGCGGCCTGGCGGGCCAGGCGACCGGTCTCGAAACGGATGGTGCGCGAGCCGAACTTGCCGTTGTCGATAACGGCAGTCGCCTCGTGGACCTCGATGTCCGTCATTTACTTGTTACTCCTCGTCTTTTGGACACCGCAGCGCGTCTGACGAGGCCGGTCTTCGATCGAAGTCCCCTGGGTTTCTCCTGTGAGCCAGGGGGCCACTACCGAGGACCGGCGAACTGCTCGCGCGTGCGGGGCCCTGTTTTTTCCTCTTTGCAACCAGGGGTTGTATACACCCGGTTGTACGCCGAGGGGGAGTGACCGGCCGGTCACTCCCCCTCGGGACGATTCACCTGCGCAGGCCGAGGCGCTGGATCAGCGACCGGTAGCGCTGGATGTCCACCTTGGTCAGGTAGTTCAGCAGACGGCGGCGACGGCCGACCATCAGCAGAAGACCCCGACGGGAGTGGTGGTCGTGCTTGTGCTGCTTCAGGTGCTCGGTGAGGTCAGCGATGCGCTTGCTCAACATGGCGACCTGGGCCTCGGTGGAGCCGGTGTCCGAGTCGTGCAGACCGTACTCGCCGAGGATGGTCTTCTTCTGCTCAGTGGTCAGTGCCACTTGGTGTTTCTCCTTGAACTTCGATTCCGTGCGGCCCCGCGTCTCGGAGTTCCGGACGGGGGTAGTCGGTACTGGCCGCCACGGAACGCAGCCAGACTCAACTGGGAAGGTTATCAGGCGATCCCCGCAGGGGCCTGTTCACGTGCTCAAGCCCACCCGCGCGATCGGCACGTACGCGCCTTCGTGGCTGCTGATGAGGACGGCTTCGGTGGCCGTCCACGCGGCGCCCGTGAACTCCGGCAGCGGCTGTTTCCGGTAGCCGCGCGCGATCGTCAGGTGCGCCTGCCAATTGTCGTCCGCGCCCGCTGCCGCGGCCAAGTCATTCAACTGACCCTCGACGCCGGCCCACAGGACGTCGCCCCGGAAGGTGCCGAACCCGCTGAGCCTCAATGTCGGCGCGGGCTGACCGGCGAGCGCGTGGAAGCGCTTCAGGTCCGCCGTCGGGCCGTGGAAGCAGAGCGTGACGTGCCACTTCTCCTTCTTGACCCACCTGAGCTTCGCGCTCTTGCGGTCGAGCACCGCGTCCAACTCGGCCACCACCTCGGGTGGCGGGAAGAGAGCGGTGAAGAGCTTGGTCAACGGCTGCGGCCAGCCCGGCGCAGCAGTTCAGCGATCTGCGGGAAGTCCTCGTGCAGCATGTCCGCCGCCTGGATGAGCTCGGCCCGGTCGGCGACGTTGCGCAGCACCGGGAAGATCGCGGCCTCGTCACCGTTCACGGGCAGTGAGTCGCGCGACACGGTGGGTTTGGACTCGCGCACGTCGTCCAGTGCGCGCTGCAACGCCTCGGGCGCGCCGGTCGCGACGTCCGGCGTGAGCACCTTGCGCTCCAGCATGATCATGCGGGCCAGCACCGCCGGGTTGCCGATCTTGGCGCGGCGACCGCTCATGACCTGGCTGAGCATCGGCGCGCTGATGCCGAGCACGTCCGCGAGCTGGGCCTGCGAGACGTTGAAGGCCACGACCAGCCGGCGCACCCGGTCGCCGAGCGGTTCTCCGTACCACTCCCGCTGCAGAGCCAGGTTGCGCTGAACGATCTTGTGGTCCTCCACCTTCGCCTCTCCCGTAGCCCCGGTGTCCGCCGTCATCCTGCCAGGCGAAGTGCCATCCGATGTGCGGTTCGCCTGATATGACGGTCACGACTCGGCGAGCAGTTCCCTCGATCGGTCTACATCCCGGTGCATCTGTTCCAGGAGCGCCTCGACGGAGTCGTACTTCTCCATCTCGCGCAGCCGTTCGACGAAGTCCAGCGACACCCGCTGGCCGTAGTAGTCCTCGTCGACGTCGAGCACGAAAGCCTCGACCCGTCGCTCCCGTCCGGAGAACGTCGGGTTCGTCCCCACGCTCACCGCGGCCTTGAGCTGCTTGCCCGCCGCGTCGGTGAACCAGCACGCGTAGACGCCGTCCGCGGGGATGGCGGCGAACTTGGCCGTGGACAGGTTGGCGGTCGGGAACCCGAGCTCCTTGCCGCGCCCGTCGCCGCGCACGACGATGCCCTCCAGCCGGTGCGGCCTGCCGAGCGCCTCGGCGGCGGCCCGGACGTCGCCCGCGTCGATGCACGCGCGGATGTACGTGGACGAGTAGGTGACCTCGTCTGCGCTCACCAGATCTGCTCCCTCGGTGACGAACCCGAACCGCTGCCCCAGCTGGCGCAGCAGCGCGACGTTACCCGCGGCCTTGTGCCCGAAGGTGAAGTTCTCGCCGACCACCACGGCCGCCGTGTGCATCCGCTCGACCAGCACCTCGTGCACGAACTCGTCCGCGGGCATGCGGGACGTCTCGACGGTGAACGGCAGCACGCAGAAGTGGTCCACGCCCAGCCGCTCGACCAGTTCGGCCCTGCGCCGCAACGTGGTGAGCTGCGCCGGGTGGCTCCCCGGCCGCACGACCTCGGACGGGTGCGGGTCGAACGTCATGAGCACGCTCGGCACACCCCGCTGCCTGGCCAGCTCGACGGCCCGGCCGATCAGGGCCTGGTGGCCTTTGTGGACACCGTCGAAGACGCCGATGGTGACCACGCACCGGCCCCAGCCGCCTGGAAGATGATCGAGTCCGCGCCAGCGTTGCACGACGATCAGCCTACGTCGGGTCCGCGGCGGGCAGCCCGGTGGCCGCGTTCTGCACGAGCACTCCGATCGGCCGGTCGAGGTCGCATGACGCGAACCTAGCCAGCCGGGCTGAGGACCACGACCGGTTTCGCCACCGCGCCCTCGTCCTTGACCAGTGCGATCACGTGACCGTCCGGCCCGAACACGCCGTAGGTGCCGTCGAACCCGCCCGCCGCCAGCCGCTGCCCGTGCGACAGGGCGGAGGCCTCCAGCGGGTCGATCTCCCGGCGCGGGAACGCCGTGTCGACGGCCGCGTCGAGGTCCAGCGACAGCTCGGGCGAGGCCTCCAGCTGCTCCAGCGTGCGCGCCACGCGGAGGTCGAACGGGCCGACCCTGGTGCGCCGCAACGCACCCAGGTGCCCGCCGACGCCGAGCCGCGCGCCGAGGTCGCGGGCCAGCGCCCGCACGTAGGTCCCGGACGAGCACTCGACCATCACGTCGAGCTCGGTCGTCTTGTCGACGCGGCGCACCATCAGCACGTCGAACCGGTGGACGGTCACCGGCCGGGCCGGGATGTCCACCGTCTCCCCCGCGCGCACCCGCGCGTAGGCCCGCTTGCCGTCGATCTTCACCGCGGACACCGCGGACGGCACCTGCTGGATCGGGCCGGTCAGCTCGGCGACGCCCGCGCGGATCGCGTCCTCGTCCACACCGGATGCGTCCACAGTGGACAGAACTTCGCCCTCCGCGTCGTCCGTCGTGGTCGCCGCGCCGAGCCTGATCGTCGCCAGGTAGGCCTTGCTGTCGAGCGCGAGGTGACCGAGCAGCTTGGTCGCCCGCTCGACACCGAGCACGAGCACGCCGGTCGCCATCGGGTCCAGCGTGCCCGCGTGCCCGACCTTGCGGGTGCCGAGAATGCGGCGAACCCTCGCCACCACGTCGTGGGAGGTCATACCGTCCGGCTTGTCGACGACGACAAGTCCGGGCGCCACAGGAAGCTTCACGGGCGGAGATCCTAGGCGGCGGTGGCCTGACGCGACGACGCGTCCCACCGGGTGCGGCGCAGCCGCACGGGTACGGTCTCGCCGCGTTCCTCGGCGGCGAACACCTCGGCGCGCGTGCGACGCCACCAGACGAGCATCCGCCACGTGCCGAGCAGCAGCACGCCGAAGCAGGCCAGGAGGCCGATCCGGAACGCCTGCTGCGGCGCGAGGCCGTCCGCGAGGTCCAGCAGCACGCCGACGCTCAGCGCCCCGATGGTCACCGCTGTGAAGCCACCCACGTTCACCAGGCCGCTGGCCGTGCTGACCCGTTGCATCGGGTTGTAGTCGCGGGCCAGCGCGAACGCGACGCCGGAGATCGGGCCGCCGACGGTCAGCACGAGGAACGCCACCCCGAGCACCGGGATCGGCACGACACCGCCCGGCCAGCCGAGCAGCACGGTCCACACGACGATCGCCGCCGCGACGAACGCCCCGGCGATGGGCATCCGCAGCTCGGGGCGCTTGGAGAAGACCGCGCCGATGATCGGGCTGGCGATGATCGCGCCGATGACCAGCAGGCCGAGCATCGTGGACGCGGCCTCCGGCGACATGCCCTGCGCCTGCACGAGGTACGGGAAACCCCAGAGCAGGCCGATGATCGCGGGCGTCGACATGGTCGAGAAGTGCGCCCAGAACCCGAGCCGCGTGCCGGGGACGGCCCACGCCTCGGCGACCTTGCGCAGCACCCCGCGCAGCGGGACCGGCTCCTGCACGGGCGCCGTGACCCCGTCGGGCACGTCGCGCAGGCGCCACAGCGCGATCACGGAGTACGCGGCGGTCAGCACGCCCGCCAGCAGGAACGCCCACGTCCAGCCGAAGCGGGACAGCATGAACGTCAGCGGGAGCGTCGCGACCAGGTTGCCGGCGCCGCCGAGCGCGGCGGTCAGCGACACGATCAGCGAGAACCGGCGGGCCGAGAAGTGCGCCGCGGCGAGTCGCAACACACTGACGAACGTCATGGCGTCACCGACGCCGAGGACCGCGCGGGCGACGAGGCCGAGCGGGTAGGAGTCCGCGATGGCGAACAGCACCTGTCCCGTGCCCATGAGCAGGGCGGCGGCGGTGAGCACGCGGCGCGGGCCGAACCGGTCGACGAGCAACCCGGTCGGGATCTGCATGAGGGCGTAGACGCCGATCTGCAGCACGGTGAACGTGCCGAGCGCGGCGGGTCCGAGCCCGAACCGCTCGCTCGCCTCCAGCCCGGCCACGCCGAGCGTGGAGCGGTGGAAGACGGCGGCGATGTAGACGACGACGGCGGTGGACCAGATCAGCCACGCTTGCTTGCGGGCGCGATCGGTGACCGTCAAGGCGACACTCTCCCCAGGTCGGAGTGGGATTGTCATTAGTTACATCGCCTAAACAACAACTTTGGTAACGATTGCATGCCGTGGTGTTCGCCACAGCGGCCGTTCGGCGGACATCACTGCAAGCGATTGCATGTCACCCTGATGCGCATGGGGTCACTCGTTCGCGCACAAACAAGGTCACGCTTCGCGATCATCAAGGCGGTCGCCGCACTAGCCCTCGTAGCACTCGCCTACGTGGCTCTGGGGCCCGTCGCGGCCGCTGTCGCCGCACTCCCGATCGTCGCTTTCGTCATCCGCCGCGCGATGCTCGGCAGACGGGTCAAGTCCTGATCGCTCCCACCACGGCCCACTGCCCTGACCGGGTGCGCCACACGACGGCGATCATGCGCAGCACCATGAACGCCGCCAGCCCGGTCCAGATCCCGGTCAGGCCCCAGCCGAACGCCAGCGACGCCCAGATCAGCGGCAGGAAGCCCAGCGCCGCCGACAGCAGCGTCGCGGTCCGCATGAACGCCGCGTCGCCCGCGCCGAGCAGCACACCGTCCAGCGCGAACACCACCCCCGCGATCGGTTGCAGCGCAACGAAGAACCACCACGCGTGCGGAATCTCCGCGAGCACGCCCGCGTCCGTCGTGAACACCTTCGGCAGCACACCCGCGAGCGCCGCGAACACGACGCCCAGCCCGATCCCGAACACCAGCCCGTAGCCGGTCACCTGCCACGCGAGGCTCTTCGCCCGCTCCCGCTGCGACGCACCGAGCGCCGCCCCGACGAGCGACTGGGCCGCGATCGCCAGCGAGTCGAGCACGAGTGCGAGGAACGTCCACAGCTGCAGCACCACCTGGTGCGCGCCCACCGCCTCGATCGACGTCCGCGCCGCCACCGACGCAGCCGAGATGAAGCAGGCCTGGAACGCCAGGCCGCGCAGCACCAGGTCACGCCCCATGCCGAGCTGCTCGCGCATCAGCGCGGGCCGCGGCTTCAGCGGCACGTGCTCCGCGAACAGCGCCCGGAAGAACAGCCCGGCCGACAGGACCTGCGCCACGACGTTCGCCACCGCCGAACCTTCGAGTCCCCACCCGACCGGGTGCACGAGGATCGGGCACAGCACCGCGGACAGGGCGTTGCCGACGAGCACGTAGCGCAATGGCTTGCGGGTGTCCTGGACGCCGCGCATCCAGCCGTTGCCCGCCATCGTCACGAGGATGAACGGCGCCCCGAACAACGCGATCCGCAGCCACGACACCGCCGCGTCCGCCACCTCACCGCCACCGGCCAGCACCCGGCAGATCGGTCCGGCGAACAGCTGGCCCAGCACGAGCACCACGAGCCCGGCCGCCAGCGCGAGCCAGGTGGCCTGCACGCCTTCCTCGACGGCGTCCTGCCGCCGCCCGGCACCGTGCAGCCGCGACGCCCGCGCGGTCGTGCCGTAGGACAGGAACGTCATCTGGGCCGCGATCTGCGTCAGCACCACGCCGCCGAGCGCGAGGCCCGCCAGTGGGAGCGCGCCCAGGTGGCCCACCACCGCGGTGTCCACGAGGACGTACAGCGGCTCGGCCGCCAGCACCCCCAGCGCGGGCAGAGCCAGTGCGGCGACCTGCCGCGCGGGCACCCTTGCCTCAGTCACACTCATCCCCCCGATCAGGTGAAATGAGTAGAACACGGGACCGTGGCGGTGATGCCGTGGCGCCGAACACGCCCGGCGGGCCAAGCCTCGCGTCCCCGAGCGTGCGACCCCGAGCCTTCGCGAACGGGCGCCCGCGCCCTCAGCGCACCAAGCTGCGCCCAAAGCTCACCCCGCGCCCTAAGCCACGGCCCCAAGCTCATCCCGCGCACCAAGCCGCGCCCCATGCTCACGCAGGGGTCCCCGCCCAGGGGCACCCTGATTCCATTCTCCCAGCGAGCACCGACAATTCCGGCCGCTCAAGCCCCAGTTGTCCACAGGGCCGCACCCACACTCAGCCCGTGGTGCCGAACGCCCTCTCGCGAGCGACGGACAAAGCCGAGTGCAAAGCTCCGGACCGCACCGGGTGCGTGGTGACCGAGGCCATCTGCACCGGCGTCCGAGGCACGACGAGCGCCCGCAGCTCGGAGGCGACGAGATCGCACAACGTCTCACCACCGGCCAGCGCGAGCGCCCCGGACAGCAGCACGAGCTCGGGGTCGAGCACGCACACCACGTTGGCCAGCCCGATGGCGATCCGGTGCGCGAGGTCCTTGAGGAACTCGCGCCCCTCCTTGCCGACCTCGAGCGCGTGGCTCACCGCCTCCAGCCCGCACCCGGCGGTGATGCCGTGCGACGCGGCCAGCGCGACGATCGCGTCGGAGTCGACCTGGTCGCCGTAGCGGCCGCCGGGCACCTGCATCGAGTCGACCTCGCCTGCACCGCCGGTGACGCCGCGCAGCAGCTCGCCGTTGACGACCACCGCGGCGCCGATCTCGTCGGCGGGCCAGAACAGCACGAAGTTCCGCACGTCCTGCGCGCGGCCGGAGCTCATCTCCTCCAGCGCGGCCAGGTTGATGTCGTTCTCGACGCTCACCGACGTGCCGAACAGCTCGCGCAACCGGCCCGGCAGGTCGAAGCCGTCCAGTCCGGGCAGGTGCGGCGCGAAACCGAGGTGGCCGGTCACCGGGTCGACCGCGCCGGGTGTGCCGACGACGATCTGGCTCAGCTCGTCCAGCTGCAGGCCGGCGAGCGACGCGGCCTTGGCGAGGATGTCGCGGAACGACTCCAGCACGTGCTCGCGCGGCATGGGTGCGCTGTGCTCGGCGAGCAGGGCGCCGGTGATGTCCGCGACGGCGACGTCGATCGAGTCCGGGGTCAGCTCGACGGCGGCGACGTGCGCGACGCTGCCGTTGACGGCCCACATCTGGGCGCGCGGGCCGCGGCCGCCGCCGCGCAGGCCGGTGCGGACGACCATGCCGTCCTCCTCCAGCCGCGCGAGCAGCTGGGCGGTCGCCGGCTTGGACAGGCCGATGACCTCCTCCAGCTCGGAGCGCGTCATGGGGCCGGTGCGCAGCAGCGTCTCGATCGCCGCGCGGTCGTTGATCTCCCGCAGCAGCCGCGGGCTTCCTGTTCGCGTCATGACTCCAGCGCCTTCCGCAGCTCCGCCAGCAGCTGCTCGGACGTCCCCTCGAAGGTGAACCCGGACGCGAGCCGGTGCCCGCCGCCGCCGAGCCGCTGGGCCACGTGCCGCACGTCCACCCGCGACACCGCGCGCAGCGACACCGACCAGAAACCGGGGCGCAGCTCCTTGAACACCGCGGCCACCTCGGCCTCGCGAACGGATCGGACGACGTCGACGACGCTCTCGACCTCCTCGCTGCGCAGGCCGCGGGCGTCCTCCAGGGTCACCACCGCGTGCGCGAGCCCGAGACCACCGGCCGCGTCGCGGTCGAGTCCCGCGCGGCCCAGCACCTTCGACAGCATTCCGAGGTACGCGAAGGGGTGTTCGAACATCAACGGCCGCAGCACGCTCTCCGCGTCCACGCCGGTCGCCAGCAGCCGGGCGGCGACCTCGTGCACCGCGGGCCCCGCGTGGCGGAACGAACCGGTGTCCGTCGCGACACCGGCGTACAGGCACCGCGCGACCGGCTCGTCGAGCTCGACGTCCAGCTCGTCGAGCAGCCGCAACGCGATCAGCGCGGTCGCCTCGGCCTTCTCGTCGATCACGTGCAACGTGCCGTAGCGCGTGTTCGACACGTGGTGGTCGACCACGATCACCTGACCACCGGCGTCGATCGTGCCCTGCACCCGGTCGCCGAGCGGCCCGAGCCGCCCGAGGCTGCCGGTGTCCATGACGACCAGCAGCGGCGGCGCGGCGGGCACCTCGGACGGCGGCACGAGCAGACCGGCGAAGTCCAGCGACAGCAACGACTCGGGCACCACGTCCGGCTCACCGAACGACACCCGGACCCGGACACCGCGGCGGTGCAGCACCAGCCCGACGGCCAGTGCGCTGCCCAGGGTGTCCGCGTCCGGGTTGATGTGGGCCAGCAGCGTCACATCGTCGGCCTCGGCGAGCAGGCGCGCCGCGTCGGCCAGATTGGTACTCAGGTCGTCAGCCACACGAAGACGTTAGCCGCTGACCCAGTCCGATCGCCGCACGCCACCCCTGTGCCGGTGCTCAGTCCTCGTCGTCGGACGCCTCGCGCGGTGCCTTGTACGGGTCCGCCTCGCCCGCCGGACGGGCACCGGACGCGAGTCGCGCCACCTCGGCGTCCGCGGCCTGGGCGCGGGCGAGCAGTTCGTCCATCTTGCGCGCCACGTCCGGCACGGTGTCCGTGACGAACGTCAGCGTCGGCGTGAACCGGACACCCGTCTGCGCGCCGACCATCGAGCGCAGCACGCCCTTGGCGCTCTCCAGCGCCGCGGCGGCACCGGTCAAGTCGGGCTCGGTGTCCAGCTTCTCGCCCAGCACCGTGTAGTAGACGGTGGCGTCGTGCAGGTCACCGGTCACCTTGGTGTCGGTGATCGTGACCCGTGCGAGACGCGGGTCCTTGACCTCGTGCTCCAGTGCCGAAGCGACGATCTGCGAGATCCGCTTGGCGAGCTTGCGGGCGCGTGCCGTGTCGGCCACGAGCCTCCCCTTCCTAGTCGTCCTCCGGCCCGACGATGCGCGTCCGGGTGGAGAGCAGTTCTACCTCGGGCCTTCCCGCCACGAGCCGTTCACACGCGGCGAGCAGGTCCCTGACATGCTCGGCGTCAGCGGCCACGGCCGCCACCCCGATGAGCGCGCGCCGGTGCAGGTCCTGGTGACCGGCCTCGGCGGCCGCCACCTCGAACTTCTTGCGCAGCTCCGCGACGACGGGCCGCACCACCGAGCGCTTCTCCTTGAGCGAGTGGACGTCGCCGAGCAGCAAGTCCAGCTCCAGAGCCCCCACGTACACGATCGTCCTCCTGCGACAAAGGCGCGGGGCCGTCCACAAGAGACGGCCCCGCAACCCTTGCACTTGATCAGCTACGCGGCTTCTCGCGCATCTCGAACGTCTCGATGACGTCCTCGAGCTTGAGGTCGCTGTAGTTGCCCAGCGTCAGACCGCACTCGAAGCCCTCGCGGACCTCGGTGGCGTCGTCCTTGAACCGCTTCAGCGAGCTGATGGGGAGGTTCTCCGCCACCACCTTGCCGTCGCGGATCAGACGCGCCCTGGCGTTGCGGCGAATCTCGCCCGACAGGACCATGCAACCCGCGATCGTGCCGACCTTGGAGGACTTGAAGACGTCCCGGATCTCGGCGCGGCCGAGCTGGACCTCCTCGTACTCCGGCTTGAGGAGACCCTTGAGGGCCGCCTCGATCTCGTCGATCGCCTGGTAGATGACCGTGTAGTACCGGACGTCCACGCCCTCGCGGTTCGCGAGCTCGGTCGCCTTGCCCTCGGCCCGGACGTTGAAGCCCAGGACGATGGCGGAACCAGCGACGGCGAGGTTGATGTCGCCTTCGGTGATGCCACCGACACCGCGGTGGATCACGCGCAGCTCGACGTCGTCGCCGACCTCGATCTTCATGAGCGCGTCCTCGAGTGCCTCGACGGTACCCGAGTTGTCGCCCTTGATGATCAAGGTGAGTGCGCTGGTTTCCTTCAGCGCCGCATCCAGGTCCTCGAGGCTGACGCGCTTGCGCTTCGCCGCGTTCTGGGCGTTGCGCGTGCGGGCCTGGCGACGCTCGGCGATCTGCCTCGCGACCCGGTCCTCGTCCACGACGAGGAACGTGTCACCAGCGCGCGGCACCGACGTCAGACCGATGACCTGCACCGGACGCGACGGGGTCGCGACGGTGACGTCGTCGCCGTGCTCGTCGACCATGCGGCGGACGCGACCGTACGCGTCACCCGCGACGATCGAGTCGCCGACGCGGAGCGAACCGCGCTGGACGAGAACGGTGGCGACCGGACCGCGACCGCGGTCGAGGTGCGCCTCGATCGCGACACCCTGGGCCTCCATGTCCGGGTTGGCCCGGAGGTCCAGCGACGCGTCCGCGGTGAGCAGGATCGCGTCGAGCAGGGAGTCGATGTTGATGCCCTGCTTGGCCGAGATGTCGACGAACATCGTGTCGCCGCCGTACTCCTCTGCGACGAGGCCGTACTCGGTGAGCTGCTGACGGATCTTGGAGGGGTTGGCACCCTCCTTGTCGATCTTGTTCACCGCGACCACGATCGGCGCCGAAGCGGCCTGCGCGTGGTTGATGGCCTCGACCGTCTGCGGCATCACGCCGTCGTCAGCGGCGACGACGATGACCGCGATGTCGGTCGCGTTCGCACCACGGGCACGCATGGCGGTGAACGCCTCGTGACCGGGGGTGTCGATGAAGGTGATGAGCCGCGGGTTGCCCTCGAGCTCGGTCCGCACCTGGTAGGCACCGATGTGCTGGGTGATGCCACCGGCCTCGCCCTCGTGCACCTTCGCCTTGCGGATGGTGTCGAGCAGTCGCGTCTTACCGTGGTCGACGTGACCCATGACGGTCACGACCGGCGGACGGATCTGGAGGTCGTCCTCGCCACCGGCGTCCTCGCCGTAGGTGATGTCGAACGTCTCCAGCAGCTCGCGGTCCTCCTCCTCGGGGGACACGACCTGCACGACGTAGTTCATCTCGGAGCCGAGCAGCTCCAGGATCTCGTCGGACACCGACTGCGTCGCGGTGACCATCTCGCCGAGGTGGAACAGCACCTGCACCAGCGAAGCCGGGTTGGCGTTGATCTTGTCGGCGAAGTCGGTCAGCGAGGCGCCACGCGGGAGGCGGATCGTCTCGCCGCTGCCCTTGGGCAGGCGAACGCCACCAACCGACGGCGCCTGCATGTTGTCCATGTACTCCTGGCGCTTCTGCCGCTTGGACTTGCGTCCACGACGCGCCGGACCACCCGGACGACCGAAGGCACCAGCGGTACCGCCACGACCGGCGCCACCACCGCCACCGGGACGGCCGCGGAAACCACCGCCGCCACCACCAGCGGGTGCGCCACCGCCGCCACCAGCGCCGCCGGGCCGGAAGCCACCGCCTCCGCCACCGCCGCCACCGGGACGGAAGCCGCCGCCGCCACCGCCGCCACCGCCACCGCCGCCGCGGAAGCCGCCGCCACCGCCGCCGCCCCCACCGGGACGACCGCCGCCACCGCCACCGCCACCGGGACGGCCACCGCCGCCACCGGGACCACGGCCGCCACCGCCACCGCCGCCAGGAGCGCCCTGACCCGGACGGCCACCGGCCGGACGGCCCGGCATCATGCCGGGGTTCGGGCGCGGAGGCATGTTGCCGGGGTTCGGACGCGGGCCACCGGAACCGGCGGAACCGCCGGGACGGGGACCGCCGGAGCCGCCACCAGGACGGGGACCGGCCGGACGTGCGTCACCGGGCTTCTGCGAAGGACGGTCACCCTGCTCGGGCCGGGGACCGGGACGCGGGCCGGCGGGACGCGGCGCGGGAGCGTTGCCGCCACCGACGCCGAAGGGGTTGTTGCCCGGACGCGGCGGACGCGGAGCAGCGGGCTTGGGGCCCTGCGGCTTCGGCGGAACCACGGACGGGGTGCTCGCCGACGCGGCCGGGGCCTGCGGCTGCTGCCCAGCGGAAGGCTGGGCGGCACGCGGGCCGGGACGCGGGCTGGTGCCGGGCTTCGGGCCGGGACCGCCTGCCGGACGCGCGGACGCGGCCGGAGCGGACTGGGCCGGAGCCTGGGCAGCGGGCGCGGACTGGGCCGGAGCCTGCTCGACGGGAGCCGCCGGAGCTGGCGCGGCCGCGGCCGGAGCTGCGGCGGGCTTGGGAGCCGGGGGCTTGGGCGCGGGCTTCGGGCCGGGGAAGGCCTTGGGCGCCGCGGGC
Organism: Lentzea tibetensis; assembly: GCF_007845675.1. Taxonomy (GTDB): domain Bacteria; phylum Actinomycetota; class Actinomycetes; order Mycobacteriales; family Pseudonocardiaceae; genus Lentzea; species Lentzea tibetensis. Next base: position 32,257 of record NZ_VOBR01000013.1, on the reverse strand, counting down.
TTCTGCGCCTGCTCGGTCGAGGTCTGGGGCTTGGACTCCGGTGCGGCCGGAGCCGGGGCCGGCGCCTTGGCGGCGGGTGCCGCGGGCTTCGGCGCGGCGGGCTTGGGAGCCGCCGGCTTCGGCTTGGCGTCGGTCTTGATGTAGGCATCACGAAGCCGCCGGGCCACGGGGGCCTCGACGGTGGATGACGCGGACTTCACGTATTCGCCTTGTTCGGCGAGCTTGTTCAGTACTTCCTTGCTCGTGACTCCGAGCTCTTTCGCGAGCTCGTGCACGCGGGCCTTGCCTGCCACTGCTCTCCTCGGTCTTGAGGCCGGCGGGCAAGTCCCGTCGACCTCGTCCTAATGTCGCGCGTTCATGGCTTCAGCTTCACGGCTGACTCATGACGGGTCGACCTGCTTCCTTGTTTCGTGCTGGTCACGGGCCTGTCCCGCAACCTTGTTCCCCCGGTGCTGCTCCAGGTGAGCCCGCAACACCGAGACGTCCAGCGTCCCCTGGACCTTCAGAGCCCTGGGGAACGCCCGGCGCCGCTCGGCGTTGCGCAGACATTCGAGATCGAAATGCAACCAAGCACCTCGACCAGGAAGCCGCCTGCGGACGTCCGGAACCACGGTTCCGTCCACCGCAACCACGCGCAGCAGCTCAGAGGGCAACGTCCGAGTGCGGCAGCCTATGCACGTACGAACTGGGCCGATGTGCTGAGAAACCGATCCCCGACGTTGAACCACTGAGAATTCTATCCCCTGGAGCTCACTCAGCCGAACCGGATGCGACCGGAGACTCGGCATCACTGCGGATGTCGATGCGCCAGCCGGTCAGCCGGGCGGCGAGCCTGGCGTTCTGGCCTTCCTTGCCGATCGCGAGCGACAGCTGGAAGTCCGGGACGATGACGCGGGCCGTCTTGGCGCGCTCGTCGAGCACCCGCACCGACACGACCTTGGCCGGTGACAAGGCATTCCCGACGAACGTGGCGGGGTCGTCCGAGTGGTCGATGATGTCGATCTTCTCACCGGCCAGCTCGCTCATGACGTTGCGCACGCGGGCACCCATGGGGCCGATGCACGCGCCCTTGGCGTTCACTCCGGAGACCGACGAACGCACCGCGATCTTCGAACGGTGACCTGCCTCACGTGCGACCGCCGGGATCTCCACGGTGCCGTCCGCGATCTCCGGAACCTCGAGCGCGAACAGCTTGCGCACGAGGTTCGGGTGCGTCCGGGACAGGGTGATCTGCGGGCCGCGCGCGCCGCGGGACACGCCCACGACGTAGCACTTGATGCGCTCGCCGTGGTTGTAGGTCTCGCCGGGCACCTGCTCGGCGGGCGGCAGCACACCTTCGGTGTCGCCGACCTGCACGACGACCATGCCCCTGGCGTTCGCCCGCGCGTCGCGCTGCACGACACCCGCGATGATCTCGCCCTCCTTGGCGGAGAACTCACCGAAGGTGCGCTCGTGCTCGGCGTCGCGCAGGCGCTGGAGGATGACCTGGCGCGCGGTGGTCGCGGCGATGCGGCCGAAACCCTCCGGCGTGTCGTCCCACTCCTCCTGAACGGAGCCGTCCGGGCCGAGGTCCTGCGCGAGCACGCGCACGACGCCGGTCTTCTTGTCGATTTCCACGCGCGAGTGCGCGTGGTGTCCTTCGGTGTGCTTGTAAGCCGTCAGCAGTGCTGACTCGATCGCGTCGAGAACGGTGTCGAAGGGGATGTCCTTGTCCCGTTCGATCGCCCTGAGCGCGGCGATGTCGACGTTCACCTCGGCCCCTCCTTCTTGGTGAGCCGGGCCAGTTCCTCGACCGGTGGCTGCTTGAACTCGATCTCCATGACCGCGCGTTCGATGTGGCGGTACTCCACCCGCTTGATCTCGCCCTTGCAGAGCAGCTCGACGCCGGTGTCGTCGCAGTCGCCGACCCGGCCGAACCACTCGGCCTGCTCCGGCTGCTTGACCTTCACCAGGCGGAGGTGAGCGCGCTGCCAGTGACGCGGCCTGGTCAGTGGCCGGTCGACACCGGGCGAGGTGACCTCGAGCGTGTAGGGACCGTTGATCAGGTGCTCGTGAGCGTCGAGCGCGGCGGACACGACTCGGCTGGCCTCGGCGACCTCGTCCAGCCCGATCCCGTCCTCGCTGTCGACGACCACCTTCACCAGCCGGCGACGCCCAGCCTGGTTCACGTCGAGTGCGTCGAGGTCGAAGCCGACGGCTTCGAGTGCCTCTCGCACAACGGGTGCTAGCTGCGCGGCAAGCTCTCCGCGCGGCGGGCTGGACACGTGGTGACTCCCTCACTGATCGAACGCACGAGAACCCCGACCGACGGTGTTTCGGCGGCCGTGGTCGCCCAGGGTATCTCTTTTGCCGGGCGTCCACTCTCCCGCTCGGCGCTGCCGGGTGCCTGGCAAGATGGATCCACGTGATCTCCGAATCCGTCAGCAGACGGCGAGTGCTGCTCGCGGTGGCCGTGGCGCCACTCGCGGTTGCGTGCACCACACCGCCCGCACCACTACCGCCCGACCCGCTCGTGGAGCTCGCCGCGTCCGCGCGCGCCGACGCGGCGCTGGCGTCCACGGTGGCGGAGGTGCCGTCGGCGGCGGAGGTCGCGAAGAACCGGGGCGAGCACGCGAAGCTGCTGCAGGCCGAGATCGACCGGGAACGGCCACCGGTCTCGTCGTCCGCACCGGTCCCCGCCGCGCCGTCCACCCCACCGACCCCGCCCGACCCCGCGGCCGCACTGCGCGCCGCGCTGGACACCTCGCTGCGCAAGGCCAGCGACCTCGTGCCGACCCTGCCCGCGCACCGCGCCGCGCTCGTCGGTTCCGTCGCCGCCGGCTGCGCGTCACTGCTGGAGGTGCTCGCGTGAGCCCCGAGTCGATCGCCGCCGTGCAGGTGGCACTGGGCACCGAGCACGCGGCGGTGTGGAGCTACGGCCTGGTCAGCGCGTTCCTGGCGCAGCAGGCCGCCGGTGTCGCCGAGGGCGCGAACGCGCACCGGGCGCGCCGCGACCTGACCGAGCGGTGGCTGAAGGACAACGGCGCGACGCCCCAGCCGCCCGCCGCCGCGTACCTGCCGCCGCAGCCCGTGTCGGACGCCGCGTCGGCTTTGACCGCGCTCGTCGCCGTCGAGAACGACACCTGCGCCGCGTGGCGGTCCGTGCTCGAGCGCACCGACGACCAGGCGTTGCGCAAGACCGCGCTGGAGGCGCTCACCACCGCCGCTGTGCGTGCCACTCGGTGGCGCAAGGTCGCGGGGACCAGCCCGGCCTCGATCTCGATGCCGGGCGTCGCGTCCGGCTAGCCCAGCGACGAGGCGAGGCGGAGCGCGTCAGCGCTGATGCGCTTCATCTCGGCCGAGTGCATGGCCTTGTCCGCGGCCTTCTTGACGCTGTCGGACTCGACGATCACGACCTCGCGGTCCCGCTGCTCGGCCGCGTACCCGCCGTTGGCGAGCGTGTCGAGGCCTGGGATCGCGACGATCTTCTCCTTGACCAGGTCGTTGACGTTGCCCGTGCCGTTCCGCTCGGTCAGCGCCTTGAGCTGCACGGCCTCCTCGGCGGACTTCATCCGCACGACGGAGACGGACGTGTAGACGGTCCGGCCGTCGGGCATCGCGGTCGTGTAGAGCGCGCGGGTGAGCTGCTGGCACGGCGTCTTGGTGAGGAAGTTCTTCGTCTCGCCGTACGCGTGTGGCGCGCAGTCGCTGTCTTTGAGCGGCTCGGGCACCTGGGTGTCGGCCTGGAAGGAGAACTTCCCGGCGGACGCGGACGTCGTCGGCGAAGCGCTCTCCGAGCCGCCGCCCGGCTGGACCAGCCACCACACGAGTCCGGAGACGATCGCGACCGCCACCAGCACCAGGCCTCTGACCAGCCACGGGCTTCTGCGCACGTGGGTGTGCGGTGGGGGCTGCGCCGAACGCCGGTCCATGATCGCCTGGAGCTTGTGCAGCTCGTCCACCGGGTAGAGCGGCGCGGTACCGGACGGGTTCGGCGGGAAACGAGGCATCTGCTGGGTCACCTCACCGGGTGACTCAGGCTGTTGATTCGGCTCCTGCACAAGTACCCACGGTAACGGACACGGTTCAGGTCAGCGCTTTGAGCACCAGATCGACGTCCTCGCTCGTGTTGTACAGGTGAAACGCCAGCCGGACCCGTCCGGCGCGGATGCTCGACCGCACGCCGGGGATCGCCGGGACGTCCAGCGAGACGATCGCCGACCCGGCGGGCGGCAGCCCCAAGCCGGTCAGCACGGCGTCCGCGAGGCCCGCGCAGTGGTCCCGGACGGCCGCCAGGTCGAGCGTCGCCAGCCACGGCATCGTCACGGCCGCTCCGGCGTGCGCGAACCAGGTGGGTGACAGGTCGAGCCGCGAGGCGGCCGGCGCGAGCACGAGATCGGCGCCGTAGGAGGTCTGCGAGGGGTCGCTGAACCAGTTCGCGGCGACCGGCACCACGGAGTCCAGTCGGTCCGGCCGCACCGCGAGCCAGGCGGCGCCGCGCGGTGCCATCAGCCACTTGTAGGCCACGCCGACGACGAAGTCGGCCCACGCCAGCGAGACCGGGTACCAGCCGAGCGCCTGCGAGACGTCCAGCAGCACCGGCGCACCGGTGGCGCGCAACGCGTCCAGGTCGACCATCCGGCCGTCCGCGGACTGCACGACGCTGACCGCGACGAGGTCGTGACCGTCCACAGCGGACACCAGCTGGTCGAGCGGCACGACGTCGACCCGGTGTCCTTGCGCGACAAAAGGAAGCGTGACGCTGGTGAAGTCCTCACGCGCCACGAGCACGCGCGCACCTCGCGGCAGCGACGACGCGACCGTCCCGATCAGCTGCGACACGGTCGTTCCACACGCGACGGACGACGAAGGCACGCCGACGAGGTCGCCGAACGCCTTGCGGGTGGCCGCGATCGCGGGTTCGAACGAGCTGGGCCGGTCGACCCCGCCCTGCCAGCGGTCGAGCGCGGCGTGCACAGCCGCGACGGCGTCCAGTGGCGGCACGCCGATGGATGCGGTGTTCAGATAGCCGGGTTCGAGCGCGAACCGCGCGCCGAACGCCTCACGCGGCGGCGAGGACACGCTTCCGCCTCGCGTAGACCTGCTTGCGCACGCGTGCGACGACGGTGCCGTCGAGCGCCTTCACGTCCGTGTCGAACCAGACGAGCGCCTTCGAACCGTCCGCGGACTGCGAGAGCACGTCCTCGACGATCTCCTCGGTGAGCCGGAACTCCGCTTCCACCGTCCCCCTTCCCGGGCTGACGAACTCGATCTCCCCCGCCTGGTCCCACACCATGTGCGTACGACCGACGTTGTGCAGCAACAGCAACATCCAGAACGGGTCGGTCATCGCGAAGAGCGACCCGCCGAAGTGCGTGCCCACGTAGTTGCGGTTCCACGGCCGCAGCCGCATCTTCACCCGCGCGTACCGGTAGTCGTCCGAGATCTCGAGCACTCGGATCCCGGCGAAGAGGAACGGCGGCCACAGGTTCATGCCGAAGCGGAGCTTTCTGGCGGTCATGCGCAACAGTGTTACATAACAGTGTTATCGCATGTGGACGAGATTTCGTGAGATGCGCCGCGCCGCGTCGGAGCACAGGTAGGCGATGACCTCACCCACCTCGTCGGCCGACGCCACGTCGAACTTCTTGCGCACCTCCTCGTTGACCCACCCGGTGTCCGTGACGGGCGGGTACAGGACGTTCGCCGTCACGCCGTACGGCGCCAGCTCGTGCCCGGCCGCGAACGTGTAGCTCTGCAGCGCCGACTTGGCCGCGCCGTAGGACACCTCGGACGGGAAGCCCTCCGGGCCACCCGAGGTGAGCGAGACGATCCGGCCCCACGTGCCGCCGCGCTCGACGTGCCTGCGCGCGAACTCACCGATCAGCAGCGCGGTCGCCCGCGCGTCGACGGCGAACTGGTGCTCGTAGGTCTCCGGCGTGAGCTGCACCATCGAACGGCCGAGCGCGTCTGGCTGGGACGGCAGGAACGTGTCCTGCACCCAGCTCGACGCGTTGTTGACCAGGATGTCGACCGCGCCGAACACCGACTCGGCCTCGTCGAAAAGGATCTTCGGCGCGTCCACGCGCGCCAGGTCGATCTCGAACCACGAGACGCCGTCGATCTCCGGCGGTGCGGAGGCGCGGTTCTTGAAGTACGCGTCGGGCAGGCTCGGGTCCGGTTCGGGATCGAACCGCAGGTAGGTGCCGAACACCTGGACGCCCTGCGCCACCAACGCCTTCGCGACCGCCAAACCAATTCCTTGGTTCGCCCCAGTGACTATCGCTGCATGGATCACAAGGCCGATACTTGCACGTCATGGGTGACAACCGCGACCGAATGATCAAGGGCGAGCCCTACCTCGCCATGGACCCCGAGCTCGACCTCGACCGGCGGCACGCGTGGCGTGAGATGGTCCGGTACAACGCGACCGGGCCGGATGACGACGACGCGCGGTTCGACATCCTCAAGGGTCTGGTGGCCGAGATCGGCGAGGGTTCGATCCTGCTCCCCCGGCTGCAGATCGAGTACGGCTACAACACCCGCATCGGCGAGAACAGCTTCATGAACTACGACGGGATCATCCTCGACTGCGGGCCGGTGACGATCGGGAACCGCGTCCAGATGGGGCCGCGCGTGCAGCTGCTGACCGCGTTGCACCCGGTGGAGGACCACGAGGCGCGGCACGCGGGCTGGGAGACGACCGCGCCGATCGTCATCAACGACGGCGTGTGGTTCGGCGGCGGCGTGATCGTGTGCCCCGGCGTGACGATCGGGCGGAACAGCGTCGTCGGCGCGGGCAGCGTCGTGACGCGGGACGTGCCTGATCACGTGCTCGCGGTCGGCAACCCGGCGCGGGTCGTCCGTAAGCTCTGAGCCGTGCTGACCGCGGAGATCGAGATCCGGACAGGTTCGACCGAGCAGGTGTACGACCTGACCGGCGAGTGCGAGCAGTTCCTCAGCGTGGTCGACGGCGACGGGCTGCTGCACGTGTGGGTGCCGCACGCGACGGCCGGTGTCGCGATCATCGAGACCGGCGCCGGCAGCGACGACGACCTGCTGACCGCGCTCGAACACGTGTTGCCGCGCAAGGAGAAGTGGCGGCACCGGCACGGTTCACCCGGTCACGGCCGTGACCACGTGCTCCCCGCGCTGGTGCCGCCGTACGCGACGATCCCGGTGCTAGGCGGTGTGCTGGCGCTCGGCACCTGGCAGTCGGTGTGCCTGGTCGACACCAACGTCGACAACCCCGTCCGCCGGGTCCGGCTGAGCTTTCTTGCCGGGTAGCACCAGAAGGATCAAGCCGGCGAGCGCGATCCCGCCGAACACCCACAGCTCGGTGCTGACCGTGCCGCCGAACATCAGGCTGCGCACGCCTTCGGTGGAGAAGCGGAACGGCGTCCAGGACCACAGCGCCGCGCGGTAGACGGGGTTCAGCAGCTCCGGCACCTGGCCCGCGACCGCGGGCGCCATCAGGTACAGCGGGCCGAGGATCGCGACCGCGCGGATGCCGAGGACCTTGAACAACCCGGCCTGCAGCAGCGCGAACGCCGTCGCCACGAGCAGCAGGAACCCGATCAGCGCGGCGTCGAGCGTGAGCGCCGAGTCCCACCAGGTGATCAGCCCGGTGACCGAGCCGACGCTCAGCACCGCCGCGGTCACCGCGCTGACCCAGCGCAGCCTGCGGCCGTTGAGCACGGTTAACAGCAGCCCGGCGACCATGCCGCCGATCCACAGCAGCGCGCTCGCGGCGAGCGGTGCCGTCCGCCCAGCGGCGGACACGACGGGCGCGTCCACCTTCACCGGGACGCCCGCGCCCTGCGCGACGCCGGTCAGCACCTGCTGCGCGAACTGCGTGCCGGACGGGTTGACCTCGTCGGAGAGCAGCACCGTCGCCCCGGCGGGCGTGAGCTCCAGCACGCCGTAGACCTCCTTGGCGGACAACAGGTCCCGGGCCTCGGCCGACGAGACGACCTTCCACTCGACCTGGTCCCCCGCCGCCGCGGTGACTCTCTCAGCGACCTGCGGCGGTCCGACCAGCGCGAGCGGCACGTGATCGGGGTGAACGGTGGCCTGGACGCCGAACGTCAGCAGGCCGAGCACGAACGCCACCACCGCACCGACGACGGCGGTGAGCAGTGCGGCACGCGGTGCGGGCATGACAACCCCTCCAGTTGTTCATCAAGCGTTGAATTTATGGGAGGAGCGTACGTCCGACACGGCACGGAAGTCAACGCTTGATGAATTCAAGGTCGTGACCTTCACCAGGTACGGTTTGCGCGTGACTTACCCAGGTGGCGGACAAGGCGGGTGGGGAGACCAGTCCGGCCAGGGCGGGTGGGGGCAGAGTGATTACGGTGACTACGGCACCGACCGCTACCCGACGACCGGCGGCTTTCCCCAGCAGGGCTACGGCAGCTCGTACGGCGGGCTCGGTGTGTTCTCCGGTGGCGACGAGCCGCCGAAGAAGGACAACAAGAAGCTGTGGCTCGTGATCGGCGCGGTCGTGCTCGTGCTGCTCGTCGCGGGCGGCATCACGACGTTGTTGCTGGTCAACAACAAGGCGACGCCTCCCGTCACCCAGTCCACCACGGACACTCCGACCACGACCGAGGAGACGTCGGAGGAGCCGAGCACCACGACGCCGCCGAAGAGCGACTGCACGCCGCGCAAGTCCGGCATGACCTGCGTGGCCACGTCGCTCGGCTACAACTACGACGTGCCGAAGGGCTGGGCCGCCACCGAGGACCGGCTGCCGATCCCGAGCATGACGGGCGTGACCCTGACCGGTGTCTCCAGCTACGGCGCCTACAAGTGCGACGGCAAGGAGTTCACCAAGGGCACCAACGGCGGCGCGCTGGTGGACAAGGGCGACCTCAACAAGGTCGCCGGTGACCTGGCGAAGGCCGTCGCGACCGACTTCTACTCGGGCGCGACCGCGAACGTGACCGTCGGCCAGCCGAAGCCGGTCAAGTTCCCGCACAAGACCAAGGACGGCAAGGACATCACCGTCGAGGGCGTGCAGGTCGACGCGGCGATCACCACGTCCGGCAACAAGTGCCTCGCCACCAAGGGCGTGGTGAAGGTGCTGCTCCTGGTCGGCACCACCAAGTTCCACGCGCTGGTCGTGAACGGCGACCTCGAGGGTGGCGGTGGCGGCGACAACCCGCCGCTGATGAAGGACGCCGAACTGCAGACGATGATCGACTCGCTGACGCCGACCTCATGAGAACGCTGGTTCTCTGGGACATCGACCGCACGCTGGTCCACCTGGGCGGCCTGGGGCTGAACTGGTACCGCGACGCGCTCACAGCCGTGGCCGGTGTGGAGCTGACGCACCTGCCGTCGTTCGGCGGGCGGACGGAGCAGGCGATCTCGCGCGACATCCTGCGCCTGCACGGTGTCGCGCCGACCGACGAGCTGGTCGCGTCGCTGCACGCCGAGCTCGTCGCGGCGGCTGATCGGGACGCGACGCGGATCGGGTCGCACGGGCGCGCGCTGCCCGGTGCCTCCGAGGCGCTGGCCGGGCTGGCGGCTGTCGCGGGGGTCGTGCAGACCGTCGTCACCGGCAACCTGCCGACGATCGCGCGGCAGAAGCTGACGCCGTTCGGGATGGACGCGCACGTGGACTTCTCCATCGGCGGCTACGGGTCGTTGTCGGAGTTCCGGCCCGATCTCGTCACCGAGGCGTTGCGGCTCGCCACGGCCAAGCACGGGGTGGCGGCGGCGTCCGTGGTCGTCATCGGGGACACCGAGCACGACGTGGAAGCCGCTCTGCACCACGGGTTCCGGGCGATCGGGGTGGCCACCGGGTCGTGCGGGGCCGACGAGCTGCGCGCCGCCGGTGCACACGCCGTGTTCGCGGATCTGAGTGACACCGACGAGGTGCTCTCGGCGGTGCTGGGCTAGAACCCGACGCGTGAACGGGCCGTTCACCGCCCCATTTCGCCTCTCATCACCGCTCAGCACCCGAAACTGTCGGTGTCAGCTGGCAAACTGAAAGCAGGGGACCCCCTGGCGGGGACTCCTGCGAAAGCGCGAAGGCCGCCAGGACAGGGCACGGTCAGTCGGGGCCGCGTCAGTCGGGGCCGCGTCAGTCGGGGCCGCGTCAGTCGGGGCCGCGTCAGTCGGGGCCGCGTCAGTCGGGGCCGCGTCAGTCGGGGCCGCGTCAGTCGGGGCCGGCGACCCGCACGCGGTTCTCGGCGCGGATCTTGTCGAGCACCACGAAGGTCCGGCTCTCCCACAGCGACAGCCGCAACTCCTGGAACGTCGTCATGGCCTGCTCGGCGATCGCGACGGCGTCGAACGTCTCCCCCTGCTGCGACACCAGCTGCGCCAGGTCGAGCCGGATCCGCGCGGCCCCGACCCGGTCGAGGTTCGCCTCGCACAACCGGATCGCCCGCCGCAGCGACCGCCCGGCCTCGGTGAACATCCGCAGCCGCCCGCTGATCAACCCGAGCGAGTGCAACGCGTAGCTCTCCCCCACGGTGTCACCGCTGCGCCGCACCATGCCCAGCACCGACGTCATCAGCTGCTGCGCCTGCTCGTACCTGCCCTGCAACAACATCGCGCTGCCCAGCCGGTACAGCACCTGCGACTCGACGCGCGGGCTGCGGATGTCCCGGCACATCACGAGCGCCTCGCGCAGCCTGCCGACCGCGAGGTCGTACTCACCGCGGTCCAGCGACAGCTGCGCGAGCTGCGACACGACGTACGCCTGACCGACGACGTCACCGACCCGTTCGAACCCGGTGAGCGACAGCTCGAACATCCGGGTCGCCAGCTCCGGCCGTCCCTCGCGGTACTCGACCACCCCGAGGTTCCGCCGCGCCATCGCGAGCCCGTGCGTGTCGTGGAGCTCGCCGAACAGCTCCAGCGCGGGCTCCAGCACCGCGCGCGCCTGCTCTCCCCGGCGCCGCGAGATGTGCAGCGACCCCAACGAGCACAGCACCGCGGCGGTACCGCGCCGGTTGCCCGCCTTGCGGACCGCGGCCAGCGCGCGATCGTGGGTCAGCTGCCAGTCGTCGAGGTAGCAGCGGGTCTCGAACAACGTCACGAGCGTCACCGCGAGGTCCCAGCACAGCTCGTCCAGCCCGAGATCGGCCGCCTGGAACACGGCCGCGCACAGGTTCGCGCGCTCGCTGTCCAGCCACCCCATCGGATCCTGCGACACCTGGTCGACGTACGGCGCGTGCGGGCGCCACCGCGTCGCCGAGCCGTGCAGGATCGTGAACGCCCCGCCGTACAACCGCTGGTGCGCCCGCTCGGCCAGCGCGAGCCAGCCGCCCGCGACGCGTTCGAACGCCGTCCGCGCCTCGTCCGCCAGCACCCGGTCCCTGGCGAACGAGCGGACCACACCGTGGAACCGGTAGCGCGGCAGGCCCGTCACGTCCGAGCCCGTCACGTCGAGCAGCCGCGCGTCGACCAGCTGCTTCAGCGGGTCGAACCCGCCGCTGACCGCCGTCGCGGCCCAGCGCGGCAGGCTGTCGCCGTCGAGCGCGCTCATCAGCCGCAGCGCCCGGCGGGGCTCCGGTTCGAGCCCTTCGTCGGCGAGCGTCAGCACATCACCCCGCGGGACAGTCCCTTGTGGACAGCCGCCGAGCAGTCGCAGCGCCAGCGGGACTCCGGCCGCGACCTCGACGAGCTCCGGCCGGTCGAGCACCCTGAGCGAGTCGGCGGGACTCAGCGGTCCGACCTCGACGTGGTGCGTCCCGCCGACGGCCACGCGACTGGTGACGATCACCCCGCACGCGGCCGAACCGGGCAGCAGCGCGGCGAACTGCGACGCGGTCGCGGCGTCGTCGAGCACGAGCAGCACGCGCCGGTTCGCGAGCATGCTGCGGAACATCTCGGCGCGCTCGTCGAGGCCGTCGGGCAGCGTCGAGCCGACGGCGCCGAACGCGGACGTGAAGCGGCCCAGCACTTCCGCGGGATTGGTGCCGCTCAGGTCGCAGAACAGCTGCCCGTCCGGGAACGCGTATGCGACGCGGTGGGCGACGTGCACGGCGAGCGCGGTCTTGCCCATGCCGGGCTCGCCGACGAGGTTCACGACGGGCGTGGTGTCGCGTTCGCCGGTGAGCAGCCGCTCCAGCTCGGCGACGAGGTCGTCGCGTCCGACCAGCCCGCCGACGTCGGCGGGGAGCTGCCGCGGGCCGCCCGCGACCGGTTCGGTGTTCTCGCGGTCGAGCCGGATCGTCACCTCCAGCTCGCGCAGCCGGTCGCCGGGTTCGAGCCCGAGGTGCCTGCCCGCGCGGTAGACGTCCAGCGCCTCGGACTGCCTGCCGGAGCGGTAGAGGGCGAGCATCAGCTGGCCGCGCGGGCGTTCACGCAGCGGATGTTCGGCGACCAGTGCGCGCAACTCGGCCACGAGCGCGTGGTGCCTGCCGAGCTGGAGGTCGACGTCAACGCGATCTTCCTGCGCCCGCAGGCGTTTCTCGTCGAACCGGCGCACCTCGCCGGGCAGCGCGCCACCGAACGCCGGTCCCCGCCACAGCGCCAGCGCGGAGCGGAGCAACGCGGCGGCGTCGTCCCACCGCTGATCCATCGCGGCCGCGCGCGACTCGGCGACGCGGACGTCGAAGAGGGTGATGTCGATCAGCTCTGGCGCCACGTGCAGCGCGTAGCCGGACCTGCGCGCCTCGATCCGCGCGTCGGCACCCGCCTGGTCGAGCGCCCTGCGGAGCGCGGAGACGCAGATGTCGATCTGCGCGCGGGCGGTGGACGGCGGGGTGAGGCCCCACGCCAGTTCGGCGAGCCGGTCCGGGCCGACCAGCTCGTTCGCGTCGAGCAGCAGCGCGCAGAGGATCGTCTGCTGGCGTCCGGGCGGTATCCGCACGCGCTCCTCGGCGCCGATGACCTCGATCGGCCCGAGCAGCCTGAAGATCGGCTCGTCATCGGAGGCGGAGCTCATCATGGACGACCCCTCGCGCCTTCACCTCTGGCAACGCCCCGAAGGTCCCACGACTGAAATGCATTTACGAACACGACTGCTAATGCGTGCACACAATGCGTCCGGAGCGTTTAACGGGATCTCCCGGAGGGGCGTCACCTCGAGGTCACTCGTATGGGTGATGATCTCCGAAGTTAGCCCTGTGCAGGAAAACTGTCAAGATCCATCTCGCATGCGAGGAAGCTTTCGCAAACAATGCACTGTGTCTCATCAGGTATCTCGTTTGGCGGACTCAGCAGGTTTCTGACGTGCGCAGAACTGTCGTGACATAGCAGCACGAAATGGCGTCTCAATTACGCCATCCCGGTGCATTCACACCAATGGACAAGACATTGTCAGCACTGTGCGTAGCAGATTTGTCAGGCGCCGGACAGCTGCCCGGCGCCTGACGTTCCTCAGTGCTTCACGAGCTCGACGAGATGCTGGACCGCGCTCTCGACAGGAACCTCGACGCGCTCACCGGACTTGCGGTCCTTGACCTCGACGACGCCGTTCGCGAGGCCGCGGCCGACGACGAGGATGGTCGGCACGCCGATCAGCTCGGCGTCCGCGAACTTCACGCCGGGGCTCGCCTTGCGGTCGTCCAGCAGGACCTTGAGGCCAGCCGCGTCCAGCTCGGCGGCCAGCTTCTCGCCACCGGCCGTCAGCGTCTCGTCCTTGCCCGCGATGACCACGTGCACGTCCGCGGGTGCGACGTTGCGGGGCCAGATGAGGCCGCGCTCGTCGTACGACTGCTCGGCGATGGCGGCCACGAGACGCGAGACGCCGATGCCGTAGGAGCCCATGGTGATGCGGACGGGCTTGCTGTCCGGGCCCAGCGCGTCGAGCGAGAACGCGTCGGCGTACTTGCGGCCCAGCTGGAAGATGTGGCCGATCTCGATGCCGCGCGCGGCCTCCAGCACGCCCTTGCCGTCCGGCGACGGGTCGCCCGCGCGGACCTCGGCGACGTCGATGACGCCGTCCGGGGTGAAGTCGCGGCCCGCGGTGAGGTCGACGACGTGGTGGTCGGCCTTGTCCGCGCCGGTCACCCAGGCGGTGCCGGTGACGACGCGCGGGTCGGCGAGGTACTGCACGCCGTTCGCCTGGAGCGCTGCCGGGCCGATGTAACCCTTGACGAGGAAGGAGTTCCGCGCGAAGTCGGCCTCCTCCAGCATCGCGACCTCGGCGGGCTCCAGCGCGGCCTCGAGTCGCTTGAAGTCGACCTCGCGGTCGCCGGGCAGCGCGATCGCGACCAGCGTCCAGTCCTTCTCGCCCGGCTTGCGCGTCTTCACGATGACGTTCTTCAGCGTGTCCGCCGCGGTGAACGCGCGGCCGAGGTTCGCACCGTTCAAGAAGTCGACGAGCGACTCGATGGTCGGCGTGTTCGGCGTGTGGTGGACCTGCGCCTCGGGCTTGCCCTCGAGAGGCAACGCGGCGGGGACCGGGGTCCGCACGGCCTCGACGTTCGCGGCGTAGCCGGACTCGGTGCTGCGGACGAACGTGTCCTCACCCGTCTCGGCGACGGCGAGGAACTCCTCGGACGCCGACCCGCCCATGGCGCCGGACGTGGCGGAGACGATCACGTACTCCATGCCGAGCCGGTCGAAGATGCGGATGTAGGCGTCGCGGTGGTCCTGGTAGGACTGGCTGAGGCCTTCGTCGGTGAGGTCGAACGAGTACGAGTCCTTCATCAGGAACTCGCGGCCGCGCAGGATGCCCGCGCGGGGACGCGCCTCGTCCCGGTACTTGGTCTGGATCTGGTACAGCGTGACCGGGTAGTCCTTGTACGAGCTGAACTCGCCCTTCACGGTGAGCGTGAACAGCTCCTCGTGCGTGGGGCCGAGCAGGTAGTCCGCGCCCTTGCGGTCCTTGAGGCGGAAGATGTTCGGGCCGTACTCCTCCCACCGGTTCGTCGCCTCGTAGGGCTCCTTGGGCAGCAATGCGGGGAACTGGATCTCCTGCGCGCCGAAGGCGTCCATCTCCTCGCGCACCACGCGCTCGATGTTGCGGAGGACCTTGAGCCCCAGCGGCAACCAGGAGTACCCGCCCGGCGCGACGCGGCGGACGTATCCGGCGCGTACCAGCAGCTTGTGGCTCGGTACCTCGGCGTCCGCCGGGTCCTCACGCAGGGTACGCAGGAACAACGACGACATCCTGGTGATCACGGTGAGTGCTCCTCGTTCACGGGCTGTTGGAGCAGACTACGGGTTCCGCCGGTGGCGAAAACGCGGGCGGTCGGTCTCCGCGGCTGCTGATGTGGTCACATGAAGGTTCTCTTCGTGCACGGCGCCTGCGTCACCGACGGTGCGTGGTGGTGGCGCCGCATGGTTCCTCTCCTTGCCGCGCAAGGCGTTTCGTCCGCCGCGGTCGAGCTGCCGTCGTGCGACGGCGACGGTGACCTGCACGCGGACGGCGACGCGGTGCGCGCCCAGGTGGCTTCCGCGGACGAGCCGTGCGTGCTCGTGGGGCACTCGTACGGTGGCATGGTCATCACCGATGCGGGGTCGTCGGCCGCCCGTCTGGTGTACCTGACCGCGGTGGTGCCGGACGCGGGCGAGTCCCTCGGCTCCCTGGCGGCGCCCGCTCCGTTCCTCGACCCCGGCCCCGACGGCCGCGTGGGTGTGCAGGGCTCCGCGCTGCCGTCCTTGTTCATGCAGGACTGCACCTCCTCGGACATCTCGGGCGCGCTGGCCCGTCTGACCAGGCAGTCGCTGGCGGCGTTCGGCCAGGCACCTCGCTCGGTCGCGTGGCGCACCGTGCCGTCGACGTACGTCGTCTGCTCGGACGACCGCGCCACCCCGCCTTCGCGCCAGCGCTCGTACGCGGCGCGCCTCGGGAACGTCGTGGAGATCAGCACCGGTCATCACCCGTTCCTCTCCGCTCCCGACCTTCTGAGCAGCACACTTCTCGAAATTGTCAGACCTGCTGAGTAGCGTCCCCGCCATGACCCTCACCATCGGAATGGTCACCATCGACACGGGTGACGCGCTCAAGCTCGCCGAGTTCTGGACCGCCGCGCTCCGCACCGAGATCCAGCACGACTTCGGCGGCGAGTTCCTCATGCTCGCGCCCACCACCGAGGGCGGCGTGCAGATCGGCATCCAGCGCGTGCCGGACGCGGTGCCCGGCAAGAACCGCGTCCACTTCGACATGCACGTGTCCGACCGGGTGGCCGAGGTCGCCAGACTCGTCGAGCTGGGGGCCACCGAGCTGGCCACGCACACGGTCCCCGGCCTGACGTGGACGGTCTTAGCGGATCCGGACGGCAACCAGTTCTGCATCGGGCAGGAAGACCAGCACCCGGCCGGCTGACCCGTCAGCCGACCGGGCTCACCGGCAGCCCGTAGTCGGACCAGTAGCCGGTCACGGCGAACCCGGCGCGCTCGTAGACGCCGAGCGCCGGGGTGGAGTTGGCCGAGTCCACGGACAGCCCGGCCCGCTCGAACCCGGCCTCCCGCGCGGCGGTCAGGGTGCGGCTGAGCAGCGCGCCCGCCACGCCCTTGCCGCGGTACGCCTCGAGGGTGCCGACGTCGGCGACCCACAGCTCTCGCACACCGGTCACGAGAGCCTCGGCCTCGCTGTGCTGGCCCAGCACGAACCCGGCGACCGCGTTGGTCGCGGAGTCCACCATCAGGAAGGAGGCGCCCGGAACGAAGCCCTTCATGCCCGTGAACCGCTCGGCCCACACCTGGGGGCTCGCGGCGGTCGTGCCCCAGTGCTCGGCGAAGGCCTCGTTGCGCGCGAGGCGGGTGTCCTCGTCGCGCTCGCGGGTGTACGGCACGACCTCGAGCCCGGCGGCGGCCTCCAGCAGTGGCGGCGGGTCGGCGAGCGAGACGCGCATGTCGTAGAAGCGCCGCTGGTCGGTGAATCCCAGCTCGGTCGCCAGTGCGCGGTGACCGTCGGCCCTGTCGCGGACGATCATGTCCACGGAGAGCGGCATGTCCTGGTAGTGGCTCGCGTGCACGACGCGTGAGCACGCGATGAGGCGTTCCACCAGCTCGCGGCCGAGGCCGCGGCGGCGGTGGGCCGGGTGGACCACGCCTTCGAGGAGCATGCGGTGCGTGCCGACGGCGTTGCCGCGGATGCGCGCCAGGCCGTAGGCGACGAGCTCGTCGCCGGCGGCCACGCCGAGCGAGCCGTCCGGGAAGTTGAGGTCGGCGTCGGCGAACTCCTCGGCGACGTCCTCCTCGGACAGGTGCATGCCGGTCTCGTCGACGGCCTCCGCGGCGGCCCGCAGCGCGGTGACCGCCGGGATGTCCGCCTTGCTGAGCGTGCGCCAGGTGTGCTCCACGTGCTCGAAGCTACGCCCGGAGCAGCTTCGAGCTCGACCGAATAATCACTTGCCGCGTGGGCCATCCTCGAACGGATGACACAACCGAAGATCACCCCATTGCACGAGGACACGACGTTCCACGGGCCGTTGTCGGAGGAACGAGCCGCCCGGCTGATCGGGTCGCTCGGCCCGTTCGACGGTGCCCACGTGGTCGACCTCGGCTGCGGCTGGGCGGAGATGCTGCTGCGCATCGTCGCCGCGGACCCGACCGCGACCGGACTCGGTGTCGACCGCGACGAGGAGGCGATCGAGCACGGCCGTGCCAACGCGCGCGAACGCGGCCTCGCCGACCGGGTCGAGCTGGTGGTGGGCGACGTCGGCGAGTGGGACGAGACCCAGGCGGACGTGCTGATCGTCAACGGGTCGTCCCAGGTGTGGGGCGGCGATCCGTTGGTGCACACGGAGAACGCGCTGCGCAACGCACACCGGATCCTGCGTCCGGGCGGCAGGTTGCTGCTGGGCGAGTGCTTCTGGGAGCGCGAGCCGACCGACGCCCAGCTGGCGGCCATGCCGGTCCCGAAGGAGCAGTACCGGTCGCTGGCGGGACTCGTCGACTTCGCGATCGGGCACGGCTTCCGCCTGCTGTGGCTGGAACAGGCGAGCCTGGACGAGTGGGACGAGTTCGAGTCCCGGCACGGCCTCGCCTGGGAGCACTGGCTGCTCGCCAACCCGGACTCGCCGCACGCGGACGAGATCAGGGCCAAGGCCGACCGGCAGCGGAACTTCCGGCTGCACGGCTGGCGCGCCACGATGGGCCTCGCCTACCTGACCCTGGTCAGGCCGTGACGGGCACCCACAGCTCGATCTGGTCGTGCCGGCGGTAGAACTCGACGAGCGGCCGGAACTCGTCCACGGGTGCGTTGGCGCGCAACGCGTCCATCCCGGCCCCGATCAACGTGTAGAGCGCGGACGGCTCCCCGGCGAGTCGTCCGCGCAGGTACCAGCCGCCGGGCAGGGTGCCGAGCGCGAGTCTCAGCGACTCGTCGCCCGGCTTGACCGGCGTGCACGCGGTGTAGGTGTGCGCCCGCTCGTCGATCCGCGCGTACATCTTGCGTCCGCGCAGGCCCACCGCCCGCTCGAACGCGGGCCACAGCGCCTGGATGCCTGCGAGCTCATCCGGCGCGGTCTGCTCCACGACGGCGACGTCGGCGCGGTGGATCCGGTCAGGAGCAGCGGTGAACACACCGCCACCCTGTCACGTCCGCGCCGGCTGTCTCGTCCCTTCACCGACAACAGGTGAAAGGAACGGCATGAACATCGCTCTGTGGATCAGCCAAGGCGTGCTCGCGGCGGTCTTCGCGTTGTCGGGCACGCTGAAGTCCACCCAGCCGAAGGAACGGATGATCGCGACCGGCCAGACCGGCGTGGTCTTCTTCCCGCTCCCGGTGATCCGGACCGTCGCCGCGCTGGAGCTGGCCGGCGCGGCGGGCCTGATCCTCCCCAGGATCACCGGCATCGCCGAACCGCTGACCCCGGCGGCCGCGATCGGCCTCGCCGTGGTCATGGTCGGCGCGGCGATCAGTCACAGCAGGCTGCGCGAGCCGGGCGCGGTCGCGGCGAACCTGGTCCTGCTGGCGCTGTGCGTGTTCGTGGCCTTCGGCCGGCTGGCCTAAACTCCCGACCGTGCTGGTGCTGCTCCCCCCGTCGGAGACCAAGGCGATCGGCGGCAGCGGTGCGCCGCTCGACCTCGAGCTCCTGTCGTTCCCCGAGCTGAACCCGATCAGGGACAAGCTGACGACCGCGCTCGTCGACCTGGCGCGGGACACCGGCGCCAGCATCGAGGCGCTGGAGATCTCCGCGAAGCAGACCGACGAGGTGCAGCGCAACGCGGAGCTGCGCACGTCACCGACGATGCCTGCGCTCCACCGGTACACCGGCGTGCTCTACGACGCACTGGACGTCACAACGCTCACCAAGACCGAGAAGGAACGCGCGCACCGCAGGCTGGCGGTCGCGTCGGCGCTGTTCGGCATCGCGCACGCGGGCGACCCGATCCCGGCGTACCGGCTGTCCGGCGGCAACACGCTGCCCGCACTGGGTTCCCTGCGGACGGTGTGGAAGCCGGTGCTGGAACCCGCGCTCACCTCGATCACCGACTTCGTGGTCGACCTGCGCTCCGGCGCGTACGCGAACCTCGCGAAGCTGCCGCACGCCGCGCAGGTCCGGGTGATCACCGAGGACGGCAAGGTCATCAGCCACTTCAACAAGGCGCACAAGGGTTTGCTGGCGCGGGCGATCGCGACGTCGCGTGCCGAGCCGTCCGACCTGAAGGGCCTGGTCAAGCTCGCGCAGAAGGCCGGCATCGAGCTCGTGCCGACCGGGCCGAACAGGGCGGATCTGATCGTCCGTCAATTCGGTTGCGGCCCGAGATCGACACCCGGCAGACTTCCGGGGCAGAAGCGTGATGGAACCGAGGAGGTGCGACATGTCTACGCCTGTCATGGACGTGGCACCGACCCGTCCGCACGCCCCTCGCGCCTGACGCAGCAGTCGTCACGACAGCAGTCGCAGCAGCGCCGGTGGGGCGTTCACCCTTCATCTCGTAGGAGACCCCACCGTGCGCGAGCACGATCTTCATCTCGAGTTCGAGTCCGCCTTCGACGACACCGACGACAAGCGGTGGAAGGCCAAGAAGAGCAGACGACCAGCCGACGACGCCGAACCGACGCGTCGCGGCCGAATGACCGAAGAGGAGAAGCTGCGCGTCGCCCGCGTGCGGGAGGACCAGCTCAGCGAGGCGGACACCCCCGAGGACGGCGATCGCTGGTCCACCTGGGGCGACGCCGAGCACGGCCCGAAGCCGTATCCCGGCTGGCTCGTCACCGAGCTGGCCGCGGTCGACCGCGAGCTCGGCATCGTCAAGACCGGCAAGGAAGCCGACGTGTTCCTGCTGGAACGCGCGATGCCGGACAGGTCGTGCCTGCTGGCCGCCAAGCGGTACCGCAGCAACGACCACCGCATGTTCCACCGCGACAGCGGCTACCTCGAGGGTCGCCGCATGAAGAAGTCCCGCGAGACGCGGGCCATCGCCAACCGCACCGCGTTCGGGCGCAACCTGATCGCGGAGCAGTGGGCGGTCGCGGAGTTCGCCGCGCTCGGCAGGCTGTGGCAGATCGGCGCCCCGGTGCCGTACCCGGTGCAGCGCAGCGGCACCGAGCTGCTGCTGGAGTTCATCGGCGACGACGAGGGCAACGCCGCACCGAGGCTCGCGCAGGCCCGTCCCGACGAGGACGAGCTGCTCGACCTGTGGCGGCAGCTGGTCGCCGCGCTGATGGTCCTCGCCGAGGCGGGGCTGGCGCACGGCGACCTGTCGGCGTTCAACCTGATGGTGCACGACGGCAGGCTGGTCCTGATCGACCTGCCGCAGATCGTGGACCTCGTCGCGAACCCGCGCGGCCGGGAGTTCCTGGAGCGCGACGTCCGCAACGTGTCCGCGTGGTTCAGCGGGCGGGGTCTGCCGTCCGAGATCGCCGATCCGGCCGCGCTCATCGAGATGCTGCTGGACGTGGCGGGGCTGCGCTGAGCACCGGCCAGACGAGGTCGAACACCTCGTCCGGTGATCGGACCGCACCCGTCGCCAGCCAGTGGTAGACGAGCGGTCCGAACAGCAGGTCGCGCACGAGCTCCGGGTCGACGTCGGCCCGGAGCTCGCCGCGCGACACGCCGCGCCGCACCACGGATGTGATGAGCGCGTGGCGTCCGGCGAGGAACGACTCGTAGAGCCGCTCCCCCAGCTCGGGCACGCGCCGCGCCTCGGCGTGCACCGCGAGCACGACCCACGACATGCCGCCGACGAGCGCGGCGGCGAGCTGTTCGAGATCGGTGCGCGCGGACCCGGTGTCCGGGTCGGGCATCGGCACGACCGACGCCATCAGGACGTGCGCGACGAGGTGCAGCTTGGACGGCCACCGCCGGTACAGCGCGGGTCTGCTCACACCGGCGCGCGCGGCGACGGCGTCCAGCGTCAGCGCGTCGAGCCCGACCTCGTCGAGCAGGGCGAGGGTGGCGTCGGTCAGCGCGCGGTCGACGGCCGCGCTGCGAGGTCGTCCAGGCACCTGCCCATAATACGATACGAGGTGTAACGTAAACGACATGACCAGCGCGAAGGTGACCTGGGGACTGCTCGCCGCCTGGGTTCTGCACGACGTCGAAGAGCTCATGACCATGCCGAGGTGGACGAGGAAGCACCGCTTCGTGCCGGACACCTCGCCGGCTCAGGCGGCCGTCGCGATCGGCGCCGTGGGAATGGTCGTGGCGGCCGCGGCGTTGCAGGGAGCACGCACCGATGGCCGTTCCGGCTTCTTCCAGTCCGCGCTCATCGGCTTCGGTCTGCACTCCGTCACCCACGTGGCCGCGAGTGCCGCCCTGCGCGAGTACACACCCGGCGTCCTCACCGCGCCGACCCTCGTCGCCCCGTTCTCGATCTGGGCGGTGAGGCAGCTCAAGAAGGAGGGTGTCCCCATCACCGGAGGTCCCATGTCGGCCGCGCTGTGGTTTCCAGCGGTCGTCGCAGGCGCGCACCTGTGCGCAAGGACACCCCTGGTGAGCGCGGCCGCGCGAAAAGTGCATTCGTTGATCGGCTAGACTGTCATGTGCACCGATGACGGATGACTCGCCGGTGCGTTCCACCCAATCAACGGCGTGATGTTCATGCCGGGCTCGTCCTTGCGATCGGCACCGCGTATCCCGCGGGGCGTCCCCGAGACGTGCCACGTCCCGGAGGTATGTTTTGCCACCCATGTCCGAAGGCCGTTTCGAGCGTTCACAGAGCCGCAGGCCGCGGCGTCGCTCCGGCCAGGGCAACAACCGTCCGCAGCGTGTCGTCGAGGCGCCGGTCGTCACCGAGCCCTTCGAGAGCACCCTCCCCGAGGGTCCGCTGCCGTCGTTCGCCGAGCTGGGTCTCGCCGACCAGCTGCTGCGTTCGCTGAACGAGGCGGGTATCACCGAACCGTTCCCCATCCAGGCCGCGACGCTGCCCGACGTCCTCGCCGGCCGTGACGTTCTCGGCCGGGGCCAGACCGGCTCCGGCAAGACCCTGGCGTTCGGCCTCGGCCTGCTGTCCCGCCTCGCGGGTGGCAAGGCTCGCCCGAACCAGCCGCGCGCCCTGATCCTGGTCCCGACCCGCGAGCTCGCGATGCAGGTCGAGACCGCACTGGCGCCGCACGCCCGCGCACTGGGCCTGTGGTGCCGCACGGTCGTCGGCGGCACGTCGTTCCCGCGCCAGATCGACCACCTGCGGCGCGGCGTCGACCTGCTGATCGCGACGCCCGGCCGCCTGTCGGACCACGTCCGCCAGGGCACCTGCGACCTGTCGCAGGTCATGTTCACCGCGCTCGACGAGGCCGACCAGATGGCCGACATGGGCTTCATGCCCCAGGTCCGCGCCATCCTCGACCTGACGCCGATGGACGGGCAGCGCCTGCTGTTCTCCGCGACGCTCGACGGTGACGTCGACAAGCTCGTGCGCCAGTACCTGCACACCCCGGTGACCCACTCGGTCGCGCCCGCCACGGCGAGCGTGTCCACGATGGAGCACCACCTGCTCTTCGTGTCCGCCGAGGACAAGCAGAACGTCGTCACCGAGGTCGCCGCTCGCGAGGGCCGCACGATCATGTTCGTGCGCACCAAGCACCACGTCGACCGCCTGGCGAAGAAGCTGCGCTCGGTCGGCGTGCACGCGGGTGCGTTGCACGGCGGCAAGGCGCAGAGCGCCCGCACCAGGGTTCTCGGCGAGTTCCGCGAGGGCATCACGCCGGTCCTGATCGCCACGGACGTCGCCGCGCGCGGCATCCACGTCGACGACGTGTCGCTCGTCGTGCACGTCGACCCGCCGGCCGACCCGAAGGACTACCTGCACCGCGCCGGTCGTACCGCGCGCGCCGGGCAGTCCGGCATCGTCGTCACCATGGTCACGCACGACCAGCGGCGCGCGGTGCAGGGCATGGCGGCCCGCGCGGGCATCCGCCCGGAGACCTCGAAGGTGCGCCCCGGCGACGAGGAGCTGATCCGCATCACCGGCGCCCGCATCCCGAGCGGCGAGCCGGTCATCGAGCGCGAGAAGCCCGCCAGCGCCCGCCGTGGCGGCCCGCGCCGCTTCGGCAGCAGTGGTGGCACCGGTCGCGGCGAGTTCCGCGGCGGCCCGCGTCGCACGGAGCGCGGTGCCGAGGGCGGCAGCCGCAGCGGCTTCGCCCGCGGCGAGCGCAGCGAGGGTGGCCGTTCCGGCTTCGCTCGCGGCGAGCGCACCGGCCGTCCGCGTCGTGCACCGCAGCACTAGCACGCAGCACTAGCACCACAGCAGTAGCGCCGGTCTGACCGGCACGCTGAAGCAGGGGTCCCCGCCAGGGGTCCCCTGCTTTTATTTTTCCAGGCAGCACCGACAATTCCGGATTCTCGAGCCGCCGCAGACGGACTTTGTCCACAGCCCGCAGGCCACGGCACCACAGCCCGCAGGGCCACGACACCGCACCCCGCACAGCCACCGGTAACGCCCACCCGGCAGCACCGATAAGGACCAACGTGGCTGCACAGACGTGGCGCTCCCCCAAGCTCGGAGCGCATCTCCTCGTCGTCGCGGGTTTCGTCGTGTCAGTCGTACTGATCCTGCGCGGCTTCATCGCCGACGACAACGACTTCCAGGTCCTCGCGGGCTGGGCCAACATCATCGCGCTACCGGTGGGCGTGCTGGGTATCGCGCTGGTCGTGCGCGAGAAAACCCTTGCGGCGAGGGACACCTCGCCCACCCGGCTGGCGGACGTGGCGGACTCCATCGCCAAAGAGTTGCTGGCCAGGGAAAGCGAAGAACGGGCCCGCCTGATCGGCACCGACGAAGTGGCCACCACCCACGCCAACCTCGAGTTCGTCCGCGACTTCGGACGGTTCCGGGAAGTGGGCGGCGACGCCAGCGGCACCATGGACTCGGTCCGCACGTACTTCGAGGACCTGCACCCGCAACGGCTGACCATCCTGGGCAAGCCCGGTGCGGGCAAGACGGTCCTCGCGCTCGAGCTGATCATCCAGCTGCTGCAACGGAGAACGAGCACCGATCCCGTACCCGTCCGGCTGGCGTTCGCGTCGTGGGACACCGGCAAGGGCTTCGACGCGTGGATCGTCGACGAGCTCGTCGACCGGTTCCGGCTCGACCGGCGCATCGCGACGGTGCTCGTCCGCGACCGGTGGATCCTGCCCGTGGTCGACGGTCTCGACGAGATGGACCCCGACGACGCGCCACCGGAGCGGTCCGCCGCGGCGGTCGCCAAGCTCAACG
Source organism: Lentzea tibetensis (assembly GCF_007845675.1). Classification (GTDB taxonomy): domain Bacteria; phylum Actinomycetota; class Actinomycetes; order Mycobacteriales; family Pseudonocardiaceae; genus Lentzea; species Lentzea tibetensis. The sequence continues at coordinate 7,753 of NZ_VOBR01000013.1, read as the reverse complement.
GCTACGTCCGGGCAGGCGAACGGGCACCGCTCATCGTCACGTGCCGCCAGGGGTTCTACGAGCGGCTCGGGAGTTCCGTCGCGTCCACCCACGTCGAGATCCTGGACCTCACCGCGCCCGAGATCGTGAGCTACCTGCGGTCCCACGTGCACGACCTCACCGAGGAACTGGCCTGGCTCCAGGTGCTGGACGAGGTCGAACGGCCGGGCAGCCCGCTGGCGCAGCTGCTCGGCACGCCGTGGCAGCTGACGCTCGCGACCACGGTGTACCGCGCGGGAGGCAATCCCGCCGAGCTGATCCCGAAGCAGGGCGAACCGGACTACGAGGGCAGGGTGAAGCAGCTCCTGCTGGAGCGGTACGTGCCCAGCGCGGTGTCGCTGCACGGCGGGTACGACGCGGACCAGGTGATGGGCTGGCTCGTCACCATCGCCGAACACCTCGACTGGCGCAGCCGCAACACCATGTCGGGCACGGACATCGTCCTGCACACCTGGTGGCCGGTCGGCGGACCGAACCGCGTCCGGTTCTGGCACGCCGCGGTCACCCTGGGCGTCATGTTCCCCGCACTCGGCCTCCTGTGGCGGCTGCGCGAGGGCCCGATCGACGTCTGGACGCACAAGATCAGGCACTTCTTCGAGGACTTCGCGGACCTGTCGCCGAGCTTCATGGCGGGCGGCATCGGCGTCGTGGTCCTGACGGGGATCGTCCTGCTGGTCGCGCTGAACAACGCGCTCAGCTGGGATCCGATGCTCTACCAGGTCCGCCTGCGCGACCTGCGCAGCGCCGAAGGACTGAGAAGCCTGCTGTCGAGCCTGTTCATCGGCGCGACGCTCGGGCTCATCATCTGGCTGCTGGCCACGACGTCCCAGATCGTGCCCTGGCAGGTGGAAGCGCGCGTCAGCCCGTACATCTGGCTCTGCTGCGGACTGTTGCTCGGCGTGTTCATCTGGCTGGGGTTCAACAGCACGACCGGGGACGGGCAGAGCGGGCCGCGGATCCCGCTGCGCACCAGCGGGGTGTGGTCTCTCGGCATCAGCTCGCTCATCGCGCTCGCCAGCACGCTGCCCATGACTCTGGCGTACGGCCCACTGGTCGGCGCGGCAGGCGCGCTCGCGTGCTTCGCGCTGGGCACGATGTTCACCTCAGGCGCCTGGGTGCGCTACCACGTCACACTGGTGATCGCGGCACGGCGCAAGGGTCTGCCGCTGCGCTTCGGAACGTTCCTCGACTGGGCGTGGAAGGCCGGCATCCTGCGCGTCTCCGGCATCGGCTACCAGTTCCGGCACCGCGAACTGCAGCGGTGGCTGACGCCGGCCGGGTGAAGAAGACCTCACCCGGCCGGCTGCGCCTCAGGTCGCGGACTTGAAGTCCCACTTGCTCTCGTTGCCCGAACACTTCCCGGCCACCACCGCGGTCCCGGAGATCCGGTAGCACTTGGTGTTGGACTGCATGTCCGAGATCGTCTTGTTCGGGTTGACCGACCACTGCTGGGACGGCCCGCCGTTGCACTTGTTCATGACGACCTTGCCGCTCGACTGAGCGGTGCACAGGTTCGTGCCGTGCTCCATGAACGCGCCGTGGAACTTGAACTGCTGCTTCGGGTCACCACTGCACGCGGCCGTCTTCAGCTGCGTTCCCGCGGTCGTGCCGGGGTTCTCCAGGCACTGCCCGTTCGACACGTTCTTGTACTGGCCGATGGTCGTCTTCGGCTTCGCGCCGCCGTAGCACTCACCGGTCTGCGTGTTGAAGATCGGCGTCGGGTCCACGGTCAGGTTGTTGGGCGGGTTGATGATGGTCTCCTCCATCACCGGCTTCCCGTCCTCGTGGTAGTTCGTGAGGGCGTCCTCGCAGTCGATGGCGTTCATGGCGTTGCCGCCCTTGCCGCCGACCCACAGGTCGAAGTGCCACAGCTTGGGGCCGCCGTTGGGGCCGTTGCCGTTCCAGTCCTGCTCACACGCAGAACAGCTGTCCTCCATGATGAAGTACTTCTTCACCCGCGGAACCCAGATCTTCGTGCCCGGCTTCGCTTCCTTGGACGACGTCGCGAACGTGATCGGGTCGGCGTAGGTGCCCTTGCCGCCCGCGCTGTTGTGGATCTGCGGGTACGCGATGTCGCCGCCCGGCGGCGTGTTGTCGTACCAGCCGTAGAAGGTGAAGAACACCTGCTGCGGCGCGGGCGCCGCCTCAGCGGGACCTGCCGTTGTGAACAGGCTCAGGATCAGGATCCCGACCGCCGCTAGAACTCGCATGATGCCTCCGCACAACCCAATGGGTACACGGCGGCGTACAGGCAGACTCCCACCGACGGCCGAGGCCGGTCAATATTTGTTAGGAAACTTGTCTAACTATTTCCTAGTCCCGCGACCGGGCCGACGACGATGATCGCGGGCGGGCGGATGTCCGCCGCCGCCATGTCCGCCGCCACCGAGTCCAAAGTGGACCGCAGGACCCGTTGCGCGGCAGTCGAACCCTCCTGGATCACGGCGACCGGGGTGGACGCGGGACGACCGGCCATGAGTGCCGACGCGAACGCGCCCGCCCGCTCGACGGCCATCATCAGCACGACGGTGCCGCGCAATTGCGCCAAAGCGGACCAATCGACCAAAGAACGCGGATCGTCCGGCGCCACGTGACCTGAGACGACGACGACCTCGTGCGCCACGCCCCGGTGCGTCACCGGCACGTCCGCCAGCGCGGGCACGCCGAACGCGGACGTCACGCCCGGCACCACGGTCACCGGGATCCCCGCGGCGGCACACTCCAGCAGTTCCTCGAAGCCGCGGCCGAAGACGTACGGATCACCGCCCTTCAGCCGCACCACGAACTTCCCGGCCTTGGCGTTCTCGATCAGCGTGGTGTTGATGAACTCCTGCGACGCCGCGCGCCCGTACGGGATCTTCGCCGCGTCCACCACCTCGACGTGCGGCGGCAGCTCGTCCAGCAGCTCGCGCGGCGCGAGCCGGTCCGCGACCACGACGTCCGCGAGGCCGAGCAACCGCCTGCCGCGCACGGTGATCAGGTCCGGGTCGCCGGGACCGCCGCCGACCAGCGCGACACCGACGGGCTGTTCGTGCTGGTCCGCGATCGAGCCGTCGCGCAACGCGGACACCAGCCCGTCGCGCACCGCGGCCGAACGCCGGTGCTCGCCGCCGGCCAGCACGCCGACGGTCAGCCCGTCGTGGCGGCCGACAGCGGGCGTCACCGCGGTGCCCTCGACGGCGACGTCCGCGCGCACGCAGAAGATCTGCCGCTCGGTGGCGTCCGCCCCGATCTGCTCGTTCGCCTCAGGGGTGGAGGTGCAGGCCAGCACGTACCAGGCGCCGTCGAGGTCACCGGGCGCGTAGCGCCGCTCGTGCCAGGTCAGCTCACCCGCGTCGATCATGCCCTGGACCGAGGGCGTGACGTGCGGGGAGATCAGTTCGACGGCGGCACCGCACGCGACGAGACGGGGCAGGCGGCGCTGTGCGACCGTGCCACCGCCGACCACGACGACGCGCCGGCCCCGGAGATCGAGACCGGCCAGGTAGTGCTGTTCAGCGGACATGGGTAGAAGCATCCACACCGGATGCGCCCTGTCCACTCGAAGGGTTGATCCTCACATCCGGAGCAGCTCGAACGTCGTCGCGAGACCTCCCCCGAACCGCTCACCCGCCTTCTCCGCGTACGGGCGCAGGAACGCGTCCGGATCCCCCATGACGCCCTCGCCCAGCCCGGCCAGGTACTGCTCGTGCGCGCACAGCGAGGCGACGGCCGCGTCGAACGTGTCGGTGATGTCCACTGCGTGCACGGCGTCCGGGGAGCCCGAGACCCCCACGTACTTCACGCCGCCCCACGGTTCGAGCTCGAGGTCGCGGAACACCCAGCGGTTCCCCGCGTCGCGCACCGCGTCGACGGTCGCGCGGCCGACGGCGATGTGGTCGGCCTGGTTGAGGAAGCCACCGGCGAACGACTCGCGGTAGTTGCCGGTGATGACGAGCTCCGGGCGGTGCCTGCGGATCGCGGCGGCGATGTCGCGGCGCAGCGGCAGCCCGTACTCCATCATCCCGTCCGGGTGGTCGAGGAACTCGAGCTCGCTGACGCCGACCGCCGCGCAGGCCGCCCACTGCTCGCGTTCCCGCAGCGGCCCGGCCTCCTCCGGCGCCATGCCGTCGATGCCGGCCTCGCCGCGGCAGGCGAGCAGGTAGACGATCTTCTTGCCCTGCGCGGTCCACCGCGCGACGGCACCTGACGCGCCGTATTCCATGTCGTCCGGATGAGCGACGACGGCCAGCGCGGTGTCCCAGTCCTCCGGAAACTGCTCGAGATCATCCATGTGACGCAGGATGCGCGTGCACGTGGGCGCGCTGCAACCGGTGGACCTCGTGCCGCAGCCGGTGCTCCACGTCGTGCGCGATCCGGTGCGCCTCCACCAGCGACGTGTCCCGCGCGACGACGACCGTCAGCTCGGCCAGCTGACCGTGTCCCGACCAGCGCAGCCGCACGTCCTCGACGGCCAGCACGCCGGGCGTCTCCCCCGCCACGGACGACGCCTTCCGCGCGACGACCGGGTCGGCGGCGTCGAGCAGCCGCCCGAAGACCTGCTTGCCCGCGTCGACCAGCACGACGCCGATCAGCACCGCCACCACGAGCCCGACCAGCGGGTCGACCCACCACCAGCCGAGCAACGACCCACCGGCGGCGGCCAGCACGGCGAGCGAGGTGTAGCCGTCCGTGCGGGCGTGCAGGCCGTCCGCGACGAGCGCGGCGGACCCGATCCGCCTGCCCACCCTGATCCGCCAGCGCGCCACGGCCTCGTTGCCGGCGAACCCGACGACGGCGGCGACCGCGACGGCCGGAACCGCCGTGACCGCACGGGGTTCGACGAGCCGTGCGACGGACTCGACGGCCGCGAACACGGCCGAGCAGCCGATCAGCAGCACCACGACCACACCGGCCAGGTCCTCGACCCGCCCGTAGCCGTAGGGGAAGCGCAGCGTCGCGGCACGTTTGCCCAGGAAGAACGCGATGCCGAGCGGGACGGCGGTCAGCGCGTCGGCGGCGTTGTGCACCGTGTCCGCGAGCAGCGCGACCGACCCGCTGAAGAAGACCACGACGGCCTGCAGCGCGGCCGTGACCAGCAGAACGGCGAACGACCACCACACCGTCTGCTGCGGATCGGTGTGGTGGCCGTGGCCGTGCCCGTGTCCATGCCCCATGGCAGAGACGATAGCCTCAAATAGTCCACTGTGGACTAATGCACAACACTGCCAACTGCCATGGTTTTGCTGGTGCTACAGCTGTGCGGTGATGGCCGCGTAGTACGGCGCGATGCGCCCGTAGACACCGGGGAAGCCGGCGGCCGCGCAGCCGCGGCCCCACGAGGTGTCGCCGATGAGCTTGCCGCCGAAGACCAGCGGGCCACCGGAGTCGCCCTGGCAGGTGTCGACGCCACCCTGCGGGAAGCCCGCGCACACCATCGACTGGTTGCTGTACTGCGGGTAGGCCTTCTTGCAGGTCGCGTCGGACGTCAGCGGCACGTTGGCCTTGAGCAGGTAGCGGGACGCCGCGCCACCGGACGAGGTGGTGCCCCAGCCGAGGATGAGGGCGCTGTTGCCCTCCTTGTAGAGGGAGGCGTCGGCGGGCGTCGCGAGCGGCAGGGTCGCCGACGTGATGGCCCGGTCCAGGGTGAGCACCGCGACGTCGAAGCCCGCGGTCGCCGTCGTGTAGCTGGGGTGCACCCAGATCTTGGTGACGGCAGCGTTCGTGCCCACCGTGCTCTGCTTGTCGTCACGACCGTGGACGACGCGGGTCGCCGCGGGCGAGCGGCCCTTCACGCAGTGCGCCGCGGTGAGGACCTTGTTGGCCTTCACCAGTGTTCCGCCGCAGAACTGACCACCCGAGGTGGACGCGAGGAAGACGACCCACGGGAAGTCCGCGGTGCTCGCTCGGGTGCCGCCGACGACGTTCGGTTCGACGTCCGCGCTGGCAGGGGCCGCGACCGCGATGCTCGCGAGTGCGGCCACCACGACAGACATGAACAGGCGACGCAGGGATTTCGCCATAGCCAAGTCCTTCCGATGACGCTGTGTGTGCACGGTCAGCGGCGGCACACACAGCGTCACGGCAGAACGATCAGCGAGCAACCGCCACTAGTCGCTCAAAACGGTCTTCACAGTTGACGGTCAGACCGCGATGCCGCGGGCGGCGAAGGCGGTCTTCACGGTCGTGGCGTCCGCGTCGCCGTACAGCTTGCGGGCGGTCTCCACGGTGGCCTTGGCGGCCGCCGAGAACGACGTGTTCGGCGAGTAGGAGAACTGCGCCTCCAGGACGATCTTCGCCGACTTGTCGCGGCCGAACTTCTTGAACACGTCGAACAGCGCGCGCGACCAGATCTGGCCGTCGTGGTGCACCTCGCCGGTGCGCTCGGAGTACTTCGTCTCGGTGTCCGTGCGGCGCAGGCAGTGCGGCCTGGCCGTGGTGTAGGAGACGGCGTCCCAGTCCGCGATGCACGCCAGCGGCGTCGTCGCGGTGTCCTGCTGCACGGCGGACGACATGATCAGCGCCCACCAGTCGCCGAAGCCCTCGCCGATCGAGCCGGACTCGGTGCCGGAGCCGAAGCCGGGCACCTGCGCGTCCTGGATCGCGTGACCCAGCTCGTGCCACACGACCTCGGCGTCCTCGGCGTCGTCGACGCCACCGGTGCCGAACGTGATCTTGTCCTTGGACGGGTCGTAGAACGAGTTGTCGTCGGCGTAGCCGATCGTCGTGATGTCCTGCGCCTCGTTGTTCACGTTGGTGAAACCGAGGCCCTGGACGTAGCGCTGCGACTCGGTCACCGCGTGGTAGGCGACGACCTGCTCGAAGAAGTCGTTGTTGCGCGTGTAGTTGAACGCGTTGGTCTTCGAGTACGCGAGCTTGCTCTTGGCGCCGAGCAGCTGGGCGTACTTGCCCTTCAGGTAGCCGGAACCGTCCAAATCGGACAGCTTGACCGACTTGTACGCCGTCGCGGGCACCGCCGAGTCGGCGTCGTTCGCGTCGACCAGGCCCTCGTTCTGCAGCGTCGCCACCGGGTTCGGCGAGAACACCTTGCCGGTGCCGTCGGCGCGCTTGACCAGCTCCTCGGTCTTGATCACGGCACCGGACGACGCGTCGACGAGCGTGCGCACGGAACCCCTGCCCGCGTCGGAGATCACCTCGTAGACGAGCTTGGCGTCCGCACCGGGCAGGACGGCCAGTTTGGCGTCCGACGGAACACCCCGGGTCTTTTCTTGCGCACTTTCAACAGAAACGTCCGGGGTGACGTCGCTGAGGTTGCCGACCGCGATGCGGCCGTCGTCCACGGTGACCGCACCGGTCTTCTTGTCGATGTGGCGGACGAAGTAGCTGCCGAGCACGGGTTTGCCGCCGAACGTCTGCACGTACCAGGTGTGCGAGGCGAGGACGGAGTCGCGGAAGCCGACGAACTGCAGGCCGTCGTTCGGCTGTGCCGCTTGGGCGGTGATCGGGAACAGGGACAGCGCGACGCCGGCGGTGCAGGCCGCCGCGACGATACGACGCGGTCGCATGGGTTCTCCAGGATTTCCGGGCCCCGCAGGGAGGGGCCATGTGCGATCGCACGCTAATCAAGAAATCCTCGCCGGAGACCCGACGAAAGACATCCCAGGAGCTTGAATGTCAAGCAGCAGCCTTCTCGACACGATGCGACCAGGCGGTCGCCTCGTCGTAGTGCGTGCGGGTTTTGAGGCAGCCATGCAGGATGCCGACGCACCGGTTG
>NZ_VOBR01000012.1 GCF_007845675.1 Lentzea tibetensis | reverse complement strand
GTGACCGACGACCGGGTGGTTGTACTCGCGGACCGAGTGCAGGCACTCGCTGACCGGGTGGGCGGCCCAGATCCGGGTGAACTCGGTGCTCTTGATGCTCAGCTCGCCGATCAGCTCCGCCAGCAGGGTTTCCAGCACCCGCACGGGGACGCGCCGATGACGGGCGGCGGCAGCGCGCACGAACGCTTCGGTGTCACGGGCCAGGTCCGCATCACAAGCAGCGCCGCACAGAACATCGTGTCTCCCGACCCGCAGGTCCAGGGCACGATCCATCGCCACGGCGTACCACGACGGCTCCGTGCCCGAGCTGGGCGACGGCCGGGTCGAGCTCGGCATCGCGCACGGCCCAGCCATCCACAACGGACAATCCATCGGTCGCGCCGACCTCCGCTGGTCGTCATCCGAGTCGGGTGATGTTGCACGATCTCGCCGAGTCTGCCGGGTCGAGTACGTCGCCCCTGCGTCCGCTGCCGCGAGAGCGGAGCGTCGCTGCGGTGATCGCACCGCCGACCGTTACCAGTACTGCCACGGTGCCGACGATCGCGGCGCGCCGCTTCCACCACGACAGCCGAGGTGGGGGCGGTGGTTCGGTCGCCGGAGTGGCGGCGTCCTGCCACCACTCGCGCCACTCCTTTTCGTCGCCACCCAGGTGAGTTGCGATCGCGATCGCGAGGTCCAGGGGCGGCAGGCCGTTGTGCTGTTTGTAGCTGGACTTGGCGAAGGCGTCGTGGACGGTCTGGTGCGGACGGTTGACGCCCTTGGCGATCACCCGGTACGGCGGTTCGCCCGCGGCGGTTCTCAGTCGTCGCAAGGCCTGCCTGAACTCGTCCGGTGACACCGTGTTCCTCCGTCCGGCACGTCCGGGTGTGTCCGATGACCTGGCCGGGCAGGTCATCGGACGGCTACTACTGCGGCGGTACGCATGATCAGTTCAGTAGGGAGGACAGCTTTCAGATGATCCACTCACGTCGTATCGCGGCGGTGGCCTGCTTGGCCCTCGCGCTCGCGGGTGCCGCCGGTCCGGTGGCCGCGGCCTCCGCGGCTCCCGCGCCCGCCCGGGCTTCGTGCGAGATGGTTTGGCAGTACCGGGTCACCGAGGCGGGTGAGATCTGGGACGAGTGGGGCCCGATCGGCCAGACGCAGGCGGGCGACCTGTTCAACGTGCGCCACAAGGGAAACCCGCGCTACTACGGGTACCTGCCGCGCACCGGCAAGTGGGGCTGGGTGCTGGCGAGCAAGCTGGACTACACCGGGAACAGCTGGTGCGCCTGACGATGTGTTCGTGAACGGGGTGAGCTGCCTGGTCGGCAGCTCACCCCTCGACGGATTACGATGCGACGCAGCTGCGCGAGAAGAAGGCCCAGCGGATACCACCGGCGAGCGCGTTGCCGTGCCACTTGCCCATGATCCACTCGCCGTTCTTCGTCACGTACCGCACGTCGATCTGCTGGTTCGCCGGCACCGTGCCGAGCAGGTGGCTGCGTACGGCAGGGCCGTTGCGGTACACGGCGGTGGCGCCGATGTCGCCGTAGGCGGCGCAGTCCGCGGTGGTGCGTGTGACCTTGAGGCCGCCGCCCTTGTTCTCGCTCCAGACGCCCCACGGGCTGCACAGGGGGTTGGCCTTCGGGTCGGTGCAGAAGGTCTTCTTCTCGTCGACCCAGTAACGCAGCGCGTCGGGGGAGCCGTCGGCGTTGCTGGAACCCACGATCTTCGGGCCGTCCACGCACCTCTTGGTGGCGAACCCCTTGCGGACCGAGGCGAACTTGGCCGTGCCGTAGGCATAGGCGCAGCCGCGGAAGCTGCCGCCGGAGTATCCCCACGGCCACCGGTCGATGTCCGGACTTCCGGCCCTGCTGTTCCCGGTGCCGCGGATGTCCATGTGGTCGGGAACCTGTTTGGTGGTGCCGTTGGCGAACTGGAAGCCCTTGGCGAACGCGTAGCCGACCATCGGGCCGTTCGCCTTGTAGCTCAGCAGCACCCAGCCAGGGCCGTAGCCGACTCCGGCGGCGCTGTCCTCCTGCGCGGTCTGCACGCGGTTCACACCGGTGCTCCAGGCCTCGGCGGTGCCGGTCGTGGTCAACGCCAGTGCGACGCCGACACTTATCGCGGACATGAGTCGCATGTGTGCTCCTTACCGTTGTCGTTGCTGGACGAGTGAGTTCCTTCGGGCGTATGTGGTGGCGTTGCAGGCGGCCGCGCCCAGCACGAAGAGCAAGGTCAGCCAGAAGCCGAAGCGGGTGTGCACCATGTCCTCGGCGAGGCCGTTGCCCTGGATCTCTTCGGCGATTCCGTGGTGCACGCGCAGCTGGTTGACGATCAACATCACCGCCGCTCCGCCCGCACATACGGCACTGCCGAGCGTGCGGAGGTCGAACGCGCGGGTGCGCGCCAATGCGATGGCCGCGGTGGCCAGTACGAGGAAGACGATGGCGGCGGGCTGAGCCGGGATCTCGCTGCGCTCGGTGTTCTTCGTGAAGCTGTCGTCGCCCTGGGGCGTGACGTCGGGCGTGCCACCGGCCACGAGATCCCAGCCCGAGTAGTCGGCGGACACCGTCGCCACCGAGGACTCGCAGGACACCGCGACGAACGGCAGACCAAGGCACAGCAGGGCGAGCAGCAACGCGGCCGGGCTGACCAGCCGGCGTTCGGATCGAATCACGGTGAGCTCCTTCAGTGGTTGCGGTAGGTCCAGTGCCAGTTCTCGCTGGGCACGTCGTTGACGAAGCCGAACTTGCCCGCGTTCGCCCGTAGCCAGACGAGCACCTTGGGGTTCTGCGATGTGACGATGTCGGCGGACAGGCCGAGACCGTGATCGCTGCGACCGGGTGGCGCGGCCAGGTTTCCCTTGCCCGCCAGGTACTTCTGATACAGCGCGGACTGTTCCGCGTAGCCGCGGTAGCCGGACTCGACATGCAGGTCGATACCGGCGGTGCGGGCGGCGGCGTCCATGCGCCGGAACTGGCGCGCGACCGGGGCGAGCATCTTCTCGCCGTCGCCGACGGACGTGAGTTTGCTGGGCTGGACGTGGCCGTTGCGCAGACCGCCCACGTCGGCTTTCGGCGGTGTGCTGTCGCCGGCGGGGTGGTGATCCTGCCGCACGTGTGCGCCCAGATCACTGCGACGGCGCACGATCGTGCCGGTGATCAGGGCCTCGAGCACCGCGCGTTCGGCTCGGTCGAGGCGTCCGTCCGCCTTCGTCACGAACCGCATCGCGTCGCCGCGGGTCCACCGGTTGTCCTCGCCGTCAGCCGCTTCGGCCAGGCGGCGCACCTTCGCCGCGAAGCCGGCGTGCCAGTCGAGCCGTTCCTCGGTGCGGGGCAGGGCTTCCGGCGACGCGAGGAACTGGAAGCTCTGCTTGATCAGCGACGCCAGCGCGGGATCGGCGAGGACCGCCAGCGCGGGCGCGAGGTCGTGCTCGGCGCCGGCCAGCCGCCGGCGCACCTGCCCGACGCGGTCGGAGCAGTCCGCGAAGAACGCCTGCAGGCCGCGCAGCTCGTGCAGGTCGAGCACGATCCGGTCGGGCCCGCGCCCGGCCTTGTGCCGAGGACGGTGTTCGGCCTTCGTGTCCTTCTGTCCTGAGTGGACCTTGCGGGTCGCTTCCGAGGCGGTGTCGAGGTACTGCCGGTAGCTGCCGTTGAGGTAGACCGACCACGGACGCCAATAGGTGCCGTGATGGGAGGCAGTCCAGGCATGCCGAGCGTTCACGGCAGGCGAGGTGTTCGCGAGCTCGTCGCGTTCGCGGCCGGTGCCGCGGTCGGCGTGCAGGGACCTGATCTGCCACAGTCCGACCGAAGGCCCCCACTTCTGGTCGGTGATCGTCGTGTCGCCTTTGACGGCGGTCCTGCCACCGGACTCGGCCAGCGCGATCGCGACGGCGGTCGTCAGTGCCTGACCGCGGAACCCCGCGTTGTAGGCGTGCTGGGCGATCTGCGTGGCGGAGAGCGTCGGCATCACGCGCCCCCTTTGATCACGTCGAGCACGAGCGCGTGCAGGTGCTCGCGGCGTACGGGGCGCAGTTCTCGGTGTGACTCCATGTCTTCCTCGCCCTCGAACGGCACGGCCAGCCAGGCGCCGGCGTCGGTGGTCTCCAGCCAAGTGACCGCTGCGGCGGTCTGCGCGCCGTCGATCTCGACGCGGCGCACCGTGGTCGTCACGCGGGTGCCGCGCAGCAGCCGGGCGAGGTCCGTACCTGCGGCCTCGCCACGGGCGAGCCGGCGGTCGGTCTCGACGAGGTGATCGGTGCGCACCCGGATCGGGTTCGCGTCACTCGGCTCGTCCGGCAGCGCGGACAGCAGGTCGGTGACCAGGAAGTCGATGTCGAACGGCGCGAACGACCACAGGTCGGGCCGCGACTCGGCGCAGCCCGCTCGCTCGGTGACGAGCCACCGGCCCGTGTGCTGTGCGCCGTCGCGTCGCACCTCGATCACGGCGCCCGGCTCGAACAGGGCCGTGACCGGCGCCGCCTGTGCGGAGAGGGACACGGCCAGCTCGTCCGCACAGGCGGTGGCGAGGCCGCGGGCCAGCAGGCCGCGCAACGCGACGGTGTCCGCTACGGGAATGTCCTCAGTGGACCAACCGCCGTCGAGGTCGACGGGAAGCCTGCGGCCGCTGAGCCCCGCGGCCACGCGCAGTTCGTCCGTGGTCAGCGTCAGCGTCACGGCAGGGTCTCCGGCCGGGTTGTCGCCGATTGGGCCGCCACTTGCGCCGCCCTGTTCAGCAGGACGCGCAGCGACTCCAGCACCTCACGGTTCTGTCCCGCCCGCACCGCCTGGAACGCCGCGTGCTTGCGGAAGTGGTCCGCCGAACGACCCGACCACCGCATGTCCTTGGTGCGACGGCGGATGTCCTCGGCCAGATCGTCGAGACGGTGGGCCTCCGCGGTGACGAGCCGCGCCGCTTCCTCGAACTCACCGGCCCCTTTGTGCGCGGTTTTCGTTGTGTCCCTTGCCATTGTTCCTCCACTCGCTTACCTCCCAGTCTTGAGAAGTGAGCGAGTGGAGGAAATAGGTAGTGCTTCCCAACCCGGGGTCAAGCCAAGACGCAGCCGATTCCTGACTCCACGTTCGTCCAGTCGGGACTCGGAGCGCCTTCAGCGACGGTGTACAGGCGTTGGCCGTTGGTCGTCTTGCGCCATCGCGAGAGCAGACGCTGACCAGGAACGCAGGACCCACCGTTCGGGCGGATCAGCACCGCCGCCACGTTCGGGGATCTCACGTAACCGGCGACATCGGCGGTGTCCTTGTTGCTGTAGTAGTGGTTCGGCGCGTAGCCACCACACGTGGTCGGGTTCGCGGTACAGACGAATCCTTTCAGTTGCAGGGAACCCGGAGGCGCCGCCGCGCCCGGCCGATACGCGTAACCGAGGGGCTCCGCAACGGTGTACTCGCCTTCACTGGCCACATCGAAGCGAAGGATGTACACGTCGTTGGTGCGGTGTTTCAACCGCACCAGTTGTGACGCCTGGTACGGCGAGAAGTGCACCTCGACCTCGGCGCCGGCCGGGTGAGGAGTGCCTGCGGGAGGGTTCTGATCGGTGACGTTGGTGTCGCGCGCGATCCGGTCTGGCACCTGCTTGCACACGTACGTGGGTGGCAAGGTGTCGCACGCGGCGGCCGGTGACATGCCGACCACGTTCGGCACCGTTGGAGGTGGGGTGGGCGTGGGGTAGTACGTCAGCACCACACGACCCCCGATGTGCACGTCCGAACCGGCTGGAGGGTCTTGACTCTCCACCGTTCCCGGTGTCCCGGTGCCACTTCCCGGCACGGCGTCGCACCTGACCTGACCACTGGACTGAGTGGTGATGTTGCTGCACGCCGTGGCCGCGTCACCCCGGAGGGGAGGCATCTTCAGGTATTCCCAGAAGCGGACCGTCACGGTGGAGCCGGTGTCCACGAGGGTCTGCGCGGGCGGGTTCTGGTCGGCGATCACGTCCAGATCGCCCCAGTTCGCTCCCGGAGTGGGCATCGGCTGTGGAGATGCGCACACGAGAGACGCCGAGCGGATCGTGTCGCAGCCCGGCCCGCTACGGCGGTTGATCACCGGCGGCACGGCGACCTGCTGCGTCGTGGGTGGTTGCGTCGTGGGTGGTGGGGTCGTCGGCGTGGATGTGGTCGGCGGGGTCGTGGGTTCTGAGGTCGGCACCGGGACCACCGGCGGCACTGGCGGGTCGGGTTTCTGTTCCTGCGTGGCGGGTTTGTCCGGCTTCGTCGGCTCGGTGGTGTCCGTCTTGACGCCTTCACCGTCGCCGAGGTCGACAACCTTCGACATCCCGTCGGCGCCGATCTGGACGCTCCGCCGGTCGAACGGGTCGTTCGCCCAGACACGTCCATTTTGGACACTGAGGTCGAACCACTTGTGCTCGCCCGGCACTGTGACGTCCGGCAGGCGGGTGCCCGTGGTCAGATCGCGGACGTACAGCTTGTGCGCGGCGTAGTCGGGCACGAAGACACGGTCGCCCAGCACGACGGGAGCGCCGAGGTCGTGGCCGCTGCCGCTGGGCAGATCGGTGATCTCGCGTTCCGCGCCGGTGCGCGGGTCGTAACTGGCGAGCTTGCCGTCCTGGCCGAGCAGCACGAGGTAGCGTCCGCTTCCCTTGGTGGACGCGGGGAGCACCTTCTCACCGGCCGGTACCGGTGGTTGGGGTAGTTCGTGCGGTGGGTTCGCGGCGATGTCGAAGGCATTGCCGGCCTTGGTGATCGCGACGGGACGGCCGTCCGCGAACGCGAGCGCGGTGACGTGGTCGCGCAGGGAGGTCGGCTGATCCGCTTTGCCTGCGGCGATGTGCGTGACCCTGCCGTCGTCGGCGAGAACCCAGATCCCGTCACCGCCGTCCGGCACGGCCTTGCCGGACGCACCGGGCACCTTCACCTCGGATGTCACCCGACCCTCGGCGTCGAGTGCCCGGACGATGTCGTCCGCGGGGTCCAGCACGTACGCGGCACTGCCCGAGGCGAGCACGAGTGCGGTGTCGGCGTTGTCGATCGACGGTCCTTGCGGGGTCATGGAACCGGTGTCGTAGACCTGCACGACACCGGTCTCCCGGTTGGCGACCATGATCTTTCCGTCGGCCAGTTCGGTGACTTCCTGCGCCTGATCATCCGTTGCCGTGGTGCGAGCCTCGGACTCGATGCGCTGCGACTCGGGGTTGAACTGGGTAACGGAACGCCCGTGGATCAGAAAGGCGATCGCGGCGCCGAGTTCGGTTCGCGTGGCGGTGAAACCGGCACCGAGGGACGCGGCGAAGACGGTCACCACCAGCAGTCCGGTCAGGACAAGGCCACCCCTGCGTGGTCGCAGCGCCCGAGGTAACGGCATCGTGTCTCCAGGGTTCGGTTTGGTCTCGAACGTGGGGCAGAGTACAAAAGACGGCGCCGAAGTCCACTGGGAAGTGCTTCCCATTTACAGGGGGTGGGGAATTTTGGACAGTTCGCTCGCGATCACCATGTCGTTCGGTGCGTTGTCGCGCACGATGTCGCCGGGCGAGGAAGCCGTGTTCGGGCGGTCCCCGGAGTGCGCTTTCCAGATCGACCCGGACGACACCGCGATCTCCCGCAAAGCGGGGGTGGTGCGGGCGGAGAACGACGTGTGGTTCGTGGTGAACACCAGCGTGGCCTGCACGCTCGAGATCGTCGACGACTTCGGGTTTCCCAGCGTGCTGGCACCGGGCCGGAAACGCCCGCTGCAGGGCGAGATGCGGATTCGGCTGTCCGGCAATCAGAAGCACGAGATCGTCGTGCACGCGCCGCTCACGGACGCACCGGTGACCGAGGACGAGCCCGAGGGACAGCCCACGGCGATCGGTGCGAGCGTGGCGCTGACGCCCGAGGAACGAGCCGTCCTCGTCGCCCTCTTCGCGGGATACCTGCATGAGGGTGCGAAGTACGACCCCTATCCCCGGACCTACGACGCCGCCGCGGCCCGGCTGCGCATGACGCCGTCAAAGGTGCGCAAGAAGGTCGAATACCTGCGGACTCGGCTCACGAGGGCGGGGGTGCCCAACATGGACGGGTTGCTCAACCTCGCGCAGTACGTGCTGGCCAAGCGGCTGATCACGAAGGACGACCTCGGGCTGCTGTAGTGGGGAGTGCTACCCGTTTCGCGCTCCCGGCATCGCTCCTAGCGTCGGCAACGAACCACACCGACGGAGGAGAAACCATGATCCAGGCCGAGCTCGTTGAGCTGGAGACGCTGTCCCGGCGACTGGGGGAGTGCGGTGGCGAGGTCACCGACCTGCAGCACGCACTGTCCACTTTGATCAACACGACCACGTGGACGGGGCTCGCGGCCGACCGGTTCCGGCAGGCGTGGGAAAGCGAGTTCAACCCGGCTCTGCGCAGCCTCTCCACGGAGCTGGCGAACGCGGCGACGGAGGTGCAGCGGCGCAAGCAGCTCATCGACCAGGCCGCCAACCACTGAGCCGCCGACCACCGACATGCGGTTCGAACTGACCTGTCTGACGCCGGACGGCACCGCGCACGCGGTGCTGGTCCGCGCGTCGCACGAGCACCGCGTCGCGGACCTCGCCGCGGCGCTCGCCGACCAGCTGGACGTCGAGCAGCCCTGGCTCTACCTGGCCGCCGAGCCGTTGCCCGCGGAGCGCGCCCTGCGGGACGCGGGGCTGGTCACCGGGGCGGTGCTCGGGCTCGGCAGGCCGGTGTTCGAACGCGGTGGCGGCCACGGCTGGCTGGAGCTCGCCGTGGTGGGAGGCGCGCACGCGGGCCCGGCTCTCGGGCTGGGGCCCGGCGGGGAGTTCCAGATTGGCCGGGCGCCGGACGCGGACCTGGTGCTCGCCGACCCCGAGGTGAGCCGGACCCACGCCGTGGTGACGGTCAGCCCGGACGGCTCGGAGGTCCGGTTGACCGACTCCCGGTCTCGCAACGGGATTCGCTGGCGGGGCTGGCGGCTCGCCGGAACCGCGGAGCTGTCCAGCGGCGACGTCGCCGGGCTGGGCGAGACCGTGCTCGGGCTGCGGCCCGCGGTGCCGGCCGACGCTGATGTGGCCATCGGCGACGACGGCACGCGGCTGTTCAACCGGCCACCGCGGATCGCGGTGCCAGCCGAGCCCGGTGAAGTGCTCGTGCCGGTCCCGCCGGAGAAACCGAAGGGCGTGCGGTTCCCGTGGCTCACGGTGCTGCTGCCCGCGGTCATCGGGGGCGTGCTGTACCTCGTACTGCCCAACACCGGATATTTCCTGCTGATCATGCTGCTCAGCCCGCTGATGGCGCTCGCGAACCTGATCTCCGACCGGCGGTCCGGCCGCCGGGAGTACAAGGCGCGCAAGAAGGAGTACGACCTCGCGGAGGCCGCGCTGGGCGACGACCTGGACGCCGCCCGCGAGGCCGAGGAACGACGCTGCCGCGACCAGCATCCCGACCCGTCGTGGCTGGTGGCCGTCGCGTGCGCGCCGTCGGCGCGGTTGTGGGAACGGCGCCGTGACGACCCGGACTTCCTCCGCCTGCGGGTCGGACTGCACGACCGGGCGGCCGACGTGCGACTGCGCTTCGACCCGCGGCATCCCCAGCCGCGAGCAGGCGCCGCCGAGTTGCCCGAACCACCCACCGTCCACTCAGTGCCCGCCACGGTGAACCTGCGTGACATCGGTGTCTTCGGTGTCGCGGGCGACCGGGACCACGTCCTCGCCGCGGCCGGCGCGATCCTCACACAGGTCGCGGTGCTGCACGCGCCGAAGGACCTCGTGATCCTGCTGGTCACCGGTCACGACGAGGCCGGGGACTGGGAGTGGGCGACCTGGCTGCCGCACACCGCGTCCGCCGCGGGGTTCGACTGCCACCGGCTGCTCGCGACCGACGCCCCGCAGGCGCAGGCCCGGTTGGCGGAGCTGCGCGAACTGATCGCGCAGCGCACCGAACAGCAGCGTGGTCTGCTGCGCCAAGGGCGTCCGCGGGAACGTGAGGTGCTCGTCGTGGTCGACGGTGCCCGGCGCATGCGCAGCCTGCCCGGATTCGCGGACGTGCTCGCCGATGGTCCCGCCGCGGGTGTCTACGCGATGTGCCTGGACGACGACGAGAAGGCGCTGCCGGACGAGTGCCGGGCCACGCTGGTGATCACCGGGGCTCGCGCCCGGCTGGCGCGGCACGGGCTCCAGCCGGTGGACGACCTGCTCGTGGACGGGCTCGCCGCGACCCATGCGACGCGGATGGCCCGAGCGCTGGCGCCGATCACGACGCTGGGCGGTGCGGCCGACGACGGCTCGTTGCCGGACCGGGTGCGGTTCACCGACTTGGCAGACCTCGCGATCGTCGGCGACTCGGACACCGACGCGGACTCGGTGTGCGCGAGCTGGGCGAGGTCTCCGCACGGCCGGTCGACGACCGCGTTGCTCGGCGCCGGCACCGGCGGGCCGCTCACCGTCGACCTGCGCGGGCACGGCCCGCACGCGCTGATCGCGGGCACGTCCGGCGCGGGCAAGTCCGAGCTGCTGCAGACGCTGGTGACGTCGCTGGCGCTGGTGAACACGCCGGACGCGCTGACGTTCGTGCTCGTCGACTACAAGGGCGGCAGCGCTTTCGCCGCGTGCGAGCGGCTGCCGCACTGCGTCGGCCTGGTCACCGATCTGGACGGTCACCTGGTCAACCGGGCGTTGCGGTCGCTGTCCGCGGAACTGCGGCGCCGTGAGGCGCTGTTCGCCGAGGCGGGGGCGAAGGACATCGAGGACTACTGGGCGCGCACCGGTGGCAGGCTGCCGAGACTGGTGATCGTCGTGGACGAGTTCGCCTCGCTGGTGGAGGAGATCCCCGAGTTCGTACCGGGTGTGGTGGGGATCGGCATGCGCGGCCGGAGCCTCGGCGTGCACGTCGTGCTGGCGACGCAGCGCCCCGGCGGTGCGGTCACGGCGGACCTGCGGGCCAATCTCAACCTGCGCGTCGGCCTGCGCGTCACGTCCGACGCCGAGTCGGCCGACGTGCTCGATACCCCGGTCGCGGCACGCATCAGCGCGAGCCAGCCGGGCCGTGCATATGTGCGCACCGGGCACGGCGAGCTGACCGCGTTCCAGACGGCGCGGGTCGGCTGGCCGAGACAGTCCGATGTGGACACCGGGATCTCGTTGTGCCGCAGGGTGATCACCTCGCTCGGCCGGGCCGTCGAGCGGCCCCAGGCCGAGCGGGACGCGGGTGACGCGACCGATCTCGTGGCGCTCGTCGCGGCGACCCGTGTCGCGGCCCAGCGTCTCGGGGTGACCGCACCGGCCTCTCCGTGGCTGCCGCCGTTGCCGGATCTGGTGACGGTTGCTGAACTGGACCCGGTGCCGCAAACCTCACCCGTGAGCGTTGCGCTGGGGCTCGCCGACCGCCCTGCGGCGCAGGCACAGGACGCGTTCACGCTCGATCTCGCGACGACCGGACCGGTCGCCGTGGCCGGGGCGGGACGCACGGGCCGGTCCACCGTCCTGCGCACCATGGCTGCGGGACTCGCCACCGGGGCCGGGCCGGACACCGTGCACCTCTACGGACTGGACTGCGGCAACCGCGCGCTCGCGCCGCTGGCCGGGCTGCCGCACACGGGCGCCGTGGTCGACGGTGACGATCCGGTCCGGGTGGTCAGGCTGCTCGACTGGCTGGACCAGGAGGTCGACCGCAGGCAGCGAATCCTGGCCGCGGGCGGACACGCCTCGGTCGCCGAGCAGCGCCGGTCGGCCGCGGCAGCGGACCGGCTGCCGCACCTGGTGCTGCTGCTGGACCGGTTGGAAGGGTTCGTGCGGGACTTCGCCGAACGGGACGGCGGACGCGCGGTCGACCTCGTCGAAGGACTGCTGCGCCGCGGCCCGGCCGCCGGGCTGGTCACTGTGCTCACCAGCGACAAAACCGGTTTCGGCCACCGGATCGCCGCTGCCGTCGAGCACCGGCTGGTGCTGAGGCAGGCCGACCGCGACGACGCCGCGGCGTTCGGGCTCGCACCGCGCGACGTGCCTGGGTGGATGCCTCCCGGCCGGGCGATCTGGCTCGCCACCGGGGAAGAGGTGCAGGTCGCGCTCCTGGACGCGGATCCGTCCGGCGCGCGGCAGACCGAGGCGCTGGACCGCGTAGCCACCCGGTTGCGTGCCGCCTCGGACGGCGTGGACCCGGCGCTGCTGCCGCATCGGATCGATCCGCTCCCGGAGCGCATCACGCCCGTACAACTGGAGGGTCTGCGCGTCCGCACCCGGTCACGAGACGGCGTGGTCTGCACCCCCGCCGCGGGCGGAGACCACCTCGGCCCGGTGGACGTCAACCTGGTCGCCGCGGGCGGCGCGTTCGTGATCGCGGGACCGTCCGGTTCGGGACGGTCGACCGCGCTCGCCGCGGTCGTGCGCAGTCTCACCGGTGACCTGCCGGTGGTGCTGGTGACGCCGAGGCCGTCGCCGTTGCGCGACCTCGGTGCGCATCCGCGCGTCGTCGGTGTCACTGACGGCACGAAGACCGAGCTCGCGGACCTGCTCGCGGACCTACCAGTCGCGGTGGTCGTCGACGACGGCGAACTGCTCGACGAGTACACCTCGGGTGAGGTGCTCGACCAAGTGGTCCGCACAGCGCGTGACACCGGCTCGGTCGTGGTCGCCGCGGCGACCACCGACGACATGCTGCTCAACCGGCACCGCGGCTGGCTCGCGTCGGCCCGCCGCGCCCGCAGCGGTCTGCTGCTCAGCCCGGCGAGCACCATCGCCGGCGAGTTGTTCGACCTGCGACTGCCCCGATCCACCGCGGGCAACTGGCCACCAGGACGCGGCCTGCTGGTGCACCGAGGCGCCACCACGCTCGTGCAGGTGCCCGCGTCCGGCACCGTGGCGGTGGCGACCCGATGACCACCCCCGTGTCCGGTAACGCTGTGTGTTTCCGTGAGACTGCGTACGAGACCGAACGAATCCCATTCGCCGGGGGTGCCAACGTCGTGACAACCGGACCATTACCCGGTTATCACCTGGGAACCGACATCGTCGCTCGTGGACCTTTCACGACCACGGCGGCGACGAGACAGTTCGACGGCGCCGCGGTGACCGTGCTCGTGGTGGCGGACCTGCCCAAAGCGGCGCGGCGCCGGTTCCGCACCGAGGCGGCCGCGCTCGCCGAGCTGAGCAACCGTCACATCGTGCCGCTGGCCGACCACGGTGACACCGCGGACGGCCACTGCTTCCTGGTCACCGAGCGACCAGGCGCCCCGCTCACCGAGGCAGGACCGCTGTCCGCCGAGGCCTGTGTGGACGCTGCTCTCGTGGCGGCGATCGGCCTGAAGTGGTTGCACGGCAACGACATCATGCACGGCGGCATCAGCCCGTCCGCTCTGTTGCGCGACGCGGGCGGCGTGGTCCGGCTGACGAGCCCCACCCTGCCGGTGCTCGCCGAGCTCGCACTCGCCAAGGAGGTCTTCACCGGGCACGAGCCGCCAGAGGTGTTGCAGGGGCACGACTGGACCGCGGCCGGCGACGTGTACGCGCTGGCATCGACACTGTGGACACTGATCGCCGGTCGGCCCCCGATCGAGGCGGGCGGGCTGGGAAAAGCGTTCGCGCCCCCACCATCCGACGTCCCGATGACCATCCCGCGCCAGCTCGCCGAACCGCTGCGGCGGGCACTGGCTCTCGCCCCCGGCGATCGTCCGCAGTCCGCGGAGGAGTTCGCGCGCAGCCTGCAGGGCGAGGTCGTCACCGAACCCGTGGAGCAGGTCGTGCCGACCGTGCCGCCCGTGGTCGGGGACAACTACACGAAGCTGCAGTACATCGACGGCGGCAGCAGCGGCGAGGTGTGGCGGGCCCGGCGCGGTGACGGCGTGGTGGTCGCGATCAAGGTCCTCCACCCGGAGCTCGTCGCGGACAAGGTCGCGACGGATCGCCTGTACCGCGAGTGGTCGACGCTGCGGTACCTCGACCACCCCAACGTGATCAAGGTGCACGACCTGATGATCGGCCATGACCAGGCGGTCATCGTCCTGGAGCTCGTGGAGGGCGCGAACCTCCGGCGGGCCCTGCCCAGCCTCGACCGGGCCGACCAGCTCAGGCTGCTGTCCGACGCGGCCGCGGGCCTCGCCGCCGCGCACCGCAACGGCCTGGTGCACCGGGACTTCAAGCCGGACAACATCCTCGTCGAGTGGAACGGCTGGCCGGCCCGCGCGATTCTCAGCGATTTCGGCCTGGCGAGGCCGGTGGACCAGGCCACCGTCACCAGCAACGGGCACCTCGTCGGCACCGCCGCGTACCTCGCTCCCGAGCTCGCCCGAGGCGATCAGGCGACGTGGGCGAGCGACGTCTACGCGCTGGGTGTCACGGTCCACGAGGCGCTCGCCGGTCCTCGGCCGGAGTCCGCCGATCCCGTTCGCCCACAGGGATTGCGCGACTCGGAGTGGGCGCTGGTCCAGCGTTGCCTGGCGAGCGACCCCGGTGACCGGCCGTCCGCCCAGTCCGTCGCGGACGCGCTGGCGGACCTCGCGATGGGCGGGGCCGGTGACCTGACCCCGCCACCGGCCCCGGTGCCTTGGCACGACCTGACGCCGATCCAGTCCGGGGCGCCGCCGACCGAGACCGGAGCGCGGCCGCTGCCGGACGCGCCGGCCGAGCCACCGCCACCCAGGTCGCGGCGTCGGTTGTGGATCGCCGCGGTCAGTGTGGCGACCGCGGTGGCCGGCGGCGTCACCGGCGCGGTGTGGGCGCTGCAAGATCACTCTCCGCCGGAGGGAGCCGGTCCGACGACCTCCGCGCCCTCGAGTGGGAGGCCCGTCTACCGCTTGGAGACGACGGTCACGCCCGGCTCCGACGGCCTCGTCACCGTGTCGTGGCCCGCGGACTCCGATCAGCTGGCCGGACTGAAGAAGTACGTCGTCATGCGCGGAAACATCCCGCGCGGCGAGCTCCCGGTGGGACGGCACAGCTTCCGCGACCCCAACCCGGACGGGCCCGGCTGCTACTACGTGATCGCCATCGGCGTCACCGCCCCACCACCCGACCCCGCTCCCCAGCCTGAGTGCCCACCGACCTGACACACGAGGACCTGCAGATGACCCACACCACGAACGGCGATCCCCGGCTCGCGGCTCCCGGTTTCCAGTCCGTGCACGACGCCGTGCTGGCCGAGGTCGAGCGCGCGATCAGCGGGAAGACCGGGGCGATCCGTCTCGCGCTGGCCTGCCTGTTCGCCGGCGGCCACCTCCTGATCGAGGACGTGCCGGGCACCGGCAAGACGTCACTGGCCAAGGCGCTCGCGACGAGCATGGGCGGCAGTTGGCGGCGCATCCAGTTCACGCCCGACCTGCTGCCCGGCGACATCACCGGCGTCTCGGTGTGGGAGCGGCGCGACGAGGTGTTCCGCTTCCGGGAGGGTCCGGTGTTCGCCAACGTCGTGATCGCCGACGAGATCAACCGGGCGAGCCCCAAGACGCAGTCCGCGCTGCTGGAGGTGATGGAGGAGGCACAGGTGACCGTCGACGGCGTCGGATATCCCGTGCCCGCGCCGTTCCTCGTCGTCGCGACGCAGAACCCCGTGGACATGGAGGGCACCTACCAGCTGCCGGAAGCACAGCTCGACCGGTTCCTGATGCGCATCGAGCTCGGCCACCCCGACCTGGCCGTGGAAACCGCGCTCCTGGCGAACCGCGCCGCGGCGCAGCCGCCGCGCCTGAACCCCGTCACCACCCTGGAGCAGGTCGGTCAGCTCCAGCACGCGGTGTCCGGCGTGCACGTCACGCCCGAGGTGGCCCGGTACATTGCGTTGCTCGCCCACGAAACGCGGATCCACCCGGACTTGCGGCTCGGCGTGAGCACCCGCGGCAGCCTCGCGTTGCTGCGGGCCGCCCAGGCCCACGCGCTGGGGCGTGGCAACCACTTCGTCACGCCGGACGACGTGCGCGCGCTGTGCCGTCCGGTGCTGGAGCACCGGCTCATGCTCACCGCCAAGGCCCGCGTCCGCGATCTCAGCACCGGTGACGTGCTGGCCGAGGTGCTGCACAAGGTGCCCGCGCCCACACCGGCGGGCCAGTGGTGAACCGGTACGCGCCGTTCACGGCGTCGGGCTGGGCGGTACTGGCCGGCGGGGTCGCGCTGTTCGCACTGGGCAGGCTGGCCGGCTACCCGGCGGCGGCAGGGCTTGCCGTGGCCGCTCTCGTCCTGTTGATCTTCGGTGCGGTGACCGTCGTGATCCCGCAGAACCTCGAGCTGACGCGAGGTTTCGCTCCGGATCGGGTGTCGGCCGGTGACGCCGCGGCGGGCAGGCTGACCGTGCACAACAAGGGGCGCCGTGCGGTCGGCGGGCTCGTGGTCGTGGATCGGCTCGCCGACGTGCCCGTGCCGGTGCCACTGCCCGTGGTGCAGGCGGGCGGCTGGCGCACGGCGCAGTACCCGATTCCCGCCCGGCGGCGCGGCAGGCTCGAGCTCGGCCCGCTCACGGTGGAGCGCGCGGACGCCCTCGGGTTGTTCCGGCGCAGGCAGGACATGGGACACCGCGGGGTGCTGTGGGTGCATCCCCGAGTGCACGCGGTGCAGCCGATGCCGGTGGGTACGGTGCCGGACTTCGAGGGCCGGGCCGAGGCGAGCAAGCCCGGCACCACCAGCTTCGCGTCACTGCGCGAGTACGTGCAGGGCGACGATCCGCGCCGGATCCACTGGCGGTCGACGGCACGGACCGGTCAGCTCGTCGTGCGCGAGTCCGTGGACACCATGGAGCCGACCGTGAGCGTTGTGCTGGACACCCGGTCCGCGGTGTTCGACGCGGACATCTTCGAGGAGGCCGCCGAGATCGCGGCGACGGTTGTGTCGAGCACGCTGGAGGGCGGCAGGCCGGCCCGGCTGGTGATCCTCGGCGAGGATCTCGCCGAGGTGACGGCGTCCGGCGCCACGTCCGCACTCGACCGGCTCGCCGCGGCACAGCGGTGTGCCGGCGAAGAGACCGCCGACCTGGTCACCGCGGTCGATGTGGCCGAGCCGGGCGGCGCACTCGTCGTGGTCACCGGAGCGGGCGAGCCCGCCGTGGTCACGCGCCTGGCCGACCAGCGCCGCCGCTTCGCCCCGGTGGTCGTGGTGCTGATGGGCGACGGTGAACCGTTCTCACACCGGCGGCAGGGCCTCGTGGTGCTGTCGGCGCGCACCGGTGCCGAGGCGGCTTCGGCGTGGAACCACCTGGTGCTCGACGGGGCGGTGGGCTGATGATGGTGCGGGTGGTGCTGGCAGCTGCCCTCGTGGCGCTCGCCGGATGGTCGTTCCAGCCCGTGTTCGCCGACGGCCACGTCTTCCTGTTGCTGGCCATCGCGATTCCCGCCGCGGTCGCCGCCGTGTGGGGCTGCGCCGCGGTGGCGTTCGGTCCTCGGGTGTCCGGTGTGGCCGGCACGGTGGCGGGTTTCGGCGCCGTGCTGGGCGCGGTCGCGGCGGTGACCAGGCCGGGCGCGGATGTGCTGACCGGGTTCTCGCGGCTCGTCACAGGTGTGCTGCCCGCGGATCCGGACGCACCACAGGTCGCGGCCGTCTCGGTACTGATCGGACTTGCCGCGCTGGTCGCCGCCCGGTGCGCGCTGCGGCCGGGCACGCCGCTGTTGCCGTTGCTCCCCGCGGTGGTCTGCTTGGTGGTGGGACTGGGTTTCGGTGCCGCTGTGGCGCCGTTGCCGCGGTGGTACGTCCCCGCCTTCGTGCTGTGCGCGGTCGCGACGATCCTGGCGGGCGTGCCACGCCGCGCGGTCTCGGCGATCGCGGTGGCCGTGATCGGCACGATCGTCGCCGGCGGTGCCGGGTTCGCGGCCACCGGCTGGTCGACCGGCCCAGCGGCGAGCCTGCAGGACCTGGCCGACGTCCAGGTGCGCCCCCGCCAGCACGTCAACCCCATGGACCAGTACCTCGCGCTGCGCGACGGGAAGGTGCCCCTGACGATCACCGGCACCGGTTCGCACGAGGTGGACCGGGTCACCATGGTCACCCTGACCGAGTTCGCCCGCGACGGCTGGTCCGCCGCGCCGGACTACCGCCGGGCCGGCACGAAGCTGCCCGCCCCAGTCGTCCCAGGGGCCGTGGCCTCGCTCGACCTCCGCGTGGAGACACCCGACACGGTCGGCTGGCTGCCTCGTCCGGGTCGGCCGGCGACGATCTCCGTGCCAGGCATGGGATTCGACGCCGCTACAGGTGATCTCGCGGTGCCCGCGGGTACCGCGACCCCGTCGACCTACCGCGTCACCGGCGTCGAGCCGTCGATCGACGCCGGCCAGCTGAGAGGCGACACCCCCGCCCCCGCGGACGGTCCGCTCGCCGTGCCGCTTCCGTCCGAGGTGCTCGAGTTCGCCGACCGCGCCATCGCGGGACAGCGGTCCGAAGTGGACAAGTTCGCCGCGTTGCAAGGTGTCTTCGTCGACTCTCTTTTCCGCTACGACGCCTCGAAGAAGCCCAAGCTCGCGGGGGATGGGCTGTACCAGGTCAAGGAGTTGCTGAAGAGCTACCGCGGCACCAGCGAGCAGTACGCCTCGGCGTTCGCCCTGCTGTGCCGCCATCTCGGGTGGGACGCGCGGGTCGTGCTCGGCTTCGAGCCGAAATGGACCGGAGGCCGCTTCCACATCGACGGCAGCACGGTGTTCGCCTGGGTGGAGGTGCGGTTCCTGCGTCTGGGCTGGGTGCCGGTCGACCCGAGCCCCACCCATCTCGTGTCGGCCGATGACCCCGCGAGCCAACAAGAACAGGAGCGCCCGAAGGGCTCGTTCGTCCCCGTGCCCGCACCGGTCCAGCAGGTCCCGCCCGAGCCGGGAAGTCACGCGGTGGACGCGACCCCGCCGCCCAGCTCCCCGGCCGGCATGTTGCTCCTGTTGCCCGTTGTCGCCCTGCTGGTGATGCTGGCCCCGTTCCCGCTGAGGGCCTTGCGTCGCAGACATGACCGCACAAAGGGATCTCCGCGCCGCCGTGTCGCCCGCGCATGGCGTCACACGGTGGACGTACTGCGCCTCACGGGGTGCGCGGTCGACCACACATCGACCACGGGGCAGGTCGTCGCGTGCGTGGCAGCCGCGCAGCCGCTCGCCGACCTGGTGGACAGGGCGTTGTACGCACCGGAAGCACTTGGCGACGATGATGCCGCGTTCGCTTGGACGTGTGCTGACTCCTTGCGTGCGACCGCGCTCGCCGGCGTTTCGTGGTGGCGACGTGCCCGTTTCGCGCTGGACCCGCGACCGCTGCTGCCTGTTCGTCTGCCCGAGGACTACCGCCCAGGTCAGCTCGCCGTTGTCGTGAGGGCGCCTCGCTATTAGTCAGGACTGTCAGTGGAGCACGGGTTTGACACGTGACCCTTCACTGCATTCGACGGAGGTTGCGTCTAATAGAGAGTCCTTACTCGGCCATGTCACCTTGTGCAGCAGGGACACGCTCACCCGAACATGCTCCCAGCCGGCGAAGGGTGGCGTGCCGGATTTCTTCACGGACGGCCAGGGGTGGGTCAGGCCGACTCGCGGTAAGGGGACTGGTGGGGTGTGGTCGCCGCCGGTGCGGTTGCGTGCCCGAAAGGCCGAGGGACAGAAGTCGGCGCGCAAGGGCGACGCCGAGGGTGCGTGGCAGCGCATGGGCGTCCGGCAGCTGCGCCGAACCGGTCGGCAGGGGGCGCAGGTTCAAATCCTGTCGTCCCGACGGCCTGCAAGAGCCCCGCTGATTCGGATTTGTCCTGGGTCAGCGGGGCTCTTTCGTTTCTCCGTCGATCACGCACTTCGGCGGACCGGGCGCGAGCGGGCGAATCGTCAGGTAATCGCAAGGCGAACTGAAACGTTTGCGGTTCCCGCCATCAGGTTGGGTAAGGGCGAGGCTGCCGCCGCAGATGTCCGAGAGGCTGGACCATGTTGCGTGCGATGACGGCTGCCGCGCTCGCGATGGCCACCGCGATCACGCCCACCGCGCCTCCCGGCCGGGTCACCGCCGAGGTGGTGACGGGCAACAGAACTGTCCGCAGGACTTCACCTGTGGCATCGCGCAGGCCGACTACCGCGCCTTCGGGCACGAAGAGCCACGCCATCCACGGCCCGGCTCAGCGAACAACTGGCAGGCCACCGACGCAAGTACCACGTCTCCTGGAACAGGTGAGGTCCCACCAACTTCTCCGCCGCCGCTCAGCGCACGAGTCGGAAGGTGTGTCCAATGATCCACACGATTGCCGCCGCTGCCGTGGCGATGGCCACCGTGGTCGTCCCATCGGCTGACCGGCCGCCGCCCGGTGAGGTCACCATCAAGGTGGTCACCATCAACGGGTCCGGCTGCCCCCGAGACACGGTCGCGGTGGGGGTGTCACCGGACAACACCACCTTCCACGCGATCTACAGCAACTACGTCGCCGCGGTCGGCGTCGGCGCCAGGCCGACGGACTTCCGGAAGAACTGCCAGCTCAACCTCCAGGTGAACGTGCCGGAGGGCTTCACCTTCGGTATCACCCAGGTCGACTACCGCGGCTTCGTTCACCTCGAACCCGGCGCTACAGGCATGGAAAGAGGCAACTTCTACTTCCACGGCGTGCCGGCCTCGGAGTACAAGAGCCACACCTGGCGCGGCCCGCTGAACGACGACTGGTACGCCACGGACACCGTCGACATCGGGATGCCCGTCTACCGGCCGTGCGGCGAGGCCAGGAACCTCAACATCAACACCGAGCTGCGGGTCAGTGCGGGCACGTCGGATCCGAAGACGACGACGAGCTACATGGCGATGGACTCGACCGACGCCAACGTTGCCACGGACTACCACTTCGCGTGGAAGCGTTGCCCGTAATGGAAAAGTGTTGGCGGGGAGGCCCGACCTGGCCTCCCCGCAGACCTGGCTGGCTCAACCAGTTGAAGTCCTGGGCGCCGGGTCGCCACCCAGATAGGCGGCTTTGACCCGCGGGTCCGCGGCTAGTTCGGCGGCCGGGCCGCTGAGCACGATCCGGCCGCTCTCCAACACGTACGCGCGATCGGCCAGGCGCAACGCCTGGTGCGCGTTCTGCTCGACGATCAGGATCGTCGTGCCGCCGTCGCGGATCCGGCGGATGATCTCGAGCACCTGCCGTGCGGTCTGCGGGGCCAGGCCCATGGTGGGTTCGTCCAGGGCGAGCAGTCTGGGGCGGTGCATGAGCGCTCGGCCGATCGCCAGCATTTGCTGTTCACCGCCGGACAGCAACCCGGCGAGCTGGCTTCGCCGCTCTCCCAGTCGCGGGAACGTCTCGTAGATCTCCTCGCGGCGTTCATTGATGACGTGGCGTTCACGGCGTTTCAGATAGCCACCGAGAAGAAGGTTTTCGGCGACCGTGAGGGCTGGGAACACGCGTCGTCCCTCTGGTACGTGCCCGAGGCCTAGAGCGACGATGCGGTGAGCGCCTAGCCGGGAGAGGTCCTCGCCGTCGAAGACGATCCGGCCGGACTTGGCGCGGTGCAGCCCGGTGATGGTCCGCAGGGTGGTCGTCTTCCCCGCACCGTTGCTGCCCAGCAGGGCCACGATCTCGCCGGAACCGACGTCGAACGAGATCCCGCTGAGGGCTTCGATCTGTCCATGTCTGCTGGTCAGTTCCGACACCTCGAGCAGGCTCATCGCACGACCTCCGCGACCAGATCGGG
This sequence comes from Lentzea tibetensis, assembly GCF_007845675.1. Lineage (GTDB taxonomy): Bacteria > Actinomycetota > Actinomycetes > Mycobacteriales > Pseudonocardiaceae > Lentzea > Lentzea tibetensis. The sequence continues at coordinate 227,434 of NZ_VOBR01000012.1, read as the reverse complement.
CTCCGGATCCTCAGGCATGCCGAGGTATGCCGCGATGACGCGGGGATCGCGCTGTATCTCGGCCGGCTCACCGACCGCGATCGTCTGGCCGTACTCGAGCACGATCACCCGGTCGGACACGGACATCACCAGGCTCACGTCGTGCTCGATCAACGCGACGGCGATACCGAGTGCCCGAATCCGCCCGATCAGCCGCATCAGCTCGTGCTTCTCGGTCGGGTTCGCGCCTGCGGCCGGCTCGTCCAGCAGGATGACACGGGGTTCGCCGGCCAGTGCCCGCGCGATCTCCAGCCGTCGCCGATCGCCGTACGACAGCTCGCTCGCCCCGCGGTCGGCGGCATCCGCGAGGCCGACGAAGTCGAGGGCTCGGCGGACGGTGTCGAGATCGGCGTGGCTCGGCGGGCGGAACATGGTGCGGTTGTGGGCGAAGCGGCCGACCAGGACGTTCTCGGCGACGGTCATGTCGTCGAACAACCGGATGTTCTGGAACGTCCGGGTCAGCCCGGCCGCGGCGACGCGGTGCGGCGCCAGGCCGCGCAAACTGTTGCCGTTCAACGTGATGGTCCCGCGCGACGGCTCGATCACGCCTGTCACGCAGTTGAAGGCCGTGGTCTTTCCCGCTCCGTTGGGGCCGATCACGCTGACGACCTCGCCCGCGTCCAGCGTGAGGTGGAAGTCCCGCACCGCCGTCACGCCGCCGAAGCTCCGCGACAGCTCGTCGACGTCCAAGCGTCCCGCGCGCATCTGTTCGACATCCTCGGATGGGGTGGTTTCCGCGGGCACCCGCAGCGGGCGTCGACGGGCAGGCCACAGGCCCTGCGGCCGGATGATCACGATGAAGATCAGCAACAAGGCGAAGGCGAGGCCCCGGTAGTCGCCCGCCGACCGCAACGCCTCGGGGAGTGCGACGACGATGACCGCGCCGACCATCACCCCTGGACGACTGCCCATGCCGCCGATGATCACGACGAGCAGGACGAAGAGCGACGTCAGGAAGGTGAAGTTGGACGGATCCACCGTGCCGAGTTGTGCGCCGGACAGCGGACCCGAGACGGCCCCGACCGCGGCGCCGATCACGTACGCGAGCAGCTTCGCCCGGCGGGTCGGCACCCCGATCGCCTCCGCCGCGCGGTCGTCGTCCTTGATCGCCCGCCAGGCGAACGCCAGCCGCGTGCGCGCGAGCAGTCCGGTGACGGCCAGCACCACCACGAAGAAGACGAGCACGAGGTAGAAGAAGTCCTGCGGGGTGACGATCTCGTTGCCGCCGATGCTCACCGGCGGGATCCCGGTCAGCCCGTTGGGACCGCCGGTCACCTCGAGGTTGATCACGGTGATCCGGATGATCTCGCCGAATCCGAGCGTGACGATGGCCAGGTAGTCGCTGCGCAGCCGGAGCGTCGGATAGCCGATCACGACTCCCGCGACGGCGGCGGCCGCGATGGCGGCGGGCAACGTGAGCCAGAAATCCCATTGGAGTTTCAGGATGAGCAGGCCGGAGACGTAGGCGCCGATCGCGTAGAACGCGGCGAAACCCAGGTCGAGCAACCCGGCGTAGCCGACGACGACGTTGATGCCCAGACCGAGGATCGCGTAGATCAGGGTGCTGGCCGCGACCGTCAGTGCGTAGTCGTCGAGGAACAGTCCCGTCGCGGCGGTGATCAGGATCATCAGCAGCCAGCCGCCGTAGCGCGTGGAGAGGTCGCGCAGCATGCTCAAGCCCTTTCCACGACACGCTCGCCGAAGAGCCCGGACGGCCGGAACGCGAGTACCGCGATCAGCACCCCGAAGATGATCACGTCCGTCCACCGGGAGGAGATGTAGCCCGCGGCGAAGGACTGGATCAGTCCGATGAGGACACCCGCGGCCATCGTCCCCGGCAGGTTCCCGATCCCGCCGAGCACCGCGGCGGTGAAGGCGCGCAGGCCGATCAGGAAGCCCATTCCGAAGCTGATCTGGGTGTAGTAGAGGCCGTACATCACGCCCGCGGCACCCGCGAGCACGGATCCGATCAGAAACGTCATCAGGATCAGCCGCTCGACGTTGATGCCCTGCAACCGCGCCGCGTCCCGGTCCATCGCCAGCGCGCGCATGGCCGTTCCGGTGACCGTTCGCGTGACGAACAGCCACAGCACGGCCATCAGCACCACCGAGAACACGACCAGCACGAGCTGCGCGTAGCTGACTCGCACCGAGCCCGCCATGATCTGGCCGCCGTCCAAAGCGTCTGGATAGGACTTGAACCGCGCGCCGGTGAGCAGCTTGACGCCTTCCGAGAGCGCGAGCGACACGCCGATCGCCGCGATGAACAGCGACAGCTGCCGTGCCTTCAGCAACGGCGTGTACACCACCCGCGCGATGCCTGCGCCGACGACACCGGTGGCAAGGCTTCCGACGACGACGGCCGCCAGCACGGCGGGAATCGCCATGCCGCCGGTGACGCCGATCGTCGTCAGCACCGTGAACCCCGCGAAGGCGCCGATCATGAAGATGTCGCCGTGCGCGAAGTTGATCAGCCGGACGACGCCGTAGACCATCGAGTAGCCCAGCGCGATGAGCGACAGGAACGCACCGATGGTCAGCCCGTTGACGAGATACTGGAAGAAATCGCTCATGCCGGCTTGACGTCGACCCACTGGGTGCCGGCGTCGTCGAGTTTCTTGTAGCCGGTGAACTCGCCGTTCTTCACCGTGACCGTGATGTAGAGCAGCCCCTCCCGGTCGCCCTTCTGATCAAAGCTGATCTTGCCCGTCACGCCGGCGAAGTCCTTGATCGCGTGCAGCGCCTTCGTCACTTCCGCGCCGTCGGTGGACTTCGCGTCGCCGATCGCCTTCGCCAGCACCTTGACGGCGTCGTACTCGTACACCGAGAACGGGCCGGGATCGGCGCCGGTCTTCGACTTGTAGCTCGTCACGAAAGAGCTGGCGGTCGGCAGATCCTTGGGGAGCGGTGCGGTCGTGGCGATGTAGCCGTCGGCGGCCGTGCCCGCCGTCTTGAGGACCGTGGCGTCGGTCGTCGCGTCACCGCCCACGAGCGGGAACTTCAGTCCCAGTTGCGCACGCTGCTTGAGCAGCAGGCCCGCCTCCGCGAAGTAGCCGGTGTAGTACGCGACATCCGGTGTGGTGGACGCGATCTTGGTGAGCACCGGGGTGTAGTCGGACTGGCCGGGCTGCAGCGCGTCGAGGTAGACGACCTCAGCGGCACCGGCCTGCTTGATGGAGTTGGCGGCGGCTTCGGCGAGCCCCTTCGCGTAGGTGGTGTTGTCGTGCAGGACCGCGACTCGCTTGGCCTTGAGCTGGTCGGTCATGAACTTCGCCGCGAACAGCCCCTGCTTGTCGTCGCGGCCGCACGTCCGGAAGACCTTGCCGTCGCCCGTGTCGGTGAGCACCGGGTTCGTGGACGCGTCCAGGACGAACGGCACGGAACGGCGACCGTAGATCGGGAGCGCCGGTACGGCGGCGCCGGAGCAGTAGCCGCCCGCGATGGCGACCGCACCGCTGTTGAGCAGCTTCTGGGCGGCCTGCGCACCTTGCTGGGCGCTGCACGCGTCGTCCGCCTCGATGATCTCGATCTTGCGGCCGTTGACGCCACCGGCGGCGTTGACCTCGTCGGCGGCCACCCGCGCGGCGGCGAGGATGTCCTGACCGGCTGACGCGGAGTCGCCGGTCAGCGGGACGGGGACCCCGATCTTGATGGCACCCGATTCGCCGGAACCACCGCTGTCAGACCCGCACGCCGCGAGCGGTGTGATGAGCAGACCGATGCAGATCGCAGCCAGCGCACGGGAAACATGACGCATGAGGGCATCTCCAGTCACTCGTAAAGCGCTGTACCCAGTCCCAGTCGCAAAAGAGTGCTGGATCAGCCAGGCCGGCGGCAAGCGCCGAACGTCTGGAGGAGCCGGTTCCCAATTGTGTGAGGGCCGCTCAGCATCGGCCCTCATGGCGTCTCCTCAGCCGATCGTGGGGATGAAGTCCGGGGCCCGGCGTGCCGGGTTGGCCCGCTCGAACGCGGCGCCGATCGCCAGCACCGTGGCGTCCGACCACCGGCCTGCGAAGAACGACACGCCGATGGGCAGTGGCCCGGCGAACCCGGCGGGCACGGTCACGTTCGGGTACCCGGACACCGCGGCCGGGCCGGACGAGCCGAGCACGAAGGCGTCGCCGTTGACGTAGTCGGTCTTCCACGCCGGGCTGTTGGTGGGCGCCACGATGGCGTCCAGCCGGAACCGCGCCATCGTCTCGTCGATCGACCGGCGGGCCAGCGTGGTCGCGGTTTCCCGCTGCCGCCGGTAGGTCGGGTCGGTCGTGTCCGGCGCCTTGGCGGACTCCTCGAAGATCTCCTGGCCGAACTTGGACAGCTCCACCGGGTCGTTGCGGTTGAACTCGATCAACTCGTCCAGCGTGTCCGGCCCTCCCGGCCGGTTGGCCAGGTAGGCGTGCAGGTCCCGCTTGAACTCCACGATCAGCGCGGGGAACTCGTTGCGGCCGATCTCGTCCTGGAACGGCAGATCCACGTCCACCACGGTGGCGCCGCGCGCCCGCAACACCCGCACCGACGCCTCGACCACCCGGTCAACGCCGGCATCCACTCCGGACATCCGCCACACGCCGATCCGCTTGCCGCGCAACGCATCCGGCCGCAGCAATGCGGCGTAGTCACGCGGCTGGCCCGCCGGGATCGCCCCGGTCGCGGGGTCGGCCCGGTCGCCGCCCTGCAGCACCGACAGGGTGATCGCGGAGTCGACCACGTGGCGCGTCATCGGCCCGGCGGTGTCCTGCTCCGCCGAGATCGGCACCACGCCGGTGCGGCTGACCAGCCCCAATGTCGGCTTGTGCCCGACGATCCCGGTGGCCCCGGACGGGCACACGATCGACCCGTCGGTCTCCGTGCCGATCGCCACCTGCGCCAGCGTCGCCGCGATCGCCGACCCCGATCCTGACGAGGATCCGCACGGATTGCGGTCCAGCACGTGCGGGTTGCTGGTCTGCCCGCCGACCCCGGACCACCCCGACGTCGACCGGAACGACCGGAAGTTGGCCCACTCGGACAGGTTCGCCTTGCCCAGGATCACCGCGCCGCCCCGGTACAACTTCTGGACCAGGTGCGCGTCGGCCGCCGGCCGGGACCGCAACGCCCGCGACCCCGCCGTCGTGTCCATCGCCCTGGTGTCGATGTTGTCCTTCAGCAGCACCGGAATCCCGTCCAGCCGACTCAGCGTCCGCCCGGTCCGCCGCCGCTGATCGCTCGCCGCCGCCTCCGCGGACGCCCGCGGGTTCAGCGTGATCACCGAGTCGATCTTCCGGTCCACCGTCGCGATCCGGCGCAGGTACGCCGCGGTGAGCCGCGCCGCGGTCAGCCTCCCCTGATCCATTCGCTGTTGCAGTTCGGGAATCGTCGCTCGGTCGAGATCGAATCCGAGACGCTCCTGGCTCGGCACCGCACTCGCCGGAACCCCCACCAGAACCGTCGCCACCACCGTCAGCATCACGGTGAACAGCCGCATGACGCCTCACTCCTCCAAGGTCAGGCCACGAGCCTGGGGTCGAAGGCCTCGGCGCCCGCGGTGCCGGGGATCGTGTCGAACTTCTCCGGGTCGATCCGGTCGACCGCGCCGGTGCTCACGTCGTTGATCATTCGGTTCAACCCGGCCACCACCGCGCGAGTGAACCGCTCCCGGTGTTGCTGGCCAAGGGTTTGCGTCTGGCCGCGGACCTCGAACAGGACGGTCCCGGTGCCGTTCAGCGCGAACGAGCACCTGGCCTGGCCGGGCAGGTCGCGGTCCGCGGCGTGCGGGTACCGGGTGCCGATGTAGCCGGCTTCGGTCATGCCGTTGAAGGCGCTGATCGCCAGCTGCCGTGACTCGTCCTTGGTGTACGCGTCGCGGTACTTGGCGTACTTCTGGCCCGGCTCGAAGAACCTGTCCGGCAGCGGCGGGTAGTCCACTGCCACGTCGAGGAACCTGTTGCTGCCTTCCTGACGGACGCAGGCGCCCTGGTGGTGCAGGTCGACGTAGACGTCGGGGACCTTGCCGCGCTCGGCCTTCAGACCGAGGTAGACCGCGCGCAAGGCCTGGGCCTCCGGCGTGATGTACCAGCCGGGCTGGTCGGGTGAGCCGGGCACGTCGGCGGCCTGCGGCACGTAGCCCAGCTCCGGGTGGAAGTCCCGGTTGACGTCGAAGCCCGGCTTGGTGCGGTAGTCGTCGCCCTGCTGCTGGCCGTTGATGTAGTTCCACGCCGGTGGTCGACCGGCCAGCTGCGGGAAGGCCTGCTGCACCTCGGCCCACGACTGGTCGTTGCCACGCCGGTCCAGCTCCGCGCCGTCCGGGTTCAGCTTCGGGACCGCCACGAACGTGATGGTCCGTCGCAACCGCTTGGCGTGCGCGGACTCCGAGGTGCCCAGGTAGTCCAGGATCCTGAGCAGCGCGTCTGTGCCGGTCTTCTCGTTGCCGTGGATCTCGCTGCTGACCAGCACGACCTTCGGCCCTGTGCCCACCGAGGCGCGGAAGATCGTCCGGCCGCGGTTGGACCGGCCGGCCGCCGCGACCTGGACCCGTCCCAAGCTGGCCCTGGCCAGGCGGGCGAGCTCGACCTGCAGCTCCCGGTAGTCGGTGAACTCGTGGATCGGCAGGTCCTGCGGCTCTTCACTGCAGACAACGGCCTGTTCGGCGGCTTGCGCGACCGGACTGACCAGGGCCGCGGCCAGTACCGCTGACATCACACCGATGAGTTTTCGCATCAGCACCCCTCAGATGGTTGGTCAAATCCAACGTAGTCAGCGCCCAAGACGTACGGTTAGCCCGATTGGCCCGCTCGCTGAGAGGTGACCGATGGTGGCGACGCATTCACGCGGTCAGCGAAGCGGCATGGCGCCGGTCGTGCAGGCGCGGTGGGCGTTGTGGGGGTTCGTCGTCGTCAACGCGGCGATCGTCGAGGTCCTGTGGTTCACCGCCGGCACCGGTAAGAACGAGATCCTGACCGTCGCCAAGTTCTTCGGCCTGCACGCCGCGCTGATCATGATGTTCCAGTTGCTGCTGGTGGCCCGGTTGCCGTGGCTGGACCGGCGGATCGGCATGGATCGGCTGACGGTGTGGCACCGGTGGGTGGGTTTCGGTCTGCTGTGGACAGTGCTGACGCACGCCACGATCGTGGTGCTCGGCTACGCGTCGTTGGACAGGGCGCCGGTGGCGAAGACGTTCTTCGCGCTGGCCGGTGTGCCGGCCTCGCTGCTGGGGATGCTCGCGGCCACCATCATCGTGGTGATCGGGGTCGTCTCCCTGCGGTACTCCCGGCGACGGCTGCGGTACGAGACGTGGCACGGCCTGCACCTGCTGCTGTACGTGGCGCTGGGCCTGGCGTTCGTGCACCAGTTGCGCGAGACGACGACGTTCAAGTCCTCCGCCTTCGCGACGGTGTACTGGTGGGCGCTGTGGCTCTTCGCCTTCGGTTCCCTGGTCGTCGGGCGGATCGCGGTGCCGTTGTGGCGCAACTCCCGCCACCGGTTCCGGGTCGAAGCGGTGGTGCCGGAGTCGCCTGACGTGGTGTCGGTGCACGTCACCGGTCGCCACCTCGAGCGGCTGCCCGCCGCGGCCGGGCAGTTCTTCGTCTGGCGGTTCCCCGATCACCACCACTGGTGGCTGGCGAACCCGTTCTCGTTGTCCGCGGCGCCCAACGGGCGGACGTTGCGGCTGACCGCCAAGGCGGTCGGCACGACCAGCGCCGGTCTGCGGCACCTGCCCGTCGGGACCCGCGTGTTCCTGGAAGGCCCGTACGGAGCGTTCACGTCACTGCATCGAACTCGGCCGGGCGTGGTGCTGATCGCCGGCGGCGTGGGTGTGACGCCCGTCCGCGCCCTGCTGGAGGAGCGCACGCCGGGCGACTTCGTCGTGCTCTACCGGGTGCGCCAGGAGAGCGAGGCGGTGCTGCTCGCCGAACTGCGGCAGCTGATCGCGGCCCGCGGCGGACGGCTGCACCTGCTCACCGGCCGGACCGGGGACGGAGCGCGGCCGTTCGAGCCGGAAGCCCTGCGTCACCTGGTCCCCGACATCGCGGAACGCGACGTGTACGTCTGCGGCCCGCCCGCGATGACCTCGGCCGTGCTGAGCGGCCTCCGCCGGCTGAAGGTGCCCAACCGGCAGGTGCACGCGGAGAAGTTCAGCCTGGCCTGACGATCGCCTCACCCGGTGAGCGACGTCAGGCGACGCCGCTCCAGGACCGCGGCCACCAGGTAGGCGCCACCACCCAGCACGGCCAGCACGGCGAAGAAACCCGGCGCGGGGACGAACAGCGACGCCGCCGCGACGAGCGCCAGCCAGGTGCCCAGGTGGTAGTGCAGGGTGTTGCGGCGGACGGCTCCCTCGGCGAGGTAGATGAGGCCGACCACGATGGTCGAGCCCGCCGGCCACAGCACCCCCTGGAGTTCGGGCGCGTCGGACACGGTGCTCAGGCCGGTGATCGCGAGCGCCAGCGCGGCGAAGCCCGTGACCCAGGCGGTGCCGACCAGCTTCTCGGCGCGCCGCCGGGACTCGGTGGCGCCGCGCTGGGCACGCAGGGATGCGGCGACGGCGAGGATCGTGCCGGCGACGAGGCCCGCGGCGAGCAACCCGATCGGGAGCCACGTCGGTAAGGCGACCACCGGGGCGAGTGCGGCGGCGCCGTGACCGAGTACGTAGGCGAACGCGAAGCCGACGTACGCGGCGCGGTTGTCGACCTCGTCGGCCGGAACGGCGATGGCGGGGCGGATGGCGGTGGCGTGCACGGCGAGACCTCCAGGAAGTCAAGTGATGTGGGCGAGGCGGTTGCGCGTCCTCACGGCTCCGGAACGATGACGACCTTGCCCAGGACGGTGCGCGACTCGGCCAGCGCCAGCGCGGCGGCGGCCTCGGACAGCGGGATGCGCGCGGCGATCTGCGGCGTGAGCACGCCGTCGCCGACCAGGCGGAGCACCTGGGTGAGGTCCTCGCTCAACCGGGCGCGGAACGCGGAGGGGCGGAAGCGCTTGCCCGCCCAGAAGTTGTAGAACCCGGCGCGCCTGCCGTTGGGCAGGAGGTTCCACAGCAGCAGCTGTCCGAACAGCTTCAGCACCGGCAGCATCGCGTTGCCTGGCTCGTCCTTCGTCGCGGCGGAGCCGTAGTTGACCAGCGCGCCACCGCGGCGCAGCAGCCGCCACGACTCCTGCAGACCGGCACCGCCCACGTGGTCGAACACGGCGTCGACGCCGTCGGGCGCGAGCTCGCGGATCCGGTCGTACACGTGCGGGTCGCGGTAGTCGACCGGGATCGCGCCGAGCTCTCGCACCGCGTCGTGGTGACGGGCCGAGGCCGTGCCGATCACCTTGATCCCCGCGTGCTTCGCGAGCTGCACCAGCGTCGAGCCCACGCCGCCGTTGGCGCCCAGCACGACGATCGTGCCGCCGGGCTTCACCTCGGCGGTGCGGTGCAGCATCTGCCACGCCGTGACGCCGTTGACCACGACCGTCTCCGCGGCGTCGGACTCGACGCCGTCCGGCACCGGCACCAGGTCGGCCGCGTCGACGATCAGGTGGCTGGCCCACCCGCCGACCTTGGTGACCGCGGCGAACCGGTGGAGGTGCAGAGCGGGGTCCACGCCGGGGCCGGTCGCGATCACCGTGCCGACGACGTCGTAGCCGGGCACGAACGGGAACGGCGGCTGGTCGAAGTACTTGCCAAGGCGCATCTGCTGCTCGGCGAAGGAGACGCCGGTGGCGTCCATGCGCAGGACGACTTGGCCCTCACCGGGCGCGGGCAGGTCGCGGACCTGCACCTGGAGACCGTCGGGGTCGACGATGCCGGGCAGCACGATCTCGGTGACGGTGGTGTTCATCGGGAAGCTCCTCGGTCGTTGTGCTGACACTCGTAAGGTAACGACCGTAAGTCTAAGAACGCAAGCCCTAACACCCATAAACTTTCAGGTGTATGGTTACGGGTGTGACAGAGACCCCGGTACGCAGGCGAAACCGTCGTGGTGAAGGCGGCAAGCTGCGCGACGAGATCATCGCCGCGGCGGTGGCGCTGCTGGACGAGGGCGGCGACGAACGCGCGGTCACGCTGCGCTCGGTCGCGCGCAAGGCGGGGATCGCGGCACCGTCGATCTACCCGCACTTCGCGGACCAGCCGTCGATCATGCTGGCCGTGGTGCGGCAGGAGATGGACCGGCTCGCGGCGGCGTTGCGCGAGGCCGCCGAGAACGCGGGCCCGGACGCCCGGCAGCGGCTGTTCGCGGTGTGCCACGCCTACCTGGACCTAGCCCAGGCGCACCCGCAGCGCTACCGGATCATGTTCGGCGGCCTGTGGACGCCGTCGGCGGACGACACCTCGATCACCGACACCGACCTGGACTCACTGGGCGCGGAGGCGCTCACGCTCCTCGCCGACGTGCTCGGCGGGTGCGTGGCGGCCGGGATCGCGCACGGCAGTGACGACCTCTACGGCGACGCGGTCGCGTTGTGGCTCGGCCTGCACGGCCTGGCTCACCAGCGTGCCGTCGTGCGCAAGATGCCGGGACCGTCCGATGTGGCGGAACGCCTGATCACCGCGCTGGCCCACTTGAAGTAGCCGTCACTCGGGTCGTGGCCTCGGCGCCCACGCGATGAGGTTCGCGAAGATTCCGCCGAGGATCACGAAGCCCAGCATGCCGCCCGTCACCCAGTGCGCCTGGTCGTTGTCGCCAGTGCGGCGCTGACGACCCGGCCGTTCCGCAGGTCGTAGCGGACCGTCACGCGCTCACCGGGGTGCCGGGCCGGTCCGTTCTCCGACAGGGTCGTGACCTGCTTCGTGCCGTCCGGGAGCGGGTACTCGACCTTGACCGAGACGCTCTTCCCCGACTTCAGCCGCTCCTGCACGGTTCCCTCGCTACTGGCCCAGGACTTCTGCTCGGTTGACGACCGGATCACGAACACCAGCCCCGTGATCGCGCCCACCAGCACGATCCCGGCCACGATCCGACCTGTCCCCGACTTCAGCGACTTCGCCACCACGCCTCCTTCGCACACGACATCGCCGCACCCCTCCCGAGTGTGACGCGAACTCGCGGGCAACCTTCCGGGGGCGTGCGAGCATCAGGTCATCGTGAGACTGGGGGAACACGCCGAGTACGTCGAGTTCGTGCGGTCGCGGATGCCGTGGCTGCGCAAGCTCGCGTACTTGCTCTGCCAGGACTGGCACCGAGCTGACGACGTCGTGCAGACGGCGATCACGCAGCTCTTCGTGCACTGGTCCAAGGCGCGTACTGCGGACGACGTCGACGCCTACGCACGCACGGTGCTGACACGCGCGTTCCTCGGGGAACGCCGTTCGGCGTGGGCGCGCAAGGTCTGGCTGGGCGACACGTTCGACCGGCCGGCGCGGGCGGAGGACTCCACGACCGCGGTCGCGGTGCGGCAGGCGTTGCGCGCGGTGCCGCCGAGACAACGGGCCGTGCTCGTGCTGCGCTTCTGCTGCGATCTGTCCATTGAGGACACAGCGGTGGCGTTGGAGTCGGCGCGCCGCGCAGGCGATCGCCCCGGCCAGGCGTTGCTGCTGTCCGGGCTCGGTTGGCTGCGCGCCGAGCAGGACCGGCTCGACGAGGCCATCGACTACTACCGCCAGGCGCTGGAGTGCGACGAGAACCCGGTCACCCGGTTGCTGTTGGCCAGCGTGCTCGGGGAACGGGGCGACCTCGCGGCCGCTTTGTCTACTGTGGACGAAGTGCTGCCCGTGCTGACCGACCCGCGTGCGGTGGCCCGCGCCGAGCACGGTCGCGCCATGACGTTGTTGGAGCTGGGCGACTTCCCCGCTGCCCGCGCGGGCAGCGAGCAGGCACTCGCCGCGTATCAGGAGCTCGGTGACGGCCACGGTGTCGGGCTGGTGCGCCGGTCGATCGGCATCGTCTTCCGCGCGGAGGGTCGCCTCGACGACGCGGCGCGGGAGGGCGAGGAGGCCCTGCGGTGCCTGCGCGCCGCGGGCGACCGGTTGATGACCGTCTACGCCGTGCAGTCGCTCGCGAAGGTCCGGATCAGGCAGGGCCGCGGCGAGGAGGTGCGGCCCGAGCTGCTGACGGCGTTGGACACGTGTCACGACATGCAGGACGGCTTCGGCGAGGCGCTCGTCCGCCGGACACTCGGTGAGCTGGAGCTGGCGTCCGGCCGGTTCACCGAGGCGATCGGCCACCTGCGGCAGGCGCTCGACTGGTGGGAGTCGCTGAACCTGACGCTGTGGCGGGCGAGGACGCTGCGGGATCTGGCCGTCGCGCTCGCCGCTCAAGGCGCGTCAGCAGAAGCCGAGGCCACGCATCAGGAGGCGCACCGCTGCCAACCGAACGACGCTCACCGTGCGGACGAACAGGAGCCGGGTCGCGGCTTCGCGGGGAACCTGTGCGCGAGGTTCTCGCACACGTGATGGCTCGCCGTGTCCGGATCGGTGATCCACCGCGTCACGGTGTGGTCTCCGCCGACGCTGTAGAGGTGCTGATCGGCGGTGCTCCAGGTGATGTCGCTGACCCCGCCGGCCGAACCGGTGAGAGCGGCCCACGTCTGCCGCTGGGACAGGTCCCAGATGCGGATGGTCTGATCGAGGCTCGCTGTGGCGAGGAACCTGTTGCCGGGGTGGAACGCCAGTGAGTTCACGGGACCGGTGTGGCCGGACAGGACGGCCACCCCGGTGGTGCTCCAGAGCGCAGTCGTGCCGTCCGCCCTGCCGACGGCGATCAGGTTCAGTTCGAGGTTGAGCGCAGCCGAGATCAGGCCTGGCTCGTCGTGCACCACGCGGCGTGCTGTCCAGTTGCTGGTGTTCCAGAGCGTGAGCACACCGTCCTGGGTGGCGGTGAGGAGCACGGTGCCGTCGCGGCTGAACGCGACGCTCTGCACCTGGGCCTCGTGAGGCAGTGTGGCGACGGTGGTTCCCCGTTCGGTGTCCCAGATCCGGGTGGTCCGGTCGAGGCCCCCGGTCACCGCGGTCCGACCTTCCGGGTGGAACGCCGCGGTGAGCAGCCGGTCGGTGTGACCGGTCAGCGTGTGGATCAACCGCCCGGACGTGGTGTCCCAGATCCGGGCGGTCTGGTCGCGGTAGGCGACGAGCAGCCGTTGACCGTCCGGGCTGTACTCGATCGCGGCGGCGCCGCGGTCGACAGCGAGCGCGGGAGGAGTGCTGATCGCGACGGTGCGGGCAGCGGCGGTTGCCGGATCCCACACCACGACGGTGTCGTCCTTGCTCGCCGAGGCGACCGCGCGGCCGTCCGGTGCGACGGCGACGGCGTTGACCTCGTCGACGTGACCGGCCATCGGCATGTGCTCGCGGTCCCAGAGCAGCACCGTGCGATCCCTGCTGCCGCTGGCGATGGTGCGACCGTCCGGGCTGAAGGCCACCGCGTAGAGGGCGCTCGTGTGTCCGGTCAGGGTGATGAGACGTTGCCCGCGCCGAACGTCCCAGACCATCGCGGTGCCGTCGTATCCGGCGGACACCAGCGTTGCGTCGTCAGGACTGAAAGCCAGTGCGCGCACGGAGTTGCTGTGATCCCGCATCACTCGCCGGCGTTCGCCCGTCCCGGTGTCCCAGATCGTGACAGCGCGGTCCTCGCCCGCGACCGCGGCTGTGCGACCGTCGTGACTGCAGGCCACCGTGTACACCGCCTGCGCGCTCGCCCGCAGAGTGTGGCTTCGAACGCGGTTCCCGAGGTCCCACACCACCGCGGTGCCGTCGTCGCCGGCCGAGACCACCTGGCTGTTGGAGCAGAACGCGACTTCGCTGAACTCGCCACCGTGACCGGCCAGCTCGCCGAGACCGGCTCCGTCCGCGACTCGCCACAGCATGATCCGGTGATCCTGGCCCACTGCTGCCACGAGAGTGCCGTCCGGGCTGACCGCGACGCTGTCGACCAGTCCGGACATGCCGTGCAGGCGCCGGATCTCGGCGTGCTGCTGGAGGTCCCACACGATCACGGTGCCGTTGAGACTGCCGGAGACCAGCCAACGGCCGTCCGGCCCGTAGGCAAGGGAGCGCACTGCCGCGTCATGACCGGTCAGCACCTGTCGGCGTGCGCGGTCCGCGACGTCCCACAGCACGATGCGCCCGTCCTGGCCCGCGGTCGCCAGCTGACGACCGTCCGGACTGAACACCACGTCCTTGACCATGCCGCTGTGATCGAGTCGTCCCGTGTACGCGATCCGGCTGGCCGCGCTGAGCAACGCGCCCCGCGCTTCCACGGTCGGTGCGGCCTGGTACGCCTCGAGACCGAGCCGCAGCTCCTCCGCCACGTCGGTGCTCGCCAGCACCGACGACTGGATCGCGAACTGCCGGGACACCGCCTGCTGGCGTTCGCCCAAGGCACTGCGCCATTGCCAGGTGGCCACCGCTCCGGCGACGACGGACAACACCAGCAAGCCGGCCAGCGCCGCGGTGAGCACACGACGCTGACGGGCGCGGCGACCGACCGCGGTCCGTTCGGCGAAGGCGGCGCTCACGCTCTCGTCGAGAAACTCGCGTTCGCCGCGGTTCAACCCGGCGAGGTGGCTCTCCTCCTCGGCCCACTCCTGCACGATCGCCAGGCGGGTACCCCGGTAGAGCGCGCCGGCGTCGCGATCCAGCGAATGCCACATCGCGGCCGCCTCGATCAGTTGCCGGTGGGTGCGCAACGCCTCGCGGTCGGCGGTGAGCCACGTCCGCAGCCGCGGCCACGCGCTGATGAGCGCTTCGTGGGCGACTTCCACCGTGTCGTCGTCGAGCACCACCAGACGAGCCGCGGCCAGCGTCTCGAGGACCTTGTCCACCGCTGGGAAGTCCAGTTCGCCGCGATGGACCCGCCGTCGCGTGTCCTGTCCGCCCTCAGCCAGAGCCACCAGTCGTGTCAGCGTCTGGCGGACTGTCTGCTGCTGATCGTGGTCGAGTCCCGTGTACACCGCCTCCGCGGTCTGAGCGATCGCGTGCGCCACGCCGCCGGTGGCCTCGTAGCCCGCGACCGTCAACACGTCGCCGCGACGTTGCCGCCAGGTCTCGAGCAACGCGTGCGACACGAGCGGCAACGCACCGGACTGACCGCCCGCATCAGCCAGGATCTTGGTCACCAGCGCTCGTTCGACGGTGAGCCCGGCCTGATGCGCCGGTTTGGTGATGGCCTCACGCAGTTCGTCGTCGTTCAGCGGCGGTACCGGCACACTCGCCTCGGCGAGCAACGTCGCGAGATCGGGGAGTTCGGTGCAGCGAGCGTAGAAGTCCGCTCGTACCCCGATCACCACCCGGTTGTCCGCGCCGGGTCTCGCGGCGAGTTCGGCGAGCCCGGCGACGAACTCACCGCGCACAATGGGATCGGCGCACAGCGTGAACAGCTCCTCGAACTGGTCGACGATCAGCAGCACGTTCCGGTCCGCTGGAACGGTCTCGAGCGCGCTGTGCAGTGCCACGACCGGATCCGCGCCCGGTGTGACGATCACCGGCGAACGGCCGGTTTCGTCCACCTGGGTCGCCATCGCCGGCACCAGGCCGGCGCGCAGCAGTGACGACTTCCCGCTGCCCGACACACCGAACGCCGCGACGAACGACTGCTCGCGGAGCATCCGCGTCAGCTGCTCGACCAGCCGCCGTCGGCCGAAGAACAGGTCGGCGTCGCCGACGTCGTAGGACGCCAAGCCGCGATACGGCGCTCTCGCCTCCGAGTCGGTCACGCGGGCAGCCATCAGCCGAGCGGTCTGCTGCCATCGCGGTTCCCACACCACGACGTCGCCGCCGCACGCGCGCACGAAGGCCAGCGTCACGGCCAGACTCGGCAGCCTCCGGCCCCCGGCCGCATCCGCCAACGTGCTCATGGAATACCCAGAACGCTCCGCCAGCAGTCGATATCCCGGACCGCCGGCGGCACGCCGCATCTCACGCAACTGCGCCGCGAACAACGCCACCGGGCCGGAATCAGGATCGACCTCACGCTCTGGACGCGGCATCGAACACCCCTCGAACCCGGCAGTTGTTTGAGCCGAGTTCCTCGACCCGAACCCTGTCCCAACGTCCGCACCGCGTCAAGCGACATTGTTCGACGTGTCGTCCCCTGGTGAACAACTGTCACAGGTGGTCCGCTCAACACGAACACGGCGACATTTCGTTGTGCGATAAATCTACTGACAGTTGGGGAGGAATCTTGTCGGAAGCAACTCATGTGATCCGCGTGGCGACCACCAGTCGGCCGCGCGCGATCATCGCTTCGGCAATGCTCGTGGTGGTGGCGAGCGGGTTGCTGGGCACGCCGCGCGCACATGCGGGGGAGCCCGTCGGCACGGCCGGCATCACGCCGCAGCGCGGCTGCATCGTCGGCATCTGCGGCCACGTCGTCAACCTGTTGGACTCCCAATCGGTACTCGTGCAGCTGGACTCGGAGTACCGGTGGGTTCGGCCGAGAAGCGGCAGCGGAGGAGGGGATGTCGACAAGGTGTTCGTTCCCAAGGGATGTTCATTCGCGGTGCTCCGCGACTTCGTTCCAGTGACATGGGGTTACGGCGGGCATCGCATACACACCGGTGAGTTCGTGGTTGTTCACGGAGCGAGCTGTTTGGGCTAGCGCCGTCCCCTGGGGGCCTGCGGCCGGAACGCCTGACGGGACAGTTCCGGCCGCGACCCGTCAACCACGATCACCCCCCGCTATCCGCAGCGGCCGATCTCCCATCGGTGCGACCGGAGCTTGTAAGTGCCCGCCAGATTGCCTCCGTGCTCCGGCCTCGTGCAGCCCGCCCGGTCTTGCTGGTTCGCCTTCTTGTAGTAGACGACGCCTTGGCTCGCGTTGCTGCTCTTGGGCTTCAGGTTCATCACTGATTTCACGTTCCACACCGTGGCCCACGAGCAGGTCGCATCCCCCTGGGTCCAGTCGGGGTCACTGACATCCCACATGCACCGGCTCCCCATCCCGAACGGCTCAGGCCAGAAGCAGACGTGGTGGTATTCGCACTCCCACTGCTCCAGCTGGGCGCCCGTGCGGTCGTCCCAGGCCACCACGTTCCCAGCGGGAGCCGGTGTCGGGCCGGCCTGAGCGACCGGCGTGACCCACGCGAATGCCACTATCACACCCAAGACGAGCGCGAGTTTTCTCAGCATTTCCTCTCCCAGAGCTTTCAGAACCGGCGGGAGCATCGGCCCGTGTGTGCGCCGCCGTTGTTGTGGTCGTATTGCTGGAACTGGAGGTAAAGGCTCGTGCGGGGCCCGTACACGCCGTCCACGGCGAGGCGGGCTTCCGGATGGACGCGATTGATCGTCTTCTGGGCGTTCTCGACGGCAGTCTTGGTCGCACCTCCGAAGTCGCGGTCACGACGAATGTTCTGCTTGTAACAGACGAAGAGGCTCTCCTGGAGCGCCAGCACGGCCAGGCTGTTGTTCCCGACGCCCAGCACGCAGTTGAAGTTCCTCGTTTCCGGGCCGGCGCTCGGCACGTGGTGGTAGAGCCCCGGAATTCCGTCCGGCCACGCGTCTGACGAGGTGAAGCTGGTGCAGCTCGCCGCAGCGCTCGCCGGCGCCACTGGAAACGCGATTCCGGTCGCGAGAAGCAGTGAGGCGAGCAGTGATCGTGTCAGCGTCGATGTCACGTGATCCTCCGTGCAATGGCGAATCCGCATCTCAATGCGGTCGTCTCGAACGTCAGTGAATGGCGATGCCGACCCGGCTGATCCTGCCGGGGGCTCCGGTGTCGCCCCACCTGGTCCACTGGCCGTTGGTCCGGCGGATCGAGTGCCAGAGCGGGCCGGATGTCGTGGCGGCGAGGACTTGGAGCTCACCGGTGGTGGATCCGGACGCGGCGACGTCGACGAGCGTCCCGGTGTTGCCGTCGTTCACGGCGTTGATGTTCCTGAGCGGTTCCCAGCTTCCGTTGGCGTGGCGAACGGTGTGGCGGATGTCGTTCAGGCCGTAGTCGGCCACGAGGTGCATGGTTCCGTCGATGCTCGTCGCCGCCAGTGACCTGGGCGCTCCGGGGTTGGTGTGGGTAGCCGCCTCGACGTCACCCCAGCTGGTCCACCAGCCGTCGGTCCTGCGCAGGGTGTGCAGCAGACGTCCGTCGGCGAGCGAGATCGAGAGCTGGAACTCGCCGTTGGCGAAGCCGGCGGCGGCCACGTCGACCACTCCGCTGACCTGCCCGGCGAACACCTCGAGGTTGTGCAGCGGTGTCCAGGAACCGTTCGGCGAGCGCACGGTGTGGAGTACGTGCTCACCGGCGACCAAGGCGACGACGTGCAGCGACCCCTGGACGTCCGCCGCGGTGACCCGGCTGATGTAGCCGACCTCGCCGGCGAAGTCCTCCACGTTGCCGAACGGAGTCCACGATCCGTCGACTCGCCGGATCGCGTGCCACAGCTCGGTGTCCGCACCGGCGACCAACGCGTGCTGCTCGCCGCGCACCATGGCCGATGCGACGTCAACCGGGGTGAAACCGGCGCCGGTCCGGCGTTTCACGTCGTCGAAGCCCTGCCACGCCCCGGTGCCGAACCTCGTGTTGTGGAACAGCCCACCCGAGGTGGTGGAGGCGAGCACCTGCGCGCCACCGTCGGGGTACCACTCGGCAGGTTTGGGAACGGCCCGGAACCAGCTCGTCTCGCGGCGCGCACCCGGCCAGGAGAACGCGAAGTGCACGTGGTTCGTGTGCGGATCGTTTCCGCCGTACGGGACCCACGTCTTCTCCTGGTCGGGAACGTTGCTCCACAACGTGATCGACTTCCGGTTCCAGATGATGTTCCCGATGCCCAGTCTGCGGGCCATCGCGTGCCGGTTCCCGTCACCGTCGGCCGCCAGCAGCCAGTTGAGCACCTGCTCGACCTTCGTGGCGTCGCCGGGCTTCGCGGCGTCCATCTCCCAGTCCCATGCGCGCCCCTCGCCGTGTTCGTGGCCGGTGCACGCGTGGATGCCGAGGTTGCCCCCGCCCATCCGACTCATGATCATGGCACGGAACTCCACGGCACCCGGTTGCTCGACGAACGGTCGGCATTGGGGCCGGACGTAACTCGAATAGGCATCCACCGATGGGACAGCCGCTCGAGCGGGAGCTGACGCGGCGAGGGCGCCACCCAGCAAGCTCCCGATCGTCAGGACCGCCGTGAACCACCGCCTGGTGCCCGAGCCGCTCGCCCGAGCCGCGGGATTCAACCCTCGTCGTGCTAGCACAAGGCTTCCTCGCTTCCACGTCGTCACGCGGGACTGCCGCAGTCGGTGAGACGAAGCGGCATTGCGAGAGCAGGCGACCACTCGGGACCGTTGTTCGAAACCGGTGACCTCGATGAACAACCAGCGCGGACGCGCTGACCACGGCCGCGGCGGAGGAGAATTCCCTCGGTGGGCGCGGTTGTTCAGGCAGGTACGGGGTTCGAACAACCGCGACGTGCAGCGGAACCTGACGACGCGCTACTGGGCCTGGCCCGGACGAGCGGTCACGTTCTGCGCGTTGATCTCCTCACCGCACTGGCGGCAGGCGACGTAGGCGTCGGCGTCCTTCCCGCAGGTGGTGTGTTCGAGCACGACCGCCGGGCCGTCGGGATCCGGCACGTACTCATCACCCCACTGCATCAGGATCACGATCGCGGGGAAGAGCTCCTTGCCCGCCTGCGTGAGCCGGTAGTCGAAGCGGTCCGGCTCGGCCGCGTACGGCACGCGGTCGAGCAGCCCGGCCTCGACCAGCGACTTCAGTCGCGCCGACAGGGTGGGCCGCGGGATGGTGAGGTTGCGGACGAACTGGCCGTACCGCCGCACCCCGAAGAACGCCTCGCGCAGGATGAGCAGCGTCCACCGTTCGCCCACCAGGTCCAGCGCCCTGCCGACGGACTCGCCGCGGAATCGGCGGTCGAGGGCGTCGGATGTCATGAGGACCGTCCTTGGACCAGTGGGGCGAGGGTCGTGAGCAGGGTACGGGCGGCCGGGTCGTCGGCGGTCGCCGGCACGAGGCCGACGTGGCTCGCGCCCGCCTCGAAGTACTCCTCCACGCGGCGAGCGATGGCGGTGGCCGAGCCGACGGCGCCGACGGCTTCGAGCAGGTCGACCGGGATGTCGTGCGCCAGTTCGGATCTCGGCGTTCCGGCGCGTGCCCGAGCGACGAGGTCGCCGTGGCCGAGTGCGCTGAACATCTCGCCGTAGCCGGGTGGAGCGAGGTAGACGGCGAGTTGCTCGCGCAGCTGCCGGATCGTCGCGGGCCCCGGATCGAGCGCGGTGGGCAGCCAGACGGCGATCGGCGGTGGCACGCGGGTCAGTTCGGCGAGCTCGGCGCGGACACGGGTGACGTGGCCGGCGCCGACCAGGTTCAGCACCACCTCGTCCGCCTCGTCCGCGGCCACGCGCGTCATCGCCGGTCCGAACGCGGCGACCGAGATCGGCGTGCCGGGTAGCGGTGCCTGCATGCGGAACCCCGCCATGCGGTTGCCGTTCAACACCGCTCGCGTGTCGCGGACGGTCTGCCGCACCCGGCGGACCGGTTCCCACGGCCGCCCGTGCCAGTCCCGCACGATCCTCGGGCTCGACGCACCCAGTGCCAGACTGGCTCGCCGTCCGGTCGTCGTGACCACTGTGGACAGTCCCAGCGCCAGTGCCACCGGGCTGCGCACCCCGGCCGCGAGCGGGCCGATCTTCAACGAGATGTGGGACGTGCGCAGGCCGACGGCGGTCGCCAGGGCGAACGCGTCGAACGTCGCCATCTCCCCGATCCACAGCGTGCCGAAGCCCGCGAGGTCCGCGTTCACGGCGATGTCGAGCGCCTCCGCCGGTGGCCGGTCCAGCCAGAACGGCGTCACCACGCCGACCGACGTCACAGCTGCTCCGTCCGGGCCAGCACGCCGAGCAGCACCCGGCCGGTCAGCTCGAACGAGGCCGCGTTGACCTGGAAGTGGGCCGACGCGGTGTGGGCGTCGCGGAAACGGCGCTGCAGCACGGAGTCGTCGTAGATCGCACCTCCACCGGCGAGGTCGTAGAGGTTCGCGACGACCTGCTTCGCGGTGCGGGTCGCGTGCGTCGCGGCCAGCCGCAAGGCCGCCCGCTGAGGCACCGGGACCGGCTCGGTTCCCCGCGCTGCCTGCCAGGCGTCCTCGACGGCCTCGTAGTAGAACGCCCGCGCGGCTCGCAGTGTCGCGTGCGCCTCGGCCACCGCGGCCTGGGTCGACGACCGTTCCGCGAGCGTGCGGCTCGACCCGAGAGGGCTGCGTTCGGCCGCGAGAGCGATGAAGTCGTCCAGCGCACCGAAGGCGTTGCCCATCGCCGCCGCGGCGACCGACAACGCGAAGAACCCGAACACCGGAAAGCGGTACAGGGCGGTCGTGTCGTCCGGCGGACCGTCCAACACGGACAGCACGCGGTGATCGGGAACGAACACGTCACGGGCGACCGAGTCGTGACTGCCGGTGCCTCTCAGCCCGGTCGTGTGCCAGGTGTCGAGCACCTCCAGGTCGTCCTTGGGCAGCGCGGCCACCCGAAGCACGCCGGTGTCCAGCACGAATCCGGCGAACAACCAGTCGGCGTGCTGGATGCCGGAGCAGAACGACCACTGCCCGGACAGCACGACACCACCGTGCACGGTCTTGCCACGCCCCTTGGGTGCCCACACACCGGACGCCACCGACCTGCCGTCCCCGAACACCTCTCGCGCTCCTGCTTCCGGCAGGTAGGCGCCGAGCAGACCGCTCGTGGCCGCGATCGACACGCACCACCCAGCCGAGGCATCACCACGGGCGATGGTCTCGGCGACGGCCAAGGTCTCGCCCGGCGGACGTTCGATACCACCGAGGGACCGCGGGACACCGAGCGCGAACAGGCGCTGCTCCCGGATCACCTCGACCAGTTCGGGAGCGAGTGCCCTGGCCTGCTCCGTCTTGGGCGCGACCGCTCGGGCCAGATCGGCGACGGACTGCGCGACAGAGAGCACGGTTCCCTCCGGTTCACTTTTCTTACTGGTTCAGTTTCGTTACCGTATCCTCCGCGGTCGACGAACGGCAAGGGTGACTCTCCGTCCGACCCAGCAGAGTCCTTTGTGGACATTCCTGGCGGCCGGCGGGTGCGGACAGCGAACAAACAGCCGGTGCCTGGCGGTGAGGTCTATGCTCGTCCGCGCCACCGCGGGCTGCCGGCCACCGGCCGGTGCCACTCTCGCAGAGTCTGTTGGGAGTAGCCATGACGGAGATTCAGCGGTATCTCGCAGAAGAAGTCGCGGAAGACCTTGCCGACGGCATCATCAACCGACGGGAAGCGCTACGCCGCCTCGGCTTGCTCGGTGTGACCGGTGCGGCAGCGAGTGGGCTGCTGACCGCGTTCGCATCGGGTAGTGCGGCGGCAGTCGAACCGGAGAGCGGCAAACGTTCCTCGTCCGAAACGAGCTGGGCTCCCGTCCCTCGTGAGTCGATCACGTTCGCTGGACCCCGCGTGCCGCTGATGGCCGCTTGGGCTGCCGCTGAGAAGCCCCGTGGTGGCGTGCTGGTCATCCACGAGAACCGCGGGCTGAACGAGCACATCCGCACGGTCGCCGGGCGGTTCGCCGCCAGCGGGTACTCCGCACTCGCGCTCGACCTGTTGTCCGAGGAGGGCGGCACCGGGGCGTTCCCCGGTGAAGCCGAGGTGGCGGCCGCGCTCTCACGGATCCCGCCGGAACGTTTCGTCGCGGACATGAAAGCCGGCCTCTCCGAGCTCAAGCGGCGCGTGCGCGGCAAGAAGCTGTGCGCGGTCGGCTACTGCTTCGGCGGCAACATGGTGTGGCGCCTGCTCGCCTCGAACGAGCCGCGCCTGGCCGCGGGCGCCGCGTACTACGGGCCGTTCCCGGAAGGCGGGAACTTCCAAGGCTCCCGAGCCGCCGTGCTCGGGGTGTACGGCGGGCTCGACACCCGAGTCAACGCGACCCGGCCGGCGGCCAAGGCGGCCTTGGAAGCCGCGAGGCTGAAGTACGAACTCCTCACCTTCACCGAGGCCGATCACGCCTTCTTCAACGACACCGGCGCCCGGTTCAACCCGCACGGCGCGACGGAGGCCTGGCGCCGAACCCTGAACTGGTTCGACGCCGCCGACCGCCACCACTGAGCCCCCGTCAGACGTAGCCGGGAGCGGGTTTGACGCCCATCAGGACCGCTCCCGCGCCGTGGACGACGGCCCAGCCGCGGTCGCGGCGGCGCCGTGGTCAGTGCGTCCGAGGGCCACCGTTCGCCGGACTTCTGCCAGCGCTTGAGCATCCGGCCCTGCCGCGACGAACGCGACCGTGATCGCGACTCCGTCGACCAGGGCGACGGTCCACACCAGGTGGTCTCGCGTCACCTGCCGAAGGGCTCGCGTCGGGCCGGCCACGAGGAGGCCGACCCCGTACAGGCAGGCCGCCGTGAAGATTGCGACGTGCGGTCGTCACGGCCGTGTGTTTCACGCTGGGGGCGGCTGTCGTCGCGTCGCCGGGCGTGGCGGCCGCTCAGCCGTCGAACGGCGCCAGACCGGACGTGGTGAACTCCGCGAGCGACGCGAGACCTCGTCAGTCCGTTCCGAAAGACGACGAAGGCCGCACAGTGGTCTACGTCGAAGGCTGCCAGGAGACCCGCCGTCCCGACTTCAGCGACGTCACCTCGGTATCGGAGTTTCTGCAGTGGCGAGCCAACAACACGCCCGTCTGACCTCGTATGACGCGTCGGGCCAGCTGGACGGCGGAATGCGTGAGCGACTCGGGACCCCGGTTGTCGTGTCGGCCGGGTGGTGGGTCTACCGTCGACCAAAACGGAACGGCTGCGTCTAGTAACTGCCGGGAGAAGTGGATGAGACGTTGGTGGCGGCCAATCCTCACTGCGGTGGCACTCGTGGCGGCGGGTGCGCTGGTGTACCGGTCACTGCCGAAGATGTCCGACCTGGTGCCGGTCGTCCGGACGGCCGACGTCGGCTGGCTGCTGCTGGCACTCGTAGCCGAACTGGTCTCGATGAGGATGTTCGCCCGCCAGCAGTGGTGGCTCCTGCGGGGTTTCGGCGTGTCCCTGACGATCTGGCGGTCCATCGCCGTCACGTACGGGCGTTCGGCCATCGCCATCAGCATGCCCGCCGGGTCGGCCGTCTCGGCGGGCTTCGCCTACAAGGCGTTCCGCAAGGCGGGTGCGAGCACAGAGGTCGCGGCGACTGTGCTCCTGCTGTCCGGGGTGTTGTCGACGGCGGGTCTGGCGTTGTTGTACCTGTTCGGATTCCTCACCCTGTTGGCGGCGCACCCGCAGGACACCTGGCGGGCGCACCCGGCCGGCTCGGTGATCGCGGGGGCGCTCGTGATCACCCTCCTGGTGTTCGCGGTGTGGGAGGCGACCCGTCGCTGCGAGCCCGACTCGCACGGCGTTCCGGGACACGGGGACGACTGGACGTCGAGCGGTTGGCGGGCGAGCGCTCGGCACGCGGTGACGGCGATGGTGACCTTGCGGACGCGCTATCGGCGCGGCGCTCTCGCCTTCGCGATCGTCAACTGGCTGGCCGACCTCTGCTGCCTGGCCGCTGTCGCGCAGGCGTTCCACCTGCCGCTGACGTTCGTCGAGGTGGGCACGGCGTACGTGGTCGTCCAACTGGTGCGCCAGGTGCCGCTGACGCCCGGCGGGATGGGCGTGATCGAGGCGAGTCTGCTCGCCGCGCTGATCGCGGCGGGCGCGAGTGAGGCGCCCGCCGCGGCCGTCGTCCTCGGCTACCGGCTGTTCTCCTGCTGGCTGATCATCCCGGCGGGGCTGTTCGCCCTCGCCCTGCTCCGAGCCGGCGCTGCTCGGCACGCGCCGAGCGGTTGAGGCGATTGGGCTGCCTCCGTCAGACGTAGCCGGGAGCGGGTTTGACGCCCATCAGGACCGCTCCCGCACCGTCGTAGACGCCCTCGGTCAGCAAGGCGTGGTGCGGGACGACCGACGCGTCCCGCAGGTGGCGCTGCAGCGGGTGGCCGGAGCTGATCGCCGAGATGTCGGCGAGGCTGTAGGCGGTGCGCACGACGTCGAAGCTGACCGCGGCCGCGTGTGCGGCGGCCAGCCGGATCGAGCTGGCCTGCTCGACCGACGCCGGCGTGCCGGAGGTGACCGTCGCGTACACCTCGTCGGTCACCTCGTAGAAGAAGGCGCGGGCCGAGCGCAGCGCGGCTTCGGCTTTGCCGACGGCGATCCGCGCGTAGGGACGGTCGGCGAGCTGGGCTGCTCCGGTCAGGCCGGTGCGGCCCGCGCCGACCTGGGTGAGGTGGTCGAGCGCGGCTCGGGCGATGCCGAGGTTGACCGCCGCCAACGCTTGCGCGGCGTAGGGCACGGCGGGGTAGCGGTGCAGGGGCTCGTCGACGTTCGCGCGGCCGCCGCGGAGGAAGGTCCACTCGTCGGGCACGACGACGCCGTTGATCCTCAGGTCGTGACTGCCGGTGCCCTCCATGCCGACGACGTCCCAGTTCTCGACGATCTCGACGTCTTCGGCGGGCAGCACCGCCATGCGCGCCTTGTCGTCTTCGGTCCTGATGCCGACGGCGAGGATGTCGGCGCTCGTGCAGCCGCTGGCGAACCGCCACTGCCCGCTCACCTTGAAGCCTCCTGGCTCGCGTTCGGCCGGTTGCATGGGGAAGAGACCGCCTGCGAACACGACGTCCGGGCCGGTCGAGTACAGCTTGGCCTGGGTTTCCAGTGGCAGGGCGGCCAGGTAGATCTTGGCGACCTCGATGCTGGCCATCCAGCCCGCGGAGCCGTCCACCTCGGCGATCCGCTCGACCATGCGCAGGTACTGGCGCGGCGGGAGCGCGTCGCCACCGAACATCTTCGGTGTGGCGGCGCGGTAGACGCCGGCCGCGCGGAACTTCTCCATCACGTCGCGCGGGATGTCGCGCAGCGCGGTGAACTCGGCGCGGCGCTCGGCCACCACGGCGAGCAGGTCCTCGAGGGCTGGGCTCGTAGGTTCGACGGTGCGGGTCATGCGGGAGTCCCCTCGATGATGGTTGCGTTGGGTGACACGGGAATGACGCGGCTGACCGTGAAGCCGGCCTCGACGAGCAGCGACTCGTACTCGGGCAGGGTGCGTTCCTTGCCGCCCAGCAGGTTCAGGATCAGGACGTCGATGGTCTTGCCGGGGTGGGGGTCGTTGCCCGGCGGGATGACGCCGTTGACGACCAGGACCCGTCCGTTGTCGGGCATGGTCTTGCGGCACGTGGAGAGCAGTCGCAGGCAGTCGGCGTCGGACCAGCTCGCGAAGACGTGCTTGAAGACGTAGACGTCGCCGCCTTCGGGGACCGACTCGAAGAAGTCGCCGCTCTCCACGCGCCAGCGCCCGGCCAGGTCCGGTTCGTCCAGTACGTGGTCGTCGACGACGCTGGGCAGGTCGAACAGGACGCCGGTGACGTGCGGGTGCTGCAGCAGGATGCTGCGCAGCAGGCCGCCCCGGCCGCCGCCGACGTCGACGACCACCGCGTGGTCCGGGAAGTCGTAGGCGGCGGTGACGTCGTTGCTGACCAGGTTGGAGAAGGCCGCCATGCCGGCGTTGTAGGCGGGGCCGGTCACAGGGTCGTTCGCGAGGTGCTCGTAGAACGGCGCGTCGAAGATGTCGTCGAAAACGGCCCGCCCGGAGACAACGGTGTCGTACATGCGGGCGGCGGGCTCGAGGAAGATTCCGTCACCGAGGCTGAGGACGAAGTCCCGCAACGACTTCGGTGAGTCCGCGCGCAGTGGCTCGGCCAGCGGTGTCAGGTGGAAGCGGGACTCGTCGTCCTCGCGGAACACGCCGCGGGTGGCGAGGAAACGCAGCACGCGGTGCAGGTTCGGACCGTGTGCGCCGGTGGCGGCGGCGAGCTCGGCGGCGGTGCGGGGACCGTCGTGGAGGTGGTCCGCGACACCGAGCCGGGCAGCGGTGTTCAAGGCTGACGAGTACAGGTAGCTGAGCGCGTACTCGACCAGCAGGCCGGGTCTCACTTCTGTGGTCACGGTCTTCCTTCCGGTCAGTCGGTCGGGATGAGCACGAGCGCGGAGTTCTCCATGGGCAGCGCGACCGACTCCTTGATCGCGAACCCGGACCGCGCGGCGAGATCGGTGTAGGTGCGGTACTCCCGTTGCGTGCCTCCGTTGAGCACGAAGAGCTGCAGATCCCACAGCGGGGCGAGCAGACCCGGCTGGTCGTCGTGCACGACCCGCTCGATGATCAGCAGACGGGCGTGTGGTGGCATCGCCCGCCGGACGTTGCGCAGCAGCCGCACGCAGTCGTCGTCGGACCAGTCACCCAGCACCCGTGACAAGAGGTAGGTGTCGGCCTCGGGCAGCGCGGCGGTGAACATGTCGGCGGCGACCAGGTCGACCCGGTCCGTCCCGACCGTCGCGGTGAAGTGCTCGCGGGCGATCGGGATGGTGTGTTCCAGGTCGAGGTAGGTGCCGCGGGTGCGGGGCGCGGCGCGGAGCACGGTGGACAGCAGCAGCCCGCTGCCGCCGCCGATGTCGGCCACGTGGGTGCTGTGCCCGAAGTCGATCACGTCGGGCACGGCGTCGAAGAAGAAGCTGTTGGCGCGCAGGCTGCGCTGGAAGCGGCCCGCGGCGTCGGCGTCCTCCCCGAGGTAGTCGATCAGCGTGCGGCCGAACGCCAGCTCGAACCCCGGTACGCCGGTGCGGAACGACTCCGCGGCGTGGCCCCAGGCGGTGTAGAACTCGTCGGCGTAGAGCAGGGCCGTGTCGCGCAACGATCCTGGCCGGTCCTGGAACTGCTCGCCCACCGCGGTGACGGTGTATCCGCCGGTGTCGTCGCCATCGAACAGACCGAGCAACGCCAGCACGCGCAGCAGCCTGTGCAACGCCGCGGCGTCGACGCCGGTCGGCGAGGCCAATGCCGCGCTGGTGCGATGTCCGGCCGCGACGAGGTCAGGCAGCCGCAGCGATGCCGCGACGTGCACGACCTGGGAGCGCCACGCCGCGGTGACCAGGTCGATCGCGGCACGGGAAGCTTCGTGGTCCATGGTCACTCCTCTCCTGAGGGAATGAAGTCGCGCTTGATGTGCGGGGTCTCGATGCCGAGTGACCGCATGTGCTCGATCGGGTTCGCGTACTCCCTGCTCGCCGCGATGAGCCCGTCGACGAGGGTGAACCCGTGCACGAAGTGGTTGCGGTAGTGGCCTTCGGGGTAGTCCGGGAACCGGATGGTGCCCTCGCCGTCGCACTCGACCCAGATGGTGCCGGGGTCGTGCGTCTCGTAGAGAACCACGTCGTGCCATTCCCAGTCCGGGAGCACCTGCAGCGACAGTTCGTTGTGCCGCTTGAGCTTCTCCCGGCCGCGGACCGTGATCGGTCTGCCGATGTCGGTGTTGACCAGCGACGCCGTGCCGTCCTCGGTGTAGAGCAGGTAGCGGCTGAGCCTCGCCTCGGGACCGGTGCGGAAGTACTGCTCGACCGCGTGCCGGTTGCGGGCCCGCAGGTCCGCGTCGGTAGTGTTTCCGAAAAGGACTGTCATGGTTGCAACCTCGTGGTGTGCCAGCCGGTGTCGTCCCGGTCGTAGCCCAGTCGTTCGTAGTGCAGTCGTTCGTGCAGCCGGTCCGAGCCGTTGGCCCAGAACTCGATCTCCGCAGGCTCGAGCACGTAGCCGGCGTAGTTGTCCGGACGTGGCAACGGTTCGGCGCCGAGCAGATGAGCCTTCGCGCGCAGGGCGGCGACGTCGGTCAGCGGGTGGCTCTGCCGTGACGCGGTGGTCATGGCGTGGGTGAACGGTGGCCGGGCCGCCCACATCGCGTCGGCCTCGTCGTCCGGCAACAGCCGCACCGGTCCGGCGACGACGACCTGCTGGCTGGTCTCACGCCAGTACAGGACCCCGGACGCCCACGGGTTCACCGCGAGTTCGCGGCCCTTGCGGCTGTCCCGGTGCGTGGCGAACACCAGGCCGGACGGCGTGATCCGGCTCAGCACGACGACTCGGGACGACGTGCGCCCGTGTTCGTCCGCCGTGGCCAGCGCCAACGCCCTCGGCTCGCGCACCCCGTTCTGCTCGGCGGCCGACAGCCACGACGTCAACAGCTCGAACGGGTCACCGGGAGGATCGGCGTACTCCGGGAAGGCGGCCACGATCGTCCCGGTGAGCGACTCGGACCTGGTTCTCTCAGACATGGAACGTGCCCTCCGCCACGACGACGCCGTGCCCGCCGACCTCGACCGACTCGACGTGATCGCCGTCGAGTTCGATCCGGGCGCGCATCAGGGAGTGCCGCCCGATCTCCACGCCCTGGGCGATGTCCACCCACTGACCGTGCGGCGCCTGGGCGTGCCGTGCGGCGTGGATGGCGATCGGGCCCGCGGCCGAGCCGGTGGCAGCGTCCTCGACCACCCCGTAGGCGGGCGAGAACATCCGGTTGCGCCACCGCGTTCCCGAACCCGCGATGCAGTTGACCGCCATGTCCTCGAACCCGGCGAGCGCACGGTGGTCCGGATCCACTTTGGACAGCGACGCGATGCTGTCCAGTCCGACCAGGACGTGCCGGGGGCCGTTGTGGTAGATCTCCACCGGGAACGGCGGTTCCGGCACGCCGAGCGCGTCGAGCAGCTCGCCGGTCCGGTCGAACGGCCGCCAGGTGGGCACGGGCTGGCGCATCGTGGCGTGCCCGGTGCGCCTGCCCTTGGCGTTACTGCCACCGACCTCCACCTCGAACGGGACGACGCCCATCGCGGTCTCCAGTCGCAGCCGCGCGCCGTGGCCGCGGCAGCCGAGCACGATCGCGGTGCCGAGCAGCGGGTGCCCGGCGAACGGCAGCTCGTTGACCGGGGTGAAGATCCGGATGTGCGCGTCGCCGCCCTGCTCGGGCCGCAGCACGAAGGTGGTCTCGGACAGGTTCGTCTCGCGCGCGATGCGCTGCATCTGCTCCGGCGTGAGGTCGTCTGCGTCGAAGAACACCGCGACCGGGTTGCCGTGCAGGGGTTTGTCGGCGAACGCGTCCGCCACCGCGTAGTGGTGCACCACAGTTCTCCTCAGGCGACTTCGATGGCGGCGGGACGACCCAGCAGCCTCAGCAGCGTGGCGCCGACGAGCTGAGGGCCGTCGGCGGTCAGCACGGACTCGGGGTGGAACTGCATGGAGGCGAAGCGGTTGCCGCGCAAGGCGTGCACCTCGTTCGTCTCCGGGTCGCGAGCGACCTCGACCCGCCCCACACCGTCCACGGTGAACTCGTCGTGGGTGCTCAACGCGGCGAAGGTGTTGTAGAACCCGGCCTGTGCCGGCGAGCCGAACAGGTCGATCTTGGCCTGCACGCCCTGGTTCGGCTGTTCACGGCGGTGCAGGTCGAGCCCGAACAGCAGGCTGAGGACCTGGTGGCTCAGGCACACCGCGAGGAACGGGCGTGACTCGGCGAGCAGGCGCGTGATCCGGCGGTGCAGGAAGCCGATCCTCGGGTGGGCCAGGTCGCGCGGGTCGCCGGGGCCTGGCCCCATCACCACGAGGTCGTAGCCGGAGTCGTCCGGATCCTCGTCGTGACCGCGGACGGTCACCCGCAGGCCGAGCGCGGTCAGCTGGTGTCCGATCATGGCGGTGAAGCTGTCCTCGGCGTCGATCACCAGCACCTCGCGGCCGGTCAGCCCGGCGTGCGGGTCGGCCCGCGCGGTGAAGTCGGAGAGCCAGAAGTCCGCGATGGTGTCGTTGCGGCGGGCCAGCGCGGCCCGGACGGACGGATGGGTGCCGAGTGTCGTGCGTTCCGATTCGAGCGCCGCGACCAGCGCCGCCGCCTTGGCCGAAGTCTCGGCGGCCTCCGACTCGGGGTTCGAGTGCCGCACGATGGTGGCGCCGACGTCGATGCGGACCCGGCCGGTGCGGTCGATGTCCGCGGTGCGGATGAGGATCGCCGAGTCCAGCGTCTGCTCGCCGCGGGCATCCCAGCCGATCAACGCGGCGGCGCCGCTGTAGTAGCCGCGGCCGCCGGGCTCGTAGTCGCGGATGGCGCGGCACGCGTTCTCCAGCGGGCTGCCGGTGACGGTCGGCGCGAACATCGTCTCGCGCAGGATCTCCCGCACGTCACGGGTGCTGCGGCCCTCGATGAAGTACTCGGTGTGCGCGACCCTGGCCATCTCCTTGAGCCGGGGGCCGATCACGCGGCCGCCGCTCTCGCAGATGCGGGCCATCATCTTCAGTTCCTCGTCGAGGACCATGTAGAGCTCGTCGGTCTCCTTCTGATCCTCGAGGAACTCCAGCACTCCCTGCGGGGTCGGGCCGGTCGGCGGGTAGCGGTAAGTGCCGCTGATCGGGTTCATCACGACGGTGCCGTCGTTCAGGCTGACGTGCCGTTCCGGTGAGGCGCCGACGAGCGTCCGTTCGCCGGTGTGCACCAGGAACGTCCAGTAGGCACCCTTCTCCGTGGTCAGCAGCCTGCGGAAGAACGCGGGCGCGCTGAGGGGGCCGTAGTTGCCGATGTCGGCGGTGAAGGACCGCTTCAGCACGAAGTTCGCGCCTTCACCGGCGCCGATGTTCTTCTCGATCACCCTGCGGACGGTGCTCGCGTAGGTGTCGTCGTCGAGGTCGAACCGGCCACCGATGACCGGTGTCGGCACGTCCGGGATGTGGGCGAGCAACTCGGTGAGCGGTAGCCGCTGGCTGGCCGTGACCGTGAGCGCGACGAGCGGGGTGCCGTCGTCGTGGCAGGCGAACCCGCGTTCGGTGAGCTGCCGGTAGGGGACGAGGGCGAGCACCTCGTCGCAGTCGCCGGCCGGGAGGGGCAGGTCGTCGAGCGTCTCGTGCTCGGACACCGGACCGGTCAGCACGTCGAGCACTCCGTGGCCGGTCGCGTCTGGCCGGTGCAGCAGCGCGAACGGGCCGGCGCGGCCGGTGAACACGTCGTCCAACAGGAATGGTGCTGTCATGTGAGTAGCCCCTTTGCCGTTGTGACCACCGCGCAGCGAGCGGCCGCGTAGTCGAGTGCCATTCGGTGGTGGTCCTCGGTGAAGTCGGCTGTCGCGTCAGCGACGAAGAACGGCTGGATGTCGTTGCTGTACGCGTCGAGCGCGGTGGCCAGCACCCCGACGTGCGCGTAGACCCCGCACAGCACGAGCTGGTCGCGCCCGGCCGCGCGACACCGCTCGAGCAGGTCGGTCCGGGCGAACGCGCTGTAACGCCACTTCGTGAGAACCCAGTCCCCGTCGGCGGGCGCGAGTTGCGGCACGATCTCCTGGTTCTGCCCGTTCGCCCGCATGCCGGGACCCCAGATGTCCTTGAGCAGTCCGCGTTGCTCGTCGGTCATGCTGCCGGGCTGCGCGGTGTAGGCCACCTGCACCCCGCGCTTCGCGCACTGGTCGCGCAACGCGGCCGCCGCCGCGACCAGCTCCTCCCGCATGGGCTCGGGGAACGGGGAGAGGAAGTACAGCTGCATGTCGTGCACCAGCAGCACGGCGCGTTCCGGGTCGAAGGTCCACTGCGGAATCGACTCGGGCAGATCCGCGCTGGAAGGTAAGGCGTAGCCGACGATCGGCGGGATACCGGGCATCTGAGGTCTCCTGTGATCGGTGGGTCAGGTGACCCGGTGCGGTCTAGGTGGGAATGCCTTCGCGGCGGATCTCGGGCACCGGAATGCTGAGCGCGCGCAACTGCTGGAACGGGTTCATGAACTCGCGCTGGCGCACGATCAGGCCGTCGGACAGTTCGAACGAGTGCAGGAAGTGGTTCTCGTAGAACCCTTCCGGATATCCGGGGAAGAGGATTTTCCCGCGGCCGTCGCACTCCACCCAGAAGCGGTTCGGGTCCTGGGTCTCGAAGACCTCGACGTCGTACCACTCCCAGTCCGGGAAGCACTCCAGCGACCACTTGGCGTGCTCGGCGAGGCGGTCACGTCCGGTGGTCTCGATGGGGTCCAGCTTGTCGCTGGTCCACAGACCGGCCCGGCCGTGCTCCACGAACAGCTCGTGCCTGCGCAGCCGGTCCTGTCCCTTGGTTCGCATGTACTTCTCGACCGTGGCGCGGTTGCGGCCGCGCAGTTCCGCCTCGGACACAGTTCCTCCCAAGCACGTCTCAGATGAGGTTCGCCAACACGTCTCGCAGCGCGGCCACCACGGTGTCCACATCGGACTCCGTCAGCGACTGGTGGATCGGCAGGTTGAGCGTGCACTCGGCGGCGCGCTCGGCCTTGGGCAGCGACACGTCCGCGCCGTAGGCTCCGACCCGGTGCAGCGGCGTGTACCGGTAGGTCGTGTAGATGCCGCGCGCGTACAGCTCCTTGGCCACCTGGTCGCGGATGCCCTCGGGGAGCTGCACCCAGTAGAAGTAGTACGAGTTCTCGTGCCCCGCCGGCAGCGGCGGGGGCACCACGACGCCCGGCACGCCGGCCAGCAGGGCGTCGTAGCGTTCGGTGATCGACCGCCGGTGCGCCACGAACGACGGCAGCTTGGTCAGCTGCACGTGACCGACGGCCGCGTGCACGTCGTTCATGATGGTGCGCCTGCCGAACGAGCTGACCTCGATGTCCCACCACCGGTTCGCGTGCCGCTCGGCCTGCGAGGAGTTGCTCTCCTGCTCGAGGCCGAAGAACGCGATCTTGCGGGCGCGTTCGATCAGCTTCGGGTCGCGGGCGTAGATCATGCCGCCGTCCACGGCCACGACCATCTTCGCGTAGTCGAAGCTCCACGCGCCGATGTCGCCGAACGTGCCGACCGCCTGACCGTCCACACGGGACGCGACGGAGTTGGCGCTGTCCTCGATGAGGAAGATGCCGCGCTCCCGGCAGAACTCGGCGATCTGCTCGACCTCACCGGGGTAGCCGCCGAAGTGCAGCACCATCACGGCCTTGGTCGCCGGGGTGATCGCCGCCTGGACGTCGGCGAGCGTCGGGTTCTGCGTGCGGGGGTCCACGTCGCAGAACACCGGGCGCGCGCCGTGCGCCGCGATGGCGTTGGCCTGCGCGACGAAGCTCGTCGTGGGCAGCACGACGTCGTCGCCCGCGCCTATCTCGAGCAGCTTCATGGACAGGAACAGCGCCTCGGTGCAGGTGTTGAGGGTGGCGACGTTCTCCGGCCGGACTCCGATGTGCTCGGCGAAGGCGGCCTCGAACGCGTCCACCCGCGCACCCTTGCCGATCCAGTTGCTCTCGAAGACTTCCTTGACGGCGGCGAGTTCCTCGACGCCCAGCGAAGGCTGGGAAACATTGATCATGATCAGCCCACCAGCTCTTCGAGCCGCGGCACGAGATCCGCCGGAGAGGGCATGGCGGCGATCTCCGCCTTGACCTCGTCCGCCGCCGCGCGCATCGACGAGTCGAACAGCACCGTGCGGATCATCTCGGCGTCGATCTCGTCGGGCGTGGCCACCTCCACGCCGAGGCCGCGCTTCATGATCTGTTCGGAGACCTGCCACGCGTCCGCGCTCAGCGGCATCGTGAGGTGCGTGATGCCGGTGACGAGCCCGGTCATGGAGGTGCCGCCGCCGACGTGGTGGATCATCGAGCTGCAGGTCTGCAGCAACGAGTGGAGCGGCACCCAGCCCGCTGCGCGCACGTTGCCCGGCAGCTCGCCGAACCCCGAGATGTCGGCGTCCCCGGTGGCCAGCACGAACTCGGCGTCCACCTGGCTCGCCGCCTCGACCACCTTGCGGAACGCGCTCAGGTCCATGAACCCGGGGGTCGTCGTGCCGAGCGTGATCGCGACCCGCGGCCGGGCGGGCGGCTCCAGCAGCCAGTCGGGCAGGACGCTCGAGCCGCTGTACGGCACGAGGCGCATCGACCAGCCGTCGAACTCGCGGTGCCGCATGCTCGGCGGCCGGGTGTCGAGGAACGCGGACTTCTCCGGCGGGCCGACGACATCGTGCCGGTCGTACACCTCATCGAGGTGCTGGCGCATCTCGTCGCGGATCTCCCGGTAGCCGCAGACGCTGAGCACCTGCTCGACGGCGGGCACGCCGTACATGCTCGCGATCAGCGGACCCGCGGGCTGCAGCTCGTCGTGCAGGACGAGGTCGGGCCGCCAGCCCTGCGTCACCGCGACCGTGCGGTCGATGGTGACCTCGCCGAGCCGAGCGAGCAGCTCGCCGCCCATCACGATTTCTTTCGCGTACTCGTCGCGGCTGATCTGGAACCCGAGCCCGTACTTGGCAAGGACCGTCTGGATGATCTCCATGGGGTTCGCTGTCGGAGCGGGGTCGAAGGCCGGCAGCCCCGCCTTCGCCACGAGCTCCGGCTGGGGAGTGGCCCAGAGGATCTCGTGCCCGGCGGCGCGCAGCGCGTGTGCGATGGAGACCAGCGGGAAGATGTGTCCCACCAGTCCCACTGTGGTGACCAGTACTCGCATCGTCAGAACCCTTCTTTCAGAGTGACTGCAACACTTCGCGGATCGCGCCGATGACCTTGTCCTGCAGGCCTTCCGACAGTGAGGCGTACATGGGCAGGGAGAAGATGTGGTCGGCCATCCGCTCGGTGACGGGCAGGGAGCCGGGCTCGTAGCCGAGGTGCGCGAAGCCGGTCATCGTGTGGACCGGCCACCGGTAGCTGACGTTCAGCTCGACGTCGTAGGCCTTCAGCCGTTCCAGGATCTCGTCGCGCTTCGGGTGGCGGACGACGTACAGGTAGTAGACGTGGTCGTTGCCCGGCGCGATCTTCGGCAGCACCAGCTCGGTGTCGCCGAGGCCTTCGGAGTACCGCTGGGCGACCTTCCGGCGTGCGGCGAGGTAGCCGTCGAACCGCATGAGCTTGGTGCGCAGGATTTCGGCGTGGACCTCGTCGAGCCTGCTGTTGTGGCCGGGCGTCTGGACGACGTAGTACTGCTTCTCCATGCCGTAGTAGCGCAGCCGGCGCAGGTTCGCGGCGACTTGGTCGTCGTTGGTGATCGTGGCGCCGCCGTCGCCGTACGCGCCGAGAACCTTGGTGGGGTAGAAGGAGAACGCGGCCGCGTCGCCGATCGTGCCCGCCGGCACGCCGTCGCGCCGCGCGCCGTGGGCCTGCGCGCAGTCCTCGAGGATCGTGAGGCCGTGCTGGTCGGCGATGCGCCGCAACGGTTCCAGGTCGACGCACTGGCCGTACAGGTGCACGGGCAGCAGGCACTTGGTCTGCTCGGTGACTTTCGCCGCCACCTGGCTGGTGTCCATCAGGTACGTGTCCGGGTCGATGTCGACGAACACCGGGGTGGCGCCGACCTGGTCGATCGCGATCACCGTCGGAGCGGCCGTGTTCGAGACCGTGATCACCTCGTCGCCGGGACCGACTCCGAGCGCTCTGAGAGCGAGCACGAGCGCGTTGGTCCCGTTGTCACAGCTGACGCAGTGCGCGACCCCGTGGTAGTCCGCGTACTCCCGCTCGAAACTTCGCACGCTCTCACCCATGACGAGCGTGCCGGAACGGAACACCCGGTCGACCGCGGCGAGGATGTCACCGCGCTCGTTCTCGTACTCGGTCAGGTAGTCCCACACGCGAGTGGTCATCAGCGCCTCATCTCTCGGACGGCTGGAAGATGAGGCACGCCAACACGTTGCGCGCCTCTACGTTGACGTGGTTGCTGTACCGGGCGAGCTCCGCGAGCTGCGGGAGGGTCATCCAGGTGAAGTCGTGGCCGACGTCGTCGGGGAGCTGGTCGCCCGTGTCGACGACCACGTAGCGGTTCTCCGCGTGGTAGAACCGGCCGCCCTCCTCCGAGTGCACGGTGTCGAAGAGCAACCGCTCCTTCGGCGCGGTCAGCACGTGGTCGAGGAACGCGGGCTGCGGCTCGGTGTCCGCGTGGTTGCCGGGCGCGCACTGGACCGTCGGCCCGATCTCGACGACGTCGAGCGTGCCCGCCTGGGTGAGCGCGCGCATGAGCACCTGGAGCTGCCCGTCGACCCGCCGGACCAGCAACGCCACGAGCCCGCGGTGCTTGGGCGCGAGCAACGGCTGCGACCAGCCGGCCACCTCGCGGTTGCCGGCCACGACGTCGACGCCGATCACCGAGAAGTACTTGTCGTCCTCGTGGCGGATGCCGTCGGGCGACCAGATCCACTTCTTGACGGCGTTGAGCGGAATGCGCCTGCGGTCGAGCCGGTAGCGGGACTTGGCCTCGGTGAACCAGCTCAGCAGGCTGGCGGTGTCGTTGTGCGTGCCGGCGCTCGTTCCGGGCAGCGGGTAACCCGCCAGCACGGTCCGCGAGTCCATGTTGACCAGGTTGTCGACGGCGAACAGCTCGGAGAGCTGCTCACGGCTCAGCCAGCAGAAACCGTCGAGCGCGTCGACGTCCTCGTCGATCTCGATGATCATGTTGCGGTTCCGCTTGTGCAGGAACCACGCGCCCTGTTCGGACTGCAACACGTCGGACAGAATCCGCCCTCGTCGCGGTGCCAGGAAATGTTCCAGATAGGGCACGGACTTGCCCTGGTGAACGCGAGAGTAGTTGCTCTTCGTGGCTTGCACCGTGGGGGAGAGTTGGATCACGTTGACATTCCCCGGCTCCGCCTTGGCCTGCATGAGGAAGTAGGGAACGCCGCGCACCCGCTTCACCAGGATTCCCAGAATTCCCGATTCCGGCTGGTCGATGATGGGTTGTGACCATTCCTCGACAAATCCGTGGTCGGTGCTGACCTCGAGTCCTTCCACCGAGAAGAACCGGCCGCTCCGGTGGCGGATGACGCCCGTGTCCTGGTCAGCTGACCAGCCTGTGAGCTGGTCGAGCGGGGCAGGCGTGACATGAAAAGGATGTGCCTGTTGCTGCTGGTTCCACCAATCATGGAACTCGTCGATGCGTTGGAACACCAGGCCTCCTGGGGAATGACGGGGTTCGAAGGCTGTCACGCAGTTCACGGGCAATCTAGACGTTGGGTTCATCTTGATTGGAGAGATCGTTCCCATCGTCTCAATTGGGGTGATAAGGCTTTACTTCGGTAGTGAATCCATTTGCGACGGGTCTCGAATGCTAGGGGTGGCTTGAATTTTTAGGGGATGCTCTTGCGGCAATCAACTGGTATAGGAGCCCTGCGGGACGTGTCGTTCCGGGGTGGGATCGACCTCGATCTGCAACGCCTGCCTGCCGTCGTTCCTCGGGCGCAGGGCGGAGACCGTCGAGTGGCGGGACGTGACGCTGGCCGAACTGGCGGATGCCCTTCCACCGCTAGGGGGGCGACGTTCTGCTCAATCCGGGAGCGCCGACGTCCGCGTCTGCTCGCCGCCGCTGTGTGAACGGCGGCCAGCGGGTGACGTCAGAGGGCTGAGAGGGCCTGCCCGCCCATCGGTTCGAGCGCCCGCCGAAGCGAGGAGACGTACGTGTAGACGGCGCTCGCCAGCACCGCCTCACCCCACACGGCGTCGATGAGCTCGGCACGCGAGACGACCTCGTCGGCGCATGCCGTCGAGCACCTGCGAGGTTCACCGTGGAGCGAGTCCGCGTCACCGTCCAGGCGTCTGATCCGATCAGCGCCGAAGGTCTCACCAGCTACCTCCGATCGAGATGTGAGATCGAGGTGCTGCCTGCCGGGCGACGGGCTGAAGCCGACGTGGCGGTGATGGAGATGGAACGACCCGCGGTCGGAACGCTGTCCGTCCTGCGCTGAGCTGCGGCCGAGCACGGCACACCGGTTGTATTGGTGGTCAACGAATTCGCTGACTGCGACCTGCGGACCGTGGTGGAGTGCCGGGTGGGCGCGGTGCTCCTGCGGGCCGCGGCCACCGGCGAACGACTGCTGCACAGCGTCGAAGCCGCGGCGACCGGTGGCGGAGTCCTGCCGCCGCAACTGCTGGGCGACTTGCTCAAGCACGTCGAGATGATGCGGCGCGACGTGCTGGCGCCCGGCGGGGTGAACGCCACCGGGCTCACCCCGCGCGAGGTGAGGGTGCTGCAGATGATCGCCGACGGCCTGGACGCGGGCGAGATCGCGCGAGCCGTGTGCTGCTCCGAGCGAACCGTCAAGAACCTGATCTCCGCGATGACCACGCGACTCAACCTGCGCAACCGGTCCCACTCGGTGGCGTACGCGATGCGCGCCGGAATGCTCTGATGCGCAGCCGAGTAGGCCTGGTGGCTGTACTCATGTTGCGCCTGGCGGCGGTACTTCTGCGACTTCTGGCCGTCAGGCGCCTTGCGGGATAACGAAAGGACGCTTCTTCACGAACTAGGAGCAGGCGCGTCGTGGGGGAGTGTGCGTGGTCAAGATCGTGATACTCGCTGCGCTGCTGCTGGCGACGCTGTCGTCGAGCGGCAAGGGACGGATCGGCACGATGCTCGACGTCTTCGGCGGATACCCAGCGGCTGACTGGGCGGAGGGGGCGACGCACGGCCAGTGGAACGTCGTCTTCAACGGCTACGGCACCCAGCGGACGAACGAAGACGGGCTGCTGCAGGAGCCGATGCGGTCCACCCGGCCGGACGAGACGCACGCATCCCTCACCGTGTCGCGGCGGGTCTTCGGCGACGTCGACCTGCGCGTGCGGGCCATCACGTTGGATCAGTTACGAACTGGCTCCGCGCCCAACGACTGGGAACGCGACTGGTTGTTGTGGGGCTACACCGACATGGCGCACGCGTATTACCTCACCTGCAAGACGAACGGATGGGAACTGGGCAAGCTCGACCCGGCCTATCCCGGCGGTCAGCGCTTCCTGGCGACCGGCACCGGTGATCGCTGCGCCATCGGGAAATGGCATACCTATCAGGTGCGGCAGGACGGATCGGCCATCAGCGCCTACGTCGACGGCGCGCTGCTCACGACCTTCGTCGACCGCGAACGTCCTTACCTGCAAGGCAAGATCGGCCTCTACAACGAGGACGCTCGGGTCTGCTTCGCCACGGTCGACATCGCCGATGATCGCGACAATCGCTGACGGCGGCTGACACTTGATTCCCGTTGGGACTGTAGTGTCCATTGCTCGCTTCGGTTACGGTACGTGCCGAACACGATGTCGTCCCACGTCGGCTGGCATCAGCAACTAGCATCGGAGAACGGTCGTCTAACTCTAACGGAGCGCCGTGACCAACCCTCCCAGTATCGACCGCGGTGTGCTTCGCACGCTGCTCACCGACGCGGTTACTGGTGCGCTTGCGCGTGGGGGTCTGGACGGCTGCCTGGACGGGGCGATCGTCCGGGCACGGCGTACCGGTGGCTGCTGCTCGGTGTTCGTGTTCGACGTCGATCACTTCAAGACCGTCAACGACGCGTACGGCCACGCCCGCGGCGACACGGTGCTGCGGTTGATCGTCGAGCGCGCGAGGACGGTGGCCCGCGACACCGACGTGCTGGTGCGCTACGGCGGTGACGAGTTCGTGCTGGTGCTGCCGGAGACTTCCGCGGTGGAGGCGGCGCAGGTCGCGCAACGGCTGGTGGACGCCATCGGCGCCGAGCCGTTCCCCGGAGATCCGCCGTTGTCGGTGTCGATCAGCCTGGGACTGGCGACCTATCCGGATGACGCGGCCGACCGCCACGAGCTGATCGAGCTCGCTGACCGCCGCAACTACCTGGCCAAGCGCCGGGGCAGGGGACGCGCGGTCGGTGACGACCTGCAGGCGGGCGGGCGCCGGAGTTCGGACCGGTTGCTCGAGCGGGACGCGGCGTTCGCGGTCGCCCGTGACTTCCTCGTCCGGCTGGACGCTCGCGGGCGCGGTGCGCTGCGGGTGGCCGGCGAGCGGGGGGCCGGGCACACCCGGTTCCTGGCCGAGGTGGGCAAGCTGGCGGGCATGCGCGGGTTCGCGGTGCTGCACGTGGGCACCGATGCGGCCGAACGCGGTGTGGATCAGGCCGAGCGGGTGCTGGTGATCGCCGACACCGATGCCGACCTCGCCGAGGTGGGCCGACGGGTGCGGAGGCTGGCGGGCCGGAGTGGCCCGCGCGTGGTGGGCCTGGTGCAGGCGGTGCACGATCCGGTCGGGCCCGCCCCGCCGGTGCCGCTGCTGGACACCGTGGTGCTGGCGCCGCTGTCCGAGTCGGCGCTGCACGTCTGGCTGCGGTCGACGCTGCACGGCGAACCCACGCGGGAGCTGGTGCAGTGGCTGGCCCGGCGCAGCGGCGGGTTCATCGCCCAGGCCGAACGCGCACTGACGCAACTCGCCGACCTCGGGCACCTGGAGCAGGGCGGCAACGGCGACTGGGGCGTGTCGCCGGTGGCCGTGGCCCGCGCCGACAACGCCCGGCGGCGACTGCCCGCGGCGGTGAGCAGCCTGGTCGGCCGGGCGCGCGACACCGCGCGGGTCGCCGATCTGCTGGCCGATCGAAGGCTGGTCACGCTGACCGGCGCCGGTGGCATCGGCAAGACCCGGCTGGCACTGGCCGTCGCGGGTGCCGTGGCCGACGAGTTCGCCGACGGGGCCGTGTTCCTGTCCCTCGCCGAGGCCACGACGACCGAGCTGGTGGTCTCCGCGGCGGCCGCGGTGCTGGAGGTGCCGGAGGGCGCGGACGAGCCGCTGGCCGACACGGTGATCCGGGCGCTGAGCGGGCTCGAGCTGCTGCTGGTGCTGGACAACTTCGAACACGTGCTGAGCGCGGGCTCGTTCGTCGCCGCGCTGCTGGCCGCCGCGCCCGGTGTGCGGGTGCTGATCACCAGCAGGCAACGGCTGCGGCTCACCGGCGAACAGGTCTACCCGGTCCCGCCGCTGCTGGTGCCCGACCTGGACCGGCTGCCGACCCGGCCGGAGGAGACGGCCGCGGCGCTGGACGCCTCGCCCGCGCTGGCGCTGTTCGTGTCGCGAGCCACCGAAGCCGTCTACGGACTGACCTTCAGCCCGGACGACCTGCGCGCCGCCGCCGAGGTGTGCTGCCGGCTGGACGGCCTCCCGCTCGCCATCGAGCTCACCGCGGCGAACTGCGACGTTCTCTCGCCGACCCGGATCCTGGCCCAGTTGAACGAACGGTCGGAGCTGCCCGCGACCGGGCCCCAGGACCTGCCTGCCCGGCAGCAGACGCTGCGGGCCACCATCGACTGGAGCTTCGCCCTGCTCGACGCGGGCGACCAGGAGCTGCTGACCCGCCTGGCCGTCTTCGCCGGAGGCTGCCCGGCCGACGCCATCGCCGCCGTCTGCGTGCCCTCCGGCGCGACGGCGGGCGAGTCCATCAGCAGGCTCACCGATCGGCTGGCCGGGCTGGTCGACCGGAACCTCCTCGGCGCGCGGAACACCGCGGACGGCGTCCGGTACACCATGCTGGAGACCATCCGGGCCTACGCGGGCGAACGGCTGGCCACGGCAGCCGACGAGGGGCTCGCCCAGCGCCACGCCGCCTACTTCGCCGCGTTCGCCGAACGCGCCGACAAGGGACTGGCCGGTCCCGAAGGTGCGTCGTGGTACGCACGGGTCAGCCGCGAGTACCTGAACCTGCGGGCGGCGCACATCTGGGCGATGGCCGAACGGGACACGCTCACCGCCGCCCGGATCGTTCTCGGTGTCACCCGGTACTGGCAGAAGGGCTGGCACATCCGCGAGGGCCGGGAATGGCACCGCCGCCTGCTCGCGGAGGCGGTGGACCGGCCGCTGCCTGACGGTGTCCGAGGCTGGCTGATGGAGTCCGCGGCGTTCCTCGCCATCAAGCAGGACGACCAGGCGGCCGCCTTGTCCCTGGGCGAGAAGAGCTTGCAGCTCGGCCGCGAACTCGGCGACCTCGACCTCGTGGCGAAGGCGCTCAACGTCGTCGGTCTGGTCGCCAGGCAGAGCGGAGACATCGACCGGGCCCGCGCCTGCTTCGGTGAGTGCGTCGAGATCCAGGAGTCACGCGGGAAGCGCGACACCATCCTGGCCGCGGCGAGCGGCAACCTGTCCATGATCGCCCTCTTCGAGGGTGACCTGCACACCGCCCGCAAGCTCCTGCTGCGCGACATCGAGCTGGACCGCCTGCTCGGCAACCTCCGCTCGCTCCTGCTGACCCTGGTCGGTCTCGGTGACGTCTGCGTGGACCTCGGCGATGCCGCGGCCGCCCGCCCGCTGCTCACCGAAGCCGTCGAGATCGGCAGGCAGATCGGTGACATCGGCGGCGAGGCGTACGCACTCCACATCCTCGGCAGGCTCACCCGGCTGGACGGCGATCCGGTCGAGGCGTACCGCCTGTACACCACCGCGATCCGCCAGCACCACGGGTTCGGCGACCGGTTCGCGGTCCTCTACACGCTCAGCTCCCTGACCGATCTCCTCAGCACGGTGGAACCCGCGCTGGCCGCCCGCATGCTCGGTGCCGTCGAGGTGATCCGCGCACAGGACAGCACGCCGATGACCAAGCACCAGGCGGCCGTCCGGGACAGGACGCTGCTCCGCATCCGCGCCGTGCTCACCGACGCCGAGGTGGAGGCAGCGATCGCGGCCGGGCGCGTCATGGATCTCGACGCACTCGTGGCAACCGCACTCGAAGTGGATCCGGCCAGCTGCGCCCAGCGTCGCGGACCACGTACCGCATGACGCGAACTCCTTGCTGGGCAAGACAGTTCTGCTGCCATCGTCCCGCTGTGCGGTGACGGCACCCGCATCAGGGTGCCGTC
Source organism: Lentzea tibetensis (assembly GCF_007845675.1). GTDB lineage: Bacteria > Actinomycetota > Actinomycetes > Mycobacteriales > Pseudonocardiaceae > Lentzea > Lentzea tibetensis. The sequence continues at coordinate 184,178 of NZ_VOBR01000012.1, read as the reverse complement.
ACCGAGCGGATCAGTCGTTCGCGGGCACGAGCGTCCACTGCTGGTTTCTGCCGCCGGTCGCGTTGCCCTGGACCACCGGCGCACCGTCCGTTGTGGACGAACCGGACACCTCGGCCGGCAGGCCGCTGTGGGAGTTGGTCAGCGTCGAGTAGCCACCCGCGGAGCTGATCGTCCACTGCTGGTTGGCGCCGCCGTTCGGCGTCCACTGGATCAGCTGGGTTCCCGGTGTGGTCGAGAAACCGGGTACGTCGAGCGCCTTGCCGCTGCCGACGTTGATCAGCGCGGTGCCGTCCTGGCGCCACCGCTGTGCCGCCGAGCCGTTGTCGGACGACTGGACGATCTCCTCCCCGCTGGTGGACAACAGCTTGCCGCTGTTGCGGTTCACGATCTTGTACGCCGTCGCGGCCGATCCTCCGGTCAGCGCGAGGTCGTCGAACTGGACGTTGCGCCACTCGCCGACCTGCAGGCCGCCCGGCCCCGAGCGGTAGGCGCCGTCGGTCGCGCTGCCGAGCACCTGGTCGTCGACGCGAGCCGTGATGGTGCTGCCCTGGAAGCTCGCGGACACGGTGTGCCAGCTGTTGGTGCCGAGCGCGGCGCGGGTGCCGCTCGCCAGCACGGTCATCGCGCCGGACGTCGACCCGCGGGCGATCGACCACGCGCCGTTGCTGGCGACCTTGACGTGGTAGGCGTTGATCCTGCCGACCTCCCAGTAGTCGCGGTCGCCGAAGCGGCCCAGCAGCGACACCGACGCGGCCTGCTCGAACATCACGTCCGAGCTGATCGTGTAGTCGCCGAGGCTGTTGTCCCCGATCAGGGCGTAGGGCGTGGCGGAGTTGTCCTGCCACGGAATCACCTTCACCGGCGCCATCTGCCGCACGCACTTGCCGCCGCGGCCGCCACCGCAGCCGACGACCTCGAACGAGCCGTGCTGGTCCGCCAGGTACCTCGCCGGGCGGGCCAGGTCGTAGGACTCGAAGTCATCCTTGTGCGGCAACGGGAATCCGCCGCCGCCGGGGGAGGCGGCGGTGCCCTTGCCCTGACCGGTCAGCGTGCTGACGGAGTAGATGTGGCCCGGCTGCAGGGTGAGCGCTGACCCAGGGCTGACGTCGGCCTTCCGGACGAACCAGTCAGCCGGGTTGGTCGAGCGGAGGTTCGTGGCGTACACCCGCATCGGGCCGGTGGGCAGGCCGCCGCGGACGTTGAACGTGACGGTCTGGGGCTGGCTGGCGCGGGTCGTCTCGATGACGGTCGAGTGCGCGGAGTGGTTCGCGGCCTGCAGGCTGATGTAGCTGCCGTTGGCCCGGTTGCCGTCGAGCAGGCCGGAAGCGGAGTCGACGAACTTCCAGCCCAGCCTGGTGAACTGGGTGAAGTGCGCCATCGTCCACGCCTGTTTGCCGATCTCGAACTTGCCCGACCACGGCTGCGGCGCCTCCGCGAGTCCCGTGGTCACCCAGGGCAGACCCGGTGGCAGCGCGGCGATCAGCGGCCAGTTGATGTAGGCCGTCATCTTGGCGTCGACGTAGCCGAGGATGATCTGGCGGGCCATCCGGTCGGCGCCGAGGTGGAAGTCCTGCGAGCCGTTCTCGGCCGCCCACAACGGTTTCCCGATGTTCTGCGCGGTCGACGTCGAATGGCACGAGTAGGCGGTCGCGCCACCGCCGTTGGCGCCGTCGCACGGGTAGTGCGTGCCGAGCACGTCGACCGCGTCGTGGAACGCGCTGTCGTTCACCATGTCGTCGGCGACGCCCCAGCCGGTGGAGTCCGCGCCGACCACGAGCGTGGGCAGGTCGTTGTCCCGCAATGCCTTCTTGAGCGCGACGAACCAGCCCCTGTCCCAGCCGTTCTCGTTCCAGCCACCGATGTAGTCGATGGTCAGGCCGTGGTGATCACGCGCGCCCTTGAGCCACTTGACGATGTAGTCGACCATGTCCTGCGACCAGAACTCGCCGTTCCCGATCCAGCCGGGAGCGCCCCACGCCAGCCCCGCGAGCTTGATCGACGGGTTGCGCGCCTTGGCCTGCTCCATCAGCCACCACTCGTAGCCGCGCTGGTAGTTCTCGTCGTTGCGGGTGTGCATGTGGCTCGGCTCGGAGCCGTCGGTGGAGTTCATGTCTCCGCCGATCTCCACCTTGAACAGCTGGACCCCGGCGCCGTAGCCCGGTTTGAACAGGTAGTCGAGTATCTGTCCGCGCTGGGGTTCCGGGTAGTCGAGCAGCAGCTTGCTGTTGCCGCCGCCACCGCTGACCGCGCCCACGCCGTCATAGGTGCGGCCGCCCTGCGTGCCGTCCACGGTGATCGTCGTCGCCGCCTGCGCCGGGGTGACCACCACCGACCCCAGCAGCAGAATGAGAATCACGAGCAATCGGTTCATCCGTTGCACCTCGCTCGACAACGTTGTCGGCGACGGCGGCACGGGCGAGTCTAGGTTCTCGATCCTTCGCCGCCGCGCAAAGCTGTCCGGGGTGGACAAGATCGCACCCCGATCGGCCGTCACCCGGATGGCCTCGTTCCGAAATTCCGGACGTTGCGGATCCGGAGGCCGCCTCCTAGAACTGTCATCGTTGTCATGCCGCCGCGGATGCATCTCGAGAGGAGTGTCAATGCGATCTCCGAGGTATCACCGCCTGGCACGGCTCGGCATCGCCGGGTGCGCCGTGGCGCTGGTCGCCGCCGCATCACCTGTCGGGCAGGCCTTCGCCGGCCCGGTCCGCACCGAGGCGGCGGCGCTCGTCGCCGACCCCGCCGCGACCGTGAACACCATCGTCCAGACCGGTGCCGGCAACAACTTCCCCGGCGCGCAGGCACCGTTCGGCTCGATCCAGTGGAGCCCCAACACCAAGCGCCGCGGGGCGGGCGGCAACTACCGGCACAACGACGACCAGCTCCGCGGCTACGGGCTGACCGCACTCGCGGGGCCCGGCTGCGGTGCGATGGGCGACGACCCGATCCTGCCGATGATCGGCGGCGCGCCGGCCGACATCAACGCCACGATGACAACGTTGGACCACAGCAGCGAGATCGCCACCGCCGGGTACTACTCGGCGAAGAGCAGCAACGGCCAGATCCGCACCGAGCTGACCACGACCCAGCGCAGCGGGATCGCGCGGATCACCTACCCGGCGACCACGCAGGCGGCCGTCCTGGTGAAGCTGCGCGACAGCCAGCAGCAGCGGGAGGCCGACGGCAGTTCGGCCAGGATCGTCGGCAACAACGAGATCATCGGCAACACGACGAGCGGCCACTTCTGCGGTGACAAGGCGACCTACGTCGTGCACTTCAACATGGTCTTCGACCGCCCGTTCACGTCCGCGAAGATCCTCGGCGACGCCGCGAAGCCGGGCGGGATCTTCCTGACGTTCGACACGACCGCCGCCCCCGTGCTGCAGGCCAAGGTCGGCCTGTCGTTCGTCAGCGACGCGGGAGCGAGGCTGAACCGGCAGACCGAGAATCCCGGCTGGGACTTCGACAAGGTCCGCACGGCCACGCGCGACAAGTGGAACCAGTACCTGCGGCGGATCGAGATCGCCGGTGGGACGGCGGCGGAGCAGACGGTCTTCTACTCCAACCTGTACCACCAGCTCAACCACCCGAACGTGGTCAGCGACGTCAACGGCCAATACATCGGGTACGACAACGCGGTGCACACCGTTGCGCCCGGACAACGGGCGCACTACCAGAACTTCTCCGGCTGGGACACCTACCACAACCAGGCGTCACTGGCGGCGTTGATCGCACCTGCCGAGACCGGGGACATGGCCACGTCGCTCAAGCAGGCCTACGACCAGGCCGGGGCGATTCCGCAGTGGGGCTTCATGAACTCGTTCAACGGCGTGATGATCGGCGACTCGGCGCCCGCCATCGTGGCCGAGTTCCGCGCGTTCGGTGCGCGCAGCATCGACGACAAGGCGTTGCTCGCCGACCTGGTCAAGCAAGCTCGCACCGACAACCGGGTGCGCCGCAACACCACCGGGTACGACCGGCTCGGCTACACCGTCAACGACCCGTCGCTGACCATCGAGTGGACCCAGCAGGACTTCGCACTGTCGCGCCTCGCGTATGCCTTGGGCGACAAGGTGAACGGCGACTTCCTCGCCAAGCGGGCGTTGAACTGGAAGAACATCTTCGACCCGCAGACCGGGCTGCTCTCGCCCCGCAACGCCGACGGCACGTTCACGCACGTGCAGCCGGGCGACCAGAAGCCCTACGTCGAGGGTTCCGCGGCGCAGTACCGCTTCCAGGTGCCGACCGACCAGCCCGCGCTGGCGAAGCTGCTCGGCGGCAACGATGCCACCAACCGCCTGCTCGACGACCTGTTTCTCAGCTTCAACAACGAGAAGCCGACGAGGGCGTTCCTCACCAACGAGTTCTCGCAGGGCCAGCAGTGGTTCTACAACTGGACGGGCAGGCCGTCGAGCACGCAGTCGACGGTGCACCGCTGGCTGACCACCACCTATGGCAACAACTGCTGCACGTACCCGAACAACGACGACCTCGGCACGATGAGCGCGCAGTACGTGTGGGCCACGATGGGCATCTACCCGCAGCACCTCGGCACGGCCGACGTGGTTCTCAACTCGCCGACGTTCACCAAGGTCGTCATCCACCTCACCAGCGGCAGGACGCTCACGATCAACGCGCCGCAGGCGTCGAACAGCAACTACTACATCCAGTCGCTGAAGGTGAACGGCGTGGCATCGACGAAGACGTGGCTGCCCGGAGCCATGTTCACCAACGGTGGCACGGTCGACTTCACCCTCGGCGCGAGCCCCACGTCGTGGGGATCCGGTCCAGGTGACGCACCGCCGTCCTACGACGGCGTCCGCTAGAGCGACCAAGCGCGGCGCGAACGCCTCCGGGCGTTCCGCCGCGGCGGCGACCCGCGCAACGGCGCCGCTGTTGCGGCGCCCAATTGGTGGGATGATCGGTGCGGGACCGGGACGTTTGTACCAGTTGGTGGGCGTCCAACAGGGTTGACGAACATGGCGCAACCATCTTTCGGAACGTCTGTCTCGTCTATAGTGTGACCGCATGGGGTGTTCATGCTATTCGCGAAGTGTCCGGGGGTACCGGCCTGATCAGGGCGGCCCGCGCTGGGGGTCAGCGATCCAGGACTTCGTTCGCAGTGGCGATTCCGACAAGGCCTGACTTCTCGAGGCCTGCCGATTGTCTGACTGGGAGCTGATGTCCGGGGTGTAGCCGCGTGGTTACGCGCGGTATCAACGATTGGCCGCACGACCAATTTGCGGGCGAGGGCGGGAGACCCTTGTCCGGACTTGAACTGGTCGGCCGTTGTCCTCGGTTCACGACTTTGGCGATCCCAGGGATCTTTGGCATGCCGGATTGACGGGCCACTAGTTCCTGGAGGGCTGTCCGCTTGCGACGGGATGAGGAGAACCAGCGCAACAAAGAGCAGGACTCGGTGGGGAATCGTGGAGTCACTCACGCGCCGGGCAGAACTGGTCCACCGGCGCACAGCCGGGTTCGGTCCACTCGGGTCGGGCTGCAGTTTCCCAAGCGCGCGCTCGCGTTCGACCATTGGCAACGGGTGGGCGCGCATCTCGTCCAGGTGGCCGACTCCACGGCGTGGTGCCTGGGGGATTGGCTCGCCTACGGCGAAGCGCAGTACGCCGACCGGTACCGGCGGGCGTTGGACCTCGTCGGCCTGAACTACCAGACGTTGCGCAACTACGCGTGGATCGCTCGACGGTTTCCGATGTCTCGACGTCGAGACACGCTGACCTTCAACCACCACATGGAAGTCGCCCGGCTGACTGCCGACGAGCAGGACCGATGGCTCGACCTGGCGGTCGAGCAGGGCTGGTCGGTGCATCAGTTGCGGCGGCAGCTCAAGCAGAGCAGGCAGCCGGAGCAGGAGTTCCCCGACGCGCCCGTCCTGCCGAAGATCAGTGCCGATCGGGACCGCATCGACCGGTGGCGGGCGGCCGCCGAGCGGTCGAGCGCGTCGCTGGAGAACTGGGTCGTCGCCAGCCTGGACCAGGTGGCGGACCAGGTGCTGGATGAGGGTGAAACCTGAGCTGTGGAACTTTTGCAGAAGTGCGGATCGTTCACGGGGTGACCGCTTCCGGCCAATCGGCCGGCGCTTTGGCGGGGCAGATCTAGAATGAATCTTTGACTACCGCTGAATGTCTATAATTGATGTGACCTGGGACACATTGCAGTGCTTGCAAGATGCCGCTGTGGTGTCTCTGGTAGAACTGAAGAAATCGCCGCAAATTTCATGGGGGCAACGCACGTTGTGAGCTGACTGAGCTGGTCTTGGTTTGCTGATTCGCTGCGGCTGACAGCCGTACGCAGATAACTCTTCCTGGCTTTCGAGGCGCACCCGTACCGGACCGCTGATCACTGCTGATCGAGGTCGGTCGGTGTGGGCTGCCCTCGTGCCGATCCACATTGATATCCATCAAGCCACATCAAAGAGCTGGTCCGACTTTGGGGCGCGCAACCTTGGGCGTGGGGCGCTCACTATTTCTCGGCGCGCGAGATTGGAGCACCGATGAGCACGAAAGATGACCTGGCCGCATTACCTGGCCTGTACGACGCGTGCGAAGTGGTTCTTGGCGGCGGAGGGGGACGCCGTCTGCTTGATGAAAGGGTCCGAGGTGGGCAGTCGCGAGGGCTGAACCTGCACGAGGGCGCGCTCCGGGTCCGGTCGCGGATGCTGGCGGTGCTGGCGTCGTGGTCCGGAATGGTGACGAGCGAGCGGGGGGTGTCCGCGCCTCGCCGGCGGGAAGTACCGGTGCTGGTGGCGTTCTTGTCGGCGCACGCCGACTGGCTGGCCGGGCATCCGGCGGCCGCCGACTTCGCCGAGGAGATCGGGGGGATCGCCGCCGACGCCCGCCGGGTATCCTCAGCGGACAGCGGCGTGCGGCAGGACCTCGGCAAGTGCTCGCGGCCCGCGTGCGGCCGCCCGGTGTGGGCCACGCTGCGCGGCGGCGGCCCGGTCAGCGCGCGCTGCGAGGCGGGGCACGACTGGCCGACGCACCAGTGGCTGCTGCTGGTCGGCGCGGCATGAGCGAACGCCGCCGCACCGTCCCGACCGAGCTGGCCGCACTGGCGCTGGGGGTGGAGAAGGCGACCATCCGCAAGTGGGCCAGCCAGGGCAAGCTCACCCGCTACGGCACACCCGGCAGAGCGGAGTACGACCTCGACGAGTTGATGGCCATCGCGCGCAGGCGCAGCCCTCCCGAATGAGGCACGGACCGCCGGTGGCGGCCCGGACGGGCCGCCACCACGTCCGGTCAGTTCATCGTCCGGTACTTGCGCATCGTGAGCGGGCCGAAGAGGAGCAGCAGAGCGGCCGCCTCGGCCAGCACCAGTCCGAGCTGGCCGGTGGTGACACCGGCTCCGCTCGTCAGGCCGCGGACCACCGTCACGACGTGGCTGATCGGGTTGACGCTGACGAACGCCTCGAGCCAGCCGGGCATCGTGGCGGGGTTGACGTAGACGTTGCTCGCGAACGTCAACGGCATCAGCACCATCATGCTGACCGCGGTCACGGCCTTCTCGCTGCGCATCACCAAGCCCACCAGGGTCCACAACCAGGACAGGCAGAACGCGAACACGATGAGCACGAGCACCGCGAGCACCACGCCGACGACGCCGCCCTCCGCCCGGTAGCCGAGGATCAGGCCGAAGGTCAGCATCATGATCGACGCCATCGTGTAGCGGAAGGCGTCGGCGAGCAGCGGGCCGATGATGGCCGACGGCCGCCACATCGGCAGCGAGCGGAACCTGTCGAACACGCCCTTCTCGGCGTCGCTGGACAGGCCCATCCCCACGTACATGGTGATCATGAGCACCGTGTTCACCAGCACGCCCGGCAGGAAGAACTGAAGGTACGCGCCGGTGTCGCCGTCGGAGAGCGCGCCGCCGAACAGAAACGTGAACATCAGCAGCATGATCAGCGGGAACAGCGTGACGTCGATGATCTGCGCGGGGCTGTGCTTGACGCGCAGCATCGCCCGGTAGAGATGGCTCATCGACGCGGAGAACCCGCCGGCCCGCCCAGGTCGCTCACCCGCGTCCAGCGCCGCGAGCATGTCGTAGTCGATCGGCTCCTCGCGGGTGGCCGACGCCGGGACGTCTGTGGTCATGCGACCGTGTCCTTTCTTCGAGCTGTGGGGTCAGGCCGCTGCTTCGTCGTCCGGCGCGCTCTCGGCCGGGTGGCCGGTCAGCGCCAGGAAGACCTCGTCGAGACTGGGCTGGCCGAGTGCGAACTCGGCGGGCGTCATGCCCGCTCGCATCAGCTCGCCGAGCGCGTGGACGCTGCGCTCGCTGTCGTCGACCCTGGCGGTGAGCGCGCAGGGATCGGACTCCAGCTGCACCTCGACGTCGAGCGCCTCGGTCAGCACGCGCACCGCGTCGAACCGCTGGGCCGGGTCCTGCACCCGGATCCGCAGGGTCCCGGAGCCGACCGACGCCTTCAGCGCGCCGGGGGTGCCCTCGGCGATGACCCGGCCGTGGTCGATGACCGCGATCCGGTCGGCGAGCTGGTCGGCCTCGTCCAGGTACTGCGTCGTGAGCACGACCGTGGTGCCCCTGGCGACCAGGGTGCGGACGATGTTCCACACCTGGTTGCGGCTGCGCGGGTCGAGCCCGGTCGTCGGCTCGTCGAGGAACATCACGCTGGGGGTCACCACGATGCCCGCCGCGATGTCGAGCCGCCGTCGCATGCCGCCCGAGTAGTGCTTGGCCTGACGGTCGCCGGCGTCGGTGAGGCCGAGCGCCTTCAGCAGCTGTCCGGCGCGCAGCTTGGCGTCGGTGTGCCGGTACCCCAGCAGGCGGCCGAGCAGGATCAGGTTCTCCCGGCCGGTCAGCTCCTCGTCGACCGAGGTGAACTGGCCGGTGAGGCTGATCTTGCCGCGCACCGCGTCGGCGTCGGCGCTCACGTCGTGCCCGAGCACCCGCGCGCTGCCGGAGTCCGGTGGCAGGAGCGTCGCCAGGATGCGCAGCGCGGTCGTCTTGCCCGCCCCGTTCGGGCCGAGCACGCCGTAGACCCCGCCCGCGGGAACCGTGAGGTCGAGCCCGTCCAGTGCCCGCGTCTCCCCGAACGTCTTGACCAGTCCGCGGGCCTCGATGGCCAGCTGGCGGCCGTCGCCCGGCCGCTTTCCCGCGTCAGTGCGCACACAAGCTCCCTCGGTAGCCTTGAGTTCCACCTGTGGGGGCGCCACAACGGCTGTGGCGGCCGGAACATTCGAAATGGCGGCAACACCGGTGTGAGGGGAGGCCCGCGGTGACGACGCTGCTCGGCCGGGCCCGGCAGGCGGCGCTGCTCGACACCGCGGTGACCCGCACGCTCGACAGCCACGGGGGACTGGTCTTCGTGACGGGTGAGGCGGGCATCGGCAAGACGGTGCTGGTGGCCGAGGCCGCCGCGACCGCCGAACGACGCGGCGCGCTCGTCGCCACCGGCACGTGCTGGGACCGGGAGGACGCGCCGAGCTACTGGCCGTGGATGCAGATCCTGCGCGGCCTGCGCCGGACGATGACACCCGAGGCGTGGGCCGACGCCGCCGGCGGCGAGATCGCCGCGCTGCTGGGGGAAACCGGCGGTCCGGCGGCGAGCGGTGACGGTTTCGGGCTGCACGACGCGGTGACCACGCTGCTGGTCACCGCGGCACGCGGGCGCCCGCTGGTCGTCGTGCTCGACGACCTGCACTGGGCCGACCCGCCGTCGGTCCGGCTGCTGGAGTTCGTCACCCGCCACGCCTGGTTCGAGCAGCTGCTGGTGATCGGTGTCTACCGGGACGTGGAGGTCGAGAGCTGCGGGCATCCGCTCGGCCCGCTGCTGCTTCCCCTGCTGCCCAAGGCGTCGTCGGTGACGCTGACCGAGCTCGGGCCCGACGACGTCCGCGCGCTGCTCGCGCGCACCGCGGGCCGCGAACCGTCGCGCGGGCTGGTCGCCGAGGTCCATCGCAGGACCGGTGGCAATCCCTTCTTCGTCGAGCAGACCGCTCGGCTGTGGCACAGCACCAACTCGGTCGACGTGGTCGCGCCGGGCGTGCGCGACGCCGTTGAACGCCGGCTGGGTCTGCTGCCCGCGCCGGTGGTGGAACTCCTCGCGGCCGCGGCTGTTCTCGGCCCCGAGTTCGACCGCGAGGTGCTCGCCGAGATGACCGGCAGGCCGGGCCGCGAGGTGAACTCGTTGCTGGCCGAGGCGGTGTCTGCGCGTCTGGTCGTCCCCCGCGCCGAGCAGGGCAGGCTGGCGTTCGTGCACGACCTCGTGCGCGAAACCCTGTACGAGAACCTCGCCGAGGCCGACGCCCGCCGCTGGCACGCGGCCGCGGTCGGCGCCTTCGAGGCACTGCCCGCCTGCGCGGCCCGTGCCGCTCCCGGTGAGACCGCCCACCACGCGTACCTCGGTGTGCCCGAGGTGGCCGCGTCCACCGCCGTCGCCCTGCTGAGGGCGGCCGCCGATGACGCGTGGGGCCGCATGGCGTCCGGCGAGGCGAGCGTCCACCTCACCAGAGCGCTGCGTCTCGTGCCGCCCGACGACGCCCACGAGTGGGCGGCCGTGGCGCTGGACCTCGGCTCGTCGCAGCACCACATGGGTGACGAGGCCGCCGCACTGCGCACGTTCCACGACGTGGCGGCCGCGGCTCGGTCCGCGGGCGACCCGGTGCTGCTGGTGCGCGCCGCGTTGCGGCTGCGGGCGTCGGTCTGGCTCGTCCACCCACCCGAGGCGGTGCGGCTGACCACCGACCTGATCAACGAGGCGCACGCCGCCCTCTTCGACTCCGGCGGACACGGCGGCTCGGACGTCGAGCGGGAACGGGAGCTGACCGCGCGGGCCGTCGAGATCGCCCGCGAGGCGGGCGACGACGTGGCGCTCATGGAAGGACTCATGGCCCGCCACGACACGATCTGGTCGCCCGGTACCGCCGTCGAGCGGCTGGCGATCGCCGAGGAGCTCGGGGCGGCGGCGCAGCGGAAGTCCGACCACTCGGTCATGCAGCTGGCGGCGTTGCTGCGGGCGGTGACGTCGCTGGAGCTGGGGGATCCGGCCGGGATGGCCGAGCTGGAGGATCGAGCGACCGCGGATCCGTCGTCGACCGCGCTGTGGACGCGGACGGCCTTCGCGACCCTGACCGGCCGTTTCGACGAGGCGGGCGCCTGCATCGAGCAGGCCGACGAGATCGAACGGGACAACCGCGCGGACGTAGCCGCGAACGGCGACCTCGCGACGTTGCGGATCCAGCAGCGGTGGACGCTGGAGCTGGCGCGGGGCCGGTTCGACGCCGCCGACGCGCTGGTCCGGTCCGCCGCGGGCCGGGACCACCCGTGTCCCGAGCTGTTGCTGGCCGTGACCGCGGTCGAACGGGGCGACATCGCCGCGGCTTCACGGCTCGCCGCCAGGGGTGGCGGCGCGAGCGAACCGGTGTCCCGCTGGTACGAACCGCTGTGGCTGCGCCTGCGCGCTCAGCTGGCCGCCGCGGGCGGTGATCCGTCTGCGCGTGGCCGGGTGCGCGCCGAACTGGCGCCGATCGCCGGGCAGTGGCTGACGATGTTCGGAGCGTCGATCGACGGTCCTGTCGTGTTCTGGACGGCGCTCCTCGACGCTGCCGACGGGAACTGGGACGCCGCTGCCGAAGGGTTCACCGCCGCGCGGTCCGCGGCCGACCGGCTGGGTGCCCGCCCGTGGTCGGTGCGCGCCCGCTGCCACCTCGCCGAGGTGCTGAACGCTCGGGCCGGGCCCGGTGACGCCGAACGCGCCGCCGCGCTCACCGAAGCGGCGGCGCGCGACGCCCACGACCTCGGAGTCGCCCATCTCCTGCGGGCCGAGCCCGAGGTGGCCGAGTCGCCGGGCGACACCTTCCGGTTCGACGGGCAGGTGTGGTGGCTCACCTACGAAGGCGTGACCGTGCACGTGCCGGACGCCAAGGGGTTGCGCGACCTGCACGTGCTGCTCGGTCGTCCGGGGAAGGACGTGCCCGCCGCCGACCTGCTGTTCGCGGCCGGCGATGAGCCGGCCCGCGGCGCGCGACGGCTCGGGTCCGACCCGGTGCTGGACGAGCGCGCCAAGTCCGCCTACCGCAAGCGACTGACCCAGCTCGACGAGCGGATCGACGCCGCACTCGCACAGGGCGCCGACGCACGCGCCGCCGAGCTCGACCGGGAACGGGAGGCGTTGCTGACCGAGATCCGCAGGGCCACCGGCTTGCTCGGCCGGTCACGCCGGCTGGGCGACGCGACTGAGCGGACGCGCAAGGCTGTGACCGAGCGGATCCGCAACAGTCTGCGCAGGCTCGACGACCGGCACCCGGCGCTGGCCGAGCATCTGCGGCAGTGCGTGTCGACGGGTTCGACGTGCCGGTACGACCCGCCTGGGCCGGTCCGCTGGGCGCGCTGATCGGCGGTCACGTCAGGGCTTTGTGAACTTATCTTCCGGTCTCCGTGAAACCAGCCGGACCGGTGTTAGCTTCGCTTTCAGGTGATTGCCCCCGGTTCGCGCGAAATGGTGCGGCGGTGCGGCACGCCCAACTCACTCAGCCTGAATGTGCGACGTTGGGGGATGAATGCTGAAGTACGAGACCATAAATGCCTGCCGCATTTGTGGTAATCGGGAACTGCTGACGATCCTCGACCTGGGTGAGCAGGCGCTCACCGGTGTCTTTCCCCTGACCCGCGACGAGCCGGACCTGGTGGCTCCGCTCGAGCTCGTCAAGTGCGCGCCGGGCGGGTGCGGGCTGGTCCAGCTCCGGCACGACGCCGACATGACGCTCATGTACGGCGAGCGGTACGGCTACCGGTCGAGCATCCGGCCCTTCATGGTCAACCACCTGAAGACCAAGGTCGCGGAGGTGACCGCGCTCGTCGACGTCGGGCCCGGCGACCTCGTGCTGGACATCGGCAGCAACGACTCCACGCTGCTGCACCAGTACCCGCGGGACGGGCGGCAGCTGGTCGGGTGCGACCCGTCCGCGGAGAAGTTCCGCGACCGCTACCCGGCGGGCGCCGAGCTGATCGTCGACTTCTTCTCCGCCAAGGCTTTCCAGGACCGGGTCGGCGACCGCAAGGCGAAGGTCGTCACGTCGATCGCGATGTTCTACGACCTGCCCGACCCGATCGCGTTCATGAAGGACGTCCGGGCGGTGCTGGCCGACGACGGCGTCTGGATGGTGGAGCACAGCTACCTGCCGAGCATGCTCGACACCAACTGCTACGACAACATCTGCCACGAGCACCTGGAGTTCTACGGGCTCCAGCAGATCGAGTACATGGCGGAGCGGGCCGGGCTCAAGGTGGTGCAGGCCAAGGTCGTCGACGTCTACGGCGGCAGCCTGAACACGGTGCTGGCCAAGGACACCAGCACCCGCCAGGTCGACGAGGCCGGGCTGGCGGCGCTCCGGGCGAAGGAGACCGAGGCCAAGCTCGACACGATGGTCCCGTTCGACGCGTTCGGGCAGCGCATCACGGCGCACCGCGACGAGCTGCGCGAGTTCCTCGACGCCTCCAAGGCCGCGGGCAAGCTGACCCTCGGCTACGGCGCGTCGACCAAGGGCAACGTGGTCCTGCAGTACTGCGGCATCACGGAGGACGACCTGCCCGTGATCGGTGAGGTCAACGCCGAGAAGCACGGGTGCTTCACGGCGGGCACCAAGATCCCGATCGTGTCGGAAGAAGAGGCCAAGGCGCGCAAGCCCGACCAGTTGCTCGTCCTGCCGTGGATCTACCGCGACGGTTTCATCGAGCGTGAGCAGGAATACCTCGCCGGTGGCGGCAAGCTGGTTTTCGCGCTACCTGAATTCGAAATCTACGGATAGTCCTCGACCAAGGGGAAGTGGGTAAGAAAGTGGCCACCGGCCAGCTGGAGAGAGCGGGCTCCGCGGCGAGCATGCCGGCGCAGCTGGATTCATTGACCGGCCTGCGCTGGATCGCGGCGTTCATGGTCTTCCTGTCGCACGTGTTCCTGCTGCCGACCGCGCTGCCCCAGGGGCCGGTGGGCGATTCGATCAGGACCGTCACGAGCCTCGGCGGCTACGTCGGGGTCTCGGTCTTCTTCGTGCTCAGCGGGTTCGTGCTGACCTGGTCGGCCCGTGCGAGCGACACCGCGCCGAAGTTCTGGCGACGGCGGTTCTTCAAGATCTACCCCAACCACTTCGTGGCGTTCCTGATCGCGACGGCGTTCATGGTGTGGCTGGGCCAGAACTTCGGCTTCCTGCCGGTCGGCGAGCAGCTGCCCGGCCTGGTGCCGCAGCTGCTGCTGGTGCACGCCTGGATACCCGATCTGAACCTCGCCTTCTCGTTCAACCTGGTGAGCTGGTCGCTGTCCGTCGAGGCGCTGTTCTACCTCTGCTTCCCGTTGCTGCTGAAGGGAATCAGCCGGATCCGCCCCGAGCGGCTCTGGTACTGGGTGGCCGCGATGGCGGCACTGGTCTTCTGCGTCCCGCAGCTGGCGCGGCTCCTCCCGGCCGGTGAAGCCGCCTACGAGGGCCTCGGCAGCTGGGAGTACTGGTTCATCTACGTGCTGCCGCTCAGCAGGCTCGCGGAGTTCGTGCTCGGCATCCTGATGGCCCGGATCGTGCTCACCGGGCGGTGGATCCGGGTGCCGGCCTGGGCGGCGGGGCTCGTGTTCCTCGGCGGGTACGCGGTGGCGCTGAACGTGCCCAAGAACTACGCGATCGTGGCGGCCACGGTCATCCCGATCGCGCTGCTGATCCCGGCGGTCGCGATGGCGGACGTCCGATCGGGACGGTCGTGGCTGGCCACGCCGTTCATGGTCTGGCTCGGCCAGATCTCCTACGCGTTCTACCTCGTGCACTTCTTCGGGATCGTCACGGTGGTCTACCTGCTCGGCTGGGAGTACCAGCCGACCTACCTGACCGCGGCCGGATTCGTGCTCGGCGTCCTCGCGCTGGGGATCCTGCTGTCCGCGGCGCTCCACACGTTCGTCGAACGCCCGATGCAGCGCAGGTTCGGCACCAGCAAGAAGGCTCGCGTGGCGGAGGCCGAACCCGCGTAGTCGCCAGTTTCCGACGCAGGACAGGGGGAAGTTGTGGAGAGCGACGTCATCGTCGTCGGTGCGGGCCCGACCGGTCTGATGCTGGCCGGCGAGCTGCGCACGGCGGGAGTCAGCGTCCTCGTCGTCGAGCGCCTCGCCGAGCCCACCGGGCAGTCCCGGGGTCTCGGCTTCACCACCAGAGCGACCGAGGTGTTCGACCAGCGCGGCCTGCTGCCGAGGTTCGGCGACGTCGAGATGAGCCCGATGGGGCACTTCGGCGGACTGCCGCTGGACTTCAGCGTGCTGCCGGGGGCGGACTTCGGCGCGCGCGGCATCCAGCAGTCGCGGGTCGAGCAGGTGCTCGGCGACTGGGCGGCCGAGCTGGGCGCGAAGTTCCTGCGCGGCCACGAGATCGTGGCGCTGGCCGGCCACGACGACCACGTGGAGATCACCGTCGAGGGGCCGGAAGGCCGCAGCACGCTGCGGTCGGCGTGGCTGGTCGGGTGCGACGGCGGCCAGAGCACCGTCCGCAAGCTCGGCGGGTTCTCCTTCGAGGGCACCGCTTCCACCCGCGAGATGTACCTCGCCGACGTGCGCGGTTGCGACCTGCCGCCGCGCTTCACCGGCATGCGGGTGCCCGGCGGCATGGTCATGAACGCCCCGCTCGGTCCCGGTGTCGACCGCATCATCGCGTGCGAGCTGGGTGCGACGCCGGGCGAACGCACCGAGCCGCTGGAGTTCGCCGAGGTCGTGGACGTGTGGAAGCGGCTCACCGGTGAGGACATCTCCGGTGGCACGCCCGAGTGGGTGAGCGTCTTCGGTGACGCGGCACGGCAGGCGACCGAGTACCGCCGCGGCCGGGTGCTGCTGGCGGGCGACGCCGCGCACATCCACCTGCCCGCCGGTGGCCAGGGCCTCAGCGTCGGCGTGCAGGACGCCGTCAACCTGGGCTGGAAGCTCGCCGCCGCGGTGCGGGGCTGGGCGCCGGACGGGCTGCTCGACACCTACCACGACGAGCGCCACCCGGTCGGCGTCCGCCTGCTGATGAACACCTCCGCGCAGGGCCACCTGTACCTCAGCGGGCCCGAGGTCGACCCGGTGCGGAGCGTCTTCGCCGAGCTCCTGCGCTTCGAGGAGGTCGGCCGTCACCTCGCGGGCATGGTCAGCGGGCTCGACGTCCGCTACGACGTCGGCGGCGGCGACCACCCGCTGCTCGGCCGCCGGATCCCACCGTCCGAACTGGACGACGGAACCACGACGGCCCAGGCGCTGCACGGCGGCCGGGGCGTGCTGTTCGACTTCAAGGGCGACAGCCACCTGCGTTCCGTCGCCGCTCGATGGGCGGGCCGGGTCGACGTCGTCACGGCCGCAGGCAGCCCGTTCGACGGCACCAGCGCGGTGCTCGTGCGGCCCGACGGTCACGTCGCCTGGGCGACGCCCGGCCACGTCGACGAACTGGGCGACGTGCTCGGTCGCTGGTTCGGCACGCCGGAAGTCTCGACGTGAGCGCGCGCACCTTGGGCAGCCCCAACGGTTACGGGCACTACGACACCGCCCGCCTCACCGAGTTCCACACGGCGCTCGACGCCGCCAGGGACTCGATGTACACGCGGGCCGAGCGGATCCCGCTCGACCAGCTCGCGCAGTGGAGCGCCGACCCCGACTCGGGCAACATCCGGCACGCCAGCGGGAAGTTCTACACGATCCAGGGCGTCGACGTGAGCGTCGCGGGCCCGGCGGGCACCCGGCAGTGGCACCAGCCGATCATCAACCAGCCCGAGATCGGCATCCTGGGCATCCTCGTCAAGCAGTTCGACGGGGTGCCGCACTACCTGATGCAGCTCAAGGCCGAGCCCGGCAACATCAACGGCATCCAGGTGTCGCCGACCGTGCAGGCCACCCGCAGCAACTACACGCGGGTGCACGGCGGCAACCCCGTGCCGTACCTCGACTACTTCCGCGAGCGCGACAGGCACCGGGTGATCGCCGACGTCCGGCAGTCCGAGCAGGGCAGCTGGTTCCTGCTCAAGCGCAACCGCAACGTGATCATCGAGGTCGCGGGCGACGTGCCCGTGCTCGACGGCTTCCACTGGCTGACCATCCAGCAGATCCACGAGCTCCTGCAGGTCGACGACCTGGTCAACATGGACGCGCGTTCGGTGTTGTCGTGCCTGCCGTTCCTCGACCTGATGCCGGCCACGATGGCGCTCGACCGCGACGAGCGGGTGCTCTCGCTGATCAGGTCGTGGAGCGGCGACCGGCGCAGCGTGCACGACACGGCCGACCTGCTCAGCTGGATCACCGACGTCCGCACGGTGACCGACATCGAGGTGCACGACGCGCCGCTCAACCGGTTGCCGCAGTGGCGGTACGGCGCGGACGTGATCTCGCACGAGACCGACCGCTTCTTCGACGTCATCGGCGTGCGGGTCGAGGCGGGCGGGCGCGAGGTCGGGCGGTGGGACCAGCCGATGGTCGCGGCCAGGCACGTCGGTCTCGCCGCGTTCGTCGTCGCGCGGTTCGACGGTGTGCTGCACGTGCTGGTCGGCATGCGGGTCGAGCCCGGCTTCGCCGACGTCGCCGAGATCGCGCCGACCGTGCAGTGCACGCCGGCGAACCTCGACCACGGCGACATCGCCCGGCCGCCCTTCCTCGACGTCGTGCTCGACGCACCGGAGGACCGCGTGCTGTACGACACGATGTTGTCCGAGGAAGGCGGCCGGTTCTTCCAGACCCGCAACCGCTACGTGATCGTCGAGGTCGACGAGCAGCTCGAGCACCCCGGCTTCCGGTGGATGACCCTGCACCAGCTCACAGAACTGGTGCGGCACAGCCACTACGTCGCGATGCAGGCGCGAACCCTGTTGGCCTGCACGGCAACCCTGGCCACCACGCGTGACGGGGCGGCCCGATGACCCGGTCGCCGAGGATTGCCGTGCTGGGCGCCTCGGGGTACGTCGGATCGGTCGTGTCGGGGCTGCTGGCCCAGCGCCCCGTGTCGCTGCGCCTGGTGGCCCGGCGGAACTGCGTGGTGCCGCCCGACGCGGTCGCCGGCACCGAGGCGGTGTCGATCGACCTCACCGACCCGGACGGCGTCGCCCGTGCCGTCGACGGTGCGGACGTCGTGTTCCACCTGGCCAAGCACAGCGGCGACTGGCGCCTGCCAGAGGAGAACCCGGCCGCCACCGAACCGGTGAACGTCGGCATCATGCGCTCGCTCGTCCGGGTGCTCGCGGACCGGCCGGGCTCGCCACCGCTCGTCGTGTTCGCCGGCGCGTGCACGCAGATCGGGCACACGCCGGACCACCCGATGGACGGCACCGAGCCCGACGACCCCGACACCGAGTACGACCGGCAGAACCTCGAGGCCGAGAACGTCCTCATGGCGGCTTCCGCGGCCGGTGCCGTGCGCGGCATCAGCCTGCGGCTGGCCACGGTCTTCGGTCAGACCGCGCTGTCCGGCGCGCCGGACGCCGGTGTGGTCACGACCATGATCCGCAAGGCGCTGGCCGGTGAGCAGCTGACCATGTGGCACGACGGGACCGTGGTCCGCGACATCACCTACGTCGAGGACGTCGGCCGCGCCTTCCTGGCCGCGCTCGATCACCCGGACGCGCTCGTCGGCCGGCACTGGATGATCGGCACCGGTGTTGCCGACCGGCTCGGTGACGTGTTCCGCACGGTGGCCGAAGCCGTGGCCGACGCCACCGGCAAGCCGGAGGTCCCGGTCGTCACCGTCACACCACCGGGTGCCGCCGTCGTCACCGACTTCCTCAACGTGTTCATCAACCCCGTTCCGTTCGGGTCGGCCACCGGCTGGACGGCGCGGGTGCCGCTGCGCGAAGGGATCGACCGCACCGTCGCGGCACTCCTGCGGCAGCCCGTACCGACCACCACGCCATGACCCCGGCGAGATCGAAAGGACTTCAGATGCCGACCCGAGTGTGGGACTACCAGGCGGAGTACGAGAAGGAGCGCGCGGACCTGCTCGACGCGGTCGAGACCGTGTTCGGCTCCGGCCAGCTGGTGCTCGGCCCCAGCGTGCGCTCGTTCGAGACCGAGTTCGCCGCGTGGCACGGTGTCGGGCACTGCGTCGGCGTCGACAACGGCACCAACGCGATCAAGCTCGGCCTGCAGGCCATCGGCGTCAAGCCGGGCGACGAGGTCATCACCGTGTCGAACACCGCCGCACCCACGGTGGTGGCGATCGACGCGGTCGGCGCCACGCCGGTCTTCGTCGACGTCAACGAGGACGACTTCCTGATGGACGTGTCCAAAGTGGAGGCCGCGATCACCGAGCGGACGAGCTGCCTGCTGCCCGTGCACCTCTACGGGCAGTGCGTGGACGTCGAAGCGCTGACCGCGCTCGCCGGTGACCTCGACCTCGCTCTGCTCGAGGACTGCGCACAGGCGCACGGAGCCCGTCGGAACGGCAAGCTCGCCGGCTCGTTCGGTGACGCCGCCGCGTTCTCCTTCTACCCGACGAAGGTGCTCGGCGCGTACGGCGACGGCGGGGCCACCGTCACCTCCGACGAGACCACCGCCCAGAACCTGCGCCGCCTGCGCTACTACGGCATGGAGGAGCGGTACTACGTCGTCGAGACGCCCGGCCACAACAGCAGGCTCGACGAGGTGCAGGCCGAGATCCTGCGCCGCAAGCTGCGTCGCCTGGACGACTACGTGGCGGGCCGCCAGGCCGTGGCCGCGCGGTACTCCGAAGGGCTCGGCGACACCGGCCTGGTGCTGCCGAAGGTCAACGAGGGCAACGAGCACGTCTACTACGTGTACGTCGTCCGCCACCCGCAGCGCGACGAGATCATCGAGCGGCTCAAGGGCTACGACATCCACCTGAACATCAGCTACCCGTGGCCGGTGCACACCATGACCGGCTTCGCCCACCTCGGCTGGGAGAAGGGTTCGCTGCCGGTCACGGAGCGGCTGGCGGGCGAGATCTTCTCGCTGCCGATGTACCCCTCGCTGTCCGAGGACGTGCAGGACAAGGTCATCTCGGCCCTGCGTGAAGTGCTGGAGACCCTCTGATGGAGGTTCGCGAGCTGGCCGTCGAAGGGGCGCTCGAGTTCTGCTCGGACGTCTACTACGACGGGCGGGGGCTGGTCGCGACGCCGTTCGAGCGCGCGACCTTCGAAGCGGCGCACGGCGGCGCGCTCTTCGGTGTGGCGCAGACGATCCACAGCTACTCGCAGCGCGGTGTCGTGCGGGGCATGCACTACACGGTCACCCCGCCGGGGATGGCGAAGTACGCGTACTGCGCCCGTGGCGAAGCGCTCTACCTGGTGGCCGACATCCGCGTCGGTTCGCCGACGTTCGGCAGGAGCGACACCGTGGTGATGGACCAGAAGTCGTTCCGCTCCATGTACCTGCCGGTGGGCGTGGCCAACGGCTTCGTCGCGCTCACCGACGACACGGTCATCTCGTACATGATCTCCAAGCCGTACGTGACCGAGGACGAGCGCGCGCTCTCGGTGCTCGACCCGGAGCTCGGCCTGCCCGTTCCGGACGGCATCGAGCTGGTCATGGCCGAGCGCGATCGCACGGCGATCACCCTGGCCGAGGCGCTGCGGCTCGGCCTGCTCCCGTCGTACGAGCAGTGCGTGGAGCTGGACCGCCTGTTGAGCGATCCGAACGCCGCCGTCGGCGCCACGACCACCTGAAAGGAGAAGACATGCGCTTCCTGTTCACGACCCTCCCGGGGACGTCCCACACCCTGCCGTGGGTGTCGCTGGCGCAGGCCGCCCAGTCGGCGGGGCACGACGTGCTGGCCGCGGTCAGCGGTCCGGCGTTGCAGACCGCGGCGGACGCCGGGCTGCTCGCCGTCGCCACCGACGACGGCGAGGCGCGCCGGAACTACGAGAAGCTGGCGGACATGCTCGCCGAAGGCGGCTCCGGCATGGAGGTCGGCGGCGAGCAGATGGCCCGGTTCGTCGGGAAGGTCTTCGCGGACACCAGCGCGGCGATGATCGACGGCCTGCTCGACACCGCGAGGGCGTGGCAGCCCGACCTCGTCGTCTACACGCCGCCGGCGGTCGCCGGTCTCGTCACCGCCAGGGTCCTCGGCGTGCCCGCGGTCATGCACGGCCTCGGCACCCCGCTGCCGACGCCGCCGCCCGCACTGGCCGCCTTCGCGGCGGAGGCGGAACGGCGCGGTGTCCCGGATCTGACGAAGGAGGTCCGCGACGTCGAGATCGACGTGAGCCCGCCGTCGCTCGACGCCTTCGGCCCGCCCGCGCAACGGCGATCGGTGCTGCCGATGCGGTTCACGGCCTACACCGGCGGCTCGCACCTGCCGGAGTGGCTGCTGAGCCGCGGGCCGCGGCCGCGCGTCGTGCTGACGCTCGGCTCGTTCACCCGCTGGTTCGGCGACGGCGGCCTGATGCGAGAAGTCGTTCTCGGTACCGCGGATCTCGGCGTCGACCTGGTCGTCGCGACGGCGGGCGCGGACCTGCCCGCGCTGCCGGATCCGTTGCCGGAACACGTGACCCTGGTCGACTGGGTGCCGATGCGCGCGTTGCTGGCGGTGAGCGATTCCGTGATTCATCACGGTGGTCTCGGTACGATGTACGCAGCTTTCGCTGTGGGGGTTCCTCAGTTGGTGCTGCCGGCCGCTGCCGGTCCGGCCGTCGCCAACGCTCGACTTGTCGCGGCCCGTGGGGCGGGTGCCGTGGTGGCCATGGACAGCGCCGTTCCAGCCACGCTCAAGCCTGCCGTCGAGGACGTGCTGGTCAACTCCGCATACCGCAAGGCGAGTGAGGAGGTCGCCCAGGAGATGGCCGCGATGCCCGCCCCTTCACGGGTGGTGGAGCAGCTCGCCGATTTCACGGCCTCGTACCAGCGCTACCGGCGCCCGCGCCGTCCGGCCGAGTGACCGGTGCACAACCGAAGTACCGAACCTGGAAGGAAGTTCATGACCGACACCCCGATCAACCTCGCCATCATCATTGGCAGCGTGCGGCCCGGCCGCGCGGGGGAGATGGTGGCCAAGTGGTTCAGGGATGAAGCGGCCAAGCACGATCAGTTCAAGATCACTGTCGTCGATCTCGCCGACTACCCGCCGCCGCTGATCATCACCAACGAGCCGCCCGCCGAGCTGGCCCCGATCACCGAGGCCCTCGAGGCCGCGGACGCGTTCGTGGTCGTCACGCCGGAGTACAACCACAGCTTCCCGGCGTCGATCAAGAGCCTGATCGACTGGCACTACACGCAGTGGCGGGGCAAGCCGGTCGGCTTCGTCTCCTACGGCGGCACCGCCAGCGGCCAGCGCGCCGTCGAGGCGCTCCGGCTGGTCTACGCCGAGATGCACGCGGTCACCATGCGGGACTACGTCAGCTTCGGCATCTACACCGGCGACTTCGGCGGCGAGGACAAGCTGCCCGCCGACGTCGAGGCGTCGAGCACCGCGACCAAGGTGCTGCTCGACCAGCTCGCCTGGTGGGCGTTGCCGTTGCGCGAGGCGCGCGCCAAGACGCCGTACCAGGTGGCCTTCTAGCAGGCCGCCAGTCGCACGAGGGGGAGATCTTGTACGAAGCCGATACCGCGAGCGTGTACCACGACTTCTACCGCGAGCGGAAGGGCAAGGACTACGCGGCCGAGGCGGCGCATCTGGCCGCACTGGTTCGCGAACGGATGCCGCAGGCGTCCTCGTTGCTCGACGTGGCCTGCGGTAGCGGGTCGCACCTCGAGCACTTCGTCCACGAGTTCGAGCACGTCGAAGGGATCGAGCTGTCCGAGGCCATGCTCTCGGTGGCCCGCCCGTTGCTCCCAGGGGTCCGCCTGCACCAGGGCGACATGCGCGACTTCTCCCTCGACCGCCGCTTCAGCGCTGTCACCTGCATGTACAGCTCCATCGGGTACACAGCGCACGAAGCGGGGCTGCGGCAGACGATCGCGTGTCTCGCCCGTCATCTCGAGCCGGGTGGCGTGCTGCTGGTCGAAGCGTGGTGGACACCGGGCGAGCTGCTGGACCGCTACGTCGCCGGGGACACCGTGAAGGTCGGCGACCGGACCATCTCCCGCGTCTCGCACACGGTCGATCTCGGTGACCGGAGCCGCATGGAGGTCCACTGGGTGGTCGCGGATCCCGAGCACGGGATTCGCCACGTCGCCGAGCAGCACGAGCTCGCGCTGTTCGAACAGGCGCAGTACGAGGCCGCGTTCGAGCTCGCCGGGCTGACCGTCGAGCACATCCGGCCCGCGTGGTCGGGGCCTGGGCTCTTCGTCGGCGTGCTGCGGTAGTCGGAGCAGGACAACAGGAATCCGGCCGGGGCGTGACGTACGCGCCCCGGCCGGAGCCGTGTTGATCGCGTGTTGGCCGTGCGGCGTGGCCGCTGGTCTGGTTCGCGTGGTCGCTGGGTCGAGGCGCGGCTTCGCCGGGGTCCCCGCCTGGGGGTCCCCTGATTTCATTCTCCCAGCCAGCACTGACAATTCCGGTCCGCTCGGCATGGCCGGAGCGGTACTCGGTTTCGCTGAGCGCGAAAGCGGCCTGCGGGGCCGGTATCGCGGTGGCCGTGCAGAACAACAGGATTCCGGCCGGGGCGTGACGTACGCGCCCCGGCCGGAACCGCGTTCACCGGCCGACGAGACCGTCGATCCGGCGCACGTGATCGACCGGGCCGGGCAGCCCGGCGATCTCGTCGGCCATGGCCGACGCCCGCTCGGCGAACGTGCGGTCACCGAGCAGTTGGTCGCATGCCTTGGCGACGCGTTCGGTGGCGTGTTCCTCGGCTCCGCTGAGCACGATGGCGGACCCGTGGTCGGCGAGCCGTTGCCACAGCGGCTTGTACAGCGGCCATTCGGAGAGCACCAGCTGCGGTGTGCCGGCGGCCATGGCGTTCATCGCGGTGGAGCCGCCGCCGTGGTGCACGATGAGATCGCAGTTCGGCACGAGCACCTCCAGCGGCATCCAGCCCACCCGCAGCTCCGGCAGCGCTTCGCGCACGGCCGGTGCGACGTCCTCGGGCGCGGCGACCACGAGGTCGGCGTCGAGGTCGCCGAGGTCGCGGGCGAGGCCGATCAGGAACTCCTGGCTCTCGCTGGCGGCGACCCTCGTGCCCGCGGTGACGCAGATGCGCGGCCGGGAGCCGCGCGCCAGCATCCACGGGTCGATCGGCCGGGCCAGGTTGGTCCCGATCCAGCGGGCGTGCACCGTGCCCGGCGCGTGCGGCGCCGGGCTGATGCTCGGTGGCGTCACGTCGAGCACCAGGTCGGGGTGCGGCAACGCGTCCAGCCCGAGCTCGCCGAGCTCGGGGGCGAGTTCGACGTCGGCGTAGGGGTTCGCCTCGGGGATCTCCAGCGCGTCCCACGTGTGGCGCACGTGCGGCACGCCGAGGCGGGCGGCGAGCAGGCCGGCGGCGTAGGACTGGCTGCCGCCGACGACCACGTCCGGGCGCCAGTGGTCGGCCAGCTCGCGCAGCTTGGCGTAGCTGGCCGCGGCGAGGCGGGCCATCCACGCGCCGTGGAACTCGATCTGCTCCTCGACGGTGACCGGCCACGGGAGCTCGACGCCGTTGCGGTCGGTGGACAGCAGCGCCTCGAGCGGGCGGTCGCACACCGGCACGAACGGGATCGCCATCTGCTGGGCGATCGGCGTCGTCTCCTCGGTCGTGGCCAGGACCACGGTGTGGCCCGCGTTGCGCAGCGCGGTGGCCAGCGGAGGCGCCCAGAACATCGTGGCCGGGCTCGGCCCGGTGACGAACAGGACGTTCATCGAGCGGCCGACCGCGAGTGCACGACGGTGTAGGTGTGCGGCTCGTGCGAGTTGACCAGGGCCTGCCCCAGCGCCCGCCGCTCGCGCACCTCGGCGGGGCGCTCGCTCTCGGGCAGCACGTGGAACGCGTCGTAGGACTCCTTGCTGTCCCACTGGGCGTACATCGCGACGTGCGTCCCGTCGATGCCGCGCAGGATGCTGTGCGAACGGAAGCCCGGCACGGTCTTCAGCCACTCGTCGGGCTGCGCCAGCGCCTCGACCAGCTGCGCTTGGTTCTCCGGGTCGGCAGCGAACAGCGTCAGCACCGTGAAGTCGTCGCGCTCGGCCGAGATCTCGACGATCCCGCCGAGGTCCGGGTGCGTCTGCGTGAACACGACCTCGGCCTTGATCGACTTGAACGACGTCGTCCACTGGTAGAACGCCGGCATCGTCACGTTGACCATCTTCTCGCGCTTGTAGCGCGCCTCGATGGCGTCCCGCGACCGCATCTGGATCAGGTTGGCGGTGCCGGGCACGTCCTGACCGGAGTGCACCGACGACGACACCCAGCCGGGGAACTCGTGAGCGTTGTCGACGATGTCACGCATGGCCTCGACGATGCGCTCGTGCTTGTACGGCGTGTCGGTGCCGAACCAGTTGAGGATGTTCAGATAGCCGTCGTCGACGGACAGGTATGCCATGTCTTCCTTATTCTCCCCATTTTTCAACCGCTCAAGCGGAAATCGTCATCACGTACTGGCCGTAGTCGGAGTTCGCGAGCTGCCTTCCCAGCCGGTGACAGGCCTCCGCGTCGATGTAACCCATGTTCAGCGCGACTTCCTCGATGCACGCGACGCGGATTCCCTGGCGCTGCTCCATGAGCTGCATGTAGTGGCTCGCGTCGGTCAGCGAGTTGTGCGTGCCCGTGTCCAGCCAGGTGAAGCCGCGGCCGAGGTCGACCAGGGTCGCGGCACCGCGTCCGGCGTAGACGAGGTTGACGTCGGTGATCTCCAGCTCGCCGCGCGCGGAGGGTTCGATCGACCTGGCGATCTCGACGACGTCGTTGTCGTAGAAGTAGAGTCCGGTCACCGCGAGGTTCGACCGCGGGCGGGTGGGCTTCTCCTCCAGCGTGACGATGCGCCCCTGCGCGTCGGCCTCGGCGACGCCGTAGCGCTCGGGATCGGGCACCCGGTATCCGAAGAGGACGCACCCCTTCACGTCGGCCGCGTTGTGCTGCAACACTTCGCCGAACCCCGGACCGTGGAAGATGTTGTCGCCGAGGATGAGCGCGACGTCGTCGGACCCGATGTGGTCCGCTCCGATGTGGAAGGCCTCGGCGATGCCGCGCGGCTCCTCCTGTGCCGCGTAGGAGATGTCCAGCCCGAGCTGGCCACCGTCGCCGAGCAGTGCGCGGAAGGACCCGAGGTCGTGCGGCGTCGAGATGAGCAGGATCTCCCTGACCCCGGCGAGCATCAGCACCGACAGCGGGTAGTAGATCATCGGCTTGTCGTGCACGGGAAGCAGCTGCTTCGAGACGCTGAGCGTGAGCGGATGCAGCCGGGTCGCCCGGCCACCCGCCAGGATGATGCCCTTCATCGAGTGCCTTCCGGTGGTTGGCAGAAACGCCTGACAAAAGCATGGCAAACCAGGTGTTGCGGTATCAATCGGGGAATTGTCAGGTTAGGAACAACTCCGTGTCAGGTCATTGAAAAGTGTGCTGGATCGTCTTGACGGTCGCAGGGAAGTGTCCGGCATGCTTTGTGACGAATGTCCGCCAGTGGTGAAGTGGGGCAGCATGCTGAACGTCGAGGATCTGGCCGCCCGTGCGGCCGCGGCCGCGCGTCAGGCTGAGGACCGGCGCAAGCTGGACCCGGAAGTGGTCAAGTCGATGCTCGACGTGGGCTTCGCCCGCTACTTCGTGCCGAGCGAGTTCGGCGGCGTGCAGGGCACGTTCCGCGAGCTCGTCCGGGCCGTCGGCGCGGTGGGGGAGGCCTGCCCGGCGACCGCGTGGTGCGCGTCGCTCACCGCCCACCTCGGCCGGATGACCGCGTTCCTGCCTGCCGACGGCTACCGCGAGATCTGGGCGCAGGGGCCGGATCCGCTGATCGTCGGCTCGCTCGCCGGCTTCGGTGAGGCCGTCGAGTCCGGTGACGGCTGGACGGTGTCCGGGCGCTGGCCGTACATCAGCGGCATCGACTACGCGGACTGGGTCCTGCTGTGCGCGGTGGAGCAGGACAGCGGAAGCGCGCGCGTGTTCGCGGTGCGGCGGTCCGAGGTGCTGTCCGACGACTCGTGGGACAGCATCGGCATGCGGGCGACCGGTAGCCACAACGTGTCCGTCAAGGACGTCTTCGTGCCCGCGGCGCGCAGCTTCGCGCGGGACGACATCCTCGCCGGCCGCCCGACGGACTCGACCGCGGCGTGCCACCGGGTTCCGTTGGAGGCGGTGAACCTCCTGTCCTTCGCCGCGCCTCTGCTCGGCGCGGCCGACGGTGCGCTCGCGGTCTGGTACTCCTACGCCAAGGGCAAGGCGGCCGCGTGGAATCCCGCGGCGCCGAGCGCGAGCGTGCTCGCGACGACGTACGCCCGCACGTCCGGTGAGATCGACGCCGCGCGGCTGCTGCTCGAGCGTTGCGCCGACGTCGCCGACCGCGGCGCGGAGGTCACCGAGGAGGACATCGCCCGCAACACCCGCGACATCTCGCTCGCGGTGGACATCCTCAAGACCGCGGTCAACCGCCTGGCGGCCGAGGGCGGCACGTCCAACCTCGGTGAAGGGCGTCCGCTGCAGCGCTTCTGGCGCGACGCCAACACGATGGCCTCGCACATCGCACTGCGGTTCGAGCTGGCCGCGCTGGGCTACGCCGAAGGCCGCCTGTGGGAGCCCGGCAAGGCGCCCGGCAGCGCACCCATCGGAGACGATTGGTGAGAAGCGTGCTGGTCGTCGGACGCGAAGGAGCGGTCGTCGCCGCGGTGGTCGCGGCGACCCGTGCCCGTGGTGCCGGTGCCGTCGGCGCGACGACGGACGAGGCCGCGTGCGAGGCCA
The DNA here is from genome assembly GCF_007845675.1 of Lentzea tibetensis. Classification (GTDB taxonomy): domain Bacteria; phylum Actinomycetota; class Actinomycetes; order Mycobacteriales; family Pseudonocardiaceae; genus Lentzea; species Lentzea tibetensis. The sequence goes on along the minus strand of NZ_VOBR01000012.1, from coordinate 156,470 downwards.
TGTCCGCGGGAGACGTCGCCGTGCTGGTGATCGGTGCCGGCGTCGAGCGGGAGTCGCGCGACCTGCTGCGGCGCGCGGCTGAGTCCGGTGGGACCACCGTCGTCGAAACGCCGTTGCGCGGCGGAGACGTGGACGAGTACGTGGTGCGGGAGATCATGCCCCGGTTGCGGACCGGATCATCGCGCTAGGGTGCTGGGGTCGGTGTTGTCCGTGACCCGACTTCGACTGAGGGGCGAATCCGCACATGACATCGAGCACCTTCCGCATCGGTGGGGAGCGTGAGGTACGGCGGCTCGGCTTCGGGGCCATGCACCTGAACGTCGCGTCCGGGGCCAGGAAGAGCTCCGTTGCTGTCGCCCGGCGCGCCGTCGAGCTGGGCGTCACGCTCATCGACACCGCGCAGCTGTACAGCTGGGGCGCCAACGAGGAACTGCTCGCCGAGGCGCTGCACCCGTACCCCGACGACCTGCTCATCGCGACCAAAGTCGGTGTCGCACCACCGGACGGGCCTCGCGAAGCGGCGCTCTGCGGGCGGCCGGACTTCCTGAAGAAGCAGGTGGACGAGGGCCTGCGCCGGTTGCGGCTGGACCGGATCGAGCTGCTCCAGCTGCATCGGGTCGACCCGGAGGTGCCGCTCGCCGACCAGGTGGGTGCGCTGCGGGAACAACAGGAAGCGGGCAAGATCGTCCACATCGGACTGTCCGAGGTGACGGTCGAGCAGTTGGCGCAGGCACGGCAGGTCGCGGACATCGCGAGCGTGCAGAACCGCTACAGCATGCTGTACCGCGAGTACGAGGACGTGCTCGACGCGTGCACGGAAGCGGGCATCGCGTTCCTGCCGTGGCGGCCCGTCCACCCGGCCGCGTCCCAGCCCGCCGGCGAGATCGCCGCGGTGGCAACCGAACTGGGCGCCACCCCGGCGCAGGTCGCGCTGGCGTGGCTGCTGCACCGGTCACCGGTGATGGTGCCGATCCCCGGCACCGGCCGGGTCGCCCACCTCGAGGAGAACGTCGCCGCGGCGGACCTGGAGCTGAGCGACGACCAGTACCAGCGGCTCGACGGCGTCGCGCGGCGCTGAGCTGACGCCACGAGCACGGCCGGCGTCAGCTCATGCCGCCGGCCGACAGCTCGCCGCCGGGGTGCCCGGCGTCGAGCAGCGCCAGCCTGCGCGGCTCCTTGTGCAGCGGGGTGGGCACACCGACCGAGCCGAGCCGGAAACCCACTCCTCGCACGGTGATGATCCAGTCGCCGGAGCCGAGCTTGCGGCGCAACATGCTCACGTGGGTGTCGATGGTGCGGCTGGCCGTCCAGTCGTCCTCCCACACCTCGGACATGATCTGCTCGCGGGTCAGCACCGCGTCCGGCGCCGAGGCGAGCAGGTGGAGCAGCTTGAACTCCTTGCGGGTGACGTGCACCCGGCGCGTGCCGACGTACACCTCGTGCCCGACCGGGTCGATCCTGAGTGGACCGTGCACCATCGACCGCGGCTGCTCCGGCGCCTGCCGCACCCGCCGCATCACCGCGTCGATCCGGGCGAGCAGCTCGCGGACGCCGAACGGCTTGACGAGGTAGTCGTCCGAGCCGGCCTGCAGGCCGAGCACCTTGTCGACCTCGGCCGACCGCTTCGACGTGATGATCACGACGGCGTCCTGCTCCGAGCGGATCTCCTGGCAGATCATCACCCCGTCGATGTCCGGCAGCTCCAGCTCGAGCAGGATCAGGTCGGCCCAGCGGAACAGCGGCCTCGCCCGTTCGCCGGTGGGGGCGATCTGCACCTCGTGCCCGTGCCGTTCCAACGTCCGGCCGAGCGACTCGGCGGTGGCATCGGGCTCCACTATCAACGTGCGCATGCTCCGGCCCTTCTGGTGGCTTCGGAAACGATGGGATGACAGCGAACAGGGGCCCCGCGACGCGGGACCCCTGCTCACTCGATCAGGACTAGCGCAGCGCGTAACCGGTGAAGCCACCGGCGGCGATGGCGACCACGCAGCTGCCGAGCTCCCGCGGGACGGTCGACACCTGCCCGAAGTCGTCGAAGCCCCAGGCGTACGCCTTGCCGTGCTTGACCGCGTAGCCGTTGTCGAACCCCGCGGCGATGGCGGAGACGCCGCCGCTGCGGAGGGTCTGCGGGATCGACGAGATCTGGCCGTACTGGTCGTCGCCCCACGCGTGCAGCTTGCCGTTCTTGACGGCGTACCCGGTGCCGTAGCCGCCGGTGACCGCGGTGACGCCGCTGCCCAGTTCCTGCGGCAGCTTCGTCACCTGGCCGTACTCGTCGTTGCCCCAGGCGTAGACCTTGCCGTTCTTGATGGCGTATCCGGTCTTGGTGCCCGCGGCGACGGCGCTGACGCCGCCGTCCTTCAGCGTCTGCGGGATCTTCGTCACCTGGCCGAACTCGTCGTCACCCCACGCGTGCACCTTGCCGTTCTTGATGGCGTAGCCGGTGCCGTAGCCGCCGACGACCGCGGTGACGCCGCCGTCCTTCAGCGTCTGCGGAACCTTCGACACCTCACCGGACTCGTCGTAGCCCCAGGCGTGCAGCTTGCCGCGCTTGAGCGCCAACCCGGTGGCACCGGCGGCCGCGACCGCGTCGACGCCGCCGTCCTTCAGCTCCTGCGGGACCTTCGACACCTGGCCGTAGTCGTCGTTGCCCCACACGTGCAACCGGCCCCGCTTGAGGGCGAAACCGTTGTGGTAGCTGCCCGCGGCCAGCGCGGTGACGCCGCTGCCCAGCTCCTGCGGGATCTTCGACACCTCGCCGTACTCGTCGTTGCCCCAGGCGAAGACCTTGCCGCCGGCACCGGACGACTCGAGCGCCGGAGCGGCGACCGCGGACGTCGCACTGGTCAGCAGTGCGGCGGCGGTGGCCACGCCGAGGAGCAGCCGCAGCCTGCCCTTCGTGGACATCGTGATACTCAACTCCGTTCCGTGGTGGGGATTTCCTGGTGGAACCAGGTTGTGGCGGTCAGAGGCTCTGACCGAGCAGGGTGCCGCCGGTCGCGTCGATCCAGGCGCCGGTGACCCACCTGGCATCCGCGGAGGCGATGAACGCCACGACGTCGGCGATGTGCTCGGGTTCCCCGACCTGCTCGAAGACCGAGAGCCCGCCCAGCATCTTGCGCAGCGCGGGTGCCTGCAGGAACGGGTCGCCGTTGTCGACCACGCCGGGGGCGACGGTGTTCACGGTGATCCCGCGCAGGCCGAGGTGGCGCGCGAAGTGCAGGGTGATCATCTCGAGCGCGGCCTTGGCCATCGCGTGCGGGATCTCCTGCGGGTTCGCGAACTTCGTCAGCCCGGTCGAGATGTTGATGATCCGCCCGCCGCGGGGGATGAGCGGCAGTGCGCGCTGCACGACGAAGTAGGGCGCCTTGGCGTTCACCGCCATCATCCGGTCGAAGTCCGCCGGGGTGACCATCTCCGGCGGCATCGTGGCGAGCACGCCCGCGTTGTTGACGAGGATGTCGAGCTCGTGGCGGTCGGAATGTTCCAGCAGACCCTTTTCCAGGCCGTCGAACAGGGTGTCGACGTCGCCGGGCCTGCCGAACTCGGCCACCACCGGGAACGCCCGATGTCCTTGCCCGACAATGGTCTCGACGGTCTCGTCGAGACCGGTGGTGTCGTCGCCCGAGTGCACGGCGACCAGCGCACCGTCGCGCGCCAGCCGCAGCGCGGTGGCCCGGCCGATGCCCCGGCTGGACCCCGTGACGAGCGCGATCTTGCCCGTCAGATCACCCATGCTGCCCATCTCCTGTCTGGGGTTCGCCGAACCAGCGGCGCAGTGCTTTCTCGGGTTCGGTGCCGCCGGTCCACGCGACGTGCCCGTCCGGGCGCAGCAGCACCGCGGTGAGGTCGTCCAGCGGGCTGCCCGCGGGTGGCCGGGCCACCGCCCGCAGCACGCGGTCCGCCCACGGTGAGATGTCCGTCCGCCGGTCGGCCAGGTCGATCAGCACGCCGCGGCCGGAGCGGAGCAACCGGGTCGTGCTGGTGCCGTCGGCGAACTCCGTCGGCGGGACTCGCATCCCGACCAGCGGATGATCGCCGGGCCCCGCGTCGTACCGCACGTCCAGGCCGCTGATCATCCCGGCGAGGTGCGCGCGGACCGGTTCGAACCGCAGCAGCTCGGCCAGCACGGACCGGACCGGGCCGACCTCGCCCGCGCCGAGCAGCACGTGCGCCTGCGCCCGGATGTTGGTCAGCACCCGCTGTCCTACCGGATGCCGTTCGTGGTGGTAGGTGTCCAGCAACGCGGCGGGCGCGTGGCCCGCGACCGCGGCGGCGAGCTTCCACCCGAGGTTGGCGGCGTCCTGCAGGCCGAGGTTCAGCGCTTGACCGCCGACCGGCATCTGCACGTGCGCCGCGTCGCCCGCGAGGAACACGCGCCGGTCCAGGTAGCTCGCCGCCTGCCTGCTGGTGTCGTCGAAGGCGTTGACCCACAACGGTGTTCCGCCGCTGATGTCCTCACCGGTGACCTGCGCCCACCGCTCGGCGACCTCCGCGAACGCCGGCTCCCCGGTGCGGACCGCGGGGGGCTCCCCGTACCGGTGGACCATCACCCTGGTGACCCCGTCCGGCCGCCGCGCCGACACGGCGAGGCCGCCGGGCAGCCGTTCGAACCGGCGGGCGGGAACGTCGATGCCCGCCACGTCGGCGCGCAGCATCTCCCTGCTCGCCGCGGCACCGGGGAACGCGAACCCGGCCAGCCGCCGCACGGCGCTCCGCTCGCCGTCGCAACCGACCACGTAGGACGCTCGCAAGGTGACCCGACTGGTCAGGTGCGCCTCGACGTGGTCGTCGTGCTGAACGAGACCGGTCAGCTCGTGATTGCGGCGGATGTCCGCGCCGAGCCCCGCGGCCCACTGCGCCAGCAGCTCCTCGACGCGGGTCTGCGGCACCTTCCAGATGCCCGCGTGCGGACTCGGCAGGTCGCCGAGGTCGAGCGGGATGCCGCCGAAGTGACCCGCCGCGTCGCGCGGCGGGTCACCCAGCGGTTCCAGCAACCCGCGCTGGTCGAACACCTCCGCGGTGCGAGCGTGCAGGGTCGATGCGCGGGACTCCGTGGTCGGCCGGGCCAGCCTCTCGACGACCACGACCTCGGCGCCGCCGAGTCGCAGCTCGCCTGCCAGCAGCAGCCCGACCGGGCCTGCACCGACGACGATGACGTCCGTGTCCACGTGGTCAGGCCCGTTGCTCGGCGTACTGCTTGGCGTGCCCGAGCGTGGCGAGGCTGTTGGTGCTCAACGCCCGCCGGGCGAACGTCTTCGCCTCGGCCAGGCTCACGCCCGCGCCGAGCACGTCGGCGACCTTCTCCGCGTTGATCACGATGGTGTGCTGGGAGGTGGCGGTGGTGATCCCGGTGGCGGCGTCCTCCTCGATCACCCAGTAGCCGGTGTGCAGTGCCAGCAACGGCGGCAGGGTGACCTGCTTGTAGTGGATCCGGCCGGGCAGGCACACCCGGTACGACTTCGTCGTGTGGGTCGAACCGTCCTTCGCCGTGGTGTCCATCTCGAGCTCCTGCAGACCCGGCGTGTCCTCCGTGCACGACACGCGGGACACGTGGGGGAGCCGTTCCGCCCAGTGCCAGGCCTCGTTGATGAAGGCGTAGACGTCCTTCGCCGACCCGTTGATCCGGACGGTGTCCTCGAACGACACCGTCCGCTCCTCGTTCAGCGCCAGCTCGACGTTGACCTTGAGCGAGGCCAGCTCGGACCGGCTGTTGCGGTCGACGGCCTGGTCGATCCACGCCAGCGACTCCGGATCGTCGTCGACCGCCCGGTAGTCGTGCAGCAACCGGACCAGCGACTCCTCGGCGGAGACCTGCTCGATGAGCCAGGCGCCGCCCATCGCGGCCACCGGCGGGCTGGAGACCTCCTGGCGGAAGTCGATGCGCAGCGCCTGCGGGTCCAGCGTGCGGCGCGAGGTCCAGTTCTTGGCCTGTCCGTTGGCGGTGGCCCAGATCCGGATCCGCTCCGCGGTGTCGTCCCCGTCGACGCGGTCGGCGTGGATGGTCGGCGGGAAGATCCGCGGCCAGTTCCACACCTCGGCGATCAGCCGGTAGATGTCGGACGCCTGCGCGCGCACCGACACCTCGTGCTGGACGTGGCGGGTGTTCTCCTGCTGCGACAAGGATTCCCCTAGAAGTTTCCGAGACCGCCGCAGACGTTGATCGCCTGTGCGGTGATGGATGCGGCGGTGTCGGAGGCCAGGTAGCCGACCAGTCCGGCGACCTCGTCGGGAGTGGAGTAGCGGCCGAGCGGGATCTTGGCCTGGAACCTCTCCAGGATCGCCTGCTCGGTGGTGCCGTAGAACGCCGCGTGCCGGCTGCGCACCCCTTGTGCCATCGGGGTTTCCACGTATCCGGGGCAGACCGCGTTCACGGTGATCCCGGTCGGCGCCAGCTCGTTGCCGAGCGCCTTGGTGAAGCCGACGACGCCGTGCTTGGACGCCGAGTACGGCGCGGCCAGCACCACACCCTGCTTGCCCGCGGTCGAGGCGATGTTGATGATCCGGCCCCGGTCCTTCTCCCGCATGCCGCCCGCGGTGAGCACCTCACGGGTCATCTGGAACACGCTGGTGAGGTTCGTGTTGATCACGTCGAACCAGACCTCGTCCGTGATGTCGGCGGTCACCCCGCCACCGGCCCGCCCGGCGTTGTTGACCAGCACGTCGACCGTGCCGAACCGCTCGACCGCGGCCCGCACGAACGCGCGGATCTGTTCGCCGTCGGTGACGTCGCACTGCGCGCCGTCCGCCTCGACACCCTCGTCGCGCAGCTGCTCGACGGCCGAGTCGACACCGTCGGGCTTGCGGGCGCACAGGAACACCCGGTGCCCTTGCGCGCCGAGGGTCTGCGCCACGGCGAGCCCGATACCACTGGTCGCCCCGGTCACCAGTGCGACCCGCTTCTGCTCGGTGGACATGCCACTTCTCCTTTCGGGCGCCCGTGTCAGGCGGGGGAGCCTGCCGCCAGGTGCTCGTTGACGAGGTCGAGGAACGCGCCCGGTGTCTCCGCCGCGGCGAGCGCGTCGTCGTCGAGCTGCACGCGGTACTCGCGCTGGATCCGGTTGGCCGCCTCGAGCAGCGCGAGCGAGTCGTAGCCGAGGTCGGAGAAGGCGACGTCGACGACGTCACCGCTCAGGTCGACGCCCTCGTCGGCACCCGCCGCGTCGAGCAGGATCCGCTTGAGGTCGTCCAGGGTCACACGTGCGTCAGCCATTTCAGTCCTTTCGGAAGTTTCATGTGGACAGTCAGACGGCGCGGACCACGACGGCGGAGTTGAAGCCGCCGTGCCCGCGGGCGATGACCAGCGCGGTGGTCACGGGAATCTGCCTCGGCTCGCCCGTGACGAGGTCGAGGCCGTAGCCGGGCGCGGGTGAGACGTTCGCGGTCGCGGGGATCACCGAGTCCCGGATGGACAGCAGTGCGGTCGCCACGTCCAGTGCGCCCGCGCCGGAGCTCAGTCGCCCGGTCATCGTCTTCGGTGCGGTCACCGGTACCGCCTCGCGGCCGAACACGCCGGTGATCGCGGTGGCCTCGACGTGGTCGAGCTCCGGGATCGCGGCCGCGTCGGCGAACACCACGTCGACGTCACCCGGCGCGGCGTCCGCGTCCCGCAGCGCGAGCTCGATCGCCCGGCGCAGCGCGGGCGGCCGTCCGCTGTCCGGCCGCGGGTCGAACGTCGCGCCGTAGCCGGCGATCTCGCCGTAGATCCGCGCTCCGCGGGCCCTGGCCGCGGCACCGTCCTCGAGCACGAGCAGTGCCCCGCCCTCACCGGGGACGTGGCCGTTCGCCGCCGCGTCGAAGGGGAGGTAGGCCCGGTCCGGGTCCTGGCTGGTGCTCAGCCTGCCGCCCGCCAGGTGCGCGACCCAGCCCCACGAGCAGAGCGAGGAGTCGACGGCGCCGGTGAGCATCAGCGGGGTGCCCTTGCGGATCTGCCTGCGGGCCTGTGCGAGCGCGTCGAGCCCGCCGGCCTGGTCGCTGACCACGACGCCGCTCGGCCCGCGCATCCCGTTGTGGATCGACAGCTGGCCGCTGTTCACCGCGTAGAACCAGGCGAACGACTGGTAGGCGCTGACGTGCTCGTGGCCCTTGTGCCACATGTTCCGCAGCTCGCGCTCGCCGAACTCGTAACCGCCTGCCGAGCTCGCCGTCATGACGCCCATGTCGAAGTCCGGCCACTCCCGCGGCCGCACTCCGGCGTCGGCCAGCGCCCAGTCCCCGGCGACGAGGTTGAGCCGGGTCATGTGGTCGGTCTGCGGCAGCATCCGGCTGGACAGGTGGTCCGCGGCGGTGAACCCCTTGACCTCGCCCGCCAGTCGCGCCGGGTAGCGCTCCGGGTCGAAGCGGGTCAGCACGCCGAGTCCGGTGCGCCCGGCCAGCGTCCCTGCCCAGAACTCCTCGGTGCCGAGGCCGTTGGGCGCGACCGCGGCGATCCCGGTCACCGCCGGCCTCACGGGACCCTCCGCAGCACCATGGCGCTCTGGAAGCCGCCGAACCCGCTGCCGACCGTCAGCACGGCGTCGGTCTGCCACTCCCTGGCCGTGACCGGGACGTAGTCCAGGTCGCACTCGGGATCCGGGTTGTGCAGGTTCGCGGTGGGCGGCACCACGTTGTTCTCGATCGCCAGCACGGAGGCGACGATCTCGATCGTCCCGATCGCGCCGAGCGAGTGACCGACCATCGACTTGATGGAGCTCACCGGCGTCCGGTACGCGTGGTCGCCGAGCGCGCGCTTGAACGCGGCCGTCTCGTGCCGGTCGTTCTGCTTGGTGCCCGAACCGTGCGCGTTGACGTAGTGGACGTCCTCGGCGTCCATCCGGGCCTCGTTCATCGCCATCCTGATCGCCTCGGCCATCTCCCTGCCGTCCGGACGCAGCCCGGTCATGTGGTAGGCGTTGGAGCGCGTGGCGTACCCGGCCACCTCGGCGTAGACGTGCGCACCCCGCCGCCGCGCGCTCTCCAGCTCCTCCAGCACGAGCACGGCCGCGCCCTCGGCCAGCACGAACCCGTTGCGGGTCGAGTCGAACGGCCGCGACGCGTGCTCGGGGTCGTCGTTGCGCGGAGTGGTGGCCTTGATCGCGTCGAAGCAGGCCACCGTGATCGGTGAGATCGGCGCGTCGGTCGCACCGGCGATCATGATGTCCGCGGAGCCCTCCCTGATCAGCTCGGCGGCGTAACCGACCGAGTCGATCCCGGACGTGCAGCCGGTCGACACGACGGTCACCGGACCCTCCGCCCCGACCTTCCACGCCGTCTCGGCGGCGAACGAGCTCGGCACGAAGTGGTCGTAGAGGTGCGGCACCGTGTAGCCGTGGTCGACCAGCTCGAGCCTGCCGTTGTCGCTGACGACCCGGTACTCCTCTTCGAGGCTCATCGTGGCGCCGACCGCGCTGCCGATGCTGACCCCGATCCGGCTCGGGTCGACCTGGGCGAATTCGCACCCGCTGTCGGAGACGGCCTCGGCCGCGGCGGCCACCGCGAACTGCGCCGCGCGGTCCATCCGCCGGATCTCCTGCGGGCTGAACCCGTGGGCCTCGGGGACGAAGTCGACCTGGGCGGCCACCTGGGAGCGGAACGGGCTCGGGTCGAAGAAGGTCAGTGGCCGGGTCGCGGTGCGCCCCTCACTGAGCAGACTCCAGAACTCCTTGACGCCCGCGCCGCCCGGCGCCAGCACCCCGATGCCCGTGATGACAACTCGACGCCCCATGAGGCGTCACCTCCTGATCTGGAATCTCGGCGCCGTCAGGCAGGTGGTGCCCAGTGGTAGAAGCGCGTCGCCATCGCGTCTGCGGGCGAGCGCCACGTCTGCGGGTCGTACGGGTCGATGAACGGGCGCAGGTCCGCGCTGATGCCCTGGAACAACGGGTGCGACCGGGCCTCGTCGATGCCCCGGTGACCTTCCTCGCCGTCGAAGTCCTGGAGGTGGAAGTACAGGCCCTGGTACTGGAACAGCTCGCGCCGCGTCGTGCCCATCAGGTGCGGCATCTCGGTGGTGTCGAACTCGGCGAACAGTCGGGCCACGTCCTGTGCGGACTCGGGCTTCATCCGCGCCACGATCAGCGTGCTGTGCATGTCTTTCCTCACTGTGGTGACGGTGTGGTGTCTGCGGCCAGCTGGTCGAGTCCCGCCTGCCACACCGGCCAGGCCGGCTTTCCCTGCGGTGGCAGCAGGGTGAGCACCCGGCTTCGTCCCGTTCGGACGGACGGCAGTCGCCTGGCCGCTGTGGACAGGCTGTTGCCCGGTCCTGCCTCGGCGAACGTGTACTCGCCGTCGGCGGGCAGGCTGGACAGGGCCGGCCAGAACAGCACCGGCTCGCACATCAGGCGCGCCCAGAAGGCCGGGTCGACGGCCTCACCCGCGGTGACCACGCGGGCCGTGCGAGCGGACAGGATCGGGATCTTCGGTTCGTGCAGCCGTTCGGCGGCGATGGCCTTCTCGAACTGCCCGGCGGCCTCGTCGAGCACCGGCGAGTGGAAGGGCTGCATGCTGAGCACCCGGCGTGCGGTCAGCTCCGCCGCCTCGGCGGCGCGCGCGGCGAGCCGCAGCTCCGGTTCCGCGCCGGAGAGGATCGTCTGGTTGGGCCCGTTGACCGCGCCGATCGCCAGACCCCTTGCGGCCCAGGCGGGTTCGATGAGCGCGGTGACCCGGTCCGGTGGTGCGGCGACGGCCAGCATGCCGCCAGCGGGAGCGTCGGTCAGCGCCGCGGACCTGCCGTGCAGGATGCGTGCCGCGGCAGGCAGGTCGTACACCCCGGCGAGTGCCGCGGCGGCCAATTCCCCCACGCTGTGCCCGAGCAGCAACGCGGGCTGGTGCCCTTTCGCCTGCAGCACGCGGCCGATCGCGTAGCCGATCACGAACAGCAGCGGCTGGGCCCGCGGCCCGTCGTCGATCGGGATCTCCGGGGCGTCGCTGAGCCAGTCGTCCCGCAGCCTGCGGCCCTCGGCACCCATGCCCGCGAAGAACTCGTCGAGCACCTCGGTGAAGACCGGTTCACGGTCGTACAGCGGTACCGCCATCCCCTGGTGCTGCGATCCCTGTCCGGGCAGCAGCAGCACGAGCTGTCGGGTCATCGGCTCTCCCGTGATGTCGCGGGCGGGCTCATGCCACCCATGGCGGTGTGTCGAGCACCTCGATCACCGCGCAGGACCAGCTGAAGCCGGCGCCGACGCCGACGAGCAGGCACGTGCTGCCGGGACCGGCGGCCCCGGTGGTGACGAGGTGGTCGAAGCCGGCGAACTGGTCGCCCGCCCCGAGGTGTCCGACCGTGCGGCTCCACGGCCAGGTCGAGCGCTCGGGGTCGATGTCGAACTGGCTGAAGTAACCGGCCGCGAGCCGCCGGTATCCCAGGTGCGGCAACACGAACCAGTCGATGTCGGCGAGGTCGAGCCCAGCGTCGGCCAGTGCCTGCCTGATCGCCTCCCGCTGCCCGGAGACGAGGTGGGTCAGCGCGAAGGACTTGCCCGCCTCACCGAGGAACTCGTCCTTGCACGCCTCCAGGTCGACCCGGTCGCGGTGGGCGAACGGAACCGGTCCGAACGGGACGGTGCCCCGGTGCATGCCTTCCAGCTCCGGCCTGGACACCGTCGCGAGGCTCCGCACCCTGGCGAACCCCCGCCGCCGGGACAGCACCAGTGCGGTGCCGCCGTCGGCGTAGACGGTGCCGGGATCACTGCGCCAGCGGTCGAAACCGGGCGCGCAGAACCAGTCGCCTGACGTCAGCAGGGCGGCGGTGCGGGACGGATCGGCCCGCAGGTACGCCGTCGCCAGCTCCATCGCGGCCATGCCGCCGTTCGACACCTGGCGGATCTCCATCGCCGGGCAGTGGTTGCCGACGGCCACCCGCTGGACGTACGACGCGGGTGCCCACAGTTCCTGGCCCTGGTAGTAGATCGACGCGTGCAGCACGAGATCGATCTCGGCCGGTGCGGTCCCCGCCCGTTCGAGCGCGGTCCGCGCGGCCGTCGCGGCCAGCTCCGGACCGGACTCCTTCTCGGACACGGTCACCGACGCCACCCGCATGGCACGGGCAGGCGACTCCTCGCAGAGGCCCTCGGCGATCGCCTGGTCCACGCTCATCGCGGGCGGCAGGTGCGTCGCCGTGCCCGCGACGTACATCTCCTCGGCGCTCACGGCTCAGCCGGACGTGCGCAACGCGCCGACCGGGCAGATCCGCACCGCCTGGCCCGCCCGGGTTTCCTCACCCGCGGGCACGTCTCCGGTGAACCGCACCACCAGCTCACCGTCGTCGTCGATCTGGAACAGCCGGGGCGCGACGTCCTCGCAGAGCCCGTGTCCCTCACAGCGATCGCGGTCGACGATCATCCTCATCGTTCGTCCCCTCACGCCTTGAGAGCGGCGGGCAGCGCCGAGATCGCGCGGATGGTGTTGTGCACCCGGTACTCCGGCTCGCCGACCTCGATCGTCTCCGCCTTCGTCGCCAGCGCGGTCAGCAGCGCGTGGCCCTCCAGCCGGGCGAGCCCCTGTCCGATGCAGCCGTGGATGCCGTGGCCGAAGCCGACGTGGCTGTTCGCGTTGGCGCGCTTGACGTCGAACTCGTCGGGCGAGTCCCAGTGCCGTTCGTCGCGGTTGGCCGATCCGTACAGCAGCACCACGCGCGCTCCGGCTGGCAGCACGGTCCCGCCCAGGTCCCGCTCGCGGGTCAGCACCCGTGACAGCGCCCGGATCGGCGTCTCCAGCCGGATGACCTCGTTGAGCACGTTGGGAATCAGCGAGTGGTCCGCGCGAACCGCCTGCCACTGCTCGGGATGACGCCCGAGGAAGAGCATCGCGCTCGTCAGCGCGGAGACCGTGGTGTCGAGCGACGGGACGAGGTAGTCGCCGATCAGCGCGGGCAGCAGCTGCTTGCTCACGGTGCCCTGCTGGGCGGCCTCGACCAGGTCGGCTCCCCAGCTGCCCGCGCGCAACCTGCCCGGCTGCACGATGTCCGCCATGAAGGCCCACATCCCCGCCAGCACGGGGATGTCGGCCAGCGCCCGCTCGTTCATCGGGCCGAGCGCGTTGAACCCGGCGGACGCCCACGCGAGGAACTGGTCCCTGCCATCGGACGGCCAGCCGAGCAGGTCGGGCACCACCGACAGCGGGAACAGCTGGGCGAAGTCGACGACGGCGTCGAAGGAGCCGCGCTCGAGCAGGTGGTCGACGAGCTCGTCTGCAAGTCGCTGGAAGTCGTCGCGGTGCTCGCGCAAAGCCCTGGGGGTCAAGGGTTTGCCCATCACCCGACGCACGTGGTCGTGGTAGGGCGGGTCGCTGACCAGCGCGCTGCCCTTCATCTTCTGGTTGAGCTGCTCGTTGAGCGCGACGCCGGAGCCGGACGAGAAGGCCTCGTGGTCGTGCAGCGCGTCGTACACGTCCTGGTAGCGGGCCACGACGAACACCTGGTACTGCTCCAGCCAGACGGCAGGTCCGAGATCCCTCAGGTGCCGGTACGTCTCGTAGGGCGACCGGATCACTTCCTCTGACCACAGGTCGATGTCGGAACTGGTGAACGCGAGCGTCACGGCGGATTGCTCCTCACGGCGGCGACTCTTCATGGCGGCAGACAGCACTGAGGACACACTTCGCCCAGTGCTGGGAAGTTCGTGGTTCGGGGTGTCAGACGAGCCGATCGGCTCGGATCCCGGGAAATGGGCACAACTCTGCCGCTTCACCAAAGCGTGGCACGGAACGGCGAGCCTGTCAAAGCCCCTTCACAGCGGGATGTTGGTGTGGCGCCCGCGTTCGGCGGGCGCGGCCGCCAGTGCGGCCGCGAGCCGGTGCCGGGTGGTCGCCGGTGCGATCACCTCGTCGACAGCGCCGATCGCGATGGCTTTCTTGACGCCACCGGCGACTTCCAGCTGTTCGGCGACCAGGCGGGCGCGCAGCTCGGCGCGTGCGTGCTCGGGTGCGGCGGCGAGTTTCTTGCGGTGCAGGATGCCCACGGCCGCGTCGGCACCCATCACCGCGACCTCCGCGTCCGGCCAGGCGAACACGGTGGTCGCGCCCAGCGAACGGGAGTTCATGGCGATGTACGCGCCGCCGTAGGACTTGCGCGTCACCAGAGTCACCCGTGGTACAACGGATTCGGCGAACGCGTGCAGGAGCTTGGCACCGCGGCGGATGACGCCCGTCCACTCCTGCGTGACGCCGGGCAGGTAGCCGGGCACGTCCACGAGCACGACGAGGGGGATTCCGAACGAGTCGCACATCCGCACGAACCGCGCGGCCTTCTCGGCCGCCAGGGAGTCCAGGCAGCCGCCCTTGCGCAACGGGTTGTTGGCGATCATCCCCACCGTGCGGCCCGCCAGCCTGCCGAGGCCGATGACGATGTTGGCCGCCCAGTTCGGTTGCAGCTCCTGGAACTCGTCGACCATCCGGTGCACCAGCGGGTGCACGTCGTACGCGCGGTTGGCCGCCTCGGGGAGCAGAGCGGACAGGTCCTCGCCGACCTCGCCGACGTGCTGGAACCGGCCCTGTCGTCCACAGAGGACAGCGAGGTGTCTCGCGGCCAGGAACGCGGCCTGCTCCGTGTCCACGACCACGTGCGCCACACCGGACTTGCGGCCGTGCGCCTCGCCGCCGCCGAGCTCCTCCATGTCGACCTGTTCACCGGTGACGGCGCGCACCACGTCCGGACCGGTGACGAACATCCGGCCGGACCTGGACATGATCACGATGTCGGTGAGCGCGGGGCCGTACGCGGCCGCGCCCGCCGCGGGGCCGACCACGACCGAGAGCTGGGGGATCCGGCCCGACGCGCGGGTCATGGCCGCGAACATCCGGCCGACGCCGTCCATCGACTCGACGCCCTCGGCCAGCGCGGCGCCGCCGGAGTGCCAGACGCCGATCACGGGACAGCTGTCCCGCACGGCGGTGTCGATGCCATCGACGATCCGCATCGCCTCGGCGTAACCGACCGCACCGCCCATGGACGACCCGTCCGTGCAGTAGGCGATGACGCTCGTGCCGTCGATGCGTCCGCGCACCACCTGAACGCGGCTGCCGTCGTCCGCGAACAGCGGCTCCCCCGAGCCGTCGTCCAGCAACTGCCCCAGCCGCACGTGCGGTGCACGATGATCGGACTTCGCGGCCGGCACAATGGTCTGCGGCATGATTCCCCCTGGAAGCAGTAATCCGGCGACGGCGAAAAGCCTACGCAAGTCAGGCGGTTGCCCGAGTGGTGGCCAATGCCGGTCAGACCGGTTTCCAGGGTCGGTCGGTGTGGTCCTGAGCTGGGATTACCGTGATTCAGTCGGGATAGGCCGACGTGATCGGTGAGAATGTTCTCGACGTGGATCGATGATTGTTCTGTAGGAAACTTGACGTTCTGGATGCGACATTCCCGGATGCTCTCGGCGAGCCGGTCACGTCGTTGCCGGGTCCTTGCCGGGGAACGGCGCGGATCCTCCGAGCGGCCGGACGTCCGCGGCGTCCGCGACCGCTTCCGCGGCGGCTTCGGCCGCCTGTGCCGCGTCCTCGGCGGCCTGCGCGGCGACCTCGTCCGAGTCGCTCGGCCTCGCCGCGCTGGACCGGGGCAGCACCTCGGAGAAGGCGCGCGACACGTCGTGCAGCGCGGTGGTGAACTCGCTGGGGATCACCCAGAACGTGTTGCCGGGACCCTGCGCGAGCTGCGGCAGCATCTGCAGGTACTGGTAGGCGAGCAGCTTCGGGTCCGGGTCGTTGCGGTGCACGGCCTGGAACACCTGGTCGATCGCGCGGGACTGGCCCTCGGCCTTGAGGATCGTGGCGGCCCGGTTGCCTTCGGCGCGCAGCACGGCGGCCTGCTTGTCGCCTTCGGCGGTGAGGATCTGCGACTGCCGCTGGCCTTCGGCGGTCAGGATCGCGGCCCGCTTGTCCCGCTCGGCCCGCATCTGCTTCTCCATCGCGTCCTTGATGGTCTTCGGCGGGTCGATCGCCTTGATCTCCACCCGGTTGACCCGCAGCCCCCACTTGCCGGTCGCGTCGTCCAGCACGCCGCGCAGCTGGCTGTTGATGGTGTCGCGCGAGGTGAGCGTGCGCTCGAGGTCCATGGAACCGACGACGTTGCGCAGGGTGGTGACCGTCAGCTGCTCGACCGCCTGCAGGTAGCTGGCGATCTCGTACGCGGCCGCACGGGGGTCGGTCACCTGGAAGTACAGGACGGTGTCGATCTCGACCACCAGGTTGTCCTCGGTGATCACCGGCTGCGGCTGGAACGAGACGACCTGCTCGCGCAGGTCGATGGCCGGGTAGACCCGGTCGATGTAGGGGATGACGAAGCTGAGGCCCGGTTTCAACGTGCGCTGGTACCGGCCGAGCCGTTCGACGTTGCGGGCGCGGGCCTGCGGCACGATGCGCACCGAGCGGTACACGGTGAACACCACGAACAGCGCGAACACGAATGCGGCGAGCATCAAGGCTGACATGGCTCACTCCCGTGGGTAGACAACGGCGATGCTGCCGTTGATCTGCAGCACGTCGACGGTGGCGCCCGCCGGGATCACGATCGAGTCGTCGTAGGCGCGAGCCGACCACTCCTCGCCCCCGATGCGCACCAGCCCCGCGTGACCGCTGACTTCTTGGAGGACGTGAGCGGAGCTCCCCACCAGCGCGTCGATCCCGAAGCGCTCGAGCCGAGGCTCCAGCATGGCTCGGTGCGCCCACGGCCGGACGAGGACGACACCGGCCGCCGAGACGACGGCGAACGCGATGAGCTGACCCGCCACCGGCACGCCGATCGCGGCCGTCCCCGCGGTGACCAGCGCGGCCACGGCGAACAGGCCGAGCACGGCGGTGAGCGTGAGGATCTCGGCGATGGCGAGCACCAGCGCCACGACGAGCCAGATCAGCCAGGGATCCATGCGACCCTCCTGTACCGGCAACGGTACGCCTCAGGTGCGCGATGTCTCCCTCGTTCGGCGTGCTGAGTTCGCCTCTCGTCCTCGGCCGCGGTCAGGCGGCCGCGCGGTCCCGCTCGGCCACTTCCTCGCGCACGATCGGGATCACGTACCGGCCGAAGTCGATGGCGTCGTTCAGCAGGTCGTAGCCGCGGGCGGAGAGGATCTCCACGCCGAGGTCGTAGTAGTCGAGCAACGCCTGCGCGACGGTTTCCGGGGTACCGACGAGCGCGTTGGAGTTGCCGGCGCCTCCGGTCGCCTTCGCGGTGGGTGTCCACAGTGCACGGTCGAAGCGCTCTCCCCGCTCGGCCACCGCGAGCAGGCGCTGGGAACCGGCGTTCTGCGGGTTCGTCAGCGAATGGCGCCGGGTGAGCGGGCTCGCGCCTCCGCCGGTCCTCGCGGTGATCGCGTCCAGGGTGCGGTGCGCCTTCTCCCACGCCAGTTCCTCGGTCGGCGCGATGATCGGCCGGAACGCGACCTGGATCTTCGGCACGTCCGTGCGGCCCGCGGCCTTCGCCGCCGCCTTCACCGACTCGATCTGCTCGGCGGTCTGCGCGAGCGGCTCGCCCCACAGGCAGAAGATGTCGGCCTCCGCACCACCCGCGTGGTACGCCGCCGGCGACGAACCGCCGAACGACACGCGTGGACGTGGTTGCTGCACCGGGAAGACGTCGCTGACGAAGTCCGCGAACCGGTAGTGCTCACCCTCGTGGTCGAACGGCTCGCGGGTCGTCCAGATCTTCTTGACGACCTGGATGTACTCCTGCGTGCGCGAGTAGCGGTCGTCCTTGGTGAGGTAGTCGCCTTCGCGTTGCTGCTCGTGGTCGCTGCCGCCGGTGATGAAGTGCACGGTCAGCCTGCCGTCGCTGATGTGGTCCAGCGTGGCGAAGGTCTTGGCGGCGTAGGTGGGGTAGGAGACGTTCGGCCGGTGTGCCAGCAGGATCTGCAGCTTGTCCAGCCGGCTCGCCAGGTGGGCGGCGGCGGGCGCGGGGTCCGGTGAGCCGGAGCCGTAGGCGAAGAGCACCCGGTCCCAGCCGTGCTCCTCGTGCGCGCGGGCGAGCCGGATCGTGTAGTCCTTGTCGAACGATCCGCCCGTGCGCGGCGTCGTTTCCGATCCGTTGTTGGTCGCGGCGATACCAAGGAACTCAACGGGCACGATGACCCCCCGGTCGTGTCGGCAGTCGAGAACCGAGTCGACCAGTGTCGCGGCTGCTCGTCAACGGGCGTCCACTCCTCGGAATGCCTTGACCTGTCAGGTGATCGCGTGCGTGGCTCGACGTCATGAGCGTGACGTTGGTAGTCATCGGCGGCGGACCGCGCGCCGCGGGTCTGCTCGAGCGGATCGGTGCGAACGCCGAACTGCTCGGTGACCGACGGGTCGTGGTGCACGTGATCGACCCGTTCCCCGCGGGCGCCGGACGGGTGTGGCGGCGCGAGCAGTCCCCGCTGCTGTGGATGAACTCGATGGCCGAGGACGTCACGATGTTCACCGACGAGAGCGTGGTGTGCGAAGGGCCGATCCGGCCGGGGCCGTCGCTCGCCGAGTGGTCGGGCGTCGAGCCGACTTCGTTCCCCACCAGGCAGGTGCAGAGCGAGTACCTCTCCTGGTTCTTCGACTCGGCCGTGGACTCCTTGCCGGACACCATGTCGGTGCGGGTGCACCGGACGCGGGCCGTCCGCCTCGCGGGCAGGCGCGTCTGCCTGGAGAGCGGTGAGGCGCTGACGGCCGACGTGGTGGTGCTCGCGCTCGGGCACCTCGACGCCGACGAGCTTCCCGAGCACCGGAAACTGGCGGAGCACGCCGCCGCGCACGGGCTGTGCTACCTGCCGCCCGCGTACACAGCGGATGTCGACCTGTCCGGGATTCCCGCGCGCCGTGACGTCGTGGTGCGCGGCTTCGGACTCGCGTTCGTCGACCTGATGGTGCTGCTCACCGAAGGCCGCGGCGGGAAGTTCGTTCACGTAGGGGGAGAACTGCGGTACGAGCCGTCCGGGAACGAGCCGCGCCTGCACGTCGGTTCGCGGCGCGGTGTGCCGTACCACGCCAAGACCGGCTACCGGCTGCAGGGAGAAGTGCCTCGGCTGCCGAGGTTCTTCGCGGCGACGACCGTCGACGAGCTGCTGGCCCGCGGGGCGTCGGACTTCCGCGCGGACGTGTGGCCGTTGCTGGCCAAGGAGATCGCGTGGGGGCACTACTTCGAGCTGTTCACCGGACACCCCGGCCGGGTCGCCGTCGGCCTCGCCGAGTTCGACGCCGAGTTCACCCGACATGACTGGTACAGCGAGGACATGCGGGCGTTGATCGAGCGTGCCGTGCCGGATCCCGCCGACCGCATCGACCTCGAACGCCTCGACCGTCCGATCGACGGGCTCGAGTTCGCGTCCGGTGAGGAGTTCCAGGACCACCTGCGCGACTACGTCACGGCGGACGTGCGGCGCCGCTCGGATCCGGCGCACAGCGCGGACCTGGGCGCGTTCATGGCACTGCTGTCGGTGTACGGGCAGCTGCCCCGTCTCGGCGAGCTCGGCGACTGGTGGCACGGGTTCTTCAGCTACGTGGCGAGCGGCCCGCCACCGGTCCGGCTCGAACAGCTGCTCGCCTTGTCCCGTGCCGGAGTCGTGCGGTTCCTCGGTGCGGACATGTGGGTCGACGCCGTCGAAGGAGCCTTCCTGGCGGGCAGCAGCAGTTCGCCGGAGCTCGTGCGGGCTGCCGGGCTGGTCGAGGCGCGGTTGCCCACGCACAGCCTCACCCGCACCGCGGATCCGGTGCTGCGCGGACTGCACGCGACCGGTGAGGTGACCGAAGGACCCGGTGGCCTGGTCCGGGTGTCGCCGGACGGCAGGCTGATCGGCGAGAACGGCCAGGAGCACCGGCACCGGTTCGCGCTCGGGCCCTACACGACGGGACGCGCGTACGCGGCGTTCGCCCGGCCCCGCACGAACGCTCCGGCGTTCCGGCAGAACGACGCGACGGCCCGAGAGGTTCTGCGCACGCTGCGATCTGCCGGCTGAGCACCGTTGTCAACCGTGTTCATCAAGTGGACGCAACGGAAGCGCTCTTGCGGCCGTTCTCCGCAGGTGCCTACCTTGAGTCGCGGAACGGCCGCGGCGACGCACGTCGTGCACGGGTACCTCGTCGAGTCGAACGGTGGAGTGCGGGTGCGCGAAGAGCTTTCCGAGCCGGACCGTCGAGCGGGGTGACCACAGTGGACACCGTGGTGCGCCGAACCCGTGCCGACGCACCGGAGGTCGCGGTGATGCTGGCGGAGCTGACCCGCGAGTACGCGAGCCGCTACGGCGACGAGGTGGCGCACGCGGAGATGACGCGCCACCACGATGACGAGTTCGCCCCACCGCACGGATCCCTGCTGCTCCTGATGCGCGCGGGCGGGGCGGTCGCCGGTGGGGCGCTGCGCCGCTGCGACGAGCGCACGGCCGAGCTGAAGCGGGTGTGGACGCACTCGGCGCACCGCCGACGCGGCCTCGCGCGTCAGGTCGTCGCAGCGCTGGAGAACGAGGCGGTCCGCCTCGGGTACCGCCGCCTGCGCCTGACGACGGGACCACGCCAGCCGGAAGCCCGATCCCTGTACCTGGCCACGGGGTACACGCCGCTGTTCGACGTGCACGCCGACCCGCTCGACATCGGGTTGCTGGCGTTCGAGAAGGCCCTGGACACGCGGCCCGCGCTCACCAGCGGGGTGCTGACCTACGTCGTGAAGCTCACCGCTTCGGGCTGAGCGAGATCACCCCTTTGACAGGCATCCCGACCTCAGGCAAAACGCGTATTGTCTTCACGTTCTGTCCTTCGAGGTACGGAGTGATCACGTGCGTTTCGCCGTCATCGCGGGCACCACCGCCGCGGCTCTGCTGGCCGGCATGGCCCCCGCATCGGCCGATCCGAACCTGGAGCCGCGAGAGCCGTCGAGCCGGTCGCTGGTGTACCGGGTGGAGACCTCGATCGCGGCCGAGCCCGCGCGGATCTGGCAGCTCCTGGTCGACCTGCCGGGCTACGAGAGCTGGAACCCGTGGGTCGTGCAGGCGCAGGGCCGCGCCGAACCGGGTGCCGAGGTGCGGGTGAAGGTGGTGCTGGGCAAGCACACCATGGCCGCTCAGCACGTCGTGCTGAAGGTCGACGCGGAGAAGCGGTTCTGCTGGAAGGACGCCGGGTGGAACGCGTGGTTCGTCTACGGGCAGCGCTGCCGCACGCTGACGGCACAGGGCGACGGCACGGTCCTGGTGAAGAACGAGCTGCTGCTCGACGGGCTGCTGTCCGGTGCGGCGGGTCTGGCCATGGGGCAGGCGATGCGCAACGGCATGGCGGCCGAGAACGCGGCGCTGAAGCAGCACGCCGAGGTCGTCAGGTGAGGGGCAGGTCTCCGGTCAGGCCCGCGTAACGCGGCGGCCGGGCGGCGCGATTGCAGCGGTGATCTCCAACGGGAGGCGCGGTGCTGGTTCGCGGGCGAAGAACGAGATGGGCGTTGCTGTCGATCGTCACCGGGCTGGTGCTCGGTGTGCTCAGCTTGAACCTGACGTCGTTCGACTTCATGTGGAATGCGTTCGGCGTGCCCCGCGACCTGCGTGCGGCGCAGAGCACCGGGCTCGGGATCCTGTTCCTGTGCACGGGTTTCCTGCTGGCGCTGTACTTCCAGCAGGAGGACTTCCGGATGGGAGTGCTCGCCGCGCAGCAGGCGGAGATGGCGCGGGTGCTCGCCTCGTGGCCCGCGGTGGACGTGTTCCGCTACCAGACGGGCGAAGAGGCGATGACGTCGCTCACGGCGCGCATCGCGGACGCGCGTACGGTGATCAACACGAGGATCGCGTCACCCAAGCTGACCATGGCCGTGCGGCACGGGCCGAACTCGCCGTGGGACCTCGCGGTCCGGCGCGCGGTGGCTGAAGGCCTGACGTTCCGGGAGGTGGTGAGCACCAACCACGCTGACCTCGCGCGGGATCGGTCTCGTGGCGTGGTGCCGGGCGGGCACGGGGTGTACGAGGCCGTCGTCATCCGGAACGCGACGCCGGTGTTCATGAACTTCACGATCTTCGAGTACCGGGACGGGACCAAGGAGATGTGGTTCGGCTGGGCCGCGTCGCGGACCTCGGGGTTCGAGGCGACGGTCGTCAGGACCGCGGAGGCCAGGATCGTCGCGTTGTTCGAGCACTGGCACGCCGACCTCTTCTCGTCCGGTCAGCCGGTGAAGTAGGTCCTCGCGCGCGAGCTGCGCGAGGACCTGCTTCACGCCGCACCTGGAAGGGTCAGCAGGGCTTCGTCGTGAAGTCGTACTTCGCGCGGACGGCGCCGTTGCTCTCCGCCGCCAGGATGAAGCTCCGCTGGGTCCGGTCCGAGGTGCCGAGGTTGACCCGCAGCTCCGCGTTGATGTTGAGGTTGCGGTTCTCACCGCACGGGGAGTAGACGATCTCCGAGGGGCGCGGCCGGTAGGTCGACTGCCAGTCGTCGCTCATCGGGCCGCTGAACGGGTAGTTCAGGTACGTCGTGGACGACATGCCCTGGAAGTAGAAGTTGATCCGGTGCAACGCCGTCGCGCCCGCTTCGAGGTGGGCGAAGCCGTTGTAGGAGGACCGGGCGAGGCCGTAGGTGTAGCCCTCGGGCAGGCTCACCCGGATGTTCAGCTGGCAGTTCTTCCTGAAGTCGGTGGGACGCGCTCCGCCGCCTGCCTGGGCGAAGAAGGCGCTGTAGGAGACGCTGAACGTTCTGCCTCTGGTCGTGACCTCCGACGTGCCCGCGGGGCAACCGGAGCCGTTGACGGTCACCACCTCGACCCGCACCGGCGGAGCGGCCGGGTCGGCATCGTCCGTTGCGTCGACAGGAGCCAGCGCCGAAAGGGCCATGAGTGTTGCCGCTGCCATTGTCAGCATGAGGAACCTCTCTGGATCCGTGCTCTGTGACGGCGGCAGCATCAGACGCTATCGGGCGCGCCCGTGAAGAAAACCCGCCGGACAGCCGATCCGGTGAGGTGTCAAGGGCTGCCTGCGTGGGTAAGCGTTTCCCAGGCGTAGAAGTAGCTCGCCCCGGCCGGTCGCTTGCTCTCGGTGTAGCGCTGGGACGTGTCCATCTCCAGACCGAGCCGGTTGCGGTAGTGGTTGACGACCACCTCGGTGGTGGCGGCGAGGCCGCGGCTGACCTTGCCACCGCACAGCCAGGACGGGACCGCGGCGCCCTGTTCGTACCGCACGTGGAAGTACGAGGCCTTCGTCATCCGGTCCTGCGCCTCGCGGTACAGGTTCACGCCCTGGTGCCACGCCGTCTCGGCGACGTGCGCCATCGCCTCGAGGCCCCACCCCGTGTGCCCGAAGTCGCGGCAGGTCTCCTGGGCCAGCCCGTCGACGAACCGGCTCTGGCCCTGCCAGTAGTCGACGATCTCGGCCTGCGTGTCCTTCGACGGGCAGGTGGACGGCGCCTTCGGCCGTGAGCCGTCGGAGGCGAGGTAGACGTAGCCGGGCACCCGGCCGCGCCAGATCCCGATCGCCTTGTCGAACGCGGCGCGGTCGTCGAGGAACACGGCGATCCCCACGGCCGCGTCCATCATGATGAGCTCCCAGTTGCCGTTGGTGCAGCCGCCGCCGTCGCGGATCTCGGGCAGGTAGACCTCGCGCAGCACCTTGGCGAATCGGCCCGCCTGCGGCCAGCTGGTGTACGTGTGCTTGATGATCTCGGCCGCCCTGGCGAAGGAGGCGCCGGCCCAGCCGGTCTGCAGCCGGGCGTTGTGGTTCGTGTGGTCCTTGATCACCGCGGACCAGGCGTCCATCAGCTGGATCGCCTTCTTCGCGTGCCGGTCGTCCTTCGTGATGTACCAGAGCAACGACTGCGTGTACGCGGCGAGCGCGTCCTCTCGTTCGTCGCTGCACCCGTTGTTGGGGTTGGAGGCCGGGCCGCATTCGACGACCGCGCGCGGTTTCGGTGTCCGGCTCAGCGACGCGTATGCGCTGGCGCGCATGGAGTCGTATGCGGACTTCCACGGCTGGAGACCGGCGTTCACCCTGGTGCGGGCCGCGTCGAGCTGGGCGCGGCTGACGAGCACGCCGGGATGGGCGAAGGCGGCGGGTGCGGCGGTGGCCGGAGTGCTCACGAGTCCGGCCGCGAGCACGCCTGCGAGCACGAGGTGAAGCCGGAACTTGCGCATGTCGGATCTCCTCGGGGTAGAGATGCAGGGGGTCTTACCGCGAGAGTCATCCGACCATAGAGGATCGGACACGAATGGACAACGCGTCCAGACCATTGCGACACATGCTCACAAACGTTCTCAGTCAAGGGAAATGCGCGCAACGTCGGCGCGGGGGCCGACCGCTCCCATCACGCTGACATCGGATGTCTCGTCATCGAGTGCCGGGTGTCGGGGAACGAGCCGTCGCCGAAGAGGACGCGGGCCGCGGCGGCGCGTCCGAGCGGCGTGCGCAGCACACTGAACGCGGCCTCGGTCGCGGCTGGTTCCTTCGCCCACGAAAGGACATCGCGCAGCAGGAGCCGGATGCGGAACCGGGCGCGCAGCGCGGCGCCGTCGTAGTGCCGCAGCACGGAGGCGTCACCGGTGCGCAGGTAGTCGCCGGTGACGGCGGCCGCGAGCTCGGACATCCGGAGGCACGGGTCGAGCCCGCCCGCGGTCAGCGGTGACACCGCGCCCGCCGCGTCGCCGACGAGCAGGCCCTCGGTGCACACGATGCGGCGCAGGACGCCGCCGACGGGGATCGGCCCGCCGCGACGGCGGATCGGCCCGGCGGGCGACGGCACGCCGGGGAACCGGTCGGCGAACGACCGCAGCAGCCGGGGGAGCGGCGCGGTGAGCCGGTCCGGCCGTCCGGCCAGGCCGACGTGCGCGTGCTGCCCGTCGTCGACGACCCAGGCGAGGTAACCGGGTGCGAGCCGCGGATCCAGCACGCAGTGGAACGTCGGCGCCGAGGTGCTCGTGCCGACCGGGAACACCTCTTCTACGCCGATGATCAGACGCTGGTTGACGTCGAGCCCGAGCCTGCGCGCGACCGTCGACCGGGCTCCGTCGGCACCGATGGTGAACCGAGCCCTGATGTCGTTCGACGGGTACGAGACGCCGAGGCGCACCCGCACACCGGCCCGCCTCGCCTGGGACAGCGCGTGCGCGTAGATGCCCGCCATGTCGGCGACGCGGTACTCGTCGCGCGAGCTGACGAGCTCCACCGGTGCGCGCAGCGACGGCGGATGGAGCAGGACGCGACGCACCGCGGGTCCGAGCAGGTCGTCGGGCAACGCGAAGTCCTCCAGCGTTCGCCGCACGAAGATGCCCGTGGTCCGGATGCCGATGTCGAGGTTGGTGCGGCGTTCGCACACGAGCACGTCGAAGCCCCGCAGCGCGAGCAGGCGCGCTGCGTGCAGGCCGGCGAGCCCGGCGCCGACGACGAGGACGTCCACGGTTTCCATGTCCCGCCGAAGGTAGCGCCGCCGATCCGGTCGAAGTGCTGTCGCCACAACACCTCCACCAGACCTCCACAGGTCCTCCACACGTCGTCAGCCCGGTGTGGCCGCGACGGGAAGTGGCAGCGCGGCAAGGGCTTCGACCTCGTCGGCCATCGCGGCGTTGAGCTGGAGCAGCAGACCGGCGATCTCGTCCTCGCTCCAGCGGTGCCCGGCGATCACGTCCATGACGTCGAACAGCGCGGTGGACAGGGCGTCGCGGGTCGCCTGGTAGCCGGCGAGCGCGTCCCGCTCGTCCGCGCCGTCGACGACCTCGGCGACGGCGCGGGCCAGCAGCTCGGCGTCGCGCAACGCGTCGGTCAGCCCGTGCGCGCTGAGCGGGTCCTTGAAGTAGCCCGCGTCGCCCACCAGCGCCCAGCCCCGGCCCCACGACCGCCGGACGTGGCCGGGCGCCCCGGTGAACGTGCGCAGCGCGGACGGTGCGGTCGCATCGGCCAGCCGGACGCTCAGATCGGGTGCCGACTCGGCGACGATCCGGGTGAGGGGCGCCAGCCCGCCCCGGCCGATGCGGCGGGGCGACGCGCTGGTGTACACGCAGGCCTGGCCGTCGTTGGTCGGCACGACGCCGGACGCCGCGTCGGGGCGGAAGTTCCACTCGTAGCCGTCGGTCTCCAGGCCTGACCAGTACCCGTAGGTGACGGCGGCGACGGAGCCGCCGACGCGCTCGAACGGGGCGCCGACGCGGTCGGCGACGGTGGAGCGGATCCCGTCCGCGCCGATGACGATGCGCGCCCGCGCGTGGAACGCACCGCCGTCGCGGGACCGGCCCTTGACGCCGGTGACGTGGCCGCGACCGTCGCGCTCGACGTCCGCGACCGCGACGCCGAACCGCACGTCGGCGCCCGCGGCGGCGGCCGCGTCGACGAGGATCGGGTCGAGCACCGTGCGCCGCGGCGCGTACAGGGCGTCGACGCCGAAGGAGGGCTTGATCGTGATCGGCACGGTCGTCCCCGCGTAGCGGAACGTCGTGCGGCGCACGGGGGGCGTACCCGCGGCGACGACCTGGTCGAGCAGTCCCCACCGGGACAGCTGCAGCACGCCACCGCGCATCAGCGCGTGCGTCGACAGGGTGTCGGTGCCGTAGCTCCCGCGGTCGACGAGCAGCACGCGCAGTCCGGCGCGGGCGAGCAGGAAGGCGGTGGCGGCGCCCGCGGCGCGGGCGCCGACGACTACTGCGTCATGCATGGGCGTGTCTCCCGGTGATGTGGTCGGCGACGAATGCCGCGTCGCGGCCGACTCCGCCGATGAAGTTCGAGCTGGTGATGTGGTCGGCGACGAATGCCGCGTCGCGGCCGACTCCGCCGATGAAGTTCGAGCTGGTGATGTGGTCGGCGACGAATGCCGCGTCGCGGCCGACTCCGCCGATGAAGTTCGAGCTGCGGTGGTGCTGGTAGCGCTGACCGAGCGGGAAGGCGGTGGTGGCGCCTGCGGCGCGGGCGCCGACGACTACTGCGTCATGCATGGGCGTGTCTCCCGGTGATGTGGTCGGCGACGAATGCTGCGTCGCGGCCGACTCCGCCGATGAAGTTCGAGCTGCGGTGGTGCTGGAAGCGCTGACCGAGCACGTAGAGGCCCGGTGCGGGCGTGCGGCCGCGGTGCTGGCGGATCTCGCCGTGGCGGTCGAGCACCGGGATCCGCAGCCACGGGTGGGAACGGCGGTGTCCGGTGGCCCACAAGACGGTGCGGATGCCCGCGCGGCGCAGGTCGAGCTCGCTGATGACGCGGGCCGGGGTGGTGGTCCGGGTGCGCTCGGAGCTGCGGGTGCCCGCGTGCGCGTCGATCCTGTCGAGCAGCCGCCGCCAGCGCTGGTCGGCCGCGGCGATGGTCGAGGGCAGGTCGGGGGACAGGCGCACGCGGTGGCCGTCGGCGGCGAGCACCCGGCCCACCAGCTGAACTCCCTTGGCCTGCAACGTGGTCAGGTCGATCCGATCCACCCGCCCTGCCAGCTGCGGCGACGGCTCGCGCCGCGCCCGCACCGGGTCGGGCATCTCGTCGATCGTCCTGTCGAGCACGCCGAGGCGGGCGAGCCACCAGTAGATGTCCCTGCCGAGGTGGCTGCGCTCCATGCGGGTGTGGCTGCCGGCGGCGATCGTCACGTCACGCCCGGCGGACCGGAGCTCGTCGGCTAGCTGGACACCGGTCGCCGACGCCCCGACGACGAGGACACCGCCCGGCGGCAGCGAACGCGGGTTGCGGTACTCGGCAGGCGTGACCTGGTGCGCTGTCAGGGAACGGGCCAACGCCGGGATCGCGGGCCGGTCGCACCAGCCGGTGGCCATGACGACGTGCCGGGCGCGCCACGTCCCCGCGCCCGTGACGACCTCGAAGTCGTTGCCCCGCAGGCGAAGCCGCGACACGTCCGCGTGTTCCTCGACGGGTGCGGCGAACGACCGCGCGTACTCGGCGAGCTGGTCGGTGAACGCGGCCGCGGGGGCGAACCCGTCGGGGTCCGGCCCCGCGTACGGCCTGCCGGGCAGGCCGTTCATCCAGTTGGGCGTCAACAGGTGCAGCGAGTCCCACGAGCAGGTCCGCCAGCGCTGCCCGATGCCGCCGCGGTCGAGGACGACGTGGTCGTGACCGCGGTCGGTGAGGCACCGGCTGGCAGCGAGACCTGCCTGGCCTGCGCCGATGATGACCGTGTCGGTGGTGCGCATCGGTTATCCGGCGTCCACGTCGATCGACACGGGCACCCCGTTGGTCACGACGTCGTACACGGCGGAACGCCGCCGCGACTGCTCGACCACGGAACGCAGCTTCTCCGGGTCGTCGCCCCTGAGCACGAAGCTGACCCTGAGCTGCTGGTAGCCGTTGCGGACCTCGTCCGACAGCCCCAGGATGCCGAGCAGGTCGATGTCGCCCTCGACCGTCGACGAGACCTCGGTGAGGTGCACGCCGCGGGCCGCCGCGATGTTGGCGATGCCCGCGGTGAGGCAGGCGGCCAGCGCGTGCAGCACGTACTCGACCGGCGTCGGTGCGTTGTCCTTGCCGACCAGCACGGGCGGGTGGTCGGCGTCGAACGTGAACGGCTCGCGGTGGGTCATCTCCTGCATGGCGCCGTGGAAGCCGTGGATGGTGGACCGGTTGTGGGTTCCGCTGAGCCACTGGTTGGTGGCCCTGAACTGGAACTTGGCGATGCCGGTCTCGCCCTTCACGGCGTCGAGCGTGGCGAACAGGGTCGCGGTGTCGACGCCGTTGCGGACGTGGTTCTCGGTGGTGGTCATGAAACTTGCTCCTCACTCGGGGTGAACTGACGGTCGGCTGCTCAGCCGCAGGCGCGCCCGTACGTGACGGCTTCCAGCACGGGGTCGGGAGCGGCCAGCAGCAGTTCGTGGTCGGGCTGCGCGCCCAGCGAGTCGTTGATGGTGGCGAAGGCGATGCGGAGCGCGACGAAGGTGGTGATCCCGAAGATCTGCCCGTCGTCGTAGCCGGCGTCGCGCAGCGCCTGGACGTCGCCGGCCGCGGTGGCGTTCGGGTCGCGGGCGAGCTTGCGAGCCCACTCCGCGAGCACCCGGTCGTCCGCGTCCAGCTGGTCGTCCTCGCCACGCAGGACGCGGCCCGCGACATCGGCTCCCGCGACGCTCGCCAGCCGGTTGCCCCACGCCAGCGAGCAGTACGCGTCTCCCATCACCGACGCGCACGCGGCCACCAGGACGCTGCGCTGCCGGAACGTCAGTCCACCGGCCTTCGCGGCCCGTTCGAAGAGATCGAACAGTCCGCTGTGGAGGGTCGGTTCATGCGCCCACAGGAGCGATAGGTTCATCACGAACCCAACTCGCTCCACATCGGCGTCGTAGAGGCGCTGCGCTTCGGCTGACGCTCTCGGCCGCTCGAGGAATCCCTTGTCCATGCACTGAAACTACGAACACACCTCGGGGCGCCGCGTCCGTGCGTGCACGCAACTTCCACTCGCGGCACTGTCGGGATGCACGTAGTTCAGCTGCCGGTGAGCAGCCTCGCGACCGCGGCCGTGCGGGCCGACTTCCCCTGGATCCCGAGCTTGTTGTAAGTGTTGTGCAGGTGCCGCTCGACCGTGCGCACGCTCAGCGTCAGTGCGCGGGCGATGCTCTCGTTGTCCTGGCCCTCGGCCGCCAGCCTGAGCACGTCCAGCTCCCGCGGCGAGAGTCCCGAGAGGTCCGGCGCCGGCCGCGCGGGCCTGCCGTCGGGTGCCAGGAACGCGGCGACCTCGTCGAGGAAGACCGGCCAGGCCGGTTCGTCGCCCAGCACGACGTGGTTCGAGCTCTCCAGCACGACCAAGCGCGCCCCGGCGATCACCGACGCGAGGAAGCGGCTGTCCTCGAAGCCGACCATCCGGTCGTGCCGGGAGTGCAGCACGAGCGTCGGCACGTCGAGCTGCGGCAGCAGGTCGACCACGTTCGCCTTCTTGCGCTGCCTGCGCGAGGCGAGCGCGTTCTCCATCGGCGTCGAGACCCGTTGCAGCTCGTCGACCCAGCGCATCTGCTCCTCGGTCGCGCCGGGGATCATCAACGACGTGAACACCCGCCGGAACGCCGAGTCGGGCCGAGCCCATCCCACCTTGATCAGCTGCTCGAACGTCGCGTCGAGCTCGAGGTCCTCCGGCGTCGGATCGCGGAACGCCGCGTAGCTGCCGTAGAACAGCAGCCGGGAGACCCGCTCGGGATGCCGCGCCGCGTAGGCGATCGACGGCGGCCCGCCCTGCGACATCGCCATCAACGCGAACCGGTCCAGCCCGGCGTGGTCGACCACGGCCTCGAGGTCCGCGATCCGCGCCTCGAGGCCGAAGTCGTCGACGTCCCAGTCCGACAGCCCGTGGCCGCGCTCGTCGTAGCGCACGACGGTCGCGATCCGGCCGAGGTCTTCGAGGAAGTGCCGCCACACCGGGCTCTGCCAGTCGTGCTGCAGATGGCTGAGCCAGCAGGTCGCGATCACCAGCGGTGGCCCGGAACCGTGCCGCGCGTACGCGATGCGCACGCCGTCGGCGGACCGGCAGAACCTCAGTTCCTGCGGCGGCCCGGAACCAGCGGTACCACGATCCGACGATGGCACGCGCTCGATGCTACGCCGAGAGGTTCGCGGCGTTCCACCGAGAGAACAACTCCCGCCCACCGGCCGCCGAGGCGCGGTACCGGAACGAACTCCGCACTCTATTGGCGATTTCCTTGTTCTCCGCTGACGGAGCGCGATGTGCTGGTGACGCGCCGGGCGAGGGAGGAAACGTGCACCCCGACGATCGACCGCGGCTGAGGTCGCATCTCGCGGTACGAGTGGTGGCTCCGGACGAGGTCTTCCTGCTCTCCGAGAGCGGTCACCACCTTGTGCGCGGGGAGGGCGAGGTGGCCGTCGTCCCGCTGCTGGACGGCACGCGCAGCGTCGGCGAGATCGCGGCCGCGGTGGGCGACCGGGCCAGCCTGGCCGAGTGCCTGCGTGCGCTGGCGAAGTTCCGGCGCCTCGGCCTGCTCGCCGATGGCCTGCCCGACGGTGTCTCCGTCCAGGCGACGGCCGCGTGGGACGCCCGTGGCGTCGACCCCGGCCTGGCCGCCCGCGTGCTCGGCGGCGCGACGGTGGCACTGACGGCGGTCGGCGAGGTCGACGTCCTCGGCACGGCAGGCGCTTTGGCGGTCGAGGGGGTGCGGAGTCGGATAACGCCATGGCAGCGGGTGGCCGCGGCGGACTTCACGATCGTGCTCGCGGACGACTACCTGGATCCGCGGCTGGGAGAGCTCGACGCCGCGATGCGCACGGCCGGGCGGTCGTGGTTGCTCGCCAAACCCGTCGGTGCCGAGATCTGGGTGGGGCCGCACTTCCGGCCTGGCGTCACCGGGTGCTGGTGGTGCCTGCGCGAGCGCTTGGACGGCAACCGGCCGGTCGGGCAGTACCTGCGCCGCTCCACCGGCGAGGACGCGCCGCGCACGTCGCGCGCGGCGCTGCCGCACTCGATCGGCGTGGCGACGCACCTGATCGCCGGTGCCGCGGTGACCGCGGTCGTGACCGGTGAGCTGCCCGCGCTGGACGGGGTGCTGCTGTCGTTCGACGTCGCCGGACTGACCTCCGAGCGGCACCAGCTGATCCAGCAGCCGCAGTGCGCGGGGTGCGGCGAGCCGGACCTGATGCGTCGGCCCGCTGAGGTGCGGCTCTCGTCGCGGCCCGCGTGGTTCACCACCGACGGCGGTTACCGGGTCGAACCTCCGGAGTCGACTTCCCGGCGACTGGAGAAGCACGTCGGCAGGCTGCTCGGCGTGGTGAGCTCGGTGCGGCAACTGTCCGATGTGGACGATGAGCTGATCTTCAGCTACACCGCCGGGCACAACTTCGCGGTGCAGGGCGACAGCGTCGACGGGCTGCGGCGCACCCTGCGCGGCCAGAGCGGCGGCAAGGGGCCGACCGAGGCCCAGGCCAAGGCCAGCGCGGTCTGCGAGGCGATCGAGCGGTACTGCGGCGTGTGGCGCGACAACTACCCGGTGATCCGCGGGAGCTTCGCCGAACTGGGGCGCGAGAAGGCGGTCGGGGTCGACGACCTGTTGTTGTTCTCGCCGCGCCAGTACGCGGACCGGGAGCAGTGGAACAGCTCCGCAGCGGGCAGGCTGCACCAGGTGCCCGAGCGGCTGGATCCCGCGCGGCCGATCTCGTGGACGTCCGCGTGGTCGCTCACCCACGAACGGGAACGGCTGCTGCCGGCGGCCCACACCTGGTTCGGGCACCCGGATCTGGTGGAGTCCGCGTTCTGCTCGCCCGACGCCAACGGCAACGCCGCGGGCAACACCGTCGCGGAGGCCGTGCTGCAAGGGTTCTGCGAATTGGTCGAGCGCGACGCCGTCGCACTGTGGTGGTACAACCGGGCCCGTCGCCCAGGGGTCGATCTGGACGGTCTCGGCGATCCGTACGTCGACGCGCTGCGGGACCACCTCGCCGGAGTGGGGCGCGAGCTGTGGGTGCTCGATCTCACCGCCGACCTGGGCATCCCGGTGTTCGCCGCCGTGTCGCGGCGAGTCGATCACCCGGTCGAGGACGTGCTCGTGGGTTTCGGCGCGCACCTGGACGCGCGGGTCGCCGTGGTGCGGGCGTTGACCGAGCACAACCAGTTCCTGCCCGCGGTGTCCGGGCGCACCTCCAGTGGTGGTGCGGACTACCGGGAGGACGACTCCTCCACATTGGACTGGTGGCGGACCGTCCTGGTGGCCGAACAGCCGTGGCTCGCGCCTCATCCGGAGGCGAAGCACGTGCCCGTGCACGACCTGGACCGCACCGGCGATCTCGCGGAGGACGTGCGCTCGTGCGTCGAGCTCGCGCGGCGGGCGGGGCTCGAGGTGATCGTGTGCGACCAGAGCCGTCCGGACATCGAGCTGAGCGTCGTCAAGGTCGTCGTCCCCGGCCTGCGGCACTTCTGGCGTCGTCTCGCGCCGGGGCGCCTGTACGACGTTCCGGCCGCACTCGGCTGGGTGGACGAGCCGGTTGCGGAGTCGGCGTGCAACCCGATCAGCGTGTTCTTCTGAACGGGATGACCACCCGCCTGCGCACGGTGATCCGGCTGCGCGCGGCCGCTCGGGTGCGGACCGGCGAGGACGGGGCGACCCGGCTGGTGAGCCCGTCGGGCGGGCAGTCCTTCGGCGTGCTGACCTCGGGGCAGCGCCTGCTGCTCGACGCCGTCGCCGAACGGGAGTGCGACGAGCAGGAGCTCCTCGCGGGGGCGGTGGAGGAGCTGCCGCTCGCGTACGCGCTGCTCGCCCAGCTGCACAGGGGGAACTGGCTGGCCGCGACGTTGCTCCGCGACGACCGTCCGGTGCTGACGGTCGTGCCCGCCGGTCGGCCGACCGGCACGGCCGCCGCGGTTCTGGGGGCGGCCATGGGCCGCAACGACAAGGGCACCTCGGTGTTGTCGCGGTTCGCATTGGTCCGCAGGAACGGTTCCCGGCTGGTCGTGGAGTCACCGCGCTGCGGGTTCGCGGTGGAGGTGGACGATCCCGCACTGCTGCGGCTGGACGACCCCGTGGTGGTCGCCGTGCTGGCGGAGTGCGGCCTCGCGGTGCCGGAACTGTCCGAAGAGGACACCGACGTCGCACTGGCCCAGTGGAGCCCGCACGAGCTGTGGTTCCACGCCCGCACCAGGCAGGGCCGCCACGACCTGCCGTGGGGCGCCACGCGGAGGTTCCCGGCACCGCCCGCCCACCGCGCGGTGCGGCCGGGGCGGGTGCACCGGTTGCCGCGGCCCGATCCGGCCGCTGTGGCCGCTCGTGACCCGCGGCTGACCGAGGTCATGGAGACCAGGAGATCGGTGCGGGAACACGATGACGCCGCACCGATGACCGCCACGCAGCTGGGCGAGTTCCTCCACCGCACCGCGCGCACCAGGAGCACGGTGACGCGAGACGGCGTCGAGCTGGCCGACCGGCCGCACCCGTCCGGTGGCGCGTTGCACGAGCTGGAGATCTATCCCGTGGTGGGCAACGTAGCCGGTGTGCCGCCGGGTCTGCACCACTACGACCCGAACCTCCACCACCTCACGCTGGTGGCCGCCGACAGCCCCGTGGTGCGCGGGATCGCGAGAGGCGCCGCGGCCGCGGCGGGCACGGCCGCGCGACCCCAGGTGCTGTTCGTGATCACCGCCAGGTTCGGCCGCGTGATGTGGAAGTACGAGTCCATGGGCTACGCGCTCACGCTGAAGAACGTCGGCGTGCTGATGTCGGCCATGTACCTGGTGGCCACCGCGATGAACCTCGCGCCGTGCGCACTGGGAGGCGGGGACTCCGACCTGTTCGGTCGCGTGGCCGGACTGGACTACGAGAGCGAGTCGAGCGTCGGCGAGTTCCTGCTCGGCACACCCGCCGCGTGAGTCGTCACCCAGACGGCGACCTCTGCCCGTGAGCCGAGGTCGAGCTTGAACCGGATGCTCCTGACCTGTGCCTCGATGGTGCGCAGGGAGGTGCCCAGCCGACCGGCGACCTGGGCGTTGGTCAGTCCCTGCGCCACCAGTGCCGCCACCTCCTGCTCGCGGTGGCTGAGCGGCGTTCCGGCGTGGGTGGAGGTGTCGTTCGGGCGGTTCGCGGCGGCGTCGAGAGCGAACTCGACCATCTCGACGGCGGTCAGCGCCCGGCCTCGTGCGACCGCGGCGTCGGCGAGGCCCGCGGGCACCGTGCGGAGAGCGTCCGAGACCCCCTCCGCCACGAGGTCCTGCCACCAGGTGCCGACGGGACCGCTGCGGATGTTCTCGACGTGCCGCCGGGACTCCCGCGCCGCGGTCAGCAGGCACAGGCCGCGCTCGGCCCGGCCGGAGCGGGCGGCGATCAGTCCCAGCCCTTCGACCATGAGACCGACCCGCGGCCACACGCCGCTCAGTCGCAGCGACTCGGTGAAGCGGTGGTGTGCGGTCGTGAGGTCACCGAGCTGCATCGCGATGATCCCCGCGGTGCCCAGGGTCTCCCACATCGCCTCCGGGTCGTCGGACGCGCCCGCGGCGGCGAGCAGCTCGTCCACCAGCTCCGCCGCCTGGTCCACTTCACCGGCGCACAGGAGGTTCCAGGTCAGCAGCTCGAGCGAGGCCGCGATGCTGAAGTGGTCGCCGAGCGACCGGGCGATCCGCTCGGCCTCCCGCAGGGACCTGACGCAGGCCTCGCTGTTCCCCACGTGGATCCACCCCATGGCGGCGACGGTGTGCAGCCGGGTCAGCATCCACGGCCGTTCCCATCGGCGTTCCAGCTCCAGCGCCTCCTGCGCGAACCGCAGCGGCGCCGAGGGTTCGGCCTGCCAGTCGACCAGCCAGGCCGCCTGCAGCAGGGCGTACCCCCGGTACTTCGACTCCGGGTCGGTGACCTCGAGCGCGTGCGACAGCACGTCCCTGGCGCGCACGGACATGGTCGCGATGGCGAGTGCGCAGGCCAGCAGGACCTGGCGGTCGCCCGTGTCGCCACGGGCTCGCTCGACCGCGTTCCAGACGTTCTCGCGCTCGTCGATGAGCTGCTGCCGGAGTGCGTGCGCGCGCTGGTCGATGAGCCTGCTGATCAGATCGCACAGCCAGCTGTCGAGACGGTCGTGCGCCGCTGCTTCCTCGTCGTGAGCGCGCAGCCGCTCGCGGCCGTACACGCGGATCGAGTCGAGCAGCCGGAAGCGCGCCACGTCACCGTCTCCGGGCGCCGGGTGCACCAGTGACTTGGCCTCCAGCTTCGCCAGCGTCTCCAGCACGGACAGCTCCAGGTCGGCGCACACGGCGTCCGCGGCCTCGAGTCCGAAATCGCCCGCGAGCACGGAGAGCCGGCGCAGAGCGGCCTGCTCGCCGCTGCTCAGCAGGTAGTAGCTCCAGTCGATCGCGGCGCGCAGGCTGCGGTGTCTTCGGTCCGGTGTGGACGGGTCTCTGGTCAGTGCGAGCAGGTGTTCGTCGAGCTGGGCGGTGAGCTCGGGGAGCGGGCGGTGCCGGACCGACCTCGCGGTCAGCTCGATCGCCAGCGGCAGGCCGTCCAGCCGCGCGCAGAGCGCCGCCACCTCCTCGGCGTTGTCCTCGGTCAGCTCGAATCCGGAGCCCGACCGGTCGGCGAACAGCCGGACGGCGTCCGGCGCGGCGAGTCCGTCGAGCTGGTAGACGACCTCGGCGGAGGTGTTCAGCACCTCGCGGCTCGTCGTCAGCAGGACCAGGCGCGGGCACCGGTGGAGCAGCGTCTCGACGAGCGCGCTGACGGCATCGATCACGTGCTCGCAGTTGTCCAGCTCGAGCAGGAGCTTGCCATCGCCGAACGCGGCGGCGACCGACTCGGTCATCGGCACGCCGCGTTGTTCCTCGACACCGGTCGCCGTCGCCACCGCGTCGGCCACCCGGTCGGCGTCGGACACCGAGGCGAGCTCGACGACGTGCACGCCACCGGGGAAGGAGCGCCGCACGCGCTCGACGAGCTGCCCGGCCAGCCGGGTCTTGCCGACGCCCGCGGGACCCGCGAGGGTCACCAGGCGTTCGCCGCGCATCAGCCCGGACAGGTCGGCGAGCTCGCTCTCACGGCCCACGAAATGATCAGACGGCAAGGTTGCTCTCAGCTCCTCGGGGAAACGGGAACGCGTTCGGGATTCCGGGTCACCTTGCTCGCCCGTGGACGCTCCTGGCAACACGTCCAAATGAGACGTTCTGGCCCTGAACGGTTCTGCCGCGTCATACGTTTTCCCCTTGCGATGACCAGCGACGTCGTGAACGGCAATGCATTGAGGTGCAATGGTTGCGGTGCTCGCATGACGACACCGGCCCACCTCGGCCGGCCGCAGCGGTACTGCTCGAACGCCTGCCGTCAGCGCGCCTACCGGCAACGTCGTGACGCGGAGGGCACCGCGGGCCGCCCGCCCGCCTGGCCGGACCGCTTCGTCGGCAGGGACCACGAGCTGGCCGAGCTGTCGCGGCTGCTGCGCCGGACCCGGCTGGTGACCGTGGTGGGCACCGCGGGTGCCGGGAAGAGCAGGTTGGCCGGTGAGCTGGCGGGCCAGGTGCATCGTTCGTTCCCGGACGGCGTCCACGTCGTCGACGTGGTCTCAGCGCGCGAACCCGGTGGTGTACCGGCCGCCGTGGCTGACGTGGTGGGGGTGACCGGGCCGCTGGTGGCGGCACTCGCGGAGCGCAGGACGTTGCTCGTGCTGGACGGGTGCGAGCACGTGGTGGACGCGTGCCGCGCGCTGGTCGAGGATCTGCTGCGCGGCTGCCCGGACGTGGTCGTGCTGGTCACCAGCAGGCAGCGGCTGGGCACGCCCGGCGAGGAGGTGCTGGCGCTGCACGGGCTGAGCCTGCCCGCGCGGGCGTCCGAGGCCGACCTGCTGGGCAGCGAGGCGGTTCAGCTGTTCCTGACGCGGGCCAAGGCGTCCGCCGTGAACTTCGAGCTGACCCCGGCCAACTCCGCGTCGGTCGTGGAGATCTGCGAGCGGCTGGACGGTCTGCCGTTGGCCGTCGAGCTGGTGGCCAGAACGGTGCGGCTGCTGCCGGTCGCGGTGATCGCCGACCGGCTGGGCGACGAGCTGTTCGCGCTGACCACCGGCTCGCGCACCGGGCACGGTCGCCACCGCAGCCTGCACGCCGCCATCGAGTCGAGCTACGAGCTGCTGAGTGAGGACGAGCGGACGGTGCTGCACCGGCTGTCGGTGTTCGCGGGCGGGTTCGGGATCGACGCCGCGGAGGCGGTGTGCGCGGGCCCCGGCCTGCCGGTCGAGCGGGTGTGCCGCACCATCGCGGCGTTGCGGACCAAGTCCCTGGTGATGCCGAGCGGCACCAGGTTCCGCGTGCCGGAGCCGATCCGGCTGTTCGGGTGTGCGCGGTTGGCCGCCGCCGGCGAGGAGGGCGCGACACGCGACCGGCTGACCGGCTGGTTGTCCGGCCTGGCGGGCTCGCTCCTCGACCAGGCCGTGTTCCGGCCCGCCTTCGTCGAGCGGCTGCGGGACGAGCGGGACAACCTCGTGCACGCGCTGGGGTGGGCGCGTTCGGACGAGCGGCTGCTGCTGACCGCCGCGCTCGCGCGCACCGGCGAAGCCCCGGACCGGACGCGGGATGCGCTGGAGCGGTGCGCCCCCGGTGCGCCCCACCGAGGCCTGGCGCTGCTCGAGGCGTCCGAGCTGGCCTGGACGTGCGGCGACCACGACACCGCGGTGCGGCTCGCGGAGACGGGGGTGGCGCTCGAGCGGCGGTCGGATCGACCTGCCCTGCTGGCCAGGCTGCTGCTGACCGCGGCCGAACAGCGGGGCCTGCGCGGCGACTCGGTGGCCGAGCTGGCGGCACTGCGCGAGTGCCTGGAGATCACCCGGCGCCGCGGTGACGAGCTCGCCACCGCGACGTGTCTCCACGCGCTGGCCTGGTCGGCGTTGCTCTCCGGTGAGCTGGACGACGCGGCGCGGATGCTCGGCGAAGCGCTCCCGGTCATCCGCGCCACGGCGACTCCGAGTGCCGTGAGCGCGGCGCGGCACACGGCCGGGCTGTTGGCGTTGGAGCTGGGTGACGCCGACCGCGCCGCCGCGGACTTCAGGGACGGACTCGCCGCGGACCTGCGACGCGTCCCTCCCGCGCTCGAGGGTCTCGCGCTCGTCGCGGTGCGCACCGGGCATCCCCGCCGCGGCCTGCGCCTGATCGCGGCCGCCGAACGCATCGGTGCTGAGCACAACCGCCCGGCCGACGAACGCTGGCTCGCGCTGGTGCGCGAAGCCGAGGCCGCGGCGCGTGAGGCCCTGCCCACCAGCCGCGCCGATGCTGCGGTGGCCGAGGGCCGGGCGTTCGAGGTGGAACGCGTCGTCGCGTACGCACTCGACCCCGATGTCATCCAGCCGGTCGACACCGTCACGAATTCCGCACTGCCATTGACCCAACGCGAGCACCAGGTCGCGACTTTGGTGGCACTGGGACATACCAACCAGGACATCGCCGATCAGTTGGGTGTGTCCCTGCGCACAGTCGAAAAAGAGGTTCGCAGCGTTCGGGACAGGTTGGGACTTCGGTCCCGCGTGCAGGTCGCGGCGTGGATGGCCGACCGGGTCGGTGATGTTTTTCTCGGTGGGCGGCCCTAATTTTTCGGTATGGCCGCGAACACATTTCCAGTCCATCTCGTTTGGCGCTGCTGAACCGAATTCACTTGGTGAAATGCGGCGGTCGTCGTAACAGTGCGGGTTACCCTGATGGCGATTAGTGACACTTCATCGCATCCTCCGGACCTCTGGGAAAAGCTGCTGCCGTGAGGTGTTGATGAGAACAGGCAATGCAGGACTGGTGGACCGCGAGCACGAGACCGCGGCGGTCGCCGAGCTGCTCGACGCCGCTGCGAGGGGCGAGGGTCGCATGCTCACCGCGTACGGCGGTGCGGGCAGCGGCAAGTCCGCGTTGCTCGACGCGGCGGTGAGCAA
Source organism: Lentzea tibetensis (assembly GCF_007845675.1). Classification (GTDB taxonomy): domain Bacteria; phylum Actinomycetota; class Actinomycetes; order Mycobacteriales; family Pseudonocardiaceae; genus Lentzea; species Lentzea tibetensis. The sequence continues at coordinate 117,320 of NZ_VOBR01000012.1, read as the reverse complement.
CGCGCGGCGCGAGGGTTTCACGGTGCTGCTGGCCCGCGGCAGCCACGCGGAGCGGGAGCTGCCGTTCGGGCTGGTCGGCAGGTTGTTCGAACCGGTGCTGCCCCAGCTCTCCCCGGCACCGGTGCTCGTCGGTCACCGGCCGCACGTCGCCGACGCCGCGCTCGCCGACCTCCACGAACTGAACAAGGCGCTCGCCGAGCTGACGACCACCGGGCCGGTGCTCATCGCGGTCGACGACGTGCCGCAGGCCGACTGCCCGTCGTTGCGCTGGCTGGCGTCCGTGCCGCAGCGGATCGAGCGCATGCCGGTGGCGCTGCTCGCCACCGCGTCCGGCGAGCCGTGCTCCGATCCCGCGCTGGTGGACGAGGTGCTGGCGGGCAGCTCGCGTGAGCTGCGTCCGGCGGCCATCGGCCCGGCCGGAGCCGCGACCGTGCTCGAACGCGTGCTCGGGGCCACCCCCGCACCGTCGTTCGTCACGGCCTGCCTGCTCGCGACCAGCGGGAACCCGTTGCTGTTGACGGCGCTGGCCGAGGCGCTCGCGGAGCGCTCGGTCGTGCCTGCCGACGCGGCGGTGGCGGACATCGCCGTTCCTGGGCTGGAACCCGCGCTGAGAGCCAGGCTCCGGCGCGTCTCCCCGCACGCGCTGGCGATCGCACGCGCCCTGGCGGCGCTGGACGGGAAGGCCGACCTGCTGCGGATCGCCGACGTCACCGGCATCGACCCGCCGACGGTGGCGGAGGTGGCGGAGACGCTGAGCCGGTTGGGCCTGATCCGGCTGGCCGGGCAGCAGCTGGACTTCACGTGTTCGTTGCTGCGCAACACGATCACGGGTGAGCTGCCGTTCACCGCGTTGCAAGCGGTGAACTCCCAGGCGGCCGCGTTGTTGTGGGAGAGCGGAGCGCCCGCGACCTCGGTGGCCGAACGACTGCTCGCGACGCGACCGCTCGCACAGCCCTGGGTGTCCGGCGCCCTGCGCGACGCGGCCGGGGAGGCGCTCGGCTCGGGCCACCCCGACATCGCGATCGCGTACCTGCGGCGGGCGCTCGACGAGCCGTTGCCACCGGACGAGCGCGCCGCTGTGATCACCGACCTCGGCGAGGCCGAGGCGCACCTCGACCTCCCCGCGGCCGTCCGGCACCTCGGCGAGTCGGCGGAGCGGGTGCTGCTGGCCGATCTCCTCGTTCTCACTGGCCGGTATCCCGAGGGCGTCGAGCTGGCAGGCGACACCGACGACGCGCGGTCGGTCGCGCTGCGGTTGCACCTGGAACCCGCTGCCGGATCCGCGCTCGAGCGGCTCGACGAGCTGCGGGCGGATGCGCCGGGCGACCCGCGGTCGCTCAGCCTGCTCGCACTGCGCGAACTGTGGCTGGGCCGGTCGCGGACGGCCGCGGTGGCGTTCGCCGAGCAGGCGCTCGCGGACGTTCCGTTCGACGCCGAGGCGGCCACGTCCGCGGTGCGCGCGGTGCTGGTGCTCGCGGCCGCCGATCGGCTGGAGGACGCGCTCGCCCACTGCGACTCGCTCGTCAACGGCGCGCGACGCTGGGGCCATCGGCCCGCACTGGCCGCGGCCCGGTCAGCGCGGTCCGTCGTCATCCGGCGGCTCGGCAGGCCGGCCGCGGCGCTCGAGGACGCCCACGCGGGTGTGGATCTGCTGGTCGACTGCGGTGCCGACCGCCGAAGGGGCGTGGCCGTGGAGTACCTGGCGCGCCTGGTGCACATCCTCGTCGACATGGGCCGCTACGACGAGGCGACCGGTCTGCTGGAGCGCGCGGACCTGATGGGGGAGATCCGCCGGAGCTGGGCGGGCGTGGAGCTCCTGTTCGCCCGCGGCAGGCTGCGGGTGGCCTCCGGTCACCCGGCCGCCGGGGTGCGCGACCTGCTCGCCGCCGGTGCCCGCCTGGCCTCGTGGGAGGTGGCGAACCCCGCCGTCGTGCCGTGGCGGTCCGAAGCGGCCACCGCGCTGCTGGAGCTGGGAGAGGCGCAGGAGGCCCGCGAGCACGCGGCGGAGGAGGTGGAGCTCGCTCGCCGCTGGGGTGCCGCCGAGCCGCTCGGCCTCGCGCTCCGGGCGCACGGCGTGGTGGTCGGCGGGCCGCGAGGGTTGGCGCTGCTGGAAGAGGCCGTGTCGCTGGCGGACGCCCCGATGGCGCTCGCTCGCTGCCTGACCGACTACGGCGCGGCGATGCGCCGGTCAGGACGGCCGGTCCCGGCTCGCCGCGTGCTGCACACCGCGCTCGACCTGGCGCAGAAGTGCCAGTCGGCGACGCTGGCCCGTCGTGCGAGCACCGAGCTCGCCACCGCGGGAGGGCGCAGGCTCAAGAGTCGTCAGTCCGATGTGGATGGACTTACGGCGTCGGAGCGCCGTGCCGCGACGCTGGCCGCGGAGGGGAGGACCAACCGGGAGATCGCCGAGGTCCTCTTCGTTCAGCGCCGGACCGTGGAGATCCACCTGACCAACGCTTATCGCAAGCTGGGTATCGCCGGTAGGGACGGACTGGTGTCCGCTCTGCGGCGTTCGACGCGTCCTGAACGCGCCACCGGCTGAAGTACCTGCGGTGGCCGTCCCGAGGTCGGGACGGCCACCGCCGACTCCAGGAGAACTACATGCGGGCGTTGGGGATGCCGGCGTCGTTGTGCTCGACCCTGGTGCTCGTGCCGTAGCCGCCGCCTGCGACGTCCTCCAGAGCGGTCTCGTCCAGCTCGACCTGCGCTTCGGGCGCCGTCGGGTCGATCTCGATGTCGTTCGACTTGTCAGCCATGATTGTTCTCCATTTCGAGTGGTTCATCCTCGCCGTTTCGAATCGGCGCCGGTGAAACAAGAAAACGCCAAATCGGTGCACGAGTCAACCGAAGGAAAGCTATTTATCGGCGTACCGAGAAAAGGTGAAACAGAGCCAATCTCCTGTTCTCTCGGTGTGGCGAACTCAAATCTTTCGGTTGTGGGCTGCGAAATCAGGTGCTCGAATTGCGTTCGATTCACCGGCGAAGGAGTTGGGTTGTGGACATCGGGGACAAGGCCGCTTTCATCAGCGGCTACACGCGAATCCTGACCCAGGCGTGGTCGAGTGAGGAGTTCTCGCAGCGGCTGGAGTCGGATCCGCGGGCGGTGCTGGCGGAGAACGGTCTGGTGACCGCGCCGGGAACGCGCGTGGAGATCATCCGTTCGCGCGACGCCGATCCCGATCTCGACACGCAGGTGCACCTCTGGGACAACGGCCGCCTCACCGGTCGCTACGTGCTTTACGTGCCGCACATCCCGCAGGTGGACACCAGGGAACTGGATGACGACGAACTGGGCGACCTCGCGGGCGGCGTGAGCGGGTACTGCTGCACACCCTGCTGCTGTCAGTCGGTCTGACCGCGAACGACCAGACGAGAAGAACGGAGTAACCGCGATGCGGTTTCGCGAGAAGGCGCTGGCCAAGCTCCAGGCACCGGACGAACTGGACGTGCCTGCCCGGCTGGCCCGGCCGCAGAGCTGGATCGCGCTCGCGGTCGTGGCGGCGGTGGTGGTCAGCGGCGGCATCTGGGCCGCCGTGGGCACGTTGCCGCGCACGGTGCGAGCGTCAGGGATCCTCACCCACCTGCAGGGCAGTTTCTCCTTGCAGAGTCCGGTGGCCGGGCAGATCACGGGCGTGTTCGTCAGTCAGGGCAACACGTTCCCGCAGGGCACGCCCATGTTCACGGTGCAGGCGGGCGACCGCACGGAGATCATCCGGTCGGTGACCGGCGGGCGCGTCACGGCGATGCTCGGCAAGGTCGGTCAGGTCATCGCCGCGGGCAGCGACCTCGCCGTGATCGAGCGGGTCGAGGACCAGGCCGATGGACTCGTCGCCGTGCTGTACGTGCCCGCGGGCGAGGCCGGGCTGATCCGCAAGGACAGCACCGTGGACCTGTCCGTGCAGTCCGCACCAGCGCAGGAGTTCGGTGTGCTGCGCGGAACCGTGCAGTCGGTCGGCCAGTTCGCCGAGAGCAGGCAGCAGATCTCCGACTTCCTCGGCGACGACCAGCTCGGTGAGCGGTTCACCTCGCTCGGGCAGCCGTTGAAGGTCGTCGTGCGGCTGACCGACGGTGAGACGGCCAGCGGCTACCGCTGGTCCACGCAGAACGGTCCACCCTACCGGATCGACTCCAGGACCCTCGTCACCGGGGCCGTGCACCTGAGCTCCGTGAAACCGATCGACTGGGTGGTGCTCTAGATGACCGCGACGATCACTCCGCCCAGGGCGGCTCAACCGCCTGTGCCGCAGGGGAAGCCGCGCAAGACGTACCAGCCCGTGAAGACGCCGAGCGTGCTGCAGATGGAAGCCGTCGAGTGCGGTGCCGCGTCGCTGTCGATGGTGCTGGCGCACTTCAAGCGGTACGTGCCGCTGGAGGAGCTGCGGGTCGTCTGCGGGGTGTCCCGCGACGGGTCGAAGGCGTCGAACCTGCTGAAGGCGGCGCGGAGCTACGGCCTCGTCGCCAAGGGCCTGCAGACCGACCCCGACGCACTGGCCGGGATCAAGCCACCCGCCGTCGTCTTCTGGGAGTTCAACCACTTCCTGGTGCTGGAAGGGGTCGGCAAGCGGTGGGGCAAGCCGGTCGTGTTCCTCAACGACCCCGCGCAGGGGCGGCGGACGGTCACGGCCGCGGAGTTCGACGAGAGCTTCACCGGCATCGTGCTCGGCATGGAGCCCGGTCCGGACTTCCGGCCGGGTGGCAAGCCACCGGGTCTGCTGGCGGGGCTGCCCGCCCGGATGCGCGGCACCAGCGGCCTGCTGGCGCTCAGCGTGCTGGCGAGCCTGCTGCTCGTGGTGGTCAGCATCGCCACTCCTGCGTTCACCCGCGCGTACGTCGACTCGGTCCTGCTCGGCGGGGACACCTCGATCCTGTTGCCGTTCTTCTCGTTGATGGCCGCGACCATCGGGATCACCCTCGTCGCCACCGCGCTGCGCCAGTCGTTCCAGCTGCGGGCGCGCACGATCAGCGCGACGCTGAGCAGCGCCAGGTTCTTCCGGCACCTGCTCAGGTTGCCGGTCGGGTTCTTCACCCAGCGCAGCCCGGCGGACGTCACCAACCGCATGCGGTCCAACGACGACGTCGCGGAGATACTGGCCCGCGACCTGTCGACGGTGGTGATCGACGCGCTCGTCGTGATGGTCTACGCCGGCCTGCTGTGGAGCTACAACCCGCAGCTCACCGTGCTCGGCGTGGCCATCGCACTGCTCAACATCGTCGCGTTGCGCCTGGTGGTCCGCATCCGCGCGAACGGGGTGAACAAGCTCGCCGCCGACGAGGCGCACCTGCTCTCCGTGTCCTACAACGGGCTGGAGCTGATCGAGACGCTCAAGGCGACCGGTGGTGAGAACGAGTACTTCCGCAAGTGGGCGGGCGCGCAGGCGAAGGTGTTGTCCGGTCAGCAGAAGCTCGGCACACCCAGCGCCATGCTGTCGGTCGTCGCACCGGCACTGGCTGCGTTGAACAGCGCCATGATCCTGCTCATCGGCGGCCTGCAGGCGGTGGGCGGGCACATCTCGATCGGCGTGCTCGTGGCGTTCCAGACGCTGGTGACGTCGTTCAGCGCGCCCATCGCCCGGCTGACGAGCGTCGCGGGCCGCATCCAGGACTTCGGCGTCGACGTCGCGCGGCTGCGGGACGTCGAGAACTTCCCGCCCGACGAGCTGGACGCGGTGCCGGAGCCCGAAGACGTCAAGCGGCTCAACGGACACGTCCGCTTCGAGCGGATCACCTTCGGCTACAACCCGCTGGGCAAGCCGTTGCTGGAGGACTTCTCGTTCGCCGTCGGTCCCGGTGAGCAGGTGGCGCTGGTGGGCGGGTCCGGCAGCGGCAAGTCCACCGCGACCCGGCTCATCTCCGGGCTGTACCGGCCGTGGGGCGGGCAGGTGCAGATCGACGGCGTGCCGCGCGCCGACGTTCCGCGCAGCGTGCTGGCCGCGTCGGTGACGTTCGTGGACCAGGACATCTGCCTGTTCGAGGGCACCGTGCGGGACAACGTGACGCTGTGGGACCAGTCCATCCCGGACGAGGACGTGATCACCGCGTTGAAGGACGCGGCGATCTACGACGTGATCTCCGGCAGGCGCGGCGGCATCCACAGCCGGGTCGAGCAGGACGGCCGCAACTTCTCGGGAGGACAGCGGCAGCGCATGGAGATCGCCCGCGCGCTGGTGCGCAACCCGAGCGTGCTCGTGCTCGACGAGGCGACCAGCGCGCTGGACTCGGAGACCGAGCTGCGGATCACCGACAACGTCCGGCGGCGCGGCTGCGCGTGCATCGTGATCGCGCACCGCCTGTCCACGATCCGCGACAGCGACGAGATCCTCGTGCTGGACAAGGGAGTCGTGGTCGAGCGCGGCAGGCACCCCGACCTCGTCGCGGCAGGCGGCAGGTACGCCGCGCTGATCAAGGAGCACTGATCATGACCCAGCTCGTGCACCCGGACGCCGTGGAACTGCTCGGGCACCTCGGTGAGCAGGTGGCTCTGCCCGCGGCGCACCGCATGCCACTGGACGGCCGCACCACCCTGTGGCTGGTGACCGGTGGCGAGCTCGACGTGTTCGCCGTGGACACCGGCGAGGGCGGCAGGTGGCACTTCATCGGCAGGGTCCGGGCGGGCACCATCCTGTCGGCGCCGGTGCGCGGGCCGAAGCACACGCTGGTCGCCCGTCCGGTCGGGGACGCGGGGCTCAGCAGGCTGCGGGTGGGCGATCTGGTCGCGGCCCAACGCGACCGGTGGGAACGTCACGGCGGCGGGCTCAGCCCGGAGGAGAAGGCGCTGGCGCACGGCATCGACCTCGGCCTGGTCGTGCTCATGGACTTCGTCCGCGACGGTCTGCCGCCGAGGGAGTTCGTGCCGCTGCTGCCGGGCACCGAGGTCGAGATGAGCGCGGGGCAGGACGCCCGGCCGGTCGACGGCGTGCTGTGGGTCGATGTCCTCAAAGGACGGATGCGCGCGGGCGGGCACGGAACCTCGCGAGAACGCGAGGCCGGTGAGTCGGTCACCATCTGCCCGCAGGACTGGGTGTCGTGCGACTTGTTCGCGACGCTCAAGGTCAGGGACACCGAGGGGCTGCTCGCCGACGGGCTGCTCTGGGAGAACCTGCTCAAGCTCCAGGCCAGGATCCTCTACCAGATCGACCGCGCCGTGGAGCGCCAGGACCGCGCGGGCAACGACCTGATCGCCGCGGGCCGTGCCACCGGCGAAGCGGTCAGGGACCGGGCGAACCAGGCGCTGCGCACGGTGTTGCTGCCCGATGACGGCTCGATGCGCGGCGAGGTGCTGGGTACCGACGACAGCCCGGTGGTGGCGGCGTGCCGGCTGGCGGCGGGTGAGCTCGGCATCACCGTCGTCGCACCGGAGTCCGACCAGGCGGACAGCCGGGTGGGCCCGATCGAGCGGATCGCGACGCGCTCGCGCTTCCGCACCCGCACGATCGCGTTGAAGGACAGGTGGTGGCAGGCGGACGTCGGCCCGCTGGTCGGTTTCCGCGCCGAAGGGCACGCACCGGTCGCCCTGTTGTGGCGGCGCGGTGGCTACGAGGCTGTGGACCCGGAAACCGGTGCGCGCACGGCGGTCACGGCGCAGTCCGCCGGGGAGATCGAGAGCCGGGCGGTGATGTTCTACCTCCCGCTGCCGGAGAAGCCCGTGCGCAGCTGGCAGCTCATGGCGTTCGGACTGAAGGGCAGTCTGCGCGACGTGCGGAACCTGTGCACCGCCGCGGCGGTCGCGGTGCTGCTCGGCCTGCTGGTGCCGATCACGACGGGGCAGGTGCTCGGCGAGTTCGTGCCGAACGCGCAGACCAGCCTCATCATCCAGCTGTGCCTCGCGCTCGTGCTGGCGAGCCTGGTGTCCGCGGCGTTCGCGTTGCTGGAGAACGTGGCACTGCTGCGCATCGAGGGCAGGTTCGAGTCGACCCTGCAAGCCGCGGTGTGGGACAGGTTGCTCAGGTTGCCCGCCAGGTTCTTCACCCGCTACTCGACGGGTGAGCTCGCGAGCGCGGCGCTCGGGGTGAAGCACATCCGCGCGGTGCTGATGGGTGTCAGCTCGGTGGCACTGCACTCGGGTGTGCTGGCGTTGTTCAACTTCCTGCTGCTGTTCTGGTTCAGCGTGCCGCTGGCGCTGCTCGCCGGACTGTTCGTCCTGGTCGGCATCGTCGTGTTCGTCGTGCTGGGGCTGCGCCAGATGCGCTGGCAGGGCAAAGCGCTCGAGCTGGACCACAGGCTGGCGAACAAGGTCTTCCAGACCCTGCGGGCGCTGCCGAAGCTGCGCGTGGCCGCGGCGGAGAACCGCGCCTACGGCGACTGGGCGGGCGACTTCGTGCGGGAGAAGGAGTTCCAGAAGAAGGTCGGCCGGTACCAGGACATCGTCACCGTGTTCAACGCGGCCTACGTGCCGCTCTGCACGATGCTGCTGTTCATCGCGCTCGCGGGGCCGGCGCGCGACGTCATGTCCGTGGCGGAGTTCCTCGCGTTCAACGCCGCGTTCGCCATCATGCTGACGTCGATGATGCAGTTCACCAGCTCGGTCACGTCGGTCATCGCGATCGTGCCGATGTACCGGCGGCTCGTGCCGGTGCTCACGGAACCGCTCGAGGTGTCCGAGGCGAACACGGTGCCCGGCGAGCTGTCCGGCGACATCGAGGTGAACCACCTGTCGTTCGGCTACGCCGAGGACGCTCCTCCGGTGCTGAACGACGTGTCGTTCCACATCCGGCCCGGCGAGTTCGTCGCGGTGGTCGGCCCCAGCGGCTGCGGCAAGTCGACCCTGTTGCGACTGCTGCTCGGTTTCGAGAAACCGGTGTCGGGAACCGTGCTGTACGACGGCCAGGACCTGTCCTCATTGGACACCGCGGCCGTGCGCCGCCAGTGCGGTGTGGTGCTGCAGCAGGCGAAGCCCACCACCGGCACGATCTACCAGGCCATCGCGGGCGCGCAGAACTTCACGATCGACGACGCCTGGGCGGCGGCTGAGATGGCCGGTCTGGAGGCCGACATCAGGGCGATGCCGATGGGGATGCACACCATCCTCAGCGATGGCGGAACGCTGTCCGGTGGTCAGCGGCAGCGGCTCGTGATCGCGCAGGCGCTGATCCGCAAACCGCGCATCCTGTTCTTCGACGAGGCGACCTCCGCGCTGGACAACGAGACCCAGCGCGTCGTGACGGAGAGCACCCAGCGCCTGCGCGCCACCCGGATCGTCATCGCCCACCGGTTGTCGACGGTCATGGACGCCGACCGGGTCATCGTGCTGAACGCGGGCCAGGTCGAGCAGTTCGGCTCGCCCGCGGACCTGCTCGCGGACACCGATGGCCTCTTCCACCAGCTCGTACGACGTCAGATGCAGTGATCGGAGCAACGATGAGCAGACTGGTTCCCGCTCTGGCACTGGCCGGCGCGGCGTTGATGGGAACAGCCGCACTCGCGGGATGCGGCACCGAGAAACCCGCCGCGGCCGTGGGGCAGCCCGCGGTGCTCTCCGCGGCGGAGGCGGCGGAGGTGGTCGCCGGCTACGACCGGGCCAACAACGAGGTCAACGCGACGCTGAACGCGGAGGCGCTCGCCCGGATCGAGGCACCGCCGCTGCGCACCACCAGCGAGGCGTGGTTGCGCATCACGAAGCAGCAGGCGCGGAGCATTCCGCTGATCACCAGCAACGACCCCCGGTTCATCGTGCCGTCGGGCACGGGACACCCGCGCTGGTTCGTGGCCACGGCCAACCGCGTCCAGGGTGGTGTGCCGAGCCCGCGCCCCACCTACTCGGTGTTCACGCAGCAGCAACCGGGTGCACCCTGGCTGGTCGCCTACTCGCTCGCACCGATGGAAGACGCACCCGCGCCCGCGTTGAACGGCGCGTCCGCGGCGACCGCGGTCACCGACGTCGCCGATCTGCTCGTCCGGCCGGAGAACCTCGGCCAGGCCATCTTCGACCACTACGCGAAGGACCTGACGGGCAAGGACGACTTCGCCAAGAGCACGGCACTAGACGACCAGCTCGCGAACGGGTTCAAGGTCGGCCGGAACGTGTTGCGTACCAAGGGACGTGAGCTGACGCGCACGGTGAGCGCCACGGAGCTCCCCCGGTACGCGCTGCGCACAGAGGACGGGGGAGTCCTGGTCTTCACGGCGAGCACGGTGGTCGACGTGATCAAGGCGTCGGCACCGGGCGGGCTGGTCACCTTCGAGCCGGGGACCAACGAGGCCGCCCTCGCGGGCAAGACCGGTGCGAAGGCCTTCGCCATCACCCGCCTGCACGCGTTCCTGACCCACATCCCCACCAAGGCGTCCGGGGCTCAGGTGAAGGTGCTCGCCTTCGCCGATGCGCCGATCAGCATCTCCCCGCGATGAGAACGGAGAACGACCATGCCCGAGAACACCGAGCCGGCTGACCTGCTGGAGATCGACGAGGAGGAGCTGGACGAGATCGCCGGTGGTGACGGCGGTCAGAGCTCGTACCCCCCGTACCTGTGAGTCCCGAAATCAACCACGAATGGAGAAGGACCATGCCCGAGAACCCCGTCAATCCCGAGGTCGTCGACATCGCCGAGGCCGACCTGGAGGAGGTGGCCGGCGGCGCCGCGAAGATCGGCAGGCAGGACGACGTCCACATCCTGCCGTACGAGTGAGGTCCTGATCCGGTGAGTCGATCAGCCGGCCTGCCCGGTGCACGGCCGGGCAGGCCGGCTGATCGCGTCCGAAGTGCGCCGGGGTCGTGGCAACCTGGATCGACCCGGACCTACCAGCCCCAACGAGACGTGGGCTGGAGCTCGAACCGGGTGCGTTCCGGTGGCGCGCCGAGGAAGTTGAACGCGGGCAACGGGCCGGTGCAGGTCGCCGTGACCCCGTCGATCGCGGCGACCGCGGCGCGCACGGCCTCGACTTCGCCGAGTGACACCAGCAGTGCGCGGTGTTCCTCGGTGTGCTCGGCCGCGTCGAGCAGTGCGACCTCGCGGGCCATCGCCGACGCGGGAGCGAGCAGGCCGTCGGCCTGGCCGCGGCGCCAGGCCACGATCTTCCGCGCGATCACCTCGCCCTGCCGGATGGTGCCGGTCAGGTCCGTACCACCACCCCTCGAGAACTCGCGTTCGTCGTACACCGCGCGCAATGCGGCGTCTTCGTCGAACGCGACGCGCACGTGCATCTCGGCCAGGCCGTCGAGCCGGTTCAGGTGGCCCCGCAGCACCGGCACGCTCAGCGCGAGCACCGCGGCGCGGGCGGCGTCGGTGTCCACCGCGGTGGTGCCGAAACGCAGCGGCAGCACCGGGCCGTTCGGCACCAGCGCGCACAACCAGGCCAGGTGTGCGGTGGCTTCCTCCTCGGTCAGCGCGCGGTCCGCCCGCCGGTCGCTGACCACCACGGCGAGGTCCTCCAGCTCGGCCAGCCGCAGTGGTGAGCCGTCCGGCAGCCGGTGGCGGGCCCGCACGACGCCGTGCAGGTGCAGGCTCACGGCTGCAGTCGCGGGGGTTGGGTGACCACGGCCGGGATCGCCGCGCCCAGCAGGCCCTGGGTGCCGCCGATGCCCTGCGCGGCGGGTACTGCCGCCAGCACGCCCCGGCGGGCCGCGTCGAGCCGTTGCATCGCCTCCAAGTAACGGATGTAGGTGTCGACGCTGGCGATCACGATCTTGATCTCGATGGCCAGGATCTCGATGCCGATCAGCGAGACGCGCACCGACGCGTCGATCACGAGTCCCTTGTCCAGCAGGATGTTCAACACGTCGGCGAGGCCGCCGCCTGAGTTCGGGATGGCGGGAGCGGTCACGATGATGTCCTCTCTTGGTCCAGCAGTCGTGCGACGTCCACGGGCAGCCGGACACCGGAGGAATCCGGCTTTCCCAGTGCTTCCCGCAGTGCGGCGAACTGGCGTTGCAGCGAGATCAGTGCCAGGCCGAGGTTCTCCACCTGCTCGGTGGTCAACGTGCCGGCGTCCACCCGGCGCAACGCTTGGCGCTCCAGCAGTTCGCACACGATCTCCAGCACTGCGACGACGATCCGGCCGAGTCCCCGGCCCACTTCCTCGTTGCTCACCGGGAGCTGCCGATGCCGATGAGCAACAGCCGCAGGTCGAGCCGGATCAGCTCGACGCCCGCAAGCGCGATGACCACGTCGCCGCGCACGACCGCACCCCGGTGCACCACCCGGTCGAGCAGGTCGACCAGGCTCGCGGCGCTGTGCTCAGGCATCGGCGAACTCCACGTTCGTGAACGAGTACGGCGGCCACGGCCCGGTGATCTCCACCGGCTGGCCCAGTTCGCCTGCCAGCCGGCCGATCTCGGCGTGGAAGTCGTCCTCGTTCTCCGTGTCGACCAGGTACGCCGCTTCGAGGAGCAGGTCGCTCGCGTGGTCGCGGCACGTGCTGTCGGCGGCACGTCTGGTCAGCGCCTGATGCACCGCCTCGGCGCTGCGCCGGGCGTCCTCGGCCGCGGTCAGCCGTTGACGGCGCAGCGCCAGGTAGCCGGTCCCGGACACGCTGTCCAGGTCAACGGGTTCGGGCTCGGCGGCGGCGCGCACCCGGACGCCCCACTCGCGCCGTCCCTCCACCCGGTCCAGCCAGGCCAGTGCCTCCTCGTGGCGAGCGCGGAGCAGGCGCAGCGCGGCGTCGGCGCCGTCGAGGACGGTGCCGAACCGCAGTGGCAGCACCGGTTCGTGCTGGAACACCGCGCGCACCACGGCGTCGTGCTCGCGGACCAGCACGGCGAGCGGGCCGTCCTCGGCGGGCTCGTCGGCCTCGATCCCGGTGAACCGGTCGAGGTCGACCTCGGCCACGACGAGCGCCAGCCCCTGATAGCTGATCAGCCAGGGCCCGGCGAGGTCGGCCAGGCGGTCCCTGGTGATCGCGTAGGCGTACAAGCCGCAGCTCATGGTCGCTTCTCCTCCAACGTCCGCTCCAGCGCGGCGACGCGGTCGCGCAGTTCGGTGTTCTGCTGTTCCAACTCGTTCACCTCGGTCGCCCGGTTCACCGCTTTCGGTGTGAAGAACGGGTCGTTCGTCCACCAGTCCATCCCCATTTCGCGGGCGGTCTGGGCGGATGCGATGAACAAACGCACCCGCAATGTGAGCAGTTCGATGTCCACGACGCTGACGGTGATGTCGCCGACTATCACCACGCCTTTGTCGAGAACGCGTTCCAGTGTGTCGGCGAGCGAACTGGGTCTGTTGTCCACCTCTTACAACCGTCCTGTCATCACATGTCGGTCGTCCCACGTGTGTAGCGCCTGAGTCGTTCGCATGCGAACAATTCCCCGGTCGCGTCGACGTCGACGCGATAGGTGGCCATGATGCTGGTGGTGGCCGGTACGCGTTCCAGTTCCAGCACGTCGACCAGCACCGACCAGCCACCTTCCGGCAGCGCGCGCACTCCCGTGACAGCTTCGGGCGCCCTGCCGGTCAGGGAACCGAACTGCTCCGTCGCAGTTCGAATGGCGATTACCGCCGTCAACTTGACAGGTTTTCCAGATGACGACGAATCGTTCGAGTCGACGCTCATTTTCGTGACTTTAGTTATGCGGGGCGCGACGTTACTGGAATGATCACCAGATAAGACGCGACATGGTCATCGCGCTCCGTTGGAAAAGTTGGCCGTTAGACCGGCCGCGTCGCCCGTTGAGGGCTGAAGGGCGTCTCTCGGGCCACCATTGGGCGGCAATCGAAAATGTTAGCCAGCCATCTCATTTGGACGCGGAAACGAACTCGTGCCGACACGCGCGCGGGCGCGCACCACTTGGGTGCACGCCCGCACGCGGAGACGGCTGAGTCAGTCCTTCTTGAAAGCGTCCTTGACCTTCTCGACCGACTCCTTGAGGTGGCCCTTGGCCTGGTCGGTCCTGCCCTCGGCCTCCAGGCCCTTGTCGTCGGTTGCCTCGCCGACGCCTTCCTTGACCTTGCCCTTGAGCTCGTCGGCCTTGGCGTCGAACTTGTCGTCGGTGCCCATGTGGTCCTTCCTCGACCTGAGTCGCGGGCTTGATGCCCACCTCTCGGGTGCCCACACGGGGAAACCTCAACCCTCGCGCCGGCTCGGGCGATCCGCGTAGCACGCCGGACCGCCTTCGACTGAATCCGGCTTCGGTCTGACACGTTGTCGGTCGAAAACAGTCTGCAATTCGACACCACGGTGCCGCGGCAGCTCGTGCACCGGGCGTCGTCGCGGCACACCGGCACCTCTGACGGGTCCGCGGCTACCGCAGGTCGGTGACGCCTTCGTAGTCGCCGGTGCGGGCGGCCCCCGCGGTCTCGTACTCGAGCAGCAGCAGCCCCTGTTTCGCGGCCTCGTGCCGGACGAGCCGCAGACCGGTCGCTGAAACGGGGTGCGTGAGCAGGCGCCGCCCCGACCCGATCACGACGGGCGCGACTACGAGGCGGAGGGTGTCGACGAGGCCCGTGGACAGCAGTGCGGCGCCGAGCCGGGCGCTGCCGTGGATCTGGAGCTCCCGGCCCGGACGTTCCTTGAGCGCACCGACGGTCTGCACCGGATCGCCGTGCAGCACGGTGGCCGGCTGCCAGCTCGCGGTCGTGAGCGTGTTCGACACGACGTACTTCGGCAGGGCGTTCATCCGCTCGGTGAACGGGTCGTCGGGGTCGGTGATCCGCGGCCAGTCGCGCGCGAACGCCTCGTAGGTCCGGCGTCCGAGCAGCAGGCCGTCGGCGAGGTCGAGCCACTCGGACGCGCGCTGGACGAACAGTTCGTCGATGTGCGGGACGAGCCAGCCGCCGCTGGTGAAACCGTCGCTCGTGTCCTCGGTGCTCGAGCCGGGGCCCTGGCTCACGCCGTCGAGGGTGACGAACTGCGTCAGCGTGATCTTCATCGGGCGGCTTCCACGAACCGGATGAGCTGGTCGGCGACGGTGCCCCAGCCGTCGGCGAAGCCCAGCGCGGCGTGGCGGTCCCTGGCGGCCGGATCGCCGTGGCGCACGACGATCCGGTAGTCGGTGCCGTCCGGGTGGTCGTGCAGGGTGATCTCGGCCGTCATCGAGATCGGGTCGGGGGTCGCGGGCCGCCATCCGCTGTCCACGGCGTTGGTGAACACGATGCGCTCGAACTCGTCCACCACGAGGAAGCACATGTCGGAGTGCGGGGCGAACGTGACGCCGTCTTCGCTCATCCTGGTGATGAACGCGCCACCGGGGCGGACTTCCAGGCGGTCGACCCGGCACACGGCCGGGGCGGGGATCCACCACTGCGCCAGGCCGGCCGGATCGGTCCACGCGTTCCACACGACCTTGCGGGGCGCGCGAATGACGCGGTCGATGCCGAGGTCGAGATCGGGGTTCATGTCGGGTCCTCCGTGGATGCGATGACGAATCGCTCGAGTCGGTCGGTGCGCTCTTCCCAGAGACGTCGCTGCTGCGCCAGCCAGTTCTCGACGACCGCGAACCGCTCCCGGTTGAGCTCGCAGGTGCGCACCCGGCCGGACTTCGCGGTGTGGATCAGGCCGGTCGACTCGAGCATCCGCACGTGCTTCATGAACGAGGGGAGCGTCATGGTGGCCTCGCCCGCCAGTTCGCCGACGCTCGCCGGCCCGCGTCCGAGCCGGTGGATCACCGCCCGCCTGGTCGGGTCCGCGAGAGCGAGGAAGACCCCGTCGAGCTCCAGATACTGTGCCACGAGGCTAAGTATCCGACGACGCGATACTTAGCGCAAGGGCTAAGTGTTACCAGGCAACCTGCAGCTCGTGGACGCCGATGTTGATGCTGCGCCGGAACCTGATCTCCTCGGGCGGCACGGCAAGGCGCAGATCGGGCAGTCTGCGCAGCACCGCGGGCAGTGCGATCTGCAGTTCCGCGCGGGCGAGTGACTGGCCGATGCACTGGTGGACGCCGTGTCCGAACGCGAGGTGGCCGCGGGCGTTGCGGTCGACGTCGAGCGTGCCGGGCTGGTCGGCGAACGCAGGGTCGTGGTTGGCCGCGGGCAGGCACAGGATGAGGCCCTCGCCCGCCCGGACGAGCTGTCCGCCGATGGTGATGTCTTCGGTGGCCGCTCGGACGACGCTGTTCTCGGTGATGGACAGGTAGCGGAGCAGCTCCTCGACGGCTGCGCGTGCGTCGTCCGCGGCGCGGAGGCGGGCTGCCTGGACGGGGTGCTGCAGCAGGGCCAGCACGCTCAGCGCGAGCATGTTGGAGGTGGACTCGTGCCCGGCGATCAGCACGAGCAGGCAGTTCATCGCCGCTTCGTCCGCGGTGAGCTCACCCCGGCTCACGTGCGCGGCCTGCTGGCTCGCGATGTCGTCGGCGGGGTCGGTTCCCTTGCCAGCCAACAACTCGTGCAGGTATCCGACGAGCGCGTGGACGGCCGACTTCTTGTCCACGTCCGGGTACTCGCTGCTGAACAGGGTGGCGGTCTTCTCCTGGAAGAAGTCGTGGTCGCGGTAGGGCACCCCGAGCAGGATCGAGATCACCAGTGACGGGACGGGCAGCGCGAACTCGCGCACGAAGTCCGCTGGGGCGCCCTTGCCGATCATCTCGTCGAGGAACCGGTGCACCACCTCCTCGATGCGGGGCCGCACGAGGTTCGCCTGCCTGACCGTGAAGTGGCCGGTGAGCGTGCGGCGCAATCGGGCGTGCTCGGGATCGTCCATCCTCGCCATCGACCTGAAGCCCAGGTTGTTGCCCGGCAGGTTCGGGTTCCGCGAGTCGGCGCTGCACCGCGGGTCCGCCAGCGCCGCGCGGACGTCCGCGTGCCTCGTCACGACCCACGCCTCGCGGCCGTCGGCCAGCGTCGCGCGTTGCAGGCCTTCCCGCTCCCGCCACGCGGCGTAGTCCGCGGGCTGCTCGTACGGGCAGCGGCCGGACCGGCTGCCCGGATAGGACGGCGGTCTCGTCGTGGTCATGTGGGTTCCTGTCGTCGGGCGTGGTGATTCTCGGGTGCCTGCGACATGGCCTTTCGACCACATACCGGAAATGAGACGGGCCTTAAGTGGCACGAACGTCGCCGCCAGCGCCCGGCCGGTGAGGATGAATCGGGGGGGACACACACGACGAGGGGCACTCTGTTGGCCGTCCTACATCCCGATCCCGCGGCGTTCTGCCGGGAGATGCTGCCGCTGACGTCGCGGACGTTCGCGCTCACCGTCCCGCTGCTGCCGTCCCCGTTGGACGAGATCGTGACCACGGCCTACCTGCTGTGCCGGGTGGTCGACACCGTCGAGGACGAGTCCGGGAGCCCGGTGTCCGACCGGGTGCAGCTGCTCACCGAGCTAGCGGCGCTGGCGGCGCTGCCGCCGGACTGGCGGGAGCGGTCCGCCGCCGCCGCGGAGCGCGCCCGTGGCCTGCTCGGCTCCGGCACGCCCGCAGACGAGGTGCGGCTCGTCGCCGGGCTGCCCGTGGTGCTGGAGAACTTCACCCGCCTGCCACGCGCGGCGCGCGGGCTCGTCCAGGAGTGCTTGCAGGACATGGCGATCGGCATGGCGGACACGCTGTCGCGCCGTCAGTCCGCACTGGAGGACGTGGACGAGGTCCTCGCCTACTGCGACGTCGTCGCGAGCACCGTCGGACGGATGCTCACCGGGTTGTTCGCGTGGCGCTCCGGTGGTGCGGCGGCGGTGCTGCCCGCGTTGACGGCGCGTGCGGACTCGTTCGGCCGGGTGCTGCAGCTGACCAACATCATCAAGGACGTCCGGGCCGACCTGGACGCGAACCGGTGCTGGCTGCCCCGCACCGTGCTCGCCGACTGCGGTGTCGACAGCCCGGAGCGACTGCGGGACCCCGAGAACGCCACGCGCGCCCGTGCCGTGCTGCGCCGCATGATCGCGATCGCCCACCGGGAGCTCGTCGACGCCGTCGCGTACGTCGACGCGTTGCCGTCGGCCGACGCCGCGGACGCCGCCATCCGGCGGTTCTGCACCGCGCCGTTGCTGATGGCCGTGCTGACCCTGCGCAAGATCTGGCGCGGCGACGAGGTCTTCGGCGTCCGGCCCGTGAAGATCAGCAGGCGCACGGTCGCCGCCGCGATGCTGACGACCCGTGTGACCGCGGCGCGTCCGACCGCGCTCACCACGATGTTGACCGCACTGCGCCGGTCGTTGCCCGGCCCGCTGCCGCACGACGCGCCCGCACCGCCGCCTGCACGCACGCGCCGGTCGCTCGGCGAGGGCATCGAGGCGGCGGCGGCCCGGCTCGTGGCCGCCCAGTCCCCGACCGGTTCGTGGCACGAGGACTACGGCAGCATGCCGATGTTCCTGGCCCAGTACGTCATCACGTGCCACGTGGTCGGCGCGATGCCCGACGAGCACACGCGTGCGCGGATGGTGCACCACTTCCGCGTCCGGCAGAACCCCGACGGCGGGTGGGGCATCGACATCGAGTCCGACAGCATGGTCCTGGCCTCCACGCTGGGGTACACGGCGCTGCGCCTGCTCGGCGTGCCCGCCGACGACCCGTGCGCGCGTGGTGCCCGCGCGTTCATCCTGCGGCACGGCGGCGCGCTCGCCGCACCGCACTGGGCGAAGCTCATGCTCGCCGTGCTCGGTGTGTTCGACTGGAAGGGGCTGTACCCGTTCCCGCCCGAGGGGTGGCTCCTGCCGCGCGGGCTGCCGGTCCACCTCGGTCGCCTGTGGTGCTACCCGCGGGTCGTGTTCACGTCGATGAGCTGGTTGTACGCCCGGCGCGCGGTGGTGCGGAGCGACGACCCGGTGCTGCGCGAGCTCCGCGACGAGCTCTACGCCGTGCCGTACGACCGCATCGACTGGCGCAAGTCTCGGGGGACGATCGCCGCCACGGACTCGTTGCGGCCGCGGTCGTGGCTGCTCAAGGCCGCGTTCGCCGCACTCTCGATCTACGAGGCGCGGCCGTCGCCGAAGCTGCGCGAGCGGGCGATGGCGACCGCGCTCGACCACGTCGACCACGAGAACCGCACCTCCAACTACGTCGGGCACGGTCCGATCCCGAAGTTCCTCGACACCCTCGTGTGGCACTTCGCCGATCCCGGTGGCGACGCGGTGCTGGCGCACGCGAAACGGCTCCCCGACTACCTGTGGGACTCGGCCGACGGCACGAGGGTGCAGAGCTTCAACTCCTCCGAGACCTGGGACACCTCGTTCGCCGTCCAGGCGCTGGTGGCCTCGGGCAGTCCCGGCGCGCGGGAGGCGCTGCGGTCCGCTTCCGGTTTCCTGGAACGAAACCAGCGCCTCACCGACGTGCCCGACGCCGAACGTCACTTCCGGCAGCCCGGCCGCGGCGGCTGGACGCTCTCCACCGCCGAACAGGCGTGGTCGATCACCGACGGCACCGCGGAGGCGCTCAAGGCGGTGCTCGCGCTGGACGAGCTGGGCCTCGCGGACGACGTGACGCCGGAGCGCAGGCTCGCGGCCGTCGAGTTCCTGCTGGCCACCCAGAACGCCGACGGCGGCTGGCCCGCGTACGAGCCCAACGCGACACCGGCGTGGCTCGAGAAGCTCAACTTCTCGGACGTCTTCGACAACCTCATGGTCGACTACTCGACCGTCGAGCCGACGGCCTCCTGCGTCACGGCACTGCGGCGTCATCTCGCGCGGCATCCCGACGGCCCGCGCGCCGCGATCGAGCGCGCGGTCTCGCGCGGCGAACAGTTCATCGTGGACAGTCAGCGCGCCGAGGGCTCCTGGGAGGGGTTCTGGGGCGTCTGCTTCACCTACGGCACCTGGTTCGGTGTCAAGGGCCTCAAGGGTTCCCGCCATCCGGGGGCCCGCGGCGCGGTGGACCGGGCCTGTGAGTTCCTGCTCGCGCACCAGCGTCCCGACGGCGGCTGGGGCGAGACGATCGAGGGCAACCGCAACCAGCGCTACGTCCACGCCGCGACCAGCCAGGCGGTCATGACCTCGTGGGCGTTGCTCGCACTCACCGACGCGGGCCGCGCCACGTCCCCGTCCGCGCGCAGGGCGACGGACTTCCTGCTGCGGGCGCAGCTGCCCGACGGAGGCTGGCAGGACGACCACCTGTCCGGCGCGATGATGCGCTGCGCCGCCATGAACTACGACGGCTACCAGCGGGCTTTCCCGCTGTGGGCGTTGTCTGCTGTTGCCGACTCTGAGGGGGCGTCCTCGTGAGCCGACTGCCGAAGATGGTGTCCGGGGCGAAGCCGGTGATCGGTCACCTCACCGAGTTCCACCGCTCGCCCGAGGAGTTGTTCCGGCGCGGCCGCGCGGAGCACGGCGACATGTTCACGTTCGCCCTGCCCGGCGGACACAAGGCGGTGGCGCTGCTCGGCCCCGAGCGCAGCCGGCTGTTCTTCGCGGAGACGGACCGCGCGCTGTCGGTGCGGCCCGCGTACCCGTTCATCGCCCGGATGTTCGCGCCCGACTTCTTCTTCGTGGCGCCGTTCGACGAGTACCGGCGGCAGCGCCAGATCATCCTGCCGAGGTTCCAGGGCCGTCAGCTCGACGGCTACGTGACCGCGATGGACGCCGAGGCCGTCGCGTTGATCGAGCAGCTCGGTGACGCGGGCGAGTTCACCGTGACCGACCACTTCGCCCCGCTCGCCGCGCGGATCGCCGCCCGCTGCTTCCTCGGTCGCGACCTCGCGGCGGCGATCGACCAGGACTTCTTCGCCGAGTTCCGCAGGTTCTCCGGCGGCATCGCGTCGTTCCCACGCGGCGACTGGCCGCTGCCGAAGTTCATCCGCGGCAAGCGGGCGCGGAACCGGCTGCGCGTCATCCTCGGCGACCTGATCGCCGAGCGGCGGAAGGCTCCGCTCGACCCGCCCGACTTCCTCCAGACGATCGCCGAAGCGCACTACCCCGACGGCTCGCCGGTGCCGGACCTCGTGCTGATCAACCTCATCCTGCTGCTGATCGTCGGCGGGCACGAGACGACCGCGGGGCACATGTCGTGGGCGCTGCTCGACCTGCTCGGCAACCCTCGTGAGCTGGCTTCGGCGACGTCGGAGAGCGCGGAGGTGCTGGCGGGAAACGGGTTCTGCGACTTCGCGAGCGTCAAACCGCTGCGCCACCTCGACCTCTGCCTGCTGGAGACCGAACGACTGCACCCGGTCGCGAACCTCCTGGTGCGGGAAGCCTTGGCACCGCTGGAAGTCGACGGCACGACGATCCCCGCGGGCACCGTCATGTTCGTGTCACCGGCCGTGTCCCACCGGCTCGCGGACCTGTGGCCCGAACCGGACGCGTTCCGGCCGGAGCGCTTCGCGGGTGAGGAGGGCAAGCTGGCCCGGCAGATGCTGATCGGTTTCGGCGGCGGGACGCATCGCTGCATCGGCCTGCACTTCGCGCACCTGGAGATGAAGATCGTCCTGGCGCGGCTGCTGACGCACTTCGACATGGAGCTCGTGGACGGCCCGCCGCAACCCGTCCGAGGGTTCCGGGCGAAGTGGCCCGCCTCGCCGTGCCGCGTCCGCTACCGGGCACGCGTCACCAGTCCGGTGTGACCCTCCGCGGTCTCGAGTGGAACTTCGGGTTGAATGAGCTCATGACGGCGCAGAGCGACGGTGTGGTGCCCAGCTACTCGTTCACCCCTCGTTTCTACGAGATCGACGGCCAGGGCGTCATGTTCAACATGTGGTACCTGGGCTACCTCGACGAGGCCATCGACGCCTTCTTCATCGAGCGCGGCCTGCCGTACAAGGAATGGCGCGGCCTCGGGTTCGACGTGCACGTCGTGCACGTGGACCTCGACTTCAGCGCGGGCGTCAGGAACCACGACCGGGCTGTCGTCCTGATCAGCACGTCCCGGCTCGGTGGGAAGAGCTTCACCCTCGACTTCGCGTTCCGCCGGGACGGGGAGATCGCCTGTGCGGGCGGCATCGTCTACGCCACGGTCGCCGCCGACGGATCCGGCACCATCGCGCTGCCCGACCGCCTGGTCGAAGCCCTCGGTGAGGTCAACCCGCTCCGCGCTGCCCGACCGTCCTAGACCGACCCGCGCACGGCCCACGCCCTCGCGGTGAGCCTGATCGACCCGTCCGGCGCGATGGGCAACCGGGCGCGCAGCAGGTCCGCGAGCGCGCCGCGGTGGTCGTCGGGCAGCGACATCGCGTAGCCGGGTGCCGGTCCCTGGCCGCCGAGGAACGGCGCCCAGTAGTCGTCGAAGCCGGTGAACACCGTCGGCACCTCGATGCTGCGCACGGTGACGTCGTCCACAGTGGACCACAGCTCCGCGAGCTTCTCCGGGTGGCACAACGGGAAGCGGACGCCTTCGTCCAGCGCCGCCGCCTCGGGGTCGAGCTCGGCCGCGGCGTCCCAGAAGTAGCGCATCAGCGCCATGCCCTCCGCGTAGTCCCAGACGTAGGCGGCGGCGATCCCGCCCGGCCTGGTGACCCTGGCGAACTCGGCGACCGCGCGGGCGGGGTCGGGCACGAAGTTGAGCGTCAGCCCGCTGATCACGGCGTCGAAGTGCGCGTCCGGCAGCGGCAGTTCCTGGGCGTCGCCGGTGAGGAACGTCGAGCCGGGGTTGGTGGCGCGGGCGGTGTCGAGGAACCCGTCCGACGGGTCCACGCCGGTGGTGTGCGCGGGGGCCGCGAGTGCGGTGACCGCGGCGGTCAGCGCACCCGTGCCGCAGCCGACGTCGAGCCAGTCCCGGCCCGCGGGCACGTCCAGCCAGCGCACGAACACCTCGGCGACGGCCCGGCTCCACCGGCCGACGTACCTCTCGTACGCGTCGCCCGCGGCCCACACGTCATGCGTGTCCATGGCGTTCCTCCTCACGGCAGTCGGGTGGCCAGTTCGGCGCGTGATCTGATGCCGAGCTTCGTGTACACCTTGCGCAGGTGGTACTCGATCGTCTTCGGGCTCAGGAAGAGCGCGGCGGCGACCTCGCGGGTGGTCTTGCCCTCCGCGAGCAGGAGCGACACCTGCAGCTCCTGCGGGGTGAGTGCCTGCACGTCGCTCGGGGCGCGCCGCTGGATCGCCTCGCCGGTCGCCGCCAGCTCGATCGCGGTGAGATCGGCCCACCCGACCGCACCCAGGTTCTCGAACGTCTCGAGTGCGGCGTGCAGCTGCGGCCGGGCGTCGACCCGCCGCCGGGCTCGCCGCAGCCGGGCACCGTACGCCAGGCGGGTGCGCGCGGTCTCGAAGTCGTCGAGTGTTCTTTCGTGGAACCGGAGTGATGCCTCGAAGTGCGGGTCGAAGTCCTCGCTGAGCACGCCGAGCGTGCGCTCGGCGCGGCCCATCGCCCACGGCTGGCCTTTCGCCGCCGCCGCGGAGCTGTAGCGGCGCGTGACTTCCCACGCCTCGTCGCGTCTGCCGAGTCTCGCCAGCGCGTCGGTGATCTCGGGCGCGGGCGACAGGTCCGGGTCGGTCAGCTCGAGCTCGTCGAGCACGGCGGCGAGTTCTTCGAGGTGTGCCAGTGCTTTGTGCGGGTCGCCGAGCCCCAGTTCGAGCTCTCCCAACGCGAACAGCGACCAGACCCGGCAGATGTGGATGTCGCGAGCGCGGCAGATCGGCAGCGCCTCCGCGACGAGCGCGCGGCACTGCGCCTCGTTGCCGAGGCGCGCCTGCAGCCACGCCAGCCCGGCGAGGCACAGCGCCAGGTCGGTGTTCTGGCCGGTCTCCCTGGCCAGCTGGATGGCCTCGTCGTAGGTCGCCTCGGCACGGACCCACTGGTTCGTGGTGGCCTCGTCCCGTGCGACGTGGAACAGCAGGGTCGGCAGGGTCCCCACCGCCGCCTCCGCGCGGGCTTCTCCGACGATGCGCCGAAGCTCCGCCCCGGAGTCCGCGTCGCGCAGGAACAACGGTCCGACCATCAGCCACGGCAACCTGCGCCGGTCGTCGCGCAGCAGGCCGGAGACGGCGAGCAGCTCGGTCCCCGCCCGGATCTGGTCGGCGCCGCCGCGGTTGGCGAGCACCCGCGCCGTGCCCGCGGCCAGCTGGCCGAGTCCCCGTGCCCTCGGCGTGGTCACCTGCTCCAGCAGCTGTTCTATCTCGTGGGCCAGTTCGACACCGGTCGTGACGTCACCGAGGTAGAAGCAGGCGTTCACCGCGTCGGCGAGGAGCACCACGCCTTCGTCGGCGCTCGCGGACTGCCGGGCGGCTGTCCGGCACAGGTCGCGCGACTCGGTCAGCGACCCGGTGCGCGCCGCGATCGCGCCGCGCAGTTCGAGCGCCCGCAGCCGGGCCTTCGGTTCGGCCAGGTCGCCCGCCTCGTCGAGCAACGCGGTGGCGCGCGGAGCGGCACCGGCGAACCACGCCGACTCCGCGGCCGCCACGCACAGCAGGGCGTGCCGTTCGACGTCCGGGCTCAGTCGCGCGGCCCGTTCGAAAGCGGCCGCGGCGATGTCGTGCGCACTGCGTTCGTGTGCCCGCATCGCCGCTCGGACGAGGAGCTCGGCGGCGCGGGCGTCGGGTCCCAGTGCCGCCTCCGCCAGGTGCCAGGCGTGCCGGTCCGCCTCGTGCGGCCCGACCGCTTCGGCCACGGCCCGGTGGATCGACCGGCGGTGCTCCGGCGCCGCGTCGCCGTACACGGCCGCGCGGATCAGCGGATGGCGGAACTCGACGTGCCCGTCGGCGATCCGGACCAGCTCGGCGCCCTCCGCCTCGGCCAGCGCGTCGACGCCGACACCGAGCAGTTCGCACGCCCTGGCGACCACCCGCAGGTCGGTGCCCGCCACCGAGGCGACGGTGAGCGCCGCGCGTCCGGCCGCACCGAGCGACCGAGCGCGGGCGGCGAACTCGTTCGCCAGTGCGGCCGACACCGGCAGCGGTGCCTCGGGGGAGAGGTTCAGGTGGTCCGCGCCCGCCAGTTCGATCAGCGCGAGCGGGTTCCCCGCGGTCGCCCGGTGCAGCCGCGCGACCAGCTCGGCCGACATGGGGGCGGACGCACGGCGTGAGACCAGCTCTCCCGCTGCGGCCAGGTCGATGCCGGACAACGGCAGCGCGGGCAGCTGGAGGTCCGCGGAACGCGAGGTGGCGAGCAGGACGATCGGGTCGGCGACCAGCCTCCTGGCCGCGAACGCCAGCGCGTCCGCGGACGGCCGGTCGAACAGGTGCAGGTCGTCGAGCAGGATCGCGACCGGCTGGTCCTCGGCGAACCGGCACAGCAGGCTCAGCGTGGCGGCGCCGACGGCGAACCGGTCGCCCGCCGCTCCGGGACGCAGCGCGAGCGCGGCCGACAACGCCTGCGCCTGCGGCGCCGGTATCTCGTCGATTCGGTCCAGCGCGGGCCGCAGCACCTGGTGCAACGCGCCGAACGGCAGCTCCCGCTCGGGCTCGCTCCCGGCCGCGCGCAGCACCTTCATGCCCGTGGCGCACTCGGCCGCGTCGTGCAGCAGCGCGGTCTTGCCGACTCCGGGCTCCCCGGTGATGACCAGGACGCCACCGTGCCCGATCCGCGCACTCGCGACGAGCCGCTCGATCTGTCGACGCTCGGACTCGCGCCCCATCAGCACGAAGGGGAGTCTAGGTGTGCCTCGCGGACTAGGTGGGGCACCTGATGCGGCCGTCCCGCTGGCGCTCATAGGTTCCGACCCTCACAGGAGGGAAGAGCAGATGACGACAACCAGCCCCGAGGTCGACACCGACAAGCTCATGGAGTTCGTGTTCCGGGCCGTCGGCGAGGTCGGTGCCACGCTGAACGCCGCGCTCGTCGTCATGGGCGACAAGCTCGGCTACTACCGCGTCATGGCGTCCGGTGAGCCGATCAGCGCGGCCGAGCTGGCCGACCGCAGCGGCACCGCCGAGCCCTACGTCCGGGAGTGGCTCAACGCCCAGGCCGCCGGTGGTTACGTGACCTACGACCCCGCCACCGCGCGGTACACCCTGCCGATCGAGCACGCGGTGGCGCTGACGGTCGAGGACAGCCCCGCGTTCCTGCCGGGGATGTTCCAGATCGCGCTGGGCACGGTGCACGACGCCGGACGCGTCCTGGAGGCCGCCCGCAGCGGTTCCGGTGTCGGCTGGCACGAGCACGGCTCCGACGTGCACCTCGGCTGTGAGCGCTTCTTCCGGCCGAACTACGAGGCGAACCTGATCGAGAGCTGGCTGCCCGCGCTGGACGGCGTCGCCGCCAAGCTGCGTGCCGGCGCCTCGATCGCCGACGTGGGCTGCGGTCACGGCGCGTCGACGATCCTGATGGCGCAGGCGTTCCCGAACTCGACGTTCATCGGCTCCGACTACCACGCGGAGTCGATCGAGATCGCACGCGAACGGGCGGCGGCCGCCGGCGTCGGTGACCGGGTGACGTTCGAGGTGTCGCCAGCCGGAGGGTTCAGCGGCACCGGCTACGACCTGGTGACCATGTTCGACTGCCTGCACGACATGGGCGACCCGGTCGGGGCGGCGCGCCACGTGCGGGACGCGGTGGCGCCCGACGGCACGTGGATGATCGTCGAGCCGATGGCGGGCGACCACGTCGAGGACAACCTCAACCCGGTCGGCCGCGCCTACTACGGCTTCTCCACGCTGCTGTGCACGCCCGCCTCGCTGTCACAGGACGTCGGCCTCGCACTCGGCACCCAGGCCGGGCCCGCGCGCATCCGCGACGTGGCGCTCGCCGGCGGGTTCACCCGGTTCGCCGGGGTGGCCCAGACGCCGTTCAACCAGGTGCTGGAAGTCCGGCCGTGAGAACCGAGCCGCGCCCGGTGCGCGAGGCCGACCGGACCGGGTTCGCCGAGCGCGCCGGGGTGCGGCTCGCGTTCGCGGTCTACGAGAACCCTGGCAGGCCGACGGTTCTGCTCATGCCGACCTGGTCGATCGTGCCGTCGAGGTTCTGGAAGGTGCAGGTGCCTTACCTCGCCAGGCATTTCCGGGTGGTCACGTTCGACGGCAGGGGGTCCGGCGAGTCGAGCCGTCCGACCGGCGCGGCGTCCTATGTGGACTCCGAGTACGCCGCAGACGCGATCGCGGTCATGGACGCCACCTCGACCGACCGCGCCGTGCTGGTGTCGTTGTCCTGCGGGGTGACCTGGTCGGTGCACCTGGCTGCGGATCATCCCGGCCGGGTCGACGGGCTGGTGGCCATCGGTCCCGCCTGCGGGTTCCAGCTCAGCCAGCCCGACCGGGAGCAGTACCGCTGGGACGAGCGGCACGAGACGACCGAGGGCTGGGCGAAGTACAACCGGCACCACTGGCTGGAGGGCGGGTACGACGACTTCGTCGAGTGGTTCTTCGCCAAGATGTTCTCCGAACCGCACTCCACCAAGCAGATCGAGGACGCCGTGCGGTGGGCGCACGAGATCGAGCCCGCGACGCTGGCCGACACGACGGCGGGCCGGCTCGGCTGCGACGGCGCGGTGTGCGTGTCGGTGGAGGAGCTCTGCCCGCGGGTGCGGTGCCCGGTGCTGGTGATCCACGGCACCGACGACCGGATCCGCAGGCACGCGATCGGTGAACGCCTCGCCGAGCTGACCGGCGGTTCGCTGGTGCTGCTCGACGGCGCCGGGCACGGGGTGCCCGCGCGGGATCCGGTGCTGGTCAACCTGCTGATCAAGGACTTCGTCGACCGGGTGCACCCCGTCGTCCGGCACACGCGGCCGGCCAGGGCGCTCAGCAGGCCGCCGCGGGCGCTGTACCTGAGCTCGCCGATCGGTCTCGGCCACGCCCGGCGCGACCTCGCCATCGCCTCCGAACTGCGCAAGCTGCGGCCGGGCCTGGAGATCGACTGGCTCGCGCAGCACCCGGTCACCGAGGTGCTCGGTCCGGCGGGGGAGCGGATCCACCCGGCGTCCGCGTGGCTGGCCAACGAGTCGTCCCACGTGGAAGACGACGCGGGGGAGCACGACCTGCACGTGTTCGAGACGTTCCGCCGGCTGGACGCGGTGCTGGTGAACAACTTCATGGTGTTCAACGAGGTTCTCGACGTCGAGCAGTACGACCTGGTGATCGGCGACGAGGCGTGGGACGTCGACTACTTCCTGCACGAGAATCCCCGGCTGAAGCGGTCCGCGTTCGCCTGGTTGACCGACTTCGTCGGCTGGCTCCCGATGCCCGACGGCGGCGCCCGCGAGCAACGCCTGACCGCCGACTACAACCTCGAGATGATCGAGCAGCGGGCCCGCCTGCGGCGCGTGCGCGACCGGTCGGTGTTCGTCGGCAACCCGGACGACGTGGTCTCCCTGCCGTTCGGTGAGGGCCTGCCCGCGATTCGCGAGTGGACGGAGCAGAACTTCGACTTCTCCGGCTACGTAACGGGTTTCGAACCGCCGGACGAGAGCGAGCGCGAGACGTTGCGCAGGAAGATCGGCGTCCGGCCGGACGAGCGGCTGTGCGTGGTCACCGTCGGCGGCTCCGGTGTGGGGGAGTCGTTGCTCCGCCGGATGCTCGACGCGGTGCCCGCCGCGCGCAGGCTGGTGCCGGGTCTGAGGTTCCTCGTCGTCACCGGGCCGCGCATCGATCCCGCTTCCCTGCCCCGGCACCCCGAGGTGTCCGTGCACGGATACCTACCGGACCTGCACCGCCACCTCGCCGCGTGCGACCTGGCCGTGGTGCAGGGCGGCCTGACCACGTGCATGGAGCTGACCGCGAACCGGCGCCCGTTCATCTTCGTGCCCCTGCGCCACCACTTCGAGCAGAACTTCCACGTCCGGCACCGGCTCGCGCGCTACGGAGCCGGCCGGTGCATGACCTACGACGAGGTCGTCGAACCGGAGGCACTCGCCGCCGCGATGGCGGAGGAGATCCACCGCGAGGTCGGCTACCGGCCCGTCGAGACCGATGGTGCCTCGCGTGCCGCCGCCTTGCTCGCCGATCTGCTCTGACCGCAGCACACGTTCGTGAATTCGGCCCACCCAGAGTGTCTTGGTCACTGAAGCGAGCGACGTTCAGGCGCGCGCACGGGTGAAATCGCCGCTCCTGGGCGAGTCGCGGGTCCGCGAAACCTAGCCTCTACCTGACATGTCCAACGCTGCAGGGGGAAACCGCGGTGGTTGAACCGGAGTACTCGACCGGGGCTCACGAAAGCCCGGCACCTGAGCCCGCGCCGGAGTTGGTGATGAGCACGCCCATTCACGATCAGGTCGCGGCCCGGCTGGACGTTCGCCGCCGGTCGGACGCCCCGGCCGCGGGCGGGGGAGTGCCAGGCTGACGTCAGGCGGGTGGCAGCCCGACGGGAACGGCGAGCTGGTCGAACTGCCAGAGCGGGGCGTGGATCCGCTTGCTGATCTTCCAGCCGTCGGCGGTCCGGACGAACTCGTCGCGGTAGTGGATGCCGCGCACCAGCACCTTCGACGGCTCGGTGGCGGTCGCGGGCAGCACGACGTTGGCCACGGCGAGGGTGCTGGCGGTCGCGGTGAGGCCGCTCGCGACGTTCGCGACGAAGTTCCCCTTGGCGTGCACCGAGGCGGCGAACCCGAACGCGCCGCGCACGGTCGCCGCGCAGGCGTCGATGCCGACGTGCGTGACGCCGCCGGTGCCGTCCGGGTCGGCGAACATCGTGAACACCGCGTCGTCGGCCCAGATCGTGCGGTAGAGCGCCTCGTCCTTCGTGTCGACGCCCTGGAAGTAGATGTTGACCAGGCGTTCGATCGCCTGTTCGGCATCGGGCACAGCGGACCCTTTCGCTGGTTGTTCACCTGACCTTGGAGCTGGACAGGTCCTCTTCGATCAGCTTCGTGGTGGCGCGCAACTGCGGCAGCAGGTCCTCGAGCACGCTCGTCGCGTTGCCGCGGTTCGCGTGCGCGGACGTGTTGACCGCCGCGATGACCTGACCGGAGGCGTCGTGGACGGGTACGGCGATCGAGCGCAGGCCCTCCTCGAGCTCCTGGTCGACGAGTGCCCATCCCTGTTCCCGCACGGCTTTCAGCGTGTCGCGCAGCACGGCCGGGTCGATGATGGTGTTGCGGGTCAACGGCTTGAGCCGCGCATCGCGCAGGTACGCGTCGAGCTGGTCACCGGGCTGGGCGGCCAGCAGGACGCGTCCCATGGCGGTGGCGTAGGCGGGGAACCGGGTGCCGACGTCGATGGACACGGTCATGATCCGCTTCGTGGGGACGCGGGCGACGTAGACGACCTCGTCGCCGTCGAGCACCGACATCGAGCACGACTCGCGCACGGCGGCGACGAGCTTCTCCATGTGCGGCTGGGCGACCTCGGGCAGCGTCAGCGACGACAGGTAGGCGTACCCGAGCTCCAGGATGCGCGGCCGCAGGGAGAACAGCTTGCCGTCGGTGCGCACGTAGCCGAGCTCGACCAGGGTCAGCAGGAAGCGGCGTGCGGCGGCACGGGTGAGGCCGGTGATGCGAGCGACGTCGCTGAGCGTCAACGACGGGTGCTCGGCGTCGAAGGCCTTGATCACCGCCAGGCCGCGGTCGAGGGACTGGACGAACTCGGACATGATCACTCCACCTGGTCGAGCACTTTCCTGGCGACGCCGAACGCGCGGTTGGCCGCGGGTACGCCTGCGTAGATCGCGACCTGCAGCAGCACCTCCTTGATCTCCTCGTGGGTCAGCCCGTTGTGCAGTGCCGCCTGGACGTGCATCGCCAGCTCGTCGTCGTGGTGCAGTGCCGCGAGCATCGCGAGCGTGATGCAGCTGCGCGTGCGCCGGTCGAGGCCGGGACGCGTCCAGATCTCGCCCCACGCGTACCGGGTGATGAGGTCCTGGAAGTCCGCGGTGAACTCGTCGACGCGCACTCCGTCGACGTGCGCGCTGCCCAGCACCTCGCGCCGGACCCGCATGCCGTCAGCGGACATCGGCACCTCCGAGGTGACGGGCGAGGACCCTCCGCACGGCCTCGTGCGCCTCGACGCCTGCCAGGTGGGCCGCGCCGTCCACGACGTGCAGCTCCGCGTCCGGCACTGCCTCGGCGATCGCGCGGCCGCACTCCGGCGGCGTCGCCTCGTCCTGCGCCGCCGCGACCACCGTGGTCGGGGCTTTGATCAGGTGCAGGTCCGGGCGCAGGTCCATGTCGCGGATCGCCTCGCAGCACGCGGCGTAGGCGTGCCGGTCGACGCGCGTCAGCTGCTCGCGGAACTCCTGCTTGCGCGTCTGGTCGAAGTGCGGCGTGAACCAGCGGTCGACGACCTTGTCCGCGATGGACTCGAGCCCGTGGTTCTTGACGGCGTCGATCCTGTTGTCCCACAACGACTTGTCCGGGAAGTGGGCGGTCGTGCACACCAGCGTGAGCCGGGAGATCCGGTCGGTGTGCGCGGCCAGCCACATGCCGATCATTCCGCCGAGTGACACGCCCGCGTACGCCACGCGCTCGAGATCCAGGTGGTCGAGCAGGTCCAGCACGTCTTGCGCCAGGTCGGCGATCGCGTACGGACCTGGCGGCGCGGGGGAGTTGCCGTGGCCGCGGTGGTCGTAGCGCAGCAGGCGGAACGGCAGGTCGAGTCCGTTCCACAGGGTCGTGGTGGTGCCCAGCGAGTTGCCCAGCACCAGTACGGGGGCGTCGGCTGGGCCGGAGAGCTCGTGGTGCCCGATCACGTCGCTTCCTCCCCGCCGCGGCCCGCGAGCACGCGGTCGACGAACGCGCCCGCGCTGCCCAGCGCGGTGCCGAGTGCGGGCGTGTCGGCGGGGCGGGGCAACTCGTGGTGTCTGATCACGTCGCTTCCTTCCGGCCGCGGTCGGGCGGGCGCGCTGTTGGCGGACGCGCCGGCGGTGCCCGGCGAGTTGGCGAGTGCGGGCGTGTCGGCGGGGCGGGGCAGCTCGTGGTGTCTGATCACGTCGCCTCCTTCCGGCCGCGGTCGGGCGGGCGCGCTGTTGGTGAACGCGCCGGCGGTGTCCGGCGGGTTGCCGAGCGTGTGAGCAACGGCTGGGCGGGAGAGCTCGTGGTGCCCGATCACGTCGCTTCCTCCCCGCCGCGGCCCGCGAGCACGCGGTCGACGAACGCGCCCGCGCTGCCCAGCGCGTCACCGGGGTCGAGCACGCGGTCGATCTCCTGCACGTCGAGCGACACGCCGGGGTCCGCGAGCAGGACGTCGCGCAACGGCTTGCCGGTCCGCGCGGCCTCGGCCACGGCGGCCTGCGCGGTGGCCCGTCCGAGCACGGTGGCGAGGTGCTCGGACATCACCAAGCCCTCGGTCAGCCCGAGGTTGTGGCGCATCCGCTCACCGTCGACGCGCAGCCCGGCCAGCAGCTCACGGGCGTGCAGCGCCGCGCCGCCGACCAGGCGCAGCAGCTCGGTCACGGTCTCCCACTCGGCGTGCCACGCGCCGCCCGCCCGCTCGTGCTCCTGGGGCATCTGGGCGAGCAGGGTCTGCACGAGTCCGGGTGTCCGGCGGGTGCACGCGCTGACCAGCACCGACCGGGTCGGGTTCTGCTTGTGCGGCATCGCGGACGAGCCGCCGCCCGTGCCTTCGGCGACCTCGCCCACCTCGGTCTGCGACAGCAGCAGCACGTCACCCGCGATCTTGCCGAGCACCCCGGCGACCGTGCCCAGCGCGCAGGCGAGGTCCGCCACCCGCGTGCGGTCGGTGTGCCAGGGGAGCAGCGGCGCCGACAGGTCCAGCTCGGCGGCCAGCTCGCCGACGAGATCGCCGGTCACCGCGAGCGTTCCGGCCGCGCCGCCGAACTGCACGGCGAGCTCCACGTCGCACAGCCGCTCGGTCGCTCGGTCGAGCGCGACCAGCCAGCCTGCGCACTTCAGCCCGAACGTCGTCGGCACCGCCTGCTGGTAGAGCGTCCGGCCCGCCATCACGGTGTCGCGGTGCGCGGCGGCGAGCCGGGCGCACGACGACGCCACCGCGGCCAGGTCCGCGCGCAGCGGCGCCAGCGCCCGCCTGGCCACCAGCGACATCGCCGTGTCGAGCACGTCCTGCGAGGTCGCGCCGTGGTGGGCCCAGGGCTGCACGGAGCGCAGGAGGCTCACCAGCGGCACCACCGGGTTGCCGGACGCCAGCGCCGCCGAGCCCAGCGCCGCCGGATCCACCTCGACGGACGGGAACTCGCCCGGCGGGACGATCCCGGCCCGTGCGGACACGGCGAAGAGCGCGCGCTCGAAGTCGAGCATCGCCCGCACCCACGCCGCGGAGGAGAGCTCGCGGTCGACGGCCGGGTTGCCGAAGAGCGGTCCGAAGAGGTCAGACATCGAAGAACACGGTCTCGTCCTGGCCCTGCAGGCAGATGTCGAACCGGTAGCCGAACGGTGCGACCGACGCGATCAGCGTGTGCCGGAACTCGGAGTCCACGAGCGCGAGCACCGGGTCCGCCGAGTTGTCCGAGTCCGGGAAGTAGATCCGGGTGACCAACCGGCGCAGCATGCCCCGGCAGAACACGGACACGTCGACGTGCGGCGCCTGTCCGGGCAGCGCCCCCGGCTTCAGGGTGAGGAACTCGAACCGGCCGTTCACGTCGGTCGCGCACCGGCCGAACCCGCGGAAGCCCGACGAGACCGCGCCCCGCGGGTCGTCCGGGTGGTCGAAGCGCCCGTCGGGGTCGGCCTGCCAGGTCTCGATCAACGCGTCCGGCACCGGTTCGCCCGTGCCGTCGACCATCCGTCCGGCGATGTGGAACGCGCCGGGCGTGCCCGCGGGCACCACGAACGGCCCGTCCTCCCAGGGCAGCCCGATCGCGAAGAACGGGCCGACGGTCTGCGAAGACGTTGTGACCAGGGGCTCAGTCATCGTCCTCGTCCTCCTCGTTCTCCAACGGCGTCGGGTTCTTGCCGCGCAACACGATGTCCCACGAGTAGGCCAGCGCCCACTCGGGCACCGTCGCGTCGAGGTCGAACGAGGCGATCATCGACTCGCGCGCCTTGGGGTCGCGCACCGAGTTGAAGATCGGGTCCTGGCCGAACAGCGGGTCGCCGGGGAAGTACATCTGCGTGATCAGCCGCTGGGTGAAGGCCTGGCCGAACAACGAGAAGTGGATGTGCGCTGGCCGCCACGCGTTGTGGTGGTTGCGCCACGGGTAGGCGCCCGGCTGGATCGTGGTGAACGTGTACCGGCCCGCCGCATCGGTCATGCACCTGCCGACGCCGGAGAAGTTCGGGTCGAGAGGCGCCGGGTGCCGGTCGCCGTTGTGGTGGTAGCGGCCGGAGGCGTTGGCCTGCCAGATCTCCAGCAGCGTGTCCGGGATCGGGCGGCCGTCGCCGTCGAGCACCCGGCCGGTGACGACGATGCGCTGGCCCTGCGGCTCACCGACGTGCTGGACCGTCAGGTCGTTGTCGTGCTGCCCGACGCGTTCGGCGCCGAGCAGGGGACCGGTGATCTCGGTGAGCCGTTGCGGCATCAGCACCAGGGGCCGCTTCGGCGCGCGGCCGGGGTTCGAGACGTAGTCCGGCCAGTGCACCGGCGGCTGCGACTCCTCGTCGCGGCGGTAGGTGGGCAACCTCAAGGCAGGCTCCTCAGCGATGGGTCAGTGAACGAAGCACGTCGAGCTCGTGCGGGGAGGGCGGCGAGGTGACGCCCAGGTCGTCGGCCATCGCCAGATCCCACCCGGTGGCGGCACGGGCGTCGGCGGCGGAGACACCGGGGTGCAGCGAGGTCATCACCAGCTCGCCGGACGGCGAGGGTTCGAGCACGCCGAGATCGGTGATCACCATCCGCGGCGCGGCCGCGGAGGTCACGAAGTCCAGACCGTCCACGAAGGTCTTCAGCGACTGCCGCACGACCACGACGACGGACCGGCAGCCGGAGGCGATCTCCGGGGCACCGCCCGCGCCGGGCAGCCTGACCTCGGGGGAGGCGTACGGGCCGATCACCGTCGTGTTGATGTTGCCGCGCCGGTCCAGCTGCGCCGCGCTGAGGAAGCCGACGTCGACGCGGCCGGGCTGCAGCCAGTAGTTGAAGATCTCGGGGACGGACACCACGGCGTCGGCGGACGAGGCCAGCTCACCGTCCCCGATGGACAGCGGCAGCGACGTCGGCTTCGCCCCGATGCAGCCGGACTCGTAGATCAGCACCAGGCCGGGCGCGTGCGTGCGGCGGGCGAGGTTGGCCGCGGTGCTCGGGATCCCGATGCCCACGAAGCACACCGCGCGGTCGCGCAGCGCCCGTGCGGCGGCGACGGTCATCATCTCGTCAGCGCTGTAGTTCACGCAGCCACTCCCCGAACGTCGCACGGTCCCTGCTGATCGCGTCCCACTCCTGGTAGAAGGCGTTGTCCCGCACGGAGTAACCGTCCGCGTAGGAAGGATGCGCGCCACCCGGCGCCAGCGCCACGCAGTCGACCACCCACGAGGGCAGCACCACCGCACCCGGCACCGGCTCCAGCACGGGCACGATCTCCTCGACCGTCACCAGCGAGCGGGTGGCGGACAGCACCGCCTCCTTCTGCACCCCGGTGATGCCCCACAGCTGCACGTTGCCCTCCCGGTCCGCGCGCTGCGCGTGGACGACGGCGGCGTCCAGGCGCAGCGCGGGGACCGCGGTGAGCTCCTCACCGGTGAACGGGCACGTGATCGGCCTGATCGAGTCCGAGTGCGCGGGCAGGTCGGTGCCCACGGCCCCGCGCAGGACCGCGAACGGCAGACCCGACGCGGCCGCGACGTACCTGTTGGCCATCACCGCGTGGCTGTTCTCCTCGATCTCCAGCGGCGCGGGCCAGCCGTGCTGGACCGCGTCGCGGAAGCGGTGCAACGAGCCCACACCGGGGTTTCCGCCCCACGAGAACACCAGCCTGCGCGCGCAGCCCGCCCCGATCAGCTGGTCGTAGATGACGTCCGGCGTCATCCGCACCAGCGTCAGGTCACGCCTGCCCTGACGGATCACCTCGTGTCCCGCGGCGAACGGGATGAGGTGCGTGAAGCCCTCGAAGGCGACCGTGTCGCCGTCCTGGACGACCAGGGCGACGGCGTCGGGCAGCGAGGTGATGACGGTCATCAGACCTCCGTTCGCTATACGAACACACATCCGTATTACGAACGTACGCCCGATCGTGCAGGTCGGTCAACGACGGGCCGTGATCAACTGGTCGCTAAGTTTCCGACATGTTCGCCGGTCAAACGGCACATACAATGGCTCTACCTGCGCAAAGATCGGAAAAGTGGCGCTTGACACATCACCGTCCGTGGTGATGTCCTTCAGCGCATGAACCTTCAGTACACGGACGATCTGGCGAAGAGGGCGGACAGCTACTACCAGCGCCTGGAAGAAGTGAAGGTCGCCCCGCTGTGGCGGATCCCCGGCACGACGGACCCCGAGCCGAAGGTCGACGAGGTCCCGCACCTGTGGCGGTGGAACGACCTCCACCCGCTGCTGCTCGAGGCGTCGGAGGTGGTGGACCTCGGCGAGGACGCCGACCGCCGCGCGCTCAACGCCCACAACCCGAGCCGGGTCTTCGGCACCACCCACACGATGGTGGCCGGCTACCAGCTCGTGGAACCGGGCGAGACCGCGCCCGCGCACCACCACACGCCCGGCGCCATCCGGTTCATGCTGCAGGGCAGCGGCCACACGATCGTCGAGGGCGAGCCGGTGCTCATGGAGCCCGGTGACCTGGTGCTCACGCCGAGCTGGACGTGGCACGACCACCGGCACGAGGGCACCGAGGCGATGGTGTGGCTCGACGGGCTGGACGTGCCGTTCGTCAAGGCCATGCGCGCCGGGTTCTACGAGGACTACCCCGGCAACCAGCTGCAGCCGCTGACCAAGCCCGAGGGCTGGAGCATCCGCCGCTACGGCTCAGGGCTGCGCCCGGCGAACGACGAGATCACCACCCCGCACTCGCCGCTGATGAACTACAAGTACGAGCACGCGCTGCGGGCCGTGCAGGCCGCCGAGACCGATCCGCACCACGGGCAGCGCGTCGAGTACAGCAACCCGCAGACCGGCGGCCACGTGCTGCCCACGATGGCCTGCTACCTCCAGCAGATCGAGGAGACGCGGCCGCTGCGGCACACCTCGAGCACGATCTTCTGCGTCGTGCAGGGCGAGGGCCACAGCTACCTCGGCGGACAGCGCTTCGACTGGTCCCGCAACGACTTCTTCGTCGTGCCGTCGTGGACGTGGCACAAGCACGTCGCCGAGACGCCCGACGCCGTCCTGTTCTCCATGAGCGATCTCCCGCTGCTGGAGCCCTTCCACCTGTACCGAGAGGAGCTCGGCTGATGGCGACCACCACCGCCACACCGCGGCACCTGCACCTCCCCGACGCCCGCCGCGGGCGCGACCCCTACTCCGGCGCCAAGGGGGTGCACCACTACCCGGCTTCGGCCCTCCTGCCCGCACCGCGGCAGGCATACGTCGGCCAGCACCTGATCGGCGCCGAGCACCCGCGGTACGTCGGATCCCACCGAGAGGAGCTCGGCTGATGGACGTCCTCGTCGTGGGCGGCGGCATCGGTGGTGTCGCGACCGCGTTGTCACTGGCGCGCAGAGGCATCTCCGCGACCGTGCTGGAACGCGCACCGGTCATCGAGGAGGTCGGCGCGGGACTGCAGGTCGGACCGAACGCGTGGCGCATGCTCACCAGGCTCGGCGTGATCGACCGCCTCGACGCCTCCGCCGTGCGCCCCTCCCGCGCCGTCATGAAGGACATCTACACCGGCGAGGAGATCACCTCGCTCGACTTCGGCGCCGGCTTCGTCGAGCGCTACGGCGCGCCGTACACCGTCATGCACCGCGCCGACCTGCTGTCCGCGCTCATCGACGGCTGCGCGGCGACCGGCCTCGTGCGGCTCGAAGCGGGCAAGGAGGTCGTGCACGTCGAGCAGACCGGCGACGACGCGACGGTGCGCTGCTCCGACGGTTCGACCTACACGGCGGACGCGCTGGTCGGCGCGGACGGGCTGCGGTCGACCGTGCGCCGGTTCGTGCTGGACGACGAACAGCCGGTCGTCGACACGTACGTCGTGTACCGCGGCCCCGGACCGCGTCCCGACGGCGTCGAGGACGCGGTGACCCTCCACGTCGGCGACGGCATCCACTACATGCAGTACCCGGTGCGCGGCGGCCAGGTGCTCAACCGCGTCGCCTCGTTCAAACCTCAGGGGACCGGCGACGCCGCGGAGTTCCTCGAGCGGTTCGCCGGCGCATGCGAGTACGTCCGCGACGCGATCGCCGAGTTCGACCTGAGCAGGCAGTGGCCGTTGTGCGACCGGGAACCGAGGGGCGGCTGGGCGCACGGCCGGATCACGCTGCTCGGCGACGCCGCCCACCCGATGCACCAGTACCTCGCGCAGGGCGCGTGCCAGGCGCTCGAGGACGCGGTGGCGCTCGGCGACGTGCTCGGCGAGTCCGGAGTGGACGTTCCCGGTGCGTTCAAGAAGTACGAGGAGGCCAGGTTCCCGCGCACCAGCCGGGTGCAGCGGACCACCCGGCTGATGGGCGAGCTCTGCCACCTCGGCGGCGTCGGCGCACAGTTGCGCGACCACGTGCTCGCGACCAGGGCCGCCGACGACTACTCCCACGTCGAGTGGCTCTACGCGGAAGGGGATGCCTGATGCACCACCTCGTTCTGCAGGGCCCGAACCTCAACCGCCTCGGCAGGCGCGACCCCGAGCGCTACGGCACCCAGACCCTCGCCGAGATCCAGGCCGATCTCGACGTGCTGGCGAAGGAGCTCGGCGACACCGTCGAGCACTTCCAGTCCAACCACGAGGGTGACCTGATCGACTTCGTCCAGCAGCGCCAGGACGAGCTCGACGGCGGGATCATCCTGAACCCCTCCGGGCTCACCAAGGTGGGCTACTCGCTGGCGAACGCGTTGGAGGACACCGGCCGCCCGATCGCGATCGTCCACCTGTCGCAGCTGTTCGCGCACGACGCCGCCAACCGGCAGGACGTGTTCGCGGGCATCGCCGCGGTGTACGTCGCGGGCGCCGGCGGCCGCGGGTACCGGTACGCGCTCGACGCACTGCACGGGCGGTTGTCATGACTCGCCTCGCCAAGCCGGCGCTGATCGTCTTCGTGCTGATGATGTACGTGCTGCCGCTCGCGATGGTCCTCTACGGCGCGTTCCGCACGGCGGCGCCGGGTCTGCCGGGAGCGCTGACGCTCGCGGGCTTCGCCGAGGCGTTCTCCGACCGGCGCACCTACGAGACGCTGGGCAGCTCGCTGTGGCTCGCGGTGATGACCGGCATCGGTGCCACCGGGCTGGCGGTCGTGTTCGCGTGGATCGTGTCGCGCACGAACGCCGCGCTGCGCAAGGTGATCACCCCGCTGATGGTGGTCGTGCTGGCCACCCCGCCGCTGTTCTTCTCGCTGAGCTGGAACCTGCTCGGCACGCCGGAGTTCGGGTTGCTCAACCAGCTGCTCGGCTCGATCGGACTGCCGGGAGACCTGGTGTCCGTCGGCGGCGGATGGGGCACCTGGTTCGTGCTGAGCCTCAAGGTCTGCTCGCTGGGCTACTTCATCCTCATCGGACCGTTCCTCGCGATGGACCGCAGGCTCGAGGAGGCGTCGCTGATCTCCGGCGCGAGCAGGCTCGGCACGTTCGCCCGGATCAACGTGCCCGTCATGGCCCCCGCGGTGCTCGGCGTGTTCATCATCAACTTCATCATCGGGCTGATCGCGTTCGAGATCCCGCTGATCGTGGGCCGCGCGGGCGGCTTCGAGGTGCTGTCGACGCAGATCTACGCGTTCGTCACCAACGAGACCCCGCCGAACTACGCCGCGGCGAGCGCGCTCGCGCTGCTGTTCGTGGTGGCGGTGGTCGTGCTGGTCGCGATCAAGTGGCGGCTGCTCGACCGGCGTCAGTTCACCACGGTGTCCGGCAAGGGCGCCAAGCCCGAGCCGTGGGACATCGGCCGCTGGACGTGGGCCTGCAACGGTTTCGTCGCCGGGTACGCGCTGCTCGCGTTCGTGCTGCCGGTCGTGCAGATCGTGCTCGGCTCGCTGCAGCCGCTGTTCGGTGTCAACGACTTCAGCCTCACCAACTACGAGGCGCTGTTCGCCGACCCGGTGGTGCTGCCCGCACTCGGCAACACCCTGGTGCTCGCGCTCGTCGGCGGACTGCTCGCGGTCGCGATCTCGTTGCTGCTCGGCGTGGTCGGCAGGCACGGCAGCATCCGGATGCGCCGGACGCTGGAGCTCGCGACGTGGCTGCCGTGGGCCGCGCACGGCATCATCCTCGGCCTCGGCCTGGTGTGGGCGTTCCTCACCGTGCCGTTCCTGCGCGGCCTCTTCGGCACGGTGTGGATCGTCCTCATCGGACTGATCATCGCCTCGACCCCGGTGGCCAGCAGGACCGTCGACGCCGCGCTCGCCCAGGTGGGCAAGGAGCTCGAGGAGTCCGCACGGGTCAGCGGCGCGTCGCAGCTGCGCACCTCGCTCGGCATCGTGACCAGGCTGATCCTGCCCGCCTGCGGTGCGGCGTGGCTCATCACCGGCATCCAGATCGCGGGCAACCTCGAGGTCCCGATCCTGCTGTCGTTGCCGACCAACGAGACCGTCGCGGTGATGGTCTTCCAGTTCAACTCGCAGGGCCAGACCACGCAGGCCGCCGCCCTGTTCTGCATCGTGCTCGCCGCTGCCGCCGCAGGTGGCCTGCTCCACCTCGCGATCAGGGGCGTCGCCCGTTCCGTCGCCCACCTCAAGATTGGAGAGGCCAAGTCATGGCGGCTGTCACCATCCGAGGCCTGACGAAGCGCTACGGCGACAACACCGTCGTCGAAGGGCTCGACCTGGACATCGCCGACGGCGAGTTCCTCACCCTGCTCGGCCCGAGCGGCTGCGGCAAGACGACGACACTGCGCTGCGTCGCCGGCCTCGAGAAGCCGGACGCGGGCGAGATCAGCATCGACGGGCGCGTGGTCGTGTCCGGCCGGACGTTCGTGCCGCCGGAGAAGCGCGACGCGGGCATGGTGTTCCAGAGCTACGCGCTGTGGCCGCACATGACGGTCCGCTCCAACGTCGCCTATCCGCTGAAGATGCGCCGCAGGCCGCGCGCCGAGATCACGTCCGCGGTGCTGGAGGCGCTGGAGATGGTCGGGCTCGACCACCTCGCCGACCGGTCCGTCGGCGCGCTGTCCGGCGGCCAGCAGCAACGCGTCGCACTCGCACGGGCGCTCGTCGCCCGGCCGTCGCTGCTGCTGTTCGACGAGCCGCTGTCGAACCTGGACGCCAAGCTGCGCGCCTCCATGCGCACCGAGCTGCACGCCATGCACGAACGCGTCGGCACCACGTCGATCTACGTGACGCACGACCAGATCGAGGCGCTCACCCTGTCCGACCGGATCGTGGTGATGCAGCACGGTGCCATCCACCAGATCGGCACCCCCGAGGAGATCTACGCCGACCCCGTCGACCGGTTCGTCGCGGACTTCGTCGGCTTCGAGAACTTCCTCACCGGCATCGTGGTCGACGTCGACACCTGGACCTCGGTCGTCAAGGTCGACGGCTTCCCCACCGCGCTGCTCGCCCGGTCGAGCAAGCACCGCACCTTCGACCCCGGCGACGACGTCACGCTCG
Organism: Lentzea tibetensis; assembly: GCF_007845675.1. Taxonomy (GTDB): domain Bacteria; phylum Actinomycetota; class Actinomycetes; order Mycobacteriales; family Pseudonocardiaceae; genus Lentzea; species Lentzea tibetensis. The sequence goes on along the minus strand of NZ_VOBR01000012.1, from coordinate 76,185 downwards.
CGTTGCGCGCCAACAACGTCACGCTCACAGATTTCAACGCGGCCTCCGCGGCGACGAGTACGTCGGCCGGCACGGACGGCATCCCCGCCACGGTCACCGGTGTCGCCTACCTCGGCGACCAGGTCGAGTACCAGGTGAAGGTCGGCGCGCACACCCTCAAGTCCCGCATGTCCTCCCCAGTCCGATGGGCCGAAGGCGACCAGGTCGCCGTGGTCCTCCAGCAGGACTCCCTGCTGGTAGTCAAGGAGTCCTAGATGAAGGCTCGTGTCGCCCTTGCCGCGATCGCTCTCGTCGCCACCGCCTGCAACACCGCTCCCGGTGCCACCACCGGCACCGACCCCGGCACGCTCGGCGGCGCCGAGGTGCAGAAGCAGATGGCCGACCTCTACACCGCCGCGCAGGCCGCCAAGGAGGCGCAGGTCGTCGTCTACGGCCCCGGCCAGGAGTTCTTCGAGCCCGCGTACAAGACGTTCATGCGGCGCTACCCGGCGATCAAGGTCGTCGCGGAGCCGATCTTCGGCGAGAAGCTGAACACGCGGCTGGACCAGGAGTTCGTGAGCGGCCAGCACGTCGGCTCCATCCAGACGCACGGCGGCTCCGGCACCGCGCTCACCGTCAAGGCCGACCGCTGCGAGATCTACAAGCCGTTCACCGCCGACTTCCAGACCGGCGCCGAGACCGCCGCGACCTACAACGCGTTCTCGCACTTCGGCGTGGGCATCGAGTACAACAGCCAGAAGCTCACCGAGGACCAGGCCCCGAAGGGCTGGCAGGAGCTCGCGGACGCCAAGTGGAACGGCAAGCTGGTCGCCGCCGACCCCAACATCGTGGGCGCGACGTCGCTGATGATCTCCAACCTGATGAAGGAGAACAAGCTCGACCAGGCGTGGGTGCGCGGCCTGATGGGCAACAACCCGCTCATCGTCGACACGGCCGCGCTCGCCGAGCAGTCCGTCGCCCGCGGTGAGCGCGAGGTGATGGCGGTCAACAACACCGGCGTCTTCACCACCAGCAAGAAGAAGAACCTGCCGGTCGAGTTCGTCTTCCCGACCGCGGAGGGCGCGCGCCTGGACACGATGTACCTGTGCTTGCTCAAGGGCGGCCCGAACGCCAGCGCCACCAAGCTCTTCGCGAACTGGATGTTCACCCCCGAGGCGCAGGAGGAGATCGCCAAGACCGGTGTCTTCGGCGCCCGGCCCGGCACCAGCGCGCCGCCGAACCTGCCGTCGCTGGACTCGATCAAGGACAGGGTCATCCCGCAGATCCCGGTCGAGCAGCAGGGCCCCGAGGTGCAGAACACGATCAAGCTGATCAAGGAGATCAAGGGCTGATGCGCTACGACTTCACGGACAACCCGTTACCGCCGCCGAGCAAGGTGATCGGCGCGCCCGCGAACTACTACGACCACGTCGACGAGATGCCCGACAGCCACACGGTCGTGGACTGGGGGCTGTTCCTCAAGGCCCCGTCGTCGATCATCGGGCACGGCGGCACGATCCGGTTGCCCTACCTGGACAAGCGGACCGACCAGGAAGGCGAGCTCGGCGTCGTCATCGGGCGGTTCGCGCGCAACGTGAGCCCGGAGAAGGCACTGGACCACGTGTTCGGCTACACCTGCGTGCTGGACATCACCGTCCGGTCCACTGAGGACAGGTCGCTGCGCAAGTCGTTCGACACGTTCACCCCGATGGGGCCGGAGATCGTCACCGCCGACGAGGTGGACCCGAGCGACCTCGAGCTGCGCTGCTGGGTGAACGACGAGCTCCGCCAGCACACCTCCACGGCGAAGATGATCTACGACGTGCCCCGGCTGATCGCCTACGCCAGTGCCGCCATGACGCTCAACCCCGGCGACGTGATCGCGACCGGTACTCCCGCCGGTGTCGGTCCGCTCGCCGACGGTGACAAGGTGGTGCTCGACATCTCCGGTGTCGGCAGGCTCGAAGCAGGGGTCAGCGCGGACGGGGCCATCCCGTACGACGACAGGCCAAGATGGAGGTAACCGCGATGAAGCCGTTCAGCAGCAACGCCGCAGCGGTCGACATGTACCAGCAGCCCGGTCATCTCATCCGGCGCGCGCAGCAGGTGCACAACCAGCTGTGGGCGGCCGAGGTGTCGTCGGACGTGACGTCGACGCAGTTCGCCGTGCTGAGCGCGATCGCGGTCAACCCGGCGACCGACCAGAACTCGCTGGCCCGCGAGGCTTCGCTCGACACGTCGACCGTCGCCGACGTCGTCAACCGCCTCGCGGCCCGCGGCTTCCTCGCTCGCGCCAAGCACCCCGAAGACCGCCGCCGCAACGTGCTCACCCTGACCGACGAGGGCGCCCGCGTCTTCGAGGAGATCTCGGAGAGCGCGCTGCGGATGACCGACAAGCTCGTCGGCTGCCTCACCGAAGGCGACCGCCGTGACCTCGTGCGCATCCTGCAGCGGGTCGTGGAAGCGGGCGAATCCGGAGAAGGAGGAAGAACTTGATCCCGATCACGCTCGCCTGCGGCCGCTACGACCGCACGGACGCGCTGCGCACCGGCGCCGTGCGACCGGAGGGCGTCGACCTGACCTACCTGGCCCTGCCGCCGGAGGAGGTCTTCTACCGGATGCTGCGGCACCGCGAGTTCGACGTCGCGGAGCTCTCGCTCTCGTCGTACGTCATGAACACCGCCGAGCTCGTCGCGATCCCCGTCTTCCCGTCGCGGACGTTCCGGCACAACGCGATCTACGTCGGCGCGGCGTCCGGCATCACCTCGCCCGCCGACCTCAAGGGCCGGGTCGTCGGCATCCCGGAGTACCAGATGACGGCCGCGGTGTTCATCCGCGGCATCCTCGCCGAGCACCACGACGTCCCGGTCGACAGCGTGCGCTACCGCACCGGCGGCCTGCACGAGCCGGGCCGCCCGGAGAAGATCCCGCTGCCGTCCGGCGTCACCGCCGACATCACCCCGATCGGGCCGGCCCAGACGCTGGCGCGGATGCTGCTCGACGGCGAGATCGACGCCCTGTACTCCGCGCGGATGCCGTTGCCGTACGCCGACGGCGATCACCGGGTGCGCAGGCTGTTCGCCGACCCGCGCCAGGTCGAGGAGGATTACTTCCGCGCGACCGGCGTCTTCCCGATCATGCACGCGGTGGTGATCCGCCGCGAGCTCCACGAGCAGCACCGATGGCTCGCCCGCTCGCTGTACAAGGCGTTCGAGCAGGCCCGTTCCTCGGCCATGAGCACGCTGGGCGAGACGAACGCGCTGCGCTACTCGCTGCCGTGGCTCTACGAGGAGGTCGAGCGGACCAGGCGGATCATGGGCGAGGACTACTGGCCGTACGGCGTCGATGCCAACGACACCGTGCTGCGGACGTTCCTGCGGTACTCGTTCGAGCAGGGCCTGTCGGAGCGGCAGCTCGAGCCGCGGCAGCTCTTCGCCTCCGAGACACTGGACGGTTTCCGTGTCTAGGGTCCTGCTGCCCTCGGGGACGGAGGCGATCCTGGTCTCGCCGGCCGAGCCGGTGGCCGGACTGGTGCTGCTGACCGACATCTTCGGCCTGCGGCCGCTGTTCGACGAGCTGTGCACGCGCCTCGCCGAGGAGTGGAACGTCGCGGTGTGCGCGCCCGACCCGTACCCCGGCATCGCCGATCCCGGCGACGTGACCGCGCGGCTCGCCTTGGCCGCTGACACACCGGACTCGGTGAAACTGCGCCAGATCGGCGAGGCGGCGGACGCCACCGGCTGCGCGCGGCAGTTGCTGCTCGGGTTCTGCCAGGGCGGCGGATACGCGTACAAGGCGGCGGCGGACGTCCGCTACGAACGGCTCGTGTCGTTCTACGGCCCGGTGCAGCCCGGCGCGCTGGACGCGTTGGAGGGCAACGGGGACCGCCTGCTCGCACTGGTCGGCTGGCTCGACCCGCTGATCATGTGCTCGGACGTGCGCGCGCTGGACGCACTCGGCGTCACGGTCGTGCGGTACTACGAGGCGTCGCACGGGTTCGCACACGACTCCTCCCGGCCTGCCCACCGCCCGGCCGACGCCGCGGACGCGTTCCGCCGGGCCCGTGAGTGGCTGAAGGTCTGACACCTCGTCGGGGCGCGATCCCCTGCACGCGCGGTGGTCTCCGGGGTTGTCCCCTAGTGGCGCGCCGCGCCGGATCTAGGGGGTTTGCCGGTGCCCAGTCGCCCCGGATGGGTGGATGGTTGTGACCGGAGTCACGGCGGGACGAAAGCGGGGGAGCGACGATGAACCAACCGGATGCGGTGACGCACAGGGGCATGGCGATGTTGCGCGCCGTTGCCGCGGGCAGGGTCGAGGCGACCTGCAGCTGCGAGCCCGACCTGCGGGTCGACGGCCTGTTGTGCAGCGACCAGGCGACGTCGCACCAGTTGGTGCGCGCCGGGTACATCCGGTTGTCCGGAGGGCGTCGCCCGTGGACCTGGGTGCCCGCGGAGCTCACGGCCGCGGGCAGGCTGCTGCTCGGTATGCCCGCGGCCGCGGCGGAACCGGTCGCCGAGGCGGCCTGAGCAGGCCCTACAGGCGGTCGGGGAGCACCCGGCGGCGGGTGAACAACCACAGGGCCGCCACCAGCTGTCCCATCCCTGCGGCGGCGATCGCGAACCTCGGTGACGTCCCGGCCGCCAGCAGACCGCCCGCGGCCGCGCCGAGCGGCATGACGCCCCTCGTCAACAGGCGCAACGTCGCGAACACCCGGCCGCGCACGTGTTCCGGCACGAGGTGCTGGCGCAGGGTCGCGTTGGCGGTCATGTAGGCAACAGCGCCTGAGGTGGCAACGCACTGCGCGGTGGCGATGACGGCGAAGGCGACGGCCTTGTCGGCGGGTGCCACCGCGATGGCGAACTCCGCCACGCTCGCCAGGAGGATCCCGCCGCTGAGCATGGTGCGCAGGCCCAGCGCGTCGGACAGCTTGCGGGCGACGAGTCCGGTGACCAGGCCGCCCACGAGACCGGCGGAGGTGGCGAGGCCGAGCAGCAGTGCCGGAAAACCCAGCACCTTGATCGCGAAGTAGACGATCACGGCCTGGGAGGCGCCCGCGGCGAGGTTGAACAGGCAGCTGGAGAATCCGAGCAGCAACACCGGCGGCGTGTCCCGCAGGGCCCTGAACCCGTCGGCCAGGAACGCCTTGTAGCCGCCCGATGACCGTTTGGTCGTCGGCACCTCCGCGGTGCTGTGGCCGATCGTCAACGCCGACACCAGGAACGAGATGCCGTCGACGACGATCGCGGCGACGGCACCGACGGCCTGGACGAGTGCACCCGCGAGGCTCGGACCGGCCAGCGACGCGGCGCTGTGCAGGGCCGAGCTCCGGCCGTTCGCCATCGCCAGCTGGTGCGGCGGGAAGTAGCTCGGCAGGAACGCGAACAACGCGGTGTCGTACAACGTCGATGCCGCGCCGAGCACGAACTGAAGTCCCAACAGGACGGTGAGGTTGAGCGCCCCGGCCCAGTGCAGCGGCAGGACGGCGAGCAGTGCGGCGCAGCGCACGAGGTCGGTGACGACGAGCAGGAGCCTGCGGTCGAACAGGTCGACCACGGGGCCTGCCACGAACGGGCCGAGCAGCGCGGGCAGTCCGGCGCACGCGACGAGCAGTCCCATCTCGGCGGGACCCGCGCCGAGCACGACGACGCAGTAGAGCGGAATCCCCAGCGTGGAGAACTCGCTGCCGAAGAACGACACGCCGCGGCCGAGCCAGAACATTCGTTGCCGGCTCGGCCCCTCGCGCAGCTCCGCCTGGCTCATGGCCGGGCGCTCGCCTTGACCGCGAACTCGGATGCCAGGCGCAGCCTCGCCTTGCTGCTGGCGATCATGGCGGCGTCCGTGTCGCCCGTGGTGAACTCGGCCCGGCGGTACGACTCGGCGTCCTCGGTGAGGCCCAGCACTCCGAACTTGCGCCAGCGCCACTTCGACTTCGCGTTGGTGTGGCCGAACGCCGCGGTGAGCGCGTCCGCCGCGGCGCCGAGCGCGTCACGCGACATCAGGACCGACGTCATCCCGTCACCCGACTTGATCGCGCCGATCGCGTCGTCCGCCAGACTGTTGTACGCCGCAAGGCAACGGTTCCTGATGACCGTGCTGAGCCGCGGCCAGTCGAAGAGGTCGCGCAGCGCGGCGAACTCCTTCGCGCCGGTCAGCGGTTCGCCGATCCGCAGGCGGTGCGCGACGGTCAGCTTGATCCCCTCGATGCCTCCCGCGGCGTTCCAGTTCGCGAGGTCGATCTTCTCGAGCTCGGTCGCGATGGAGACGATCGAGTCGACCGTCCACACCTCGGTGTCGACCGTGACGTCGTCCGCGTAGTCGATGTCGATGCGTCGTCCGTCGGCGTCGAAACTCGCCGATCCCGCGCTCGCCACCTCCGCGCCGTTGTCGACCAGCACGAAGATGTCGAGGTCCGAGGTGGGGGTGGCGAAGCCGTCGAGGAACGATCCGCTCAGAAAGCTGATCCTGGTCGCCGGGTAGCGCTCGACGATCTGCCTGCCGACCGCGATCCGCCGGGCCCACACTTCACCGGTCAGTTCAGGCCTACCCAGGTCAGCCGTCATGGCGAATCCTCCGATCAGAGCGTTGGGCGTGAATCCGAACGAAAATCTGAATGACGTTCGGCAGGTTGTAGACCGTGTGACCGATCACGGCGGGGAGCACGGAGCCCGCGTGAATCGCCAAGGCGCCGAAAACAATGCTCATGATGGTCTGGTTGATCAGGTCCCGGCGGTCGAAGTGCAGTCCGCCGCCCTGTGCGACGTGTTCGAAGACGAACATCGCGGCGGCCGGGAGGATCGCGAACCAGCCGAGCTGCGGCAGCAGTGCCGTCAGCACCACGCCGCGGTAGAAGTACTCCTGGGCCACACCGGCGCCGGCGAACGCGATGAAGTCGCGGAGCGGTTCGTCCCCGCTGCGGTAGCTCCGCAGGGCGAGTCGCGCCGGGCTCAGCTCGCGCACGATGTTCCGGCGGTCGGGGGCGAGGAGGGCGAACGCGAACGCGACCGCGACGAGCGACTCGACGACACCGCCCGACCACGTCACGGTGGCGACGAACGGGACCGGCACGAAGAAGATCGCGACGCGCACCAGCCTGCGCACGATCCGGCCGGCCAGCCCTTTGCCGAGCCAGGACAAGCGCGTTCTGCCGGTCGCCAGGATCGCCAGGTAGGCCAGCGCGGCGACGGCGACCGGGAAGTCGCTGACGAACGGGATCGCGCCGATCGACACGACCGCTACCGCGCCGGCCGCGGTGGCGGACCGGCTCCGCCCGCTACTCATCGAGCAGGTGTGCCTTTCCCAGCTCGGTGAGGAAGAACTCGACGTCCGCCTCGGCCTGGTCGTACGTGACGTCGTAGAGGGCCTGGATCTCCTCGACGATGTCCTGCTGGGAGTGCACGCCGTCGCACCGCTCCCAGATCGCCAGGCCGACGTCGTTGAGCTCGAACGCGTCGTGGCCGCGCACGAGGATGGGGCCGTCCGGCGTGTTGTTGAACCGGACGTCGAATGCCTGGTTCGGCTTGTCCATGACTACACCTTTCCATTACAGAGAGAAATGGTGCCAGCAGGCCTGCTGGCACCATTTCGGGCTTAGCCTCAGATGCCGATGACAGCCTTGCGGATGCTCACCTTGCGGAGGGCCGGCTTGGAGTAGTTGCGCATGAAAATCACCCCCTAACTTGCATCTTGAAAAAAGTGGCGGTTCGAACTGCCACGACTAAGAACCCTAGTCAGGCGCATTGCATTTTTATTGCAGTGCGTCGCCGGCAATTCGGCCCGCCGAACGCCACGGGCCGGACGGCGCCGTGGCACGCAGGAGGGAGGCCAGTTCGGCCGGTTCGATCCGTTCGCGCGCGCCGAGCACCTCGTTCCACGTCCACCACCGGACGTCGAGGTACCTGCGCACGGCGTCGTTCTGCCCGCCCGGTGGCTCCCAGAGCAGGTCGCCGCTGACCGGGTCCTGCCGCTGCACGAGCAGCACCCGATCGTCAGGATCGAGGCAGAGCGCCCCGGTAGCCCGGCCACCTGGGGCTTCTCGCGTGAGCCAGTGCTCGACCGCCTGCTCCAGCGCGGTCGTGGCGGTGAACGTGTGGCCGGTCATGCCGACGTCCTCGGCGGCCGCGGTGACCCCGGCCGCGTCGTCCACCACGAGGCAGTGCTCCGGTGGTGCGCCGGACAGCCGGGCCGCCGCGACCAGGACGCGGGGATCCGGTTTCGTCACCCCGAGATCTGCCGAGGACACGACGTGGTCGACGTGGTCGGTGAGTCCGAGCGCCTCCAGGTCGGCGTGCAGCCTGCTGGTGGCGTTGCTGACGAGGCAGACAGTCGCATGTGGACGGACGGCGTCCACGACGGCCAGCACCTCGGGGTCGAGGTGACCCACGTCCCCCAGGCACCGCCGGACCGCGGGCCGGGTGTCCGCGTCGGGGTGACGGCCCGACAGCTCCATGATGACCGCGTTCTCCCACTGGTTCTGGGTGATGCGGCCGGTCACCGCCGCGGTCAGCAGGTTCGGCTCGAACGCGGCGGCCAGGATGCTGCCCGCGGGCAGTCCGGCCTCCTCCTCGCAGCCGTGCACCACGCGGGGGTCCCGGCGTCGCAGCACCCCGTCCAGGTCGACGAGCAGCGCGCGGGTCACCGCCGGGTCCCCGCCGGCACCGGCGCCGCGAGGCCGGCGGCCTCGAGCAGTGCCGAGGTCGCCGAACCCATGTCGTCGAAGTCCTGCCTCAGCCGCAGGAACGTCGCCGAGTCCAGCAGCTGGTCGGTGACCGCGGTGCGGGCGGCCGCGTCGTACGAGGGGAACCACGAGGCCAGGAAAGGATCGTGGTCGGTGGCCTCGGACTCGGTGTGCTCCGCGAGCAGTTCCGCGGCCTCGGCCCGGTCGAGCTTTTCCACACCGGTGCGCTCGCCGGCGTCGACGAACTGCGGGAAGGCCACGACCTGGAGCGGATGCCGTGGCCGCAGCTCGGTTCCCGCGGCCACGACCAGCTCCGCGCACCGCACGAACAGGCTCTCCTGCACCCGGTGGTGGTTGATCGGGTGCTTCACGTCGTGCACGAGCTTGCGCAACCGCTGGTCTTCCTTGGTGACCGCCATCAGCGAGTCGAGCCGGATGGTGATCGCGCGCGGGTAGCCCTGCCCGACGACACCGTCCGGGCCCGGCGCCAGCACCAGGTCGTCGTTGGACACGAAGTCCGCCGCGGCGTTGATGAGGGCGCTGAGGATGTTGGAGGTCTTGCCCGCCCGCTTGCGGCCGAGGAACGCGATGCCGACGTCGCCGACGGCCACCATGCCGCCGTGCACGAAGAGCTCACCGCGTTCGTAGGCCTGCCAGCGGATCAGGTTGCGCACGGAGCGCAGCAGTTGCTGCGTGCGCCACGCCGACGGGGGAGCGACGAACGCGATCTCCCGCCGCGCGTGGTTCACCCACAGGACCCGGTCGGGCTCGGTCTCCGACGAGAAGGTCAGCCGCTCCCAGTCCTCGCCTGCCGGTGGCGCCGTCGTGGCCCACACCAGTGGTGCGGGCGCACTGTCGGAGCTCACCGGCTTGCGCTGGAAGAACGGCCTGCTCAACCCGTCGAGCTCGGCGGCCGTCCGCACGTCGGTGCGCACGTCGACCTCGCTCCTCCCGCAGGCGAAGCGGTACCGGTGCAGGCCGTTCGGGTGCTCAGGCATCCGGCGTGACCTCGCGGCCGTAACCCGCGGCCTCGATCAGCCGGGTGGCCAGCTCGAGGTCGCTGTCGCCGGACGTCTCCTTCCGGAACCGGCCGATCAGCTCGGCGAACGTGGCGAGCGCCGCCTCACGGCTGGTGTCGTCACCGACGATGCCGTAGGCCATGTCCCGCCACTCGACGTCGGGCAGCAGCATCTCGGTCAGCGACTCCTGGAACACCGTGAGCCACATCGGGCCCTTCACCGCGACGTTCAGCTGCATGCACTCGCCGATGGCCTGGGTCTGGTGCCACCAGTCGCGCGGGAGGAACACCATGCCGCCGCCGCGCACGGTGACGTCGTACGCGTCGTCGGCCTGCTTGTGCGGCAGCGGAAGACTCGTCGCGAACTCGAGCTGGCGCAGGTCCCGCTGCGGGCGGTCACCACCGATGATGGTGTTCGTGGCGTGGCGGATGTGGGTGTTGCGCGAGTACGTCCACCGCTTCGCGCCGCGCAGCAGGAGCGCGAAGTTGTGGTCGTAGTCGCTGTGCATCGCGACGCCGCTCTCGCCTTCGGAGCAGAACACCTCGCAGATCAGGTACTTCCGCGGCACGCCGAGCTGCACGGCGACGTTGTCCAGCAGGCTCGACAGCACCGGGATGTGGTTCTCGAGGTTGCGCAGGTAGCAGGTGAAACCCTGGTGCAGGAACGGAAGTGCGCTGCGACCGTCCGGAACGGACGCCCGGAACCCCTTGGGGCTCATCAGGCTGACCCGGTCCTGCCAGCCGGACAGCAGGGCCTCCGCCGAGTTGAGCTCCGGAACGGCCTCGGCGAACGCCGCGACCCGTTCCTCGCTCTCCACGCTGATGTACGGGTCGCGCGGCCATTCGCCGCCGAGGAAGCCCTCGATCGTGTGTGGCGCCACGAGCGTCGCGAGGTCAAGGTCGAGCATTGGTTCCTCCCTGGTTCGATACGAGATGGGTTGCCAAGCGAGCCAGCTCCCGGCAAACGCGTTCGTCCCGCCACGGCGGCCCATCGCCTGCCGCGGAGGGAATGCGGAACGCGGCCGTGGTCGCCGGTTCCGCGTCCGCCCGGTTCTCCACGATCGCCGCCACGGGCACCACGTCCTCGAGAAAACGCAGGCAGCGGCGCGTGTCCGTCAACGCCAGCCGGTCGGAGGTGGTCACGACGACGGCGGTGGCCGGCGCGAGCGCGTCGATCAGCGCCGCGTGCACCGGCCCGGTGCCCGATGGCACGTCGACGACGAGGTAGTCGGGTTTCCCCCAGTCCACGTCCCGGACGAACTGCCGCACCACGCCGCGGAGCAACGGGCCCTGCCAGGCGAAGACGGTGTCGGGCCCGCCGAACAGGCCGGTCGACATGAGCGAGACCGTCACCGGGCCGTCGGATGCCTTCGCGGGCACCATCTTCCCGTCGAGCACGCGCGGTGGGCCGCTCACGCCGAGCAGCACCGGCAGGTTCGGGCACGACAGGTCGGCGTCGAGCAGACCGACCTCGTGCTCGCGGGCGAGCGCGAACGCCAGACCGGCGGCCACGGTGGTCCGGCCGACCCCGCCCTTGCTGCCCGCGACGAGCACCACGCGGGTCACGGGGACACCCCGATCCGGCGCACGTCAGCGACGAGAGCCGCCAGATCGGGTGGATCGGCCTGCCACGCGGCGACCTCGTCCGCCGACTCGTCGTCGATCTCGCCGCGCAGGACCGCCAGCGCGACGAGCTCGACGTGCACGGCGCGGACGACACCGCGGAGACACGACAGCTCGGCCTCGGTGAACGGGGTGAGCGTGGTGCCGAGGTAACCGGCCAGGAACGCCGCGGCGAGACCCTCGTCGAGCTCGCAGCGGAACGGCCGCGCGAAGTTCGTCGAGTCGCCCTGGTAGCGCACACCGGCCGCGGTCAGCACGCCCTCGACGACGTCGCGCAGGCGGGACCCGACATCGCTGTTGTCGAAGTCCACGACCGCGAGCACGTCGCCGGGCCCGAACACGACGTTCCACGGGCTGTAGTCACCGTGCACGAACGTCTGCGGCAACGCGTGCCAGACGTCGTCCGGGAGCTGTGCGGGCAGAGCTGCCTCGCACTCCCGGAGCACGGCGCGCAGTCGCGGCGGCGCGCCGACCTCCTCGGCCAGCCGCACGTGCTTCGCGACGAGCGACCGGTAGTCCTCGGCCGGACCGTCGTGGGAGATCGGGCAGTCGTGGAGGGTGGCGAGCGCCGAGCCCGCGGCGCGCACCTGCCGGGCGGACCCGTCGAACCGGTGCCCGCGGCGGTACTCGGTGACCTCGAACGCGGCGCCCTCGATCCGGGTCCAGCCGAGACCGTCGACGGTCTTCCTCTTCCGCGGCACCAGTCCGGTGCTCGCCAGCTGGCGGGTGAGCGCGTGCCTGCGCGCCAGTTCGGCTTCGTCGTCGGCGTACCAGGGCACCTGCTTCACGAACCACGTGCCGAGCTCGTCTTCGAGGAGCGCCTTGCGGCTCGTCTCGGTCCGCACGTCGAGCAGGGAGGCGAACTCGCCGTCCATGATCACCGGCAGCAGCGCGTCCACGTCCGCCAACCCGTACGCGACGCGGAGCGCGTGCAGGTGGCGGTCGTCGAACCCCGTCAGCGCCTTCGGTTTCTGGGCGACCGGCACGTGCTCACGCTCCTTCCGCACCGAGCAGGTGCCGGTCCAGCAGCTGGAGCAGAGGCGTGTCGGATCCCCACGGCGTGGCGCGGTCGAGCGGTTCGGGCGAGAAGCGCTCGACGTAGGCGAGGATCACGTAGGCGTGGAACGCGGCGTAGAAGTGCAGCAGCCCGGACGCGGAGGTCAGCACCGGCTCGCCTGCCGTGCCCGCCCAGTGCAGCAGGGCCTCACCGCGGGACGCGGCCGGATCGCCCGCCCACAGCACCGGGATGTTGCAGCACACCAGGCCCGAGGTGCCGACCACGAAGTTGCGCAGGTTCACGTCCGCCAGCACGAGGCGGGGGAGTGGCGCGGCCGCGGCCAGCTCGGCGCGCGCGGCCACCAGGGCCCGGTGCAGCCGGTCGTACCGCAGCTCCGCCAGGCGGGGCGCCTTGACGCGCTGCCCTTCCAAGTAGTCCTCGAGGAACCCAGGCCAACTGTCGTGCTCGGCGCACAGCCCGTCCGGTCCCAGCCGGACTTTTCCGTAGCCCGTCACGGGAATCCGGCTGACCGCGTCGATCAGGTCGTTGAGCTGACTGGCCCACCCGCCCGCCGCGGCGGGCTTCGCGGTGGCGAGGCACTCGTCGAGGGTCCGCCCGTGCGCGTACTCGGCGATGAGGTAGGTCGAACCGTCCGCGCACGACCGGAACGCCTTGATCGGCCGGACGTCCGGCCGGTCGCGCAGCTCCGCGAGCACGAACGACTCGACCTCGGGCGTGCTGGACAGGTCGCTCAGGTGCTTCAGCACCCAGTCACCCGACGAGGTGGCTGCCCTCCACACCCGACTGTTCGAAGTGGACAGAGGTGTCGCCAGCTGGATCGCCCCGATCTCCTCGTGCGCCCAGGAGACGAGGTCGGGTGGTGGAATGGTCACGACGCACCCAGGTCCAGGTCGTAGCCGTACATGGCCTTCGCGATCGCGGTGAACTCGGCGGGCCCCGCGACCACCTCGACGACGCCGTCGCCGTCCATCGACACCACCGCCGGTGGCCGCGGACCCCAGACGTGGCTGAACACCGTGGTGTAGGCCCCGCAGTTCAGCATCGCCAGGCCGGCACCGCCGCGCACGTCGGGCAGCTCGACGTCGTCGCACATCGTCGACGGTGCGCAGGTCCCGTCGCCGATCCGGGCGATCGTCGTCCGGTCGCCCGCGTCCTCCTGGAGCACGACCGGGTAGTACTCCGCGCCGGGAACCGGGATGAGCACGTTGGTGGCCAGGTCGACGATCTGCCAGGTGAAGCCGTCACGGGGTTTGCGGGCGCGGACCTTGGTGAGCCCCACCGCGGCGTCCGCGGCCACGTAGCGTCCCGGTTCGACGACCAGCCGGTAGCCGCTGGGCACGACGGCCAGCTTCTCGGCCGCGACGGCGGCGAAGTCGTCGATCCGCACGCCGCGCGCCTCGAGTGCGGACCGCGCCTCGAAACCGCCGCCGATGTCCAGCACGGCGAACCGGTGTCCGCGCTTGTCCGCCTCCACCACGACATCGGCGAAGCCCTCGAGGTAGTGGCCGTAGTCCTCGAGCGACGCGGCCCTGGTGAACTGGTGCCCGTGCAGCCCGCGGAGGTTCAGCCACGGGTTGTCCGTCACCGCGCGGAGCAGCCGCCAGAACGACTCGCCGTCGACGTGGTTGCCGAGCTTGCTGTCCCGCGGCGTCGCGCCGTCGAGCTCCAGCGGCATCCACGGCGTGACCCGGACGGCCACGTCGACCACGACCTGCGCCTGTTGTGCCGCACGGGCGATCGCGTCGACGTCGTCCCAGGTGTCCAGCACGTTCAGCGCTTCGGGGACGTCGATGCAGCCTCGGACGTACGCCTCGTCCCTGCCCAGCCCGTTGAGCACGATCTGGTCCGCCCGGAAACCGAGCTGCCGCGCGATCTGCAGCTCGAGACCGCTCATGACCTCGATCCCGGCACCGGCGTCCTTCGCGGCCAGCACTACTCCGGCGTGGTAGCACGCCTTCACCGCGTAGTGCACCGAGACGTCGGGGAAGTGCTCGCCGAACGCGGCCTTGACGCTGCGCACGTTGTCCGCGGCTCGGTCCGGGAGCAGCACCAGCACCGGAGACCCGTGCTGGGTCAGCAGTTCTCCGGCGTCCCGGCCGTGCAGCAACGCGCGTCCGTCGTCGTCGCGGGTGAGGTACGGCAGGCGCTCGGCGACGCGGGCGGGGAAGTCGCGACCGCGCGCTGGTGCCGTGACCGAGACGTCCGTCATCAGTCGTTCATCCCCACGAAGGCCTTCTCGAAGTACGGGTCGTACACGCCAGGCATCAGGAACAGCTCGGGCTGCTCCTCGTCGCCCGGTTCCTGGTTGCGCAGCGTCAGCTCCATGAACCCGAGGTGGGCGTTGTTGCGGTTGAACACGCTCATCACCCGGTGCCACTGCGCGCTGACCTGGCGCCGCTGCTCCTCGTCGATGTGCCCGAGCCGCTCCGGCGAGCAGAGCTCGGCCACGTAGGCGTCCAGCACGTGGTCCGCGCGGACGGCCAGCTCGGAGAGCTTCAGGTCGTACATCTCCCAGGCCGCCGGAGCGAGGATCTCCAGCCACTCCTCGACTCCGAGTGCGGGCACGGAGAAGCCGAGCACGTCGCGCAGGTCGTCCTGCAGCGCCTGGTCCGGCCGCCGCCGGTAGTAGAGGTTGGTGACCGAGACGAACCCGTAGGGCCGCAGCACCCTGGCGTACTCCTGGAAGGCCGCTTCCCTCTCCTGGATGAAGGTGTTCGCGCCACCGCAGACGATCACGTCGAAGCTGTCGTCCTCGAACGGGAGCGACGCCGCGTCGGCCACGTGGAACCGCATCCGGTCGCCGATGCTGTCCACGAGGGACTTGCGCATCATCTCGGACTGGGCGACGGCGGCCGGGTTCACGTCGACGCCGACGGCCGTGCACCCGGTGATCTTGACCAGTTCGGTCGAGGTGAACCCGGTGTTCGAGCCGATCTCCAGCACCTTCGTGTCACGCCCGATGCCCAGCCGCCTGGCGATGCTCAGCACGGTCCGCTTGCCGCCGGGGCAGCGGTTCGTCTCACCGACGAGCGACAGCAGGTCGACGTACGGCAGGTCGGCTTCTCGGGTGTCGTCTCGCAAAGACAGGTTGTCCAACAACGCGGTCACTCCATTGCCTCGGGATGGGATTCACGGCTCAGCACACAGCGGCGTCCAGCACGGTCAGTTCGGCACCGGACAGCTCGGCGACCGGCCCGATGGGAATCGTCAGCGCCGGGTCGCCGTGGCCGCTCTCGAACTCGGCGAGCACCGGAAACCCGTACGGCCGCGTCACTTCGTCGATCACGTCGCACAGCTGGTCGGTCAGCGGCTCGTCGAAGTGCCGCGACCGGCAGACCACCAGACCGGCGAGGCCGTCCATGATCCGCGCGTTGCGCAGGTGCCACAGGTCGGCGTCGGCGTCGGCGACGCGGTACCGGGAGTCGGGGATGTCGAGCACGAGAACGCTGCCCCGGCAGTCGACCTGCCACGGTGTTCCGACGAGGTGCCGGATGGTGGGCAGGCACCCGGCGACGAGCGGCCCGCGAGCGCGGCCGTCGCGGATCACCCGGCGTCCGGTCGCCTTCTCCTGTTCGCGCGGCCGCACTTCGTCGTCGGCCCAGTCGATGAACTCGCGGACGATGCCGTCGAGCACCGGGAACGCGCCCGCCGGTGCGGCGACCGACGTCACCGCCCGAAAGTGGTCGACGGTCTCCCGCATCGGCCGCGGCCACTCCCCGAACTGGGGGAGCACCTGTGGCCCGTAGAACGTCACCAGCCCGGTCATCCGGTGCACCGCGTGCAGCAGGCTGGTCATGTCCGAGTACCCGAACAGCACCTTGGGGTTGCCGGCGATCAGGTCGTGGTCCAGCGACCCCAGCAGCTGGGCGCTGTGGTTGCCGCCGATGAACGAGGCGATGGCGCGCACCCGTTCATCGGCGAACGCCCGGTGGACGTCGTCGACGCGTTCCCGCACGGTGCCCGACACCCAGGACCGGTCACGCGTGGCGTTCGGCATGACGTCGACGACGAACCCGAGTTCTTCCAGCGCTCGTACGCCGCGGGCGGCGCGCCGGGCGTACCGGGCGGCGTCACCGGCGGACGGTGAGATCACCGCCACCACGTCGCCCGGTCGCAGACGCGGTGGCAGCACGGCGCTGCCGGTCATGGCAGGATGACCCGCCCGCGCATGCGCGGCAGCAGCTGCAGGTCGCGCACGTCGTCGTGGTTGAACACCCACAGCAGGAACCGCTCGATGCCGAGTCCGAAGCCGGACGTGAGCATCGGGTAGCGGTCCTTCATCGTGACGTACCAGGCGTATTCCTCTTCCGCCACGTTGTGGGCGGCGAGTGCGGCACGCGCCTCGGCACCGGTCGTGTGGCGCTGCCCGGCACCGGCGGTCTCGCCCTGTCCCATGAGCAGGTCGGCGGCGACGGCCTTGCCGTCCACATCGGCCTGGTAGAACGGAACGGCCAGCCGGTCGAAGTGGGTCAGCCACAGCATTCCGCCGCAGTGCTCCATGAGCAGCTGCTCCGATTCCCGCGGCATGGTGCGGAAACCGTGCACGGGATCGGTGCGCACCTCGCCACCGAGCCTGCCCAGCACGGCGACCGCCTCGTCGAACGTGAGCCTCGGCAGCGAGGCGGGCGAGGAGTGCAGGTCCTCCAGGTGGGTCACATCGCCCGCGACCGAAGCGATGTCCTCGGCGTGTTCGGCCACGAGCGCACCGGACATCGTCCGCACGTACGCCTCGACCGCGTCGATCACGTCGTCGAGCTCGCCCGGGATCTCGGCCTCGCTGTGGAAGAACTCGTTGAGGTGCGTCGCGTCCGGCATCTCGCCGCGGAACGACGGCATGAGGTAGTAGGCCCCGCCGGGTGACAGCCGGCAGCCGTACTCGAGCATGAACTGCATGGAGTCCGCGAGGTAGGTCGGCGCGCCGTTCAGCTCGACCAGAACCGGCTCGGAGTCGCTGCCGAGGCCCATCGGTGAGGAGATCGACCCCGTCGTCACCGGCAGCAGCAACGATTTCACACCGCGGGCCGACCAGAACGTGGAAGTGGTGGTGGCAATGGTGTCCTGCGCCTGCACCAGGGTGCGGTACCACGGGTCGGACAACGCCACCAGGAAATGACCTTCTGGCTCTTGCCACGATCTTGGAGCGCGAAAGCGGAGCTTTCCAGGACTCAATGACCCTTTCATCAAACAACTCCCCATCGGCCCGAATGCGTTTTCCTGGAACAGGAACATAGCCAGGGGGATTGCAGTGACGTTGCAGTGATGTTGCAGTGAACGGGAGGGAACTAGCGCTGGTCCAGCGCTGTCCGCAGGGCGACGGCGGCCTCGGCGGCATCCATCTCTTCGGTCAGGTCGAATGCCGGCGCGGGCGTACCGCCCGTGTGCAGCACAGGATTCTCGGTGAGCCGCGAGACCTGTTCAGGGGAAAGGCCGCCGTCGAGCAGCAAACGGTCGAACGTGGTCGCCGCGTCGCCGAAGAAGCGGCGCATCTCCACCAGGCCCTCCAGTGGGCCCGCGGACAGGTGAAACCCGTTCGACCGCCCGCTCAGGCCGAATTCCGCGGCGCGGTCGAACAACGTCCGCCGAATCGAGCCCCGTGCGGCCGCGGCGGAGTCGGTGGCCCCGGCCACGTGCTGCCGCAGCACTTTCCACGGGGTGGCCGCCGCGCATTCCAGGATCACGACGACCGCTTCCGGCCGGGTGAAGCGCTCGAGCTGGAACGGGTGGAAACCGTTCAACAGCACGATCTCGTTGCCCAGCACCGACACCGCGCCCGCATACGTTCCGGACGCGAGCTTCACGTTTGCGACGTTGCCGAACAGCGTGGCGAGCGCGAATGCCGAGAACTGCGGGAACCGCGCGAGGAACTGGTGCGCGCCGAGCACGTCCGCGCCGGTGAAGCGGTCACGCAGCGCCGCCAGCGCGGCGGGGGACAGCGCGGGTTCTCCCAACCGGGAAACCTCGTTGATGACGCCGTAGTGGCCCTCCATCATGCGTGCTCGCTCGACGAACGGTCCGTTGACGACCCGCACGGCGTGCACGTCGACCGCGTGCGCCGCGAGGGTGCTCAGCACCATCTCGTACACCTCGGCGAAGCGCACCCCCGCGGCGACGGCGGTGACCTCCGGTTTGAGGAACACGACGAACTGGTTCGCCGCGATGTCGGCGCGCGGTGACGGCTCCGCGATCCACACCTGTTCGGCGCCTTGACTTCCGGTGAGCTTCTCGACGGCGGACGCGGTCCGTCGCACGACATCCTGCTCGAGCACCGCAGCAGTGTAGATGCCCTGATCACGGCGACCGGGATGAATTCAACTCCTATGTACAACGGGAAAGGCGCAGCCGCTCGAGCGGGATGGGGCAGACTTGGTGAGTGGAAGGCACGTTTGTCGGTCGTGGTCATGAGCTCGAGGTGCTGGCCGCGGCAAGAGCGCGGGCGAGGAGAGGTCGCCGCCAACTCGTCGTGGTGAGCGGTGAGGCGGGCGTCGGCAAGACCTGGTTCTGCGAACAGGCGTCGGCGGCGGCTCAGCGCGACGGCTTCGAGGTGGTGTGGGGCCGGTGCTGGCCGCACGGTGGCGCACCCGCCTTGTGGCCGTGGCCCGCCGTCCTGCCCGCGCTGGCCGGTCCCGCGGGTTCCAGTCTGCTGGCCGCGGACTCCGGCCGGGACGGCGTCGACCCGGAGCGCTTCGCCCGGTTCGCCGCGGTGGCCGAGCTGCTCACCGAGACCCGCGCGGACAAACCGACCATGATCGTCGTCGACGACGTGCACTACGCCGACGAGAGCGCGCTGCTGCTGACCCGGTTCCTCGCGGGCGCACTCGACCGGCTCCCGCTGATCATGATCCTCACCACCCGCAACACCCCGGTGGAGAGCGGCCAGACAGCCGACGCGCTGCTCGGCGAGCTGCGGGCGACCGCGGCGACGATCACGTTGCGGCGCTTCGACATCGGCGACGTCGAAGCGCTGCTGGAGGCGCACGGTCAGCCCAGACCGGACCGCACCACGGCCAGGACGCTCATGCGCGTCACCGGCGGCAGCCCGCTGTACCTCGCCCGCGCGGTGGAGCTCGGCTGGACGGGATCCGGGCCGGCGACCCTCGAGCACGCCATCACCGAAGCCGTCACCCGGCTGTCGCCACCGCACCGCGGCATCCTCGCGTGCGCCGCCCTGCTCGGCGTCGACGGCACCACGGGCGAGATCGCGAGCCTCGCCGGCCGATCACCCGGCGAGGTGCTGGAAGCGCTCACCGCGGCCTCGGACGAGGGACTGCTCGACCTGACGCCGAACGGGTTCCGGTTCCACGACCTCGTCCGGGAGGCCGCACTCGGCCAGTTCGACACCGTGCGGCTGCTCGACGCGCATTCCCGTGCCGCGGCCATCCTGACGGGCAACCCCGAGCGAATCGCCCACCACGCGCTCGCCGCCGCCGTCCGGTCCGACGCCGACACCGTGATCGCGATCAACGCGTGCCGCGCGGCCGCCGAGTCGTTGCGCCGCGGCTACGCCTACGAGCGCGCCGCGGACCTGCTCGGCAGGGCGGCGGCGCTGGCACAGCAGAGGCAGGACCTGCCGGGCCGCGCCGAGCTGCTGGTCGAACACGCCGACGCGGTGCTGGCCTGCGGACGGTTGAGTCACGCGCGAGCGGAGTTCGAGGACGCGACCGAGGCCGCCGAGCTGACCGGTGATCCGGTGCTGACCGCCAGGGCCGTGCTGGGGCTGGGCGGTGTCTGGGTGCACGAGTACCGCAACGCGGCCGTCCGGGCGCACGTGCTGGCCAGGCAGCGGGCCGCGTTGGCCGCGCTGCCGGAGCACGAGCGGTCGTTGCGCTGCCGGCTCGCGGTGCGACTCGCCGCCGAGGCCGTCTACGAGGGCGCACCGGTACCGGAGGTGCTGGACGCGCTGGACCGGACCCGTGCGACCGGTGACCCGCACGCGGTGGCGGACGCGCTCTCGCTGACCCACCACGCGTTGCTCAGCCCCGAGCACGCGGCGATGCGGCTGCCGCTCGCCGAGGAGCAGATCGCGGCGGCCTCGGCGGCAGGCGACGGGATCCTCGCGCTGTTCGGACTGCTGTGGCGCACCACCGACCTGTACCTGCTCGGCGATCCGGAGGCCGAGCGATCGCTGACCGAGCTGCGCCAGCGGTCGGCCACGCTGGGCGTGGCCAGCACCGGTTACATCGTGGCGTGCATGGACGTCATGCGGCACATCCGGGCCGGCCGGTTCGGTGCGGCGGAGGCGGCTGCCGGGAGCTGCCTGCGGCTCGGCCTCGCGGTCGGCGACGCCGACTCGGTCGGCTACCACGCCGCGCAGCTGCTGAACATCCGGTGGTACCAGGGGCGGGACGCCGAGTTGGCCGACCTCGTCACCAACACGCTGACCTCCGCCACCCTCGCTGTCGGCGAGTACGGCTTCCGGGCGTCGGCGGTGATGGTGCTCGCCCGCGACGGCCGGGAGGCCGAGGCGAGGGCGGCTTTGGCGCCGCTGCTCGGCATGGGGCTGGCCAACATGCCGAAGTCGAGCACCTGGCTGGCCGCGATGGTGGTGCTCGTCGAGGCCGCCGCGCTGCTGAACGACCCCGCGCTGGCCGCAGAGGTGGCCGGCCTCCTGCGGCCGTTCGCCCACCTGCCGGTCACGGTCTCGCTCGCGGTGTGCTGCCTGGGTTCGGCCTCCGGTGCGCTCGGTGTCGCGTCGCTGATCGCCGGGGATGCGATGGCCGCGGTCGAGTACCTGACCAGAGCTGTCCAGACCAACCTCCGACTCGAGAACCGACCGGCGACCGCGCTCAGCCGGGCGCGGCTCGCCGAGGCGCTCGTCGCGCGTGCCAAACCGGGTGATCTCGCGCGGGCCCGTGCCCTGCTCGCGCAGGCGATCGACGAGGCGGCGGCGATGGACCTGTCCGAGCGCGTGCACGAGTGGACCGCCAAGGCCGAGGCGCTGGCACCGTCGACGACGCCCGCGGTGCTGCGCTGCGGCGGCGGTGAGTGGTCGGTGCGCAGCGGTACGACCTGCTTCGACCTGCCGGACCTGATCGGCATCGACTACGTGGCCCGGCTCCTCGAGCAGCCGGGCGAGGACATCGCCGCCGTCGAACTGGTCGGGTCGGCGGTGCTGGCCGGCAGGCACGAGCTGCTCGACGACGCGGCCGTCGACTCCTATCGAAGACACGTGCGCGACCTCGAGCAGGCCATCGAGGACGCGGAGGCCAACGCGGATCCGGGCAAGGCGCAGCGGTTGCGGTCGGAACGGGACGCGGTGATCGCGGAGCTCGCCCGCGCGATGGGACTCGGCAGCAAGGTCCGCGGCTTCGCGTCCACGCCCGAACGAGCGCGCACCGCCGTGCGCAAGGCCATCAAGCGGGCACTCGACGCCATCAGCGAGCACGACCCCGTGCTCGGCGGCGAACTGTGCGCCGCCATCACCACCGGCGGCGTCTGCCGCTACGCGCCGTCGTCCCGCGAGTGGCGCGTCGAAAGGGCTCCCTAGCCGCGCGCCGCGGAGCGAGCTTCCCCAGCTGGGAAAGCTCGCTCCACGGCACAGCTGGGCTCGTGTCACGCCGAGATCACGTCTGCCCGCAGGATGGAGACGTGCAGGTCACGGGTCGCGGCGACCGGGAGCGTGCCCAGCTCGGCGGCCAGCGTGGCGCGCAGCCGCTCGTAGGCGAGGAGTGCCCTGGCCGGTTCGCCGACCGCGACGTGGGCGCGCATCAGCATGCCGTAGGCGCGTTCGTCGAGCAGATCCGCCGTGATCGCGGCTTCGGCCAACGTCTGCGCTCGCGCCGAGAGTCCTTCCCGCAACGCGCATTCCGCACCCGTGTGCCGGCCGCGGCGCAGCAGCTCGGCCTGCCTGGCACGGGCCCGGTCGGCCCACTCCGACGACGGGTGGTCGGCGAGCACCGGACCCCCGCCGATCAGCTCGAGCGCCTGCTCGGCGGCGAGCAACCCGGCCCGCGGCTGACCGCTGCCCAGCGCGGCCTCCGCCTGTGCCACCAGGTCGGCCGCGTCGTGCAGGTCCACCCCGACCGCGTTTCCCAGCCGGTATCCCTGCCGGCCGCCCGCGATCACGTCCGGCCCGAACTTCGCCCGCAGCCTGCTGACCAGCGTCGCGACGTTGGCCTCCGGTTGCCGCGGCGGCTCGTCTCCCCACAGCTCGTCCACGACGGTTTCGACGGTGACCAGCCGTCCGTGCGACGCACCGAGCAGCGCCAGCAGGGTTCTCGCCTTGCGGCTCCCCACGTCGAGCGCTTCCCACGTGCCGTTCACCCCGTGCACGGCCACCGCACCGACCAGCCGAACCTGCCAGCTGCCCGCGCGGTACCGCACCTGGGTCAATCCACCCCTGTTTTCACCCATACCTCCAAGGCGTGACACGGGTGTGCCACGGCCGTGCCATCACCGTGCCGCGCGTGCCCCCCTGCGGCACACCGAGGTGGATCACGCCCGGTGACCGCCGTGGCCTCGTCGGGATGAGACCGGGGTCTCGTCGGCATCAAGAACGCGTAAGGGACGCCGCAACAGGTGTCAAGGTGTCGTCAGAGCAGCCAAAACCCCCACTTCGGTGATGCACGCTTTCGGCCGTCGGAACCACTTGTCGTCGGAAGGGAGCGCGCTCATGGCCGACCTGGCCTACGCGTTGCTGCTGATCGGGGTTTTCCTCCTGCTGGCGCTCACCGTGCGCGGACTGGAGAGGTTGTGAGCGGCACCGGCCTGCTCGCGAACGCCGTCGGCGGCGTCCTCGCGTTGCTGCTGATCGTCTACTTGTTCATCGCTCTCATCAGGCCGGAGAAGTTCTGATGTCTCCCACAGCGGCCGGCCTGGTGCAGGTCGGCATCCTCGTCGTGGCACTGGCGGTCGTGCACCGGCCGCTCGGTGACCACATGGCCCGCGTGTACTCGGCGACGAAGCACTCGAAGCTCGAGCTCGCGATCTACCGGCTGGGCCGGGTGGATCCCGATGCCGGACAGAAGTGGAGCATTTACGCCTTCGGCGTGCTCGGCTTCTCGTTCGTGAGCGTCGTCGTCCTCTACGTGCTGCAACGGATCCAGTCCGTCCTGCCGTTCGACTTCGGCCGCGGCGACGTGCCGCCCGGGATGTCGTTCAACACGGCGATCAGCTTCGTGACCAACACGAACTGGCAGTCGTACGTCCCGGAGACGGTCATGGGCCACACAGTTCAGATGGCTGGCCTGACGGTGCAGAACTTCGTGTCCGCCGCGGTCGGCATGGCCGTCGCGGTCGCGCTGGTGCGCGGGTTCCTGCGGCACCAGAGCGACCGGCTCGGCAACTTCTGGGTCGACCTGGTCCGCGGCGTCGTGCGCATCCTGCTGCCGATCTCCTTCGTGTTCGCGATCGTGCTGATCGCGCTCGGCGTGACGATGAGCCTCAAGTCCGGTGTGCACGTCGACGGTCAGCTCGTCGCGACCGCGCCGGTCGCGTCGCAGGAGGCCGTCAAGGAGCTCGGGACCAACGGCGGCGGCATCCTGAACGCCAACTCGGCGCACCCGTTCGAGAACCCGAACGCGTGGTCGAACCTGGTCGAGATCTTCCTGCTGCTGGTGATCCCGGTGTCGTTGACCCGGACGTTCGGCACGTTGGTGGGCAACAAGAAGCAGGGTTACGTCCTGCTCAGCGTGATGGGCCTGATCTGGTCCGCGATGCTCGCCGTCATCTGGGTGGCCGAGGCGAACGGCCTGCGCCCGTTGGAGGGCAAGGAGCTCCGCTTCGGCGTTCCGGGGAGCGCGATCTTCGCCAACTCGACCACGAGCACCTCGACCGGTGCGATCAACTCGTTGCACGACAGCTTCACCGGGCTCGGTGGCGGCGGCACGCTGCTGAACATGCTGTTCGGCGAGATGACGCCGGGCGGTGCCGGCACCGGCCTCTACAGCATCCTGGTGATGGCGATCATCGCGATGTTCCTGGCCGGCCTGATGGTCGGCCGCACGCCCGAGTACCTCGGCAAGAAGCTGGGGCGCGAGGAGGTCACCGCCGCGGCGGTGTCGATCCTGGCGATGCCCACCGTGCTGCTGATCTTCGCGGGAGTCGCCGCGGTCCTGCCGAGCACCGGCGCCGCGCTGAACAACCCCGGCTCGCACGGGCTCTCGGAGATCCTCTACGCCTACGCGTCGGCGTCGAACAACAACGGCAGCGCGTTCGCGGGCATCACCGTGACGAACGACTGGTTCCAGTCGTCGCTGGGCGTGTGCATGGCGTTCGGCCGGTTCCTGCCGATCGTCGCGGTGCTCGCGCTCGCGGGATCCCTCGCGGCGCAGAAGAAGGTGCCGGTCACCGCGGGCACGCTGCCCACGACAGGTCCGCTCTTCGCGACGCTGCTGGCGGGCACCATCGTGCTGGTCGCCGCGCTCACGTTCGTCCCCGCTCTCGCTCTCGGTCCCATCGCGGAGGCCCTGCTGTGACCACGACGATCGAGAAACCCGTCGCGCCGAAACCGAAGGTGGTGGCCAGGGGACACCTGGCCGACGCCGTGCCCGACGCGTTCCGCAAGCTCCACCCGCGCCACCAGCTGCGCAACCCCGTGATGTTCGTGGTGTGGGTCGGCTCGCTGCTGGTCACCGTCTTCGCGATCAGCGACCCCCGCGTGTTCACCGCCGCGGTCGCGGTGTGGCTGTGGTTCACGGTTCTCTTCGCGAACCTCGCCGAGGCCGTCGCCGAAGGCCGGGGCAAGGCGCAGGCCGACTCGTTGCGCAGGACCAAGACCGACGCCGTGGCGAGGCTGCTCGACGGCGACGTGCTGCCGGGAGCCGAGCTGAAGATCGGTGACCTGGTCGTGGTCGAGGCGGGCGAGGTCATCCCCGGCGACGGTGACGTCGTCGAGGGCATCGCGACGGTCGACGAGTCCGCGATCACGGGCGAGTCGGCGCCGGTGATCCGCGAGTCGGGCGGCGACCGGTGCGCGGTCACCGGCGGCACCACGGTGCTGTCCGACCGGATCGTCGTCCGCATCACGACCAAGCCAGGTGAGTCCTTCGTGGACCGGATGATCGCGCTGGTCGAGGGTGCGGAACGGCAGAAGACGCCGAACGAGGTCGCGCTGACGATCCTGCTGTCCACGCTCACGATCATCTTTCTGCTCGCCGTGGTGGCGTTGCAGCCGTTCGCGATCTACTCCGGTGGCGAGCAGTCGGTCGTCGTGCTCACCGCGCTGCTGGTGTGCCTGATCCCGACCACGATCGGCGCACTGCTGTCCGCGATCGGGATCGCGGGCATGGACCGGCTGGTGCAGCGCAACGTCCTCGCCATGTCCGGCAAGGCGGTCGAGGCGGCGGGCGACATCGACACGCTGCTGCTGGACAAGACCGGCACCATCACCTGGGGCAACCGGCGCGCCACCGAGTTCGTGCCCGTCGACGGCGCGTCGCACGACGAGCTGGTCGCGGCCGCGCGGCTGGCGAGCCTCGCCGACGGCACGCCGGAAGGCCGGAGCATCCTCGACCTGACGGGCGGACAGCCCGCCACCGAGCACGAGAAGACCGGCGACTTCGTCCCGTTCGCCGCGCAGACCCGCATGAGCGGCATCGACCTCGGTGACCGCCGCATCCGCAAGGGCGCCGCCTCCGCGTTCACGCTGACCGCACAGGCGCGCGAGGTGGTCGACGAGATCAGCGAGCAGGGCGGTACCCCGCTCGTCGTCGCGGAGAACGACGTCGTACTCGGTGTCATCCGGCTGTCCGATGTGGTGAAGCCCGGCATGAAGGCGCGCTTCGCCGAGCTGCGGGCAATGGGCATCCGCACGGTCATGGTCACCGGCGACAACCCGTTGACCGCCAAGGCGATCGCGGCAGAAGCAGGCGTCGACGACTTCCTCGCCGAAGCCAAGCCCGAGGACAAGATGGCCCTGATCCGCGAGGAGCAGGAGGGCGGCAGGCTCGTCGCGATGACCGGTGACGGCACCAACGACGCGCCTGCGCTCGCGCAGTCGGACGTGGGCGTCGCGATGAACACCGGCACGTCGGCCGCGAAGGAGGCAGGCAACATGGTCGACCTCGACTCGGACCCGACCAAGCTGATCGAGATCGTGCAGATCGGCAAGCAGCTGCTGATCACGCGCGGCGCGCTGACGACGTTCTCCGTCGCCAACGACCTCGCGAAGTACTTCGCGATCCTGCCCGCCATGTTCGCCGCGATCTACCCGCAGCTCGGCCTGCTCAACATCATGGGGCTCGCCACGCCGCAGTCGGCGATCCTCTCGGCGGTGATCTTCAACGCGCTGATCATCGTGGTGCTGATCCCGTTGGCGCTCAAGGGTGTTCGCTACACGCCGTCCAGCGCGTCGGCGCTGCTGCGGCGCAACCTGCTGATCTACGGACTGGGCGGCATCGTCACGCCGTTCGTCGGGATCTGGCTGATCGACCTGCTGGTGCGACTGATTCCCGGGATCGGATGACATGAACAACTTCGTCAAGCAGTCACTCGCGGGGCTGCGCGTCCTGCTGGTGCTCACCGTGCTCACCGGGGTGCTCTACCCGGCCGCGGTGTGGGCGGTGTCGCGGGTGCCCGGCCTGCACGGCAACGCGGAGGCGGTCGGCACCACGCTCGTCGGCGTGGACCGCGAGGGCGACCGGTGGTTCCACACGAGGCCGTCCGCGGCGACGCTGCCCGCGTCCGGGGGCTCCAACAAGGGTGAGCTGAACCCCGACTACGACCAGGTCATCGCCGAGCGCCGAACGGAGATCGCGCGGCGCGAGGGTGTCGCGGAGGACCAGGTGCCGCAGGACGCGGTGACCGCGTCTGCGTCCGGACTCGACCCGCACATCAGCCCGGCGTACGCCGCGTTGCAGGTGCCCCGCGTGGCACGGGCGACCGGCCTGCCCGAGGAGGAGGTGCGCGAGCTCGTCGCGGAGAACACGAGCACCGGATTCACCGAGACTGTCAATGTGACGGCGCTCAACCGTGCACTCGAACGGTGAGGTGAAGCGCGGCGAGCTGCGCATCTACCTCGGTGCGGCTCCCGGTGTCGGCAAGACCTTCGCCATGCTCGGCGAGGCTCACCGGCGCCGGGAGCGCGGCACGGACGTCGTCGTGGGCCTCGTCGAGACGCACGGCCGGGAGAAGACGGCCGACCTGCTGGCAGGGCTGGAGATCCTGCCCCGCGAGGAGATCCACCACCGCGGCGCCGGCTTCACCGAGATGGACGTCGACGGGCTGCTGGCCCGCGCGCCCGAGGTGGCCGTGGTCGACGAGCTCGCGCACACCAACGTCCCCGGCAGCCGCAACGACAAGCGCTGGCAGGACATCGAGGAGCTGCTCGACGCGGGCATCGACGTGCTGTCCACGGTCAACGTCCAGCACCTCGAGTCGCTCAACCACGTCGTGCAGCGGATCACCGGTGTGCGGCAACGGGAAACCGTGCCGGACGAGGTCGTGCGCCGCGCCGAGCAGATCGAGCTCGTCGACGTCACTCCCGAGGCGCTGCGCCGCAGGCTGGCCCACGGCAACATCTACGCCGCGCACAAGATCGATGCTGCGCTGGGCAACTACTTCCGGGTCGGCAACCTCACCGCGCTGCGCGAGCTGGCACTGCTGTGGGTGGCCGACCAGGTGGACGTGGCGTTGCAGCGCTACCGGTCCGAGCAGCGGATCACCGACACCTGGGAGACCCGCGAACGCGTCGTCGTGGCGATCACCGGGGGAGCGGAGAGCGAGACCCTGATCCGCCGCGCCCGGCGGATCGCGGTGCGCGCCGGTGCCGAACTGCTCGTCGTGCACGTCATGCGCGGCGACGGCCTCGCGGGCCCCGCACCGGAGGTGGTCGCCAAGTGCCGCCGGATCGCCGAGGACCTCGGCGCGACGTTCCACTCCGTCGTCGGTGACGACGTGCCCACCGCGCTGCTGGAGTTCGCCCGCGGGGTGAACGCCACGCAGCTCGTGCTGGGCACGTCCCGGCGCTCCCGGCTGGCGCGGGCGTTCGACGAGGGCATCGGCTCCGCGGTCGTGCAGGCGTCCGGCCCGATCGACGTGCACATGGTCACCCACGACGAGGCCCGCCGCGGGCTGCGCTGGAAGATCGGGCGCAACGCGCTGAGCCGGTCGCGGCGCAGCGCGGGCTGGGCGGCGTCGGCGGTGCTGCCCGCCGCGGTCACCGGGCTCGGCCTGCTGTGGCAGAACGGACTGGACTACTCGACGGACCTGGTCGGGTTCATCCTCGCCACCTGC
The DNA here is from genome assembly GCF_007845675.1 of Lentzea tibetensis. Classification (GTDB taxonomy): domain Bacteria; phylum Actinomycetota; class Actinomycetes; order Mycobacteriales; family Pseudonocardiaceae; genus Lentzea; species Lentzea tibetensis. The sequence continues at coordinate 47,703 of NZ_VOBR01000012.1, read as the reverse complement.
GTCGTCGCACTGATCGGCGGCCTCGGCCCCGCGTTGTTCGCCGCGTTCATCGGCGCCGGGCTGCTGAACTTCTTCTTCACGCCGCCCTGCTACAGCCTCGCGGTCAACGACCCGCGGAACGTGATCACCCTGGTGGCGATGGTGATCGTCGCCGTGCTCGTCGCGCTCGTCGTGGACCGGGCCGCCCGGCTGGCCGAGCAGGGAGCGCGGGCGCGCACCGAGGCGGCGCTGCTGGCCTCCTACGCGCGGACCGTGCTCACCAGCCCGTACCCGCTCGCCAGGTTGCTGGAGAAGGTGCGGGAGAACTTCGGGCTGGAGTCAGTCGCACTGCTGGAGCGCCGCAACGGCGGCTGGGAACGGGTCGCCTGCATCGGCCCGCGGCCGTGCGACGAGCCCGACGAGGCGGACGCGGACGTCGCCGTCACCTCCGACGTGCACCTGGCGCTGCGCGGCCCCACCCTGCCCGCGAGCGATCAGCGGGTGCTGGAGGCCGCCGCCGGGCAGGCGCTGATGGCGTTGCGGCAGCAGCGGATGGCCGCCGAGACACTCGATGCGCAGCGTCGTGCCGAGACCACCGAACTGCGCACCGCGCTGCTGTCCGCCGTCGGCCACGACCTGCGCACGCCGTTGACGTCCATCAAGGCCGCGATCGGCAGCCTGCGCGACCCGGAGCTGCGTCTGTCCACAGAGGACGTCTCGGAGCTGATGGCGACCGTGGAGGAGTCGGCGGACCGGCTGACCGGGCTGGTGGACAACCTGCTGGACTCGTCGCGGCTGGCGACCGGCGCGGTGGTGCCGGTGATCCGGCCGGTCGGCTACTACGAGGTGGTGGCCAGTGCGTTGTCCGGCGTCGAGGAACGACGCGCCGTGTCGGTGAACGTGGACGAGCAGCTGCCACCGGTCCGCGCCGACCTCGGCCTGCTGGAACGCGTGGTCGCCAACGTCGTCGACAACGCGCTGCGGCACGGACGCCTGTCGCCGCGCCGGCTCGTCGACGTGGACGGCGACGGGCGGGTCGCCGACGACGAACCCGAGGTGGCGGTGCGCGCGAGCGCGCACGGCGACCACGTGGAGCTGCGCGTCGTGGACCACGGGCGCGGGTTGCCCAAGAAGTCCGGCGGCCGCGTGTTCACGCCGTTCCAGCGGCTCGGCGACCGCGACGCGACACCCGGCGTCGGACTGGGACTGAGCGTGGCCAAGGGTTTCACCGAGGCGATGGGCGGCGAGATCACCGCCGAGGACACACCGGGTGGCGGGCTCACGATCGTGATCTCGTTGCCCGTTCACGAGGAGACGCCGGCATGACCTCGGTACTGGTGGTCGACGACGAACCGCAGATCGTCAGAGCGTTGCGCATCAACCTCACCGCGCGCGGGTACCACGTCATGACGGCGTACGACGGCAGAACCGCGCTGAGCGTGGCCGTCGAGGCGAAACCGGACGTGGTCGTGCTCGACCTCGGACTCCCGGACATCGACGGCGTGGACGTCATCGCCGGCCTGCGCGGGTGGACGGCCATCCCGATCATCGTGCTGTCCGCGCGCACCGAGTCCGCGAGGAAGGTCGAGGCGCTCGACGCGGGCGCCGACGACTACATGACCAAGCCGTTCGGCATGGACGAGTTGCTCGCCCGGTTGCGCGCCGCCGTGCGCCGGTCCGCCAGCGCGCAGGTGGCCGACGACCCGGTGGTGCGGACGGCGACGTTCACGGTGGACCTCGTGGTCAAGAAAGTGCACCGCGGTGACGCCGAGGTCCACCTGACGCCGACGGAGTGGGGCCTGCTGGAGATGCTCGTCCGCAACCCCGGCCGTCTCGTGTCGCAGAAGCAGCTGCTGCGGGAGGTGTGGGGACCGTCGCACGTCGGCGAGTCCCAGTACCTCCGGGTGTACATGGCGCAGCTGCGGCGCAAGCTCGAACCGGTGCCCGCCCACCCGCGCCACCTGATCACCGAGCCCGGCATGGGATATCGCTTCGAGCTCTGATGTGGTTGGAGGCAAGGGGAAATCACGGCAGGGTCATCCGGAGCGGGTGAGGACGTCTCCTCGCCGATGCCGCACCGTGGAGCGATGCCCCAACCAGGTCGTGTGGCGGCCCGCGGGATCGTGCTGCCGCTGGCGCTGAGCCAGTTCATCGCGAGCTACGCCGCCACGAACATGAACGTGGCCATCAGCGCGATCGCCGCGGACATCGGGACGACGGTGTTCGGTGTGCAGACGGCGATCACGCTGTTCACCCTCACGATGGCGGCGTTGATGGTGCCGGGCAGCAAGCTGACCGACATCTGGGGACGCAAGACGTGCCTCGTCGCCGGGCTCGTCGTCTACGGGGCGGGCGCGGTGCTGGCCACGTTCGCTCAGGGGCTCGGGCTGCTGATCGCGGGGTACTCGCTGCTGCAGGGCATCGGCTCCGCGTTGCTGATCCCGCCGATCTACATCCTGATCACCGTGGCGTTCGACGACGTCGCGGCCAGGGCGCGGTACTTCGGCGTGGTGAGCGGCGCGGCCGGTCTCGGCGCCGCCGCCGGGCCGTTGGTCGGCGGTCTCGTCACCACCCAGTTCGGCTGGCGCGCGTCGTTCCTGCTGCAGGTGCTGGTCGTGGCGTGGATCGTGGTGCTGGCCCGCCGGATCGTCGACCCGCCGCGTCCCCGGCCGCTACCGCGGTTCGACGTGCTCGGGGCCGTGCTCGCGGCGGCGGGCATGGTCCTGCTGGTCGGCGGCGTGCTGCGGACCGCGGGCGCGGGGTGGACCGGTGGGCCGCTCGCGTGGATGGCCGCCGGACTCGCCGTGCTGGCCGGGTTCGCGGTGCACATCAGGGCGCGGGAGAAGAAGGGTGAGGCCCCGCTCTGCTCACCCGCGCTGTTCCGCGACCGGACGTCGAACCTCGGCCTGGTGACCCAGCACCTGCAGTGGCTCGTCCTGCAGGGATCGTTCTTCGTGATCTCCGTGTTCCTGCAACAGGTTCGGGGCTACAACGCGATCCAGACCGGCCTGGTGCTGGTACCCGCGACGATCGGCATCCTGCTGTCCTCGGCCGCCGCGCCCCGTCTCGCGCGGCGGCACTCCCAGCGCAGGCTGATCCGCGCCGGGTTCAGCACCACGACCGCGGGCCTGCTGCTCCTGCTCGCACTCGCGCGAGCCGACTCGGGCGTGCTGAGCTTCGTGCCCGGTCTGTTCCTGCTCGGCGTCGGGATCGGGATCATGCTGACCGCGTCGGTGAACCTCGTCCAGTCGAGCTGGCCGGACTCGGCGCAGGGCGAGATCTCCGGGGTGTCGCGCAGCGTGTCGAACCTGGGGTCGTCGCTGGGCACGGCGCTCGCGGGCTCGATCCTGACCGGGGCCGCCCACCCCGGCGGGCATCCGTTCGCGGTGGCGCTCGTGACGCTGGGCGGGTTCGCCCTGCTCGGCGTCCTCTCCGCGCTGCTGATTCCCAGGCGCGACCTCACCCGCGAAGGGTGAAGGTCAGCCCACGCCCGAGGAGAGCCGGGCGTTCTCGGCGGCCGCGGTCACCGTCGTGCCGATCCCGCTGAAGAACACGGTCGGCGAGGTGCAGTGACCCTTCACCTGGAAGCCGCCGGACACCTTGTTCACGAACGTGTCCGTGCATTGCCTGCCGGGAGCCATCGCCTCGAGCAGCCGGGCTTCGGCCGCGGCGGCGGACAGCGTGGTGCCGTAGGCGGTGATGAAGTTGGTCGGTCCGCTGCAGGTCATCCCCAGCTCGAACCCGCCGGTGGCGGTCCGGCTCCGGGTGCCGCTGCACGTCGGGCCGACGGTGACCTGGAACCGCCGCAGCAGCAACGCTTCCCGGTTGGCGTCCGACGCGTTGTCGCCGAAGCCGTCGATGAACGCGGTCGGCGAGGAGCAGGTGATGCCGACCATCACCCCGCCCGTGGTCGACCGGGCGGGCTTGGCGTTGCACGGCCCCGCTGCTGCGGCGGGCGCGACCATCCCGCCCATGATCAGCACGACGCCCAGCACGACCTTCACCGTTCGCGATGGTGCCCGCATCAGAGTCCCCCTGCGGTCGAAACGCGCTCGAGCCACCACCCTGGCGCGCACCGAGTTCCGGCGTCAATCGACGAAGCGCCACTACCCCGGTCGATGCGGGTTCGGGGAGAATGGCGGGATGTCGACCGCGGCTGAGTTCGCCATGGCGAAGGTGAGCCGGGTTCGCGACGACCCGGACGCCCGGCTCGCGCTGATGTGCCTGCTCTACAACGGATCCGATGACGAGGTCATGGCGCACCTGCCCTACCGCCGTGCCGCGGTCGCGTTCGTGCGGTGGCAGTTGCGGCGCGGCCTGCTCCGGCCGGGCGCGGGCAGTCCGTGGTGGCGGGCGGTCAACGAGCGCCTGATGCGTGACGGCTGGGAAGCACGCGCACTGGCCGCCGGTTTCGATCCGGCGGGGACCACGCCGAGTGCGTTGGCGTCGTTGGAGTTCGTCCGTGAACCCACCGCGCGCAACTGGTACCGCGCGCACAACGTCAGCATCGTCGCGGCCTATCTGGAGCACCGCGACCTGGCCGAGCGGGAGAGCCGGACCGAGCGGTTCTTCATCAACCTCGTCCTGATGCGCGTGCTCTACGCGCATGCGCTGGTGTCCGCGCCGCGGCTCGCACTCGGCTGGCTCGCGTCCGTCGCGCCCGCGCTCGGCGACCCGCGGGTGAGGATGACGGGACTCTTCCTCTCGATGGCCCGGATCCTGCCCGCCACCTACCCGCTCGGGGACGACGTCGAGCGGTACGTGGCCATCGAGCACCAGCTGGGCCGCCTGCTCGACGTCGGCGTGATCCAGCCCCGCCTGCGGCAGGTCTACGACTGGTCGGCGGCCGAGCTCGGCCTGGTCGGTGTGCGCGACCTGCTGACCGACGGCGTGCCGTCCTACGCGTGGTCCGCGGACGACCGCCTGCCGTGGTTCCCGCGCCCCACGGTCCTGGCGCGGCTGGCCAGGCGCGCTGTGCCGGCGCGCTGAGACCCCTAGGCTCGGGGGCATGGCCACGTGGAACGACTTCGCCCAGGGTGCCCCGCGGATCGCCGACACGTTCGTCCGCAGGCACACCGCGACCGGCAACCTGTGCATGCTCGGCACATTGCGCTCCGACGGGTTCCCGCGGATCAGCCCGATGGAGCCGCGGTTCTTCGAGAACGAGCTCTGGATCGTCGGCATGCCCAACACCACCAAGTTCGCGGACCTGGAGCGCGATCCGCGGTTCTGCCTGCACACGGCCACGGTCGACACCGGCGTGTCGGACGGCGACGCGAAGCTGTTCGGACGCGTCCGCGACGTGCCCGACCCGCAGCTGCACCAGCGGTTCGCCGAAGACCTGTTCGCCACCACGGGGTTCGACCTCCGCGGCCGCCGGTTCGACCGCTTCTACGCCGCCGACATCGTCAGTGCGTCCTCGGTGGGGATGAACGAGGGCCACCTCGACATCCACGTCTGGAAAGAGGGCCAACCGGAACGCGTCGTGCGCAAGCACTGATCCTTCCCAACTCACGCGCCGACCCGCTACGGTCGCTGGAATGCGCATGGGGACGACGCACAGTCGTGGAACGGTCGCATTGGTCAGTGTTCTCGCGGTGATCGCGTCCCTGCTGGTCGGCCCGTTCGGCCACGCGTCCGGCAGCGATGCGTCGCATCAGCAGAACTGTGAATGCGCGACGCCGTCGATCGACCGGTTGCAGCAGTGGCTCGCCAGCGGCGAGGGCACCACCGTGCCCGCGACCGGCAGCCTGCTCGTCCGCGAGCGCGACCGGTACGCGGCCAAGGTGACGTTCCTCAACGCCGAGTGGCACGTGATCGTCGTGTGGCTCGGCAACAAGTTCGAGGCGCAGGCCGATCTCTCCCGGTCGTCCGGCTTCTGGCTGACCTACAGCGCCACCGACGACCTCTACGTCCAGTTGCGTCCCGCCTCGCACTGGAGCGGCGGCGACAAGTGGCTCACGCTCGTTCCGTCGACCCGCGGAAAGCTCGTGCGGAAGTTCTTCAGCTTCGCGCCCGACAAGTGGACGACGCTGCCCGAACTGGGCAAGCCGACGTACTCGCTGGCTTCGGCGCTGACCGAGGCGCGCGGCCTCGTCTTCGTCGGCAAGACCCCGAACGAGCTGGACTTCCGCGGACTGCGCGTCGACGGCTACCGGCCACCGTGCCTGTGAACACTCAGCAGTCGTCGACGCGCCACATGCCGGTCTCTCGCACCCAAGGCTCGCCGCGCTGGTCCAGTTCGGGCTTCGCGTAGGTGTAGGTCACCCGGCCGAGGTCGCCGCTGACCTGATCGATCTTCAACGACGCGATCTCCTGCGGGCCGTACTGCTCGCTCGCCGCGGCGACGAGTTGGAGGAACGCAGCACGCGTCATGCGTTCCCTGCAGCGCTGCGACAGCAGATCGTAGGCCTCGCCCTTCCCACCGAGGTACGCCGCCGAGTACGCGCGGACCGCTGCCTCGAGCTCGACTGCCGCGTCGACCGCTAGTGCTGCGGATGTGTTGGGCGCCGATGTCACGCTCACCTGCGCTGGGGTGGGCGGCTGTTGTTGGCTGCATCCCGCGATGGTCGCGAGCGCTGCCAAGGCCATCGCTGCGCGCATGTGTCCGAATCGCATCACGCATGATCACTACCACAACGCGCCGCGCCAGGCGGCTGTACATCGCGATGGCCGGTGGCAGATCCACTTCATGCGGTCTGCGTGCCGAGTGGAAAGGCTGCCTGTCCGGGCACTCGGGCGTAGGGTTTTCGCTGAGTTCTCGACACGGGAGATGTAGCGACTGCGATGACGACGACGCACCTGCTCGAAACCGCCGAAGCCGACCTCACCTACGACGTGCACGGCCCGCTGCCCGCCGCCGACGGCAGGCCGCCGCTGTTCATGATCGGCCAGCCCATGACCGCCGACGGGTTCGCCACCCTGGCGTCGTTCCTCCCCGACCGCACGGTGGTCACCTACGACCCGCGCGGTCTCGGCCGCAGCACGCGCAAGGACGGCCGGGTCGAGAACTCGCCCGACGTCCAGGCGGGTGACGTGCACGCGGTGATCGAGGCGCTGGGTGCGGGGCCGGTCGAGATGTTCGCCAGCAGCGGTGGCGCGGTGACCGCGCTCGCGCTCGTGGCGGCCCACCCGGACGACGTGTCGACCCTCGTCGCGCACGAACCGCCGCTCATCCCGGTGCTGTCGGACGCCGAGGCCGCGGAGCGCGCCCGTGCGGGCATCCGTGACGCCTACGAGGCCAAGGGGTTCGGCGCCGGGATGGCGGCGTTCATCGCGATGACGGCCTGGCGTGGCGAGTTCACCGACGAGTACTTCGCCCAGCCCGCGGCCGATCCCGTCCAGTTCGGGCTGCCCGCCGAGGACGACGGCGCGCGCGACGACGTGCTGCTGTCCGACCGGTCGTGGGCCGTCAGCAGCTACCGCCCCGACGTCGACGCGCTCGCCGCGGCACCGACGCGCGTCGTGATCGCCGTCGGTGAGGAGTCCGGCGACGTCTTCACCGGACGCACCTCGCTCGCCGCCGCCGAGCTGCTCGGTCTGCAGGCGGTCGTGTTCCCGAGCCACCACGGCGGTTTCCTAGGCCCCGAGTTCGGCTATCCCGGCCAGCCCGAGGCGTTCGCCCAGAAGCTCAGCGAGGTTCTCAGCGAGAAGTCGTGAGTGATCAGGAGGCCTGTGGCACTCCTGATCACTACGACTGGCTTGGTGTGAAGGGGTACGAGCCGAGTCCGGTGTCGATGACGCGTGCCGCGCGGTGAACCGCGGCCGACACGCCGTCGCGAACCTCGTCCAGCCCTTGGTCGCCGTCCAGGTGGGCCCGCAGTGAGCGGGCCTGCACGTCCCACAGCCCGACCAGTGCGGTCGCGGCGATCCGCGGCTCGGGGTCGTCGGCGCTCATCCCGGCGCGCTCGGCCAGTATCTCCGCGGCGACGGTGACCACGCGGTCCAGCGCATCCCGCTGGTGCGCGCGCAATGACGGCGTGGCGCTGACCAGTTCGCCGAAGCGTCGCACCGCAGAGCGCGCCAGCGCCGCATCCTCCTGTCCGGCGAGCCAGGACAGCACGTCCTCCAGTTCGCTGGCCAGGATCCGCAGCACCGCGTCGACGGGTGAAGCGTCGGCCAGGCCCGACCGCAGCGAGACGGTCGTGGCCTCCCAGCGGTCCAGTACCAGCGACTCCTTGGTCGGGAAGTAGTTGAAGACCGTCTTCTCCGACACCCCGCACGCCTCGGCGATCTCGGCCACCCGGACGGCGTCGAAGCCCCGTTCCATGAACAGCTCAGTCGCCGTGTCGGAGAGCTGCTGGCGCATCAGGCGCTTCTTGCGCTCCCGCAGTCCTTCGTCGGCCGGCGGGTGGCCCGCCGGGCCGCGCAGAGCCGTCCAGCTCACCGATCGCGCACTCATGGCTCCAGCGTAGTCCAGCCGCACGATAGTTTCTGCTACTATAGTTTTACAGCTACTGAAACTTTGGAGCCTGCACATGACCACTCCACGCATCGCCATCATCGGAGCCGGACCCGGCGGCCTGCTGTGCGCCCGTGTCCTGCAGCGGCACGGCATCGAGGTCGCCGTCTACGACGCCGACGCCTCTGTCGGTGCCCGTGACGCCGGAGGCACGCTCGACCTCAAGGCCGACTCGGGGCAGATCGCCTTGGAGGACGCGGGTCTCTTAGCCGAGTTCCGCGCACTCGCCCGGCCCGAAGGCCAGGCCAAGACCCGGCTCGACCAGCACGGCACCGTGCTGGTCGCGTACGTCCCCGAGGAACACGACGAGGCAGCGAACGAGATCGACCGCGGGCAGCTGCGGGCGCTGCTCGCGGCGCACCTGGCAGCTGGAACCGTGCGGTGGGGCCACAAGCTGCACGTGGCGACGCCGCTCGGCGGGGGAGTGCACCGCCTCGAGTTCGCCAACGGTGCCGTCGCCGAGGCCGACCTGCTGATCGGGGCCGACGGGGCCTGGTCGAGGGTCCGTCCACTCCTGACCGGCGCCACCCCGGACTACAGCGGCATCTCGTTCCTCGACGCCCGCTTCGACGACGTCGACGTCCGGCATCCCCGCATCGCGAAGCTCGTCGGCGACGGCCACATGTTCGCCAGCGACAACGCCGGACGGGCGCTCATCGGCCAGCGCAACAGCAACGGGCACGTCCGCGGCTACGTCGCCCTGCGCACCGGCCTCGACTGGTGCGCCGACCTCGACCTCGACGACCGGGTTGCCGTGCAACGGTTCCTGCGCGCGGAGTTCGCCGGCTGGTCCGACGACCTGATGCCGTTCATCACCGACGGCGACGGCGGCTTCGTCAACCGCCCGATCCACGCGCTGCCCGCACCTCTGGCGTGGGAGCACCGTCCCGGCGTGACCTTGCTGGGGGACGCCGCGCACCTGATGTCCCCGTGGGGCGGCTTCGGCGTGAACCTCGCGATGCTCGACGGCGCCGAGCTCGCCCGCGCCATCGCGGAGGAGGCCACGGTCGACGAAGCCGTCATCCGCTACGAAAAGGTCATGTTCCCCCGAGCCGGTGAGCACGCCGTCGGCGCCAACGAGGCGATGGAGAGGTTCTTCGCCACCAAGGAGTTCGACCCCGCCGACGTTCCCGACACAGCGGAGGAGCACCGGGCGTCGATGGCGGCCGCCGCCGAGTACCGGCGCCTCAACCCCGCCGTCACCACGTGGACGTTGCGCTTCCGGACACCGAGCGGGGAGAGGCGGAGTGCGCTGGTGCTCGGCACCGGCGGGACGGCAGGCACCCTCGACGGCGTCGCGCTGGAGGAGTGCGAGCTCGCGGGCGACGACCTCAGGTTCACCGCCAAGCTCACCTCGCCCTTCCCGGTGAAGGTCACGTGCACCGCCTCGATCGACGGCGACCGGATGACCGGCAAGGCGAAGGCCGCGATGATGTCGATCGCCTTCACCGGCACCCGTGGCGCGGCGTCGTGAGCACCGCGGGCCGCTCCACTCGACGTCTGGTCGGGAAGTTGCTCATCTCCGCGGTGGCGATCGCCGGGCCGGCCGGGGCGATCGCCGCTGACTGGAACGAGACCCACGTGTTCAACCCGAACTGGCCCCCGCACGCGAAGTTCCACAACGGACAGACGATCGCGCTCGGTTTCGAACTGGCGGCGGTGAGCCTCTGGCAGCTGTGGGGACCGGGGAAGCGATCCCGATCCGCGGTGCGCTGGGCGACGTTGTTCGCCGGCTTCTACTCCGCCACGCAGGTACCCGCGATCCTGTTCCCCGGTGCCGAGTTCACCGATCCCGAGTTCGCCGACCGGCTGCCTGTCGTCGCGGGCGTCCAGCTCAACCAGCTCATGCCCGTCTTCGCCGTGGTCGCGCCCCTGCTCGCGGTGGGATACCGGCTCGCGATGCCTGACGGCACTCCCGAGGCCAACTGATCACTCTCGTGGCCGACCCGGGGTCCACAGTGGACGCCGGGTCGGCCGTGCGAACGGGACCTACTCGGCAGGAGGCTGCCGGAGGAGTGCGATCGCCGCCGCGGCGAAGCCTGCCGCGTTCAGGCCCCACGCGACGAGGTCGAGCGGGTGGCTGACGATCACCACGGCCGCCACGAAGTGCAGCGGTTGCGACACCAGCGTCGCCACGGCCGCCCAGCGCGGCACCGCGCGCGAGCTCCACATCGCCACACCCAGCAGCACCGTGCCGAAGACGTGGCCGACGATGAACACCAGGCCCGCGACGGCGATCGCCGGGTGCACCGACGCGCCGTCGAACAGCTGGGCGGTCACACCGTCGGGCAGTCCTTCCCGCACACCGAACAGCAGGACCGCGTCACCGGACAGCAGCACACCGAGCGACAGGTAGGCGGGGACGAGCAGCAGCACGGCCGCCGCGGTCGTGCGCGGTGCCGCCGCGCGGGTGAGCCCGGCGACCCACAGCACGGCCGGAACCATGGTCAGCATGCCGACGAGGCCCAGCCAGACGGCCAGGGACATGGCGTCCGGATCCGCGGCGACCTTCGCGACGGCCGCGGCCGGGGAGTCCGTCGTGTCGTAGGGGATGACCAGCCGGAGCACGGCGATCGCGGCCGGGCCGACGGGCAGCAGCGCCGCGGCCAGCCAGCGGGACGGACGTCTCGTCCGCGGGGCGGCGGTCAGGAGGCCGGCGGTCATCGCGCACCCGCCGTGACCCGGCTGGCCAGCACGAGGACGATGCCGACGGCCGTGAGCAGCACGCCTGCACCCGCTGCGATGATCGCCGGCTGGGGGACGCCGGGCACGACGGCCGCGGGCACGGCCCCGAGCGCGGACAACGCGCGCAGAACGACCAGCGGGACCACCGCGCGGGTGGCGCCACGCCACGCCGACACCACGAGGACCAGGCTGGCCAGCCCCAGTGCGGCGGCGACCAGCGCGATCGCCATCGGTGGGTGCTCGCCGTCGGTCAGCAGCGGCAGCAACAGGTCGAGCACTGAGAGCACACCGAGCACGATCAGCCCGGCACGCGTGGATCTGGACACTGGACACCTCCGGAGTTCGACTGCGTCCACCGTGCGGCCGGGACACCTCCCCCGGCATGAGGCCGCGTTCCGGGTGAACGAGGAGATCGCCCGGCCGATCCGGGATCACGATCCCGGGACAGCGGGAACCCGAGGGCGGACACTGTCCACATGGCAGTCGGCCGCGCGCTCTCGTCCGGCCTCGGTGCGCTCGCCGTCGCCGAGGTCGGCCTCGCCGTCGCGTTCACGATCGGCGTCGGGTGGTCGTGGCAGCAGGCGCTGAACGCTTTCGTGGTGACCAACTCGGTCATCGGCGCGGCGTTCGCCGCCTGCGGCGCGATCATCGCCTGGCACCGGCCGCGCAACCCGATCGGCTGGCTGTTCGTGGCCGACGGACTCGGCCACGCCACCACCGCGATGGCCGCACCGCTGCTCCAGGTCCTGCACGACGGCGGCGCGCCCGTCGGCCTCCAGCGGCTGGTCGCCACGGTGTTCGCCTACTCGTGGCCGTGGTCCATCGGGTTGTTGCTGCCGCTGGCGCTGGTGCTCTTCCCCGACGGCAGGCCGCCTTCGCCCCGCTGGCGGCCCGTGCTGCTCGTGCTGGTCGTCACCGCCCCGCTGTTCGTGGTGGAGCTCGGAGCGACCCCGCAACCGCTGACGCCCGGCCTGCCCACCGGGTACCTGACCGTCGACTGGTACGACCAGGTCGCTCCACTGTGGATCCTCAGCGAGGTGCGGACGCTGGCCGCGCTGTTCGTCGGGATCATCGCGATGGTCGTGCGGTACCGGCGCGGTGACGACGTGCTGCGCCGTCAGCTGCTGTGGCTGGTGCTGGCCACCATCACCACCGTCGGATTCGTCACGCCGTGGTCGCTCGTGACGGGCACGCCGATCGTGGTGCTGTTCGCCATCCCGCTGATCCCGGTCGCGGTGACCATCGCGATCATCCGGCACCGCCTGCTGGACATCCGGCTCGTGGTGTCGCGGGTGGTCACCTGGCTGCTGCTGTCCGCCTGCGTGGTGCTGGCGTACGGGGTGCTGGTCGCCGTGCTGGACCGGTTCGTGTCCGCGCAGCTCGGCAGGTCGGCGGTGGCGACGATCGTGGTGGCGCTGCTCGTCGCGCCCGTCCTGCCGCGGCTGCAGCGGCTCGTCGACCGCGCGTTGTACGGCGACCGAGGCGATCCCGCACGCGTGGTGTCCCGCGTGGGAGAACAGCTCGCCGGACCGGGGCTCGCGGGCGTCGTGTCCGCGATCCGCACCGCGCTGCGCGTGCCGTACGTCGCGGTCCACACGAGCGACGGACCACTCGCCGAGGACGGCACGGCGCCCGCCGAGGTCGCCGTCGTCCCGCTCGAGTACGGCGGCGCGCCCGTCGGTGAGCTGCGCGTCGGCGTGCGTCCCGGCGAGGGCGACCTCGGGGCGGCGGACCGCGCGGTGCTCGGTCTCGTCGCCGCGCCGCTCGCGGTTGCCGTGCACGCCACCCTGCTGTCCGCCCAGCTGCAGACCTCCCGCGAGAGAATCGTTGCCGCGCAAGAAGAGGAACGCCGCCGGCTGCGCCGAGACCTGCACGACGGCCTCGGCCCCACGCTGACCGGCGTGGCGCTCACCGCCGACGCCGCCACCAACCTCCTCGGCACCGACCCCGCCCGCACGCGGAGCCTGCTGGCGGCGATCCGCACGGACGTCCGCACCGCGATCACCGACGTGCGCCGCCTCGTCGAGAACCTGCGCCCACCCGCGCTCGACGAGCTCGGCCTGCTCGGCGCACTCCGGCAACGGGCCGAACACCTGGCCTGGCGCGCCGACGGCGCCGCGCTCCACGTCCGGCTCGACGTCCCCGACGAGGTCCCGGCACTCCCGGCCGCCGTCGAGGTGGCGGCGTACCGCATCGCCACCGAGGCGCTCACCAACGTGGTGCGGCACTCCGGCGCGTCCGGTGCCGTGCTCCGGCTGCGCTGCACCGACGACCTGGACGTGGAGATCACCGACGACGGCCCGCTCAACGGCCCGTGGCATCCTGGCGTCGGCCTGAACACCATGCGCGAGCGCGCCGCGGAGCTCGGCGGCCGCTTCGACGCGGGCCCGTCGCCCACCGGCGGCCGGGTCCACGTGTCCCTGCCCTTGGTGGTCCCATGACAGCCGCGCCAGAGATCCGGGTGGTGATCGCGGACGATCACCCGATCGTCCGCGAGGGCATGACGGCGCTGCTCACGTCGCTGCCCGGCTTCACCGTCGCGGGTGTGGCCGCCACCGGCCGCGAGGCCGTGCGCGAGGTGGTCGCCACCCGCCCGGACGTGGCCGTGCTCGACCTGCAGATGCCGGACCTCGACGGCATCGCCGCCACGAAGGAGATCGCCCGCGCCGCACCCGGCGTGGCCGTGCTCGTGCTGACCATGTTCTCCGACGACGACTCGGTCTTCGCGGCGATGCGCGCGGGCGCCCGCGGCTACCTGGTCAAGGGCGCCGAACAGGACGAGATCGCCAGGGCCATCCGCGCCGTTGCCGCGGGCGAAGCGATCTTCGGACCCGCTGTGGCACAACGCGTTCTCAGCTTCTTCGCCGCCCCGCCGGCCGCCGCGGACGTGCCGTTCCCGGACCTGACCGGCCGCGAGCGCCAGATACTCGACCTGCTCGCGGCGGGACTGCCCAACGGGGCCATCGCCACCCGCCTCGGCGTCGCGTCCAAGACCGTCGCGAACAACGTCTCCGCGATCTTCACGAAGCTCCAGGTGGCGGACCGCGCCGCGGCCATCATCCGCGCCCGCGACGCGGGGCTCGGCCGGCCCTAGGGCGCGAGAGCGCTCTCAACGTCTGAAAGTCCTGGCATGTAACGAAGTTCAGGACGCGTGGATTGATCTTGGACCGTCGGCCGGAAAGATCATCAACACGGTGAGACTCCTCGCCGGGCAAGTGATGGACTGACGGAACGGGTTGATGCAGATGTCTTACTCGCAACGAATCATGGGCGTGACCGCGGCACTGGCCGCGGTGCTGGGAACGGCGATTCCCGCGTCCGCTGCCGCCGACACGACCCCGGTCGGCACCTGGGACGGCATCGTGACCGTGGCGGACGCTCCGGCGCAGCACGCCACGCTGTCGTTCGCCGCCAGCGGCAAGGCCTGCGTCACGTTCGGCTCGGGTGAAAGCGCCAGCACCGGCGTGGGCACCTGGTCGGCGACGGACGCGGACCACTTCTCGTTCGAGGTCGTGCGCGGCGCGCTCGACCCGGCGGGCAACCCCATCACGGTGAAGGCGAGCCAGCAGGCCGGTCAGGAAAGCGACAACTTCACCAGTTCGGGCGTTTCGGAGATCTTCGCGTCCGACGGCACTCCGCTCGGCTCGTGGCCTTCCAAGGCCTCGGCCACCAGGACGAGCGCGAGCGACCCGGCTGACTGCGTCTGATCGCACCACCGCCACAGGTGCTCGAACCCGGGAGACGGCGGCTCGGGTTCGAGCACCAACGGCCCTGGTCAGGGATTCCAGTGACATTTCAGCGACGAGCAAGATCGGCTGGGCACCATACCGGCGTTGAGGCAGCGAAAGGGGAGCGCGATGAGTGATGGGCATGCACCGGTCTTGGTCGTCGGGGGAAGCGTGGTCGGCTTGTCCACGGCGATGTTCCTCGCCCATCACAACGTTCCCTGCGTGCTGGTGGAGCGTCATCCGTCCACGTCGATCCACCCGCGGGCGGTCGGCTACTACCCGCGGACGATCGAGCTGCTCCGCTCCGCCGGTGTGGCGGACGCGGTGGAGAAGTCCGCTGCGGGGTTCGCGACGCACCGGACCCGTGCCGGCGTCGAGTCGCTGGCCGGCAAGGAGCTCTTCGCCAAGGAGGAGCTCGAGGACGAGGACGCGCTGAGCGACCTCACACCGTGCCGGATGGTTCTCCTGCCGCAGGACAGGCTGGAGCCGCACCTGCGCTACCGCGCGGAGGAGCTCGGCGCGGAACTGAGGTTCGGCACCGAACTGCGCTCGTTCGAGCAGGACGCCGACGGCGTGACCGCGGTGCTCGCCGACGTGGCGACGGGTGCGACGACGACCGTGCGCGCCGACTACCTGGTGGCGGCGGACGGTCCGCGCAGCGCGGTCCGCGAGTCGCTGGGCATCGCCCGCACCGGGCGCGGCGTGCTGTCCAGGCACGTCAGCATCGCGTTCAACGCCGACATGTCCGAGGCGCTGCGCGGGCGCCGGTTCAGCGTCGTGCACGTGCAGAACTCCGTCGTGAGCGGGATTCTGGTGCACGACGACACCCTCACCGAGGGCACGTTCATCGTCGCCTACGACCCGGACAAGGGCGAGAGCCTCGAGGACTTCGGCGACGCGCGGTGCGCGGAGCTCGTGCGCGCCGCGATCGGTGACCCGAGCACGGCGATCCGGATCCGGTCGGTCTTCCCGTGGGACATGGCGGAGCAGGTCGCCGAGCGGTTCGTCGACGGCCGGGTGCTGCTCGCGGGCGACGCCGCGCACGTCATCCCGCCGACGGGCGGCTACGGCGCCAACACCGGCATCGCCGACGCGCACAACCTCGCCTGGAAGCTCGCGATGGTCGTGCACGGCCAGGCGGGCCCGGAACTGGTCGACACCTACGCCGCCGAGCGCGAGCCGGTCGGGCGCTACGTCGCCGGACAGGGTTCGCTGACGCTCGCGGTCCGCTCGAAGAAGGCGACCGAAGAACAGCTGGCCGCCGTCGACGACGCGATCACGGTCACCACGGGCTACCGCTACCGGTCCACCGCCGTGCGCGCCGAAGGCGACCTCGAGCAGGTGACGACCGACCCGCGCGCGCTGGGCGGTGAGCCGGGCGGC
Source organism: Lentzea tibetensis (assembly GCF_007845675.1). Classification (GTDB taxonomy): domain Bacteria; phylum Actinomycetota; class Actinomycetes; order Mycobacteriales; family Pseudonocardiaceae; genus Lentzea; species Lentzea tibetensis. Next base: position 31,467 of record NZ_VOBR01000012.1, on the reverse strand, counting down.
CGCGCACCGCACGTGCTGCTGGAGCTGCAGGGTGAACCGGTGTCCACTGTGGACCTGTTCGGCACGGGTTTCGTCCTGCTGGCCGGCGAGCGCGCGGACGAGTGGCTGCGTGCCGCGAACGCGGTGAGCACCGAGCTGGAGGTGTCCGTGGCCGCCCACCGGATCGCACCGGGCTCGCTGCTCGCGGATCCCTCCGGTGGTTGGCTCGCCGCCTACGGCATCGCCGCCGATGGCGCCGTCCTGGTCCGGCCGGACGGGTTCGTGGCGTGGCGTTCGCGGGGCTCCGCCCAGGACCCGGTGCACGAGCTGGCCGCTGTCTTCCGCGCCGTGCTGAGCCGCTGAGCACGACCGAACTTCCCATGGCAACGAGATGGAGAAAACCACCCCATGACCACATCTTCTGAGTTTTCCCGCGAGTACGACGTCGTCGTGGTCGGTGGCGGCCCGGTCGGCATGATGCTGGCGGCCGAGCTGCGGCTCGCCGGTGTCGACGTGGCCGTGCTCGAACGGCTGGCCGAGCGCTCGCCGCACTCGAAGGCGTTCGGGCTGCACGCCCGGTCGCTCGAGGTGCTGGACCGCCGCGGCCTGGTCGACCGGTTCCGCGCGGGAGCGCGGTCGTGGGCGAACGGCCACTTCGCCGGTCTCGACGAGTGGGTCGACTTCAGCGTCCTCGACAGCAGCCACCCGTACGCGCTGCTCGTCCAGCAGACGAAGACGGAGCAGCTGCTGGAGGAGCGGGCCACCGAGCTCGGCGCGGACGTGCTCCGCCGCCACGAGGTGAGCGCCATCCAGCAGGACGACGACGGCGTCACCGTCGACGGGCAGCGACCCGAAGGCGCGTTCCGGTTCCGCGCGAAGTACGTCGTCGGTTGCGACGGCGCGCGCAGCCTGGTCCGCAAGACCGCCGGCATCGACTTCCCCGGTTCCGGCGGCCGGGTCACCGCGCGGCTCGGCGACGTCAAGCTCCGCGAGGGCGAGGACGCGCCGATGGGCATGGAGCGGACCGAGCGCGGCCTGCTCTTCTGCGTCCCGCTGGAGGAGGGCTACCACCGGGTCGCGACGTTCGACTTCGCCGTCGGGAAGGACCCGGCCGAGGAGCTGACGCTCGACGAGCTGACCTCGAGCATGCGCGAGATCTGGGGCACGGACCACGGTGCCCACGAGGCGCGCTGGCTCTCCTGGTTCACCGACTCCGCGCGTCTGGCCGACACCTACCGCAACGGGCGGCTGCTGATCGCGGGCGACGCCGCCCACGTGCACTTCCCCGTTGGCGGGCAAGGACTCAACCTCGGTCTGCAGGACGCGTTCAACCTCGGCTGGAAGCTCGCGGCCGCGGTGCACGGCACCGCGCCCAGCGGGCTGCTGGACAGCTACACCGAGGAACGGCGCGCGCCCGCGGCGAAGGTGCTGGAGAACACCAGGGCGCAGATCGCGCTGATGAACCCGGACCCGGACGTCACGGCGCTGCGCGGTCTCGTCACCGACTGGATGCGACTCGGCCAGGTCAACCACTACATCGCCGAGATGCTGACCGGCGTGGGCGTGCGCTACGACCTGGACGGCCCGGAGCACCCGCTGCTCGGCGTGTTCGCGGCCGACCTCCAGCTGGACATCGCGGGCGAGAGCCGCAAGCTCTCCGACCTCATGCACGACGGTGACGCCATCCTGCTGGACCTGGGCGGACTTCCGGAGACCGCCGAGGGCGTGCGGGACTGGGCGGCCGAGCCGAACGGCAAGGTCCGGGTCGTCGAAGCCACGTGCGCGGACCGGCCCGAGCTCGCCGCCGTGCTGATCCGCCCGGACGGTTACGTCGCATGGGCGGCCGACCGGGACGGCACCGAGGTGCGCAAGAACGTCAACGCCGCGCTCGAACGATGGTTCGGTCAGGGCTGAGCCCCACACCGTGATGTGCCGGGTCCGAATGCGCGGGCCCGGCACATCACGGTGTTCTCACCGAGCTGCTCAGCAAGGAGAAACGGATGTATCTGGTCACCGGTGCAATGGGGCACGTCGGTCGCGAGATAGTCGTTCAGCTCGTCACTTCGGGGTTCCGAATCCGGGTGCTGAGCCGCGTTCCGGAAGGGACCTATTTCGATTCAGAAGTAGAAGTGTTCACCGGGGAGCTCGACGATGCTGAAACGCTACCCGGCGCACTGGAGAATGTCGAGGGCGTTTTCGTCATGGCGAGCGGCCGGAGAGGAGGAGTCAAAATACCGGATCTCCTCGCCGAGGCGAAGAAGGCCGGTGTCCGCCACGTGGTCAAGGTGTCGGCGATCGGCAGCGCGTTCGGGCTGACCGACCCGATCAGCATGAAGGACCAGGCGGACGAGGCGGCGGTGATGGCGTCCGGGCTCGACTGGACGATGCTGCGGTGCGGGGCGTTCATGACGGACCTCTGCCGCTGGGCGTGGTCGGTGCGCATGGAGAACACGGTCTACGCGACCGCGGGCGATCTGGGTGCTGCCCTCGTGCACCCACGAGACGTCGCCGCTGCCGCCGTCGTGGCGATGACCGGCGGCGGCCACGTCGGCAGGACGCACGTGCTCACCGGCAGGGAGGAGCTGTCGCCGCGGCAGCAGGTGAACTGCCTCGAAGTGGCGTTGGGCAGAAGCCTCGAGTTCGTCGAGGAGACCGTCGAGCGGTCCAAGGTGCGAATGGCCGCTAGCGGGTGGTGTCCCGAGTACGTGAACGCGTTGTTCGACTTCAAGCAGCAGTCGGCCGACTGCGGCCGCATCGTCTTCGAAACCCTCGAGCAGGTCATCGACTCCGTTCCCCTTTCGCTGGTCGACTGGGTCAACGAAAACGTCGACGACTTCCGCTGACGGGGTTGTTCAGCCGGATTCCAGGCTGGTTCCACAATGCGTGGCATCGTCTTCTTCAGGCCTAATTAATTGGCGCGTCGAGGAGGATCGTGTGACGAGTACTGAGGAACTGGCGGCCGGCACGCCGGTGAGCCCCGGCCAGTTGATCAAGATGACCATCGCGGACTGTTCGGCGAAGGTGCTGCAGAGCGCGGTCCGGCTCGGGGTGTTCTCCGTGCTGGCGGACGGCCCAGCGGACGCCGCGAGCGTCGCCGAGGCGGCCGGCCTGCACCCGAGGCTCGCGACCGACTTCCTCGACGCGCTGGCGGCACTGGGACTGCTGGAGCGCGACGGGGACTCCTACCGCAACGCCGCGATCGCCGACGCCTATCTCGTCCAGGGGCGCAGCGGTTACCTCGGCGGCTTCGTCGAGCTGACCGACCAGACGCTGTACGAGACCTGGAACCGGCTGACCGACGCGCTGCGCACCGGCGAGCCGCAGCGGCTGGACCCGGACAAGGGCGGCTTCTTCGGTGACAAGCACACCGACCCCGAGCGGATGAAGCGGTTCCTCTCCGGGCTGGACGCCTTCTCCGACCGCATGGGCACCGAGCTCGCCGACCGGATCGACTGGTCGGCGTACCGGTCGTTCGTCGACGTCGGCGGCGCGCGCGGCAACCTCGCCGCGGTGCTCGTCCAGACCCACCCGCACCTCGCGGCGTCCTGCTTCGACCTGGAGCGGACCCGGCCGCTGTTCACCGAGCACGTCGGCAGGCTCGGCCTCACCGACCGGATCTCCTTCGCGGGCGGCGACTTCTTCGCCGACCCCGTGCCCGCCGCCGACGTCCTCGTGCTCGGCCACATCCTGCACGGCTTCGACGACGAGAAGCGGAAGTCGTTGCTGCGCAAGATCTTCGACTCGGTCAACCCCGGTGGCCGGGTGCTGATCTACGACCGCATGATCGACGACGACCGCAGCGACCCGGACCGCCTGCTGAGCAGCCTCCACATGCGGCTGGTGAGCGAGACCGGCTCGGAGTACCGCGCGGCGGACTGCCAGGCGTGGCTGCGTGAAGCGGGTTTCACGTCCACGTCGGCGGAACCGTTCCTCGACACCCACACCCTGGTGATCGGGACCAAGTGAGCACCCCGGCTACGGAGGAAAGCATGTACGACGAAGAGGTTCCCGTTCTCATCGTCGGCGGGGGGCTCACCGGCCTGTCGGCGGCGGTCTTCCTGGCGTGGCACGGTCAGCGCGCGATGCTCGTCGAACGGCACGCGGACACCTCCGCCCACCCCAAGGCCAGGGCGATCAACCCGCGCACGATGGAGCTCTACCGCGCGGTCGACATGGAGGAGGTGGTCCGGGCCGGGCAGTCGCCCATCTCCGGCAACACCGACCTCGTCCACGTGCACACGCTCGCAGGCGAGGAACGCGTCCGGATGCCCAACGCCTCGCCGGAGGACATCAGCCGGATCAGCGCGACGCAGTGGACGTTCATCGACCAGAACCAGCTCGAGCCGATCCTGCGCAAGCGCGCCGTGGCGGCGGGCACCGACGTCCGGTTCCACCACCGGCTCGACGCGCTGGAGGAGTCCGGCGACGGGGTCACCGCCGTGATCACCGATCTCGGCACCGGTGACGCGTTGCGCGTCCGCGCCAAGTACGTGATCGCCGCGGACGGCAGCAAGAGCAGCGTGCGCGAGCTCCTGGGCATCGGTCACCACGGCCGGGGCACGATCACCAACCTGATCAGCTTCTTCTTCCACGCCGACCTCACCGACGCGCTGCGCGGCCGCAAGATCGTCGCGGCCTACGTCAACAACCCCGAGGTGCGCGGCACGCTCATCCCGGTCGACAACGAGAAGCGCTGGGTGCTCAACGTCTCCTACTTCCCCGACCGCGGCGACAAGCCGGAGGACTTCACCGAGGAACGCTGCCTCGAGCTGGTGCGCGCGGCGGTCGGTGTGCCGGACCTGCCGGTGGACATCGAGGCCGCGGGCACCCCGTCGTGGGACATCTCGGCGAAGGTCGCGGACCGGTTCAAGCAGGGCCGGGTCTTCGTCGCGGGCGACGCGGCGCACGTCATGCCGCCGACGGGCGCCTTCGGTGCCAGCACCGGCATCCAGGACGCGTACAACCTCGCGTGGAAGCTGGCCTACGTGCTGTCCGGCCGCGCCGCGCCGGCACTGCTGGACAGCTACGAGCAGGAACGCCTCCCGGTGGCGCGGGAGACCGTCCGCCAGGCTGGCCTGCGCTTCGCGGTGCGCGAGGGCAAGCAGCTGGCCGACGTGGCCGCGGACCTGGTCGACGAGACCGTGATGACCTTCGGCTACCGCTACCCGGCCGGCGCGTTCGTGCCCGGTGCGGACTTCGACCCCGCGCTGCTGGAGGACCCGACGGCACCGTCGGTGCGGGCGGGTGCCCGTGCTCCCCACGTGCTGGTCGACGACGAGGGCGTCGCGATGTCCGTGATCGACCTCTTCGGTGCTGAGTTCGTCCTGTTCACCACCGACGACGCGACGGAGTGGCAGCGGGCCGCGGCGGGCGTGGCGGTGGGCACCGGTGTGTCGGTGCGCGTCGTCCAGGTCGGCGAGGACGGCGCGTTCGGTGACCCCTCGGGTGGGTTCGCCGACCGCTACCGCCTGATCGACGGCGGCGCGGTGCTCGTGCGCCCCGACGGTGTCGTCGCCTGGCGCGCCACCGCGGGCTTGCCGGACCCCGCCGCCGAGCTGGACAACGCCGTCCACACGGTGCTGGCACTCGACTGACACGGGTCAACGACGAAGGTGCCGGGTTCGATCCGAACCCGGCACCTTCGTCGTTCGGTGTGTCAGCGAAGAGCGCTTTCCGGCTCGGTGACGCGCCACAGCGTCCGGCGCAGCTCGGAGGTGAGCGTGCCCGCCGGGTCGGCTGGCAGGTCCGCGCTGCGCCACGCGATGAACCCGTCCGGCCGGATCAGCACGGCGCCCTGGTCGCCCACCTGGTAGCGGTCGGTGAACGACGTGTCGCCCGCGGGCTGCACGTCGCTGCCGAGGATCTTCGCGTCGATGTCGACCCCGGTGCGCGCGGTGGCAGTACTGGCCGCTTCCCGCCACCGGCCGTCCGCGGCCAGCAGCACGAAGCCACCCAGCATCAGGTCGTGCACGCTGATCTCCTCGTCATCGCGCCGCAGCGTCAGATCCGGTGCCCTCGTGCCGGGGCGGGCCGACGGCTCGGTCGGGTCCTCGAGCAGCACGTCGAGCTCGGCATCGGCCGCGCTGTAGTTGTGTCCGAAGAGGACGGTCGACTCCGGGCGGTGCCGGGCCGCGGCGGCCTCGTCCAGCCCGCTGCGCTGCAGGTAGCGGATCACGCCCTGCTCGGCGACGACGTCGGCGAGCGGCAGCCGCTCGCGCTCGTAGGTGTCGAGCAGGTCCGGCCCCGCAGCGCCCTTCAGCACCATCGCGAGCTTCCACGCCAGGTTGTGGGCGTCCTGCACGCCGAAGTTCCCGCCGAAGCCGCCCGTGGGCGGCATGATGTGGGCGGAGTCGCCCGCGAGGAAGATCCGCCGGTCGCGGAACCGGTCGGCCACCCGCGCCGCGATCTCCCAACTGTCCACATTGTCCACCGTGACTGCGATGTCCGGATTGCCCACTGCAGACCGAATCAGCTCGGCACACCGTTCCGGCGTGTAGCTCTCGTGCCGCTCGCCGGGCTGCAGGCTCAGCGCGAGGCACCATCGGTCCGCGTCCGTCGCGCCCAGCTGGCCCAGCACGCCGTGGACCTCGGAGTTGCTGACGAAGCAGAGGAAGAACTCGCGGCCTGCGACGTGCTCGGTCAGGTCGGCGCGGAACAAGATGATCATCTGTCGGCCGAACACATCGCGGCCGTGTGTCCCGATCCCGAGGTTTGTCCTAATTGCACTCCTGTTGCCGTCGGCCGCGATGAGGTAGTCGGCCCGGACGGTCGTCTCGGTCCCGTCCGGGTTCCTCAGCACGGCGTCGACGCCGTCGGAATCCTGTTGGCAGCTCAGCAGTTCGGTGCCGAAGCGCAGGTCGGCGCCCGCGGCCACGGCGTGCTTGGCCAGGATGGGCTCCAGCCGGTCCTGGCCGATCAGGGTCCAGCCGGTCGCGCTGACGCCGTTCTGCTCGGTCCGGAACGGCCCGTCGAACCAGCCTCGTTCCGCACCGGCGAGCGACTCGACCTGCAGGATGTTGCCGTACCTGGCATTGGGCGTCTCCGCCGCGCGCACCTCGGGCTCGAGCCCCAGCGGCCGCAGCAGTTCCATGGTCCGCGGACTCGTCGCCTGCGCCCTCGGGTGTTGCGAGATGTTCTCGTGGCGTTCGACGAGCAGGGTGTCGATCCCTTGGCGGGCAAGGAACAGCGCGGCTGAGAGGCCCACCATGCTGCCTCCTGCGATCAGGACCGATGTCCGTTCGGCGGGCATGTCCACGTCCTTTCCTCGGCTCGATGCGGTGGTCATCTCTGCGAGGGAACCCCGGACAGCTGGAACATCGGCCACAGCATCGATGGAGGCGGCGTCGTTCAGCCTTCTTCCAGCGGCGTCCCAGCAGCCGGTGGCAGCTTCACGCCCACGGGTGGTGAATTTCTCAATTGGTGAGGGGACAGGTGAACGGCTTGCTGGAACTCCTGAGCGTGCTGGCGCTGGCGGGCAGCGGACTGGTGGCCGGTGTGCTGTTCGCCGTGGCGATCAGCGTGATGCCCGCGCTGCTGGCCATGCCGCCGGACCGGTACGTGTTCACGCACAAGCTGCTGGGCAGGCACTACGACCGGGTGATGCCGTTCATCGTCGCCGGGTCGACGCTGATCGACGTGTTCCTCGCGGTCCAGGCGGAACAGCCGGAGCGGCGGGCGCTCTTCGTCGTCGCGGCGGTGTTCATGGCCGGCGTGGCGGCGGTGTCGCAGACGAAGAACGTGCCGATCAACAACCGGGTCAAGGCGCTGGAGCCGGACGGGATCCCGGCAGGCTGGCAGGATCCGCGGATCGCCTGGCGGAACTGGAACCTGGTGCGCATGGCCTTCGCCATGGCCGGCTGCCTGGCCACCGGCGCGGCGGTGGTGGCATGACCACCTCGCACGCCATCGAGCGGATCGTTCCGGACGCGCTGGAGCGGGACGCGGCCAACCGCCGCATGGTCGCCCTGCTGTCCCAGCCGGATCCGGGACCGGTCGCGGAACACCTGGCGCTGCTGCACTTCACGGGCAGGCGCAGCGGCCGGGAGTTCGTGCTGCCCGCCGGAGTCCACCCGTGGCGGGAACGCCTCGTCGTCGCCACCGGCAGCGCCTGGCGGCACAACTTCGACGGCGGCAGCCGCGGAGCGCTGACCTGGCGCGGTGAGCACACGGCTGTCCACTTCCGACTGATCAGCGACGTCGACCAGGTGGCGCCTGCCTATCAGGAGCTCATCGAGCGTTATGGCGTCCAGACCTCGGAACGGCGTCTCGGCCTGCGGCTACCCGCCGACCGGGTACCGAGCCTCGAAGAAATCGTTGAGGCGGTGGAACGCTGCGGCCTCGGACTCGTCGAAGTCACCGGGAACTTTCTTGTATCAACAGGCCACCGGCGTGATCTGAGTACTGGGAGGACCGTGCAATGAGTGGAATCGTCGGCTGGGTCGACTTCGACCGCGACCTCGGCGCCGAGCAGGGCACCGTCCGCCGGATGGCGGACACGCTGGCCCATCGCGGGCCCGACGGTGCTGGCGAGTGGGCGGGTGGACACGCCGCGCTCGGCCATCGCCGGCTGGCGCTGCGCGACGTCGAGGGCGGTGCGCAGCCGGTCACCTTCGAGGTCGGCGGGACCACCGCGGCGGTGCTGGTGCTGGACGGTGCGGTGACCAACCACCGCGAGCTCCGCCGTCAGCTCGCCGGGACCGGTCCCTTCCGCCGGGGCGACGATGCGGAGGTCGCGCTGCGGGCCTACCTCGAGTGGGGAACCGCCTTCGTCGAACGGCTCGAAGGGATGTTCGCATTGGCCGTGTGGGACGTCCGGGAGCAGCGGCTGCTCCTCGCCCGCGACCGGCTCGGGGTCAAGCCGCTCACCTACGCGCGACTGCCGCACGGGATCCTCTTCGGCTCCGAGCCGAAGGCGGTGCTGGCGCACCCCGCGATCGAGGCCGAGGTCGACGCGACCGGACTGCGCGAGCTCTTCGCCCACGGCAAGATGCCCGGCACCACGGTGTTCCGCGGTGTGGACGAGCTGCGGCCGGGGCACATCGCCGTGCAACGGCGGGAAGGCCCGACCCAGCAGCGGTACTGGACGTTGCCCGCCCGTGAGCACACCGACGACCTGGACACGACCGTGGAGACCGTGCGGTCGTTGCTCGCGGACGCCGTCGAGAGTCATCTCGACGCGGACGTCGAGGTCGCCTGCATGCTGTCCGGCGGCATCGACTCGAGCGCGCTGACCGCGCTGGCCAGGCAGCGCGCGGGCAGTGCGGGCCTGTCGACGTTCTCGCTCAACTTCGCGGGCTACGCCGAGAACTTCGAGCCGCACCCGACGATGCGGGCGACGCCGGACGCGCCGTTCGCCACGATGGTCGCCGAGCACGTCGGGACCCGGCACACCGAGATCCTCCTCGACACCGAGGGGCTGTCCGACCTGTCGGCGCACGAAACGGCCATGCGCAGCCAGGACATGCCGTCGCCGCTCGGCGACATGGACGTCTCACTCGTGCTCTTCTTCGCCGCGCTGAAGAAGCACGGCGTGTCGGCGGTGCTGTCCGGCGAGACGGCCGACGAGCTGTTCAACGGCTACTTCTGGGCATACGACCCCGCACACAGCAACGCACACACTTTTCCGTGGGTCTCCTTCGAACGCGGGCACGACGCGGCGGCCGGTGGACTCGGTTGTTCGCTCATCGACCGGTCGTTGCGCCTGGAGCTGGACTTCCTCGGTTATGCCGACCAGCACTACCGCGACGCGCTGCGGGAAGTGCCGCGGCTGGCGGGCGAGACAACCGAGGAGGCGAGGGCGCGCGAGATCACGTATCTGGCGCTGACTCGCTGGGCTCCTACACATCTAGACCGGGCCGACCGGCTGAGCATGTCCGCGGGCGTTCAATTGCGCGCTCCTTTCTGTGACCGTGCGTTGGTCGAGTACGTGTTCAACGTTCCGGCGGCCGTGAAACGGGTCAACGGGCAGGAGAAGGGCCTGCTGCGAACGGCGGTGGCCGATCTGCTGCCACAGGCGGTACTCGATCGGCGGAAGAGCGCCTATCCCACCACCCAGGAGGTGCGATACGGAGAATTCGTGCGGTCGAGGTTCGTCGAGCTGATGGCGGACGGTTCCGCGCAGGTCACACCGCTCCTGGATATCGAGGCCACGCGTGCGGCGCTGCAGCCGGGTGACGCCATGGGTGGGGCTTTCGCGTGGGTCGAGCGCGCGAGCATGGAAATGGTGCTGCAGCTGGAGAACTGGCTCACGCAGTGTGACGTGAGGCTGCGCCTGTGACCAGTGTCTTTCTCGAACGTTAAAGGCTCTTTTACTTAATTACATAACGTGATTACTGCAATCGAGTGAATCCTTTAGTGTAACTTTCGATGTGTCCGATTTGCCGGATTGAAAAATGCCGTTTCTGATAGTGTCGGCCCGGGGTGAAGGTAAAGGTCGGCATGTTGAGCTTTCAACGAAACCTGTGGTTGAGCGCTCAATGAATTCGCGGCGCGGCCGTTGTTCCACTTTCTTGGCCAGGTGAAGCCGGCGTCAGGTTCTCAAGCGAAATTGGGGAGTATCGCATGATCGAGATCTCTTTGCTGGGCGCTTTAAAGGTGTGCCGGGACGGTGAGGACGTCACGCCATCGGCACCCAAGCTCAGGCGAGTTCTCGCGCTGCTGGTGCTCAACGCCAACTCCTTGGTCACCGTCGAGCAGCTCTGCGAGGAGATGTGGGAGGGCGGGATGCCGCCGAGCGCGGCCACGACCCTGCAGACCTACATCTACCAGCTGCGCAGGCGACTGCGGCTGACCAGCGAGTCCGCACTCCCCACGCGGCAGGGCTCCGGCGAAGCGGGCAGGCAGCCCGCACTGCTGACGAAGGTCGGCGGTTACGAGCTCAGGCTCGGGCCGGGCGAGATCACCGACATCGACCGGTTCGACCGGCTCGTCACCAAGGGGAGGGTGGCGCTCGAGGCCGCGGACTACCACACGGCGGCGAGCAGCCTCACCGAAGCGCTGGGCGTGTGGCGCGGCGGGGCGCTGATGGACGTCAGCGCGAGCCAGCGCCTCGACGCGTGGCGCACCCAGCTGGAGGAGCGCCGGAAGCGGGCGCTCGAGCAGCGGTTCAGCGCCGAGCTCCAGCTCGACCGGCACCAGGACGTGCTGGAGGAGCTGGCCGGCCTGGTCCGGATGAACCCCACGCACGAGGGCTTCACCGGGTTGCTGATGGTCGCCCTGTACCGGTGCGGCCGTCGCACGGAGGCGCTCGAGGTCTTCCGCGCCGCCCGCGGCAGGCTCGTGGAGGAGCTGGGGCTCGAGCCGACGAACAAGCTGCGCAGGCTGCACGAGGCGATGCTGGCCGAGGATCCGGGGCTGTTCGTCACCCCCGTCGCGACCCAGCGCGTCGAAGCGCGGGCCGCGGTGGTGCCCCGGCAGCTGCCGCCGGACCTGCCCGGTTTCGTCGGCAGGGAGCACGAGCTCGGCCGGATCGCCGACCAGCTGGGGAAGACCCCGGCGAACGGCGCCGCGGCCATGCGCGTCGTCGAGATCCACGGTCCGCCCGGTGCGGGCAAGACGGCGCTGGCCACGCGTGCGGCGCACAAACTGCGGCCCGAGTTCCCCGACGGGCAGCTCTACGTCGACCTGGCCGGGGTGGACGCGGGCAGCGTGCCGTTGTCGAACGCGCTGGCCGCCTGCCTGAGCGCCTGCGGTTTCGCCAGGGAGACCCTGCCCACCGGGCTGGGTGAGCTGAGCGCGTTGTTCCGGACCTGGACGGCCGACCGCCGGGTGCTCATCGTCGTCGACGACGTGTTCACGGCGTCGCAGGTGCGACCGCTCATGCCGGGCGGCTCGGGCTGCGCGCTCATCGTCAGCTACCGGTACCGGCGGGACACGCTCTCGATCGGCGAGCAGATCGACCTGGCCCCGCTGCGGGAGAACGAGGCCGAGCTGATGTTCGACCGCATCGTCGGCCCGCAACGCCGCTCGGCCGAGCCGGACGCCGTGCGCGAGCTCATCCGGCTGTGCGGCCGCCTGCCGCTGACCGTGCGCGCGGTGGCCGTGAAGCTCGCGAGCCGGTCCTCCAAGATCGTCGCGCATCTGCTGGACCGCATGATCGCCGACGAGCTGCTGCTGTCCGAGCTCCCCGGCGGCGCGCAGAGCCTCCTCGGCACGGTGGAGTCGAGCTTCCGCAACCTGCCCGTCCACTGCCGCGCGGTGCTGCGGGTGCTCGTCCGCGGCGACCGGATGCGCTGGGAGGCGTGCGAGGTGGCCACGCGGGCAGGCATCGAAGCCGAGGACGCCGCCGCCGCGCTGGAGTACCTCGTCGACGTCTACCTGCTCGACGAGCGCGAGACGGGGTACGTCGTGCCGGAGCTGCTCAAGCCCGCGCTGAAGCTGCTGCTCGAGCAGGAGCGGCACGCGGAGGGCGGCGTGCTGGTGCCACTTCCGGTAGTGGTCGCGCAGGCGGCGCCCGGCAAGTCCAGCGTGGTTTTCGGATAGTCCTGCCGATTCGGCTTCGAGCAATTCTCCACCCGCCCACCAGCGTGCTGCTGGTGGGCTTTTGTTCGTTCTGGGCCCGGTAGTTGATTCGGCGGTCTTGATTCAGCGGTCTTACAGATTCATTCCAGGAGCACGGGGCAAGCTGACACAACGGAATGAAGACGTCGGAAGGACCGCCTGTGCACCGGACATTGATCGTGGCGAGAATGGATCCGGCCGATGCGCCGAATGTCGCCGAAGCCTTTGCTGCCTCGGACGGGACGGAGCTGCCGCACATGATCGGCGTCTCCCGTCGCACCCTGTTCGCCTTCCACAACCTCTACTTCCACCTCGTGGAGGCCGACCACGACATCGCTCCCGGCCTCTACAAGGCGCGCAGCCACCCGCTGTACGGCGAGCTCAACAAGAAGCTCTCGGAGTCCATCTCGCCGTTCGACCCCGGCTGGCGGGAACCGAAGGACGCGATGGCGGTTCCTTTCTACTCGTGGACTCCGGAAAACGGCTGCCTGATCACCGAGGTGGCCGGCGCGAACATGGGCGGTGCTCGATGACGGCGACCAGGCAGACCCGTGTCGCGGAAAGCGACGCCGTTCCGAACCGCAAACGCGGCGGCGACATCAGGGTCACGCTCAGCCCGAAGACGGTGGGGTGCACGTCGGGATTCGGCGGATTTCTCACCCTCGCGCCCGGCGAGCACGTGACCGAGCATTACCACCCGTACTCCGAGGAATTCCTGCACGTGATCGACGGCAGGCTCGAGATCACCCTCGACGACGCCGTGGTGCCGCTGGGCCCCGGTGACTCGGTGCTGGTGCCGATCGGCGCGCGCCACCGGCTGCGCAACGTCGGCGACGCGCCCGCCCGGTGCGTGTTCCACCTGTCACCGCTCGCGCCGCGGCCGGAACTGGGGCACGTCGACACGGAGCAGGTCGCCGATCCCGACGCGGCCGGCCCCGACGTCGGCGGTGCTCCGTGACCCGCCGAGCGGTGATCACCGGGATCGGCGTGGTGGCACCGGGCCACACCGGTCGTGAGGCGTTCTGGGAGCTGCTGACCGCCGGTCGCACGGCCACCAGGGCGATCAGCCTGTTCGACGCCTCGAGGTTCCGCTCGCGGGTCGCCGCCGAGTGCTCGTTCGACGCGGCCGCGGAAGGCCTGTCACCGCAGGAGATCCGCCGGATGGACCGGGCGGCGCAGTTCGCCGTGGTCGCGTCCCGCGAAGCTCTCGCGGACAGCGGCCTCGACCTGTCGTCGGCGGACCCGTCGGCGATCGGGGTGAGCATCGGCAGCGCGGTCGGCTGCACGATGGGGCTCGAGCAGGAGTACGCGGTCCTGTCGGACGGCGGCCGCGAGTGGCTCGTCGACCACGAGTACGGCGTACCGCAGCTGTACGGGTACATGGTGCCGAGCACGCTCGCCGTCGAGGTGGCGTGGGTGGTCGGCGCCGAGGGCCCGGTGTCGCTGATCTCCACCGGCTGCACGTCCGGCCTGGACGCCGTCGGGCACGGTGCCAAGCTGATCGAGGAGGGGAGCGCCGAGTTCGTGCTGGCCGGCGCGACCGACGCACCGCTGTCCCCGATCACCTCGGCGTGCTTCGACGCCATCCGCGCGACGACGTCGAACAACGACGACCCCGAGCACGCGTCCCGCCCGTTCGACGCCGACCGGGACGGCTTCGTCCTCGGCGAGGGATCGGCCGTGATGGTGCTCGAGGAGCTGGAGGCCGCGCGGGCACGTGGTGCGCGGATCTACGGTGAGATCGCCGGGTTCGCCAGTCGCAGCAACGCGTTCCACATGACGGGCCTCAAGCCCGACGGTCGCGAGATGGCCGAGGCGATCAGGGTGGCGCTGGACCGCGCGCAACGCGATCCATCCACAGTGGACTACATCAATGCGCACGGTTCCGGCACGAAGCAGAACGACCGGCACGAGACCGCGGCGTTCAAGCGCAGTCTCGGTGAGCGCGCGTACGAGGTTCCGGTCAGCTCCATCAAGTCGATGATCGGGCACTCGCTGGGCGCGATCGGGTCGCTCGAGGTCGCGGCGTGCGCGATGGCGTTGCGGCACCAGGTCGTGCCGCCGACGGCGAACCTGTCCACCCCGGATCCCGAGTGCGATCTGGACTACGTGCCCGTGGTCGCCCGGGAGCACCGGATGGACACGATCCTCAGCGTCGGCAGCGGGTTCGGCGGTTTCCAGAGCGCGCTCGTGCTGAGCCGGTTGTGACCGGGCGGCCTTCGATTCGGTAAGGAGGTATCCCGATGCACGCGTCCCTGATCCGGGAGGAACCGCCGGTCATCACCGGGCTCGGTGTGCTGGCGCCCACCGGTCTCGACGTCGGTGAGCACTGGGAGTCGGTGCTCGGCGGCAAGAGCAGGATCGCCCCGATCACCCTGTTCGACCCGAGCCCGTACCCGGTGCGCCTGGCGGGTGAGGTCTCCGGGTTCTTCGCGCGAGACCTGGTTCCCGGCAGGCTGATCCCGCAGACGGACCGGTACACCCACCTCGCGCTGGCGGGCTCCGAGGCGGCGCTGAACGACGCGCACCTCGACCCGGCATCGATGCCGGAGTTCGAGATGGCCGTGGTCACCGCGAGCTCGTCGGGTGGCACGGAGTTCGGCCAGCACGAGATGGAACGGCTCTACACCAACGGTCCCTCGTGGGTCGGCGCCTACCAGTCCATCGCGTGGTTCTACGCGGCGACCACCGGGCAGGTCTCGATCCGCCACGGGATGCGCGGCCCCTGCGGCGTGTTCTGCAGCGAGCAGGCGGGCGCGCTGGACGCGCTGGGGCAGGCGCGGCGACTCGTCGCCGAGGGCTCCAAGGTCGTGCTCAGCGGCGGCACCGACGCCTCGCTGTGCCCGTACGGCCTCGTGGCGCAGCTCGCGACCGGCCAATTGTCCACTGTGGATGATCCGCAGCGGGCGTACGTCCCGTTCGACGTCGACGCGTCCGGTTACCTGCCGGGTGAGGGCGGCGCGATGATGGTCGTCGAGAGCGCCGCTTCGGCCGCCGCTCGAGACGTCCCGCACTACGGTTCGCTGCTCGGGTACGCGGCCGGTTTCGACCCGCCACCCGGCTCCGGCCGACCGCCCGCGCTGGCGGGCACGATCCGCCGGGTGCTGAAGCAGGCCCGTCTCGAACCGTCCGAAGTGGATGTCGTGTTCGCCGACGCCGCTGGTGTTCCCGCGCTCGACCTCGCCGAGGCCAGGGCGATCACCGAGGTGTTCGGCCCGCGCGGAGTTCCGGTCACCGCACCGAAAACGCTCACCGGACGGCTGTACGCGGGTGGCGCGGCGCTGGACGTCGCCACGGCACTGCTGTCGATGTCGGCCGGTGTCGTCCCGCACACCGTCGGCCCGGCGACGCTCAGGCCCGGCTGCGACATCGACCTGGTGATGGACGACTCGCGCGAGACCCGGCCCAGCACCGCGCTGGTGCTGGCGAGAGGTCACGGAGGGTTCACCGCCGCGCTCGTGCTGGGCAAGGGAAACCGGCGGTTTCCCAGCTAGGTCACCAAGGTCCGCAACGATGAGGAGCACACGGATGAAGAGCTTCACCCTGTCCGACCTGACCGGGATCCTCGGATCCTGCGCCGGTGTGGACGACGCCGTCAAGCTGGACGAATCGCGGCCGGACGAGCAGTTCGGCGACCTCGGCTACGACTCGCTCGCGATCCTGGAGCTCGCGGGCAGGATCCAGCGCACCTTCGGCATCACGATGCCCGACGAGGCCGTCGACCACATGAAGACGCCGCGCCAGGCCGTGGACTACGTCAACGGACTCCTGTCGGCGGTGAGCGCGTGATGATCGGGCACACCGACAACGAGATCCTGATCGACGCGCCGATGGACCTGGTCTGGGACATGACCAACGACGTCGAGAACTGGCCGCGGCTGTTCAGCGAGTACGCCAGCGCGGAGATCATCGAGAACACCGGCCACACGGTCCGGTTCCGGCTCTCCCTGCACCCGGACGAGAACGGCAAGGTCTGGAGCTGGGTCTCCGAGCGCACCCCCGACCCGGTGCGGCGGACGGTCGACGCGCATCGCGTGGAGACCGGGGTCTTCCAGTACATGGTCATCCACTGGGAGTACGAGCAGAAGCCCGGCGGTGTGCTGATGCGCTGGGTGCAGGACTTCAAGATGAAGCCGGACGCGCCGATCGACGACGCGGCCATGACCGACCGGCTGAACCGCAACACGCGCGTCCAGATGGAACTGATCAAGGGCAAGCTCGAGTCCGCCGCAGCGGCCGTGACCCGCTGAATCTCGCACAGGCACAGGAGAAACTTCAGATGAGTGTGGATTTCGCCTTGAAGGGCAAGCGGGTCGTGGTCACCGGTGGCTCGCGGGGGATCGGTCGCGGCATCGCGATCGCCGCGGCACGCGCAGGCGCCAACGTGATCACCTGTCACCGCAAGGGCAAGGAGGCGGTGCGCGGGCTGGAGGACGAGCTCGCCGAGACCGCGGGTGACCACCGCATCGTGGAAGCCGACGTGTCGGACGCGCACGGAACCGCCCGGCTGCTCGCCGAGGCGCAGAGCCACTTCGGTGGGCTCGACGTGCTCGTCAACAACGTCGGTGAGTTCAGCCCCCAGCCGTACGCCGAGCTGACCGACGCGGGGTGGGGTGCCGCCGTCGAGGGGAACCTGACCTCGGCCCACCGGCTGATCCACGGGGCGCTGTCGCTGGACCTGCTGGCGTCCGGCTCGTCGATCGTCAACCTCGGCTCGATCGTCACGTTCATCGGCATGGCGGGCGGTGCGCACTACACCGCGGGCAAGGCCGGGCTGGTCGGGATGACCCGCTCGCTGGCCAGGGAGCTGGGCCCGCGCAACATTCGGGTCAACGTCGTCTCGCCCGGCCGGATCGACACCGAGGCGTTCGACGCGATGCCGCCGGAGGTGGCCGCTCGCCAGCGGGCGATGTTCAGCCAGATGTCCGCGGTCAAGAGGCTCGGCACCGTCGAGGAGATCGCGAACGTCGTGCTCTTCCTGGCGAGCGACCTGGCCTCGTACATCACCGGTCAGGACATCCACGCCGACGGTTGCGTCTAGATCCGCGCGAAGGGACAACGTCATGGAACTCGGACTGCAGAACAAGAAGCTCCTCATCACCGGCGGCTCGCGAGGCATCGGGCGCGGCATCGTGCTGGCCGCCGCGCGGGCGGGCGCGGACGTGATCACCTGCTACCGGCAGGAAAGCGAAGCGGTCGAAAGCCTCACCCGCGAACTGAAGGAGACCGGCGGCCAGCACCACGTCGTGCGCGCCGACGTCGGTGAGATCGAGGAGATCGACCGCCTGCTGGAGGAGGCGAAGGAGCGCTTCGGCAGCCTCGACGGCGTGGTCAACAACGCCGGCGTGATCAGCCACATCCCGTTCGAGAAGCTCCCCGCCGACGAGTGGTCGCGGATCCTCGACACCAACCTGACCGCCGCGTACCGGGTGATCCAGCAGGCGCTGCCGCTGTTCGGCGACGGGGCGTCGGTGGTCAACATCGGCTCCCGCGGTGCCGCCGCGGGCATCCCGCTGCGCGCGCACTACACCGCCGCGAAGTCGGCGATGATCGGTCTCACCCGGTCGCTGGCCAAGGAGCTCGGCCCCAAGGGCGTGCGGGTCAACGTCGTGGCGCCCGGTGTCATCGAGACCGAGGCGTTCGACGACATGCCCGCCGAGCGCGCCGAAGGCCTGCGCGCCACCTACTCGCAGAAGACCTCACTGGCCAGGCTGGGCACCACCGACGAGATCGCCGGGCCGGTGCTCTTCCTGCTCAGCGACCTCTCCCGGTACGTCACCGGCGCGACGATCAACGTGGACGGGGGCATCTGACATGGCTTTCCGCGTGATGCTGCGGATGCAGATCAAGCCAGGCCTCGGCGGCCAGTTCGAGCAGAAGTGGCTCGAGGTCGGCACTTCCGTCACCAGTCACCCGGCCAACCTCGGCCAGTGGCTGTCGCGCAGTGAAGAGGAAGAGGACATCTACTACATCGTCAGCGACTGGGTCGACGAGCCGCGGTTCCGCGAGTTCGAGACCAGCGACGGACACCTCGAGCACCGCCAGAAGCTGCACCCGTACCGCAGCGGTGGGTCGATGACGACGATGACGGTGGTCGCGCACCTGCCAGGTGGCTCATGAGCCAGGAAGTCCAGGTGATCCTCTACCACTCCAGCGACGACGAGCAGGCCGTGCTCGACGCCTACCACGAGTCGAGCGCCCGGATGGCCGGGACGACCGGCCTGCTGGGCAACCACCTGCTCCGCTCGGTCGGCGACCCGGCGAGCTACACGGTGGTGAGCCGGTGGGCGAGCTGGCAGGTGTTCGAGGAGTGGGAGCGCAGCGAGGGCCACCTCGACCAGACGGCGCCGCTGCGGCCGTTCCGCGACCACTCGCGCGCCAAGCCGTTCGAGGTCTGCCGGGTCGTGGCTGCGTACGGCGCACAGCCGGAGCTCTGAGCTCCCGGTGGACTGGGACACCGTGCTGCAGGGGCTGGCCAGGTACGGCGCGGCGGTCGCGGGCGTGCCGTGCCCGGTGATCGGCTCGACGACGACGAAGGGAGGAACACCGGTGACGATCGCACGCGAAGTGAGCACGCAGGCGGACTGGTACGTCTGCTCGAACTGCCGGACGACGATCTACGCGAAGCGGTTCGCCCGCGAGCTCCGCGTCTGCCAGGACTGCGGCTGGCACTCGCGACTCAGTGCCGCACAACGGATCGCCCAGCTCTTCGACCACGGTGCCGAAGAGCTGGGTGTCCCCGGCACCACGGTCGACCCGCTGTCCTTCGTGGACGTCCGGGCCTATGCCGAGCGGCACGCCTCCGCGCGTGCCGACACCGGCATGGAACGCGGCGTCGTCGTGGTGCGGGGGTCGATCGACGGCAGGCCGCTGGTGGCCGCCGTGATGGACTTCCGCTTCCTCGGCGGCAGCCTGGGTGCCGCGGAGGGCGAGGCGATCACGGTCGCGGCCGAGGCCGCACTCGCTGAACGCCTGCCCCTGCTGGTGGTCACCGCCTCCGGTGGTGCCCGGATGCAGGAGGGCGCGCTCTCGTTGATGCAGATGGCGAAGACGAGCAACGCCTTCGCCGCACTGGACGAGGCGGGCCTGCTGACGATCACCCTGGTCACCGACCCCACGTACGGGGGAGTGGCGGCGTCGTTCGCCACGCTCTCCGACGTCGTCGTCGCCGAACCCGGTGCCCGCATGGGGTTCGCCGGCCCCAGGGTGATCGAGCAGACCATCCGCCAGCGCCTGCCGGAGGGGTTCCAGACCGCGGAGTACCTGCTGGCCAAGGGACTCGTCGACCTGGTCCGCCCCCGCAGCGAGCTGCGCGCGACGCTGTCGCGGCTGCTCGCGGTCACCGACCGCGCCCCCGCGCGGTGGTGCGCGGACCTGCCCGACGTCCGGCTGGGCTCTGCTGATCTCGCTGCGGCGTCCGGCTGGGACACGGTCAAGCTGGCCCGCCACATCGACCGGCCGACCGGATTGGACCACGTCGCGCATCTGCTCGACGGCTTCGTCGAGCTGCACGGCGACCGGCTCGGCGCGGACTGTCCCGCACTGGTCGGGGGATTCGGCGTGCTCGACGGCCTCCCGGTGCTGGCGCTGTGCCACCAGAAGGGGCACAACACGGCCGAACTGGTCGCGCGGAACTTCGGCATGCCCTCGCCCGCCGGCTACCGCAAGTCGGCGCGGCTGCTGCGACTGGCGGCGAAGCTGGGCACGCCGGTCGTGGCGCTGATCGACACCCCCGGCGCGTTTCCCGGGATCGAGGCCGAGGAGAACGGCCAGGCCGTCGCCATCGCGGAGAACCTGCGCCTGATGGGCGGACTGGGCGTGCCGGTGGTGTCCGTGATCACCGGTGAGGGAGGCAGCGGCGGCGCACTCGCGCTGGCCGTCGCCGACACCGTGCTCATCACCCAGAACGGGACCTACTCCGTGATCAGCCCGGAAGGGTGCGCGTCGATCCTCTGGCGCGACGCGGCCGCGGCACCGCTCGCCGCCGCGTCACTGGGGATCGACCCGGTTTCCCTGCTGCGGGCCGGTGTCGTCGACGCGGTGGTGCCCGAGCCGGACGGCGGCAGCCACCTCGATCCCGCTGCCGCGTCCGAGCTCCTGCGGCAGGCCGTCGCGCGGTCGCTCGCCGAGCTGGTGGGCAGGGAGAGCGCTGAGCTGGTCGCTGCGCGGCGGTTGCGTTTCCGCAGGCTCGGCCTCGGCGGGGGTGAGGTGGCGTGAGCGTCGCGTATCGGGTGTGCGAGGTGCCGCCGCGCGTGGCCGTTGCCTGGTCGCTCGCCGAGTCGGCGAGCACAGGAAGCGTTGAGCTGATCATCGTCCGGCGGGTGCGTTTCCGCGGGCTCGGCAGAGGAGAAGTGACATGAGCATCGTGCCTGACCGGCTCCCGTTGGGCGAGGAGCCACCGAGCCTCGCCGACGAACGGGAGACGGTGCGTGAGTTGTGCCGGAGTCTGGGCGATCTGGTCCGCGGGCCCGCCGGGCGTGCGACGCGGGTCGTGATGGCGGCCGGGTCGGTGCGCGTCGAGGTCGAGTGGCCGGTGGGCGAAGCGGGCTCCGTGGTGCCGTCCGGCGAAGGGAATGCGCTGGAGGCCGAGCCGACCGGTGAGGTGCTGCGGGCCGAGATGGTCGGCACGTTCTACGTGGCGGCCGAGCCGGGTGCGCGTCCGTTCGCGGCGGTCGGAGACGTTGTCGCGCAAGGGCAGCAGGTCGGCATCGTCGAGGCGATGAAGCTGATGAACGCCGTGGTGGCGCCGTGCGCCGGAACGGTGACCGAGGTGCTCGCCGCCGATGGTCAGGCGGTCGAGTACGACCAGCCGTTGCTCGTCATCGCTCCGGCCGAGCAGGAGGAGTAGATCGTGTTCGACACGGTACTCGTCGCGAACCGGGGTGAGATCGCCCTGCGCGTGGTTCGCAGCTGTCAGGAGATGGGCATCCGCACCGTCGTGGTCCACTCCACCGCGGACGCGGACTCGGCGGCGGTGCGCGCCGCCGACGTGGCCGTCCAGATCGGCCCGCCGCCCGCCCGCCGCAGCTACCTGTTCGCGCCCGCGCTGGTGGAGGCGGCACTCGCCACCGGAGCACAGGCGGTGCACCCCGGATACGGGTTCCTCTCCGAGGATCCGGACTTCGCGGAGATCTGCGCCGACAACGGTCTCGTCTTCGTCGGGCCACCGCCCGAGGTGATGGCGCGGCTCGGCGACAAGGCGTCGGCGCGCGCCGCGATGGCCGAGGCCGGGTTGCCCTTGCTGCCCGGCAGCAGGTCCACTGTGGACAGCGCGGCCGAGGCGACGGCGCTCGCCGCGGAGATCGGCTACCCGGTGATCATCAAGGCCACCGCGGGCGGTGGCGGCCGGGGCATGACGGTGGTGCGCGACCCGCGGGACCTCGCCAAGGCCTACCGCAGCACGCGTGCCGTGGGACAGGCCGTGTTCGGCAACAGCTCTGTCTACATGGAACGGTTCTGCGAGAGCGCGCGGCACGTCGAGGTCCAGGTGCTCGCGGACTCCTACGGCGAGGTCGTCCACCTCGGCGAGCGCGACTGCTCGGTGCAGCGCCGCCATCAGAAGCTGATCGAGGAGAGCCCGGCGCCCGAGCTGCCGGAGAGCCTGCGCCGCCGGATGGCGGAGGCCTCGGTGGCGGGCGCGAAGGCTGTCGGCTACGTCGGCGCGGGCACGTTCGAGTACCTCGTCGTCGACGACGAGTTCTACTTCATGGAGATCAACTGCCGGATCCAGGTCGAGCACCCGGTGACCGAGATGGTGACGGGCATCGACCTGGTCCGCGAGCAGTTGCGGGTCGCCGCGGGTCTGCCGCTCAGCCTGGAGTTCGACGGCCGGGGCGTGTCGCTGGAGTGCCGGGTCAACGCGGAGGATCCCGACCGGGACTACCTGCCCGCGGCCGGTCTGATCGACGAGTTCGTGCCGCCAGGTGGACCGTTCACCAGGGTCGACACGCATGCGCGTGCCGGCTGGCGGATCAGCCCCGACTACGACTCGCTGCTGGCCAAGGTCGTCGTCTGGGCGCCCGACCGGCCGCAGGCGGTGGCGCGGATGCGCCGGGCGCTGAGCGAGTTCCGGATCACCGGCAAGGGCATCAGGACCACGATCCCCGCCCTGCTGCGCATCCTCGACACCCCCGAGTTCGTCAAGGGCGTGCACGACACCTCCCTGATCTCGAAGCTGGGCACCGCTACCTGAGAAGGGCCGTCATGGTCGCGACCGCGAACGAACCGAGCACGACTTCCGCTCCCGGACGCCGAGGGTTCGGCACGTTGTTCGTCGTGGACCTGTGGGAGCGCTTCAGCTTCTACGGGATGGCGGCGATCCTCGTGCTGTACCTCGCCGCACCGGTCGCTGACGGTGGGCAGGGGATGAGCGGGCAGACGGCGACAGCGCTGTTCGCCTGCTACATCTCGCTGGCCTTCATGGCCGGGCTGCCCGGCGGCTGGCTGGCCGACCGGGTGCTCGGCGCCCGGCGGTCGGTCCTGCTCGGCGGCGGGCTGATCGTCGCCGGGCACGTCACGCTCAGCCTGCCGTTCGACGCATCTGTCTACTTGGGACTGTTCCTGGTGGCGACGGGAACCGGGTTGGTCAAGCCCGCCATGGCCGCGATGGTCGGCGGAACGGGCGGCTCGGACGACCGCGACCGCGAAGCCGTCTTCTCGTTGTTCTACATGAGCATCCAGGTCAGCGCGGTGATCGCGCCGGTGGTGACCGGGTTCCTGGCCGAGAAGGTGGCCTGGCACCTCGGGTTCGCCGCGGCCGCGGCCGGGATGGCTCTCGGACTGGTCCAGTTCACCCTGGGGCTGCGGAAGTTCGGCGACCTGGGGCGCTACCCGGCTCATCCGCTCCCGCCCGCCGAGATCCAGCGCGTGCTGCGGAGAACCGCGGCGGTGGCCGTACCCGTGGCCGTCGTGCTGGTGGCGGGAGTCGCCAGCGGAACCGTTCCGCTGCAGGCCGTTCTCGCACTGTTCGGCCTGGGCACGCTCGTCGTCCCGTTCTGGTTCCTGAACACGCTGCGGCGGCGTGGCGCGCTCGAGATGCCGCGGGCCAGGCTGCGGAGCTTCACCCTGCTGATGCTGGCGGCGTCGACGTTCTGGATGATCTTCGCCCAGTCCGGGTCCGTGCTGGGTTTGTTCGCCGAACGCGACACCGACCGCGCCGTCGGCGGGTACGAGGTGCCCGCCAGCTGGTTCCAGTCGGTGCACCCGCTGTTCGTGCTGCTGATCGCGCCGCTGTGCGCGTGGTTGTGGGTCCGGGCGGGCGACCGGCTGACCGTGCCGGTCAAGTTCGCCGCCGGACTCACGGCCGGAGGCCTGAGCTTCGTGCTGATGGCCGTGGCGGCGGTTGATGCCCAGAGCGGCCCGGTGACGCCGATGTGGCTGCTGGTGGTCTACCTGCTCTTCTCCTGCGCCGAGGTCGCCATCGCCCCGGTGGGGCTGGCATTGGCCGCCTCGGTGGCCCCGCCCGGCTACGGCAGCAGGTTCCTCGCGGTCAACGGGTTGTTCGGCGCGGTCGGTGTGGTGATCGGCGGGCAGTTGTACCGGCTCACCACCGGGATCCCGCTGCCCGCGTACTTCGTCCTGGCGGGTGGCATCGCCCTGCTGGCAGCGGTGCTGGTGGCCGCGTACCGCCACCGCCTGCTGGCCGGCCTGTCCTGAGCTCAGGGGCGGTCGGCGTTGACGACCGCCTCGTACCGCTCGGTGAACGTCACGAGCAGGCGGCTGAAGGTCGCCTGCTCGTGCGCGGGCCAGCCGGCCATCGCCTGCGTGAACAGTGAACGCCGCAGTGCCTGCACCTTCTCGGCCGTGGCTTGTCCGTCGGGGGTCAGCACCAGCACCGCTTTGCGGCCGTCTGTCTGGTCCGCTGTCCGCTCCACCAGGCCTGCCTCGACCGCCTGCGCCACGAGCCTGCTCACGCTGGACAGGTCGACGTGCAACGCCTTGGCCACCGCGGAAACGGTGCACGGGCGCTCGCCGGTCTGGTCGATCGCGTCGAGCACGGCGATGAGCGCGTTGTCCCACGCCGAACCGCACGCCGTCCGGGACGGCGTGCGGCGGGCGTGCAGACGGCGCAGGGTGAACAGGGCCCGCTCGATGGCGGCGGTCGGCTCGTCCACGGGATCGGTCAGATGCCCTGTGCGTGCTGGAACATCCCGGTGGGGTCGTACTTCCGCTTGACCCTGCGCAGCCGGGACAGGTTCTCCCCGTAGCACTCCGACAGCCAGTCCGCGTCGGGGTTCGAGCTCGGGAAGTTGACGTACGCACCGCAGGACAGCGGGGTCAGCAGCGCGTCGGCGCGGTCCGCCCACGCGTTCATGAACGCGACGTCCTCGGCTGGACGGTCGTCGCCGCGCAGCGCGATCTGGTAGCCGATCAGGAACTGCGCTTCGCGATGGGCGTACGCGGTCTCCGTCCGGCAGACCCGGTTGGCCGCACCGCCGATGGCGATGCAGAGCACGTAGCGCTCCCGGTTCAGGGACGGATCCCACGCCTGGATGACCTCGGCGGTCTCCTGGACGTCCAGCGCCCGGTCGATCAGCCGGTAGCTCTGCCGGGTGTACGGGTGCCGGTGGCCGACCGCGACCGGGTTGGAGCCGGTCCGGTGGCACTCGGCCAGGCCGTTCCCGCCGCACAGCTGGCTGTGCATGACCTTGCCGTAGGGCGCGGGGTCGCTGCTCGTCCGGCTCAACGGCGCCACACCCACCCGCTCGGCCAGCTCGTCCAGCGCGGCGTCCAGCTGGTCGCGGGAACCCAGGTGCACGCCCCAGACCTTGACCATCGGCGGGTTGTCCGGGCCGAAGGCAGGCAGCACGACGAGCGACGAGCCGAGGTCCTCCGAGCCGTCCATGCACCACGCCTGCCAGGCGGCCATCACCTCGGCGGCAGCGGAGATCGGCCAGGTCGTCTCGTAGCCCACCAGCAGTGGTGCCTCGATCGGCCGGACCTCGAACTCCACGACGACACCGAAGTTGCCGCCGCCTCCGCCGCGCACGGCCCAGAACAGGTCCGGCTCCTCGGTGGCCGAGCAGTGCACCAGCCTGCCGTCGGCGAGCACCACCCGCGCGGAGACGATCCGGTCGCTGCCGATGCCGAACTTCCTCGTCTGCCAGCCGATCCCGCCGCCGGAGAGGAATCCTCCCGCGCTGACGGTGGGAAAGGTCCCGGTGACGACCTGGGCGCCCTGCCGGTGCAGGGCGTCCAGGACGTCGACCGACTGGCTGCCCGCGCCGAGCTGGACGGTCGGTCCCGCGATCACGTGGTTGATGCGCGACACGTCGATCACCAGACCGGTGCCGGTCGAGCAGCCGTTGAAGCTGTGCCCGCCGCTGCGGATGTGGACCCGGACGTCGTGACCGCGGGCGAACCTGAGGCACGCCTGCACGTCCCGCGCCGTTTCGCAGTAGGCGACGGCCGCCGGCTCGATCGCGTCGAACTCGTAGTTCTGCAGTTGCTTGGCGAAGACGTAGCCGGGGTCGCCGGGAAGGACGAGCTCACCGGACAGCTGGGCGGCGAGTCCGCTCCAGAACGACGCGGGCAGTGCGGTGGAAGGGAATTCCGCCGCGATCTGTGAATCTGGGCCTGCGGACATTCGAGCTCCAGGATCGAGGGTGGCTACTTGCCGATGCCGAACTTCTTCGCGACCACCTTCGAGCCGCCGTGGCCGCGCAGGGACTTGCCCTCGGGGTTGTAGAAGGTGGCGCCACCGGTACCGACCCAGGTGCCGTCGTCGACGATCTCGCCCTCGACGTGGATGCGGGCCTCGCCGACGTGCTTGCCCTCGTCGTCGGACGCCAGGATGTGGAAGGCGTACTCGAACGTCGTCGCACCCGTGGCACGCCAGGTGCCGAGTCCGATGTGCTTGGTGTTGAGCTGCGTGGACGTGACGCCACCGTCAGCGGAGAAGGCGACCAGGCCGAGTGCGGGGGTGCCGTCGTTGTCCAGCTCCGTCGTCCAGCTGCCGACCAGCTGCGCCTGCACGGTGTTCATGGTTCTCCCTCGTGAAGTCTCAGGTGCGTTGCGCCTCACGCTGCCGGGACCGTCTGAAAGAGCCCTGGAGTCGGCCTGAAACCCGTTGCCCCGCTGGAAGAACGCTGAAAGCTCGGTGGAATCCGGTGTTCGGCCACTGCGCGCGAGGCGTCCTGTCTGGCTGAATGACGAGCATGGAAATCCGAACCCTCGACGGAGACGACCAGGCGACCGTGCGGGCACTGTTCCCCGGCTTTGCCGAGACCATGCGCGTTGCGCTGCCGGACGATCCGCCGGCGTCGGAGGACTTGATGGCGCGGCTGCTGCAGAAGCGCAGGGGAACCGACCGCGTCGTGCTGGCGGTCTACGACGGCGCCGAGCCCGCCGGATACGTGAAGCTCGGCCTCGACCTCTCGGCGACATTGGACACCGGGCACGGTTCCCTGTGGGTGTTCCCCGGTTTCCGGCGCCGCGGCGCCGGGCGTCTGCTGGTGGACGCCGCACGCGAGGAGCTCGCCGCGCGCGGCCGGACCAGGCTGCTGGTCGACGCGCCGCATACCGCGGAGGCCGACGCGTTCGCGGAGTCGGCCGGGGGCAAGCGGATCGTCGTGAACGTCCGCAACCGGCTGAAGCTGAAGGGCGCCGCCATCGCGGCGGAAGCCGTTGCCGGGTACCGGTTCGTGCGCTGGAACGACGGCTGCCCCGACGACCTCGTCGACTCGTACGCGAAGGCGTGGAGCGAGCTGGACGTGCCGATCAACGGGCAGGCGCGGGTCGGTCAGGCCACCGCCGCCGACGTGCGGGAGCGCGAGGCCGAGGCGGAGCGGGCCCGGCACCGGTGCTACGTCACCGCGGCTGTGGACGAGGCGACCGGCGAGATCGCCGGTTACTGCACGATGTTCGTGCGGGACAGCCCGATGGCCGACGCGGGCGAGGTGCTGGTGCTGCCCGCGCACCGCCGCAAGGGCCTGGCCGCCCAGCTGAAGGCCGAGCTGCTCTCCTGGGTCGCCGGGACCGAGCCGCAGGTCTTACTGGTGCAGGCGTGGAACGACGAGACCAACTCCGCCGTGCTCGCGCTCAACCGCAAGCTCGGCTTCTCATCGACCGGGGGCTGGGCGACCTACGAGGTCTCCGCCTGACCGCGGCGCACGTTGCCGAAGAGAGGAACCAAACCATGACGGACATCGTTGCGCCGCAAGAGATTCTCGAACTGTTCGACGACGGCTACGTCCGTGACCCGCACCCCGTGCTCGCCGCGTTGCGCGCCAGCTCGCCGGTGCACGTCATGGCCACCCCCAACGGGATCAAGACCTGGGTCGTCACCGGCTACGACGAGGCCCGCGCGCTGCTCGTCGATCCCCGGCTGAGCAAGGACATGCGGGTGGGCTACGGCCTGATCCCGCAGAACTTCGTCGATCCGGTGCGGCGGGCTGAGTTCCTGCAGGAGGTCGGTACCCGCAAGCAGTTCGCGACCGAGCTCAGCACCACCATGCTGGACAGCGACCCGCCCGACCACACCCGGCTGCGTCGCCTGGTGGGCAAGGCTTTCACGGCGCGCAGGGTCGAGGCGCTGCGGCCGAGGATCGTGGCGCTGACCGACGAGCTGCTCGACGCGCTGGAGGGGAAACAGAGCGCGGACCTCATCGAGGAGCTCGCGTTCCCCATCCCGTTCACGGTGATCTGCTGGCTGCTGGGGATTCCGCAGGACGACCGGGCCACGTTCCGCGGCTGGTCGAACACCCTCACCTCGGGTTCCGGTGGCGAGGAGGTGCTGGACGCGAGCGAGGCGATGGTCGTCTACCTGCGCGGCCTCATCGCGGACAAGCGCGCCGAGCCGGGCGAGGACATGCTCAGCGAGCTGATCCAGGTGCGCGACGAGGGCGACAAGCTCGACGAGACCGAGCTGATGTCGATGGCGTTCCTGCTGCTGGTCGCCGGGCACGAGACGACGGTGAACATGCTCGGCACCGGCGTGCTGGCGCTGCTCACGCACCCCGACCAGCGCGCGCTGGTGGAGGCAGAGGAAGGGCTGTGGCCGGGCGCGGTCGACGAGATCCTGCGCTACGACGCCCCGCTGGCCAACGCGACCTGGCGCTACACCACCGAGCCCATCGAAGTAGCGGGAGTGCACATCCCCGCGCAGGAGTTCGTCACGATCGCGCTGGGCGCGGCCGGACGGGATCCCGCCAAGTACGCCGATCCCGACCGCCTGGACGTGCGCCGCGCCGCGGCGGGTCACCTGTCGTTCGGGCACGGCATCCACCACTGCGTCGGCGCGCCTCTGGCCAGGATGGAAGGCCAGATCGTGCTGAGCAGGCTGTTCCAGAGGTTCCCGAAGCTGCGGCTCGCCGTCGAGCCGGGGCAGGCCGAGTGGCGGCCGAGCTTCAACCTGCGCGGCCTCGCATCGCTTCCGGTCGCACTCTCCTGAGAAAGGACGTCTCCAGCCGATGGAAACTGCAGTTCGGGACAAGGTCGTGCTGGTGACCGGTGCCTCTTCGGGCATCGGCCGCGCGACGGCTCTCGCCTACGCCGCGGACGGCGCCCGCGTCGCCGTCACCTTCCACGACAACAAGGACGGCGCCGACGAGACGGCCCGCCTGGTGCGCGAGGCGGGCGGCTCCGCACTAGTCGTCCGCTACGACCTGACCGACCTCGAGTCGATCCGCGCCGCGGTGGACGCGGTCGTCAGCGAGTGGGGCGGCATCGACGTGCTGGTGGCGAGCGCGATCGCCTGGAGCGACGGCATTCCCCGCCCAGGCCGCCCGATGCCGAAGTTCGAGGACGTGCCGTCGGCCACGTGGCAGGAAGTGCTGCGCACGACCGTAGACGGCGTGTACCACACGATCCAGGCCGCGGTGCCAGCCATGCGCGGCCGCGAGTGGGGCCGGATCGTCATGATGTCCTGCGGCCTGGCCGAGTACGGCATGGTGGGCGGAACCGCTTACAGCGCAGCGAAAGCCGCCCTGCTGGGTATGGCACGCAGCCTGGCGTGGGAGCTGGCTCCCGAGAGCATCCTCGTGAACGTGGTGCTGCCGGGCCAGACCCTGACGGAGAACGTGGTGCGCTTCGCACCGCCGCAAGCCCTCGAGGCCAAGGCGAAGACCCTGGCCTCGGGAAAGCTCTCCGTGCCTTCGGACGTGGCCAATGCCGTCCTCTTCCTGGGTTCCGCAGCGAACGGAAACATCACCGGCCAGGCGTTGCGCTTCACCGGTGGAGCCTGAAGTCCTTGTCCACCACAATCTTTGGGGAGCCAGTGTCATGAGAGTCGTTCGCTACCACGAGTTCGGCGCACCGTCGGTGCTGCAGGTGGACGAGGCAGCCAAGCCCGCACCCGGCGCGGGGGAGGTGCTGATCCGCGTAGAGGCCGTAGGCGTCAACTTCGCCGAAGTCCAACGCCGCCAGGGCATCCCGATCGGCGGCCCCGCCGAACTGCCCGGCTCACCGGGAGGTGACGTAGCGGGCATCGTCGAGTCGATCGGCACCGGCGTGGTGGACGTCACCGCAGGGGACCGCGTGGTGACCGAGGTCCACCAGGACGCCTACGCCGACTTCGTCATCGCACCGGCCAGGGGCCTGCTGCACATCCCCGAGGGCATCGACGCAGCACAGGCGACCGCACTGACGACGCCCGCGCAGACTGCCTACGGCATCCTCAAGTTCAGCGCCGCAGTCCGCCCAGGCGAGACGGTCCTGGTGGACGCCGCAGCAGGCGGCGTAGGCCACCTGGCCGTCCAGGTGGCCAAAGCTTTGGGCGCAGGCACAGTGATCGCCACGGCGAGCAGCCCCGAGAAGCTCGCGTTCGCCAAGTCACTCGGCGCAGACCACGCCTTCGACTACACGTCGGACGACTGGACGGACAAGGTCCTAGAGGCAACCGACGGCAAGGGCGCCGACGTGGTGCTGGACACCGTGGGCGGCGACATCCTGCTGAAGAGCCTCGACGTACTGGCAACTTTCGGCAGGCTCGTGTTCTACGGCTCGGCGTCCGGCGCCGACATCCCGATGATCAACCCGATGCACCTGTTCGGCATGAAGACCGTCGCGGGCTTCAGCGTCTACGCCATGCTCTACAAGCGCCCCGAGGAGTTCGCGGCGGGCCAGCGCGAGCTGATCGAGTTCGTGCTGGCGGGCAAGGTGAAGCCGATCGTGCACGCCAGCCTCTCGCTGGACGAGGCCGTGAAGGCGCACGAGATCATGGAGGCGCGGTCCCAGCTGGGCCGGGTTGTCCTGGTTCCCTGACCTCACCGGCTCCGACACACCGCAGGCCCCCGACCACGTGGTCGGGGGCCTGCGGTGTGTGAGAAGGGAAGGTGAGCCTGGCGGCGGGTGGCCGGGAAGGCGGGTTCGGCAGGCAGGGCAGGAAGGCAGGCAAGGAATGCGGGGCAAGGAAAGCGGGGCAAGGAAAGCGTCCGGCGGCGAGCGGGCCGGTGTGTGTGAGAAGGGAAGGTGGGCCCGCCGCCGGGGAGGGCGGGCAGGGCAAGGCAGGGCAGGGCAGGCGGGCGGGCAGGGCAGGCGGGCAGGGCAGGGCAGGCGGGCAAGGCAAGGCAGGCGGGCAAGGCAAGGCAGGCGGGCAAGGCAGGGCAGGGCAGGGCAGGCGGGCAGGGCAGGGCAGGCGGGCAAGGCAAGGCAGGCGGGCAAGGCAAGGCAGGCGGGCAAGGCAGGGCAGGGCAGGGCAGGCGGGCAGGAAAGCGGCCGACGGCGGGTGGGCTGGTGTGTCAGGACGGAAGGCGAGCACGTCGGCAGGCGGGTCGGTGTGCAAGAACGGAAGGCGAGCACGTCGGCAGGCGGGTCGGTGTGCAAGAACGGAAGGCGAGCACGTCGGCAGGCGGGTCGGTGTGATTGCGGAAGGCGAGTCCGACGGCAGGTGGGCCGGTGTGGTCAGGCTAGGAGTGTGCGTGTCCGCAGTGTGCGGGGTGGTGGGCACCGCGCGATTGGGCCTTGACTTGGGGTGCGGCGTGGTACCCCTATCGGGCCGGCAGGTGCTCTTCCTGCCGGCGGAGCCGGCCCCACCACGCCGCGAGGGGCCCC